>NZ_RZHE01000004.1 GCF_003989825.1 Vreelandella populi
GACGCATCGTTTAAGGAGGTGATCCAGCCGCAGGTTCCCCTACGGCTACCTTGTTACGACTTCACCCCAGTCATGAACCACACCGTGGTGATCGCCCTCTTGCGTTAGGCTAACCACTTCTGGTGCAGTCCACTCCCATGGTGTGACGGGCGGTGTGTACAAGGCCCGGGAACGTATTCACCGTGACATTCTGATTCACGATTACTAGCGATTCCGACTTCACGGAGTCGAGTTGCAGACTCCGATCCGGACTGAGACCGGCTTTCTGGGATTGGCTTACTCTCGCAAGTTCGCAACCCTTTGTACCGGCCATTGTAGCACGTGTGTAGCCCTACCCGTAAGGGCCATGATGACTTGACGTCGTCCCCACCTTCCTCCGGTTTGTCACCGGCAGTCTCCTTAGAGTTCCCACCATTACGTGCTGGCAAATAAGGACAAGGGTTGCGCTCGTTACGGGACTTAACCCAACATTTCACAACACGAGCTGACGACAGCCATGCAGCACCTGTCTCTGCGTTCCCGAAGGCACCAAGGTATCTCTACCAAGTTCGCAGGATGTCAAGGGTAGGTAAGGTTCTTCGCGTTGCATCGAATTAAACCACATGCTCCACCGCTTGTGCGGGCCCCCGTCAATTCATTTGAGTTTTAACCTTGCGGCCGTACTCCCCAGGCGGTCGACTTATCGCGTTAACTTCGCCACAAAGTGCGCTAGGCACCCAACGGCTGGTCGACATCGTTTACGGCGTGGACTACCAGGGTATCTAATCCTGTTTGCTACCCACGCTTTCGCACCTCAGTGTCAGTGTCAGTCCAGAAGGCCGCCTTCGCCACTGGTATTCCTCCCGATCTCTACGCATTTCACCGCTACACCGGGAATTCTACCTTCCTCTCCTGCACTCTAGCTTGACAGTTCCGGATGCCGTTCCCAGGTTGAGCCCGGGGCTTTCACAACCGGCTTATCAAGCCACCTACGCGCGCTTTACGCCCAGTAATTCCGATTAACGCTTGCACCCTCCGTATTACCGCGGCTGCTGGCACGGAGTTAGCCGGTGCTTCTTCTGCGAGTGATGTCTTTCCTGATGGGTATTAACCACCAGGCGTTCTTCCTCGCTGAAAGTGCTTTACAACCCGAAGGCCTTCTTCACACACGCGGCATGGCTGGATCAGGGTTGCCCCCATTGTCCAATATTCCCCACTGCTGCCTCCCGTAGGAGTTCGGGCCGTGTCTCAGTCCCGATGTGGCTGATCATCCTCTCAGACCAGCTACGGATCGTCGCCTTGGTGAGCCATTACCTCACCAACTAGCTAATCCGACATAGGCTCATCCAATAGCGGGAGCCGAAGCCCCCTTTCTCCCGTAGGACGTATGCGGTATTAGCCTGGGTTTCCCCAGGTTATCCCCCACTACCGGGCAGATTCCTATGCATTACTCACCCGTCCGCCGCTCGTCAGCGTCTAGCAAGCTAGACCTGTTACCGCTCGACTTGCATGTGTTAAGCCTGCCGCCAGCGTTCAATCTGAGCCATGATCAAACTCTTCAGTTTAAAATCATTGTGATCCTTACTCGTTACCCGAAGGTAACAAAAGCGGATCAAACTTGGCTCAAGGTTCAAACGAATTATACTGTGATACTCCGAAGAGTATCGCTGTGTTCGCCTGCCTTGATATTTGGTGACTTGTCACCCTCATCGGCAAACGCCCACATGAATTACCTGATCAAATTGTTAAAGAGCTATCGGAGGGCGTTGCCCGTTCGATGTGGGGCGTATTCTACCCAATTTTCTTGACGGGTCAACAGCTTTTTTGAAATTACTTTAAAGCGCTAGCGTAGCCGTGCAAAACGCCTAGTTCATGGTCACTAGCAGCCAGCAAAGTTAGCATTCGATCACATCAAGACGTGCCAGCAATTCCTGGCGTCTGGATTCAGAGGTGAAGGCTTCTTTCACGGCATTACGGTTAAGTGCCTGGAAAGCTTCCTCATCCCAACCAAATGCTTGAGCACAGGCAATATGATTGGCCAACAGCCCACCGCCGAAGTAAGCGGGATCATCCGAGCTAATCGTTACATTAAGCCCCTTATCCAGAAGGGCAGGCAGTGGATGATTGGTTAATTCATCAACCACTTTCAAACTTACGTTGGAAAGAGGACATACGGTGAGCACCGTTTGCTGCTGATAAAGACGCTCCACCACGTCATCCCTTTCCAGACAGCGGATGCCGTGGTCTATGCGGCATACATCAAGCAAGTCCAATGCCTCAATAATATAAGAAGCAGGCCCCTCTTCGCCCGCATGAGCCACCCGTGCCAAGCCTAACTCTTTGGCACGCTCAAAGACCGCAACAAATTTTGACGGCGGATGATCACGCTCGGCGCTATCCAAGCCAACTGCATCAAGCTCATCCCAGTAAGGCGCGGCCTGCTCTAGCACCTGAAGCGCTTCTTCGGCAGGCCGGTCACGTAAAAAGGCCATGATCATTCCGACACTTAAATCTAAAGATTGCTCAGCCTCTTGCTTGGCACGTAGCAATCCAGACATAACTACATTCAATGAAACGCCACGTTGCAGATGTGCTTGAGGGTCAAAATGCATATCGATATGCACAACGCCTTCACTGCTTGCACGCTTGAAGTAGTCCATAGCCAGGTCGTAAAAATCCTGCTCAAAACAAAGAACACTCATGCCCTGGTAATAGAGATTCAAGAACCCTTGCAGATCCTTAAACTGATAGGCTGCCTTGGCTTCGTCAACCGACAGGTAGGGCAATTCAATACCATTGCGCTCTGCCAGCTCAAACATGAGCTCGGGTTCTAGGGAGCCCTCAATATGTAGATGAAGCTCAACCTTGGGGAGACTACGTAAAAAATCCTGCATAACTTATCCTTAGCGCTCACTGTTAGCGCATTAATTCCCTGGGCCCAGCTTTCCAGCACTTAGGTGCCAGTGGTGTTTTACCTGTTGTGTTAACAAACTTGAACCATGGTGCACAAAAAATATCGCGGTGCGTCCTTCAAGCCAGTGCGAAAGCGTATTAGCGACCGTGTTAGCCGTGGCTTGATCAATAGCTGCAAATGGCTCATCCAGGATAACCACCGATGGATCCATCAAGAGAAGCCTGGCTAGCGCAACTCGCCTGGCCTGACCTCCGGAAAGCTGTTGACCCCGCTCACCGACCGACGTTTCCAGCTGGTGTGGCAAAGATTTCACCCACGTATCGAGTGCTACGGCTTCAAGCGCCTCCCAAAGCGCTTCCTCGCTTGCATCCGGGTTGCCAAGCCGCAAGTTGTCTTCCAGCGACGCATTAAACAAATCCACTTGCTGGGTCAGCAGTACAATACGCTGCGAGCGCTGCTTCTCGGACACGGCGGCAGGTAAACAGCCACCTATATTCACCTCGCCTTGAGAGGCCACAAGCCGCCCGGTTAAAAGTGCCGCCAACGTACTTTTACCTGCCGCTGAATGGCCCGTAATAATAGCTTTCTCACCAGCACCCAACTGAAAAGAAACGTTTTCAAGGGCAGGCATTATATTTGAAGAGTAACGATGCGTTACCGCCTGCACCACTATATCGAGCCCTTCTAGTGGTAACGATTCCTTCTTGAGCAAGGATACTGCAGACCCAAGCCCATTTAATCGCTCGGCTGCAGCAACACTTCCCCCCACACGGGCAAACGCGCCGGGAAGCTGCACAAACACTTCGTTGATACCCAGCAAGATGAGCAGCACCATAACCAGAATTGGCCCAGCAAGCGTACCATCGGTCACCACAAGACCTCCTAGCCAAACAACACCTAGCAATAAAAGCCCGGTGACCACACTGATGATGCTATTGCCTAGCGCTATGCATTTGCCTAACCGGCGTTGATTATTTAGCGCCGCCTCTTCATGCGACTCAATTTGCAGTCGATGCCAGGCAACACTGCGATAAGCGATAAGCTCAGCCGACGCGTGCAATTGATCAACCACAAAACGCCGTAAGCCTTCCTGATCGGCTACCTGTCTATGGCTAGCCGCAAATCCCAAACGGCCCATTCCATAAGTAAGGCCTAGCCAGAGAATAAACAGCACGCCTACTGATGCCAGCGCGATACCAGGCAGCCAAATCGCAATAAAGAGGTTAACCCCCACAATAACAAGCAAGCTGACAACCGGAGGCATCAATAAGCGGAGATACAGATTGTCCAGTGCATCAATATCAGCGGTTAAACGCCCCAACCAATCACTGGCACGATGTCGACGTAGCTCGGCTTCATCCAACTGCATCAGCTGCCCAAATACCCGATATCGCAAATCCGCCAAGAGGCGAAGCACCGTATCATGGTTATAAAGGCGCTCTATATAGCGGGCGACCGTACGTAAAAGGGCAAAAAAACGTATCCCGCCCCCCGGCACATATACATCAAGCCTTGACGGTATGCCCAGAAGTAAGGCGATACCGGCCAAGGCACACGCCGTGATAAACCAGCCGGAAAGTCCTAGCAGTGAAAGACCCGCGGCAAGTGTCAGCCAAATCAGCAACGCACCTACTAAAAAACGTCGGCGCCGTTTCACCATCAAAGCGACCCACGGCGACAACGCATCACGGGTCTGAGAAAACATTTTTAATGATGAGCGCACTTCATGCTTCATGGCGCACCTCTTCTAACCTGCCTGCCCGCAGTTCAAAATGCCGCTTCGCTGCTCTGATAGCCGCAGGATGATGGGTTGCCATAATCAGTGTACGCCCTTGGGCCGCCCATTTAAGCATCGCCTGAATAACCGCTTCCTCAGTGTCTCTATCCAGACTGGCGGTAGGCTCATCCAGCAAAATAAAATTGGCCTCACTCAAGTAAATACGCGCCAAGGCCAGCCGCTGGGCCTGACCACCTGACAAGCCTATTCCACGCTCGCCGATTAGCGTTTCCAGGCCATCAGGCAGCTGAGCAAGCAACGCCCCCAGCCCCGTCTGGTCAAGCGCCCGCTGCATTTCTGCTGTATCAGCCTCCGGGTTAGCCAAGCGCAAGTTGTCCGCCAAGCTTCCATGCAGCAGAGCTGGCTGCTGGTCTAGCCACGCGTAACATGGTGGTGTTAGTTCAAACACTCCCTCAGAGGGGCTTAAAAATCCGGCCAGGAGTGCCAGAAGCGTCGATTTCCCGCTTCCTGAAGGGCCGCTAATGGCAATTATATCGCCATGGTTTATCGTTAAATTCACAGGCCCCAGCACTTGGCCGCGGGCTGCATACTCGACAGAGACATTTTTCAATACAGCGATACTGCTTTCATTTGAAGGCTCAATAAACGCGCACCGTTGGATGCTTGATTCATTAAGAATCGTCACCAGACTTTCCGCCGCCCCGAGCGCTGTGGCGCGATCATGATAATGCTGGGAAAGGGTTCTTAAAGGCTGAAAAAACTCAGGCGCCAGTAGCAAGACCGCCAACCCTGAGAAAAGCGTCAATGAAGCCGTAGGCCCATAGTCAATATACCCAAGCAGGCCAAAACCTACGTACATTGCCACGACGGCAATCGCCACCGAGGCAAAAAATTCCAGTACGGCAGAGGATAAAAACGCCAGGCGCAAGGTGCGCATACTCAATTGCCGATAGTCATCGGTCGCCCACCACACGTCTCTGTGGGCACTTTGTGTTCTTCCAAAAAGCTGGAGTGTCGCCATCCCACGAACACGATCAAGAAAATGCGCAGAAAGCCGAGCTACCGCTGCAAACTGATCGCGATTGACGCGCTCCGCCCCCATACCTACCAGTGCCATAAAGAGAGGAATGATCGGCGCGGAAATCAATAAAAAGATCGCCACCAGATAATCCAGTTTGAGCACCACGCATAGAATCACCAACGGCAAAAGTAAAACAATCCGTTGCTGTGTATAAAAACGCGAAAAGTAGCCGTCGAGCGCTTCGATATTTTCAACGGCCTGGGTCGCCAAGGCGCCGCTTTGGTGATAAGCGAGCCATACTGGGCCGAGCGCCCAGAACTTATCCAGCATCTGGCGACGCGCATAGCGGCGTATGCGCAAGCTTGCTTCCAGGCTAATAACCTCCTGCCCCCACTGACATATGCCACGCCCTATGACACAAAGCGCCAGCAGGGCCAGAACATTAACCAACTGATAAGGCGTTTGATGGTGAACTATCAGTTGCTCTACCAGCCACGCCACGCCCACTACAATGATAACTGTCTGCACACCTGCCAAAACGCCAAGAAAAGCGGCGAGATATAATCTTCGCCGCTCTAAGGTTGCTAACGTTTTTAACCAGGAGCGCGCGGTTAACGGCTGCTCCGTCATCTTGCTGCCCCTGACTTAATGATACCCCTCACCCACACGTACCTTGCCGCGAAACACCCAATAGGTCCATGCGGTATACATAAGGATGACAGGGATAACAAACAGCATACCGATCAGTAGGAAAAGTTGCGACCCAGGCGCTGACGCCGCATCCCACAATGTGTAGTTGGGCGGAACAATCATGGGCCATTGACTTACAATCAAGCCAAGATAGGTAAATACGTAGATGCCGATTGTGGCGAGAAAGGGATAGCTCTCACGGCGCTGCTTCACCGACCGGAAGACCAGGAAGGCAAAGAAAAGCGCCATCGCAGGAAAAATCCAGATCAAGCGTAGATTACCGAACCAGCGCTCCCAGACGACCTGATTCACAAAAGGCGTCCAGATACTGACGATCGCGAAGACCACAAGCACAATGCCCAGCAACATGGGAGTGATTTTATAAGCCCAATCCTGAATATGACCTTCTGACTTAAGAATCAGCCACGTAGAGCCCAAAAGTGCATAACCCGCCATTAGCCCTAACCCCGTTACCACCGTAAATGGGGTTAACCAATCAAAGGCACCACCAGTATAAACAAAATCTTCGGTTTGAAAGCCTTGAATATAAGCACCGACCACAACACCTTGTGCAAAAGCAGCGATCGCAGAACCCCAGGAAAACGCCCGGTTCCACCAGTGGCGGTTACGACGTGATTTAAACCGGAGTTCAAATGCAACGCCCCGAAAAATAAGCCCGGCCAACATTAAGAAAACGCCGATATACAGTGCTGGTAAGAAAATCGAGTAAACTAACGGAAAAGCCGCCAATAAGCCTGCTCCACCTAAGACTAGCCATGTTTCGTTACCGTCCCATACCGGCGCCACAGAGTTCATCATGACATCGCGAGCGTCTTCATCGGGCGCAAAAGGAAAAAGAATACCTAAGCCTAAGTCAAAACCATCCATTAGCACGTACATAATAACGCTGAACCCGATAATGACAGCCCAGATAATCGACAGATCAAACGTTTCCATGATTAGCTCCTCACCGGATCGACGTCATCATCAAAAGGGGTATGGGCAGCAGAAAGAGGCCGCTTAGGACGATCAGCATCCCTATCAACCGACGCATGCTCATGCGCAGGCAGCATACCGTTACGAACAACCCGAGTTAGGTAATAGACACCGGCGTAAAAGACAACAGCATAGACCAATACATAACCAATCAAAGTGAACAACGCCATCCACCCTGTCAGCGAAGGGGTAATACCATCAGCGTGGGACATAATGCCGTATACCAGCCATGGCGCCCGCCCCGACTCGGTCACAATCCAACCGGCTAGCACCGCAATAAACGGCAATGAAATCATGCCAACTAGTGTTTTAAGAAATAAGCGATTCTCGTAGATGCGATCTTTACGGCGCAGTATCAAGCCAGTGAAGGCAGTGGCAATCATCAATAAACCAATCCCCACCATCACCCGGAACGCCCAGAAAACAATCATGACCGGTGGCTGCTCTTCAGGGGGCGCTTCGCTAATGCCCGGAATTTCCCCATCAATCGAGTGAGTAAGAATCAGGCTTGCAAGGTTTGGAATTCCAACAGCAAACCGGTTCTCCTGGGCCTCTTGATCAGGTAAAGCAAACAGTAGTAATGGTACGTTGGTAGCTGTCTCCCAATGTCCTTCTATTGCAGCCACTTTGGTAGGCTGGTACTCAAGAGTATTTACGCCATGAAAATCACCTACCACCGCCTGGAGAGGCGTCAGAAACAGTAGCAGCCACAAACACATTGAAAGCGCCCGCCGATTGGCTTCCGGGTCGCGGCCACGCAGTAAAAACCAGGCACTCACCCCAGCCACCACAAACCCACCGGTAATAAAGGAAGCGATGGCCATGTGGGAGAAGCGATAAGGGAAAGAGGGGTTAAAGATTGCCTCGCGCCAGGAAGTCACGTGGAAGCGGTTATCGATAAGCTCAACACCTGCCGGTGTATGCATCCAGCTGTTTGCTGACAATATCCAGAAAGCTGAAATAAACGTACCGATCGCCACTATCGTCGCTGCCATTAAATGGATGCCTTGAGGGACTTTTCCACGACCAAAAAGTAATATGCCCAGAAAGGCTGCTTCAAGAAAGAACGCCGTGACCACTTCATAACTTAGCACTGGGCCTATAAAATTAGAGGCTGCTAAGGAGAAGTTGCTCCAGTTTGTCCCGAACTGAAAGGACATGACGACCCCCGACACAACCCCCATCCCGAAGACCACCGCAAACACTTTCGTCCAAAACAGCGCCAAACGATCCCAGGCAGGGTTTTGCGTTTTGAAAAATAGCCCTTGTAGCAAGGCTATGTAAGAGGCCAACCCGATGGTAAACACCGGGAAGATTGCATGGAAAGAGACGACGAACGCGAATTGAATTCGCGACAGCACCAAGGGATCGAGTTCCATTACACGCTCCTAAGACCTGAATTAATATCCTGTTCATGGTTATTACAAGCTTAGTCGCGCCACATAGGCACCGCATTTTAGTTATAAGCCCTAAGCTTATTCTTTACTTATGTTGCCATCTTACTGCCTTTATACTCACTATACATTGCCCCACCTTTCTCAAAACGTGTCTCATTGACGCACGTCAAACAACACCGCAATTTATCAAGATAGAACAACAATACTGACCATATAGCCGGTATAAGCAATAAACAGGGTAAATAACACGCCACCCTCTAAACGGTTAATGCGGCGAGGCCGGCCGCGCCAGGAAAACGCGAACAGAATCATTAGAAGCGTCATGCATGTCATGATGCTCCAGTCACGCACCAGCACTTCTCGCCCGGCATCGATAGGCGCAATGACCCCAGCAAGGCCCACCACAGCCAAGCTATTAAACAGATTCGACCCCACCACGTTACCCAGTACCATATCGTGCTCCTTGCGGCGCAGAGCACTGATGGATGACGCAAGTTCGGGTAGCGAAGTCCCCACCGCCACGACCGTAAGCCCGATAATCAGGTCGCTGACCCCAAAACGCTGTGCGATTTCCACGGCGCCCCACACCAACAGGCGCGAGCTAACAATCAGCAGTACCAAACCAATAAGCGTCCACATGATGGCCTTACCGCGCGACATTGGCTTGCTGTCTAGCGAGTCGGCCACATCGCCAATCAAGGGGTCATCGGCTGACTGTTTTTTTGAGCGAACAATGCTTACGGTAATAAACACAACCAACACGACCAGCAAAATGGCCGCTTCCCAGCGCGACACCCAGCCATCCCAAAGCATGCCCCCCGTAATCAGCGTGACCAGTACCAGTATCGGCATCTCTTTACGAATCACGCTGGAGTGCACGGCCAAAGGAGCAATCAGTGCTACAAAACCCAGCACCAGGCCAATATTGGCAATATTGGAACCATAAGCATTACCCACCGCCAGGCCCGGGTTGCCTTGTAACGCCGCCAGCACTGATACCATCATTTCAGGAGCAGACGTGCCAAAACCGATGACCAGCATGCCGATCAGCAAAGGAGACAAGCCCAGCCAGCGTGACGTTGCAGCGGCGCCGTCCACGAACTTTTCCGCACTCCAAATCAGCAGTACCAGCCCGATCACGACACCTACTAGGGGAAGTAACATTTCATTTCCTTATTGACAGAATATTAGGCACTATCGCGGCTGCATCCTTGACTAAGAGGATACGCTGGTCAAGCGCTGATATAAGCTAGTATTGAAGTATTAAGTAATTGACAGTCAAGTAGGCAGCACCGTATTAGTTTTACTTTAAATTCGAAGTGAGAGTGTCGCATTTGCCCCACTACCGTTTAATGAAACGCCCTGCGCTACTGATCAACACACCGTTGGTGGACCGCTTACCTCCTGAAGCGCGTGTTCAGCGCAGGCGTTTACGCGCCTGCCATGAGTGTGACTGGGTTTCAGCCCTGCCGCCACTTGGCTCAGGAGAGAAAGCCAGCTGCCCACGCTGCGGGCATGTTCTGGTAAAACGTCATCGTTACCCTGCCCAACGTAGCATGGCACTTGCTATTGCAGCACTCATCGCCTTGCTAGTGGCTGTATCGTTCCCTTTCGTCAGCTTCAGTGTCAGCGGCGTGAGCAATCGTATCGAGCTTTCCCAAACGGCCACCACGCTCATTGCCTTTCACCAGCCAATTGTTGGCATCATTGTCATCATGACGATTGCCGTGCTACCCGCCATTTATTTACTTAACGTCATCTGGTTGCAGCTAGGCCTTTTACATGGCAAGCCACTGTATTTTAGTCGCGATATCGCTCGTTCACTGGCTCATTTAACGCCCTGGATGATGGCGGATGTATTTATCATCGGGGCGTTGGTCAGTTTGATCAAAATAGCGGGCATGGCGGAAATTGAGTTGGGCGTTTCGTTTTGGGGGTTTTGTGTATTTACCATTCTATTGTTGATGACAATTCAGTCTATTGACGCCGACTGGATGTGGTTTTCGTTAGAAGGCGAACCCCTGGCCCCAGAAAACACACAAACAGGCGCCACGGCCGCTAGCCAGCATTTAACGGGTTGCCCTACTTGTGGGCTAATTAACGCACTGCCCCCTGGCCGGAAGTCTCGCTGTATACGCTGCCATGAAAAACTCCACCCCCGGCTGCCAAATAGCCTTCAGCGCACTTGGGCGCTATTAGGCGCGGCCACGATAATGTACATACCGGCAAATGTTTACCCCATCATGACCACGACAAGCCTTGGTCATAGCGGTTCGTCCACGATTGTTGGTGGTGTGGTCGAATTAATACAGATGGGCTCCTGGCCGGTGGCCGCCATTATCTTCATTGCCAGCGTTATCGTTCCGGTAGGCAAGCTATTGGCGCTTTCCTGGCTGTGTATTGCCGTACAGCGCAGCGATAGACCCAACAGCATCAGTCGTACCAAACTTTATCGGATTACTGAATTTATCGGCCGCTGGTCGATGGTGGATGTCTTCGTGGTCGCCATTCTGGTCGCCTTGATTCGCGCCGGCTCACTGATGTCCATCACCCCAGGGCCGGCAGCACTGGCGTTTGGTTCAGTGGTGGTTTTAACCATGCTGGCCGCCATGACATTTGACCCCCGCTTGATATGGGACGCACCCCAAGTAGATGCATCCCCATCAGATCATAGCCATCCAGGGAGCCATTAATGGGTAACGAAACCCCGACTTTCAATGAAGAGCCTGATCTCAACAAGGCCAAGTCTTCACGCCAAACACGTCTTTCGCCCATCTGGATAGTACCTATAGTAGCCATCATCATTGGCTTATGGCTGGTGTACGATAATTACACTAGCCGTGGCACCGTGATTACCTTAACCATGAATAACGCCGAAGGCATCGAAGCAGGCAATACGTTAATTCGTAGCCGCAACGTTGAGATTGGGTTTGTACAAAGCGTGCAGCTTTCCGATGACTTAAGCCATGCTGTCATTACAGCGCGCATTCAGCCTCAGGCGGACTCCATGTTACGTGAGGATAGCCGCTTCTGGGTGGTCAAACCGCGTATTGGACGTGAAGGTATTAGTGGCCTGGGCACCGTGCTATCGGGCGCTTATATTCAGCTAGAACCTGGAAACTTAGAAGAGCAACGCCGTGAGTTTCCAGTTAGTGATGCCCCACCGGTCGCTACAGCGGGCATGGCTGGACTTAACATCAGCTTAATCAGCCAACTGGGCAACTCTCTACGCGTTGGAGATCCGATCTCCTACCAAGGTTACACCGTAGGTCGCGTGGAAGAGACCAGCTTTGACCCGGAATTGCGTACGATGCACCACCAGATCTTCATTGAGGAGCCTTACGCACAGCTTGTAACGGACAGTACTCGCTTTTGGACGTCCAGCGCTGTCGATTTCCGCCTAGATGCCAATGGTTTTCGAGTGAACGTAGAGTCGTTTGAAGCCTTGCTGGGCGGTGGTGTAACCTTCGGCGTGCCAGAAGACTTACCCATGGGGCGTCCGGTTGAACCAGGTGCCCAATTCAATCTTTATAGTGACGAAGACGATGCACGAGAAGGTACGTTTAACCGGTATCTGGAGTACGTGCTTCTAGTGGATGAGACAGTACGTGGCCTGTCACGCGGCGCGCCGGTTGAATTTCGTGGTGTGCGCATGGGCACCGTAGCCGCTGTTCCCTGGAAGTTTACCGCCGCCCAGCCTGATTCTCGTGCCCGTTTCGCCATCCCCGTGCTGATTCGCATTGAGCCTCAGCGCATGGGAATTGAAAATAGCGATATTGATCTGGATGAGTGGGAAGCACGTTTTAATCGCATGTTTGCCCTCGGGCTTCGCGCCTCGCTTAAAAATGCCAACCTCCTAACCGGGGCGCTATTCGTAGACCTTAATTTCCAGCGCGATGCGGATGCACCGTACATAGCTGAAACGTTTTCTGACCGCACGGTTTTCCCGACCGTAGCCGGTGGCTTTGCCCAGATTCAGGCGCAGATAACCGATCTGTTGGATAAACTAAATGCCCTTGAAGTGGAACCCCTGCTGGCCGGTCTGGATCGCAACCTGCAAGCTTCGGAAAGCATGTTGAATGAAGTGCGCGAGGTAAGCACCTCACTAAACCAGCTGCTTAGTGACCCTGACACCCAGGCAGTCGGCGGCAATCTTAACGCCACCCTTGAAGAACTGCGCGGTACCTTGCAGGGCGTTTCGCCCTCCTCACCGGCATATCAGGATTTAACCTCAGCTATTGAACGCCTGGATCGGTTGATGCGAGACCTGCAGCCGCTGACCCGCACCCTAAATGAAAATCCGCGGGCACTGCTGTTTGATAATCTGGATACTCAAGACCCCATACCGCGTGCACCGCGCTAAGAAGGATAACGCCATGCGCCTATTACATTTGAAGTGTTTATCGCTAATCGGCTTATGCCTTGCACTGGCGGCCTGTGCAAGTAGTGTGACGCCACCCGCACGTTACAAGCTGCCGGAAAGTCAGCTGGTCAATACGCCCAGCAACCCTCAGGGCACGCTGCAAGTACGCGCGCCGCGCCTTGCCCACTATCTGGATGTTGACGGCATCGTCATGCAGTTGGATGACATCACGCTTAACGAGGCGCGTGAGCATCAGTGGGCGGAAAGCATTGGTCGTCAGCTAGCACGCAATTTGCGCACACAGCTATCGCAAGCGCTGCCCTCCATTCGCGTGATACGAGATGATGGTGGCCAGCCAGGAGCGCTTACCCTGCGCATTGATGTCGACCAGTTTCAGGGGCGTCATGACGGAATCGCGGTTGCAAGTGGCCAATGGCAGTTACGCAATCCTGATGATGAGCTTCTGGTAATGGAAAGCTTTTCTGCTCAGACGGCATTGGATGATGATGGCTATCCTGCCCTGGTACGTGCGCTGAGCGCCAGCTGGGACAAGGTTGCCAAACAAATTGCTGACCAGATAAACCAAGGCCGTTATTTCACTGAACGTTGATTGAGCTTGAATACTCACGCAATCAATCCTGACGAGAATGCCCGCTTGGTAACATCTTCATGTTACACTGCGGGCATATTTTGAATGCCGATATTACGTTGTCCCCATTGCCCAATGCCCGTCTCTTCCATACTGATCACATAAATTCATGGTCATACGTGGCTAATCAACGATCATCGCGGCCTAGCGAATTATCTGGCAAACTTCGCTGCGCGACGGTAATCATCCTCGCCTTTTGTAAAAATTACGCCTAATGCAATGCTTTAATAAAGCGGTTGCCCTATTAGGCAATTGCGGAGAACGCATGAGCTTTTCTGAACTTGGTTTGCACGACGATTTATTACGTGCCATTACTGCACAAGGCTATACCCAGCCGACCCCTATTCAATTAAAGGCCATTCCGGTTGTTCTGGAAGGCCGTGATCTGCTTGCAAGCGCCCAGACAGGCACAGGTAAAACGGCAGGCTTTACGCTTCCCATGCTGCAGCGACTTTCTGGCGGCAAGCGCCCAGGAAAACGCCAGGTTCGCGCTCTGGTACTGACCCCCACGCGAGAGCTTGCTGCTCAGGTAGGTGAAAGTGTGGCCGCTTATGGCCAACATTTGGCACTGCGTTCACACATTATTTTTGGTGGCGTTGGTCAACAGCCCCAAGTGGACGCGCTTAAAGCGGGTTTGGACGTCCTTATTGCCACACCAGGTCGTCTACTGGATTTACAGCAACAGGGCTATGTAGATCTTTCAGCCGTTGAAATCCTGGTACTTGATGAAGCCGATCGCATGCTGGACATGGGGTTTATTCACGATATTAAACGCCTGCTACGCTTGGTACCCAAACAGCGTCAAAATCTGCTGTTCTCTGCCACGTTTTCAAATGAAATTCAAACACTGGCCCAGCAACTGCTCAACAACCCGGCCCTGATTGAAGTGGCACCCCGTAACACGACAGCAGAGAAGATCGAACAGGCTGTTTACCGCGTCGACCGAGATAAAAAGCGCGAACTTCTGGCGCACCTGATTCAACGTCATGGCTGGTTTCAGGTATTGGTATTTACCCGCACCAAGCATGGCGCCAACCGGCTTGCCGAGCAGCTGTCCAAGCAGGATATTCCGGCCATGGCCATTCATGGCAATAAAAGCCAGGGTGCGCGTACCCGTGCTCTAGGTGCGTTCAAAAGCGGCGACCTGCAAGTGCTGGTAGCGACTGATATCGCTGCACGCGGGCTCGATATCAGTGAGCTCCCCCACGTCGTCAACTTTGACTTGCCTAACGTGGCCGAAGATTACGTACACCGCATCGGGCGTACCGGTCGCGCGGGCAGTAACGGCGAAGCGGTTTCCCTTGTATGTGTGGATGAGCACGGCCTGCTGGGCAATATTGAGCGCCTGATCAAGCAGAACCTTCCCAAGCATATTGAACCAGGCTTTGAGCCCGACCCCAATGCCAAGCCAGAGCCCATTGAGAACGGCCGTCGTCAGCCTCAGGCTCGCCGTAAGCCCAGTCGTGAAGCTGCAAAACCCAGCGGTGAACGTCGCCGCCGCGCACGCCGCTAGCCCGCTGACAAGGAATATGCGATGGTTACCCCCTCGCATATTCTCATGCGTTGAATAAAACATTATCAGGGAGCGATCATGTCCTCGTCTCAATATATTGCTGAATATCGTCAGTGGCTTACCTTTCAGCGCCAGGAACAGCTTAGCCGTGAGCATCAAGGCGTTTCGCAACGTTTAGAAGATGCCCGTGCCTCCTCTAAACAGGTGGTGCAGGCCTATCGTAGCATGGCCGAAAAAGCCTCCAACGAAGGCGCCTGTTACCGAACGCTATTCTTGCGTGAGCGCGATAACGAACAAGCACTGCCGTGTGAAGGCTGGCTGTTTATCAGGCGCGTACTTAGCGAAGACAACAGTACGCGCGTTCGCGCTACGCTGATTGAAACCTTTACCTTGGAAGACGGCATCATGGCCCCGGGTGACAAACCCGCTCAGAAAGTCACGCTTGAGATATTCGATAAGATCGATATCAACAAGGGCATGCGTACCAGCGTGCGTGTTGACTGTCTGGAAACGCCTAAGGACTACCACTTCATCACATTACTTGATGCCGTGCGCGGTGATTTACGCCCTTACCTCAAGTAAAATGTCATGTTAGCCCGTCGTTCGCTTACCTTTATCTTACTGATGATCGTGGTGGGACTGAATTTGCGTCCCGCGCTCTCATCAGTCGCTCCTTTGCTTGCTCGATTGCAGGAAACCGCTGGCCTTTCGGCTGCCGCCGCAGGCGTGCTTACTACACTGCCAGTGCTTTTTTTAGGCTTAAGCGCTCCACTCGCTCCGCTACTGGCGCAGCGCTTAGGTAGTGAGCGTGCGCTTAGTGCCGCATTGCTACTGCTGGCGGCAGGCTTGATACTTCGCGGTTTACCACTACCTGGAGTGCTGTTCATTGGCTCAGCCATGGCGGGCGGGGCTATCGGTATTAGTGGCACCTTGTTACCTGCCCTGGTCAAGCGCGAACTGCCTGAAAGTGCCGACTTACTGACCGGCCTTTACACCATGGCGCTCTGCCTGGGGGGCGCCCTAGGCGCCGGACTTAGCGTACCCCTTACTCTGTGGTTAGGCAGCTGGCAGGCAAGTTTAATGAGCTGGTCGCTGCTCGCCCTGATCGCCCTTATAGTTTGGCATTTTCAGATGCCCAACACGCATGCTCAAGGCACAGTTAAAGCACCTTCAGGCCTTCTGCGGCTATTGAGCAAACCGCTGACGTGGCAAGTTATGTTGTTTATGGGTATTCAATCATCCATGGCCTACATCGTGTTTGGCTGGCTGCCTACGCTGCTAATTGATCGTGGCTACGATGAAGCCAGCGCAGGGTGGACCATGGCAATTTCCATCATGTGCCAGTTGGCCTCAGCCTTGGGTGCGCCCTGGCTTGCTCGTCTGGGCCATGACCAACGCCCCGCCTTACTACTGGTACTCTCTTGCACGGCGCTGGGACTTTGGATGCTGCTGATTGCGCCTTTAGTCTGGAAATGGCCAGGCGCCGTTTTCCTAGGCCTGGGTCAGGGCGGAAGTTTTAGCTTGGCACTTAGCCTTTTAGTATTGCGAACCTCAAACTCGCGCCTAGCGGGCCAGCTATCCGGTCTGGTTCAGGGAGGCGGCTACGTAATTGCAGCTCTTGGTCCTTTTGGCGTCGGGCTACTACTACAAGCGGGTATTCACGCCGACTATATTGCCTGGCTACTAATTTTCTTAGTAGGTGTCTGCTGTGGCTTTGCTCTTCTGGTTGGGCGCAAGCGTCAATTGGACGACCAGGACGGCGTACTAAAGATTCATTATCATTAGCCTGGGCCTATCTCCAGGTGCGTTAGGAAAATATGCGATGAGTACATTCTCACCTTTAGCCAACCCTACCTCTCGGCATGAGCGCCTGCTGGTTATTTATACCGGCGGTACGATTGGCATGCAGCAGACAGCCGGCGGGCTGGCACCGGGCGGGAATTTTGCACAACGTATGGCCGCTGCCCTGGGCAAACTGCCTGTTGACCAGCAGCAATCGCTTCCCGCCTATGATGTTATTAGCTATACCTCTCTGATTGATTCCAGCGCGGCCACTCCGCTTAACTGGCAGCAGCTGGCCCGCGATATTGTCACCCGCTTGACCGACTATCGGGGTTTTGTGGTCATCCATGGCACCGATACGCTGAGCTGGACTGCCTCAAGCCTAGCCTATCAGCTGCAAGGCCTGGACAGGCCGGTGGTGTTAACCGGTGCTATGCTGCCACTGGAAGCGCCTGGTGGCGATGGTCTGAACAACCTTCATGGCGCATTACGGTTTGCCGCTCAGTCCGGGCTTCAGGAGGTCGCCGTTTATTTTGCCAATCGACTGATGCGTGGCGTGCGCTCGGTAAAGCAGCATAGTGAAGCATTAGCCGCGTTTGCCACACCCGGCTACCCACTATTGGGCGAACGCGTAGGTAACGACTTCGTTTATTACCCAAGCCAGGGCCTGGGTGTTCAGCAGCGCGGAGCACCGCGCTTTGAATTGCCCGATTACCAGGGCATTCATCAAGGCGAAGTGGTTCGCATAGCGCTTTGGCCGGGTATGGCCGCATGGCAACTGGCCGCATGGCTAGGCGATTCGCGCGTTAAAGGCGCCGTATTACAGCTTTGGGGGGCAGGCAACCTGCCGGACGACCCGGCTCTGCTGGATGTACTTGCCGAAGCAAGCGGTGAAGGAAAGCTGTTGGCAGCCATAACTCTCTGCCCAGAGGGCAGTATACACATGGGCGCCTATGCGGCTGGGCAAGGGTTAGCCGATACCGGAGTTCTTTCAGGCGATGCCATGACGCCGGAGGCCACTTACACCAAGCTGGTGCATCTTCTAGCCCAACCGGTTGGACTGGACATACAGCGGCAGCGTTTTCTAACAGCACTGGTGGGTGAACGCTAGACGCTTTGGCGAAATCTATAATCTACGCTATGGTTAACAATGGTAACCAATTGATGGAGCGTATTTTTATGGAAAAGCCAGTACATTTTTTCAGTGATCTATTTGAACAGCTGGGCCTTTCATCCGATTCAGATTCGATTGAGCAGTTCATCAAGCATCATCGTCCCCTGCCAGCAGATATGGAACTTGCAGAGGCCCCCTGCTGGAATGAAGGCCAAGCTGAATTCCTGCGCGAAGCAATTGAAGATGACGCTGACTGGGCGGAGCTGGTTGACCATCTGGATGTAGCCATGCACCAAGATAATTAAGCTCTCTTTGTTTTAGCTTTTTTTGGGCGCCGCTTCAGAACGGCGCTTGAACCAAGCCCCCACAAGCAAAAGTAGGGTGAGCGCCACGAGCGGCAATAGGACCTCAAATTGCAGAGCATCCTCCTCTTCAATGGCTTCAAGCGCTCCGTATATCGCACTGCTATAAACACCCCATTTTACTGATAGTCCCAACGCCGCCGCCAATAAAAATATCGACAGAGATATGCGACTCAACCCCGCTGCAAAGTTAATCACCGCATGGGGAAAGCCTGGCAAGACACGAAATGCACACTGAGTTAACAGGTCACTTCTCGCTTGAAGCGTTTGCGTGACGCGAAGGGTTAAGCCTTTCGGCTTCCATCTTGTACCGGTATGCGCTGCCAGCTGATACCCTCCGAACGCACCGGCCACACTGCCAAGCGTTAACAGGAGAGTGGCCATCAGCGGCGGGTAAAAGGGGGCTATTAGCCATAACCCGATACTACCGGGCAAACCAACCGTCACGGTAAGTGCCGTCAACACGACGACCCCAGCTATAACCGCCGGATGATAGGTGAACTGCGATACCCGATGCTTGATAGCCATCAAATCCGGGGAATACCATTGCCATAAAAAGATCAGCAATGCGATACAAGCAATGCTTCCCGTCCACTTCCAAAAGCGAAGTGAATGGTTACCCATTCAGGCGCGCCTCAACACGCTCAAGAATCTGTCGGCTGACTTTACCCACTAGCGGCCTGGCGGCTTTATTGACAGCTTTTTCCATTAACCGATTACGGATTTCATAGCTGAGGGTCAGTGAGACTTCGGTACCCTCCGGGACTTCGCGCAATTCATACCGTCCCTGGTTTTTGACGCCATCCAGTGATTCCCAGGCGAGCACATGGGGCGGCTGAATTTCGGTTACTGCTACCTCAAACGCCCAGTCCATCCCCACGGCGCGCACGTTCCAGCGATAATGATCGTTACCCAACGAATCAATAGAGCGTATTAGATCCGAGTAATCGGCAAAATCCTCTACTCGACGCAACAACTCAAACACGCGCTCAGGCGGCGCATTGACGATTTCACTGTGTTCTATGATGGCCATGGTTCCCTCTAAGCGCTCAAAACTATGAGCTTAGCATGTAGCACCAGCTAAATATCAAACGAGAAGTAGCAACCCATAAGACTACGGCTGGTCAGATGCGTTCTCATTGCGTAAACTTTCGCCCTCCCGGACCGGACCCCGGCATTTTGTGCAGCATTCGCGCACAAAAAATTCTCCGATTAAAGAGTATCGAGTATGTCTAACACTTCTTCTACCTCTCCCGTATCACCGACAACGGTTGTCATCTACTCAGGTGGCATGGATTCCTACACGGTTCTTCACCGTGCCATTCGTGAAGGCTTGAACGTTCACGCCCTATCCTTCAATTACGGCCAGCGCCATGCTCGCGAACTAGATGTCGCCACGCAGGTTTGTCAGCAGCTGGCGATCCCTCATCAGGTCGTCGATATCCGTGCCATTCACGGCTTGATTGATAACTCAGCGCTCACCAACTCTGATAAAGCCATGCCTAACGGCGACTACGCAGATGATAATTTGCGTTCGACCGTTGTGCCAAATCGCAATATGATCCTGCTGTCGCTGGCAATTGCCAAGGCCGTCAATATCGGTGCTGGCCGGGTGGATTATGGTGCCCACGGCGGTGACCACGTGCTTTATCCTGACTGCCGGCCCGAGTTTGTCGAGGCCATGAACCAGGTCGCAGGCATCGCCAATTTCGAACCTGTAACGTTGCATGCACCCTATCTGAAAGCCACCAAAGCGGAGATTCTGCGCGACGGTCTGTCAATGGGACTTGATTACCAGCACACCTGGACCTGCTATGAAGGGCGTGAGCTTGCCTGTGGCACGTGCGGCAGTTGCCGTGAGCGTCTGGATGCCTTTGCCACCAATAATACCGTCGACCCGCTCGCTTATGCTTCTCACACCGGCCAGGCAGACTGCTGATGTATCATGTTAAAGAAGCGTTTTACACGCTACAGGGCGAAGGTGCCCAAGCCGGACGCGCCAGTGTTTTTTGCCGCTTTAGTGGCTGCAACCTGTGGTCAGGACGTGAAGCAGACCGTGCCCTGGCAAAATGCACTTTCTGCGATACCGATTTTATCGGCACCGATGGGATCAATGGTGGCCGCTTTGCTAGCGCAGAGGAACTCGCCGATCACATTCATGCGCTTTGGCCACAAGGCGCCGAAAAAGCCGTGCCTTACGTTGTGTTTACCGGCGGAGAGCCGCTGCTGCAGTTGGATAGTCCTTTGATCGTCAAGCTGCATAGCCTTGGCTATGAAGTGGCAGTGGAGACAAACGGCACCCTACTCCCCCCACCGGGCATTGATTGGCTATGCGTTAGCCCAAAAGGTAGCAATCCCTTGGCGATCACTCGTGGCAATGAGCTAAAGCTTGTGTATCCGCAGGTAGATGCGCCCCCTGAGCAGTTTTCTGACCTTGCGTTCGACCACTTCTTTTTACAGCCCATGGATGTGAGCCCACTGGCGCTGCAAACCGATACGATTGTCCAGGCAACCGACTACTGCATGGCCAATCCGCAATGGCGCCTTTCTCTTCAAATGCATAAAATCGCAGGGTTTAACTAATGGCTTTATTTGTAAATCAGTTAACCCATATCGACGTTTCTTTATGGTGTGCAGAACGCGGCCTGGTTGGCTGTAGCTGGCAGGTTGACGCACTTTTAGAAGGCGAGCTGGGTGAAGACGGCATGCTGTTCGATTTTGGCGAAGTTAAGCCATGGATCAAAAGCACCCTGGATAGTGGCCTTGATCATACGCTTTTAGTACCCACTCAGGCACCGGGCATTAACGTTACTGAATGCGCCGAGGGTCTGTGCGTTCGTACAACGTCGCCTTATTCCATGGAAGTGCGCGGTCCAGCCGAAGCCTTCAGTCTGCTTCCCTGGAAGGCCATCACGCTTGAACAAGTAGCCGAGCACTTAAGCGCCGAGTTGACTGAACAGCGGCCTGCCAACGTCGACTGCGTGACGCTTACTTTAAGCGATGAAGTCATTGAGGGCGCGGCCTATGGCTATACTCACGGCTTGAAGCGTCACCTAGGCAACTGTCAGCGTATCGCTCATGGGCACCGCTCGCGTCTAGCGATCTGGCAGTCTGGCGAGCGTCAACTGGCGCTGGAAAAGCGCTGGGCAAGCTGGCTGGATAATCGCTACCTGCTTGAGCAGGCAGATATTGCCGCTCAAGGTAACGAAGTGCTTACCTGTCGCTACCAAGCCGCTCAGGGCGACTTCATGATTAGCCTGCCGACCAGCCGTTGCGCCGTATTGCCAAGCCCCACTACGGTTGAAAATATCGCACTATGGCTTGCCCACAGCATCACCAATGAAAGCGGCCAAGCAACTCGCGTGCAGGCATTTGAAGGTATCAACAAAGGAGCGTTTGCAGAAGCTTCGCCATGAGTGAGCCCACGATCATCATCAAACAAGAGGCAGGCTGCCGGGCGGGTTGCGGAGCCTGCTGCATCGCGCCATCCATCAGCTCCGCGATCCCCGGGATGCCGAACGGCAAGCCCGCCGGGGTTCGCTGCATTCAGTTGGATGAGCACAACCTGTGCAGGCTTTTTGGTGACTCAAGAAGGCCCACGGTTTGCGGCAATTTTCACTTTGATATGAGCGTTTGTGGCGAGCACCGTGATCAGGCGCTCGCCACGCTAAGCTATCTTGAAGCGGAAACAAGCTAGTACGGTGGCAACACTAACTATCAACTCCAACCGGCTGGGCCAGGCGACGGTCCAGCAGGCTCACCCAACGCACCAATACCGGCGCATCGCTATGACTGACGTCACTCAGCAAATGCCGAAACGCATCCTTTGCCTGAAGGTCGCCCGGCTCAATATGGGTAAGCCAAAGCTCCAACGCCGCCAGTTCATGATGACGGTTGCCATGCTCGCGCGCCTGGTCGATCGCCATCTTTGCAAGCGCCCTAACCTCACTGGCCGGATGATCAAGCTGATGGCGGACCTTGGCCAGTAGCGTTGCCAGCTCAGGCAAGAAGAGCGTGGTCCTTTCCCGGGCAATAATCAGGTACTGATCGAGATAATCTTCCGCTGCCTCCAGTTCCCCAAGCGCCATACAGGCATCGACATACCATAGTGAAGGCCGCTGATAGCGATCGCGCCCTTTTAACTCGGCCATTTGTTCCAGGCTTTCGCGTATCTGAACAAGCCCATTGGGGTCCCCTGCCAAGGCGCGTTGCCAGCCTATTACCCCTTGAGCAGATACCTGCCAAAGCTGCAAATCAGGGGTGCCACTGATGGCGATTGCCCGTTCGGCCTGCCGCGCCGCCAGATGGACATGGCCCAGTTGACGATAAAGCGCCGCGGCAAACATAAACGCCATTGCCAAGGTACCTGGGTGGCCGATTTTTTCAGCAAGGCGTAGCGCTGCCGATACCTGGCGCTCTGCGCGCTGGTAGTCGCCCCGCAAACACAGCGCCCACCCTTGGAAACAGGCGGCCGTTACCTGGGGGTGATCCGAAAACGGCAGCCACTCGATCATCATCTGTGCGTTCAGCGGGTCAATTTCATCCAGGTGATCGTGGGCCTGCTGAATACGTCCTGCCCAGTATTCACACTGGGCGCGGGCATAATCAGCCAGCCGCTGATAGCGAGGATCTTCCAGACGCTCGGCAATATCGGCAAGGGTCGAGGCCAATGCAAAGGCATCGGCATGGGCATAGCGCTGGCTGCGCCCTACCCATAGCCCCCACTTGACCAGAAACACCTGTTCCAGCTCTTCTGGGTCGTCCAGTTTATCGCTACCCGACTCACGCAAGAGCTCCCGAGCGCGTACAAAGCTTTCATGGGCTGTGGGTGAGCCGTGTCCTTCAAGGGCGAAGGCGGCCTGGCCGCGCACTGTGAGTAGACTAACTTCGCGCTCTATTTCGTGCTCAACGTGGCGTAGGCTGGCAAGTCCGGCATCCGCCATACGTAGCGCGGTTCGGTTAGCGCTTACCTTGAGCGCCTCACGCGCCGACAGTTCGAAATAACGCGCACCGCGTGCATAGTGACCGCTTCTGCGCAGATGCATGGCAAAATCGCCAGGGTGGCGGCTGATCCACACGGGGAAACGCTCTTCGATCAGCGTTACCACCTGCTGGTGGAGTTTGACGCGAACATCCCGCGGGCAGGAAAGATAAGCCGCTTCCTGAAGAAGCTGGTGAATAAACTGATATTCCTGTTCACCAGCCTCCTTGTTGACGGGTTCAATAATTTCCAGCTGACGCATATGCTCGATAGCCTGTGCCAGCCCGACAGGTTCCCAACCGCTACATTCGAGTAGAAAATCCAGCCGAAAGCGCTTGCCCAGCACGGCCGCCACATGGGCGATTACCCGGTCAGCTTCCAACTGATCGATACGGCTGGCCAACAAACCAAGCAGCCCTTTGGGCAGTTCATTGAACTGAACGCTACGCCCTTCACGGCGGTCCATATCCAGGCGCCGACAGATCTCCTGCATATACAGGGGGACACCATCGCAGCGCTCGATAATCTGATTGCGCAGCCTAGGGCTCAAATGGATACGATAGCGGCGCGATAGCTGGGAAAGCAGGCGCGATGACTGCTGAACGTCCAGCCTGCCTAAGTTTATTTGTTGGTCCCAATGGAGCTTTACGGGCAGCGCTTCACGGCCATGGTGGCTGGCAATCAGCATAAAGGCAGTATTGATAGGCAAGCGCGCCTGAAGTCCGGACAGTACCTTGAAGGAGGGCTCGTCAATCCACTGTAGATCGTCGATCATCAGCGCCAGCGTACGCTCTTTGGTTTGATGATCGATTAACCGATGCAGCAGTTGAACGACCAGTTCAACGGCTTCACCATTCTGGGCAAGCTGGGTGATTTCCTGGACATCGCGAACGCCGAGCGCTTCTTCCAGCAGATGCTGGCGCCCCTGCTCCAATGGTTTTTGCTCAAGCTTGGCCTGCAGGGTATGCAGGCTATCAAGCGTAGGCGGCGCATCGAGGTACCAGGCCACTAAATTACGCGCAATACCATAAGGCTCAAGCACGGATAAGCGCGTGGTCGGCTGCCAGCAAATGACGGCGTCACGGCTCAGCTCAAGCTGACGAAACCCAACCATCAGCGCCGACTTGCCCATTCCCGACGCGCCCCGTACCAGCACGCTCTGGCGAAGCCCGATACCCGCGCGGGCCAGCGCATCACGTAATGTACGCAATGAGGTTTCGCGACCCACCAAACTGGGTGGCAACGCATCTCGGCCGCCTTCATTCTGACCTAGCACCAGTGCGCGCAGGCGCACGCGCCCATCACTAGCCACCAGCCGAGATACTAGGCGCGGCTGCAGGTCGAGTGCAGGCGGCATGTGCTGGCTAGCTTCCTGAGAAATTACCAGCTCACTGCCTTCTGCCGCACTCATCAGCTCTAGCGCTACCTGGGTGACTTGGCCAAGCGGGTCTGCCAACTGGCGCTCTGCCAGATATACCACACGGCCACTGTTCAAACCGGCCGCCAGTTCAAAAATGGGAGGCTCGCCCTCACCTTCCCAGTGGCGCGCCGACTCCTGGGGTAGCGCCTGCTGGCAGTGCTCGTAAAGGGCAACAAGCTCTGCAAGCTGGTGAGCAGGTCCATGGGTACCAAAGCAGGCAAGCCCTAGCCCGCCCGTGGCGCCTGGTAGCCAAAACCCGCCCAGGTGATGACACTGCTGCTCCAACCACCGCAGCAGTTCAAGTTGCAGCGACAGGCAGTGACGCGTAGCGGCCCGCTCCTGCCAGTCGCCCTTGAGGCGTAGCCTAATCGCCATGACAGACAGCTGGCGAAGCTCAATCTCTTCATCGCGCAGTGGCTTGCTGTCGGCGGCCAGCACTCGTGAAAACGCCCCTTGGGGGCTCATCGCACGCGGGTCGTGAGAACCATCGGACCAGTAGCTGGCCAGTTGTAAAAAACTGGGTTCAGGCTGCTGCCCTGAAAGCGCCAACAGCTGCAAATAACCGTTGTACTGCTCGTGTGCTGCCGCTATCTGATTTTGCTCGGCAAGCTGGCGCACCAGCCGCTCGTGAAAAGGCGCGTAGCCTGAGAAACGGCTTACCAGCCCCTCCAGCATCGCATCAGGCGCATCATCGTGAGCCTCCAGCACCTGCTCGGCAAAACGAATCACACGCTGGCGCCATTCGTTACGCACCTGTACCAGCCAGCGCTGGAACTCGCTGCAGCTAGTTAACTGAAGCTCTTCAACCAGATCCCCTTGATAGCAGGCCAATACCGCCTCAAGAGTGGTGAGATCTCTTGGCCCTTCGAGCAGCTGCTGCAGTTCGTGCAGATCAACCCGCCAGGTAGACGGCAGCTGAAAGGCGATCGTCTGGCGCGACACATTGAGCACCTGATCGGCACTGCCGCCCAGGGAATGACGTAGACAGTGCAACGCATGACGCAGGTTGGTTCTACCTGATGAGAGACCCTGATCAGGCCACAGCAGCTCGGCTAATGCCGCGCGATTAACCGGCTGGCGATGAAGTAGCAAGTACACCAGCAGCGCTTTGACCTTGTCATAGCTAAAGTGGGTCAGCACATCATCGCCCTGGGAGAGGGAAAAATGGCCAAAGAGGATTAGCTGATCAGACTCACGAGCATCGCGCATGATACATATCCTGCCTAGGCTAGCGGCATGTTAAGCAGGTACACCGCTATGAAAACGAAAAGCCGTATCGGGTGAGGTTATCAGCTCTGCTTCACGGGCCACAAAAAAAGCGATTCTTTCATCGATTGACTCGCTGGTTTGCTGGCGCGCAAGCAGTAGATAGTCTTCAAAATGACGCCCTTCAGACTTCACCAACGTGCGATAAAACTTGGCAAGCTCCTCATCCAGATAAGGGATCAATCGCGCAAAGCGCTCGCAGCTGCGGGCTTCAATCAAGCCACCAATGATAAGTACGTCAATCAAGCGCTCAGGATCATTGCTGCGCAAGTGACGCCGCAATCCTTCGGCATAGCGCGAGGCCGTCAAGTGGCGGTAGGCAACGCCCCGTTTTTCCATCAGCCCGACTACCTGCTCGAAGTGGAGCAGCTCTTCTCGCGCAAGCTGTGACATCTTGCTGAGCAAAAGCGGCTGGTCTACATAACGGTAAAGCAGGCTCATGGCCGTTGATGCGGCCTTCTTTTCACACTGCGCATGGTCAATCAACAAAATTTCAGGATTATCCATTGCCCAACGAAGCCAACTCTCTGGCGTTTCGCAGGCCAGAAACGCGTTTAAACTTTCTGGCAGTAGATCATCAGCCTTAAGCCCATGACCCGCCGTTTTCAGTTCAGTTAAAGGTATTGACATAACATTCTTCCGAGCGCTTATCCCACTATTGTACATATCTAAACGCCTCTGGCGCTCTACCTATCCTTTTTGGCTATACCGATCAACCAAGACACATGATCCATCGGCTACATCTCATGTTACCTGTGTTTACATAGTGCAGCGCTAATAGGGGAAAATAAACCGCGCTTGTAATGAAGCCATGTATTTTTCTAAAGTTAACGCTATAGACCTCAATCTATGGTAACCCGATGTAATGTCTATAACACCCATAGTCCTGTAAGTGCTGGATGTCTGCCCTTACAACATTTAGTTAAATCGTTAGGAAAATCAGTAAAAAGTCGCTCTCTTAGCTGCGCCTTCTCCCTCCTCAACACAAAGTACAAGTTTGGGCTGATGCCTTCTTCTTAACATTGTCGACAGTTTCCCGTAGAATCCGTGCCATCCAACCAGACGCTGTTTGTCAAGCGTATGTCATGTGGTCGAGCGCACGCTCCAACACCTTGAAACTGTGTGTTCGCCACCATAAAGCAGATGAGAGGGCCCCAACGTGCTTGAAGCATATCGCCAACATGTCGAGGAACGCGCCGCTGAAGGCGTACCAGCCAAGCCTTTAACCGCCGAGCAAGTTGCCGCCTTGATTGAGCTGCTAAAAAACCCACCGGCCGGTGAAGAAGAGTTCATTCTTGATCTAATTACCAACCGGGTTCCGCCGGGTGTTGATGAAGCCGCTTACGTTAAAGCAGGCTTTCTTACCGCCATCGCTAAAGGCGAAGCCACTTCACCGCTTATCGACAAGATTCATGCGGTCAAGCTTTTGGGCACCATGCAGGGCGGCTATAACATCGTTTCCATGGTAGAGCTTCTGGATAATGAGGAACTTGCCCGTGAAGCCGGCGAGCAGCTCAAGCACACTTTGCTGATGTTTGACGCTTTTCACGATGTTGAAGAGCGCGCCAAGAACGGTAACAACGTTGCCAAAGATGTTATTCAATCCTGGGCTGAAGCGGAGTGGTTCCTCTCCAAACCAGCCTTGGAAGAAAAAATCACCCTGACCGTTTTCAAGGTACCAGGGGAAACTAACACGGATGATCTCTCCCCGGCACCTGATGCCTGGTCGCGTCCGGACATCCCGCTGCATGCCAACGCGATGCTTAAAAACGAGCGTGACGGGATTTTGCCTGAAGTACCGGGCACCACCGGCCCCCTCAAGCAGGTCGAAGAAGTTAAAGCCAAGGGTTTCCCGGTTGCCTACGTAGGCGACGTGGTAGGCACCGGCTCTTCGCGCAAATCAGCCACCAACTCGGTGCTGTGGTTCTTTGGCGACGATATGCCGTTTGTACCCAACAAGCGTGCGGGTGGTTTCTGCTTTGGTAGCAAGATTGCCCCTATCTTCTTCAACACCATGGAAGACTCCGGCGCCCTGCCTGTTGAGATGGACGTTTCCAAGCTGGAAATGGGCGATGTTATCGACGTCTATCCCTATGAAGGCAAGGTGTGCAAGCACGGCACTGACGAAGTGCTAACAACGTTCGAACTCAAGACCCAGCTGATTCTGGATGAAGTACGTGCTGGCGGCCGTATTCCCCTGATCATTGGCCGTGGTTTGACCGGCAAGGCGCGCGAATCTCTGGGCCTTGAACCTTCTGACGTGTTCCGTCTTCCTGACCAGCCCAAAGATACGGGCAAAGGCTTTACCCTGGCACAGAAGATGGTCGGCAAGGCCTGCGGCATGGATGGCGTTCGTCCGGGCATGTACTGCGAGCCCAAGATGACTACCGTTGGTTCCCAGGACACCACCGGCCCGATGACCCGTGATGAGCTGAAAGATCTGGCCTGCCTGGGCTTCCAGGCGGATCTGGTCATGCAGTCATTCTGCCACACCGCCGCTTATCCGAAGCCTGTTGACGTGGACACCCACCACACGCTGCCTGACTTCATCATGAACCGTGGCGGCGTATCGCTGCGTCCTGGCGACGGTATCATCCACAGCTGGCTGAACCGTATGCTGCTGCCTGATACCGTAGGTACCGGTGGCGATTCACACACCCGCTTCCCGCTGGGCATCTCATTCCCTGCAGGCTCTGGCCTGGTTGCTTTCGCAGCAGCTACCGGCGTTATGCCACTGGATATGCCAGAATCCGTACTGGTTCGCTTTAAAGGCAAGCGCCAGCCCGGTGTTACCCTGCGCGACCTGGTTCACGCCATTCCGCTTTACGGTATCAAGCAGGGCCTTCTGACTGTTGATAAGGCCAACAAGAAGAATGCTTTCTCCGGCCGGGTACTGGAAATTGAAGGTCTTGAAGATCTGACCGTCGAGCAAGCATTTGAGCTTTCCGATGCCTCAGCCGAGCGCTCTGCCGCAGGCTGCACCATTACACTATCTGATGAAAGTGTGACGGAGTACCTGAAGTCCAACATCACGCTGCTGAAGTGGATGATTGCCAACGGCTACGGCGATGAGCGCACGATCAGCCGTCGTATCGAAGGCATGGAAGCATGGCTTGCCAACCCGAGCCTGATGCGTGCCGATGCGGATGCCGAGTACGCTGAAGTCATCGAAATCGATCTGTCAGAGATCAAAGAGCCTGTACTTTGCGCGCCTAACGATCCAGACGACGCTCGTTTACTGTCTGAGGTAGCGGGCGAGAAAATTGATGAAGTGTTTATCGGCTCGTGCATGACCAACATTGGTCACTTCCGTGCAGCGGGTAAACTTCTTGAAAAGCAGCCTGCAGGCAGCCTGAAAACTCGCCTGTGGCTGGCACCGCCGACCAAGATGGATCAGCACCAGCTGACCGAAGAGGGTTACTACGGCATTTATGGCCGTGCAGGTGCGCGCATGGAAATGCCGGGATGTTCGCTGTGTATGGGTAACCAGGCGCGCGTTGCAGCAAAAAGCACCGTTGTGTCTACGTCTACACGTAACTTCCCGAACCGCCTGGGTGATGGTGCCAACGTGTACCTCGCCTCAGCGGAACTAGCCGCCGTTGCTGCGGTTGAAGGTCGCCTGCCAAGCGTTGAAGAGTATCAGCGTTACATGAGTGAATTTGACGCCATGGCGGGAGAGATCTATCGTTACATGAACTTCCACGAAATTGAGGAGTATCAGAAGATTGCCTCAAACGTGATTCCGGTTGCTCAAGAAGCGTAACCACCCCATCGCCGATGCTCGCACCATCGCAGAAGAGATGAACGTTCATTACTTCTGAGTCGATGACCGAACGCCCCACACTTTTAAAGTCGTGGGGCGTTTTTATTGCTGTCCCAATGGCACGACTTGCGAAGACCCTTAGATACTGCCACGCTGTTAATTCATCCTCATGATTTAAAAGACAATGCAGCCATTGACCCAGCTTGGCTCTGCCTTACTTAGAACACTTCGCGATCATCTACGCCCTTTGATTGCCTACCACTTGTTCTTTACCCTGCTTGCCTCCGCTCTTTTACTGCCCTTGATTGGGTGGGCGACGCGAGGCCTGCTTGCTCAGCTTAGGCGGACAGTCGTTACCAATGATGAACTGATCAGCTTGCTTTTCAGCCCGCTCGGGCTTATTGGCATGCTGGTGGTTCTAGGCTTCACATTTCTGATTATCTACTGGCAGCAGGCCGGCATGCTGCTGGTCGCCGTACGGCCCAAAAGCAACCACTATCGGCTTGCCTTTGAGGCGCTCTGGCTAAGCGTTCGCCGCCTTCCGGCACTGGCCGGACTGGTCATCCTGCAGGTAGGAACACACCTGCTGCTGCTGGCACCTTTCATGGTCGCCTTGGCCTGGCTTTACGGTATGTGGCTAGGCGGCATGGACCTCTACTACCTGCAGCGTGTCAAACCACCAGTGCTTTGGTACTTTATTGCCTGCGCCTTGCCGCTGGCACTCGCCTGGATGGCCCTTGCCGCAAAGCTTTATCTGCGCTGGCTATTAGCCCTGCCTCTGGTGGCCCTTGAAAACTGCAGCCCGATTCGCGCTTTAAAGCGTAGCGTTCACTTAACACGGGGCTGGCATCGCTCTATCGGCGCGGCCGTGCTAATTGTGTTGCTGCTGGTTATCTCCCTGCCAATTATCGCTACGCTTACGTTTGATAGTCTGGTTACCCCCCTGCTTCGGTGGCTGCCGGAGCATAATGCCCTGCTGATCCCCGCCATGTTCGCCTACCTGACCAGTTATCTGCTGTTAACACTGGCTATTACGTTTATCGGTATTGTGGCGAATGCGCTACTGTCAGCCTGCCTGTATCTTCAGTTGGCTCATCAGGAAATGCGCCCAGCGCCTCCATCGGCAACGGTAACATCCGGTAGGTTTGCCTGGGCTGTTGAGCTTAGCGTACTGCTATTTGCCGCACTGCAAGCCTGGTGGATTCTGAATAGCTTCGAGCTGCGTGATAACGTCCAGGTGATTGCCCACCGCGGCAGCTCGATGGTTGCCCCGGAAAATACCCTTTCCGCTGTGGAGCAGGCCCTGTTGGACAAGGCTGACTACGTGGAGCTTGACGTTCGCTTGACTGCGGATAATCAAGTGATGATCTACCATGACCGCACGCTTGCCAGGCTGACCGGGGATAACCGGGAGTTCGATGACCTGACGCGGGAAGAACTCGCCCAGTACGATATAGGCAGTTGGTTTGGCGATGCTTTTCAGGGCGAACCAATTGCAGGCCTGGATGAGGTATTAACGCGTGTGCGCGGCCATGCCGGACTGATGATCGATATGAAAGCATCACCGGGAGCAGAGCAGACACTGGCTGACGCCGTTATTGACCAGCTACATAAAGAGACGGATATCCGCTACGCCTGCTGGGCTGCTAGTACGGATGCCATAGTGGCCCATGGGCAGTGTGGCTTTCCCAATGCGCTAATGGATATGCGGGTCGCGACCATGTCGCCTGCGCTGGTCAGCTACATCAAGACCCACGCACCTGAGCTTCGAGTGACGTTACTTGCCCAGCTTATTTTACCCGGCACGTTGGATCGCCGGGGATTTGACGCATTGGGGCTGCGCCATAATCGTATTAGTGAAGAGGAGATTCGCCTAGCCGCGCTTTATGGTTATGAGGTACATGCCTGGACGGTTAATGATCGGGCGCGCATGTCGACCCTGATTGACCTGGGGGTAGATGCAATTATCACGGACTATCCTGATCGCCTTCGTGAACTTATTGAAGAGCGGCATACGTTAAGCGACGGGGAGCTGCTGCTGGTTAAGCTGCGTAACTGGCTGCGCCAGTAAGTACCATGCAAAAAGCAAAGCGCTGTATCAAGTAACTTGATACAGCGCTTGTCATATCATCAGCCAAATCGTGGAGGCTTTTCGGAGACGGCTTAGTCGCCCATTACCACGCCTTCGCGACGCGGGTCAGCCCCACCAAACAGTGTACCGTCTTCCAACTTGCGGATAGCCTGAAGACCGCTTGTCAGCTCACGCTCGCTAACCGTATGGCCATAATTCTCCAGGGCTTGCTTGGTGGCCTCAGGAAAGCGTCCTTCTTCCAGATAAACATCACCGCCTGTGGTAATGGCATGGGGCAGGTTAAGTGCTTCCTGAGCGCTCATTCCCCAATCCCGCATGGCGATCAGGGTACGTGCCGTATAGTGAATAATCGCAGCACCGCCGGGGGAGCCTAGGCTTGCCACCAGGTTGCCACTCTCCCGATCAAAGACCAGCGTGGGGCTCATGCTGGAACGAGGGCGTTTGCCCGGTTCCACACGATTGGCAATGGGCTCACCATCAATCTCAGGGGTAAAGGAGAAATCGGTCAGCTCGTTATTGAGCTGATACCCACCCGGTAAGCCTGTCCCACCATCAGCCATGATGCGTGAACCAAACGCCTGTTCAATCGAGGTCGTCATGGCAATCGCGTTCCCGTCACCATCAATAATGCTGATATGGCTGGTACCGTACTCGGGCTGGTCCGGTTGCGATGCCCAGGTAACATTCAGTTCGCCTGGATTACCCGGCTCCGCGCTATCGCCAAGGCTGGTGTCGCTGATCAGCTCGCTGCGCGTGGCCAGATAATCTGGCGCCAGCATCAGCGACCAGTCACCACCCGGTGCGTCTACAAAATCCGGATCGCCAATATAGCGCCCACGATCAGCAAAGGCCAAGCGTGAGGCTTCAAGGAACTGATGCAGCCAGCCACTGCTTGATACACCGTTATCCAGCGGCGCTTCCAGCAGAGGCTGCTGATCCAGCATGCCAAGTATCTGCATTACGGTGATATGCCCTGATGACGGCGGCGGAAAACCACATACTTCCCACTGCTGCCATGGCGTGCACATTGGCTCTCGTTCAACGGCTTGATAACCCGTTACATCTTCAATGGTCATGCTGCCTGGGCGTACCGCATGGCTTTGCACTCGGCTGACCAGATCCTCGGCCAGCGCACCCTCATAAAAGGCCGTACTACCCTGCTCTGCAATACGGCGCAATACTTCAGCCAGCGCCGGGTTCTTAAGCGTATCGCCCACCGCCAGCGGCTCGCCATTTTCATTATAGTAGAACTGCCCCGCTAGCGGATCATTGGCTAGCGCTTCGTCACTGGCGATACTGGTGTGCAGACGTTGGCTTATTGCAAAACCTTCCTCGGCAAGCGTAATCGCCGGTACAAATAACTCCGCCCAGGCTAATTGACCATGCTCCCGATGCGCCTGCTCGAGCATACGCACAGTACCCGGCACACCGACTGAAAGCCCGCTGGCGACGGCATCCATAAACGGTAACGGCTCGCCATTTTCCATAAATAGCTCGCCCGTTGCTGCCGCAGGTGCCGTTTCACGGCCATCATAAGCCTGCACATCTTTCCCGTCGTAATGCATTAAAAAGGCGCCGCCACCGATACCGCTGGACTGCGGCTCCACCAGGGTCAGTACCATTTGCACGGCAATCGCCGCATCAACGGCATTACCACCTGCTTTAAGCACCTGATAACCCGCATCAGTCGCCAGCGGGTTAGCCGCTGCAACGGCAAACGATTCGGTTGCCCAACCGGGCTTTTCTTCGTAACCCGAGCCAACTTCCGGCGTTATGGAAGGCGCTTCATAGCTGAACCCAAAACTATAAAACGGCACCAACAGCAATCCTGACAGCGTCAAACTTGCCTTTACTGGGGACATCACAACATCCTCTTGTGTGATAGAAACATCAAGGCCGTAGCCACAACAGCGTAGCCTATAAAACGCCAGTGCCCGGCACAATGGCCGGGCACGAAATTACCAATCAATTATTAGCGCTAGCTAATGGTTTCGCCTGCGAGCATGAACCAGGTTTCGAGCACCGCATCCGGATTCAGGGATACAGAATCTATTCCCTGCTCCATCAACCATTTAGCCAGCTCAGGGTGATCGGAGGGGCCTTGTCCGCAAATGCCCACGTACTTGCCTTGCGCTTTACAGGCCTGAATGGCCATCGCCAGCAGCTTTTTCACCGCAGCATTACGCTCATCAAACAGATGCGCCACAATGCCTGAATCACGATCGAGCCCCAGGGTTAGCTGGGTCAGGTCGTTGGAGCCGATCGAAAAGCCGTCGAAGTGCTCAAGGAACTCGTCAGCCAGTAGCGCGTTGGCTGGCAGCTCGCACATCATGATCACTCTCAGCCCACTATCGCCGCGCTTCAAGCCGTTTTCCGCGAGCAGATCGACGACCTGCTTGGCTTCCTCTGTGGTACGTACGAACGGCACCATGATCTCAACGTTATCGAGCCCCATCTCTTCACGTACGTATTTCAAGGCGCGACACTCAAGCTCAAAGCAGGGGCGGAAAGCATCCGAGATATAACGCGAAGCGCCCCGGAAGCCCAGCATGGGGTTCTCTTCACCCGGCTCGTAGAGCTTCCCGCCAATCAGGTTTTCGTACTCATTGGACTTGAAGTCGGATAGCCGCACGATAACTTTCTGCGGATAAAATGCCGCTGCCAGCGTTGAAATACCTTCAACCAGCTTATCGACGTAAAAGCTGACCGGATCAGTGTAACCTGCCGTGCGCAGATCAATAACCTGCTGCAAGTCAGACGGTAGCGTGGCGTAATCTAAAAGCGCTTTGGGGTGAACGCCAATCATGCGGTTGATGATGAACTCAAGCCTCGCCAGTCCAACGCCCGCATTAGGTAGGCTAGCAAACCCAAACGCACGGTCCGGGTTGCCCACGTTCATCATGATCTTGAACGGGATTTCGGGCATGGCGTCAACGCTTGATACCTTACAGTCAAAATCCAGAAGCCCTTCATACACGTGCCCGGTATCGCCCTCGGCGCAAGACACGGTGACATCAGTGCCTTCTCTCAACTGCTGGGTAGCATCACCACAGCCAACTACCGCAGGAATGCCCAGCTCACGGGCGATAATCGCCGCGTGACAGGTACGGCCGCCGCGGTTGGTGACAATCGCTGAGGCCCGTTTCATGATCGGTTCCCAGTCAGGATCGGTCATATCGGTCACCAGAATGTCACCGTCATGAATCTTATCCATCTCCTCCGGGCTCATGACCACTTTTACCGTGCCACGACCAATCCGCTGACCGATGGCCCGCCCGGTAATCAGGGTACGCCCCTTCTCGCGTAGCTGAAAACGCTCAAGTTTGCCGCCTTCCTGCTGGGAGACCACGGTTTCAGGACGCGCCTGCACGATGTAAAGCTTGCCATCATCGCCATCCAGCGCCCACTCGATATCCATGGGCCGCTCGTAGTGCTGCTCGATGGTGACCGCCTGCCGGGCCAGATCCATGACCTGCTGATCATTAATGCAGAAACGTGCACGCTCGTTGAGCGGCACATCTACCGTTTCAACTGACTTACCCGCACTCGTGTCCTGGCCATACACCATCTTGATCAGTTTGGAACCCAAGTTGCGACGCAACACCGCCGGGCGCCCCGCCGCCAGGGTGGATTTATGCACATAAAACTCATCAGGGTTAACGGCTCCCTGCACCACCGTTTCACCCAGGCCCCACGATGCGGTAACAAATACGGCATCTCGGTAGCCCGATTCGGTATCCAGGGTAAACATGACGCCTGAGGCACCGGTTTCCGAGCGCACCATTTTTTGAACGCCAGCCGAAAGCGCAACATTCTCGTGGGCGTAGCCGCGGTGAACACGGTAGGAAATAGCGCGATCATTAAACAGTGAGGCAAATACCTCATGAACCGCGCGTTTGATATTGTCGAAACCTTTGATGTTCAGAAAGGTTTCCTGCTGGCCTGCAAAGGAAGCGTCGGGAAGGTCTTCAGCCGTTGCCGAGCTGCGAACCGCCGCTTTTAACTGCGGGTGCTTGGCCTGCAGCTGCTCGTAAGCTTCGCGTAGTGCACTTTCAAAGCTGGGGGGCAACGGGGTATCGATCACCCACTGACGAATATTACGGCCCGCTTCCGCCAATGCGTTCACGTCGTCTACATCCAAACGCGCCAGCGTGCTATTGATGCGCTCGTTTAATCCTTCATGGGAGAGGAACTCACGGTAAGCATGCGCCGTGGTAGCAAACCCACCGGGAACGGTAACCCCGGCGTCGGACAGGTTGGAAATCATTTCACCAAGTGAAGCGTTCTTGCCACCTACACGCTCAACATCCGCCATGCCCAACTGATCGAACCACAGAATGTACTCTTCCACGCAACCCCCTCGCGTTAAGACGTTGATACAGTTTCTTAAACTGCTAATCATTGATCGTGTCACCCTAGCACCGTGGCACTATATTCGCCATTGGTCTAATAGCGAAGGGAGTGGAGGATTTTTACAACATAAGGGGTTTATAGCCCGATTATGTAGTCGACCGGACCGTCGTAGTTGTTAAGTTGTGCTTGGCGAATGGGCAGATCACAATAGTGTATCTACTCACTTTTGCGGGTCTAGTTATGAAACGAACAGCTTTTTTTATTTCTGATGGTACCGGCATTACCGCTGAAAGCCTGGGCCGAAGTCTTCTAGCGCAGTTCAGCGGTGTCGAAATCAACATGCTGACCAAGCCTTACATCGATACGCTTGAAAAAGCCCAGGCGCTTGCCAAGATCATCGAATCAACCGCCGCGCATGATGGGCAACAGCCGATTATCATCGACACGATTGTCGATCAGCAGATTCGTGATGAGATACGCAAGGCGCCAGGCTTCAAAGTCGATATCTTTTCGACTTTTCTTGAACCCCTGGAACAGGAACTTGGTACGCGCTCATCCTACAGCGTCGGCAGAACGCACTCGATTGGAAGTGATGATGTGTATATGGACCGCATTCACTCGGTACATTTTGCGCTGGATAACGACGATGGCGCCCGCACTCATCAATATGATAAAGCCGATATCATTCTGGTAGGCGTATCGCGCTGTGGCAAAACGCCCACCTCGTTGTATCTGGCGCTGCAGTTTGGTATTCGGGCTGCCAACTACCCGTTGACCGAAGATGACCTTGATGAAGACGGTACGTTAAAGCTGCCCAAGGCACTGGTGCCGCACCGTCGCAAGCTGTTTGGCTTAACCATTGATGCCCGGCGGCTATCAGCCATTCGCAACGAGCGTCGCCCTAATAGCCGCTATAGCTCAATGGATCAGTGCCTGCAGGAAGTAGAGCAGGCTGAGGCACTGTACCGCATCCTGCATATTCCATTTATCGATACGACGCGTTTCTCTATCGAAGAAATATCGACCCGCATGATTGCGGAAGCCGGTCTGGCGAGACGCTTTTCACCTCGCTAGGCCCACTTTCGCTACATGCCTTTTGGCGCAAAGATACCCGGTGCATTACGCCAGTAGCCTTTGTAATCCATGCCAAACCCGAATACATAGCGATCCGCTACTTCCAGGCTGCAGTAATCAGCCTTCAAGCCCGGCACCGCTTTGCGGTCATGTTGTTTGTCCACCAGCACCGCCGTCGTCACGCTGGCCGCCTGAGCTTCCTTGCAGTAAGCAAGAATCGCGGCCAGTGTAGACCCTTCATCGAGAATGTCGTCCACAATCACCACATGGCGCCCGGCCATGGGGACTTCAGGCGACACACGCCAGAACAGCTCACCGCCGCGCAGTTCGTTGCGATACCGGGTGGCGTGCAGGTAATCCACCTCCAGCGGAAAGCCCAAACGGGTCAACAGATGCCCGGTAGTGATCAACCCCCCGTTCATGACGCAGTAGAAAACTGGCAACTTGTCACCCAGATCTTTGGTAATGGCTTCTGCCATACGGTCAAGGGCACGCTCAACCTGCTCCTGGGAAATCAGGCAGTCAGCGTTATCCATCAACTGACGCATGGAGTCCAATGACTCAAGGGATTCTTTATCCAGTTTGGACATGGGGTTACTCCCAAACACCGTAATGGTGTTACAAAAATAGAAAGGATTCAGGCAGGATCAAGCGTGGTCGGTGAGAGCTTCTAGCCTTGCGTGAGCACGCCGCCAACGGCCTAGCGCGGTAAGCGCATCCAGATCCGGCCGGGCGCGCCCGTAGCGCAGTTTCGCGGGGCGCTTGTTGGTGATTCCCTGACAAGCCTCGATCACCTCAAGCGCAGCTGCTCGGTCATTGCAAACCAAGAGCATATCGCAACCCGCCGTTAAGGCGGCCGTCGCACGTGCGCTAGGGCCACCCGCTTCATGCGCGCCTGCCATGCTTAAATCATCAGAAAAAATACAGCCTTTGAAGCCTAACGACTCGCGCAGCATGCCAAGCCAACTGGGCGAAAACCCGGCTGGTCGTGTATCAAACGCCGAGTAAATCACATGCGCAGGCATGATCCCATCAAGCTGGGGGGCAAGCTGACTGAAAGGAACCAGATCACGCTGTTTGATCTCATCCATAGAGCGCTCGTCCACCGGCAGCGCCACATGAGAGTCAGCGGCAACACCACCGTGACCAGGGAAATGCTTGCCGATGCCGGCCATACCCGCCTGGTGCAACCCATCTATGAAGGCAGCGCCTAAACGGGCAACGTGCAGCGGGTCTGTGCTAAAGCTGCGATCCCCAATGACACTGGAGATACCGCTTTCCACATCAAGTACTGGTGCAAAGCTAATATCCAGCCCACACGCAGCCATCTCCATGCCTAGCAGCCAGCCGGCTTCGGTTGCCAGGGTAAGTCCCTCCTCCTGATCCTGCGCAAAGCGCTCACCGATGCGCGCCATGGCCGGCAAACGGGTGAGCCCCTTTTTAATACGCTGAACGCGACCACCTTCCTGGTCGACCGCCAGTAGCAGATCGCCGCGCACTCGCCGTATATCACTGCATAGCTGGCGCACCTGGTAGGCATCTTCCACATTGCGGGCAAAGAGGATCACCCCGCCCACAGCGGGTTCAAGCAAGAGGCGCTTTTCAGCAGCGGTCAATTGCGGTCCTTCCAGGTCGAGCATGACCGGGCCAATAGGTTGCGTCATTATCAAGAATCCAACAAAAGGGCCGACGATTTTAGACGATCAACGCAGAGTGTCAAAAACCTTGTTCACCAAGGCTAACTTCCACTGCCATGCAGCCATACCGGAGTGCCCGGCAAAGCACACTCGAAAAGATGCAGAAGATCCTGATTACGCATACGAATACAGCCATGGGAAGCCGGCTTACCCATGGGTTGATCCGGCGGCGTACCGTGCAAATAGATGTAGCGACGCTGGGAATCAACCTGACCGCCACGATTGACGCCTTTTTCCAGCCCACAAAGCCATAAAATGCGCGTCAGAATCCAGTCACGTTCTGGATGGGCACTGGCCAACGCTTCGGAAAAGACTTCGCCGGTCCAGCGGCGGCCGCGGAACACCACATTTTCAGGCAAGCCATCGCCAATGGATGCTCGAACGTAATGCCAGCCATGGGGAGTCCGACCGCTACCCTCCTGCTGACCAACGCCTGCCTCGCCGGATGAGATATCACACTCAAAGAGCATTTCACGCCCCTGCCACCAGCGTAGCTTCTGCTGTTCAATGTCGATCTCGACCCACCCATCCTGAGAGGGCGGCAACTCAGCTAACGTGGGCGTTCGCATGGTGCTCCTCATTGATGTCAGGTGGTAAAGGGGCGTTCATGGCAGCAACGACAACTGGCCGCAGGCGTCGTACCAGATCACGCACAGTCACCTGTTCCTGATAGTCTTTGGAAGCGATGTCACGCAAGGCGTCCAGGCCCGATAAGGTAAAAATAACCGTACCCAGCATGAAGTGCAGCCGCCAGAAACGTTCGGCATCGGGCAAATCCGGTGTAGCCTTGCGCACAAGCTCAGTAAAGCGGGTGAATACATCGCCATACTGCTCCTGAATATGCCGCCGCAAATGCCCCTGGGCCTGGCTATAGGCCAAACCAAGCAAGCGCATAAACACCTTCAGGCTATTGCGTTCAGCTGGCACGGCCAGCACCGTGCTTGCCATGGTTTCAAGCAATTCTTCAAGCGGAATAGTGCTGTCTGCATAGCGGCTTTCAAGTTCATCAAGGGCGCTATGAAAACGCTGGGTAAAGGGATCTAGGTAGCGTGAAAAAACCGCCTGAATAAGCGCCTTCTTAGAACCGAAATGATAGTTCACAGCGGCCAGATTCACTCGCGCCTTACTAGTGATGTTTCGCAGCGACGTTTCGGCAAAACCACGCTCTGCAAACAGCACTTCGGCGGTATCCAGAATGCGTGACACCGTATCAGATTGTGCCATTACGGCCTCCGGAGAAACGAGTGTTTAAAACAAGGCAAAATAGTATGCCATAACACTAGTGTGCTCAATCACAGATATGTGAACGGGCTTTAAAACACCCCAAAGGCTGATTCGGATAAAATAAACCCACGTAAACTACTGCTATGAGCTTGATAACTTGATTTTTTTATCCATATACTGGACAGAGGAACATACTGTATACTTAAACACATACTAATCATGCAGGCAGATACCGACTGTCTTTTCATCATTTATGGAGTTTGGTATGTCGCGGCCACTCACAGCACGTCAACAGAATGTTTTTGATTTTATCGTAAAGACCATGGGTGAGCTCGGCTACCCGCCCACGCGCGCTGAGATCGCCAAGGCCCTTGGGTTCCGCTCACCCAATGCTGCTGAAGAGCATTTGCGCGCGCTGGAACGCAAAGGCGTTATTCGCATTATTCGCAATACTTCTCGAGGGATTCGTCTGCCCAATCAGGAAGTCCATGAAGTAAGCGAAACTCCTGCCCCTACTACCCTGCATAGCAGCGAACTACCGCCTGTCGGATTACCGGTCATTGGTGAAGTTGCGGCAGGCAACCCTATTCTTGCCGCTGAGCATATTGATCGCTACTGCCCGCTGCCTGCAGAGTACTTCACGCCCAAAGCAGACTACCTGCTACGTGTGCGCGGATTATCCATGAAGGATGTGGGTATTCTGGAGGGCGACCTGTTGGCCGTGCACCGTACCGAGCGCGTTCGAGATGGTCAGATCGTGGTAGCCCGGATAGAAGATGAGGTGACCGTCAAACGCTTCAAGCGACAGGGTCATCAGGTGACGCTGATTGCCGAAAACCCTGATTTTGCGCCGATTGAAATTGACCTGCGCACCCAATCGCTGGATATCGAAGGCGTGGGCGTGGGTGTTATTCGCGGCGGGAGTGGCCAGGCGCTCGGCTAGTCGTCAGACCCGCGCCAGCCAGCACAGCCGTATTAAATGCAACAGGCGGGTAGTCACGTTAAGTGCTACCCGCCTGTTGCGTTAAGCCCGCCAAGGTTTTAATCACCCCAGCCGGTTATGCTATCTAACTAGCTGAAGACCACCGTCTTGTTACCATGAATCAGCACGCGATCTTCCAGGTGCCAACGTAACCCACGCGCCAACACTGCCTTTTCCACGTCGCGACCAAAACGCACCAGATCGGTCGGCGTATGACAGTGGCTCACCCGGTGAATATCCTGCTCAATAATCGGCCCGGCATCCAGCTCTTCGGTCACGTAATGACAGGTTGCGCCGATCAGTTTCACACCGCGCTCAAAAGCCTGGTGATAGGGCTTGGCACCGGCAAATGATGGCAAGAAGCTGTGATGGATATTGATGACCTGTCCGGCGTATCGCTGGCATAACGCCGGCGGCAGGATTTGCATATAGCGGGCCAGCACTACGCAATCCGCGCGTGCCATATCAATGTGTTCCTGAACCGCAGCAAACGATGCCTGCTTGTTAGCCGGGTCAACCGGCACATGGTGATAAGGAATGCCATACCACTCGGCAATCGAGCGCATATCTTCATGGTTGGAAATAACACTGACAATGTCGCAATCAAGTTCCCCAGCCTGCCAGCGATAAAGCAGGTCCACTAAGCAATGAGATTCGCGAGACACCATCAGCACGACTCGACGGCGCTGTTGGGTATCCACCAGCGCCCACTGCATGGTGAACTCCCGAGCAATAGGCTCAAAGGCGGTGCGCAGCGTTTCTGCTGACATGCTGAGCGAGTCCGCCAATATCTCATAACGCATGAAAAAACGTCCCGTTTGCAGGTCCGAGTGCTGGCTGGCTTCTGTGATCGAGCCGCCCTGCTGGGCAATAAAACTGGATACACGGGCAACAATCCCCACCTGATCTGGGCAGGAGACGACTAAACGATAATAGTGGGACATGACAGGTGCTCTTGACATAGTTACTTTTGACATAGTGCAACGGCACAGCAAAAACCTGACTGATGACGCCGTCGTAAAATAGAACGACTAGTGTACCGGAAGCGCTTTCGTGAAGCATCGTTATCAAACGTTGTGATCATTGTTCGAAGCCCCTGCCTTCCGTATAGTTGAGGCATTACTTTTTAGGCTTTTCATAACTGATGCATCCACCACGCGTTCAACTTCGTCCCCGTCGCCGACCTCCCTTGCGCCTACTGCCGCTGGGTGGGTGTGGTGAAATTGGTATGAATCTAACGCTGTATGGATACAACGATCATTGGATCGCTGTCGACTGCGGCATGATGATTCGCCAGGATCTGCCCAACTCACCTCTTCAAGTGCCCAACCTGGAGACAGCTGATGCCCTCAACATCACACCACAAGCGCTGTTTATCACCCACGGTCATGAAGACCATATAGGTGCAGTTGCCTGGCTTTGGCCCAAGTGGAACTGCCCCATCTATGCCACACCACTAGCCGCCGGTTTACTACGCCTGAAGTTTGCCGAACATCAATTAAGCAGTGCCGCCATCAAGGTTATCGAGCTGGGTGAAGCCAGAGAAAGCGCCCCTTTTACTGTGCGCTACCTGCCTCTCACCCATTCGATTCCCGAAAGCTGCGCACTCATGATGCTGATTGGCGAGTACCGCGTGTTGCATACAGGCGATTGGAAACTGGACCCCGAGCCAATGATTGGCGCCCCTATTAACGCCAGCCACTTTCAAGCGTTAGCGCCGGTTGACTTGCTGGTTGGCGACTCCACCAATGCGCCGATGCCAGGTCATTCGGGCAGCGAGGGTGATGTTGCCCGGGCACTTGCCAAAACACTGAGTCAGTGCGAGGGACGTGTCGTCGTTTCCTGCTTTGCCAGTAATCTGGCGCGAGTACTGGCAATTGGGCAGGCTGCCCAACAGTGCGGCCGGCGCATTAGCTTAATGGGCCGTTCCATGGAACGCATGGTCAGCATTGCCCGGGGCCTTGGCTATCTGGATGACCTACCGGCTTTAGTGCCCCCGCACGATCTGGGCTATTTACCCCCCGATGAAGTTGTCATCATTGCTACCGGCAGCCAGGGAGAGCCACGCGCGGCACTTCAACGTCTTGCTCAGGGCAGGCACCCGTTTATCGAACTGGAACCTGGCGATAACGTTATTTTTTCTGCCAAGGTTATTCCTGGCAATGAGCGCCCTATTGAGCAGCTTAAAAAACGCCTTACCCAGCTTGGGGTGAGCATTTTTGATGAAGCCAATCACCCTGAGCTGCATGCGACCGGCCACCCTGCCCAGGAAGAATTAAATAAGTTTTATCAGTGGGTAAGGCCCAAGCACCTTATCCCCGTGCATGGCGAAGCCCGTCATCAACAGGCGCATCAGGAAATTGCCCAGGCTTTAAACATTAATGCCCCTCTGGCGCCCGTGAATGGCGACATGCTGGTGCTGGATGGTCAGGGGCTAACTTGTGAAGCCCGCTATCCTCAACCGCCCTGCATTATCAATCAGAACAACGTGGTGGCACACCCAGGATTAGATAATACTAAGGCGACAGCGCGCCGGGGCAGCTTATACCTTGCCCTCCCCGTCACTGCCAGTGAGACAGGCTGGTGGCGTATCGGCCGCCTGATGCTGGATAGCAGTAGCGCGAGCCCACTGGACGAAGACAGCTTCAGTGAGTGGTTGGATGATCAATTAGAAGAAATCGAGGCCGAAACCCTGGCGGATTTACGCTTTGCACTTCAACCGCGCTTAATTCACTGGCTGACAGAACATATGCAGCATATGCCCGAGGTGCATTTACAGATCATGGCAGCTGAAGCGCCCACCGCCTGACCATAATCAGCCAACTGGCCAGGCGGCAAGCACTACGCCCAGCGGGCGGCATCCTGCATATCGGTTGTACGCTCTTTTACCCAGTACTCGCCATTGGAGGAGTGCTCTTTTTTCCAGAAAGGTGCCTGGGTTTTTAGAAAATCCATGATGAAGTCACAGGCTTCAAACGCCTCACGACGATGGGCACTGGCGACCAGTACGCGAACAATTGGGTCACCGGGTGTCAGGTATCCTACTCGATGAACGATATATACCGCCTGTAACGACCAGCGCTGCCAAGCCTCTTCACCAATACGCTCCAAAGTACGCTCAGTCATGCCTGGGTAGTGCTCAAGGGTCAGGCCCGTGACATCAGGCGTTTCATTGAAGTCACGCACCAGCCCTGTAAAGCTTACAACCGCGCCAATATCCGTTCGTTGTGCCAGCGTTTGTTCATAGCCATCCAGCAAAGAAAACGGCGCTGACTGAATACGCACCTGGATATTCATGGTTCAGCCTCCTGTCACCGGCGGAAAAAAGGCCACTTCGTCTTCATCGGTAATGCGCGCGGCATCATTGGCCATTACCTGATTGATCGCACAAAGCGTTCGCTGATCAGAAAGTACGCTAAAACGTCGGTCTTGTTGACTCAACGCCATCTTTAAACCGGCAATATCCCGACTGGGTACCTGCTTCAGATCCAGCACAGTGTCGCTTGCTCCAACCCGTTCACGCAACTCCGCTAGAAACTTGACCCGAACGCAAGGTGAAGCGCAGCGCTCACCCAGCGTCACTTCCCCGGTAGCACCTTCGCCTGTCACGATTGGCGCGGCCCTTGATGGCTCACGCTGATAATCGCCTCGCATGCCGCCCTGCTTACTTTCAAGCTGAACTGCTTCGATTCGCATGCCCTTATCCACGGCTTTACACATATCGTAAAGGGTCAGGCACGCAACGGAGACTGCCGTCAGCGCTTCCATTTCAACGCCAGTACGCCCGTTTAGACGACATAGTGCTGTCACCTTAACGCAGCCCGCCTCATGATCAATATCAAATTCAACCGACACCTTGGAAAGCGCCAGCGCATGACACAGAGGAATCAGCTCATGGGTACGCTTGGCAGCCTGAATACCTGCGATACGTGCTGTGGCAATCACATCACCCTTGGGCAGCTTGCCATCGCTTAGCAGCTTGAGCGTTTCAGGCTGCATCATGATCCGCCCGGACGCCACGGCTTCACGGCGGGTTTCCTGTTTATTGCCAACATCGACCATGTTAGCTTCACCACGTGTATTGAGGTGGGTTAGCTGCATGTTGTCACTTTTCATTTAAAACCACACTATCAGGTTGAGTGCCTACCCACGAAATCACCCAGCGAGTAATCGCTTCAATATCGTTAAGGTCAAGCCTTGCCACATAAGGAGCAAGCGCTATGGGGGAATCCTTTTCAAGGGCTGCCGCCTGCAGCATCCCATCCTCAAGCAGAGAAGCATCCCCCACGCCTTCACGGTATAAGGCAAGCTTGGGAATAGGCCATGCCTTAAAGCCTTCCACAATCACCAAGTCGGGCTGATGATAGTGCATCATGGCCAGTAACGCGTTTAAATCAGGCTCTGACTGGCCGGGCGTTTCCTGCATCAAGGCATAGCGTTTGCCTGAGGCCACCAGCATAGGGGAAGCGCCTGCACTGCGGAGCTCATAGCTATCTTTGCCGGGCTGATCCACATCAAACTCATGATGGGCATGCTTGATAACCCCAACGTTCAATCCCACCTGGCGCAAGCGTGGCAGCAGCTGAGTTAAAAGCGTTGTTTTCCCCGTGCCGCTCCAGGCGGCAATACCCAGTACGGGGAACGCGGTAGCTGTCTCGCTTACCATAAAACGCTCCTTCTGGTTATCATTCGCATTCATTAATTGAGGTGCAATCGTGTAACGGTTGTTACTCACCCTCTTTTTCAAGCGGTAATAGCCAGTTTAAAGCAATACCTACTAATGCCGCCAAACTCACACCCTGCAGGGTAAACTGCCCGCCGCCAAACTGCATCCCACCGATTCCGAAAACAAGAATCAGTGATACCACGACCAGGTTACGCGGTGCCGTGAGCGACTGGCCGGCACGCACCAGCGTATTCATACCCACCACGGCGATGGAGCCAAATAGTAATGTCATAATACCGCCCATGACGGGGCCGGGAATGGTTTGCAACAGCGCCCCCAGTTTGCCTACAAAGGCCAGCACGATGGCGATAATCGCCGCGACGATCATGTAGTTAGGATTGAAGGCTCGGGTAAGCGTTACTGCGCCGGTCACTTCGGAGTAGGTAGTATTAGGCGGCCCACCAAACAGTGCAGCGGTTGTGGTAGCTAGGCCATCACCTAGCAGCGTACGGTGTAGGCCGGGTTTTTCCAGATAGTTTTTACGCGTTACCGAGCCAATCGCCACCATATCGCCAATATGCTCAACGGCTGGCGCGATCGCGACAGGAATCATGAACAGGATGGCAGCCCAGTGAAAACTTGGCGCGGTAAAGCTTGGCAGCGCAAGCCAAGCGGCTTCATGCACAGGGGTAAAGTCGACCACTCCCATGATCAGGGCAAGTGCATATCCGGTAACAATCCCCCCCATAATCGGAATCAGGCGCAGCAAGCCACGTCCAAAAACAGCCAACACCAAAGTAACCAGAAGGCTGGCCATGGACAGAAATATCGCCTGACCATAACCGATAATATCACTGGTTTCACCGGTTGCCATGCTGACCGCCACAGGCGCCAGCGCCAAGCCAATCACCATGATGACAGGCCCTACCACGACCGCGGGCAACAAGCGGTTAAGCCAGCCGGTACCACGCACGCGAACCGCCTGCGAAATGGCGACATAGACAAGCCCCGAGGCCATCAAGCCGCCCATCGTGGCCGGCACGCCAAAGCTTGCAATGGAGCCCTGAATGGGCGCAATAAAGGCAAAAGATGAGGCCAGAAATACCGGCACTGCCTTTCGCGTAACCGCATGAAACACCAGCGTACCGGCACCGGCCGTAAACAGCGCAACGCTTGGGTCAAGCCCCGTGAGCAGCGGCACGAGTACCAGCGCACCAAACGCCACAAACAGCATTTGCGCCCCGGTCAGCAACACCTTTGACCAGGATTCAGGCCGACTGGCAGCATCATTCATCGTATAACTCCTAGAGGGTTGTTATTCGTATAGAGAAGGCAAAAAAATGCCCCCAACGCCGAAGCGTAAGGGGCACTATCAGATCAGGTGCCTAGCGGGTTCCAAAGATCTTATCGCCGGCATCACCAAGGCCCGGCACGATATACCCCTTCTCATCGAGGCGGTCATCGATCGAGGCGGTATAGATCTCGACATCCGGGTAGGCATCCTGCACCCGTTTGATACCTTCGGGCGCGGCCACCAGAACAATCACTTTCATGGACTCGCAGCCACGCTCACGCAGCATATCAAGCGTTGCTACCATCGAACCGCCGGTGGCCAGCATCGGATCAATCACGATCGCCATGCGCTCTTCAATATCATTGGCGAATTTCGAGAAATAAGGCACCGGCTGGAACGTCTCTTCATCGCGGTAAAGCCCCACAACGCTGACCCGCGCGCTAGGAATCAGATCCGTGACGCCTTCCAGCATACCTAAACCGGCCCGCAGGATAGGCACGACCGTTACTTTTTTACCTTTCAAACGACGCGTAGCAATCGGCTCGCCATTCCAGCCTTGAATCTCATGCTCTTCAAGCTCCAGACCCTTGGTGGCTTCGTAGGTCAGAAGTTTGGCCACTTCACCCGCCAGTTCGCGAAAGCTCTTGGTGCTCAAATCAGCTTCGCGCATTAGTCCCAGCTTATGTTGAACAAGCGGATGGTTAATGGCGTAGACACTCATGGGGCTTCCTCACTGCAGGGGATATCAGGATGGCAACGCTTGCTGCCATCTTCAGGCATACAAAATTGCGCGCCATTCTACCTGTATCTGACCATCAGGTTAAGCGCTTTCCGGCAGTTGCCACTCAATAGGCGTGCGCCCCTGCTCTTTCAGGAACTGATTCGCCTGGGAAAACTGGTGATTACCAAAAAAACCACGGTGTGCCGACAGCGGCGAAGGATGAGGAGACTCTAAAACCAGATGACGCTGCTGATCGATCAGCGCCTTTTTCTGGCGTGCATGGCTTCCCCATAACAGGAACACACAGGACGGTGCATGCTGGCTAACGGTTGCGATGGCTTTGTCAGTGAACTGCTCCCAGCCTTTTCCCCGGTGAGAGGCAGCATTGCCCTGCTCAACGGTCAACGCGGTATTCAATAGCAGCACACCCTGCTCTGCCCAGCTTACCAAGCTGCCGTGCTGTACTGTCGTAAAGCCTACGTCGCTTTCCAGCTCTTTATATATGTTGGCAAGCGACGGGGGTACTCGCACCCCCGCCTGAACGGAAAAGCTTAACCCATGGGCCTGATTGGGTCCGTGGTAGGGATCCTGCCCCAAGATAACGACTTTCACTTCATTCAGTGGTGTCAGCTCAAAAGCACGAAACCAGTTGGATGAATGAGGATAAATGATTTTTTTAGCCGATTTCTCCTCGGCCAAAAATTGCTTGAGCGACTTCATGTAGTCGGCGTCAAACTCATTCCCGAGCCATTGGCCCCAGTCGTTAGTCAGTGGATTAGTCATAATTCCTTTTAACTTGATCGACAAGCGGCTCAACATACGCAATACCCATATCCCATGGGAATTGGATCCAACACTGCTGAGCTACTTCAGTAAGATATTGGTCCACTAAAGGACGCCCTTCTGGCTTAGCATAAATAGTCACAAAATGGGCTTTTGGCAACATTTCGCGCACGGCGCGTGCGGTCTTACCGGTATCCACCAGATCATCTACCAGCAGCCAGCCTTCCCCATCATGCTCAACACCCTTCATGATATTCAGGCCGCCTTGATCCATGTGATCATAGCTTTTGATGCACACGGTATCGATCAGGCGGATATTAAGCTCACGAGCAATCAGAGCTGCTGGAATCAGGCCACCGCGGGTAATTGCCACAATGCCTTTGAAATCACGCTCGATCATTTGATGACAGAGCTGACGCACATCACGATGCAACTGGTCCCAGGAAATCGTGAAGTGTTGGTGATAGCGTTCGCTGCTCATGAGAGGCGTTACTCGTCTTCGTTGAAAGAACATACCGCGAATACGCCAAACCCAGCGTCGCGAATTTTTTGAGAACCGCCCAATTCGGGCAAGTCGATGATAGTGGCAGTCTCTACTACCTGCCCACCACAACGCTGGATAAGGTTGGCAGCTGCCAGCATGGTGCCACCGGTGGCGATCAGATCATCCATCAACAGGATGCGATCGTCTTTTTGAAAGGCATCGGAATGAAGCTCGACTTCAGAGTGGCCGTACTCCAGCGTATAGGTTTCGCTGACGGTCTTAAAAGGCAGTTTGCCTTTCTTGCGCACGGGCACGAAGCTGCAGCCCAGTTCGTAAGCAAGTGGTGCGCCGATAATGAAGCCGCGAGCATCAATCGCTGCGATAGCATCCAGGTTCATTTCCTGATAGCGGTGCACGAAGCTGTCAATCAGCTTGCGAAACGCCGCGCTGTTCTGCAACAGCGGGGTGATATCGCGGAAATTGACGCCCTGCTCGGGCCAGTCAGGAACGGTGCGAATAACCGACTTGATGTAGTCGCCGTAGATGCTCATCGCGTCTCTCATAAATTAATAATAAATAGCCTGGGCATTTAGCTCAGGAATAGGAACTTCGCTGCAAACAGTAGTGCCAGAATCACTACCGCCGGATTTAGATCGCCAAACCGGCCTGACAGCGTCTTGATACCCACAAAGCTGATAAACCCTAAGGCAATGCCGTCAGCAATGGAGAACGTAAGGGGCATGGCCAATGCGGCAATTAAAACCGGCGCGGCATCGGTCGGGTCTTCCCAATTGGCATGAGCCAGACTACCCGCCATTAGAACCGCCACGTACAAAAGCGCGCCAGCCGTTGCATAAGCTGGTATCGAACCTGCCAGGGGAGCAAAGAAAAGACTGATCAGAAACAGAACTCCGACGACAACGGCCGTCAGTCCCGTACGTCCGCCTGATGCAATACCCGCCGTTGATTCAATATAGCTGGTCGTCGTTGAGGTACCCAATGCCGCACCCGCCATTGAAGCGGTACTGTCTGCCATCATGGCGCGCCCGATACGCGGCAGCTTACCGTCTTTATCAAGCAGTTTGCCACGATGGGCAACGCCCACCAGGGTGCCCGACGTATCGAACAGATCCACAAACAGAAAAGCGAAAATGACGCTTAACATGGCTACATCTAATGCGCCCATCAAATCCATCGCCATAAAGGTAGGCGCAACCGAAGGCGGCATGGACATGACACCACCGTACTGATTGTGACCCAACAGCATAGCCATGACAGTAATGCCCAGAATGCCGATCAGAACGGCCCCTTTTACACGCAGGTAGGCAAGTGCGGTAATCACGAAAAAGCCCAGCAGCGCATAAAGAGGCGCGGGCTCGGAAAGATCACCCAAGGAAACAAACGTTGCCGGGTTAGCCACCACAATGCCTGAATTCTTAAGGGCGATCATGGCAAGAAACAGCCCGATACCCGCGGCAATTCCCAAGCGCAGTGACATCGGGATTGAGTTGATGATCCACTCACGAATCTTGAAGATACTCAGCAGGAAAAACGTTAGCCCCGAGAAGAAGACTGCCCCGAGTGCGGCTTCCCAGGTGTACCCCATGCCCAGCACCACGCCATAGGTGAAGAAGGCGTTAAGCCCCATGCCCGGCGCCTGCGCGATAGGATAATTGGCCCATAGCCCCATTACGAAACAGCCAATCGCAGCCGCGACACACGTCGCCACAAAGACGGCACCGTAGTCCATTCCCGCTTCCGACAGAATGCTGGGGTTCACGAAAATGATATAGGCCATGGTCAGGAACGTCGTGATCCCGGCGACGACCTCCGTCTTCACATTCGTGTTCAGCTCAGTCAGCTTGAAATAGTTGTCCAGAAATTTCATGAATGTTTTTATCCTTCGCGCAAACGCAGAATGCGTCCCCTTGGAGCGAGAAAAGCCGCACATATTACCGAAAGGTACTGCGTGATGCGAGCACCTGACGCGCAGCCGGTTCAGGCAGTATCGCTACCGCCAGTATTTAAGCTAGCAATCTTCAGGCCATGAACTAACCAATCGGTCAACGGGCATGCAACCGACTACTTATAAACGCTTGGCCAATACACGCTCGACCGTTTCGACAATTACCTGAGTCTGGGGGTCAATCTCGATATTGACGTCATCGCCAGGCGCACGCTCGTTTAAAATAGTGCGAGACAGGGTCTCTGGAATCAGGTTAACGCTAAATTCAATGCCGCTATCATCTGCAGCACGGCGCACCTCGCCAACGGTCAGGCTGATACCGTCGACACCGATATACCCTTTTTCAAAGACAAAGCGGCCAATGGTGTCAGGCAAGGAAAACCACAGCCTGCGATTGTTAGGGGCTTCTTCGATAGCAACGACCTTGGCCATACAAATAATGTGACCAGACATTGAATGCCCGCCAATTTCATCGCCAAACCGAGCGGCCCGCTCTATATTGACGCGCTCTCCAACCATGATTGCACCAAGATTAGTCAATCGCAGCGTTTCACGCATCAAATCGAAGCTGACGTTATCCCCGTCAATGGTCGTTACGGTCAAGCAGACACCGTTATGAGCGACAGAGGCCCCTATTTCCAGCCCCTCGCGCATGGCAGGTGGTAACGCCACCACATGGGTTCGAAACTCTTCAAGTTCATGGACCTCAACGACTTTAGCGGTACCCTGCACGATCCCGGTAAACATAATAAAACCCCTGATAAGCTGGCCTAAAAGGCGCCTATTCAAACACGAATGATTAAAGGCGCAAGTTTACGCTTATACCTTGTGTGTTGCGCCCTTCAAATATGTCTTTCTATATGCCTTTCAAATTTGAAGCAGCTTAGTCGTCTTCGCATATTATGAAGCAATTAATAAAACCGTTCTGAATACATAACCCAAAGGTTCAAATTAGCCGCTTACTGCCTCTTCAATGACTGCAGGCGTAAACACACCGGTTTCAATTGACAAAAATGAGGCCGCTCTTTAGACTTTTGGCCCATGTAATGACGCCGATTTGTACCCAGATTGCGGGCGTCCACCAAATCAATGATTTGGTGAAGTGCAGCTAAAAGGGTGTGTCCAGCGTTGATGGCCACCCGTAAGGGTGGCCTTTTTTTATTCTTCTTCCCTATGCCTGCTCCCTCGCACTCCTTCTTAGGCCTCCTATTAAGGCAGACGCCATGATTGAACTTAGTAACGTCAGTAAAACTTATGGCAGCGGCGAAAGCGCCGTTCATGCCCTCAAGGATATCAATTTACACGTGCCCAAAGGCACTATTCACGGTGTCATCGGCCTATCGGGCGCCGGTAAATCAACTTTGATTCGCTGTGTTAACCTGTTAGAGCGCCCCACCCAAGGCAGCGTAACGGTCGATGGTCAGGAAATGATGCGCTTAAATCGTAGCGCCCTGAACCAGGCACGCCACCGCATTGGCATGATCTTTCAGCACTTTAACCTACTTACTACACGCAACGTGTTCGACAACGTCGCTCTCCCGCTTGAATTAATGGGTGAAAAGCGCAGCGCCATTCAAAGCCGCGTTTTACCCCTGCTTGAGATGGTCGGCCTAGCCGATAAAGCCAAGCAGTATCCCGCCCAGCTTTCAGGGGGTCAAAAGCAGCGCGTTGCCATCGCTCGTGCGCTTGCCAGCAAGCCCAACGTCTTATTGTGCGATGAAGCGACCTCTGCGCTTGACCCGCAAACCACAGGCTCGATTCTTGAACTGCTACGCGATATCAACCGCCAGTTGGGTATTACCATTTTGCTGATTACCCACGAGATGGAAGTGGTCAAGTCCATCTGCCATCGAGTGAGTCTGATTTCCAATGGCCAACTGGTGGAAGACGCCGAAGTGGGTGACTTTTTCACCGCCCCTGCCACAATGCTTGGGCGTGAATTTCTTAACGACTTCCTTCAGCTCACGCCACCGAAAGAGCTAATCGAGCGGTTGGGCGATACATCGAGCGAGAATACGCACCCGGTGGTGCGTCTGACGTTTTCAGGCGATGCCGTCTCAACCCCGCTTATTTCCCGTTTAGCGCGAGAGTGCAATGTGGACGTCAGTATTTTACAAGCCAAGGTGGAGTCCATTCAGGATCGCACCCTAGGGCTCATGATTGCCGAACTGCTGGGCTCTGAGGCCCAGACCCAGGAAGCCATGGCTTATCTTCAATCACATCAGCTACACGTAGAGGTACTTGGCCATGTCCAGCGCACTGTTTAATCTTATTTTACAGGCCACGCTGGATACGCTTTATATGGTGGCGATTTCCGGTGTGATCTCGACCCTGCTGGGGCTTCCACTTGGCGTGATGCTGTATGCCACGCGCCCGCGCCAGATTCTGGCTCAGCCGGTGCTTAACCGGACCCTGGGGATTATTACCAATGTGGGCCGCTCGATTCCTTTTATTATCCTGATGGTGGCGATCATTCCGTTCACCCGCATGCTGGTCGGTACCTCAATTGGAATCAACGCCGCCTCTGTCCCTCTTACCATTGCGGCTATTCCTTTTGTGGCACGTTTGATAGAAGGTGCGCTTAATGAAGTTTCGCCTGGCTTGATTGAATCCGCCCAGTCAATGGGCGCGACACCCTGGCAGATTATCTGCAAGGTCCTCATTCCCGAAGCAAGAGGTGGAATCATTACGGGTTTGACCATTACGCTGGTAACACTTGTCAGCTATTCCGCTATGGCGGGTGCTGTGGGCGGCGGCGGCTTGGGCGACCTGGGCATCCGCTATGGGTATAACCGCTTCAATCCGACTATCATGCTGATTACCGTCGTTATTCTCGTAGTGATGGTGCAAGCTTTTCAAAGCTTCGGCGACTACTTGGTTCGCAAGAGTGATCGCAAATAAGGATAGTAAGGGCCCATGCGCCCTTATAACAAAAACACATTAGACTTATTTTTTTTATTCCAGCATTATTAGGTCATAGTGGTATAACGCAATAGGAGATTTTCATGCAAAAACTTATCATCGGTAGCCTTACCGCTTTGGCACTGTCTGTTAACGTTGCGAATGCTGAAGCTCGCACACTGAAAATGGGTACCGTTGCAGGTCCTGAAACCGAGGTAATGGAAGTAGCTGCACGCATTGCCAAGGAAGAGTACGACCTCGACGTAGAAATCATTGAATTTACCGATTACGTAACACCTAATGCAGCCCTGGCCGATGGCAGTCTAGACGCCAATGCCTACCAGCACGCGCCTTACCTGAACGCCATGGTCAATGATCGCGGTTACGATCTTGCCGTAGCAGGTTATACCTTTGTTTATCCGATCGGCGCTTACTCAGAAAAATTTGAAAGCATTGAAGATTTGCCTGACGGCGCACAAATCGCCCTGCCTAACGACCCTTCCAACGAAGGACGCGCGCTGATCCTAATGCACAATCATGGCCTGATTACGCTCAACGATCCGGAAAATCTTGAAGCAACGCCGATTGATATTGCTGAAAATCCGCGCAATTTCCGCTTCCGTGAAATCGAGGCTGCCCAGCTGCCCCGTGTATTGCCTGATGTAGACATGGCTTTCATCAACAATACGTTTGCACAGCCTGCCGGCCTGGAACTTGACGATGCACTCATCAAGGAAGGTCCGGAATCGCCCTATGTGAACCTGATTGCCGTACGCGGCGGCGACGAGGACCGTGAAGATATTCGCCAGTTGGTTGATGCATACCAGCGTGATGAAGTCGCGGCTAAAGCAGAAGAGCTGTTCAAAGGCGCCGCCGTTCCGGGCTGGACTGAATAAGCTATTTAAAACCAGCAATACCTTCAGGCCAGCCTTAGCGCTGGCCTGATGCGTTCAGAAAGAGATCACCATGCCATCTACTGATTACACGCTATTGAACCGCCAGCTGGAAGCATTACTGGATACCCGTGACTGGCTTACCAACAGCGCTCAAACCTGTGCCTTCATCAAACAGGAAATTGCGGATTTAAACTGGGCAGGATTTTATCTTCAACGCCAGCCAGAAGTGCTCGGATTGGGGCCTTTTCAAGGCAAGCCAGCCTGCCACCCGATTCCGTTCAGTAAAGGTGTCTGTGGCGCTGCAGCGCGCCAGCAGCGCACTCAGCGAGTCGATGATGTACACGCCATAGCGGATCATATTGCCTGTGATGCTGACTCACGCTCGGAGCTGGTTATACCCGTCGTTATTGAGGGCTACCTATGGGGAGTTCTGGACTTAGACAGCCCCCTACCGGCACGCTTCACGTCAGATGACCAGGCAGGGATCGAAGCACTGATAGCTACCTTTCAACGCCAGACGGATCTGCCACGCAGCGTTTGAGCATTCAGTGATAGGTGTGAAGATGAATGGTACAAAAAGCGCGAAAAATAACATCACTCATGGATAGCTCAGCCCCGCGTCGCGCTTTGCGCAACGTTTGGTTAAGTATTTCCTCAGCCTTTTGACGACTGAGCCCTAGCTCTTGGGCTGTTTTGAAATAGTCCTCGAGCTCGGCGCTTTCGATATCACTGCTAACAGGCCGTATGCCTGCTTGCACGCCCATTCGACTGCCCAGTGAAGTAAACCAGTTAGGTATTACGTTAAGATACATATTTCCATCCTTGAAGTATGCTTGTTAGCAGGTTAGTTCAACACCCTATAAAATCCAGCACGCTATCCAACACAAAATTCTTGTGCAGATATTACACACGGCATGTTAAGGAATTGTGGATGGGAGAACCAGGCTTATGGGCAAACAACTAAAAAAGCCCCGTGCTTAAGCACAGGGCTAATTTGGTAGGACCAGGCGGATTTGAACCGCCGACCTCCACGATGTCAACGTGGCGCTCTAACCAACTGAGCTATGGTCCTGAAAAAAGGGTTGCGATAATGGTAGGACCAGGCGGATTTGAACCGCCGACCTCCACGATGTCAACGTGGCGCTCTAACCAACTGAGCTATGGTCCTGTCTTGCAACGGATGCGTATTCTACTTAGTTATCACCATATTGCAAGCAACATTTTTCTTTCGCAATAACAGATTTACGTTCTATATGCCGATAAAATCGCCCCTAACAGAAAGAGTTTAACTTTTTGAAACTTAGAAAAAACAATTCTGAAATTCTCTTACCGTAGGGAGATAGAGAATGCTTCCCCCCTTAATTGCGTCTTTGACGTTGATACTGCTCGTGGCCACATTGGTAGCGCGCATCCCCTTGCGCTGGTGGTGGATCCGCTGCTTTGAATTTCCAAGGGTGCAAATGGCTATTCTTGCGCTTATTTGCGCTCTGGCAGGCCTTATATTGCTTGATTCAGGCACTTGGCTTTCTATCACCTGGGTTTCGGCGCTAATTACTGTTGGCCTTCAATGCCGTTACATTCTGCCCTGGACACGCTTATGGCGCGTTCAGGTAAACAAAGCGGATAAAGATGCGCCTAAAGATCAGCATATAACGCTATTGATTGCTAACGTTTTAATGTCCAATCGCCAAGCGGACGGGTTAATCAACATGATCAATCAGCACCAACCGGATATCATCTTAACCCTGGAGTCGGATCAGTGGTGGCAGGACCAGCTCGATCCTCAACTTGATGAGACCTGGTGTTACAGCGCAAAGGTGCCGTTAGACAATCTTTACGGCATGCACTTATATTCACGTTTGCCTCTGAAAAATACCTCTGTCAAATGGCTAATTCAGGATGATATTCCCTCCATTCATACACAGGTGACGCTTGAAAGCGGCGATCACATTCGCCTTTACGCCGTTCACCCTCGCCCTCCTGCCCCAGCAGAAAGCGAGAAATCATTATGGCGTGATGCCGAGCTTCTATGGGTCGGGCAGGAAGTGCATGAGAAACCTCTCCCGACATTGGTTGCAGGCGACCTTAACGACGTCGCTTGGTCGATCACTACGCGGCTATTCTGCAGGGTTAGCGGCATGCTGGATCCTCGGCGTGGTCGGGGCATGTTTAGCACCTTTCACGCCAAGAACCCTCTGCTGCGCTGGCCTCTTGACCATATCTTCGTTACCAATCATTTCACGCTAGTCAATATGCAGCGGCTTGAAGCTTTTGGATCTGACCACTTTCCCATTGTGGCCACATTCTGCTACTGCCCTGAACGTCAAGACGAACAGGAAACGCCAGATGCCAATCGCGAAGAACGCGAGGAAGCTAAGGACACTATTCAACAGGGTAAAACTGAGAAACAGGAAACCTGAGCTGGCTGTTTCTCAGCCTGCCTGTTACTCAGGCACTCCGCCCTGAGTCAGCACCAAGGGATCAAGCAAGCGCTCCAACGTTTCGCGGTCAAGATCAGTCTCCTCCTCGGCCACATCGATAATGGGGCGCCCGGCCTGGTACGCTTTCTTGGCGACCGCTGCTGCTGCGTTATAGCCAATGACACTATTGAGCGCGGTCACCAGTATCGGGTTCCGAGCGAGCGGGCCTTGCAGGTTATCCTCACGAACCTTGAACGTGGCAATAGCTCGATCAGCAAGTAGGCGCGACGTATTACTCATCAGCGTGATAGAGGTAAGCAGATTGGTCGCCACCAGTGGCAGCATGACATTGAGCTGGAAATTACCACTTTGCCCGGCCACCGTAATGGCGGTATCCAAGCCAATGACCTGGGCCGCCGCTTGAGCTGCTGATTCAGGGATCACCGGGTTGACCTTGCCCGGCATGATCGAGCTGCCCGGCTGCAGGGCTTCAAGCTCAATTTCACCCAGCCCTGCCAGAGGTCCTGAATTCATCCAGCGCAGGTCATTGGCAATTTTCATGACGACGCAGGCCAGCCCTTTTAACTGCCCAGAGAGTTCCACAGCCGCATCCTGTGAGGAGAGGTTAGCAAAAAAGCTGTCGTTAGGGGCAAACGGCAACCCTGTCTGCTCGCTTAGCTCTTTAGCAACCTGCTCGGCAAACCCCTCAGGCGCATTGATCCCCGTACCTACCGCAGTCCCCCCCTGCGCTAAACGGCATAGCCTGATCATGGCGCTATCCAACCGTTCAATCGCCTGGCCGATTTGGCTTGACCACGCGCCTAGCTCCTGGTCCATGCGCAGCGGCATGGCATCCATCAGGTGTGTGCGCCCGGTCTTGACCACATGCTTAAGCTCACCCGCCCGCTGGTCAATACACGCTCTTAAATGCTCCAGAGCGGGGCGTAGCGACCCATTGACCGCAATAGCGGCTGATACATGGATCGCTGTGGGAATGACGTCATTACTTGATTGCCCCATATTGACATGATCGTTCGGCGTTACATCGACCCCTTCACGACTCGCAAGCGTAGCTAACACTTCATTGACGTTCATGTTACTTGAAGTGCCTGACCCCGTTTGAAACACGTCAATGGGAAAATGTTCATCGTGTTCGCCGTTAATCACCTCTTGAGCGGCTTTTTGAATAGCGCGGGCTCTAGCATCATCAAGCAGCCCCAGCTGCTGATTGACACGGGCGGCGGCTAATTTAATACGCGCCACGGCATGAATAAAAGCGGCTGGCATAGGCGTATAAGAGATAGGAAAGTTATTGATCGCCCGCTGTGTTTGCGCGCCGTAAAGCGCATTGGCAGGTACGTTCAACTCACCCATGCTGTCACGTTCAATCCGAGTATCCATCTATCAACCTCCTTTAAATAGCAATCAATCTTATTTACAGATGATCACATCGGCAAGTCCATTCGCGGTAATGTCAGCTATTCAAGCTAGTCGCTCTTATTGATCGGGTAAATAAATACGTAGTCTGCTATTTGAAATACCTTTTTATCTCTTATAAATATCTTCTTATCAAGTATGTTGCGGTGCACAAAAACGGCTGCTATGCTGCCATACAGATATACCGACTAGTCAAAATTAGCGGTAAGCGACGTGATTACCTTAAAGGCGGTGAAACGTGGCTATTAGATGCTTACTATCGAGCGCCTTGTTGCGATTCAGGAGTTTTAAATGAACACTTTCAATACCAATGAAATGAACCAGCAGTTCGATAACGTTTTCATGGCCCCTGCACGTGCTTATGCAGCGCTGACTATTGATTACGCCGAAAAGATGCTGAACGCGCAAATGGAAGCGAGTCAGGCTTATACAGATGCTGGTATTCAGCAACTGCGCCAGCTGTCCTCTGTAAAAGATCCTCAGGAACTGCGCCGCTATATGGAAGGCCAACAGCAGGTTGTTAAGCAGATGGCCGAGCGTGCAAAGGGCGATGCCGATAAAGTCGTGTCTCTTCAACAGGACTACTTTCAGAAAAGTCAGAAGCTAACACAGGAAAGTGTTAAGCAGGCTCAAACGGCTGCCAGCACAATGCGCCAGCCAGCTTAACTTGTTAACTATATAAATATCGTATGGTCATAGGCACGCTCGCAGGTTTACCCAGCGGTCGTGCCTTACCAATGTAAGGCAGACTTGACGAAGGGAATCGTTAACTTTCGCTTGGCCGAAAGCGATGCTTGGTCAAGCGTTTCAATAGCACGGCAAAGCTCTCCCAACTCCCTTGGGCCACGGTGCAGAATATAACGCCCAACATCATCTGGCAGCTGCAATCCTCTGACATTCGCGCGCAATCTGAGTGCGGCCAGTCGATCTTCATCGTTCAAGGGATGTAGATGAAAGGTCACTCCCCAAGTTAATCGCGAGGCAAGATCCGGCAGTGCAACGTTAAGCTGGCGAGGCGCGGCACTTGAGGCAATCACCAATTGCTTTCCTGCATCACGCAGTCGATTGAAAGCATGAAACAGCGCTTCCTCCCACCGTTTTCGCCCCACGACATACTCAAGATCATCGATAGCCACTAGGTCCAGGCGCTCAATATCTTCAAGCATGAAGGGCGGAAAATGGCCAAGATCAGTCAAGGGTAGATATAGCGCACGCTTGTCGGCATCGGAAGCCGCATGGCAGGCCGCCTGAAGCAGATGGCTTCGTCCACTACCTGGCGCCCCCCATAAATAGATAAAGGGTTCCGAATTGCTCTGGAATTGCCGGGTCAAATGTTCGACCAGTGATGCATTTGTCGCTGAAGCGTAATAGTTATTAAAGGTTGCATCATCCCGCAACCCCACTCCTAACGGCAACTGTGCCGGCATTCGGCTCATGATGACTCCCTTTCGTCGTGACGACCTAGCCCATCATGGTGGTTTAAAGGCGTTAATGAGCGTTGTTCAGATTTATACAGCGTGCTCTGCTTGTAACGATCGTTCAGCTCCCGGAGAAGCACCATGAAAACGGCAGCCGCAGGTAATGCTAGCAGTACGCCGGTAAACCCAAATATATTGCCACCCGCTAACACTGCGAAAATAACTGCCACAGGGTGTAAACCAATTTTATCGCCTAGGAGTTTAGGCTGCAGTATGACACTTTCCGCTGCCTGACCGATACTAAATACCACGATCACACCCAGCACTGCCCACCACGTACCGAATTGAAATAGCGCGACAATTAGCGCAACTGCAATACCCACAATAAAGCCCAAAAAAGGCACAAAGCTGACGACTCCGGACACAAACCCGATGAGCAAACCAAAATTGAGTCCCATCAGCGTTAGCCCAGTGGCATAGATAATTCCCAGGCTTAACATGACCAGTAATTGTCCTCTTAAGAACGAGGCCAGCACTTCATCACAACGTCTGGCCAGACGAAACGTATCATCCGCCCATTGGCGCGGCACTAGGTTTGCAATGTTACTCAGCATCCGGTTCCAGTCGAGAAGCAGATAGAAGGTCACGACGGGAATCAGTGCGATATAGGTGATCCAGGTCATGAATGCCATCCCTGAGCGCCCGATATGCCCAAGCGCCTGGGCAAGGTAGCTGCCTGCATCGCGCCAGTTCTCCACAAGCACTTCACGCACGTTGGTAATTTCGGCACGCAGATCGTAGCCAGTCCACTCCTGAACCTGGGGTGCCAGAACGGTTTCCACCCAAGTGAAAATCCCGGGCACGGCGTCACCCAACTGCTTGATCTGCTGTACTACCAGGGGTATGAAGATCAGCAGGCTTGCACTCAGCACAATCAGCAATACCAAAAATACAAGACTTACGGCTAGCGGGCGCTTCATGCCCAGGCGTTGAAAATAGTTGGTCAACGGATCAGCCAGATATGCCAGCACCATACTGGCCACAAACGGCATAAGCACTGAGTTGAGCAGATAGATTAAACCAAGCGCTACCACCAGCAGCACAACTCCCAACCATGTGTTTCGCATTATCTGACTCTCCTTCCTGGATCCATCAATCGCGGTTTACGCACTGAATAATAACAAAAGTTACCCTAACAAAGACCTTACCTGCATACCGGCGGTGCGGCTCACGTCGCTGAGTGTTACAATCCGCTGCAGTTATTGCCCAGCACTGGCCAATGCGCCAGCACTACCCGTACTGCTATAGGCTTCACAGGAACTGTCATGACCGAGACTTCCACTTCTCCGGCTACCCCTTCACTCAGCTATAAGGACGCCGGTGTCGATATTGATGCCGGAAACGCCCTAGTTGACCGCATCAAACATGTTGCCAAGCGCACCACTCGCCCTGAAGTAATGGGTGGTCTAGGCGGCTTTGGCGCCCTATGCGAGTTACCCGCTGGCTACAAGCAGCCGGTTCTGGTATCGGGTACCGACGGGGTGGGCACCAAGCTGCGCCTGGCAATGGATCTTGGCAAACATGACACCATAGGCATCGACCTGGTCGCCATGTGCGTCAATGACCTGATTGTTGCCGGCGCCGAGCCACTGTTGTTTCTTGACTACTATGCCACGGGTAAGCTGGATGTGGATATTGCCACAGACGTTGTGACCGGCATCGGCGCAGGTTGCGAGCTGGCTGGCTGCGCGCTGGTAGGTGGCGAAACGGCCGAAATGCCGGGCATGTACGAAGGCAGCGACTACGACCTTGCTGGATTTTGCGTTGGCGTCGTGGAAAAGTCTGAAATTCTAGACGGCAGCAAAGTAGGCGAAGGCGATGTTCTGCTTGGGCTGGCCTCGTCAGGCCCCCACTCCAACGGCTACTCGTTGATTCGCAAAATACTCGAGGTCAGCAACGCCTCCTTGGATACCCAGGTGGATAACGCCCCTCTTGGCGATGCGCTGATGGCACCAACGCGTATCTACGTAAAATCTCTGCTCTCCCTGATGCGTGGTACCTCGCTTTCCGTTCATGCTCTCTCTCATATTACAGGCGGCGGACTGCTGGAGAACATCCCCCGCGTACTGCCTGACAACCTGGCGGCCCATATCGATATCAACACCTGGCAGCGCCCAGCCGTGTTCGATTGGCTTCAGGCGCAGGGTAATGTTAACGAGACCGAAATGCACCGTGTACTCAATTGCGGGATCGGCATGGTGGTTGTAGTGCCTGCTGAAGAAGCTGAGCAAACCATGGCGCATCTGCAGGCTCAGGGTGAAACGGTCTACCGTATTGGTCATATCATCAAGCGCCAGGATGAAGCGGTCGTGCTGGAGAACCTATCAGCATGAGCGGTACCCAATACAGCGATACGATAACCGATATGGCGCCAGAGCCTGTTGGCGCTCGCCGTGTGGTGGTGCTGATTTCAGGCAGTGGCAGTAATCTTCAGGCGCTGATCGACGCGCAGTCTCATGATCGTTTAGGCGGCGAGATTGTGGCCGTTATCTCCAACGAGCCCGATGCTTACGGCTTGAAACGTGCCCACGAAGCGGGTATCGAAGCGGTTGCTCTACCCCATCGTGAATATGATAGCCGCGATGCGTATGACGGCGCCCTGATCAAGGTTATTGAGCGTCACGAACCCGATCTGATTGTGCTGGCTGGCTTTATGCGCATTCTGACGCCGCGCTTTGTCCAACGCTTTCTGGGCCGGATGCTTAACATTCATCCTTCCCTGCTTCCCGCCTATCAAGGGCTTAATACCCATGCGCGGGCTCTGACGGATAAGGTAACCAGCCACGGCTGTAGCGTACACTTTGTCACTGAAGAGCTGGACGGGGGCCCGGTAGTGCTTCAAGCCGAACTCGCGGTCAGTGTCGACGATACCCAAGACACCCTCAAGGATAAGGTTCATGCCCGCGAGCACTTGATCTACCCTATCGCCGTACAGTGGTTTCTCGAAGGACGGCTTCAATACAGTGCCGAAGGCGCCAAAATGGATGGTCACCTCCTGCCTCCCCATGGCATGCGGCTTTCGCATGAAGACGCCGCTGAAGAGCTGGATGAAAACATTGAAGAAGATTAACCCTCAAGCCTAGGTCAATCGTTAACGTCAACTAAAAAGCCCTACGGGAAACCGTAAGGCTTTTTAGGTTATCTAAGCACGGTTGAGCATTTAAGTACGCGGCAAGGTAACACCACGCTGCCCCATGTATTTACCGCCCCGGTCTTTATATGAGGTTTCGCACACCTCATCAGATTCTAAAAACAGCATTTGCGCAACACCTTCATGGGCATAAATCTTGGCGGGCAAATTGGTCGTGTTTGAAAATTCAAGCGTTACATGCCCTTCCCACTCCGGCTCAAGCGGCGTGACGTTAACGATAATACCGCAGCGCGCATAGGTAGATTTGCCGAGGCAGATCGTCAGTACATTACGAGGAATTCGAAAATACTCAACGGTTCTTGCAAGTGCAAATGAGTTGGGGGGAATGATGCACACATCCCCTTTTATATCCACGAAGCTCTTGGCATCAAACGCCTTGGGATCGACGATGGCCGAGTGAATATTGGTGAACACCTTGAATTCATCAGCGCAGCGCACATCGTAACCGTAGCTTGAGGTGCCGTAGGAAATGACCCGCTGGTCATTTACATAGCGAACCTGCTCGGCTTCAAACGGTTCGATCATGGCATCGCTTTGCGCCATGCGACGAATCCACTTATCAGATTTGATACTCATGCGTTACTTTTACTCACTAAAAGAAATTGTGGGGCCATCGCTTTCGCTGGCACTCACTGATTGGGCAACCTGCCTGGCAATCTCTGCAAACGTCTGACTTATCGAGCTGTCAGGCTCTGACACGACGCTTGGCTTTCCCGAGTCCGCCAGCTCGCGAATCGACAGGGTCAACGGCAGTCGGCCCAACACCGTCGTCTGATACTCTTCGGCAATAAGATCGCCACCGCCCGTACCGAAAATGGCAGCTTCATGGCCACAATTTTCACAGTGATAGAGGCTCATGTTCTCGACTACCCCAAGCACCGGAACATTCACTTTACGGAACATCTCGATGCCCTTGCGGGCATCCAGCAGGGCAATGTCCTGAGGAGTAGTAACAATCACCGCTCCGGAAACCGGCACCTTTTGTGCCAGGGTAAGCTGTATATCCCCGGTACCAGGTGGCATGTCAATCAGCAGAAAATCGAGATTGTCCCATTGGGTCTGAGTCAGCATCTGCTGAAATGCGCCTACAACCATCGGCCCACGCCAGACCATCGCCTCACGGGTATTGACCATGAACGCCATCGACATCGCCTGCAGGCCGTGCGCCTCTAGCGGCAGGAACTTGTTGTCGCCCGTCGCCTGTGGGCGCACGCCTTCTTCAACACCAAGCATTTGTGCCTGGCTCGGCCCATAAATATCGGCATCCAGCACGCCCACCCGGTATCCCAAAGCAGAAAGCGCCAGCGCCAGATTGACGGTAACCGTCGACTTGCCAACGCCGCCTTTTCCCGATGCCACTGCGACAATATGTTTAACACCGTCCATTTAGTCGCACTCCTCATGTATAGGTGAATCGTTTGCTTTAATGAGATGATACTCGCTGAGCGCACTTTCATAAACCAAGAAACCAGAAAGCGGATGCTGGAGAGCCAGCATCCGCTTGTGCGGCTACCTGAAAGATCAGGTAATAGAATTATTGACTGCTGTTTTGTTGCTGATTGCCGTCAGCGTCATTGGCCGCTTCCTGGCTCTCCTCACCCTGTCCGGATTCGGCCTCGCCCGAGACGCCGCCTTCAGAGGCTGTGTCTTCTTCCTGACCGGCGAGCGTAGGCACTTCGTCGGTGGCAGCGTCATCCACGCTGCCCAGGCGCTGGTCAAGCGAGGAGAGCTCTTCGCGCCACTCGCCAAGCTGGGTTTCCAAACGAGAAAGCTGCTCTTCACGTGCCTCGATATCGCTTTCGACATTGGCTACTTCGTTACGGCCAATATCCAGCGCTACCATAAGGTCGTCCATTTCACTACGCACCTGGATCAGGCTTTCGTCTTCCTGTTCACGAAGTTCTACCAGTGAATCGACTTCGTTTTGCAGCTCGTCGCGCTCACTAGTAATCGATTCACGATTACTTTCTAACTCATCCAGCTCGCTTTGTGCTGACGATATTTGCTCTTGCAGGTCACTCAACTCTTCATTGGCCTGACTAATCTGTTCTTCAATATCAGCAAGCTCCTCTTCCGCGCTGCCTAACGCATCAATGGCCTCCTGACGCTGCTCTTCGGCTTGCTGACGAGCAGTTTCAGCCTCCCGACGGGCTTCATCGGCACTCTCACGCGCGTCTTCAACCTGTTGAAGCATGGATTGCGCTTCATCACGCGTAGTGACGATTTCATCCCGCTCATCGCGCAGCGATTGCATATCACTTTCTGCGTTTCCAAGCTCCTGGGTTAGCGAATCCACCTCTTGCTGAAGTGAGCTACGCTCAGCTTCCAGCTCTTCCAGACGCGTTTGGGTTGAGGTTACCTCATTTTGCGCGCTTTCAAGCGTAGCCATCGCTTCGTTACGCTGCTCTTCAAGGGACGCTATTTCTGCCTGCATGTCAGCCAGATTGGTTTCGGCCTGATCAATCTCTTGAATGCGACGACTGTAGCGGCGATTGTCCTGCTCCATGCTTGCCAACTGCGACTCAAGCGTCTCGATACGGTCTTTATGGGTATTGGCATTGGATTGCGCCATGATGGCCCAGATAACCGCGATAGCGGCGATGCCTGCTATTGCCCTGACGCGGTTATCCTTAAACAGGGTCTTTGTATCCAACCGATTTGCTGGAACTTGAGGCTCCGGGCGGTCTGCTTCTGACATTCTGCGTCCCTCTCTATCTTAGGCTACCCAAATCAGCAGCGTTAATTGTGCGTACATTTTGTAACGTTCATTATTAGCATACACAGCAAATGGCATCTCGCCAGTCGTTAGCGAATTCAACGTATTAACGCTGGCTCTACTCAACAAGGTAGATCATTTTTGCGGGCTTAATGCAGGCGGGTGAGCACCTTCAAACCATGTGAGCCTTGAATGCAGCGCCACTACGCGACCTACAATCAATAACGCTGGTGATTGGATCTGGCCCGCGATCAACGCATCTGGAAGCGAGCTCAGCGTCCCCACATGGGTTTGCTGCGCCCCGGTTGTGCCTTGTTCGATAATTGCCAAAGGCGTATCAGGCGCCAGGCCATAGGCTATCAGCTTGCGGCATATGGTTTCAGCACTGCTTAGCCCCATATAAAAAACCAGTGTCTGCCCCGGCCGCGCAAGCCCCTCCCAATCAAGTGCGTATTCATCATCAGCTAAATGGCCAGTGACAAAATGAACGGCCTGGGCATAATCTCGGTGGGTAAGGGGAATGCCAGCATAAGCCGCGCAGCCGGATGCAGCGGTAATACCCGGTACAACTTCAACCGCCACATTATTGGCGATGAGTGCTTCCAGCTCCTCGCCGCCACGGCCAAATATGAAAGGGTCACCGCCTTTAAGCCTGACCACCTGCTTGTCTTCTTTTGCCCACTTTACTAACGTTTGACTAATTTCTGGCTGCGGGACACTATGCAATGAGCGGGACTTGCCAACATAAAATCTCTGCGCACGGCTTGGTATCAAAACCAGCACATCCGCACTAACCAGCCTATCATAAAGAACGATATCAGCTTGCTGTAACCGGTTATAAGCCTTGATCGTTAATAGCTCGGCGTCGCCAGGTCCAGCGCCTACTAAACTGACTAAACCGCTCGCCTTTCCTAACATTTTATTACTCACTTTGTTTCTGCACTGTATTTCATGGTTTGGCTCCTTAAACTAATTTAACAATAAAGACAACAAACTTAATTAATGACGCTAAAATTACTCAAATAAAAAACGCTCTTTATGTATAATACTTTAACAAAAGATAATAAAAATTAGCGTTATATCCATACTGAATTAACTTATGTCAATTTAATATTAATAATACGTTAATTTGTCAGCAATAGCTTACAACCCTGTTACGTAAACAAGGCTAGTCTTTACAACCAATTTTTGACGTTCGTTTGGAGCTTCGCGTATGTCCGGGATAGACATGCCTACACCACTAAGCGCTGACAGTCTTGTCCCGCTTATACCTGGGGTCATTTTTCAATTTTATCGCTCATCCAATGGGCATATGAAATTTCTTTACCTGGAAGGTGGTGGCGATGCATTGGAACATATTGATCGCGATCAGCTAGCCCATGACGCAGGTGTACTACTTGAGCCATTGACCGGCAGTGAATATCCCAAGGTTATGTCAGCGATTGAACGCTCAGCGCGCTGGATGCTGCCGCTCACTACACGCTTTAGACTACCAACCCCCAATGCCAAGTCACAGTGGATAGCGGTCTCTGCCCAGCCTTCGCCTGCCTCTGACGGTGTGCTCTGGACCGGTATGATGATGGATATCACTGATCAGGTTATCGAGGAGCAGCGGTTGCGCCGGCTCAGCGATACCGATGCCCTTACCGGATTACCCAATCGCCGCAAGCTGATGAAGCACCTCACTCATCTGGCGTCATTGAGTGCCCGCCATGGCACTCCTTTATCCATCATGATGATCGATATTGATCACTTTAAATTAATTAATGACCGCTGGGGGCATTTACAAGGCGATGAAGTATTAAGACAGCTAGCCACTAAAATGAAAGCATTTGTTCGTCGCGAGGATATGGTAGCCCGCTTGGGCGGTGAAGAGTTTATGGTAGCGCTGCCATTAACGTCGCTTCAGCAATGCCACCAACTTGCTGACCAATTACGCGAAGCTGTCTCACAGCACGATTTTAGCGTAGGTGCGGGTGAAGTTACGCTTAGTATTGGCGTGACAGAGTACCGGTGCGGTGAACAGCTGCAGAATTTAATTGAACGTACCGACCAGGCTCTTTATAGCGCCAAGGACGTTGGCCGGGACTGTGTTTGCCTTCTGACGTAAAAGGTACCGATAATTGTCTGATCAAGGAGGGTTGGCTATGTCACTACTGGCTAATAGCGCTTGTAAACCGTGTCATAAAAATGCGCCGCCGGTTAATGCGAGCGAGCGACAAGCGTATCTTGAGCAGTTACCAGAGTGGCGGATTGTCGAGCACGATGGCATCATGAAGCTATCACGAAGTTTTTCGTTTCGTGACTTTGCCAACGCACTGGCATTTACGCAACGCGTTGGCGAAATAGCCGAGCAGGCTGGACACCACCCCGTTATTACCACTGAGTGGGGTAAAACGACTGTAGTGTGGTGGACTCATCAAATTAACGGCCTGCACCTTAATGATTTCATTCTTGCCGCCAGAACCGACGAGGTAGCTGAGTAAATGTTTGAGCATATAGAGCGAGTCCCTGGAGATGCCATTCTCGGACTGATAGAAGCTTTCAAAAAAGATACCAATCCACAAAAGGTTGACCTGGGCGTAGGTGTTTACCGCGATTCCAAGGGAAATACGCCGGTAATGCGCGCCGTCAAGGAAGCCGAAGCTCGCCTGCTCAAGAATGAAAGCACCAAAACCTACATTGGTTCTCATGGCGCTCCGGCTTACAGTGATGTCGTACTACCCATGGTACTGGGGAGCGACTCACCGGTATTGGCTGCCAAACGCGCAAGCGCCACTCAATCTCCTGGTGGTACAGGCGCTTTACGCTTGGCGGCAGACTTCATTGCTGCCCAGTTACCCGGCAAAGGCATTTGGGTAAGTGACCCTACCTGGCCGAACCACCACGGTATTTTCACCTCCGCCGGCATTGAGCTGCATAAATACCCCTATGTAGACGCGGATAACCGCCTTGATTTCTCTGGCATGTTGGCCGCGCTGAAAAAGATTCCTGAAGGTGATGTGGTAGTACTGCATGCGTGCTGCCACAACCCGACCGGGTTTGATCTTTCTCAAGAGCAGTGGCAAGAAGTGCTGGGTGTTTTGCGTGAGCGCAAGCTGTTACCGCTAGTCGACTTCGCTTACCAGGGCTTCGGCGAAGGTCTGGACGAAGACGCTTACGGCGTACGCCTGCTGGCTGAAAAGCTGGATGAAGTGATTATCACCAGCTCCTGCTCCAAGAACTTCGGCATTTACTGTGAGCGGACAGGCTGTCTTATCATGGTCGCTAAAGACGTCGAGCAGATGGAGAACGTGCGCTCTCAGGTCGCCATTGTGGCGCGTGAAAACTATTCCAACCCGCCGGCTCACGGTGGCGCCATTGTCAGCGAAATCTTGGGCGATGCCGAGCTTACGGCCATGTGGCGTGAAGAGCTGACCGAAATGCGCGATCGCATTAATACGCTGCGTCGTGACTTCGTCGATGCCTTAAAGCCTTACGGGCTTGATCAGAAGTACGCGTGCGTTGCTGAACAGCGTGGCATGTTCTCCTATACAGGCCTTACGCCTGAACAGGTGGACCGTCTGCGTGATGAGTTTGGTATTTACATGGTTCGTTCTGGCCGCGCTAACGTAGCGGGTTTCTCACATGAGAACCTGCCTTACCTTGCCAAAGCCATTGCGGCGGTTAACGACTAACCGTTTGCTTTATGCATGCCAAAACGCCCGGGCTATGCCTGGGCGTTTTTGTATCTTGGGAACCGTTTTATTGTTGTGTACAATTGTTCGCTTGCCGCCAGAGCCTGGGGCGCCCGTGCGGCGTCCTATGCAATGTAATACCTGACCGATCAGTCAAACCTGAACCTTAGCGGTCGGCCGATCAGTATTGCGTTGTGAACATCCTATTCGATGAGGCCTTCCATGGCGGCAGCCATTACACGCTATCCCTGGTATAAAAAAGAAGATACTGACGCGTTCTTCGCACTTTTTCAGAACAATATTGCTAACTTTATTGTTATTGCGATCACCATGCTGGGCATGGGATTTCCCGCCTCCATTGTCTATGGCCAGGTGCTACCGGGAGCGGCTATCGCGGTAATGGTAGGCAACTTCTACTACGCCTGGAGTGCAGCTAGGCTGGCACGCAAGGAAAACCGCACCGATGTCACTGCCCTCTCGTACGGCATTTCAACACCGGTCATGTTTGTATTCCTGTTTGGCGTGCTGCTGCCTGCCAAACAACTAACCGGCGATGTCGAGCTTGCCTGGAAAGTCGCAGTTGCGGCTTGTTTTATTAGCGGCGCCATCGAAGCGGCTATCAGCGTCATTGGCCGCTGGGTTCAGTATCACCTGCCGCGTGCGGCCATGCTGGGTGCTGTTGCAGGCGTCGCGCTTACGTTCATAGCAGGCGAAATGCTGTTTAAAACGCTGGAAGTGCCCGTTATCGGCCTTTTAGTATTGGCGATTATCATTGTGGGGCTTGTCGCGCGGGTGAGCATGCCTTTTAAACTGCCTACGTCATTGTTTGCAATTGTTATTGGCACCGCAATGGCCTACCTGATTGGCGATGCAGGAAGCGAGCGCTTCAGTGATGCGTTTACCCACCTGGGTTTCTACCCACTGCTACCCAACCTGGCCTGGCTTGAAGGCCTTGGCCTGTTATTTACGGGCATGCTGGCAGTACTGACCGTGGTTCTTCCCATCACGCTTTACAACGCTATTGAAACCATGAACAACGTTGAAGCAATGGAGGCGGCCGGAGACAAATATGACGTACGCGAATGCCAGGCGGTCGATGGCGTTGGCACGATGATAGGTGCACTGTTTGGCGGCGTTTTTCCTACCACCGTCTACATTGCCACCGTAGGCGCCAAATGGATGGGTGCAGGCCGCGGCTACAGTCTTCTCAACGGCGCAGTTTATGCGATTGCCACTATGACCGGCTTAATTGCCGCTCTGGCCGCCATCATTCCGGTTTCGGTTGTAGCGCCTATTCTGGTTTTTGTTGGCATGTCGATGATTGCCACTGCGTTTCAAGCCAATGACACGCGCTATTACCCAGCAGTGGCGCTTGCCATGCTGCCTTACTTCGCCAACTACATCATGACCCGGTTTAACCGCGGTGCAGGCGAGGTTGTCAGCGACATTTCCAGTGCCATTGTGGTGATGGGGCAAGGCGCTATGTTCATGGCAATTCTTTTGGGTGCAATGACCGTGTCTGTCATTGATCATCAGTTTCGGCGGGCGGCGGCGTTTGCAGCCATTGCGGCAGGCTTTTCGTTTATTGGCCTGATGCATGCCCCAAAACTTGCCTTCAATGCCGCGCCTGAATTTGTAATGGGCTATTTGGCAATGGCCCTGTTATTTATATATTTTTCTTTTCAGGAGGCCTCGCACAAGCGCTAACCCATTCCACCCCTATTAGGCGTTATATCCCGCCTGCCGTTGCGGGCGGGATAATATACGCTTCAACACTGCCCAGGCCGTCAAGCCTGCCAGAACATTACCCAATGCTGCACCACTGGCCAGGCCCCACCAGCCAAAAAGCTGTGAGCCTATCCATAAACAGGGCAAATAACAGATGAACAGCCGTGCGCTGGAAAGCAGCATGGCGCGCAGCGGCCAGCCCAGCGCATTACCCGCCGACACGACTAGCATACAGACGCCAAGTGCTGCGTAGCTTGGCAGCAAAAAACGAATCAGCAGCGTTAGCTCACTTTGTACGTTAGGTGTCCCCGCCAGCGCCATGGCAAGCCACGGGGCGCATAGCGCAAGCAACAGGCCAAGCGTTAGCTGCCATACAATGGCAACTTTCAGCGCTAGACGCATAAGCTGCTGGATTTGCCCCCAATCGCCTGCGCCATAACAGCGACCCAACCAGGGAGGAAGCGACATGGTCATGGCGAGGATTACCATTAAAGACAGGGTCTCTAAACGGCTAGCCAATCCCCAGGCCGCCACCTGGGTATCACCCAACCCGGCTACCACTGAAATGGTTAGCATTCCGGCCAAGGGTGGCATCAACTGGCTGACCATGGCCGGTGCGGCAATTCCCAGATAGGGCCGCCAGGAGCGCTTTGCCTCCTGCCATATCCCCATATGCGTCACCCACTGCATGCGTATAAGTTTATGAATGGTAATTATCAGGCCCAGCGTAAAAGCAATGCACGTTGCCCATGCGGCTCCCGGTAAGCCCCATCCATCCCACGAGCCAAAACCAAAGATGAACAGCGGATCCAATACCAGGTTGGCAATGCTGCTCAGCACCATCATTTTGCCCGGAAGCCGGGTATTGCCATGGGCACGGAACACGCTATAGATAAAATAAAGCAGTGCCCCTAGCCATGCTGAAAAGAGCTGCGGCCCCCAATAGATGCGGATGTAGGAAAGCGCAGTGGTGTCCGCTCCTAGCTGGCGGAAAATGGGCTCATAAAAAACCCATAATCCGATACAGATAATGCCAATGATGGCACCGCCAGCAATGAGCACCAGACTGCTCAATCTTTTCGCGCGGGCATGCTCATTCGCGCCCAAGGCGCGCGATATGAGTGCTGCAATCGCAATTCCCATCCCTACCTGGATGCCGATGATTAAAAACGAAAGCGGAAAAGTAAACGACTGCGCAGCCAAGGGAGCCGTACCTAAACGAGCAATAAAAGCACTATCCACAAGTTGAAAACCTAATAGCGCCAACACACCGATTGCCATCGGCCATGTCTGGCGCCATAAGGTTATTGCCAACTCGCGCTGCTGCAAGGGATGGGACAAGCTCAAAACTCCTGTGATCAAATCATGCTGTTATAAACAAAAAAACCACCACCCAACAAAGGTGGTGGCGTTTTTACTATAAAAGCTTACTGACGAATACCTTCGAACGTCACGTAAAGCTCAAGCTCATGCATCGGCTCAGGGAAATCGCTCATGTCGATGCCAAAATCACTCAGCGTCAGCGTCGTCTTGCCTTCAAAACCAGCGCGGTAGTTGCCCCATGGGTCGTCGCCTTCACCAATTAGGGTAACCGGCATTTCGATTTCCTGGGTTTCACCGTGCAGCGTCAGATCACCGGTGAGAACACCTTCGTTATCCCCAGTTGATTCAAAACCAGTTGATGTGAACGTGGCGGTCGGATACTCGCTAGCGTTCAGGAAGTCGCCGCTTAGAATATGGCGATCACGCTCGGCATGGTTGGAATCCAGGCTGTCTATCTGAACTTCAAACTCTACAGAAGAGGCATCCAGGTCATCGGCATCATAAGTGAACTGGCCGTCAAACTCCTTGAAACTACCCAGCAGATAGGACATGCCCAAGTGGCTGATCTTGAACTGAACGAAAGCGTGCTGACCTTCGGTATCCACTTGATAGTCGGCAGCCTGCACCTGACTCAGGGGCACCAGCAACGCAGCAGCAATGGCAGATGCAGTCTTTTTCAACATCATCAATATCTCCTTTCTTTCCATAATAGGCGCTACGAGTATAGTGTGGTCGCAGCGTTCGAAAACTCGTTTCTTCAAGTTCTGCCGGCACGAGATTTCCAACCCCAGCAGTGTCACATTTACATTTTCCGGGGGCGATGCACTGGATTGATCATTCGGATCAGCGTATCGCGCTTATTGATCCAATGGTGCTTGAAGGCAGCCAGTGCATGGCCAGCGGCCAGAATGACAAGCGTAAGCGCGCTATACCAGTGAATATCGCCAGCGATGCTGGCCTGGTTCGGCAATCCGTAGACCAAAGCGGGTACATCAAACCAGCCAAACACACTAATGCTACGCCCGTTTGCCGTGGAGATCAGATAACCACTGCCCATGACAAGCAGCAAAATCACATAAAGCGCAATATGCCCCACATGTGCAGCCAGCTTTTCAAGACGGCTGCCTTCACCTGCCGGCGTCGCCTGCATCAAACGCCAGATAATTCTCGCCACAGTGGCCAGCAGCAGCAAAATTCCAATCGAGCGATGCACCCAAGGGCCCAAGTTATACCAACTATCGTAATAGCCAAGCCCGGTCATCCACCAACCAAGTACGAACAGTCCAATAGTCACCAAAGCACTTAGCCAGTGAAAAAAAATACTCACCACTCCCCAGCGCATGCGTGTGTTACGCCACATCTTTTTTTGTTCCTTATCGAGCCGCCAGCTATTCCATAAGGTTACCGGCCAGCATGTACCATTAATATTAGGCAAACCGTGAATTTATCAGCAGAGCATACTGATAAGTGGCGGATACGACTGCTGAAAAAAGCAGAATACTTCATTCGTAAAAACCACTGAATAACCGGCTAACGGCTTTTATACACGCTCACTCCTGTGCTTCTAAGCGAATCTCTCTAAATCATTCGAAAAATTAGAAATTAACCTGTAATTTTAATCAATTTTATTATTTGTTTTGCGCGCTTAATATTAGCGCATGTCCTAACACGACACGTCATAACGACTTAAAACTGAATTTGTATTAGAGAGCGCCACTCATGAAAAAACTTACTCTTATCACTGCTATTGCCATGACATTCACCTCTACTGCTGTTCTAGCGGAACAGGGCTCTGGTGAACTCAATGAAATCGTTCACGCCAGCTCTTCAGCTAGTCACAGCGTTGGCGACCTTTACATGACGCCAGCTGATCTGCCGCTTGTAAATGGCGATGCTGCGAAAAACCGCGTTATCGCCCCGAGCTCTGAAGCTCATCACTCAACCAATAGCGATGATCAGTTTGCCCAGGCAGACCTGCCGCACCGCAACGCTTCTTGAGGCAGGTAACCGCTGTTGTTTGAAAGGCAGTTAGAGCTTGCATTTCTTAAGCGCCAAAAAAACCCACCGCAAGGTGGGTTTTTTCTTTGGTCGTACCGTTTTTTAGCTAGCGGCTAGCGCGTCCAGGCCGCGAGCCAGGTCATGCTGAATATCCTGCTGGCTTTCAAGACCAACGGCCACGCGAATTAACCCAGGCGAAATACCGGCTGCTTCTTTTTGGGCATCCGATAAACGGCCATGTGTTGTAGTAGCGGGATGGGTGATGGTGCTTTTGACATCGCCCAGGTTACCCGTAATGGAGAGTAAACGGGTAGCATCAATTACCTGCCAGGCGCCTTCTTGCCCATTGATGACTTCAAACCCCAATACAGCACCAAAACCTTTCTGCTGGTGCTTGGCAAGTGCATGCTGTGGATGCGTTTCCAGACCGCTGTAATGCACCTTACTTACCGCTGGGTGCTGATCCAACCAGCGAGCCAGCGCCATCGCATTTTCACAATGGGCTTTCATACGCAATGAAAGTGTTTCCAGCCCCTTGGTGAATATCCAGGCATTAAAGGGGCTCAGACATGGTCCGCAAGTGCGCACTACGCCAAAAATTTCTTCCAGCACATCGTGCTTACCTACCACAGCGCCGCCAATGGCCCTGCCCTGCCCATCCAAGTACTTGGTGGCCGAATGAATGACCAGATCGGCGCCCAGCGCGATGGGTTGCTGAAGCGCCGGAGTCAAAAAGCAGTTATCAATCGCCAATAAGGCATTGTGCTGTTTCGCCAGCGCAGCCAAAGCCGGTATATCCGCAATTTCAGAAAGCGGATTGGAAGGCGTTTCAGCAAATAATAAGCGCGTTTTAGACGTAATAGCCGCTTCCCACGCTTCAAGATTGGAAAGCTCTACATAACGCGTGGTAATTCCAAACTTGCCCAAGTACTTATCAAACAAGCTAACGGTAGAGCCAAACAGCGAACGCGAGGCAAGAATTTCATCGCCTGCCGATAACAGCGCCAGTGCTGTAGACAGAATGGCCGCCATGCCCGAGCTTGTGGCAACACAGCGCTCCCCGCCTTCGAGTGCCGCTAGGCGCCGCTCGAAGGTATGTACGGTCGGGTTGGTAAAACGCGAGTATACGTTGCCGGGCTCTTTTCCACCGAACTTGCGCGCCGCTTCAGCGGCGCTTTCATAGACGAAGCTGGAAGTCGGAAAAATTGGTTCCGAATGCTCTTGCTCAAAGGTGCGTTGGTGGCCTGCACGAATCGCCAGCGTCTCTAACGACCACTCATCCTGTTGGCTATCATTGTGCATGGACGTACCCCTTATTTTCAGTAAGCGTCAGTGACCAGAAACTAGTCGTCGAGATCATCATCCTGATTGTGCATATCCACCAGTGCATGATCGCCGGCGCTCTGATCCTTGGCAGAATCGTTGCGGCTTGCTTCAAGCACTGCCAGATAGGCCTCGTCGATGTCGCCCGTCACATAGTTGCCATCAAAGACCGAGCAGTCAAAGGCTTCCATTTCCGGATTGACTTCGCGGCAGGCATCTTTCAGATCTTCAAGGTCCTGATAGAAGATGCGGTCTGCACCGATAAGCTCGCCTACTTCATCTTCTGTACGGCCGTGAGCGATCAGCTCGGCGGCAGCCGGCATATCAATACCGTATACGTTTGGATAGCGTACCGGCGGCGCGGCTGATGCAAAGTAAACCTTGCGGGCGCCGGCGTCACGGGCCATCTGGATAATCTGCTTACAGGTAGTACCACGTACGATGGAGTCATCCACGAGCAGGACGTTCTTGCCCTTGAACTCAACATCAATCGCGTTGAGCTTTTGACGTACTGATTTTTTACGCTGGGTCTGGCCCGGCATGATGAAAGTCCGGCCAATGTAGCGGTTCTTCATGAAGCCTTCGCGGTACGTCACTCCAAGGTGCTGTGCCATTTCCAGCGCAGAGGTGCGTGACGTATCGGGAATCGGGATAACCACGTCAATGTCGTGATCCGGCCACTCGTTGAGAATGCGATCACCAAGCTTGCGCCCCATCTGCATCCGCGTGCCGTAAACGTAAGCTCCGTCCAGGATAGAGTCGGGGCGCGCCAGATAAACGTGCTCAAAGATGCATGAGCGCAATAGCGGGCGATCAGCACATACCTGGGTATGGAACTGTCCCTGCATATCGACAAAGATAGCCTCGCCGGGCCCCAAATCACGCTCTAACTCAAAACCACCAACGTCCAGCGCGACTGATTCAGAGGCAATCATCACATCCTGACCGGCATCCGTTTGGCGAGTACCAAATACAACCGGGCGAATGCCGTGAGGGTCACGAAACGCCACCATACCAAAACCGTTAATGATCGCGACCGCTGCGTAGCCGCCTTTGCAGCGCCGGTGGACTCTACGTACGGCATCAAAAATATCTTCCGCTTCCAGGTGCAGGCCCTGCTTGCCCAGCTCATGGGCAAACACGTTAAGCAGCACTTCAGAATCGGAGCTGGTATTGATGTGACGCAGATCGGTCGAGAACAGCTCTTGCTTTAACTGCTCAGAGTTGGTCAGGTTACCGTTATGCGCCAACGCAATACCGTAAGGAGAGTTGACATAAAACGGCTGGGATTCCGCTTCGCTTGAAGAACCAGCCGTTGGATAACGTACGTGGCCAATGCCCAGGTTACCCTTGAGGCGAGCCATATGGCGGGTGTGAAAAACATCGCGCACCAGCCCGTTACTCTTGCGCAGTAAGAAGCGTCCCTCGCTCCAAGTCATCATGCCGGCAGCGTCCTGGCCCCGATGTTGAAGTACGGTCAGGGCATCGTAGATTCCCTGATTTACCGCTTGCTTGGCCAGAAGGCCGACTATACCGCACATTCAAGTTACCTCGCTTTAGTGCCATGGCTTGCCGAAACAAGCCCGTACGTTCTTGAAACTTTTCAGACTGCTTTTAATGTCGGCTCTTACGTTTCGACAGGTAGCAGCAGATACTACTGACTATCCATTGACGGAGGCGTAAACCCATCTCGCGTGCGAAGGTCAGGCAATGATATATCGCGTAGTGAAGCAGGCGCTTCGGGAAGCTCACGCTCCCATTGATCCAGCTGGCTGACCGCCCAGTCGCGTAATTCGATAAAGGTCGGACGTAATGACGCCTGCTGCCATGCCTGAAGCTCAGCCAGCGGTGTCAGCGTAATTAGTACCGTCGCCACTAGCAGTATTACCGCACCACGTGCGATACCAAACGCCGCCCCGGCAAAGCGATTCAAAAGCCCCATACCCACCCATTCTACCGCAGCGTGCACCAGACGGATAACAATTCCGCAGAGGAGAATGACGGCAAAAATCACTAGCGCAAACGCTAATACCAAACGGGCATCGAAACTCTCGATAAACCCGCTCATCAGTTCGGCGACCGGCTCGGCAAGCACGCGGGCGACCATCAACGCAACTACCCATGCACCGAGCCCTAATGCTTCTCTTACAAAGCCACGCACAAAACCTGACAACATCGAAAGCGCAAGTACAGCCAGGAAAACAGCATCAATCCACGTTAACGCCATTGTTTAATCTCTTACCCGTACTAAAAGGCCCTGCACATTGGCCCGCTGCTTGATTAACGCCATCGCGGCTTCGCCATCTTCAGAGGAGGCATAAGGGCCTACCAACACCGTCGTTAAATTATTATCACGCTGACGCTGGAAAACACTGAACCCTTCATCTGAAAGCTGACTTCCAAGCCGCCTTGCATTATCGGCATCACCAAAGCTGCCTACCTGAACAGCCCACTCGCCCTGCTGGGCTGATGTGGGGCCAGAAGCACTTGAGGAGGATGAACTACCTTGGCTACCACTGCCTGTTGAACTGTTGGCAGCCACCAGGTCGGCAATCGGATCATTTTGTGGCGCCGGTTCGCTGGACGACGAACTCGGCTCCTGATTTGCCGTAGCCGTTTCACTGGGCGCATCGATTTGATCGGTTTGCGGCAGTGCAGGAGAGGCGTTGATCGGCGCATTCAGCTCATCGCTGCCCGTTACATTATTGGATGAGGGAGGGCTAACCGTCGACGGCATTTGGGGTGCTGCAACGTCACGGCGCGCCGTTTCAACTGGCTGTTCGATAATAAAAGTGGGCTGAGGTCGCTCTTCACGAGGCGCGGGGTCGCTCATCAGCCAGGGTACAAAAATCGCCAGCAGGGCAAGCAAGATCACGATACCACTGATGCGTTCTGTTTTACCGTATTTCATTATCTTCTCCCTCAAGCGAGCTATGCCTTAAAAGCTACTGGGCCTGTGGCAATGGCCGAGCTAGCAGGGCTGCGACTGTAAAAAAGGACCCGGTCACCAAAACACGATCATTGGGAGCCAACAGCGGTGCCAACGCCTCGACACCTGCTTCAGGAGAATCAGCACAGCAATGCACGCATCCGCCCTGCGCGGTAATACGCTTGGCAAGCTCATCTGCCTTACGCCCGCGTTCGCCATCAAGCGTGACACACACCCAATCCGTAATACGCGGCGCAAGCGCGGCGATCACGCCATCAGCGTCTTTATCGTTTAGCATGCCAATCAGCGCCCACTGACGGCCGCCTTCTGGCGGTGAAGGCAAACGGTATGCCAGATAAGCCGCGGCATGGGGATTATGCCCTACATCAAGACACCACTGCCCTAGCCACTGCATCCTGCCTGGCAACTGCACTTGCGCCAGGGCGTTTTGCGTGGCTTTTTGCATTAATGCAAGCCCCGTCATTGCCAATGCTTGAAGCGCTGTCGCTGCATTATCGATAGGAAGGCCAGGGTCTGGAAGCGCATCTAGAGAAATCGTATCTCCCTCGGAAGTCAAACCATGCCAACACCAGGGTAAATTGCCCTTACTGTCCGCACTATGGTTAAACGCAAGGCCCAGCCGGTAAACAGGCGCTGCCAACGCAATGGCCGTATCAGCTACGCTGCTGGGCAACGACTGGCTACCCAATATGGCTGGCCGCAAAGGCCGAAAAATACCTGCCTTTTCAAGCCCGATCTGTGATATATCGGTTCCCAAAAAGCTGGCATGATCCTGAGCTATCGTGGTGACCACGGCCACATCAGCATCAATGATGTTCACAGCATCAAGACGCCCGCCCAAGCCGATTTCAAGTACCGCCAAGTCAAGGTTCTCCTGAGCCAGACACCAGAGGGCACACAAGGTGCCTGCCTCAAAATAGGTAAGGCTTATCTCGGGCGCTTGCAGGCGCGCCTGTTCAACGCGCTCGAAGCCCTCAACCAAAGGCTGATCCTTGATTTCCTGCCCGTCTATTTTAACGCGTTCGTTATAGCGCAACAGATGGGGGGAGGAGTAAGTGCCTACGCGAAGGCCATGACCACGAGCAACAGCATCTGCTATGGCAAGGGTCGACCCCTTGCCATTGGTGCCGGCGACCACCACCACCTGTTTGGCAATGGGGTTTTCAAACAACCCCATACGCTCAGCAACGCGTGAAACGCGCTCAAGGCCTAGATCAATCTCTGCAGGATGCAGGGTTTCTAAATGCTGAAGCCATTCAGTCAAGGATTTAGGCATTGCGGTAGGCATCATCGCTCTTGTCGATTGAATCCGTACCGGCCACATCACGGATAGCGTCAGCATCATTGGTGCTAGCGGCTTCTGCCGCTAGTGGCTCAGCCAGGTCGATATTTTCAACGGCATCATCGGCATTTACTAGTGAATCATGATGCGTCAGCTTACGTAGTACGCCGCCTACACGCATCCGCATTTCGTGACGATGCACGATCATGTCAACCGTGCCGTGCTCCAACAAAAACTCGCTGCGCTGAAAACCTTCCGGCAGCGTCTCACGCACGGTCTGCTCGATTACCCGCGGGCCAGCAAAGCCGATCAGCGCATTAGGTTCGGCAATATTCAAGTCGCCCAGCATGGCAAGAGAAGCAGAAACCCCACCAAATACAGGGTCGGTCAGCACGGAGATATAAGGTACACCCGCCTGCTTGAGTTTTTCGAGCGCAGCCGATGTCTTCGCCATCTGCATCAGTGAAAACAGTGCTTCCTGCATACGCGCACCACCTGAAGCGGCAAAGCATACCAGAGGGATGCCTTCATCCAGAGCAATGGTGGCGGCACGCACAAACTTCTCGCCGACCACAGCACCCATGGAGCCCCCCATGAAGGTAAACTCAAAGGCCACGGCCACGATGGGCAGTCCATCCAGCTCACCGCGCATGGCAACCAGGGCGTCTTTTTCGCCAGTATCTTTTTGCGCTGCTGTCAGGCGGTCTTTGTACTTCTTGGAGTCACGAAATTTCAGACGGTCAGTGGGTTCAAGCTCCGCTGCAATCTCTTCGCGTCCATTTTTATCCAAGAACCAGTCCAAGCGTTTACGTGCGGTCAATCGCAAGTGATGGTCACATTTAGGACATACACTGCTGTGCTTCTCTAACTCAGGAAGATAGAGAACGGCTTCACACTTGGGACATTTGCGCCAGAGGCCATCGGGCACGTTAGCGCGACGGTCTTTACGCTGGATACGCCCCATGGAGGGCACTATCTTGTCTAACCAGCTCATATCAAAAAGGCTTCCATTTACGTCAATGCCTGGTAACGCCAAGCTTGATGAGTGTCGTCAATCAATACAGTCTAGACGATGAGGGGCAGCGTCAGGCGTCCATCGCAGTTCGCATCTCTGCTAGTACGCTGTTCAGCTGGCCCGCGATAATTTCGGGTGTTTCGGCATGCTCGGCAATACGATTCACTAACGCACTGCCCACAATCACCCCATCGGCCACTTTAGCCACCTCTGCAGCCGTGACGCCGTCGCGAATACCGAAGCCAACACAAAGCGGCAAATCAGTCATGTCACGCAGCGGCGCCAGATGTTCGGCAACATCGCTAGCATTAAGCGTTGCCGCACCGGTGACACCTTTAAGTGAAACGTAATAAAGGTAACCTTCACCGTGGGCGCATATTGTAGCGGCTCGCGCATGAGAAGTGGTAGGCGCGATAAGGAAAATCGCTGCTAAATTACGTACTTTTAATAGCGGACCGAACTCATCGGCTTCTTCCGGCGGCATATCGACCACCAGAACACCATCTACACCAACCTCAGCGGCCCTATCGGCGAAGGTTTCATAGCCAAGGCGCTCAATCGGATTCAGATACCCCATCAACACTACCGGTGTAGTGATATCGGCCTGGCGAAACTCAGCCACCATATCCAGCAGATCCACCAGACGAGTACCCATCTTAAGCGCTCGCTCACAGGCTTTTTGAATCACCGGACCATCCGCCATGGGATCTGAAAACGGTACACCAAGCTCAATAATATCGGCACCCGCCTCTACCAACGCATGCATGAAGCCAACGGTATACTGGGGTGCCGGGTCGCCTGCGGTAATGTAAGGGATCAGAGCCTTGCGGCCCTGTTGCTTAAGTTCACTGAAACGCTGATCAATACGGTTCATGTCTGCCCTTAAAAAGCTGCCCTTAAAATTCGATGCCATCAATTCTGGCAACCGTCATGATGTCCTTGTCACCCCGCCCTGAAAGATTGACCACGATGTGCTGGTCAGAACGCATGGTGGGAGCCAATACCTTGGCATGAGCCAGGGCATGGGCGGACTCGAGCGCAGGCATAATGCCCTCCATCTGCGTTAGCTCGCGGAAAGCCTCCAGCACTTCCTTATCGTTTGCGGCCACATAGTTTACCCGCCCTACGTCTTTCCATAGTGCATGCTCCGGGCCAACGCCTGGGTAATCGAGCCCTGCAGAGATCGAATGCGTATTGGATACCTGCCCCGCTTCATCAGACATCAAGTAGGTGCGATTGCCATGCAGCACGCCCCTTGGGGCGTTAGAGGAAAGCGGTGCGGCATGCCGGCCGGTCTCAACTCCATCGCCGCCCGCTTCAACGCCATACATCGCAACGGCATCATCCTCGACGAACGGATAAAACAGCCCGATTGCGTTAGATCCACCGCCGACACAGGCGATCAGCGCATCAGGCAAACGACCGATCTGCTCAAGCGACTGACGCCGCGCTTCGCGCCCCACCACCGCATTGAAGTCGCGCACCAGCTGGGGGTATGGGTGCGGGCCTGCCACCGTACCTATAATGTAGAAAGTCGTATCAACGTTGGTTACCCAGTCGCGCAGCGCTTCATTCATGGCATCTTTCAAGGTCCGAGTACCCGATTCTACCGGAATGACCCGTGCGCCCAGCAAGCGCATGCGATAGACATTGAGCTTTTGACGCTGTACGTCTTCAGCGCCCATATACACGTCGCACTCAAGGCCCAGGCGTGCGGCAACTGTTGCCGTCGCCACGCCGTGCTGACCTGCACCGGTTTCAGCAATAACCCGCGGTTTGCCTGTTTTCTTGGCCAGAAGTGCCTGACCAATCGTATTGTTTACTTTGTGAGCGCCCGTATGGTTTAAGTCTTCACGCTTTAACCAAATCTGTGCGCCGCCCAGAGACTCGGACCAACGCTTGGCATGGTAAAGCGGCGACGGACGCCCGACATAATGGGCAAGATCGTAATCAAACTCGGCCTGAAAAGTAGGATCGTCGCGCAGACTTAAGTAAGTTTTCTCCAGATCTTCCAACGCATAGCTTAAGGTTTCGGACACAAACCTACCGCCGTAGGGGCCAAAATGACCGCGGGCATCCGGCATTCGGGTCAGGTCGTTGAACCGGGTTCCAGAAGCAGTTTCGTGAGCACCAGTTGCTGAGACAGTCACAGAGATACCTCACAGATTGCCAGCGCAGGCAAATATTGAAAAAACGGGGTACGCAGCTGAACAGGGGCAGCTGCGCGGCGTGCTTAACGAGCGTCGGCCAACGCTACTTGATTTGCAAACATAGCCATTTTTTCGGCGTCCTTACAGCCAAACGTACCTTCAATCCCGCCTGAAACATCAACGGCATAAGGGGTAACCTGATCCACGGCTGACGCAATATTGGCAGCCGTTAGCCCGCCAGCGAGAATAACAGGTTTTGCTAGATCTGCGGGAATTCTCGACCAATCGAACACCTCGCCAGTGCCACCCGGCACGCCGGGGCGATATGCATCCAGCAGCAGTGCCTGGGCGCCATGATACTGGGTGGCTGCCTGGTGCAGATCGATGTCATCACGCATTCGCAGCGCCTTCACCCAAGGGCGATCAAACTGAGCACAAAATGCCGCAGACTCATTGCCATGGAACTGAATCAAATCCAGATGCGGCAGGCAGGCATTTATTAACTCAGCAGGCTGATCAACAAAAAGCCCTACGCGGGTAACAAAAGCAGGTACAGCGCTTGAAAGCGCCACTAGCTGGTCATAAGTGATCGCCCGAGCGCTTTTGGGCCACATCACAAAGCCCAGCGCATCAGCACCCAGCATGACCGCGCGCTCAATATCTTCAGCCCGGGTCAGGCCACAGAACTTGATACGCGTCCGCTTTTGCCTGCCAATATGATTCATGAAATCTCCTGCGCTCGATCTGACGCTTTTTTAGCGAAGGTAAGCTTACGCCGCGCAGCCACCCGTGGGCTGTCAGGAAGCACTCGTTCGCCCGTCCACTCGCCGGTAAAAGCGAGCAAATTAGGTCCTAACGGCTCTTTAGGCAGATCAAAGCGCTCATCATAGAGCGAATCGACAAAATGCAGCCCACTAGCGGAAGCCGTTACATCTCCAAGCTTACGATTCCTAAGTGCCAGCAATCGTTCAATATAGCCTTCATCCTGAGCACCACGCCCCACGCTTATCAGCGCCCCCGCGATATTGCGAATCATATGGTGCAAAAACGCATTGCCCTGAATATCAATCATCACTAGCGGGCCGTAGCGCCTCACATCCACAAAATGCATCTGTCGCCACGGTGTCTTTGATTGACAGCCCGCCGCGCGAAAGCTTGAAAAATCGTGCTCACCTACCAACGCCTGGGCAGCACGATGCATGGCATCAGCATCCAGCGGGTCCCGGCACCATGTAACGTTATTGCGCTCAAGCACAGGTCGACTAATCTGGTTGAGCACCAAATATCGATAGCGTCGGCCTAATGCCCCCAAGCGTGAATGAAAGTCGTCTGATACCGGCTTGATCCAGCGCACTGCCACATCGCGAGGCAAATTCGTGTTTGCGCCAAAAATCCAGGCTTTTTCAGAACGTTCAGCAGGCGCATCAAAGTGAATGATCTGGCGCGTGGCATGAACACCTGAATCAGTACGCCCGCTGGCATGGATCTGTACAGGTGCATTGGCTACCTTCGCCAAGGCATCTTCTAAAGCCCCCTGCACGGAAGCGGCATGCTTTAAGCGCTGAAAACCGCAAAAGCGCGAGCCATCGTATTCAATGCCCATTGCCAAGCGGCCTTTCAGCGGCTGTGTTTCGTCAAAGTGGTAGAACAGGGTCATTAAGCCACATCGTTAAGAGTTCGAAAGGTTAACTATTATCCCGGCCCGGAGGCTTGAATGCTACCTCTTCAATTTGCCACTGAACTTGCTGCGTTTTGTTTGGCGTATTACCCCCTATAGAGGGCGCCGACGGTGTTGAACTCGCATGTACAAAACCGGATGAATCAACTGCATCATTAACTTCTAAGCGATAGCCGGTTAAAGGTACATCATGATTGACGGGCTGGTTTTTCGATACCAAAGGTTCAAGGCGCTGCTCTGCCAACCCGGCTGCCTGACTTCGGGAAAAATCAGCGCTTTCTGTAGGCTGCTGTATATCGGCATCACCTGAGGCCATTTCATGGTCAGCATGTTTCCCAACAGGCGTTGCCTGACTGGTAAAAGAGTAACGCACATTTGTTTTGCTCTTACAAAATAACGGTATATTCGGTGATTGGGATTGGAATGCCTGTTGATGAGGCGTTACAGCATCAGGGTTAAAACGAACGGGCTCAGTAAGAGAAGCACCCTCCCAATACTGCTTATGATCTTGCTCTTCACCCTCCCGCTGCTTTCGAAGCCATATCAACCCAACCAGAAGAAGTACTAACGCCAGGCTAATCAGCGGCCACTGATAGCGCTCCAACCCGGCAGTCAGCAATTCGCTTGAATGTTCGCCGTGCTGGTCAATATGCACCGGCTCGACAGGCAACCCAGCACTTGCGGGCGCTATTGCGTCAGGTAAGGCAGCCTGATATTCATTCATGCGTTCTCTGAGTGCACCGACACTTTCACGTAGCTCTTCAAGCTCCAGGCGCAGTTGCTCACGCTCCGCTTGTGCCTGCTGCAAGTTTGCCTGGCTTTCGTTCAGCTGTGCTGCAAGCTCAGTAATGGCACTGCCTTGTTCAGTCCCCTGGGTTGATTGAGGCACGGCCATAGGAGCTAACCGGGTTTCGACTTGGTCACTTGCCTCTTCTACATACTGAGAAGCAGGTTGAGCAGTATGATGCTGTCCATGGGCAATCATTGCCTGTACAGCCTGAGCGGCATCAGTTTGTGTGGGCCCATCTAACTGTGACACATCAGGCACATTCAGCGTCTGCCCTGCACGCAAGCTATTGATATCATCCGCTGGAAAAATAGACGGATTTGCCTTCACCAGCGCCAGCATCATTTGCGGCACGCTGATATGGTCAGGCTTACTGCGCTCGGCAATTCGCCATAGCGTATCGCCCTCCAGCACCTCTACGCTTTTCACTCCATTGACGGTATTTGAATTAACTGACGCAAGCGCACTATTGGATGGCGCTGCGACGTTGGTGCTTACGGCAGCATCTTGGCTGATGGTATTGCGCGCATAATCCGGCGGATCAAATAGCAGCGTCACGGGATGTGTTAGCTGGCCCTCCGGGTAATCAATTATTAATAACAGGTCGAGCCAGGGCGCCGTGATGGGCTGGGACGAGCGCACTATAACCTGACGAACATCCTGCTGCTCCTGCAGTTCGAGATGCACATTATCGATAACGGGCGTCCACTCTAGCCCTGCAGCGGCGAAAGCTGGCTCCTCGCTGATGGCAACATCAAGCTTATCCAACGAATAAGAATCTGAATCATGCAGAGGTATGGTTGCGGCTAACGGTGCCTGCAAGGGGGAGGTAACCGAGGCAGGCCCCAATTCAAGGGCTAGGGTACAAAAACTAGCGGCGCCCAGTACAAGCAAGGTGAGCAGTTTACAGGCTATATGCAATGGCAAAGTTTTTCTAAACACGTTATTGATTAGCTCCCTGCTATGTTGCAACAATGCTTGCCCTCCAAAACCCCAATTATACTTAAAATATGCATTAGAGGTTAGCGCATACTCTGCTCCATACAGAAAACATGCATGAACAATCGCCCACAAAAAACGGGGAGCTTTTAGCTCCCCGTTTAGACCCTCATACCACGCTAGATTATTGCTCGCGCAAAATCTTCAACATGCGCTTGAGCGGTTCAGCAGCACCCCATAAAAGCTGATCGCCTACGCCAAACGCTGAGAGGTATTCCCCCCCCATATTGAGTTTACGCAAACGACCGATCGGGATATCCAACGTACCGGTGACGGCAGCGGGCGTTAAACCTGCAACCGTAGCCTCTTTATCGTTGGGAATCACCTTGACCCACTCATTGTGCTGGGCAATGCGCTCTTCAATTTCGTCAAGCGGCACATCCTGCTTCAGCTTGATGGTAAAGGCCTGGCTGTGTGAACGCATGGCACCGATACGCACGCAAAGACCATCAATCGGTACGGGGTTTTCGCCACGGCCCAAGATTTTGTTGGTCTCAACGAAGCCCTTCCACTCTTCACGGCTCTGGCCGTTCTCAAGCTTGCTATCGATCCAGGGCAGCAGGCTGCCGGCGAGCGGTGCGGTGAAATTTTCAATCGAGAAGTCATTGCCACGCATCGCGGCGGTCACTTTATGATCAATTTCCAAAATCGCGCTGGCAGGATCGGCCAGTTCGCTGCTAACGCTATCGCGCAGCTGGCCCATTTGATTGAGTAGTTCGCGCATGTGCTTGGCACCCGAACCGGAAGCCGCCTGATAGGTCATGGAGGTCATCCACTCGACCATATTGGCTTCAAACAGGCCGCCTAGCCCCATTAGCATTAAGCTAACAGTGCAGTTGCCGCCCACAAAGGTCTTGGCGCCCTTGGCAAGCTGCGCATCAATCACCTTGCGGTTAACCGGGTCAAGTATGATGGTGGCTTCGTCTTCCATACGCAGCGTGCTGGCCGCATCAATCCAGTAACCCTGCCAACCGTTTTTACGTAGATCCGCGTATACCTGCTTGGTGTAATCGCCGCCCTGGCAAGTCACGATCACGTCCAGTGCTTTTAAGTCGTCAAGGGCAAACGCATCTTTTAACGGAGGTACGTCTACGCCGATGTCGGGGCCGGGCTGGCCTACTTGGGAGGTGGTAAAAAAGACCGGCTCAATACCGTTAAAATCACCATCTTCCTGCATGCGCTGCATCAGCACAGAACCAACCATGCCACGCCATCCCACGAAACCGACTTTCAACATGTGAAGTCCTCCAGCAAAGAATGAGACCCATATTATACACAAAACTTATAAATGACGTCGGCCACCCCGTTTGAGTGGCCGAGCCGTCATACTTTTCAGATCAACTAGTTAGCACGCTTTAAAACGCTCTTAACATTTTGAAAATGCGGCCAATACAGCATCGCCCATCGCATCGGTGCCTATGGTCTGCATACCTTCGGAGGCGATATCCGCAGTGCGCAGGCCATCGTCCAGTACGCTGCCCACGGCGGCTTCTATACGTTCTGCCATGGCCGTTTCGTTAAGCGAATAGCGCAGCATCATGGCAACAGACAGCATCATGGCCAGCGGGTTGGCAACATTTTGCCCAGCGATATCCGGCGCGCTACCGTGGCAAGGCTCATACATACCTTGGCCGCTTTCATTCAGCGAGGCCGAAGGCAGCATACCGATGGAGCCGGTGAGCATGGCGGCGGCGTCAGAAAGAATATCGCCAAACATATTGCCCGTCACGACGACATCGAACTGTTTCGGCGCACGTACCAGTTGCATCGCGGCGTTATCCACGTACATATGCGAAAGCTCAACGTCCGGGTACTCCGGCGCCAACCGTTCCATTACCTCGCGCCACAGTATGGTGACTTCCAGCACGTTTGCCTTGTCCACCGAGCAGAGCTTCTTGCCGCGCTTTTGGGCCATTTCAAACGCTACACGGCCAATACGTTCAATCTCGCTTTCGGAGTAAACGTAGGTATTAAAGCCCACACGCTCACCGTTGCGCTCTTCAATCCCCCGCGGTTGGCCAAAGTAAATGCCGCCGGTCAGTTCACGCACTATCATGATATCCAGACCTGCCACCAATTCAGGTTTCAGGCTGGAAGCGCTGGCCAACTGCGGATAAAGCATGGCCGGGCGCAGGTTACCAAACAGGCCCAGATTCTTGCGCAGGCCCAACAAGCCTTTTTCTGGACGTTTGGAAAGATCTTCGATCTTGTCCCATTTGGGGCCACCCACCGCGCCAAGCAAAATAGCGCTTGCTGCCTTGGCTTTTTCAAGCGTTTCAGCGGGCAGCGGCTCACCGTGCACATCGTAGGCCGAGCCGCCGACCAGTGCTTCTTCAACGTCAATATCCAAACCCGCTTCCTGGCAGGCTTTTAACAAGCGCGCGGCCTGAGCCGCGATCTCTGGGCCAATACCGTCGCCGGGTAACAGAAGCACCTTATGGGTCATGTTAAATCCTTAATATAGAGTCAGCACGGCTTGCCGCCGCTTAGCGCGTTGCAATGCGCGCTATGTATGTCTTTTTAGCTATTTTAAACGGCTTTTATGTGGCTATATCAGGCAGGCTGACGGAACAGCCAGGGCCGCGCATCTTTGTGTTTCTCCTCAAAGGCACGGATTGCATCCTCGTCTTGCAGCGTAATGCCGATATCATCCAGGCCATTGAGCAGGCAGTGCTTACGGAACGCGTCCACCTCAAACTCAAGAATTTCGCCACCCGGCGTGATTACCCGCTGGTTCTCCAAGTCAATATCCAGCTGGTAGCCTTCGTTAGCATCAACGCCAGCAAACAGGCGGTCGACTTCCTCTTCGCTTAACGTGATCAGCAAGATGCCGTTTTTAAACGCGTTATTGTAAAAAATATCCGCAAAGCTTGGTGCAATGACGACTTTAAAACCGAAGTCTTCCAGTGCCCAGGGCGCATGTTCACGCGAGCTGCCACAGCCAAAGTTGCGCCGGGCCAGCAACACCTCAGTTCCTTTAAAGCGCGGCTGGTTCAGCACGAAATCAGGATTCAGCGGGCGATTGGAGCAATCCTGCCCCGGCTGCCCTTCATCTAAATAACGCAACTCATCAAACAAGTTAACGCCAAAGCCCGTTCGCTTGATCGATTTCAAGAACTGTTTGGGAATAATTAAATCTGTATCAACATTAGCGCGATCAAGCGGGGCAACCACGCCTTCAAAACGAGTAAACTTTTTCATGGCTTAAGCCTCCTGAGCGTGGATAGCATCGTTGGCGGATAAACTGCGTACATCAACAAAGTGGCCTGCAATCGCTGCCGCCGCCGCCATTGCAGGGCTAACCAAGTGCGTACGACCGCCATACCCCTGGCGCCCTTCGAAATTGCGGTTGGAGGTCGATGCGCAGTGCTCGCCTGCGCCCAGCTTATCGGCATTCATGGCCAGGCACATGGAACAACCCGGCTCGCGCCATTCAAATCCAGCGTCGATGAAGATTTTGTCCAGGCCTTCGGCTTCCGCCTGACGTTTCACCAAGCCAGAACCCGGCACTACCATAGCGAGCTTGATCGTATCGGCCACTTTATTGCCTTGAGCAACCTTGGCGGCTTCACGCAAATCTTCAATACGCGAGTTGGTGCACGAACCGATAAACACTTTATCGAGCTTGATATCGGTGATTTTCTGATTGGCGTGTAACCCCATGTATTCGAGCGCGCGGGTGTGGCTGCGCTGTACCGTTTCATCCAGCGCGGCCAGGGGATCAGGCACCTGGCCGGAAATACCCGTCACCATTTCAGGGCTGGTTCCCCAGCTGACCTGCGGCTCTATATCTTCGGCTTTCAGAGTCACTACCTTATCGAACGTGGCATCGTCATCCGATACCAACTGACGCCAGTCAGCCACCGCCGCTTCCCACTGCTCAGCAGTCGGCGCGAAGGGACGCTCGGCCAGGTAATCGATAGTAGTGTCGTCGACGGCAATCAAACCCACCCGGGCACCAGCTTCAATGGCCATGTTGCACACGGTCATGCGGCCTTCCATGGAAAGTGAGGCAATCGCGCTGCCGGCAAACTCAATCGCGTAACCCGTGCCGCCTGCGGTTCCAATTTCTCCGATAATCGCCAGCACCACGTCTTTTGCGGTTACACCGAGGCCAAGCTCACCTTCCACGCGCACCTGCATGTTCTTCATTTTCTGCGCCAGCAAGCATTGAGTCGCCAACACGTGCTCGACTTCGGAGGTGCCGATCCCGTGGGCCAGCGCACCAAACGCACCATGGGTTGCCGTGTGGGAGTCGCCGCATACCACGGTCATACCGGGCAGTGTCGCGCCCTGTTCCGGCCCTACTACGTGTACGATGCCCTGGCGCGGGTCATTGATCTTGAACTCTTCGATACCGTATTCAACACAGTTGTCATCCAGGGTTTGCACCTGAATCAACGACACTGGGTCTTTAATCCCGCTGTTGCCTTCTGCGCGCTCTTTCAACGTGGTAGGCACGTTATGGTCTGGCGTCGCCAGGTTGGCATCCAGGCGCCATGGTTTACGCTTGGCCAGGCGCAGACCTTCAAAAGCCTGCGGGGAGGTCACTTCGTGAAGCAATTGACGGTCAATATAAATCAACGCAGTGCCATCATCGCGCTGCTTCACCAAGTGCTGATTCCAGAGTTTGTCGTAAAGGGTTTGACCTGACATATGGCTCTCCCGGGCAAGCGCCCTGCTAGTTTTTGCGCTGACGTCTGTGCGCCAGTGATGCAACGAGTGTTACGCGTGTCGCTCATAAAAGCAATTCATGTTATTTATAGATACGATTCCATACTGGAATACTAGCTAGAACTTTGCGACGGAACCTCACATGGATACCCAAAGCTTACAGGCGTTTTTAGCCGTTGCTGAAACTCAAAGCTTTTCCCGGGCTGCCGAGCAGCTCTACCTAACCCAACCTGCGGTCAGTAAACGAATTGCCACGCTAGAATCACAAGTAAGTACGCGGCTGTTTGATCGGATAGGCAGGCGCATCTCGCTTACTGAAGCCGGCCATTTATTACTCCCCCAGGCCAAGCGGATTCTTTCAGCAGTGGAGGATAGCCGACGCGCGCTTGCCAATCTTTCTGGTCAGGTCGGTGGCCGGTTAACGCTGGCGACCAGCCACCATATTGGCCTGCACCGCCTGCCGCCCATTCTCAAGCACTATACTCAGCACCATCCGGAGGTTGAGTTAGACCTGCACTTTCTCGATTCAGAGTTCGCTTACCAAGGCGTACAGGATGGCACGCTTGAACTCGCGGTGGTAACGCTTGCACCCCATCCTATTGAACAACTCCATGTGGTTAAGCTCTGGCGTGACCGGCTATGCTTTGTTTGCGCCCCAGACCATCCGTTAGCTCAAACCCCTGAACTCACGCTTGAAATGCTATGCCAGTATAAATGCGTACTGCCTGGAGCGATGACATTTACCCGCACGTTGATTGAACAACGGTTTGCCGAAGCCGGACTTACCCCGCCGGTAAGTATGGCGACCAACTATTTAGAGACGTTGAAAATGATGTGCAGCGTCGGGCTCGGCTGGAGCCTGTTACCCGAAGGCATGGTGGACAGCGAACTGGTCGAGCTAAGCATCGATACCGCCCCGATATACAGGCCGCTCGGCTACCTGGTGCACACCAACCGCACGCTTTCCAATGCGGCAAGGAAAATGATTGATGCGCTGGAAGCGACAGTGGAAAAAGGCTGAATGATTGAAACAGCTATACCTCTTCTACAAGCGCATCGTATCCATCTCCCAAAAACTGAACAAAGCAAAACCCATGCCCAAAAGGGTCAGCCATAAGCGCAAGCTTTCCCCATTCTTGAGTCGTAACGGGCTTTTCGATTTTTGCGCCAGCAGAAACTGCCCTCTGAACGGCAGTCTCTATATCATCGACGACAAAATCCAAATGAACGGGAGTCCAGTGCCGTTCGTAACAGCGCTGTAGGCGGGTGTCAGGTGCAGCAATTGAATCAGGTGATTTCATAAGCAGGTAGATCGGCGATGAGCTGCCTAACATCTCAACCCCGAATACGCCAAAACGGCGCCCAACATGTAGTTCAAACGCCGAACGGTAGAAGTCGATTGCCTTTTCAAGATCGTCAACATCGATATTGACCAGCAAACCCATCTTTCCTCCTGATTAACCGTTTTCACTTCAGCCTGTTCGGTGGATATATACTTTAACGCTACTTTTTGCTTACGAATTGTTTGAATGCTGAGCGAACACCTCTTCCTCGGTTAGCATGTGAGTATTGTTTGCAAAGGTGTAAAAGTCGGGCTTCTGGTCGATAAAAATCTGTTCGGTAAAGGCCCAGTCGCTACTCTTCAGCAAACCGACAGGAATGGCATAGTGTTCTTCCTGCTTTAATCGATAAAACAGATGCGTACCACACTGCTTACAGAACCCGCGTTCAGCCCACTCGGAGGAGCTAAAGGTCGCGATATATTCTTCGCCCGTAAAACTTACGCCACGAACAGGTTCGGCAGCAAAAAGAGGCCCGCCACCCCACCTTCGGCACATTGAGCAGTGACAAATGCTTATATGATTATCTGGCATGGTGATAGTCACGCCCACAGCACCGCAAAGGCATTTTCCTTGGTGTTGCATCTCAGAAGCCATGACCGCCTCCCAAGCGTCTATAACTACTGGCTCATGAAAAGTACCGGACTCTCATCGCTTAGATCATCACCTACTTTATATAGTCAACAAGTTTTCAGCTTGCCTACTATTTTCATAGCTAAGCAACAATGGCCGGACACAAAGGTATTGCCCTAACTGGCCTGCCCTTCAACCCTCCGGCTTAACCGCCGCCCCCATCCGTTCAGCAGCTAGTTCCTCGCCTAATGGTTACTACGCGCTAAAAACCACATTATCAAACGACTGACGCTAGCCTTACTGCGTAAATCCTATTAGCCTGCTAATTCACTCATAAGGGCTTGGCATGCAAGAAACCACTTTTCGGCAGCGCTTGGCGGGCGTACTAATTCTGCTTGGGTTAATCGCTCAAATTTTGGGGTTTACCGGGTGGGTGCCTACTGCACACATGGTGAGCTATTTGCTGTGGTTGGCAGTGGTACTGTTGTGGCGGGATATTCCCAAGCGCTCGCGGATCCAGGCGGGGGTATTAATGGGGCTAGGCCTATTGATGCTGTTAGTGGCACGTTTTGGGTATAACGCTTACGTGGATTGGCCTGCCATGTTGCAGGGCAACGCTTTTGTCGCCGCGATGCTGGTCGGCGTCAGCTTTATCTCGCTGGTGGGTAAACAGCAGGGCCGGAAAAAAGCGCCAGGTAAACGGTTAACTGGTAGCGGTGGCATTTTACGTACGTGGCTGGGCGTGCATTTTCTAGGCACTATCTTAAATATGTCGACGATTATCATGGTGGGTGATCGGTTGGCGCGTTCAGGCCCTCTTTCCATTCCCCAGTATCTAGCTCTTAACCGCGGGCTTTCCAGCGCGGCCACATGGTCGCCTTTTTTTGCTTCCATGGGCGTGGTGATTGCTCTTGCACCTGGGATGGAATACTCCTACGTGGCGCTGTTCGGCTTGCCGCTTGCCCTGGCATCGGGGCTGCTTACCACCTTGGAACTTGGCCGCCGGTTTGATCTTAGCGAGGTTTACGGATTTTCCCTGGCGCCGCGTAGCCTGCTAATGCCAGCTATCATAGCCTTACTGGTGATGGTGTTTCATTTCTGGCTAACGCCTGAGCTTTCCATCGTCGGGATTATTACCTTTTTAATCCCCACTGTTGCCTTGCTATATAACTTACGTGACGGCCCTCGCTATACACTGCGGCGCATCCATCAACACACGACTAACCGCTTACCCGCCATGCGCGGGGAAATCTCGCTATTTTTAGCCGCAGGGCTTCTGACACTTGGGCTTTCAACGCTGGTAGCCGCCGTGGCGGGCAGTGAATGGACGCTGTTTGAATCCTTTGGTGCGCCACAGGGCATGGCAAGTTTTATCGGGATTGTGCTGAGCGCCCTGGCAGGCCTGCACCCGATTATTGGCGTTTCGGTGCTGGCTTCCATGGTGAGCTTGCAAGGCGGCGAGCATACCCTGTTTGCATTTGTTGGGCTGTGTTCCTGGGCCGTGGGTACCAGCGTTGGGCCGTTATCGGGCATTAACCTAACGCTACAGGGGCGCTATGGAATTAGCGGCTACCGTATGATGAAGAACAATCTGTTCTATGCAGCCATCATGAGTTTGCTTACGCTGGGTTCGATTGCTGCCATGAGTTATCTGGTAACGTAACGCTCGACGCTCGGCCATATACGCGAGACGTTAGAAAAGCGGGGGCAGCCCTTTTGGATGCTGCCCCCGCCTGGTTACGCTTAACGGATGACTTATGGTTCGTCAGTTTTTCAGGTATCAATAATTTTATTGGAAAATCGGTAGAAATAGCGATGACCACACTGGTGACATGGCTCCAGGCGTGTCACGTGAGGTAGGCTTACCTGAGCATCACAGTGCACACAGGCCATCAACCCCGGGGCGGCTACTTCACCTTCACAGTAATCGGCCCGGGCGGCTTCGAGGTTTTCATCAAAACGTTCGCGCTCGACCACGCTGCGGTCGGCAATGGATAAAAGCGATTCCGCCACACGACGCGAAAGCCCGCTGATATCAATACCTAGCCACGTGGCCACCTGCATGCCGGTATCGGCCAGGTAATGGCGCATGTCTTTCAGGTCGCGTTCAACCCAAGCGCGTAGCAGGGCCAGCTCGTCTTTGGTGTACTCTTCAAGCTCTGCTTCAAAAGCGACTGCGTCGTCTAAATCCTTTTGCAGATTGTCCCAGGTTAACTCGTTTGCGCCATCCTGCATGCGCTCCAGCAAGCGTTCGTAGCCTTCCCGCAAGCGGTGGTCATTATGTTGTTCACTCATGGTGCCTCTCCTTTTGTCGACGCAGGTGTTTCCCATCATCAGCTTGCCGTTCAAGGATACCCCTTCATAGGATACAATCGACATTACTTATCTGACAGTTGTCATCTACCATTCACTATTGCGCCCATATTGGGCGAATACGCCAAGGCATTAAATAAACCGATGGACGCACACTACAGCCCTCGTGAAATTGAACGTGACGCCCAGCAGTACTGGGACAAACATCAGTGCTTCAAAGCAGTAGAAGACGCGAATCGCGAGAAGTTTTACTGCCTATCCATGTTCCCCTACCCCAGCGGCAAGCTGCACATGGGCCATGTGCGTAACTATACTATCGGTGACGTTGTCTCTCGTTTCCAGCGCATGCAGGGTAAGAATGTCATGCAACCCATGGGTTGGGACGCCTTCGGTATGCCCGCAGAAAATGCGGCGATTCAAAATCAGGTGCCGCCTGCCGAGTGGACCTACCAAAACATTGATTACATGCGTAACCAGTTGAAGGCATTGGGCTTTGCCTACGACTGGAGCCGTGAATTTGCCACCTGCGATACCAGCTACTATCGCTGGGAGCAGTGGTTCTTTACCAAGCTGGTGGAAAAGGGCTTGGTCTACAAGAAGATGTCCACGGTGAACTGGGACCCGGTTGACCAGACTGTACTTGCCAATGAGCAGGTCATCGATGGCCGCGGCTGGCGTTCAGGCGCTCTGGTTGAGCGCAAGGAAATCCCGCTGTGGTTCTTGAAGATCACCGATTACGCTGATGAGCTTCTGACTGATCTGGACAAAGTAGAATGGCCTGAACAGGTCAAGACCATGCAGCGCAACTGGATTGGAAAATCCCGTGGCGTCGAGCTGACCTTTGATATCGAAGCGGCCGACGGCAGCGCGGCCGAGCCGCTGGCGGTTTACACCACTCGCCCAGATACGCTATTAGGCGTTACCTATGTGGCGGTTGCCGCTGGCCACCCCCTTGCCAAACAGGCAGCGGAACAGAACAGAGAGCTGGCAGCATTTTGCGAAGAGTGCGCCAAAGGCGGCACCTCAGAAGCGGAAATGGCCACTAAAGAAAAACTCGGCATGGCGACCGGACATATGGCGGTTCACCCGCTGACCGGCGATAAAGTACCGGTTTATGTCGCCAACTTTGTTCTTATGGAGTTCGGTACCGGCGCCGTTATGGCCGTACCGGCCCACGACCAGCGCGACTGGGAGTTTGCCACCAAGTACAGCATTGAAATCAAACCGGTTATCGCTGATGAAAACGGCCAAACCCCGGACCTTTCCGAAGCAGCATTTATCGAGCATGGCAAGCTGATCAATTCCGGTGAGTTCGATGGTCTTGAGTTCGAGCAGGCTTTTGACGCCATTGCCGCCAAACTCGCTGGCATGGGCCGTGGCGAAGTAAAAACCAACTACCGTCTGCGCGACTGGGGCGTTGCTCGTCAACGTTATTGGGGCGCGCCAATTCCGGTTAAATACGGCCCGGAAGGCCAAACCGTGCCATTAACCGACGAGGAGCTTCCGGTAGCGCTTCCCATGGAAGTCACCGTCGACGCTTCAGGTTCGCCGCTTAAGAAAATGCCCGAGTTTTCCGACCTGGGCGACGGCTGGGTACGCGAAACCGATACCTTTGATACCTTTATGGAATCATCCTGGTACTTCGCACGCTTCTGCTGTGCCGACAACCACGACGCCATGCTGGATGAGCGTGCCAACTACTGGCTGCCGGTCGATCTTTACATTGGCGGTATCGAGCACGCAATCCTGCACTTGCTGTACGCTCGCTTCTTCCACAAGCTGATGCGCGATTTTGGTCTGGTGGAGAGCGACGAGCCCTTCCAGCAGCTCCTGACTCAGGGCATGGTGATCGCGGAAACCTTCTACCGTACGCAAGATAACGGTGGCAAACAGTGGTTCAACCCGGCGGATGTGGAAGTCAAGCGTGATGAAAAAGGCCGCCCGTTAAGCGCCATCTTGATGAGCGACGGCCAGCCGGTCGAGATGGGCGGCATCGAAAAGATGTCCAAGTCAAAAAACAACGGCGTTGACCCGCAGTCGATGATCGACAAGTTCGGCGCCGATACGGTGCGCCTGTTTATGATGTTTGCCGCCCCGCCCGAGCAGTCGCTCGAGTGGTCTGATTCCGGCGTGGAAGGCGCGCATCGCTTTCTCAAGCGGGTCTGGCGTCAGGTCAGTGAGCATCTTGAAGCGGGTACACCGGGCGAGCTGAACTCTGATGCGTTGAACGACGACCAGAAGGTGCTGCGCCGTAAAACCCATGAAACGATCAAGAAAGCCAGCGATGATATTGGCCGTCGTACCACCTTCAATACGGCTATCGCTGCCGTAATGGAGCTTTCCAATGCAATTGGCAAGTTCGAAGATACCTCTGAACTGGGCCTGGCGGTTAGCCGCGAAGCGCTAGAGGCCTGCGTACTGCTGTTGTCACCTATTACTCCCCATGTGTGCCACCAACTGTGGCAAAACCTGGGACATACTCAGCCGGCCATCGAAGCTCGCTGGCCCACCATTGATGAGGCCGCCCTGGCTCGCGACAGCATCGAACTGGTGGTTCAGGTAAACGGTAAATTACGCGCTCGTCTGGAAGCCCCAGCCAGTGCGGACAAAGCAGCCATCGAGAAGCTCGCGATGGAAAACGACAACGTCCAGCGTCACCTGGAAGGCAAAACGGTGCGTAAAGTCATCGTTGTACCGGGCAAGCTGGTAAACATCGTGGTAAGCGGATGAACCGACGCACGTTTCTAACCACCAGCATCGCCGCTTCAGCGGCGGTGCTACTCAGCGGCTGTGGCTTTCATTTACGGGGCGCCGGCTCGGTGCCTGAACTGCCTGCGCTGGCTCTTGAAGGTGACAGCAATAGTGCCACTGCACAGCACCTGCGCGTGCGCCTACAACAAATGGGCACGGAAGTAACCCCGAGCGCGCTCTGGCGCGTCACACTGGGAACACCTTCCATGCTACAGCGGCGTATCGGAAGCGACAGCCGATCTAGCCGGGAGCATGAGCTGACGCTCAGTACCACGCTTTCGGTACAGCAGCGTGATACAAACGCCTATGCGCTTAATAACGCCACCGTGGCCGTTAGCACACGCATTCGGGTCAATGATGACGACCTCCTGAATCGGGAAACGCTGTTTCAAGAAGCCGAGCAAGTACTGACTCGCCAACTGGCCCAGCGTATTCTGGAGCGTCTTGCTTATATTGAGGGTTTTGAGTGAAGGTCTTTGCCGACCAGCTGCCAGCGGCCCTTGCCAAAAAATTGCCCAAGGTAGTGATTGTAGGCGGCGATGAGCCGCTACAGCACCGCGATGCCTGCGATGCCGTGCGGGCAGCCGCTCGGCAAGCAGGTATTGAGGAGCGCGAAGTGTTGGATGTTGACGCCAATTTCGCCTGGAGCCGTTTACTGGAAGCGGCCAGCAACCTCTCGCTGTTTGCCACCAGCAAACTGATGGAAGTACGTTTAGGTACGCACAAGCTTGGCCAGGAAGGCAGTAAAGCCTTAGCGCAGTACGCTGAGATGCTTGACGGCAGCGACGATGTGCTGCTTCTCAGCATGGGCAAATTGGATGCCAAGCAACAGAAAAGCGCCTGGTTCAAGGCGCTTGATAAGCACGGCCTGTTTGTTCCCGTATGGCCCGTAGATAATTCGCGCTTGGGTTATTGGCTGCGTGACCGTACAGCACTGCATGGGTTACAGATCGATCTGGAAGCCGCACGGCTTCTAGGTGAACGTACTGAAGGCAACCTGCTGGCGGCCGATCAGGAGCTGCAAAAGCTGGCGCTTATTCACCCTCAGGGTACACGCCTGAATGTTGAGAGCATTGCCCAAGGCGTGGAGGACAGCTCACGCTATGACGTGTTCAACCTGGCGGATGCCTGTCTGAAAGGTGAGCCTAGCCGCGCCTCACGCATAGTGCAGGGACTGCGTAGTGAAGGGGTTGAAGCGCCTATTGTGCTTTGGGCGTTAAGTCGTGAACTGCGTACCCTGCTCTCTTTGCATCAGCATCTGGATCAGGGGCAAAGTTTTGAACATGCCTGTAAAACGCAAAAGCCGATGATCTTTGATAAGCGCCGCCCCGCTTACCAGAAAGCGATCAAGCGACTTTCCATGAAGCGCTTACACAAGCTTTTATTGATGGTCCAGCGGCTTGATCTCGCGGTTAAAGGCGCCTCTGCAGTGCCTCTATGGCCAGGCCTGCACGACTTGGCAATGACCATGGCAGGCGGCAAAGGCATTCTTGCTGAAACTGCCTGGACCTATCGCATTAGTGCAAATAATTAGTATCTTGCACAATTGACTTAAAACCCATGCGTTTTATTTCTATACTCTTGATTCCAGCAGTAAAATGCTTAGCCTCTCTGACTAGTCTATAAGGAAGAAGACGATGAAAACATTGCGTGCTTACCTCTCTACGCTGTTGATTGCCGCTCTGGTAATTACCAGCCTGCCAGTTGCTGCTGCACCTGTATCTCCCCAATCGATGGATCTAGTATCAACCCAGTCAGTTTTGGTCAGTGACCGTGCTGGCTCCGACCGTGAACGAATCAATGAGATCCTTGCCCGTGCCGACGTACAGGAGCAGCTGATCAAGCAGGGGGTCGATCTCGACGAAGTGGATGCGCGTGTTGCCGCTCTGAGCGATGTCGAAGCACAACAGATGGCCCAGCAGCTTGAGCAGCTTCCTGCGGGTGCAGGTGGAGGCGTTATAGGTGCCCTGTTTGCCGTTTTCATCATCTTGCTGATTACTGATATTCTCGGTCTGACCGATGTTTATCCGTTTACCCGCTAAGCTAGATCACTGATGAAAACATTGCTTTCCAACGCCCGCTTCGCGGGCGTTTTCGTGTTTGCCCTACTGCTTTCGGCCTGTGCCCAGAGTCCGGTACTGCTCGATAGCACCTACGAATCCCTCACACCCCAGATAGAGAACCGCGAGGTGCCGTTTTTCGCTCAGAGCGAGTACCAGTGCGGCCCGGCAACGCTTGCTATGGTGCTCAACTATCAGGGTGTGGATACCAGCGTCGATGAACTGATCCCCCAGGTCTTTCTGCCGGGACGTGACGGTAGCGTGCAGCCCGAAATGCTGGCAACTGTTCGCCGCCATCACCAGCTTGCCTACCCTATTCGTGGCACCATGGATGCACTTCTGGGGCATCTGGAAGCGGGCGATCCGGTGGTGGTCATGCAGAACCTGTCGCTGCCTATCTATCCCATGTGGCATTATGCGGTGGCAATCGGCTTTGACCTGCCTGAAGAAACCATCGTTTTACGCAGCGGTGAGCGCAAGCGCCATACGCTGTCGTTTAGCCGTTTTGATGCGACCTGGGCACGCAGCGACCGCTGGGGCTTTATTGTTGCCAACCCCGGCACGCTGCCGGAAGGTATTACCGCGCGTAACGCGGTAGAAGCCATTAGCGCCTACGAAGAAGCCCACGGGCCAAAAGAGGCACTTACCAGCTGGCAAGCGCTGGTCGAGCACTATCCTGGCGATCCACTTGGGCAGTTCGCCCTGGGTAATGCCCTTTATGCCGATGGCCAGCCCGAAAAAGCGATTGCCGCCTTTGAAACCGCTACCCAGCATGATGCTTATATGGGTGCCGCCTGGCTTAACCTGGGGATTTTGCGGCTGCAGCAAAATAAACCCGAAGAAGCGCGTAACGCCTTAATGCAAGCAGCGTCGATTGAAGGCAGTTGGCAACAGCGCGCTCAAGCGTTATTGAATGATGTTTAAACGTGAGGTCCAAGGTAAGGGTTAGCTTTAATCCAAAACCTTTGACAAATACACTTAACCCTGCAAAACAAAAAGGGGCCATTTGGCCCCTTTTTGCGTATAAAGCAATACGTTAAAACACTCGATTTAACCCATTTTGCGCCGCTACGCGATACGCTTCGGCCATAGTGGGATAATTGAACGTCGTATTCACAAAGTACTTGAGAGTATTTGCCTCGCCCGGCTGCTGCATAATAGCCTGGCCGATATGCAGAATCTCGGAGGCCTGATCCCCAAAGCAGTGAATGCCGAGAATTTCCAGCGTATCCTGATGGAATAGAATCTTCAGCATGCCCACGACATCGCCCGTGATCTGAGCTCGTGCAGTATCCTTGAAGAACGCCTTACCCACTTCATAGGGCACCTTGGCTTCGGTTAACTCGCGCTCGTTAGGTCCAAATGAACTGATTTCAGGAATGGTATAGATACCGGTCGGCACATCACTGACAAAGCGGTACTCTTTATCAAGCAATTCGTTGGAAGAGTTAAGTCCCTGATCATAAGCGGCGCTGGCAAGGCTTGGCCAGCCAATCACATCACCCGCGGCATAAATATGCGGAATTGCCGTGCGGTAGTGCTCATCAACATTTAGCTGCCCACGGCTATTTGCCTCCAGGCCGATATTTTCAAGACCAAGGCTATCTGTGTTACCGGTGCGCCCGTTCGCCCACAGGAAAGCGTCAGCGCGGATTTTTTTACCCGATTTCAATTGCACCACAACGCCTGATTCATCGCCTTCAACGCTTACGTAATCTTCGTTATGACGAATCAGTACGCCATGCTTACGTAAGTGATAGGAGAGCGCATCGCTGATTTCATCATCCAAAAAGGACAGCAGGCTATCGCGGTTATTGATGAGGTCAACTTTCAGCCCGAGCCCTGAAAATATTGATGCATATTCACATCCGATAACACCAGCCCCGAAAATCACTAACGTCCTTGGTGTATGGGAAAGGCTTAATATAGTGTCGGAGCAGTAGATACGTGGATGGCGAAAATTGATATCCGCCGGGCGATAGGGACGCGAGCCTGTCGCAATGACGATTTTTTTGGCGACGAGTTCTTCCATGCCTTCGTGCTGGCCACGCACAACGACCGTATGCTCATCCTTGAAGCGGGCAATGCCGTGGAACAGGTCAATACGATTGCGCGCATAAAAGGTGGTCCGCATTTCCACCTGTTTGTCGATCGTCCCGCGCGAGCGCTCCATTACTTTAGGGAAAGAGAACCAGCGAGGCTCACCGATATCGCGGAACATGCGGTTAGTGTTAAACGCCATGATCTGCTTGACCTGATGGCGCAACGCTTTGGAAGGAATGGTGCCCCAGTGAGTACAGTTACCGCCTACCTGCGTCTGCTTTTCGATAATTGCTACACGCTGCCCATGTTTGGCTGCATTAATCGCTGCACTTTCGCCCGCCGGACCCGTACCGATAACCACGACATCATAATTGTGAACCGCCATACTCGCTGCGTCTCCTTGTTCCCAAAAATTAGGCGCAGCGGATCACTCGGCTGCGCCTCACTATTTCCGTACGTTAGGCTAGCGACGAGTGGCTTCGTAGCCTAGGTCTGCCCCACGGCTTTCGTCGCTACGACGACGTACGCTACCCCGCTTACGGTTCTCTTCCTCACATACTTCGTCTTTACCACCGCAAATGTCACAACCGTCTTTCATACCGATTTGGTTCAAGCCTCCGCATGAACCCGCAATAGGTTTGCGGCCCATTAAAACACCTACCGCCATTGCGCCCATGATTAGCGCCATAAAACCAAATACCAGTAGCCAGATTGCCATATGAATCTCCCAGCATTGCTATTAAAGCCTTACCTGCAGACAACCGTATTACAATTAAGTGCCCTACGGTTATACGCTGTTAGCTTATTGTACCTCAGCGGCGGCCGACTTATCAGCGTCACTACCGCTTTTAACGTATTGCCTATAAACGCGCATATAAACAAAAGGGCCAGCCTTACGGCCAGCCCCTTATGCCCGAAGGCAAACTGCAGCGTTAAGTAAGTACTTAACCGCCGAAGTCATCCAGCATGATGTTTTCAGGTTCAACCCCTAGATCCAGCAGCAGCTTGATCACGGAGGCGTTCATCATGGGCGGCCCACACATGTAGTACTCGCAATCTTCAGGCGCCGGATGGTCCTTCAGATAGTTCTCGAAGAGCACGTTATGGATAAAGCCGGTCGGACCTTCCCAGTTATCTTCAGGCTGCGGATCTGACAGCGCCAGATGCCACTCGAAGTTGGGGAATTCTTCAGCCAGCTGATCGTACTCTTCGTTGTAGAAGGTTTCACGCCAGGAGCGTGCACCATACCAGAAGGACATTTTGCGATCAGATTTCAAACGCTTCAGCTGGTCAAAGATATGGCTACGCATCGGCGCCATACCGGCACCACCGCCGATAAAGACCATTTCTGCATCGGTATCCTTGGCGAAGAACTCACCAAACGGCCCCATTACCGTCACCTTGTCACCGGGCTTCAGGCTAAAGACATAGGTAGACATAAGGCCAGGCGGATGGCTGCTGCCCGGAGGCGGCGTGGCGATACGGATGTTAAACTTGAGGAGACCCTTTTCTTCCGGGTAGTTCGCCATGGAGTAGGCGCGAATCACTTCCTCGTTGTTCTTATGGGAAACATCGAACAGGCCGAATTTTTCCCAGTCGCCACGGTACTCTTCCTCGATATCGAAATCCGAAAACTTGATATCGTAAGGCGGTGCCACCAGCTGCACGTAACCACCCGCGCGGAAAGCCACTTCTTCACCTTCCGGCAGCTTGAGGTTCAGTTCCTTGATGAAGGTAGCGACGTTGGGATTAGCCGTTACTTCGGTTTCCCATTTCTTAACGCCAAACACCTCTTCAGGCACTTCGATCTTCATGTCCTGCTTAACAGGCACCTGACAAGAGAGCCGCCAGCCCTCTTTCTTTTCACGCATGGTGAAGTGTGACTCTTCGGTAGGCAGGATTGAACCGCCGCCCTCTTCCACGCGACATTTGCACTGGGCGCAAGAACCACCGCCACCGCAAGCAGAGGAGAGGAAAATACCGTTTGCTGCCAGCGTATTCAAAAGCTTGCCGCCGGCCTGAGTCTGCAGGGTATGTTCAGGGTCGTGATTGACCTCGATGGTCACGTCCCCGCTACTCACTAGCTTACTGCGTGCTGCCAGAATGATCGCCGTTAAACTGATAACGATGATCGTGAACATGACAACACCGAGCAAGATGATAGTTGTATCAACCATATCGGTTTCCTATTGCTAAGGTTTCCTGTAACCCGGCGATGCAGCACCGCCGGGAAAAACCGGCCCCGATTAGAGCTGAATGCCCGAGAAGGACATGAAGCCCAGCGACATCAGACCCACGGTGATGAACGTAATACCTAGACCTTGCAGGCCGCCTGGTACATCGCTGTATTTCAACCTTTCACGAATACCTGCCAGAGCCGTAATGGCCAATGCCCAACCAACACCGGATCCAAAACCGTAAATAGTGGCTTCACCGAAGTTGTAGTTACGCTCAACCATGAACAGTACGCCACCTAGGATGGCGCAGTTTACGGTGATAAGCGGCAGGAATACGCCCAGTGCGTTGTACAACGCAGGCACATATTTATCCAGGAACATCTCAAGGATCTGCACCAGCGCTGCAATAACACCGATGTAGCTCAATAGCCCTAGAAACGAGAGGTCGATATTCTCAGCACCACTGATACCTGTCCAGGAGAGCGCACCTTCCGCGAGCAGAAGATTGAACACCAAGTTATTAACCGGCACTGAAATAGTCAGTACCACAATAACTGCAATGCCCAGGCCAAACGCTGAGGAAACCTTCTTAGAAACCGCTAGAAAGGTACACATTCCCAGAAAGAATGCCAAGGCCAGGTTCTCAACGAAAACCGAAGCGACGAAAAGGCTTAAATAGTGTTCCATGTTACACAGCCTCCTGTGGCTTGGAGTTTTCTTTCATCTTGAACTCGGTATCTTCTACCTGTTCGGGATTGACTGAGCGCAGCACCCAAATCAATAGCCCGATAATAAAGAAGGCAGAAGGCGGCAATAACAGCAGACCGTTTGGTACGTACCAACCGCCGTTTTGAACCGTCGGCAAGATAGTAAAGCCAAACAAACTACCCGCACCCAGCAGCTCACGGAAGAAACCCACGACCAGCAGTACGAAGCCATAACCTAGGCCGTTACCAATACCGTCTAAAAATGACATGCCCGGCGTATTGGACATGGCAAAGCCTTCCGCACGCCCCATTACGATACAGTTGGTAATAATCAGACCCACGAATACCGACAGTTGCTTCGACATTTCATAAGCGTACGCTTTGAGGATCTGATCAACCACGATGACTAGAGAAGCGATAATCGTCATCTGTACAATAATACGAATCGCGGACGGAATATGGTTCCGGATCAGCGATACGAAGAAGCTTGAGAGCGACGTTACAAAAATAACGGCCAGGGCCATTACCAACGACACGCTCATGCTGGTGGTTACCGCCAGTGCAGAACAGATACCCAATATCTGAAGCGCAATCGGGTTGTTCTGGAAGATTGGCGCTATTAAAACGCTTTTTGCATTTACGTCCGCCATGATTAAGCCCCCTCACCGTCTTCGAAGTCAGTATCGGCGTTTTCGGCGTTTTCAGACTCAGTACCGCTGCGGAATTGCGCAAGGTATGGACCGAAACCTTCTTCGCTCAACCAGAATTGCAGCATGTTGGTAACACCATTACTGGTGAGCGTAGCACCGGATAACGCGTCTACTTCATTTTCACCACTAGCGTTTTTGCTCAGGCGGATGGCCGGTGAGAGGTCGCCCTCTTCATCGTAAATCTCTTTACCTTCCCACTGGGCCTGCCAACGCGGATTGTTTACTTCACCACCCAGGCCCGGCGTTTCGCTGTGGTCGTAGTAGGTAATACTGATAATGGTATTACCGTCACCTTCGATCGACAAGAAGCCCATCATCCGGCCCCAGAGACCTTGTCCACGAATCGGCAAAACGATTTGCTCGGGCTCATCTTCATTGCCTACCAGGTAGACAGTGGCGTAGTTTTCAACGCGCGTGAGTCCCGCAATGTCACGATCGCCAGACAGCGTACGGCCAGTTGCCGGATCACGTGCGGCTTCAAAGCCATCAAACTCATCAGGATCGAACTCATCGGTATATTCGCCGGTTTCAAGCTCGACGACACGCGAAGTGATCTGCTCCCGAAACGCTCCTTCCACATCCATACCCGGCTCGTATAGACGCGCCACGTTAAGAATGTTGGTTTTACGATCCAATTCCTGATTGAGCTGCTGTGCAGGACGCAGTGCCACGGCGGCCGTCGAAACGATAACCGAGCACACAATACACAACGAAAACGCCACAATCAGAATCTTCTTGATTGAGTTATTACCTTGTGCCATTAGGCAGTCTCCTCGGCCGGTACGCCAGTACGCTTGATACGGCGCTTGATATTGGCCTGGACGAAGAAGTGGTCAATCAATGGTGCAAACAGGTTAGCAAAGAGAATCGCCAACATGATGCCTTCGGGGAAGGCTGGGTTAACCACACGAATCAGCACCGTCAGTACACCAATTAGCGCACCAAATATCAAACGGCCCTGGGTGGTCATGGAAGCAGAGACGGGGTCAGTCGCCATAAATACCATCCCGAACGCGAACCCACCTATCACGAAGTGCCAGTACCAGGGCATGGCAAACATTGGGTTGGTATCTGAACCAATTAGATTCAACAGCGCGCTGCTCGCGACCATGCCAAGGAATACACCCAGCATGATTCGCCACGAGGCTATTCGTGTATACAGCAGCACTAGTGCTCCGATCATGATCGCAAGCGTTGACACCTCACCCACCGAGCCTGGAACAAAGCCAAGGAAGGCGTCCCACCAGCTAAAGGTATTGGTCACTGCATCCATGCCGTCCTGGAACGCTATGGAAAGTGCAGTCGCCCCTGTGTAGCCGTCAGCCGCTACCCAGATTTCATCGCCAGAAATTTGCGCCGGGTAGGCAAAGTAGAGGAACGCACGACCGGTAAGCGCTGGGTTCAGGAAGTTTTTGCCTGTACCGCCAAAAATCTCCTTACCAATAACAACACCGAAGGTGATGCCAAGCGCTACCTGCCAAAGTGGAATGGTCGCTGGGAGAATCAGCGCATACAGCACCGAGGTCACGAAGAAACCTTCGTTGACTTCGTGGCCACGCTTGACCGCAAACAACACTTCCCAGAAACCACCAACGGCAAAGGTTACCAGGTAGATAGGCAGGAAGTACGTGGCGCCCAGTAAGAAGTTAGACCATAAGCTGTCGGAGTCATGCCCCCCTGCCAGGGTCATCAAAATGGCTTCACGCCAGCCACCCATGGAGGCATAGCCTGCATCGATTGCCACGTTCGCCTGCCAACCCGCGTTCCACATACCGAAGAACATGGCTGGAAAGGTGCATAGCCAAACGGTGATCATGATGCGCTTTAGGTCGATACCATCGCGCACATGAGCCGTGGTTTTAGCAACGCTGGGCGGAGAGTAGAAAATCGTGTCTACCGCTTCGTAAAGCGGATAGAACTTTTCATATTTCCCGCCTTTATGGAAATGCGGCTCGAGACTATCGAGTGTTTGTCGAATACCCATCATCAGGCCTCTTTCTCGATCATGGTGAGGTTGTCACGCAGGATGGGGCCGAACTCATATTTGCCTGGGCAAACATAGGTACATAGCGCCAAATCCTCTTCGTCTAACTCAAGACACCCGAGTTGCATGGCAACTTCAATGTCGCCCACGATCAACGAACGCAGCAGCTGAGTCGGCAAGATATCCAGTGGCATGACGGTCTCGTACGAACCCACTGGCACCATGGCTCGCTCGGAACCATTAGTAGAGGTGGTCGGTGCGTAGTTACGCAGGCCTTTAATGCGGGAAAGATAAATACCCAGAACCGAATGGCGATCTGCACCTAGCGACAGCCACCCCATTAAAGCACGCTTGTTGCCCTCTTCAAGCAAACTGATTTGATTGCTGAAGCGTCCCAGGTAGGTCAGGTTTCCCTCAGCTGTAAAGCCAGAGAACACCGAACCGGAAATCACGCGAGTGTCGTCGGGTTTGATGACTTCGCCTGCCAGGAGTTCCTCGGTGCTTGCACCCATGCGGGTACGCACGAGCCGCGGTTTCTCAGCGCGTGGACCACCAATAGCCACCACACGGTCAGTGCTCAGCTTGCCTTCGGCGAACAGCTTGCCGAACGCCATGACATCCTGATAACCGATGTGCCAGACTTTTTTATGCAGCGCCACTGGCGAAAGGTAGTGAATATGCGTGCCTACCAGGCCAGCCGGATGCGGACCAACAAAGCTTTCGGCTCTCACGCCCTCAATATCCCCGCCAGGGATATTGTCATCAGTACCCATGCACAGGAAAACGTTGCCCTCGGTCAGGCGGGTTAGCACCTTGAGGCCGTCTTCAAACGCTTGGGTATCTTCGTTGATGATAACTGAAGGGTCAGCACTTAGCGGATGAGTATCCACAGCCGTTACAAAAATATCAGCAGGAAGACTGTCGATAGCTGGCGTGCGTGAGAAAGGACGCGTACGTAGCGCTGTCCATAATCCTGATTCAACCAGTTGGTCGACGACTAACTGACGGTCAAGTTGCGCTAAAGTAGAACGCTCATGAGAGGCGAATGTCATCGCTTCTTCATTTTCGTCGACTTTAATGACCACAGAGAGCAGGCGACGCTTTTCGCCACGGTTTATTGCAACTACTTCACCGCTTGCTGGTGCCGTAAAACGCACACCCTCAACTTTCTTGTCGGTAAAAAGCAGTTGGCCCAGTTTGACCTTGTCCCCTTCCTGAACTTCCATGGTTGGCTTCATGCCAACATAGTCAGTACCCAGGATTGCCACGTAACGCACAGGCTGCGCATCTTCAATACGCTGCTCGGGCACTCCCGTGATGGGGAGATCCAGGCCTTTTTTGACTTCGATCATAGTCTCGCCCAGTTGATGGATCGGATATACGAAGGTAAGGGGTTCGAATGCTTATTTCCTGCCCAGTGAATTCTTATTTTCTGTCAGATTGTTACCAGTCAGGCCCAAGCACTGCTTGAACCACCCCGAAAAATCTTACGCATTATAAAGATAAGCGCGGCCAATGACCACATCCCTGATGCTCTCAAAAAGTGTTATACGCCTATCAATCGCAATTGATTTTAAAATTAAAAACGCCACCCGAAGGTGGCGTTATAAAAATCCGGCTTGATAAAAAAAAGCCGTTTGACAAACCATTTATCCTATAAAGGCATCATGCGAGGTGCGGCAACTTCAAAAACTGCACGTTCGACATCTGCTGCAGGATGCGGATTACTTGACAGCTGTAGCCAAACTCATTGTCGTACCATACGTACACAACGACATTATTGTCGTTGGCAATGGTTGCTTTCGCATCCACGATGCCAGCATGGCGATTGCCAACGAAGTCCGATGAAACCACTTCGGCAGAATCCACATAATCAATCTGCTTTTGATAAGACGAATCGATGGACATGCGGCGCAGATAATTATTCAACGCATCGGCATCGGTTGGCTTATCTAGCGTCAGGTTTAAAATGGCCATGGAAACATTCGGCGTCGGCACACGAATCGCATTGCCGGTTAGCTTGCCTTCCAGTTCAGGTAGCGCTTTTGCCGCTGCCTTGGCCGCACCCGTTTCGGTCAATACCATGTTGAGCGCCGCACTGCGGCCGCGACGATCACCTTTATGATAGTTATCAATTAGGTTCTGGTCGTTGGTGTAAGCGTGTACCGTTTCAACATGCCCGATCGCAACGCCATACTCATCATTGAGCACCTTGAGTACGGGCACGATGGCGTTAGTGGTACAGGAAGCGGCCGACACAATACGGTCATTGTCACCAATGGTCGTGTGATTAACCCCGTAAACGATATTTTTGATATCGCCTTTACCCGGCGCGGTCAATAGCGCCTTGGCAGCGCCCTTGCACTCCAGATGCTGGCCAAGGCCAGCCTCATCACGCCAGATCCCGGTGTTATCAACGATTACAGCATTATCAATGTCATAGGCGGTGTAGTCGATTTCGCTAGGTGAATCAGCGTAGATCACCTGAACAATATTGCCGTTAACAGTCAACGTACGCGCTTCGGCATCAACGGCTATAGTACCCTCAAAGGGCCCGTGCACAGAGTCACGACGCAGCAGGCTGGCACGTTTTTCAAGATCCTTGGCAACATCACCACGCCCACGCACTACAATGGCCCGAAGGCGTAATAGGTTGCCACCACCAGCCTTTTCAACCAGTACGCGTGCAAGTAAGCGGCCAATACGACCAAAACCGTAAAGCACGACGTCCTGCGGCTCGCCCTTGCTAGCTCCCGGCTTATAACCGTCGATAATATCCTTCAACTCGTTACGTAAAAACGCGTTGAGATCACTACCGCCCTTCCTTTTAAACATGACCCCAAGTTTGCCCACGTCAACATGGGCAGGCCCCAGGTTAAGCGCGCTCATGGCTTCAATGATGGGGAACGTGTCCTCAACCGAAAGCTCTGTACCTTCAATCTTACGTACAAACCGGTGATCCTTCAGAATCCGGATAACCGACTGATTGATCAGCGAGCGCCCAAACATGGTGGCCACAACATTGTTCTGGCGATAGAGACGGCCCACCAGCGGGATCATCTGCTCGGCCAGGGCTTGATTGTTTTGCCATTCCTGAAAAACGTTCTCGAGAGCTTGCTGACTCACGTGCGGCCTCATACGGTTATGAAAGATAGGGTTATGAAATACAAAGTTATAAAAATATGGGTTAAGTAACCGAAACTAAAAAATCATCAACCCAACAAGTAGTAACCAGGATATAGATGCATTATCCCGGCCTTGCTACCGGGTCGCAATGAATGGATAGTCGCACGCCATGTAGGGGTATTACAGAAAATGGCATTTGACTACAAACTCAAAATAGACTCTACCTTAAACTGCCACGGGTTAGCCCTCTGACTGAAAGTAGTCATCGTGTATGATCCTTATTCCGTTTCAGCGCAAAACGATACCTGACTATGCCATCATTTTCTCTGCTCGAACCGCCCCAGCCACAAGGGACTCGTGACACGCTTTACTGGACAGCGCCGCCGGGCAGTGCGTCTGCATTGGCGCTCGCTCAGGTAGCAGCTAGCGCTCCCCTACTGGTGATTACTCCCAATACGGCCAGCGCCCAGCGCCTTGAGCAAGACCTGGCTTTCTATAGCGACGTGCCGGTGCTTCCTTTTCCCGACTGGGAAACGCTGCCTTACGACAGTTTCTCGCCACACCAGGACATCGTTTCTGCTCGTCTGCGCACGCTGCGTCTGCTTCAAGATGGTGTGCGCGGCATCGTACTGGTGCCTATCAATACACTAATGCAGCGCCTGGCTCCCGTGTCCTATATCGCCGGGCGCGTAATGACCTTAAAGGCGGGTGCCAAACTCAACCGTGAGACATTTAGAGAGTCATTGACGCGTGCTGGGTATCGCGCGGTAGAGACTGTCTACGAGCCCGGTGAGTACGCCATGCGCGGCGCCCTGATCGATCTTTTTGCCATGGGCATGGATGAGCCGATCCGTATCGATCTGTTCGACGATGAAATTGATACGCTGCGGCACTTCGACCCCGGCAACCAGCGCTCGACTGACAAGGTAGGCGTCATTGAACTGCTTCCTGCTCATGAGTATTCGCTCAGCCGCAGCGCAATTGCCTGTTTTCGCGAGCAATTTGAAACCCTGTTTGATGTCGACCCACGCCAATGCCCGCTGTATAACGATGCGCTTAAAGCGATCCCCTCGCCGGGGCTTGAGCACTATCTACCGCTATTTTTTGATGAAACCGCCTCACTGTTCGATCATGTCACTGACGACACCCGGGTAGCCTTGCTACCCGGCGTTTTTGAAGCTGCCGAACAGCACTGGCAGTCTATCGAGGCGCGCTACACCAACTTGGCCGTTGACCCCACTCGGCCGCTGCTTCCTCCTCACCGGGCGTTCTTTCCGGTAAGCGATGTATTCTCGGCGATTAAAGCTCGCGCGCGTATCGAGCTAACCGAAAACGAAGGGCAGCGCCATGCCCTGACGCCAGAGGCCAAGGCACTCCCCCCGCTGGCGATAAACGCTCGCGCAAAGCAGCCGCTGGGTGAATTAAGTAATTTCTTAAACAATCAGCCCGATCTTCGGATACTGTTTGTGGCTGAGTCCCGGGGCCGCCGTGAAGCGCTTGAAGAGATACTCGCGCCGCTAACACTCGCGCTGCCCTACGTGGAGAGCTTTCACGCCTTTCTAACCAGCCAGCATGCCTACGCGATTACCGAAAGCCTGGTCGATAGCGGCCTGTGGCTTACCCAACCACACATCGCGGTCATCAGTGAAACGGAGCTGTTTGGTGAGGTGGTACGCCAGAGCCGCCGACGGGAAAAGGCTACTGATGATAACGAGCTGGCAGTTCGCCATCTTTCTGAGCTGCGCGAAGGCGCCCCGGTGGTTCACCAAGCTCACGGCGTAGGCCGCTATTTGGGGCTTGAGACGCTGTCTGCCGGCGGCCAGGCCAACGAGTTTCTCGCCCTTTCCTACGCAAACGGCGCCAAGCTCTACGTTCCGGTGGATAGCCTTCACCTTATTTCCCGTTACAGCGGCGCCGACGACGAACTGGCACCGCTGCATAAACTGGGCTCGGATCAATGGGAAAAAGCCCGGCGCAAGGCGGCCGAGAAGATTCGCGATACGGCCGCCGAGCTGCTGGATGTTTACGCTCGGCGTGAAGCCCAGCAGGGGGTTGTCTATGAATCCCCCGGCGAGGAGTACGTGCGCTTTGCCGCCAGCTTTCCGTTTGAGGAAACACCCGACCAACAGGCGGCCATTGAAGCCGTCATTGACGACATGGTTTCCCCCCAACCCATGGATCGCGTCGTGTGCGGCGATGTGGGGTTTGGTAAAACGGAAGTCGCCATGCGCGCCGCCTTTCTGGCGGTACAATCAAACCGCCAGGTCGTGGTGCTGGTACCCACCACTCTGCTTGCCCGCCAGCATTTTGAGAACTTCCGCGATCGTTTTGCCGATACGGCGGTGAATATTCGCCTTATCTCCCGCTTTACGGCGGGCAAGGAGATGACGCAAACGCTTGAAAGTATCAAAAATGGTCAAACCGATATTGTTATCGGTACCCATAAGCTGCTTTCCAAAAGCGTTGAGCTACCCAAGATAGGGCTTCTGATTATCGATGAAGAGCACCGTTTTGGCGTTGCCCAGAAGGAGAAACTCAAAACGCTTCGCGCTGAAATCGATATTTTAACCCTGACCGCCACGCCCATACCGCGCACGCTCAATATGGCGATGAGTGGTATTCGCGATCTTTCGATTATCGCCACACCGCCTGCTCGGCGCCTGTCGGTCAAAACCTTTGTACAGCAACGCGACAAAAGCATTATCAAGGAAGCGCTGTTGCGCGAAATACTTCGCGGCGGTCAGGTCTATTTTCTGCACAACGAAGTCAAGACCATCGAAAATGCCGCTGAACAAATCCGCGAGCTGGTACCGGAAGCTCGGGTGGCCGTAGCACACGGGCAGCTGCCTGAGCGTAGCCTTGAGCGGGTGATGTCGGATTTCTACCATCGCCGCTTCAACGTACTGGTCTGCTCAACCATTATTGAAACCGGCATTGATGTGCCCAGCGCCAATACCATCTTGATTGAGCGCGCCGACAAGTTTGGCCTGGCCCAACTCCACCAGCTTCGTGGCCGCGTAGGGCGCAGCCACCACCAAGCGTATGCCTACCTGCTCACACCTCCCCCCAAGGCCATGACCCGCGACGCGGTTAAACGCCTAGAAGCCATTAGCGCCTCCGACGACCTTGGCGCTGGCTTTACGTTGGCAAGCCACGATATGGAAATTCGTGGAGCGGGCGAGCTTTTAGGCGATGAACAGAGCGGCCAGATGGAAACTATCGGCTACTCTTTATATATGGAAATGCTAGACCGGGCCGTTAAAGCCATTCGCGCAGGCAAGACGCCTAATATCGATATGCCCTTCAATACCGGTGTGGAAATCAGCCTAAACTTACCCGCGCTGATCCCAGACGACTATATTCATGATGTACAGCAGCGTCTTGTGATGTATAAGCGCATTGCCAATACGCAAAGTGACAATGAACTGAAAGAATTACAGGTTGAGCTGATTGACCGCTTTGGCCTACTTCCGCAGCCACTCAAGAACCTGGTACGCCAAACCCGGCTGCGCCAGCGCGCCGAGCAGTTGGGAATCAGCCGAATTGAAGCCGGCGAAAGCCGCGGCAGAATATTGTTTGACGGCACAACGAAGATTGATCCATTGACCCTAGTGACACTGATTCAAACATCGCCGCAGCACTATCGCCTGGATGGTTCAGATACTTTGCGATTTGAATTTAGCATGGAAACCCATGACCAACGTTTTGAGCAGGTGGAGTCGCTTTTAAGTACTCTTAATCAAAAAGTAGCGGCGGCGTGAACCTTGGGGCAAACTGGTAGTAAGCAACCTATGTTTGCCCGTTTACGCGTACTAGCAGTGCACTAACTTATTAGGAACGACCATGAATACTCGTCTAAAATTCAACCTTTGGGGACCTACCAGCCTGGCGGTTTTACTGGCAGCCTCCCTTACCGGTCCTGTGTATGCGCAAGCAACACCCGAGCAAGTAGAAAACGCTTCAGCGATCACCAGCGAAGCACTGGCAGGTGCTGAACAAGTGATTAATCAGCCCCAGCGCGAGCTTCCCCGCGGGCATTTTCGGCTACCGGACCAGGGCGACATCATCGGTGAGTACTACACCGTGACCGTTGCTGACCATGAAGAAACCCTGATTGATATCGCTCGTCGCCATAACATTGGCTACGAGGAAATACGTATGGCCAACCCGAATGTCAGCATGTGGGTACCCGGCGAAGGTACGGAAGTCGTGATTCCGGCCCGTTACATTCTGCCGCCCGCCCCGCGCGAAGGCATCGTGGTCAATCTGTCCGAACTGCGTTTGTACTACTATCCCGCTGACAAGCCCGGCATCGTCGAGACCTACCCGGTAAGTGTTGGCCGTGAAGAGTTCGCAACGCCGGTAGGTATCACGCGTACCACCATCAAGGTTAAAGACCCTGCATGGGCACCACCTGCCTCCATGCGCCGAGAAGCGGCAGAGCGCGGCGAGCCGGCACCCGCCGTAGTACCACCCGGCCCTGACAACCCCTTGGGCGAGCACGCCATTCTGCTTGCCATGCCGAGCTACCTGATTCACGGCACCAATCGGCCTGACGGCGTCGGCATGCGCGCTAGCCGCGGCTGTATCCGCATGTACCCGGAAGACATCAAGTCGCTGTACGAGCGCTTGCCAAGCGGTACTCAGGTCAATCTTATGGATGCCCCTTTCAAAGCTGGCTGGGACTCAGACGGCACCCTGTTCGTGCAGTCGTATCCGCAGCTTGAAGAGAACAAAGGCGACTTCGAACCGCTGATCAATGCCATTGAGCGCGTGGACGCACTGACTGAAGATCAGGTTGAAGTAGATTACGAGAAGGTGAAACGCGCCGTAGAATCACCCGACGGCCATTTTATAGCCTTGTATGGCCCTCAGGCACCGGCACCGGAGGAAGAGACACCTGCCCAGCGCAACGGTCTTTTTGAAGAAGTTGAGCTCAGCCAGGTACAGTCTGATGAAGACGATGCTTGAACGAATGTATTGATCACCCATAAAAAACCCCGCCGAGGCGGGGTTTTTTACATCTTCAACGAACCGCTGAGCAAAATTCTTGCCCAGTGGTCCAAGCAGAATTACTTCTGCATGGAGCGCTGGAACTGACGGTTCATTTCTTCGCGGCCTTGCTCAGACATCTGCAGAGCAGCTTGCGCATCGCGCTGAGCTTGGTTTGCAGTGTTCAGAGCTTGAGAAGCCATGCTGCGTGCTTCTGCGGCATCAGCCTGTGCAGATTCAGCAGTCATGCGAACTTCTTCCAGAGCGCTGGTAGAAGCACAGCCAGCCAGAATTGCCAGAGAAGCGGCAGCGGCGGTCATTTTCAGAGTAGTCTTCAAAGTCATAATGTTCTCCTTGAGTCTTCCTTGGATACAACGTTAATGGTATGACAAAGTCAGGCTAAATGCTTAGCTCAATTTTGTCTACCTGCGGTGCAGGTTCCTTACAATGACTTGTGCTTATGCACGCTAGTCAAACGCTGTTTTATAATAGACCACAGCGCTTGTCTATAGCCACTTGTACAAAACCTCGTACTTCCTTCAACAACATAAGACTAGCGGATAACAACGCGAGTGCCAACATCAACGAGTTCTGCAACTCGCTCAATTTGTTCATTTGTCACTGCCACGCACCCTTGAGTCCAGTGGTAGCGACCATGAATGTCGGGATCCGCGCTTCCGATGCCGTGAATTCCAATTGCCCCACCCAACGCGGTATCTTGCGGTGGATGACCATAACGACGGTAGTAGTCGAAATAGGCCTCATAATCGCCTTGCGAGTAGATGCCTTTCTCTAACGCCATTCTTGCATGGGCCGGCGTAGGATAATCGATACCGAGGAATATATGCCACCGACTTTCGTAATTAAATCGATTAATCCGAAATTCGCCTAGCGGTGTTACGTTGTCGCCTCTGACTCGCTGAGTCTTGGCACCCGATCGCCCCAGTGAAATGGGCCCATAGTGCTCAATCAACGTATCGCCGCGATAAATGCTCAACGTCGACTGGCTATCATCAACCATCAGCCATAATTCGCTGCTGTAACGGGGAATATGTGCCCGTGACAAGAGCGTTTCCACCAGATCTGTAGGTTCGGTGTTAAGCGACACATTCGACGCAGCAGCGCTTGCAACAGCTGGCCAGCTTAGAGCTAGCGCTAAAAAACGGCGGCGGTTTAATGGCATTAATCAGCCCTCAATACAGGCCAGCTGACCGCTGACCAACTAAGCATTTCCGGGGGCTTTTATAACCTATAACCACCGCGTCTGTCAGTGATAAAACACAACTTTTTATCGCAAGTTATGACAAGATCGTGTCAATCAAACGCCATTCAACGTAGCGCTAGATATCTTCAAACTCTTGCATGCTGGTAACCAGCTTGCGCGTCTGAGCCTCATGCCCTTCTGCCAGAGAATTAAAAAATGTGGCTTCAGGTTCGATTCTCGACCGCAAGGCGCGATGCTCATAGAACTTCTGTAACCTTGTATGCGTTTCGACCGCAGCTCGGGTAATCTCATCCACCGATCCCTCGACCGATTTTTCGGCCATCTGCTCAAGCTCAGGCGGCTCGGGGAAATCGCTAGATTCATCAAACCATGTTTCCAGTACTTCCTTATGATCAGTACCATCGTGGAACAGCCCATTAAGGCCTTTCTGCATCTGAATTTCCTGGCTTGCCAGGTAGGTTAACGCCATTTGCAGGCGCTCATTATCCGTTTTGTCGGCCGCTTCGCTGTACTGCTGGGCCATTCGCCTGTGAAAGCCTTCTGCCCACTCAATGAGATCCTTCACCTTGTTATAACGCATCCTTGTCTCCTCTCTGCCTTACCAATAACGAAGTAGGGCCATTATGAAGATAATGGCCAAACCTTTGATGCTGGAAGTTCAGGGTAGTTCATTTGAACCGTTGAGGGGTGTTTTACCATTCAAGACTGGTTTCTCTGAGCGCTGCTATCTCGAGTTTGGCGGCTTCAAGGCAAGCCAGCAGCTGTGCAGCCGGATCCGTTTGGCTACCCACAGCAATCATTCCAGGGTTGGCAGACACGCGCCTGGCGGCACCCTCGCTGCTGTGCAGCTGCTCAAGCTTGCTAACCAACCAGCCAAGCCAGCTTTCAGGCTCATGCATTACGTCACGCAGGCGCTGTAATTCAGCCAGCTGAGGCCCATCATTTGCCAACAGCTCGCGCCAGGCGTGGCTTTCGAGTCTTGCATGCTCAGTCACTTCGCGTAACAGCGAGACCAAGGCCAGCTCGAAGAGCGCCAGGGCGCTCTCTTCCAGCGCCATTTGGCGAGCCGGCGCATGCTCATCCTCCCCGACCGGCATGCTCATCAAGAGTTCAGCTTGATAAAGCAGCTGGTTAGTACGCGAACGCGGACTCATTTACGCTTATCCTCCACGTGCCATTTCCCGGCTTCATAGGTGGCCTTCCATCCGGTAGCCTTGCCCTCTTCATCGGTCATCACGTACTGCTCTTTACTCTTGCGCGAGTAGCGAATCTGCGCAGGTCGGCCATCGGGGTCTTCACTGGGTGCCTCAAGAATAAAATGATACTTCTCAGGCAGCTCAGCAGCATGAGCTTTAAGCTCTTTCACCAGCGGCGGGCGCGTTTCGCGATTTTTGGGGAATTTACTCGCTGCCAGAAACAGCCCGCTTGCCCCATCGCGCAGCACGTAATGGTCGTCAACCTTCTGGCAGGCAAGCTCCGGCATGGAGATCGGATCCATTTTCGGCGGTGCTACCTCGCCGCTTTTCAGCAGCTTACGGGTGTTCTTGCACTCGCTGTTGGTACACCCGAAATATTTGCCAAAACGCCCTGACTTGAGCTGCATTTCCGAGCCGCATTTATCGCATTCGATAACCGGGCCGTCGTACCCCTTGATCTTGAACTTGCCCTGCTCGATCTCATAACCATCGCAATCAGGACTATTACCACAGATATGCAGCTTGCGGGTTTCATCAATCAGGTAGTTATCCATCGCTGTACCACACTTGGTACAACGGCGCTTGGCGCGCAGCGCGTTGGTTTCTGCCTCTTCACCGGCATCCGCTGCCACGGCTTCTTCGCCGGGGATTAGGTCAATGGTTGTCTTGCAACGCTCCTTTGGCGGCAGGTTATAACCACTGCAGCCCAGGAATACACCCGTGGAGGCGGTGCGAATCTGCATTTTGCGCCCACAGGAGGGGCAATCAATATCGGTGGGCACCGGCTGATTGGGCCGCATGCCATCTTCACTTTCCGCCTTGGCAAGTTCATCGCGAAACTCGCTATAGAAAGCATCCAGCAACGCCTGCCAGTTACGTTCGCCCTCGGCTACTTCATCCAGGCTATCTTCCATGCGCGCGGTAAAAGAGAAGTCCATCAGATCCGGAAACGACTCTTTCAAGCGTTCGGTCACGATATCACCCAGCTTCTCAGCGTAGAAGCGACGGTTTTCCAGCTTCACGTAGCCACGATCCTGAATCGTGGAAATGATCGAAGCGTAGGTGGAGGGTCGACCAATTCCCTGTTTCTCAAGTTCCTTGACCAGGCTTGCCTCGGTATAACGTGCAGGCGGCTTGGTAAAGTGCTGCTGGGGGTCTAACGCTTCCAGCGTCATACGGGTGCCCTTGGGCAGATCCGGCAGGCTCTGATCTTCATTTTTACCGCTGGGCTTCATCACACGGGTATAGCCGTCAAACTTCAGCACGCGCCCTTTCGCCCGCAGATCGTAGCCATCCACCTCGACACTCAACGTACTCGACAGGTACTCCGCCGGAGTCATCTGGCAGGCCACGAACTGACGCCAAATCAACTCGTACAGACGCTCGGCATCGCGTTCCATACCGGCCAGATCGGTGGCTTTGCGCTCAACGCTTGAGGGGCGAATGGCTTCGTGAGCCTCCTGGGCGCTCTCTTTGCTGCTATAGCGATTAGGCGCCTCAGGTAGATAGCGCGCGCCATACTCATTGCCAATAAACTCCCTAACGCTTTCCACGGCATCCTTGGAGAGATTGGTCGAATCGGTACGCATATAGGTAATGTAGCCGGCTTCATACAGGCGCTGGGCCATGGTCATGGTCTTCTTGACCGAAAAACCCAGACGGCCGCTGGCGGCTTGCTGCAAAGTCGAGGTAATGAAAGGTGCCGTCGGCTTGGAGCTTGTGGGCTTATCTTCCCGGGAAGTGATTGAAAGCGGCGCTTTGCGCAGCGCTTCGATACTTGCCATGGTGTCTTTTTCGGACGTGGGTCGATATGCCTTGCCGTCATGCCTGGCTAGCGCAAAACGGACCAGCTCGCCCTCTGGCGATACCAAGTCTGCATGCACGTCCCAGAACTCTTCGGGAATAAAGGCTCGAATATCTCGCTCGCGCTCGACGATCAAACGCACGGCCACGGATTGGACACGCCCAGCGGAAAGCCCGCGGGCAATCTTGGCCCACAACAGCGGTGAAAGCATGAAACCCACTACACGGTCCAGAAAACGCCGTGCTTGCTGGGCTTCAACTCGAGGAATGTTCAGCGCTCCGGGCGCTTTAAATGCATCCTGGATGGCATTTTTGGTGATTTCGTTAAATACCACTCGCTTATAGCGGCTATCGTCACCGCCAATGGTCTCGCGAAGGTGCCAAGCGATGGCTTCCCCCTCGCGGTCCAAATCCGTTGCCAGATAAACGGCATCGGCCTTTTCAGCGAGTTTCTTTAACTCGGCCACTACCTTCTCTTTGCCGGGCAGCACTTCATAGTGCGCTTCCCAGCCATTATTTGGGTCAATACCCATACGCCGAATCAACTGATCCTGGCTCTTGCGCTTTTTGTACTCTGCCTTCTCTTCCGCCGACATTTTACGTGTTGCCGCGGCTTGGCGAGCGCGCTCCTTGGGGTCGGAAGCTGCCTTGCCCGAGCCGCTGGTCGGCAGGTCACGAATATGACCCACGCTCGACTTTACGATGAAATCGCTGCCGAGATACTTATTAATCGTCTTCGCTTTAGCTGGCGACTCAACGATGACCAGTGACTTGCCCATAGTGCTCCACTTATCTATTGCTTGGACTAATCAGCCCGCGCCTGAAAACAGTACCGCATGGGTTGAAGGAAAAATGGCTGCAAAAGAACCAGCTTTTTGCAGCAACCGACATAAACATACGGATGAAAAAATGCGCCTACCCTACCCCAGCCCTTGACTAAGCGCCAGTAGCAACCGAACAGTAGAGAACAAACCTGACTTTTTTATACCGGGTAGCTAGACACTAGACCGACGCTTGCAGATCAGCAACCCGCCGTTGCCCAGAAAACAAAACGCCCCTGCGTTTCAGCAGGGGCGTAGATAAGCAGAAAAGCTACTTATCGCTTACGCGGCGTCTTGAGATGCGCAATATCAGCCGCGGGCTTTGTAGGCTCAGCAGACTTTTTATCGGCAGTCTTGGCAGCGGGCTTGGCAGGCTTAGCAGGCTTTTTACCGCCAGTCTTAGCAGCGGTTTTTTCAGGCTCAGCAGGCTTTTTATCGGCAGCCTTAGCAGCGGACTTTTCAGGCTCAGCAGACTCTTTCTTTTCAACCGGCAGCTTAGTCGGCCCTTGCTTAACAATCGCCTTGGTTACAACTGGATTATCTACCGTGGCGCTTGCCGTCGCTTTTTCTTCCGCTTCCGGTTTTTTGGCTTCAGGCTTGCTATCGGCCTGAGCCACCGACGCTTTGGAGGCTGCCTTGGCGGACGCCGCCTTAGATGATGCAGGCTTGGCTGTAGCTGACTTGATTGCTGGAGACTTAGTTGTTGAAGATTTAGTTGTCGAGGATTTAGACGCTGCAGTTTTATCCGTTACAAACTTGGAAGGACGCGCCTTATCAAACAACGCTTTTATTTGCGTAAAGCGTTCTGAAGCATGCTCTGAGAGTTCACCGCTTGCCGCAAATACATGCTCGAGATTTTTAATATGCGCATCTATGTCGCTGCTACTTTGCCCAGCTAACAGCTCAGGCAGCGTATTCAGGGCCTGCTCACGATCAAGCTTCAAAATAGAGAACTGCTCACGCACCAGTCGCTTGAAGTCAGACAACTTGATGCCCGGCTCCAATTCCGCTCTTGATGCACGCAGCCGCTTGAAGTTGCGCTCATCTGTTGCTGGTGCACCGCCCAACACATAAATCAACGAGCGCATGATAGCTTCGTGCGGCCCGCCTTTAGCAATTTGATCGCGTAGTTCATTCTGGCGATTGGCCAAAAAGCGACGATGCTCTGGCTCAGCGCCCGGGCGCCTACGGTGAACATGCGCATCACCATGAAGCCCTACTGCCGCTTGAAGCAAGGGTTGGCCATAAATATCCATAAACAGCCGTTCAGTAGTGCTATCGCGCAAATCGCGCATGGCATTCAAAGAGGCGACAATATGATCAGAGCCCATGGTTTCAAGTGCTTTGAAAAGATTGTCCTCCCCCACTTCATGACGGTTTTTACGCACGGCATCAGCCATTACCGGCAACGGCACTGATAACGGATTACGATCCGACAACAATTTATAGCCCAGGCGAATAGGATGCATCCGGCGGATAAATCGTGCGGCTTCCGGAGTCATGACTGCCTGCAACCAGGGTTGCACATAGATCCGGTACAACCCCAGGTTAATTTCTGAAAGACGGGCAACCGTGGCAAAGCGCCGATCATCATCGGCATTGTGGTGCACTTCCTGGTCTAGTTCTTCGAAATTACGTGGAGTAAATTCCAGCAGATAATCGCGCTCATAAAGCGAGGCATCACTACTGTCCGATGCCTGCGTTACCGTTGTTTCATAAAGTCCCGGCGGCAGCACATCGATGTAATCCATGTTGGCAGTAAATTCGGAATGCTCTTTACGCGAGACACTGCCCGATACAAAGATACCTAAATGGCCAGTGGTATCATGCATGCAGTAAACAATCGTCTGGTCGTTGGCCATGATATCGTCGGTATCTTCGTAAAGATCGCGAATCCAGCCCAGCGCTTGAGGCGGCGGCGTAATATCATCACCACGAGAGCAAAACACCACCACGGGTGAACGCAGATTACGCAAGTCGATACGCCGCCCATCTCGGGTTACCAGCTGCGCGGTAGACAATCGATTACCTACAAACAAGTTATCGACTATGTATTGGATCTCTTCACCGCCCAGCACCACATGTCCGCCCCACCAGCGCTCAAAGTCAAGATAACGCTGGCTTTCAGTATCCACATTGGCATAAAGGTGGTACTGCTTTTTCCAGTAGGTATTGGCCGGGTTCAGGCGCTCAAAGTTCTGCACCAGCCAGGCACCATCGAACAACCCGTTACCCATATCACTGGTGAACGCCGTTACCCAACTGCCGCCGGTCATGCCACCGGTATAGCGCATGGGCGCATTGCCATGCTCCCCTGCCCAGTAAGAGAGCGGCGCCCCAGCAATCAGAATAGGACCAAACACATCTGGCTCAAGCGCGGCGGCCATCATCAATTGCCAGCCTGCCTGGCAGTTACCCACCACCATGGGTTTTTCACAGATTTCTGGATGAAGTCCGATCACATGACGTAAAAAGGCAATTTCAGCCTCAACAACATCCTCAACGGTTTGGCCCGGTTCAGGATAAGGCAAGAAACCGATAAAATAGCAGGGGTGGCCAGCTTTCAAAGCCACGCCTAGCTCACTATCGGGCTTGAAACCGCCGATTCCTGGGCCGTGGCCCGCCCGCGGGTCAACCACGACAAAGGGACGTTTCTTAGGGTCAATTACCGTACCTTGCGGCGGTAGAACACGGAGCAATTCATAATTGGTTGGCTGAGGCAGCGTACGTCCATCCACCAATACTTCTGTTTCAAACCCGAGTACATTGGGTTTGGTTTGCTCCATATGCTCCAGGTACTGGTTGCCGCGTTCACGCATTACATCCAAATAAAGCACGCTGCGCTCAACGCTATCGTGCCAGTAGTCGGTCGCGGCGCGCCCAATTCCAAAAGGATCCATCAATGAGGTCAAGACGTCACTGCCTGGCAGTAGCGCTGCGGTGTCATTCGACGTCCCCGACCAGGCTTTTAGCCACGGGTTAGCGGCGAGCAGTGGATTGGCAAGAAAATTCATAGGGTCTCCCTAGAAGGAATGCGTTGGCGATCAACCCAAAAGCCACAATGCTGCGATGCAATATAGTTTAGGCCACTCCTTGGCTAACGTCGATGATTAGCGCTACCGATTTTATGCCGATTGTGTAACTCACCGTTGTATCAGGCAAACATGGCCAAACAGTGATAGCATTTTCATTTGGCGCTAGTGGTTTAGTACACCGCTTGTGTCATTCGCTGCCGGAGGCCGATTTTTCAGAGGTTGTCATGTATGTCATCCCCTACGCTGCTTAACCGCTTAACGTTTCGCCAGCTACAAGTATTTCAAGCGGTACATCACCAGCGTTCTTATTCCCGCGCGGCCGAACAGCTAGGATTAACTCAGCCTGCCGTTAGTGCACAGATTCGTCAGCTTGAACAGGCTCTGGGGCAGCCACTTTTTAAATATGCAGGCAAAACCCTGCATGTGTTGCCCGCAGCCGATACGCTGGCACTGTCTACCCGGGAAATTTTCGGTCAGCTTTCACGGCTGCAAATGAATTTGTCGGATATTAACGGCAAGATAACAGGCGAGCTGAACCTGGCAGCCGTTTCATCCGCGCAGTACATTGTCCCGTATATACTGGCGCGCTTTCGCGCTCGTTATCCGGATATTCACGTACGTCTCAAGGTCTGTAACCGTAGTCAAGCGCTTGAGCGTCTGGCAGAACAGCAAGATGACCTGGTGATCATGGCCATGGTGCCTGAAGATGATCGTCTGGCGGTCATGCCGATTATCGATAACGAGCTGGTAGCCGTGGTATGGCCCGAGCACCCCTTGCTCGAGGCACCCTCCCCAAGCCTTGCGGACTTTGCGCACCACTACGTGTTGATGCGCGAACCCGGCTCCGGCGTACGCAATGCGTTTGAGCAGCTGGCGGCTTTTCAGAAAGTGGCGCTTTTACATCACATTGAGCTTGGCACCAATGAGGCGATCAAGCAGGGTGTGATGGCACATTTAGGTGTAGCGGTACTGCCCCGGCTGGCGGTACGCCTTGAGCTTGAACAAAGGCTACTGTTTGAACTGGCGCTACCTGATTTTCCCATCCGCCGTTCCTGGTGTACGGTTTACCGTCGAGAGCGTTTTCCTACCCCGGTGGCTGAACTTTTTTTGCGCTTTGTTCGTGAGCATTTGCCGGAGTACCAGCAACATTTCAAGGCACCTTTAAGCCCGCTGCCCAGCCATGGCGTGGCCTGTCTGCCGATAGCGCCATAGCAAAACCCGACAGTGTCTTGTTAATCACCAGATATGTTACATTACACCTACTACCTACGTATTAATTGGCAACGTATTATTCGGCATGACTTGAGGGGCAAGCGCTTACCTGTTAGTGATAAGCCCTGCCTGCCGCACAGTAGAGAGGCTCTATTCCCATGAGCAACACCCCCTCGCAGCGTGTTCCCAGCGGTCAGAAGTTTCGCAACGAACATGGCATGACGGTAATCAAGGATGGCATGAAGGTGCGCAACGCGCAGGCCGAAGCCCCATCTCTTGAACGCAAGCCCAAATGGCTACGCGCCCAAATTCCCGGTGGCGAACGCTTTGAAGCAGTCAAACGCAACGTTGCCACCCATCGCCTAAGCACCGTGTGTGCAGAATCGCATTGCCCCAATATGGGCGAATGCTGGAGCAACGGTACCGCGACCATTATGTTAATGGGCTCTGTATGCACCCGGGCCTGCAGGTTTTGCGCGGTCGATACGGGCAACCCCAAGGGCTGGCTGGATCATGAAGAACCTGAGAATACCGCCAAGTCGGTAGAACTGATGGGGCTTCGCTATATTGTTTTAACCTCCGTGGACCGTGATGATCTTGAAGACGGCGGCGCAACGCACTACGCCAGCTGCATCCGCGCTATCAAGTCGCGCACACCTGAGGTAGTCGTTGAAGCACTGACGCCGGACTTTGATGGCGAGCTTGCTGCCATCGAGCGCGTCGTGGACTCGGGCCTTGAAGTGTTTGCCCAGAACGTCGAAACCGTTGAGCGCCTGACCAGCCGGGTGCGTGATCCGCGGGCAGGCTATCGCAAGACCCTGGACGTTCTGGCCTATGCCAAGAAGCATCGTCCAGATGTGATCACGAAAACCAGCCTCATGTTAGGGCTTGGCGAGACTGACGAAGAGATTCTGCAGACGTTTGACGATCTTCGCGAGATCGGCGTGGATATCGTGACATTAGGCCAATACTTGCGCCCCACAAAAAACCATTTGCCTGTCGAGCGCTGGGTAAGCCCCGAGGAATTCGATCGGTATCGTGAAATAGGCCTTGAGAAAGGCTTTATGGAAGTGCCTTCCGGCCCGCTTGTTCGCTCAAGTTACCGTGCTGACCGGGTATTCGAGAAGAACAACTTGGGCCTTGCCTCGCCTGCGAAGGTACCTGGTCAAGAGCCTGACCCGAACATTATCCCCTCCCTGAACGTTGGCTAGGCTTTTTTACGCCTGACAAGCAAACGCCGCCGCAATGTTAAGCACTGCGGCGGCGTTTGCTTGTGGATTGCACAAGCGATTGACTAATCTGTCATATCAATGGCAACTAGCTGTCGATTCAACTGTGACGCCAGTGCCGATGCTAGCTGCCGGCCCACCTGATGTTCAGGGGGCAATGTTGCCAGGTCTGCCAGCCGGGTAACCGCCATACCGGCATAGCCGCATGGGTTGATGCGCCCAAACGCAGACAGATCACCATCCACGTTGAGCGCTACGCCATGATAACTTGCTCCGCGGCGGATACGCAGGCCAAGCGAGGCAATCTTGGCTTCCCCCATCAAGCTTTTAACGTAGACCCCCGGCGCGTCCGGGCGAGCATGCGCCTCAATGCCATAACCGGCCAATAGGGCAATCACCGCATTCTCAAGCGCGGAAACCAGGTCACGCACACCTATCTTACTGCGCCTTACATCCAGCAACGGGTACAGCACTACCTGCCCTGGTCCATGGTAAGTCACCTGCCCACCGCGGTCGGTCTGCACCACCGGTATATCGCCAGGCATCAATAAATGCTCAGGCTTACCCGCCTGGCCCTGGGTAAACACAGGGTCGTGCTCAACCAGCCAGAACTGATCCGGCGTCTGGCTATCCCGCGTATCCGTCAGCGCTCGCATATCCTCCCATACGGGAAGATAAGGCTTACGCCCCAGGCAGTGCAGCTCAATAGGTGCCAAGGCGCTCATCTAGACCACCATATGTACACGACCGGTTGCCTTCAGCTCATCAAACAGCTGGTTTATCTGCTGTTCGCCAGTAGCGCGGATGGTTATACGCACCGACTGAAAACGACCGGTACGACTATCGATTACCTGAAGCGTTGATTCGTCAAAATCCGGGGCATGCCGCACCACAATCTGACATACGCAGGCGGGAAAATCCTCGGCGGCGTCCCCGACCACTTTCAAGGGGTAATCACAGGGGAAGGTGATTTTGGGCGCCTCTGGCGCCACCGGCTCGCGCAGGTCGCGAACCCCTTTCTGGGTACCCTTTTTCATCTTTGGCCTTCTGCTTGACGTAAAATTTGGCCCAGGCAGCGCCTAGGCCGGGCAGATTAATCAGTAAAGTTGGCAATCAGTCCGCTGAAGAAGCGCTGAATCTGATCAAACAGACGCTTGAACAGGCCACCCTCTTCAACGTTCTCAAGGGCGACCAGCTGGCGGTCGCCAACCATCTCTTCACCCAAATACACTTCCAGTGTTCCCACATCATCGCCAACGGCGATAGGCGCCTGCAGATCTGAGTTCAAGTTAAGGCGCGCGCGCAGCTCTTGATTACGGTTGCGCGGTAACGTCATAGAAACTTCTTCGTTTACGCCCACACGCAGCTCATTGATGTCGCCACCCCATACGCGCGGGGTAGCAAGCACGGCGCCACGCTCGTAAAGCTTCATGGTTTCATAAAAGCGAAAGCCATAACTTAAGAGCTTCTGAGTTTCCTGAGCCCGCGCCTCTTCAGAGTTAGTGCCCATGACGACAGAAATAAGCCGCATACCGTCGCGCTCAGCAGAAGATACAAGACAATAGCCTGCAGCGTCTGTCCAGCCAGTTTTTAGGCCGTCAACGGAAGGGTCACGCCACAGTAGGCGGTTACGGTTAGGCTGGTCGATTCCACCATAAGAGAAATGACGCTGTGAGTAGATGGCATAATGTTCAGGGTAATCATTAATGATATGGCGTGACAGCAGTGCCATATCACGAGCCGTCGAGTAGTGATTCTCGCCTGGAAGACCTGTTGCATTCTCAAAATGCGTATTTTCCATTCCCAAACGTGCCGCATGCTGGTTCATTAGATCAGCAAAAGGGGCTTCACCACCTGCCAGATGCTCAGCCATGGCTACACTTGCGTCATTGCCTGACACAATAATAATACCGTGTAACAGGTCATCTACGCGGACTTGGTTGCCCACTTCAATAAACATTTTCGAGCCACCGGTCCGCCAGGCGGTTTCACTGATATTAACCAAGTCCTCAAGCTTGATGGTGTCTCGATCAAGCTCACGTTCCACTAGGTAAGCGGTCATCAGCTTCGTTAGACTTGCCGGTGCCAAACGCTCATCCGAATTGTGCTCGGCCAAGATGCGCCCGCTGTTGGCGTCCATCAATATCCAAGAGCTGGCAGCAAGCTGAGGAGCAGCTGGAATAATGGTCTGCGGCTGGGGCTGCGGTATTTCCTGAGCCGCAGCCGGTAATGCAACCGCCGTTATGGCTGCAAACAGGCAGAGTTGGGCAGATCGGCGAATCGACACAAATACATTCATCACTAACATCTCGCTTACAAAAATCGGCGCCAGGCACCAAAAGTATAAAAAGTGAATTATCTCACGATAAAGGCTTGAGGGAAGCCTGCTTGGCGGAGTTCTTCACGCGCTCGTGTTTCTTGAGCAGGCCCAACTGGCCCCACCTGAACACGATGTACGTTCGCATCGCTCATCACACGCACCCCATGGGGTAATTCGTTTTCCAAACGCTGCTGAAGCTGTTGCGCACCCTCAGCGCTACCCAAGGCAGCAATCTGTAGATAAATGGCCCCTTCCGCCTCATTGCCCAAGGGCGAAGCAGGCGATGAAGCTGGTTGCACAGGCGCCGCCTGCGGCGCAGGCACGCGGCGCGCCTGCTCACCGGGTGCAGACGAAGCTGCTGGCGTACTGACAGCGGCAGATGCCGCTCGTGCTGGTCTGCCGCGCTCGGCTAACCAGAGTGCCGGGTCGACCGCTTCGACCTTTACACGCCCGGTGCCATTATCCAGTATCCCTAAGCGTGCAGCAGCGGCATAGGAAAGATCAATCTCTCTGTCACTATGAAAAGGCCCCCGATCATTAACCCGCACAATCACGGATTGGCCGCTATCCAGACTGGTCACACGAGCAAACGTGGGCAGCGGTAACGAGCGATGAGCCGCCGACATTTTATACATGTCGTAGATCTCACCGTTAGAAGTTGCATAGCCATGGAATTTCTCGCCGTACCAGGAAGCGGTACCCTGCTTGGCATAGCCTGAGGCGTCAGGCATTACATGATACGTTTTGCCCCACACTTCGTAGGTAGGGCGATTGCCCGCCCGCGAATGCGGTTCAATACGTGGCTCGGCATCGGGTACGCGAGATACGTCCGGCGGCTCAACGGGATAAGCATCGCCATTCATGGCATAACGACCGCCACTGGTACCTGCACCGCTACTAGCAGTGGATGCAGCAGGCTTGGCCTGGGAAGGAGTATCCACTCGCTGGGTTTCACGACTGGCGCACCCGCTGATCAACGCCACAAGGGCAATGGCACTGCCTACCCGCCACGTCATTCTTTGCAACATTTTCATCCCTGTTCCTCGACCTGACTTTGAATGGCCTCGGCTAACTCTGTTACCGCCATGGCATACAGGTGGCTATGGTTATAACGCGTAATGACATAAAAATTCTTTTCGCCCAACCGGTAAAGCGTGCGCTCCTCGTCCACTTCCAATGCCAGAGGCACAACGGGCAATTCATCGGCAAGCGGTTGCTTGGGCTCTATACCGGCGGCTTTCACATCAGCAACAGTGATACTGGGGGCCGACGTTTGATTGAATGTTAGGGCTTCGGGAAGTTCGGTAGGCCCAGTTGCTTCGTGATAAATGGCGCCATCACGCTGCCAGTCGTGTTCGGCGAAATAGTTGGCTACGCTGCCAATGGCATCGACCGGGTTTTCCCACAGATCACGAAACCCATCATCGTCAAAATCAACGGCGTAAGCCTGGTAGCTGGTTGGAATAAACTGCGGATAGCCCATGGCACCTGCATAGGAGCCGTAAAGCGCTGCGGGCTCAACTTCCTGTTCAAAGGCAATCTTTAAGAATGCCGCCAACTCACCTCTGAAAAAGTCGCCGCGGCTGGGATGATAAAAGGCCAGCGTTGCCAAGGAGTCCAACACACGGTGTTGCCCCTTATAACGGCCGTAATAGGTCTCTACACCGATAATGGCGGTAATAACACTCCCCGGCACGCCGTAAACCTCCTCCGCGCGAGCCAAGGTATCTGCATAGGTTTCCATAAAAGCAGCGCCTTCTGCGATGCGCTGCTGGTTTAGAAATATATTGCGATACTCAAACCAACGCAGACGGCGCTCCGCCGCCCCTTCCATGGCATCCAGCACGCCCTGGGAATAGGTGGCCTCAGCAAAAGCATCTTGCAGCCATTTCTCTGGCACACCTTGTGTGGCCAGCTCATCAATCAACTGCTGAACGCGCTCATTCTCCTGAAGGTCTATTGACGAATGTTCTTCCTCGGCTTGAACTGCGGGGGCTGAACACACCAGTAGCGCGGCGATAAGGTAGCCGCCTGCTTTATTTCGGACCCTGTTCATCAACTCACCACTCCTTTGAAAACGCGTCGTCTTTATCGAGGCATCAACGTGGCAACAGCCGACGATGGGCATGGATGGACATGAGAATACCGAACCCAGCCAACAAGGTCACGCTAGAGGTGCCGCCGTAACTGACCAACGGTAGCGGCACCCCCACCACGGGCAAAATGCCGCTGACCATTCCCACATTCACAAATACGTAAATAAAGAAGGTCAGGATAATACTGCCTGCAAAAAGTCGTCCAAATGTATCCTGTGAAGAGGCGGCAAGCCATACCCCCCGGCCGACAATCATCACGTACAGCGCCAGCAACACCAGCATGCCAACGAGCCCAAACTCCTCGCCTAACACCGCAATGATAAAGTCGGTATGCCGTTCAGGCAGAAACTCCAGCTGTGACTGGGTGCCTTCAAGCCAGCCTTTACCCCAAAGCCCGCCGCTGCCAATCGCCGTTGTCGACTGAATAATGTTCCATCCTGAACCTAGCGGGTCGCTTTCAGGATCGAGAAAGGTGAGTACTCTCTGACGCTGATAATTATGCATATTCATCCACAGTAACGGTACGCATGCGGACAATAGTGCGACGACAAATGCAATAAGGCGCCACGACAGTCCCGCCAGTAGCACCACAATAACAGCGGCACTTGCCACTAGTAATGAAGTCCCCAGATCAGGCTGAATGGCCGTCAGCACAACCGGCAGGCCGATAATAATCGCGCATACCACAATATCTTTCAGCCGTGGCGGAAGCTGACAGCGATTCAAATAGGCGGCCACCATCAATGGCACCGCCAGCTTCATCATTTCAGAGGGCTGAAACCGGATAACGCCGGGAATTTCCAGCCAGCGCTTGGCTCCCATGCCAATATCGCCGGCAATTTCCACCGCCAGCAGCATGGCAACGCCGATCCCATAGGCAAATGGCGCCCAGCGCAGGAAAGTAGTGGGTGAAAGCTGGGCTAGAAATACCATGACCACCATGGCAAAACCGAAACGCATAGCCTGTGCAACCACCGACTCAATTCGCTGACCGGAGGCGCTGTAAAGAACCAACAGTCCACCAGCCATTAGCACAATGAGAAGCCCTAACAACCATGGGTCCAGGTGAATACGTTCCCAGATGCTCTTACGCCGCGCTATGCCACTGTCAGGTGGGCGAACAGGATGGCGGCGCAGAGGGCGCGTCAGGGTCTGCCAGGCCATAAATTAGTCGCCCTCCACATTGGCGGTATCTTCTTCGAGAACTTCTTTAATATCGTCCGCGTTTGGAGCTTCATCTTTCAAAAGCCACGCATCGGTCATTGCGCGCGCCAGATGGGCTGCATGAGTACTGCCCCCGCCCGCATTTTCAACGATCACCGAAACAGCAATCTGTGGGTCTTCAACCGGTGCAAAGGCCATGAACAGAGCATGATCCCGCAAGCGCTCTTCAAGCTCATCAGCGTTATAACGCTGGTCCTGGCCAAGTGAAAACACCTGGGCGGTGCCTGACTTGCCCCCCATGCGGTACTCAAGCCCAACCCCGGTTCGCCGGGCAGTGCCTTCGCTGCCGCTGATCACTTTTTCCATGCCGCTAAATACACGACCCCACCAGGCGTCATTTTCAAGGTGAATATCGTCCAGGGTATTGGGCAAATCGTGGGGCACCAGTTCATCACCAATTTCCAGCGCCAGGCGTGGTTTTACCCAATGACCGCGATTGGCCAATGCCGCCGTGGCGCTGGCCAGTTGCAGCGGGGTTATCTGCCAATACCCCTGCCCAATACCCACAGACAGCGTTTCGCCAGGGTACCAAGCCTGGTTGAAACGCTCACGCTTCCACTCTCGTGAGGGCATTAGGCCACTGCTTTCGCCCTGCACATCGTGGGCAACCCGCTGGCCAAAACCAAAGCCGCTCATACGCTCGTGGAGCTTATCGATGCCAAGGTCGTGGGCCAGGGTGTAGTAATAGGTATTGTTGGACACGGCCAGCGAGCGTTCCATATCCACCCTCCCATGCCCCCAACGTAGCCAGTTACGATAGCGACGCGAGTCATTGGGCAGCTGATAGTAGCCGGGGTCGTTGATTGTGCTATCTGGCGTGACAACACCTTCAGTAAGCCCCGCCAGGGCCAGAAAGGGCTTGATGGTCGAGCCTGGTGGATAGTGCCCGCGAATGGAGCGGTTGAACAGCGGCAAATCCAGGTCTTCCTGCAGGGCGCGGTAAGAGACAACGTCAATACCGGTGACGAACTGATTACTATCGAATCCGGGCGTCGACACCATGGCCAGGATTTCGCCAGTGGCCGGGACGATCGCCACAATCGAGCCGCGCCGGCCATTCATCAGCTCGTACGCTAGTGTTTGCAGCGACTTATCGATGGTGAGCACCAGGTTTTCACCCGGCACGGGGTCTGTTCGTCCCAGCTCCCTCAATACGCGCCCACGGGCATTGGTTTCGACCTTGCGAAGCCCTGCCTCACCGTGCAGCTCTTCTTCGTAAAACCGCTCGACACCTGTTTTACCGATAAAGTGCGTACCCGCATAGCGTCCTGCATCCAGCGTTCGCAGTTCTTCAGCATTGATTCGCCCCACGTAGCCCAGGGTGTGGGCCATCACCTCAGCATCTGGGTAGTAACGCAGAAGCTGTGCCTCGACCTCAACACCCGGCAAGCGATGACGATTCACCGCCAGGCGTGCGATTTGATCCTCGCTAAGATCACTCATCAACAGCGCTGGTTGGAAAGGACGCTGACGCTGGCGAGAGCGCACATTAAATGCCTCGATATCTTCCTCAGGGAGTTCCAGAAGTTCGACCAGTAGCGCTAATGTGTCCTCAAGGCTATCGACCCGCTCACGTACCAGCGTCAGATTATAAGTGGGACGATTTTCAGCGAGCAGCACGCCGTTTCGATCATAGATCAGGCCCCGATTAGGGGGTAATGGCTCAACTCGCACGCGGTTTTTTTCCGAGCGTGTCGTATAGATTTCATGCTGAACAATTTGCAGATAAGCCAAACGCCCCACCAGGAGGCTGGTAAGGGTAATAACCACTAAAACGGCAAGCAGCGCCCTGACACGGAAAATACGCAGCTCTTGCTCGGAATTTTTTAGCGTGTCACGGCGCTGAGGCATGGCAACAGAGAACTCTTAAATCAGTCGATTGACGTTACAAAAGCCGACATATAACACCGTCTATATACACCGTTAACGGTGATAGGGATGGCCAACCAGCAACGTCCAGGCACGGTAAAGCTGCTCAGCAAGTATAATGCGAACTAATGGGTGTGGCAGTGTCAGCGGAGAGAGTGACCAGGCTTTATCAGCCATTGCCGATAATGCAGGTTCAAGTCCATCAGGACCACCGACCAGAAGGACGATATCGCGACCATTCATCCGCCAGGCATCAGCTTCCTGAGCCAACTGCTCGGTAGTCCAGGGTTTCCCCTTTACCTCAAGCGCTACAACATATTCGTCGCCACGCAGCTTATCGCGAATGCGCTGCGCCTCCTGGGCACGCGCTTTCACGATATCTGCGTTCTTGCCGCGCTGACCAAGTGGGATTTCTTCTATTTCAAGGCTGAAATCCCGAGGGAGCCGTTTACGGTAGGTTTCAATGCCTTCTTCAACCCATGCCGGCATTTTGGTACCTACCGCTAACAGCCGGATCCTCATGACATGCGAGCTCGCTCTTCAAAATGTTCAAACGACTCGTCAGGTTTAAAACCATCGCTTGGCAGATCCGACCAAAGGCGTTCCAGATCGTAAAGAGCGCGGGCTTCGGGCAACATGATATGGACAACGACATCGCCCAGGTCCACCAGTACCCAATCGGCGTTATCGCCGCCTTCAACGCCACGCGGCTGCAGGCCTGCTGCCTTGGCTTTTTCAACCACGTTTTGCGCCAGTGCTGCAACATGACGGGTAGAGGTACCGCTGGCGATCAGCATAAGGTCGGTGACCTCGGTCAAGCTGGAAACGTCCAGTTGGGAAATATCGCGTGCTTTTAGTTCTTCTAACGCATCAAGCGCTAGGCTTTTCAGTGTATCGATGTGCATGACTCCTGAAGACAACCCCATGTGGTAATCGGCTGATAAAGTCGGCCATTGTAACGGCTTCTATCGTGACTGCCAGCGCTATTCGTCATGTTGGGAAAAGTGTTGATAAAAGCCTTTTTCTTGAATAGCTTCTTCAACCGCTTCCGGAAGCAAATAACGTACGCTTTTGCCTTCACTAAGCCGTTCACGAATATAGGTCGCTGAAATCGCCATCATGGAGGGTAACGTCAGCATTAATACTCCCCCGCTTGGGCGCTGCATCAACGAATTCGCACCTTCGACTTCAAATGAGCCAACCAGTTCATTTAATTCTTCAGGCCAAGGCGCTTGATAGCCAGGACGCGCCATGACAACAAGATGGGCCAAGGACAGCAAGTCACCCGCCCGATGCCATTGGGGAAGACGCAAAAAAGCATCAAACCCAATAATCATGACCAAACGAGCCTGCTCACCATACTCGGCGCGCAGTTCAGCTAGCGTATCAATGCTATAGGAAGGCCCTGCGCGGCGAAGCTCACGACAGTCGGCATAAAGTCCCGGTGTCGCACCAATGCCAGTCTTCAAAAGCGCTAATCGCTGTTCGGCCGATACCTGTGGCACACCGCGTAATGGCGGCTGGGGCGCCGGTATCATATGTAACCGGTCCAGCCCCAGCGCTTCGCGCACTTCCAGAGCGCTACGAAGATGGCCGTGGTGAATGGGGTCGAACGTCCCCCCAAGCATGCCGACCTTTATTACTTGAGAGTTCATTGCCGAACCTGGCCGTCTCCAAATACGACATACTTGCGCGTGGTCAGGCCTTCCAGGCCAACCGGCCCTCGCGCATGCAGCTTGTCCGTCGAAATACCAATTTCTGCCCCCAGGCCGTACTCAAAGCCGTCGGCAAAACGCGTTGAGGCATTAACTATGACCGAACTCGAATCCACTTCAGCCATGAAGCGGCGCGCCAAGGAGTAGTCCTGGGTTACGATGGCATCCGTATGGTGAGAACCATACTGTTCAATATGGGCGATCGCATCATCCACCCCATCAACGACCTTGATGGCTAGAACAGGGGCAAGGTATTCGGCGTACCAGTCTTCCTCTGAGGCGGCAAGCGCCTGAGGCAGCAAGGCACGAGTGCGCTCGCAGCCACGCAGCTCAACGTTATGTTCAGCGTAGGCGCGGGCCAGCTCGGGTAAAATCAGATCCGCAACTGGCGCATCCACCAGCAGGGTTTCCATAGTATTACAGGTGCCGTAACGGTGCGTCTTGGCATTTACCGCAATCGCCAACGCCTTAGCCGGGTCTGCAGTGGTATCAATGTAAACGTGGCAGACACCATCCAAGTGCTTGATGACCGGCACTTTGGCCTCCCGGGAGATGCGCTCGATCAGCGACTTTCCGCCCCGTGGAATAATCACATCCACATACTCGGGCATGCTGATAAGGGCACCTACTGCGGCGCGGTCAGCGGTCGCGACAACCTGAACGGCACTTGCCGGCAGACCTGCGTCTATTAGCCCTTGCGTAATGCACTCGCTGATAGCCGCATTGGATGCACTTGCCTCAGACCCTCCTCGCAGAATACAGGCATTACCTGACTTCAAGCACAGGCTGGCCGCTTCCAGCGTTACGTTGGGACGCGATTCATATATGATGCCAATCACGCCTAGCGGCACGCGCATTTTACCCACCTGAATACCACTTGGCCGATAGCTCATATCATCAATCTCACCAACTGGGTCAGGTAGCGCCGCCACTTGGCGAAGACCTTCAATCATCGCATCAATTCGTGCGTCACTAAGCGCCAAGCGGTCCAGCAGCGCGCTATCCAGCCCGGCCTCCTTACCTCGCTGCAGATCCTCTGCATTGGCGTTCAAAATACGCTCGCGGGCGGCGGCAAGCTTTCCGGCTATTGCGTCAAGGGCGCGGTTTTTGACACCGGTTTCAGCGCGACGCAACGCACTAGCTGCCAAACGTGCCGCCTTACCCAGCGTCTGCATGTACGCTGGGACATCGCCGGCAGCAAGTTGCTGCTGGGCCTTATCGTTAAACGGTGCTAAAACGCTCATGCTGTCTCCCTATTATCGTCGCGCTAGCGGTTTCGCTTGGCAATGGTGTTTCATGGTTAACAATATATTACGCTACTTAAACGTTATAATGAGTACCCTGAGTTCCGAATCTCAGTCATCCGTCTAGCGCATGTGCTGATCGGATAAATAAAGTTATTAAGGGTGAATAGTAAGCCACCATGCAAAGCAAATACAAAATCCACCTGCTGAAAGCCAATTTATTCGCTGCTTCTGGCGTACTCGCCGTTTGGTCATTATCAGCCCCTCCGCTTGCGGCACTGATGCTGTGGCTATCGCTCAGCTGGCTTTGCATTACCGCGTTACTGCTGGATTTCAGCCATCGCCATTCCCACGGCTTGCCCTGGCAAGTAGTGCCCGGTGTGCTTTTGCTTGGCATGATTGCTGTCGCGCCAGAAAGACACAGCCTACTGATATGGGCATGGGCCGCCGTTTTCATGCTTCCCCAGGCGAAGTGGGTGTTTATATTTAATGCCTGTGCGGCCACACTCAGCTGGATACTTTTAGCGCCAATATTAAACTTTCCGGAGTGGGTGTTAATGCTTCTTCTATTGGCCATACTAGGCGTTTTGGCACTCTCCAGGGCACGACAGCTTGTGGATATGAATGGTGCTATTCGTCAGCGCTCACGCTTGATCCCAGGAGTAAATCTTTGGGCGGGCGAGCAGCTACTGCGTGATTTACCCCGCGAGCAAACCCGTTCAGAGCGTGAGGTTATCCATGCCGAACTGTTTATCTTGCAGGTCAAGCGCCACCAGCTCTGGTCAACAGCAAAAAAGCTCTGCGAGCTTACCTACAGTTTTGAAAATGCTTACCGCCTAAATAATACAACGCTGGCAAGCCTTATGTTGTCACGTTCGGCTCAGGAGGCGGAGACTCGACGCCAACAGTTACAAGCAGCTTTTCCTGATAACGCCTTCAGCCACCACCTCCCTCTAATTGATATAGAGCCCTCCACTGTTACGCTGGAGCAACTTGGCGAACTTCCCCAAGCGCGGAGTTCGAAATGACCAGGCGCCTTTTTCCCAAGCGATTAATGACACTGGCTTATAGCGCCAGCTTAGTACTGATGATGGGTTATGCCTTATGGCTTTATGGCATGGGTAATTACCAAAGCTTGTCGATTCCGGCATTTCTGACTCTGCTGTTGCTCGCGGCCTTACTGCTACATCTAGGGCAAACTACCAAGGGATATATTGCTCAAGTATTACTATTGGTGGGCACTTGTTTGGCCGTCCTGAATGCGATTTTCAATTATCCATATGCGTCAATTATGTGGCTTGGCTTGCCCATGGCGAGTGTTTTTTTACTCTTGCCTCTTTGGACGGCACTGGCGCTGGCCAGCCTGATCGGGCCATTGGTATGGCTTGCTATTTCCCATCCACCGCAGCCTATCTCTTTCTTGTTTGGCTATATAACGCTTCTTTTGCTATTAGCCTTACCCCGCTGGGAACATGCCCGCCATAAGGCCCTGTTGCATGTAACAGACCCCAATGACAGCGACTGCGATGCCTACAATATCGATACCTTAAAGGAGCGCTTGCATAATGAGTATCAGCGGGCTGCCATGCTGAATAGGCGCCTAGCCGTACTAGTAATTCATTTACCACAGCTTGATATGGCAGAAGAGCAGTTTGGAGCCCGGGCAAAAATAGCCTTGCTTAACACCTTATGCAGCGAAGTGAACGCCCGCTGTCGTGATCATGACGTACTGGGGCGTGCCGGCGATGCTACCTTTTGGCTGGTATTGCCTGATACCAGCGAGAGCGGTGCGCTGTTAGTACGTGAACGGCTACACTATTCGCTTTCCCAATGTGTATTGATTGAAACTGGCCAGCTTGAAGCAAGGATTGCCGCTTGTTTGCCTCGTAAAGAGAGCTTTGAGCGCTATGTGCACCGCCTGAATGCCCGTGCCAATGCACTAGCAAACGGGTGATGACTTAATGTTATTTAGGAGTTCTTTGTGTCTCTAGCCGATACTCTCTATCAGCTCTCGCTCTCCCCTATAATGTTACTTCTGGTGATTTTACTGATTTCCCTGGCGGAATCCTTAGCCCTGGTTGGGCTACTGGTGCCGGGTGTTGTGCTGATTACCGCTGCGGCCTCGTTGGCGGGCCATCAATCTGTCGATTTGCTCTGGGTAATGCTGGCCGCTTTTATAGGGGCCATCCTGGGTGACGGCATCAGTTTCAGACTGGGTTATCACCACCGACAACAGATTACCCAGCGCTGGCCACTTTCTGCTCACCCTGAGTGGCTGGGTCGGGGTGCACGTTTTTTTGAACGTTACGGCCTATATTCCGTTTTTATTGGCCGTTTTGTGGGGCCGGTTCGGCCGGTTATTCCTCTGGTTGCGGGCATGATGCGTATGTCACCTCGCAGTTTTTTATGGGCCAACGTTGGCTCGGCCGTGCTATGGGCACCAGCCTATGTACTACCAGGCTATCTTCTGGGGCGCACTTGGCAGGATCATCTCGACTTGCCGCCTGGTATCAAGACTGCCCTGATAATCATGGCAGCCATCGTCGTCACACTAGCGGTCGTGTTTTCCTGGGGACGCGCGCAGGTGGGTCGCCATGGACGTGTCTACCTGGCAATTGCCCGGTTAGCCCGGCGAGTGCCATCAATGCGCCGCCCCTGGCTTGCCATGAGTCAATCGGGCGAAGTGCCGATCGCTTCGCTGCTTCTGTTTATTGTGGCCTTGACCAGCTTGTCTGGCTGGACACTGCTCGTCGTTCACCACGACGGTCCTTTGATGATCGATCTCTACGTCCAGCGTCTATTCATATGGATCGAGAACGATATCTTCATTTCGGCGGGCCTTGTGTTCGCCAAGATAGGCGACAAGCTAGGCATTGCGGTGCTTTTATTGCCTTGGGCAGTATGGATGGTTAGTCACAAGCGGTTCGATGCTTTAGCGCATTGGAGCGCAGCGGTGGGTGGTATCGCGCTTCTGAATACCTATGGAAAAGCTTATTTTGGCCGCGCGCGGCCTGATACACCTGATTACCTGACAGGCTCCCTCTCCTACCCAAGTGCTCATACCTCAACGTCTGTAGTTGTGCTTGGATTATTGGCAGCGTTCATCGCCTCTGAGATTCCACGCAAGCAGCGAGCATGGGTTTACTGGACGGCTATTATACTGGCCGTTCCCATGGCCCTTTCCCGGCTGGTAATCGGCGTACACTGGTTCAGCGATTTGGTGGGTGGTGCACTTCTTGGTCTGGTGCTATGTGCACTGGTTCGCTTGAGCTGGCAACGCTATCCACGCAAGCCACTAAGGCCCTGCCCATGGCAGCTTTTAGGGCTTGCCTCGCTTGTATTGATTAGCGCCAGAGTCTTGTTTTTTCCGCCGGTGTGAAGCGGCTAGCCCAGCGCCAGCCAGAGGCCCACGCCTATCATCAGGGAGCCAGCAATACGGTTTAAAAGCCGCACATTGCCACTTTTACCCAGCGTTTTACGCAATGTTTTACCGCCTGTGGCATACACCAGCATGCTGGCAAACTCGATCATCAAGATAACTGCAATCAGCAGTAGCAGCTGGCTGCCAAGCGGGCGGTTGCTGTCTAGAAAAGGCGGTAGCAAAACCATAAAAAACGCCCAGCCTTTGGGGTTGGCAACTGCCGTGACAAAACCCTGCATGGCCAATTGCAGGCGCCCTGCCGCAGGCCCGGCGTTAAGCTCACTGGGAATGGCCATACGCCCCCGAGAACGCCACATCATGATGCCCAGATACATCAAGTAAGCCCCGCCTACCCATTTAAAAGCCGTAAAGAGTTCAGGCTGGCTTAGCATTAGCGCGGCAACGCCCGCCCCAGCTGCTGCAGCCACCAAGCCTACGCCGATAAGCTCGCCCACCATCATCCAAAGTGTGCGCTTAACGCCCTGGGTCATTCCCAGCACCATAGCAAGCGTCATGCACATGCCAGGGGTAAGCGAAACAAATAAAAAGGTGGGTATGAAGATCGAGAGCGTGGCCCAGGTCATGAATTATCCTTAGCGGGACTTTCTGCGCCTGTTTCTGGCTCGCCCCAACGCGGCATCAAAGTATGCTGAATTCCCAACTGATTAAGAATTCTCGCAACGATAAAATCAATAAGATCATCAATAGAATGCGGGCGATGATAAAAACCGGGGGCAGCGGGCAGAATCACAACGCCCAAGCGGCTTAACGCCAGCATATGTTCCAGATGAATGGGCGATAGCGGGCTCTCCCTGGGCACCAGCACAAGGGTGCGCCGTTCCTTGATTGCTACATCTGCCGCGCGCTCGATCAGGTTATTGCTTGCACCAGAAGCCACGGCTGAAAGCGTTCCGGTCGAACATGGGCAAACCACCATGGCGGAGGGCGCGCCTGAACCAGAGGCCACCGGGGCCATCCAGTCTTCGCGCCCAAAGCAGCGTATCTGGTCAGGCGCGGCGCCGCTTTGCTCGCTTAACGCCTGTGCCAGACGTTCCGGTTGCGCCGGCAGGTTGATATCGGTTTCGGTAGCAATCACCATGTGAGCTGCCTTGGAAATCATGACCCATACTTCATGACCCGCCTCGACCAATACATCAATCAGGCGCAGCCCGTACTGCGCGCCGGAAGCGCCGGTCAAGGCCACGGTAATAGGTTTTTTGAAGGGGGTGTCATTCATGCTCCGAACTCCTTGGCCGTCAAGGCATGCAGCAACCGTTCATGCACTCCTTCAAAGCCACCATTGGACATTACTACGATGCGGTCCAACGGCTCAGCCTGGCTGACCACCGCACTCACCAACGCATCAATATTACGATATAGGTGCGCGTTGGTGCCCTGCTCGGCCACCAGGGATTCCATCGACCACTCAATATCCGCGGGCTGATACCAATACACCTGGTCGGCATCATTGATGCTTTCGTTCAACCGGTCGCGCAGTGCGCCCAAACGCATGGTATTGGAGCGCGGCTCGATCACCGCCAGCAGGCGACCCTTGGTCGTGGTAGCGCGCAGCCCTTCAAGCGTCGCGGCAATGGCCGTAGGGTGATGGGCAAAGTCATCAATGACCTGCACCCCATTAACTTCTCCCCGCACTTCCTGGCGTCTTTTAGGCGTTTCAAAGCGAGCCAAAGCAGCACAGGCACGCGCCAGATCCACCCCACACTTGTGGGCGGCGGCCAGCGCCGCCAATGCGTTACGCGCATTATGCGCGCCGCTCAACGGCCACTCGACAACGCTGTCTTCTTCGCCGTGGTCTGCACGGTGGATAACCTGGAAACGGCTGGCATCGGGGCGCTCCAGACAGAGTTGCCAGGCACTTTCAGGCTTCTCACCAAAGTGCTCAATCGGCGTCCAGGCCCCCATGGCCAACACGCGCTCAAGCGCGGGCTGTTCATCCGCTACCAGTAGGCGTCCCTGGCTTGGCACCGTGCGAACCAAATGATGAAACTGACGCTCGATGGCGGCCAGGTCAGGAAAGATATCCGCGTGATCAAACTCAAGATTGTTGAGTACAGCGATATCCGGGCGGTAATGAACGAACTTGGAGCGCTTGTCGAAAAAGGCCGTATCGTACTCATCGGCTTCCACGACAAACGGTCCTTGCGGATCGCCCAGGCGCGCCGAAACCCCAAAGTTACGCGGCACGCCACCAATCAGAAAGCCTGGCGCCTGACCGGCACTCTCCAGCAGCCAGGCCAGCAGGCTAGCAGTGGTGGTTTTACCGTGGGTGCCGGCGATCGCGATGACTCGCCGCCCCGGAAGCACATGCTCAGCAAGCCACTGAGCGCCCGAGGTATAAGGCAAACCGCTATTGAGAAGCGCCTCTACCTCTACATTTCCCCGAGACAGTGCGTTGCCCACGATCACCAAATCGACAGAATCGCACAGATGCTCTGCCCGGTAGCCTTCCATCAGCGTGATACCCGCCTCAGCAAGCTGAGTACTCATTGGCGGATAGACATTGGCATCCGACCCGCTGACCTGGTGGCCCTGTTCGCGCGCGAGTAGCGCAAGGCTACCCATAAAGGTGCCACAGATACCGATAATATGGAGATGCATGGTGCGCCCCTGACAACGTAATCAACACTGCATTGAAATAGCAGGAAAGACTAGCACGACCGGCCTGATTGCTCATCCCTAAGGGCTGGTTTTAACGCACAAAACTGATCATGACGCGAGCAGAACCGCCCTTAAGCGTGCCATCAAAGTGACAAATGCTCGTGATTGTTGCAGGATGCGCGCATCTCTTATTGGCTAATCACTTATTTACAAGCGTTGACCGCGCCTATCGGTCAGCGAAGGAGCTTACCGTGCGCGTATTGATTCGCTATTTTTTCCGGGGTGTTCGTTTGGTGCTGGCACCGGTAATGATTATTTCGGAAAAACTCACCACGCCAAGTGCCCTGGAGCGCGCACCGGCCGAACAGGCACGGGTTGATGAGGCTTGCCAGCGCCTGGCCCTTTACCAGTTCAGAACCTGCCCGTTTTGCATCAAGGTGCGTAAAGAAATCGCCCGGCTTGGACTAGACATTGAACTGCGGGATACCCAGCAAGATCCCGCGCATAAGCAGGCGCTGATAGAAGGCGGCGGTCAGCCGAAAGTACCCTGCCTGAAAATCAACCACGAAGACGGCCATGAAGAGTGGCTCTATGAGTCAGACGATATTAACCGCTGGCTGCATCAGCGATTTGGGGTCTAGAACTCTGCCCGGTAGGCTTCAACATCAAAGTGAACATTGATCATGATTTCTTCATCCGGATCCTGTACAGCATCCATGCTGTTTTGCAGTGCCATTGAGCCCTGAATGTGGCCTGCAATATGCAGCAGACGCCCCTGCTGTTCAAAATGGCTTATTGAGACGTCAACGCTGCCACCCTCTGACGTATAAAAAGGCGGGGTGGCTGCGCTGCTGATTAGCTGAATTACCTGGGCATCGACAAGTTCGCCATCTTCAATTCTTAAATGCATGGATAGCGCCTCTCGGGCGTCCCGGCTATCCGGATCAATAAAGCCCATAATTGTGATGTCCATTTGCTCGCCTGTTTCCACATAGGCAGCGCTTGAGTCCTGACCTCCATTCAAGACGAACCATTCGTATGTCTCACCTTCAAGCGTTCCTTCTATACTTGATGCGTGAACGGATAGTGGAAGCAATCCGGCTATCATTAGCGCAGCCCATCCCTGTTTTTTCATCATAACCTTCTACTTTTGTGTACCTTGAGAACCGGCAACTAAACGATCGTTTACTTTTTATCTACAACTTTCGTCTAATAGACTGATCATTGACGGCCGTTAATAGCTTGATCATTGAGTAGATGAATAGAGCCTGTCATTATTTCGATTGTGCGACGTATTGCCCTCTCTCTATGTTAGTAGCATAGCTTACAAGCTGACCGTGTCTGTTTTACTGGCTCTATATAGCTTTAGGCGGTAAGGCGAACAATAAAACCATCAAAAAAAATGGGAACAATCATGACGCTTAAGAAAACGTTACTGGCTTCTATTATTGGGGCGACCATGGTGGGTGGCGCAATGCTACCGCTAACGGCAAGCGCAGAAACCCTGCGTATCGGCTACTCAGCCGACCCGGAAACCTTAGATATTCATGAGCAGCTTTCTGGCGGCATGCTGCGCTTTTCTCACCTTGCCTTTGACCCGCTGGTTCGCTGGACAAAAGACTTCGATTTCGAACCGCGCCTGGCTACCGAGTGGGAACAGACCGACGATACCCATATCCGCATGACGCTGCGCGAAGGTGTCACCTTCCATTCCGGTAATGAGTTCACTGCCAAAGACGTCGTGTGGACCATTGAGCGTCTGCAAGAGAGTCCCGATTACAAAGCCATATTTGAGCCGATTGCCAGCGCCGAAGCCATCGACGACTACACGGTAGAAATCACCACGACCGAGCCGTACCCACTGATGCTGAACCTGGCGACCTACATCTTCCCGATGGATAGCCAGTTCTATACCGGCGAAACGGATAACGGCAATGACAAGGCTGAAATCGTTAAAGCTGGTAACTCGTTCGCCTCGCGTAATATTTCCGGTACTGGCCCCTTCCGCCTGACTGACCGCCGCCAGGGCGTGCGCGTTGACTTTGAACGCTTTGAAGATTACTGGGATACCGAAACAGAAGGTAATGTTTCCAGCATCGTGCTGACCCCGATTTCTGAAAATGCTTCACGCGTGGCAGCCTTGTTGTCCGGCGGCGTTGATTTCATTGATGCCGTACCGCCTAACGACTTGGAGCGCGTACGCGAGTCTGGCGACGTGGAACTGATTGAAGTTCCCGGCACCCGCATCATTGGCTTCCAGCTCAACCAGGAAAAAGTTGAAGCATTCCAGGACGTTCGCGTTCGTCAGGCCGTTGATCTTGCCATCAACCAGGAAGGCATTGCAGACCGCCTGATGCGCGGTTTCGCAACTCCAGCGGGGCAGTTCTCGCCGGAAGGCTACTCAGGCCATAATCCGGATCTGGTGCCGCGCTATGATCTTGAGCGCGCCCAGGAGCTGATGGCGGAAGCAGGTTATGAAGATGGCTTTACAGTCGACATGATCGCGCCCAACAACCGCTATGTTAACGATGCACAGATTGCTCAGGCTGTTGCCAACATGCTGTCGCGCATCAATATCAGAGTTAATCTGCGCACCATGCCGCTGGCGCAATACTGGCCGGAGTACGACACGCGTCAGTCCGATATTGCCATGCTCGGCTGGCACTCCGATACCGAAGATAGCGCCAACTTCTTCCAGTACCTCTCTTTCTGCATTGATGATGAGACCGGTGCAGGCCAGTACAACTACGGCAACTATTGCAATGAAGAGATCGATGCGTTGGTAACCGAAGCCGATAGCGTCACCGATCTTGAGCGCCGTAATGAAATGCTGCGTGAAGCCGAAGCCATGCTGTATGAAGATGTCGGTTTTGTCATGCTGCACTGGCAAAATCTGGCCTACGCCGCGGCTAACGGCGTTGACATTGAGCCGGTGGTCAACGCGATCGACTTCCCTTACCTGGGTGATCTAGTGATCAGCCGCTAAGTCTATTGAACGTCTCGTAAGCTTTAATGCAAGGATGCTTCGCTCTCCAGGCAACTGGAGGGCGAAGCCCTTGTTATGTCCAAAACAGCGGTAACGCGTTTAAAAAACTTACCGATAGACCCTTTGTTAAACACTATTACATAGGTGGCGTACGCCATGATTGCCTTTTTAATCAAGCGGCTGATGCACGCGGTATTGGTGATGTTCGTCATCAGCGTGCTGGCCTTCGCCATTCAGGACAACCTGGGTGACCCGATACAGCAGATGGTGGGCCAATCGGTCCCTGAGAGCGAACGCGATGCCCTTCGCGAACGTCTAGGCCTGAACGACCCCTTCATGGTTCAGTATGTACGCTTTGCCAAAAACGCAGTACAGGGGGATTTCGGGTACTCGTACTTTTATCGTGAACCCGCGCTCGGTGTGATTGCTCGTCATTTACCGGCAACCCTTGAGCTGGTGTTTGCCGCCACGCTGATCATTGTGCTGCTCTCGGTGCCTATCGGGGTATATAGCGCGATCAAGCCCCGCTCCATTATCTCGCGATTTTTTATGGGCGCATCGATTATCGGTATTTCCATTCCGGTATTTTTGACCGCCATCGTGCTCATTCAAATATTTTCCATCGGCATCACCGTGTCCATCTTCCCTGAGAGCACTGGCTGGGGTGCCTGGCTGAACGGCTTTTTCTCCACCCAGGGCAATATGCCCTCGTTTGGGCGCGGCTATGACCTGGTGCATGTCGTCGGCCACTGGGATACCAACCTTGCGACCTGGAACGGACTTCAGCATCTGGTATTGCCGGCCATTTCACTGGCCTCCATCATGCTGCCGCTATTTATCCGCCTGATTCGCGCCGAAATGATGGAAGTATTGCAGTCAGAGTACGTCAAGTACGCCCGCGCCAAGGGTATTTCCATGCGCCGCGTCTACTTCGTGCATGCGCTGAAGAACACCATGCTGCCGGTCATTACTGTGGGCGGCGTACAGATCGGTACCATGGTGGCTTACACCATTTTAACCGAGACCGTATTCCAGTGGCCGGGCATGGGCCTGATGTTCCTGGATGCGATCAACCGTGCCGATATCCCGCTGATCGTGGCCTATCTAATGATTGTCGGCGTCATTTTCGTGGTGACCAACACCATCGTGGATCTGATCTACGGCTTTGTGAACCCCACTGTAAAACTGACTGGTAAGCCCGCATGACGATGACAACGAATAAGGCACCCAGCCGCCTGGATCGCTTTCGCGACTCTTTTGTGTGGTACAGCTTCAAGCGCGACCGCACCGCGCAACTCTGCCTGGCCGTTTTTCTCTGCCTGGTCGTGGCCGCCTTCTCGGCGCCTTTGCTTGCCCCGACCGACCCGTATGATCTTCGCCAGATCGATATCATGGCCTCAGAACTGCCGCCTTTCTGGATCGATGGCGCCGACGAGCAGTATTCACTAGGTACCGACGCCCAGGGCCGCGATCTCTGGTCGATCATTCTTTACGGCACCCGCGTGTCGCTGCTGATCGGCTTTGGCGCGGTTATCCTCCAGGCCCTGCTAGGCGTAACCTTTGGTCTGATGGCAGGCTATCTGGGTGGTCGCGTGGATGCCTTCCTGATGCGCCTTGCCGACATCCAGCTGTCGTTCTCGACGTTGATGGTGGCGATTGTGGTAGGCGCTGTGGTTAAAGCAACCCTAGGAGGGGCTTTTTATAGCCAGTACGCCGTCTTGATGTTGGTGCTGATTATCGGCTTGGCCGAGTGGCCCCAGTACGCCCGCACGGTACGTGCCTCGGTATTGGCGGAAAAGGGCAAAGAGTATGTAGATGCTGCCCGCGTCATGGGGCTACGCAGCAAGCGGATCATGTTCCGACATGTACTGCCCAACACCTTGTCGCCGATTTTCGTTATTTCCACCGTACAGATTGCCAACGCGATTATCTCTGAAGCGGCGCTGTCATTTTTAGGTCTCGGCATGCCCGAAACCCATCCATCGCTTGGCTCATTAATCAAGGCAGGGTTTGACTACATTCAGTCAGGCTCTTGGTGGATCACGCTGATCCCCGGTGCGGTACTGGTGGTGCTGGTGCTGTCTATCAATCTCCTGGGCGACTGGCTACGCGATGTCATGAACCCACGACTCTATAAAGGCTGAGGACACCATGGCATTACTTGAAGTTTCCCAGTTAGATGTACGCTTTGCCTTACGCCAAGGCGAGGTCAAGGCAATACGCGATGTGAGCTTTACGCTTGAGCGTGGTGAGCGTTTGGGTATCGTGGGTGAGTCCGGCGCGGGTAAATCGGTCGCCGCCTTTTCGCTTTTGAACCTGATTTCCAAACCGGGGTTCATTGCCGGTGGCAGTATTCGTTTCGAAGGGCAAACGCTGAACACCATGTCAGAACGCGGCCTGCGAAAAATTCGCGGCAACCGCATCTCGATGATCTTTCAAGACCCGATGATGACCCTGAACCCGGTGTTATCTATCGGCGAGCAGATGGTCGAATGTCTGAAGGCACACCGACGCATCTCCTCGCGGGACGCGCGCGCCATTGCGTTGGATAAACTGCGTCAGGTGCAGATTCCCTCACCGGAAAAGCGCCTGGACCAGTACCCTCATGAGCTATCCGGCGGGATGCGCCAGCGAATCATCATTGCTATCGCCCTGCTGCTCGACCCGGACATCATCATCGCCGACGAGCCGACCACCGCACTGGATGTCACCATCCAGGCGGAGATCATGGCCCTGCTGCTGGATCTTTGCGAACAGCACAATGTCGGCCTGATTCTGATCACTCACGATCTCGGTGTGGTGAGCCAGGTCACCCAGCGCATGCTGGTCATGTACGCCGGCCGGGTCATTGAGCAGGGCCCCACGCGGGAAATCATCAACGACCCGCAACACCCCTACACCCAGGGGCTGATCAACGCCCTGCCCCAGATGGCGACACCGGGTGAAAAGCTCAACCAGATTCGCGGCAGCATGCCCTCACTTTCCAACCTGCCCAGCGGCTGCGCCTTTCATCCACGCTGCGACTTTATCAAGCGCGCGGATGGGCAGACACGCCCCGCCTGTGTCGAGCAGGTGCCCGGTTTTGTCCAGACCGGTAACTGTCTGGCGGCCTGTCACATGGTGGCCGAGCTGCTGGAAGATCGTCGCTTGAAGGAGGAGAGCCAATGACTACTCAGGCAAGTGCGGCGGCTGAGAATCATATTCCCGCTGAAAACATCGAAACCGCCACTCCGCTGCTGCAGATTCGCGATCTGAAAAAGCGCTTCTCGCTCTCCGGCGACTTCCTCGAGCAGCTGCGCTTCAAGGGCGGCAAGCTGGTGCGCCATCAGGAACACGTGCATGCTATCAACGGCGTGAACCTAGATATTAGCCGCGGCGAAGCGCTGTGCGTAGTAGGCGAATCCGGTTGCGGAAAGTCCACCGTGGCGCGCACGGTCATGGGGCTTTTGAGCCCTTCTGAGGGCGAGATCCACTACGACGGCCAGCGGATTGATCATTTGAGCTCGCGCCAATTGCTGCCCTATCGCAAGCGCATGCAGATGATCTTCCAGAACCCGTACGCATCGCTGAACCCGCGCATGACCATTCAGCAAACCCTGGAAGAGCCGCTGCGCCTGCACCACCCCAAGTGGAACCGCCAGCAGATCGCCGACAAGGTCGAAGAGGTGATGCGCTCGGTAGGTATCGACCCGGACTGGGGTAAACGCTTTGGCCACGAATTTTCTGGTGGGCAGCGCCAGCGTATTGCTATCGCGCGCGCCCTGGCCGTCGACCCCGAATTCATTGTTGCTGATGAACCCATTTCAGCACTGGACGTGTCGATTCAGGCTCAGGTGCTCAATCTCCTGATGGAGGCGCAGCACGAACGTAATCTCACCTATCTGTTTATTACCCACGATCTGGCCGTGGTAGAGCATTTTGGCACGCGGGTAGCCGTCATGTACCTGGGCACCGTATGTGAAATAGCCACAACAGCCACGCTTTTCGCCAAGCCGCGCCACCCTTATACCCAGGCGTTGCTCTCCTCCATTCCCCGCCTGGAGGATGACCGCCCTCAGCATATCCGCCTGGAAGGCGAAGTGCCGACACCGGTTAACCTGCCCAGTGGCTGCGTGTTCCACGGCCGCTGTCCGTATGCCAACGCGCGCTGCCGCCAGGAGATCCCGCTTTTGCAGATGCAAAATGACGGCACTCGTGTTGCGTGCCACGCTGTGGAAGAAGGCCGCTTATGAATCGCGGCGCTTTACTAGCGAAGCAAGCCCCATTACTGCGAGGTAAGGCATGGAAATTCGCTGGCTAGAAGACTTTATTGCCCTGGCCAGAACACGGCACTTTTCACGCGCAGCGGATGATCAGCACGTTACTCAGCCCACCTTCTCTCGGCGGATCAAGCTTCTGGAAGAGGAAATGGGGGTCACGTTGATCAACCGTCAGACCCTGCCGCTTTCCCTGACCCCGGCCGGTGAAGAGTTTCTTACCCTGTGCGAGCAGGTCACTGACCGAGTACGCTTAACGCGGGAGCGTTTGCGTGAAATCAATGCCGGTCAACAGCGGCGCATCATGGTGGCCGCCCCGCAGAGCTTGCTGGCCCATTTCTTGCCCGAATGGCTGTCATCTACCGGCTGGCAACATCAGGTCCAGCCCTATCTGCGAGCCACCGGCTGGGTAGCCCACGACTATTTCCAGGCGCTGGCACTCTCCGAGTGTGATCTGGCGATTTGCTACTGGCCTGTTGGGCGCTGCGATCTGGATATCGATACCAGCGCCTGCAGCTACCGGGTTATTGGCCATGAGCGGCTAATCCCCGTGACCGCGGTTACCCCTGAGGGGGAACCCTGCACGGCGCTGCCCGGGACGCGTCAGCAGCCTTCGCCCTGGCTTGCTTACCCCAAACGGGGTCTGCTCGGTTCGGCGATAAAGGCTCATTTGGCCCGGCTGCCCCAAAGCACGCACCTGATCGCTCAAAGCGAAAATCTGTATGCTGCTGGCATTAAGGAACTACTTCTACTTGGCTATGGCATGAGCTGGCTACCTGAGCGCAACGTTGCCGCTGAACTTGCCGAAGGCAAGCTGGTAAGAGCCGGGGACAACCGTTGGGATGTACCCATGGAGCTGCGCCTGTATCGCCATCAGAAGCAGCATCATGCCGAACTTGACGAGCTTTGGAACGCACTTCCCTCTTCACTGAGTTACTCACGTAGCTAGACACATCGTTAAAAAGACAGTTAATAAAACAGTTAACAGGATACGTCTGCATGTCAGCGACCTTATTTAATCAACAGTTAGACCATATTGCCCACCTGCAGCGCGAATACGAAAAGGTGCTGGCAGAACATGGTTTCGACAGCCTGGGCATCTATAGCGGTCACGCCGCCATGCATTTTGCTGACGACCATGCCGCCTCGTTTCAAGCGTATGGGCACTTCATGCACTGGGTGGGCCTGGCTGAAGTACAGCACAGCTGGCTGGTCATTCAGCCCGGCAAGCGCCCGCAACTTCATCTTTATGCACCCGATGATTTTTGGCATCTCACCACTAAGCTGCCTGACGAGCCTTGGGTATCCGCGCTAGACGTTCAGTTATGCACCACCAAGCCGACACCCGCTCTTAGCGGCCAGGCGGCTATCATTGGGGATGTGCAAAGTCTTTCTGCCGATATACAACAAGCGTTGGGTGCTGAACGTTTCCCCACGGCACTTATCCAGAGCCTGGATGAGCTGCGTGTGTTCAAAACGCCCTACGAGATAGCCTGTTTGCGCGAGGCAAACCGTTTGGCAATCGCTGGCCATCAGGCCGCCCAAGCCGCCTTTATCGGCGCCTCCGGCGAGCTGGATATCCAGCTTGCTTATCTGGCGGCCAGCCGTCAGCGCGAATCACTGGTGCCGTACCAGAATATTATCGGACTCAATGAGCACGCTGGCGTATTGCATTATCAGCACTATGACTTAAGCCCGCCCAAGCAGCGCTACAGTCTACTGGTCGATGCCGGACGGCGGTTTAGAGGTTACTGTGCGGATATTACGCGCACCCATGCAGGGCCTGATGCGCCATTTTCATTTGAAGAGCTGATTACGGCACTGCATGGCTTGAAAGATGAGCTGGTTCAAAGCATTTCACCAGGCGTGGGTTTTATTACTCTGCATGAGCGAATGCACGCACACTTGGGAGAGATTCTGGTAGCGCATGATCTTTTCAGGGGCAGCCCAGAGCAGGCAGTAAAAGAGGGGGTTACGCGAGCATTCTGCCCCCATGGTTTGGGGCATTTACTAGGGCTTCAGGTTCACGATGTAGCCGGTTTGCGCCACCCTGACGGCTCGCCTGCTCCGGCGCCGCAAGACCATCCGGCCCTGCGATTAACCCGTACGCTACGCCCAGGCATGGTGGTAACTATTGAACCGGGACTCTATTTCATTCCCATGCTTTTAGAACCACTTCGCGATACGGCGCCTTCGATCAACTGGACGCTGGTCGATCAGTTACTGCCCTGTGGCGGGATTCGTATCGAGGATAACGTGGTGGTCACCGAATCCGGCTTCGAGAACCTGACGCCTTGAGCCTCCCAAGCTCGAAGGGGTTGTCCCTCTGGCGCTGACGGCTTTGACCGGTCAGAGCCTGAAAAGCCGGCGGGTATTGTCGCGAATGGCCTCGGCGATCTCCTCCGGCGACTCTTCGCGAATCTCACAAAGGCTATTCCAGACGTGGCGAATACGCTCAGGGCGATTGGGCTCGCCCTGAAACCCCTGCACCGGCATATCCGGCGAGTCGGTCTCGAGCAAAAGCGATGAAAGCGGCAGACGCGAAAGCGTTCGGCGGGTCTTGGTGGCCCGCTCGTATGTTAGCGTGCCGCCCACACCGATAAAATACCCAGCCTCGATGAAAGCCCGTGCCTGCTGCTCGCTACCGGCAAAACCGTGCACCACCCCGGTTCTTGGCAGCTCGATTCGTCTTAAATGCATCGAGAGCTTGTCGTGGGCGCGCCTGGAGTGGAGTATTACCGGCAGCTCGAACTCACGCGCCAGACGCAGCTGCGCTTGAAGCAGCGCCTCCTGCCTTTCGAACTGCGGGTCGTCGATGTAAAGATCCAGCCCGACCTCCCCGATCGCTACCAGCTTGCTGGGCCTTTGGCGAAGCCACGCCTCGAGCCGGTCGAGATGCGCCTCTTCGAACTCGCCGATTGCCATCGGGTGAATGCCGAGCGCGGCGTAAACTGGATCGAAACGCTCGGCCAGTGCCATCACACCGTCGAAGCGCTCGGCCGTTACGCCCACCGCGATGATTTTTTCGACCCCGGCCTCGCTCGCCCACGCAAGACTCTGCGCTTCATTACCCGCGAAGGGGGGAAAATCGAAGTGGCAATGGGTATCAACGAAGGATGTGGTCATGTGGCTACTCCTTTACCGTTAGAGATTACCGTTCGAGATAGCTTAATAATTGGGTAAATCGAGCATACACAAAAACGCCCGGCGTTTGCCGAGCGTTTCGAGGTGACTAACGTCAATCAGAGAGCGTTAGAAGCGCAGCGTTACGCCGCCGCCAACCGTTACCGGATCCATGTCGACTTTACCAACAGTTTCGCCACCGGTACGGATATCAGAGCTTACGTCTGCGTAGCTTGCATAGCCGTTCAGCGATACGTTATTAGTAATCGCCAGATCAAGGCCGACCTGACCAATGGCACCGTAGCTTGATTTAACGCTTACATCGCTCGGCTCGCCGGAGAAACGCGTGTAATTTACGCCCGCACCAACATATGGCTGAACGCGTGAATCCATGCCGCCCAGCGGGTAGTAGTTCACCAAAAGGTTGACCGGCATACGGTCAATGCTGCCAATACCGCCCGCAACATCCGTATTCAATTCGTGCTCAAATTTCTCGGAGCTGTTCAGCTCAACGCCTACTTTATCGGTAAATAGGTAGCCGGCACCGAATGTGAAACCGCTTTCGCTCTGCACGTTGAGAGAGTCGCCGAGCACATTACCGTTACCTGAACCAGTATCAGTCTTTGCGTAGCCGCCACGAACAAATACATCGCCCGCGTTGTTATAGGCAACTGCTGCCTGACTTGCCAGAGCAAAACCAGCAGTAATCACAGCGGCTGAAATCAATTTTACGTTGCGCATTTGGTTTATCCTCGTTGCGTTTTAGCTGGGGCTAGCGCCGGACAACCGGCTTACCTATACAATATATACTACTCGAACAGTGTTTCCAAATTCGTTGTGGAGTTTTTGTCATAGGTTGATACAAATTGAATGTTTATTAAGCACAAAAAAAGACCTCCCGAAGGAGGCCTAGGTGGAGCACGCCAGCTCACTCTATGTACCGTGCGGAAGAATTCCGCTGCGGTATCGCAAAGAAGGGAAAGCCATCTATGACTGCCGATAACTCTATTCATTTGCTGCTTGCCTAATATATTGCGAACTGCGTGCCATATTTTTAAAAATGCATTAAAAACATAAGTTTATAAAATATAATAATCTTTTCACCTTTACGACCTACAGCCGATCTCCATCTGTTGCACCAGTACTGCTCATATAATTTAGATTTTGCTTCATTAAAGTACACACCTGGTTTGCCAGTCTGAGCCAACACGTTATATAGCGTTAGGCACGACACCTTGGCCTGGGTTGGCTCTGTCGCTTACCCTCACGTACACTTGTTTGAATCTGCTAATTGACTCAACCAGCCGAGGGCCTTTCCATGGCGTTTGAATCCACCTCTTCATACATTGCTACTGACGCTTTGAAACAGGCGGTAAACGCAGCCGTCATGCTGGAGCGCCCGCTATTAATAAAAGGCGAGCCTGGCACGGGTAAGACCTTGCTGGCTGAAGAGCTGGCGGCCTCCCTTGGTACTCAACTGATCACCTGGCATATCAAATCCAGCACCAAGGCGGCTCAAGGGCTTTATGAGTACGACGCTGTCAGCCGTCTGCGCGACTCCCAATTGGGCGTTGAGGGGGTAGAGAACGTTGCCAATTACATCAAGCCCGGCAAACTGTGGGAAGCTTTTACCGCCAGTGAACGAGTGGTACTGCTGATCGACGAGATCGATAAGGCCGATATCGAGTTTCCCAACGACTTGCTCCAAGAGCTGGATCGCATGGAGTTTCATGTTTATGAAACCGGCGAAACCATCCGCGCGGAGCTTCGTCCGATTATTGTCATCACATCCAACAACGAAAAAGAGCTGCCCGATGCTTTTCTGCGGCGCTGTTTTTTCCACTACATCGACTTCCCTGACCGAGATACTCTACAAGCCATTGTCGATGTGCATTTCCCCGATATCGCCCCGAAGCTTGTCAGCGAAGCGCTGGAGGTATTCTTTGAGCTACGTGACGCCCCCGGCCTCAAGAAAAAACCCTCCACTTCTGAATTGGTCGACTGGCTGAAACTGCTGATGGCCGACGAACTTGCCCAGGAAGCGCTCTACCACCGCGACCCCGTCAAGGCACTTCCACCTATGGCAGGTGCACTAATTAAAAACGAACAGGACACTCACCTGCTCGAGCGCCTGGCATTTATGCTACGCCGTCAGAAAGGCTCGGGTCGTTAAGGCATGTTTATTGGCCTGTTTGAAACGTTAAAACGTGCCGGAGTGCCCGTTTCACTGCGTGAACTGTTAGACCTTCATGCCGTGGTAGAGCGCGGCGTGGTGTTCGCCGATATGGAGGCGTTCTATCAGGTGGCACGCACAGTCATGGTGAAAGACGAGCGCTATTTTGATCGCTTCGACCGTGCATTTTCCGCCTGGTTTACAGGTCTCGAAGATATGGACGCCGCCATTGATGCGCTAATCCCGAATGACTGGCTGCGTCGCGAGTTTGAAAAGCAGCTTACCGATGAAGAGAAAGCCAAGATTGAGTCTCTGGGCGGGCTGGAACAGCTGATTGAAACATTTAAAAAGCGCCTGGAAGAGCAAAAGGAGCGCCACGCAGGCGGAAACAAATGGATTGGCACGGGAGGTACCAGCCCGTTTGGCGCCTATGGCTATAACCCCGAAGGGATACGAATCGGTCAGGATGGTTCACGTCACCGTCGCGCCACCAAGGTATGGGATGAGCGACGCTTTCGCGACTACGATGATTCCCTTGAGCTTGGCACGCGCAATATCAAAATGGCACTACGGAGGCTGCGCAAGTTCGCTCGCCAAGGGGCTTTGCAAGAGTTCGATGTCGATAGCACCATTCGCGAAACCGCCCGGGATGCAGGCCTTTTAAATGTGCAAATGCGCCCGGAACGCCATAACGCCGTCAAGGTATTGCTGTTTCTGGATGTAGGCGGTTCCATGGATGACCATATTCGCGTTTGTGAAGAGCTGTTCTCAGCAGCCCGCTCTGAATTCAAGCACCTTGAACACTACTACTTTCACAACTGCCTATACGAAGGCGTATGGCGACATAATTCAAGACGCGGTAACGAGCGCATCCCGACCATGGATGTGCTGCACACTTACGGCGCTGATTACCAGGTCGTCATCGTAGGTGATGCGGCCATGTCACCCTATGAGATCACTCACCGGGGCGGTAGTGTTGAACATTTCAATGAAGAGCCCGGCGGCCTATGGCTGAAACGTCTTTGTGAGACATTTCCCCATCTGGCATGGCTTAACCCCATGCCGCCTCGCGCGTGGGAATACACCTACTCTACCCAGTTGATTCAGAAGCTTATTGGCGGGCGTATGTATCCGATGACCCTTGATGGGTTGGAAACCGCCATGCGCGAACTGGCTAGAAAGTAGCCTCGCCCATGGCGGAGAGCGTCATGCGTTAAGAAACGCTGGAAATTGATTCAGGCCGTTCAGAAAATCCTGCTTGGCGCTTTCAAAGGCTTTGGCATCATGCTTGAAGCGGCGCAGGATCAGCGCTTCATCAAGTGTCACTGTTGCCGCCAGCTCTTCCTGGCTACCGGCTGGATGGCGTACGCTCAAGCCAATTCGCTTGTGGTCAGCACCATTGAACCAGCGTTTGATACCACACGATTGATAAAACGCTTCAAGTTCGGCGCTATCGACTTCGACTCTGAGCGGCGCCTTTAACGTCAGCTCGCTTATCAGACGCTGTTTGGCACCGTTAGGCTCAAGCTCGCAGGCATGGGTGAGTGTCATACCCTCGCCTGTTTCATCGAGTACCAAAAGCGCTAATGCCTGTGGCTTACCCGCTTTATCAACACCTGCCAGCAAGCGGGCTACTTCTTGTTTGAACAGCACATTGCGCGCACCGGTAAATACTACCAGCGGCGTCAGGCCAGCTTTCTGACCATAAACCTCTGCGCATAGACGCGCTAGACAGGCATCTCGCTGCCCCGCTTCTTTAATCTGAACTACCTTCATTACGCTCTCTTTAAACGGTTGCGATCAATGTCAGCATGTTAACGCCCGCAAGCCTAGAGGAAACCACCGCTTCACACCAGCCACATTTCATCAATGTGAACGCATTGGCGTATGTATAGTCGCAAGGTGGCGTGCCCATTTGGCTACCCAGGAGGCTCAATGCCCCAGTTTATTAACGATCCCACCTTACCTAAGCCCAGCTTTCCAGGAAGCCACTTAGTGATTGACGACCACTACGTGTTTATTTCCGGTTTAACCGTGGCTGACCTTTCCAACGGCAATGCAGCGCTTGGCGATATCAAAGAAGAGACGCGACTCATCATGCGCGAGCTTGAGCGTATGCTTAAGCAGGAAGAAGGCAGCTTGGGCGATGTGGTGCGTGTGGATATTCACCTAACCGATTTAAACCATATCAACAAAGTGGATTCTATTTACGCTGAATTTTTCAAGCCTGGTCGCTACCCTGCACGCACCTGTACCGAGTCTTCAAACCTTTGTGGCGGCGGAAATATAGAAATTACGCTGATGGCCAAGCGCGCGAAACGCGATTAGGCGTGACCGACCAGCGTCATGATGGCCTCCATATCCAAATGTGCCTCTAGCGTATCAGCCAGACGATCTAGCTCCTGCTCACGGTGAGCTAGGTAATCTACTTGTACGGCGTCAATCATTCCCAAGCGTTTCAATAGCGCCTGGCAGGCATCGGGATGGTCAAATAAGCCGTGCAGGTAGGTGCCCATTATTTGCCCATCATCACTGATGGCGCCTTCATCGCATTCTTCAATTATGAACAATGGATTCGCCAATGCAGCCCCTTCGCTAACCCCGTTATGAATCTCATAACCAGTCACGCGAGCTCCTTCAGGAAGCAGCTTTCCCGCAACATTGCGAAGCTGCTTGCCTGCTACCATGCGTGTAATAAGCGGAAGTAAGCCAAGCCCCGCTACACGCCCTGGCTGACCTTCAAGGCCTTCAAGGTCCTCCACCCACTGCCCCAGCATTTGAAAACCACCGCAAATACCTAATAGTTTTCCCCCATAGCGCAGATGCCGCTTGATGGCCTCCTCCCAGCCCTGCCGTTTAAGCCACCCCAAATCACTGGCCGTGCTTTTACTGCCTGGCAGGATAATCACATCGGCTGGTGGAATGGGCTGGCCAGGGCCAATCATATGCAGCGCTACCTGTGGGTGCAGGCGCAACGGGTCAAAATCAGTATGGTTACTGATACGCGGCAGCGCAGGTACCACCACGGTTAACGGCGCCGCTTGCGTCGTTTTCTGGGTCAGGCCCACGCTATCTTCAGCATCCAGCAGTAACCCTTGCAGATAGGGCAAAGTACCAAAGACACGTTTACCCGTTCGCGACACAAGCCATTCAAGGCCTGGGTTAAGCAGGCCGATATCGCCGCGAAAACGGTTCACGATAAAGCCCTGAGTGCGTGCCTGCTCGCTTTGGCTGAGTAGTTCAAGTGTTCCTACGAGCTGAGCAAACACGCCCCCACGATCGATATCACCAACCACAATCACAGGACAATCAGCCGCCTCGGCAAAGCCCATATTGGCAATATCGCCCTTGCGCAGGTTGATTTCGGCGGGGCTGCCAGCACCTTCGGCAATAATCACGTCAAAGCGCTTTTCAAGCGCCTGCCAGGCAGCCATCACGCTCTCTTTGGCGGTTTGCTTGAAGGCATGGTAATCCAGCGCATCCATGTGACCGTAAACCTTGCCACGCAGAATAACCTGCGCGCCCCGATCACTTTCCGGCTTGAGCAACACAGGATTCATATCGCTATGGGGGGCAACGCCTGCCGCTTGAGCCTGCAAGGTGGTAGAGCGGCCAATTTCTCCCCCATCTTCAGTCACGGCACTGTTTAGCGCCATGTTTTGGGGTTTAAAGGGAGCAACGGATATGCCACGACGTTTCAAAACACGGCATAGCCCAGCGACTACCGTGCTTTTCCCTGCATCTGAGGTAGTGCCTTGAATCATTAAGGTGGCCATGCGCCCTGCTCCATGCATTCATAAACTCAAAAGAGGGCGAAACTTTAGCGAGCGTCATGCAAGGATGCAATGCGCCTGACTAACGACACAGAAAAGGCTAAGCCATAGAACCCCAGGCAGCGGCCAGCAACCCTGGGCGCTGCCTATAGCGGGCTTCATCGTGATTAACGATTAAAAAAACATTTCTATAACGCGGCGCTTTCCTGGTTTGATGAAGAATCAGCTTGTTTAACACGAAAGCAGAGATGGAAATTGCTCAAAAGCGCAGGCATTGGTTCATCTGCTGTCAGCCGGTCCGATGGGTCTAAACGGAACTGATGATTTCTCATCATGGCTGCCAGCACGGCACTGGTCACCAATAGAACGATATGCCTTCCGGGGCAAATACCGGGCCCTCCGCTAAAGGGTAATAGTGGCCAGTGTTTAAGCTGCTCAGGGTCTAGCCATATTTCTGGCGCAAAGCGGTTAGCCATATCCAGCTGGCGATCGTCCCGATGGAAATAAGGCGCATGAATAAGCAACGTGGTGTTCGTTGGCATTTCGCCCTGCGACCAACATGTCCGCTCGGTTGTTTCGCGCAGAATAAGAGGCGTTGTTGGCCAGAGCCGTAAGGCTTCCAGCACACAGGCTTTTAAGAAGGGGTTATCGGATTGGGGATGAGGCTTTTGATCAGCCTCTGCCTGGGCCAGTTCCGCCTGCTTCGGGTGGGCACAGAGTAACGCCAGCGCTCGAAACGTTGCCATGCCGGCAGGCTCAAAAGCAAACAGCCACTGGGGCATCTGGTCCAACGGCTTCGCCTGGCTTTGAGTCGCGTAGTCTGATAGTTTCGCCGCCAAGCTATTGGGCTCAGCCTGATCGACATAGTGCGCTAAACGGTCGTGGAATTTTCTCCGTAAACGCTTGCGCTTAGGGCGCATAAAGCCCCAGTTAGCCGCCTTGCGCAGTTGAACAAGCTCTTGAGTGAGTGGGTCATCATCCCGGGCAGCATCTCCCAGTACTACGCGGCGGACTATACGATTCCAGGCATTAATAAATAGTGACCAGTCCAGCTTATTATTATGCTGATGAACGGTCTCTAGCAGTGCTTGTACTTCCTGCTCAGCTACCTGGGAAAAATGCGCAGAAAAACTGTGCATGGGGCAGCCACTTTGTAAGACCTCCTCGTTTAAACGCCGCCTTTCTTCGCGGGCTTTACCATGAGAGATCAACGCCATATCCGGTTCAAAATGAGACAGTGCGCTCTTTTTTGCTGACTCCGCCGTCGCGAAGGGTTCAGGCGTCTCCTCCATCACACGATTAGCGTCTTCTGGGTCCAACACCAACGCCATGGGCTTGAAAGGCGTTTTAAAAAGTAACGGGCCTTTGCCATATTTATTGTTAAACGCTTGCACTTGTTTAACGGAGCGCTTGTCCAACGCCCAATGCTCAGCCATGTGCATGACGCCTGGGCGGCGGATGATTACCCCTTTAGCAATATTGGGGGCCATTACCTTCAATAAGAACGATAGCGTTTCGCTAAACGATGCGGTAGGTAGTGAATCGGTGACGGTTTCCTTTACCATTGGCGCTCTCCTTGCAACAACTTCTTTGAGAGTTAATTCTAGATGGCACTTAATACTGTACAAGCTTAAAACTTTTAAACTATAAAATTCCAATAATTATTAAGATACGCTGACTAACTAGTAAGAGTGAGGGGAACTAGTAAAATTATTTTTTTAAGTAACCACTCGATTATAAGAGGTTAGTTGATCTATCGACTTGAGCTAGAATAAAGGTGTTCCAGAGTCCTAGTCTGCTTTGCCAAGCTGAATAAAATTCCAAGGGCACCTACTATCAAAAAAAACCATGAAATTTAAATAACCGCTTCAGCTGCTATTCATACTACCTAGCAGCATACTTTACACACGCTAGCCCTACGCGCTTTCTAACAGACAACTCCCTTGTTTTCGGTTACGGTAGCGCTTTCCTTTATCTGAAACCAAACGGCTATAAATGCAAGATTTACTCAATGAGATCGCCGATGCGATGGCCGCCGAAACCGAGCGTGGCAAGGTTGCAGACTATATCCCCGAGCTTGCTCACGTGGATCCTCAACAATTTGCCATTTCTCTTGCCACCGTTAAGGGTGAGCGCTACTCAGCCGGCTGTGCCTCTACCCCTTTCTCAATTCAGAGTATTTCGAAGGTGTTCACGCTGACGATTGCACTGGGGAAAATGGGTGATGCGCTTTGGTCCAATGTAGGCCGTGAGCCATCAGGTGACCCGTTTAACTCTATCGTGCAGCTTGAGCATGAAAGCGGCAAACCCCGTAACCCGTTTATCAATGCCGGCGCCATTGCTGTGGTCGACGCCATCATGATGGGCCATGAGCCCAAAGAGACGCTTGCCGAACTACTTAGCTTCGTACGCTATATCGCTGATGATGAAAGCATTTGCTTTGACCATGTAGTCGCCGCTTCTGAAATGGCACACCGTGACCGCAATGCATCCCTTGCTCACTTCATGAAAGCTTTTGGTCGCCTGCGCCATGACGTTGATAAAATCCTAGGCACCTATTTCCACCAATGCGCCATCGCCATGAGCTGCGATCAGCTCGCCCATGCAGGGCTGTTTCTGGCCTCTGATGGCGTCAACCAGCCCAGCAATATTCGTGTGGTTTCTCCGCAACGGGCCCGGCGTATTAATTCGCTAATGATGATGTGCGGTCATTACGACGCATCTGGCGAATTCGCCTTCCGCGTCGGGCTGCCGGGTAAAAGCGGTGTAGGTGGCGGCATTCTAGCGATAGCCCCGGGTCAAGGCTCAATTGCCGTCTGGTCCCCGGGCCTGGATGACTACGGCAATAGCCTGCTGGGTACAAAAGCGCTTGAAATGTTTGTTCAGCGTACCGGTTGGTCGGTGTTTGGGCATTGATCCGATAGTTTTTCCTCTCTCAAGTCATTTTTTACAATCTGGTTAGCGGTTAAAAATAAAAGTATTCCTATCAACCTAACCAGATAATATTTCGCGGGTGGTAAAACCGCCGTCAATTCCCTGCCAAATTTATATCCCTTCGACATCAATTCGTCACAATCCCTCGCTAGGCTGGCACCTAATCAATGAGATCGATCTCATTTCACCGGTAACAGGTACTAGCATGGCAGACTTACTCAGCGTGGCAAAACTCGCCGGCGTTTCTCGGGCAACGGCCGCACGCGCTTTCTCAACACCTGATTTAGTACGCGATACAACGCGGGAAAAGATCTTCCATGCGGCTCAACAGCTTGCATTTAGGCCTAACAAAGTAGCTCAGCAGTTGCGCTTACAAACAACGCAAATGATTGGCGTCATGGTGCCTAGCCTTGATAACCCGGTTTTTGCTGAACAGCTTCAAGCCATGGAGGTGGCAGCCCGGGCCTGCGGCTATTCGCTTATCGTCACGACGAGCGAATACGATGCCAGTCGTGAGAACGAGATTGTCGAAGAGATGCTACGCCAGCGGGTTGATGGTCTAGTGCTAACAGTGGCTGAAGCTGATAAAAGCGCTGTGCTTACTCAGCTACATCAAGAAACCACGCCTTGTCTGCTTGTTTATAATCCTCCTGGCAACAGCGGCTTTCCCTCTGTCGGCGTGGATAACCACGCCGCTAGCGAAGCCGCCACCCGCTATCTCATTACACTGGGCCATCAGCAAATTGGGATGGTCGCCGGGCCATTATTGCAATCTGACCGTGCACGACAGCGCTATGAAGGTTATTGCCTCGCCATGCAGGCGGCTGGGCTTGCGCCCAGTCCACTCATTGAAATGCCACGCCACACCCAGGCAGACCTGAAAAGCCTAGCGCCGCATTTGCACGGCGACAACGCGCTCAGTGCGTTGATCTGTACTAATGATCTGCTCGCTATCAGCTTGATAGGCGAACTTCAACGAGCCGGGCTTTCGGTGCCTAACGATCTATCTGTTATGGGGTTTGACGGCATTGCCCTGGGAAAATATGTCTACCCATCACTTTGCACCGTTGAGCAGCCCCGTGCGGATATTGGTCGTGCAGCCATTCACACGATGCTGAACATGATTCAGGGTGAAAGACCCGTTCTTACACCCCTGCCCTATGTATTACGAAAGGGCGAAAGTGTCGGAGCTCCGACAACCAGAAAGACCCCACCAGGTATTTCATCGAGGAGTGTCGCATGAACGTTAAGCATCTATATAAAGCGCTATTGGCCACTACGCTTATTAGCGCTTCAAGCGGCGTGATGGCTCAAAACAGTGATAACGCTATATGCTACAACTGCCCACCCGAGTGGGCAGACTGGGGCACACAGCTACGCCTGATTGAGCAGGAAACAGGCATCCGGGTGCCACAGGATAATAAAAACTCCGGGCAGTCATTGGCACAGCTAGTGGCAGAAGCCAATAGCCCCGTTGCGGATGTGGTCTACTACGGGGTGACGTTTGGTATTCAGGCGATGGAAGCCGATGTAGTTGCGCCTTACCAGCCGGCACACTGGGATGAGATTCCTGAAGGACTGAAAGACCCTAACGGTAACTGGTTTGCCATCCACTCAGGCACCCTTGGTTTTATGGTTAACGTTGATGCTTTAGATGGCGCCCCCGTGCCTACCTCCTGGGCAGACCTGCTCAAACCTGAGTACCGGGGTATGGTGGGTTATCTTGATCCCGCCAGCGCTTTTGTTGGTTACGTGGGTGCAACCGCGGTCAATCTGGCGATGGGCGGCGATCTTAACGACTTCACCCCCGCCATTGATTACTTCAACCAGCTCGCCGATAACGCTCCCATTGTTCCGAAACAAACCAGCTACGCTCGCGTGCTTTCCGGTGAAATTCCGATTCTGCTGGACTACGACTTCAACGCTTACCGCGCCCGCTATAGCGATGGCGCCAACGTTGACTTTGTGATTCCTGAAGAAGGCAGCGTCGTTGTGCCTTACGTCATGAGCCTGGTTAAAGATAGCCCTAACCCGGAAAACGGCCGTCAGGTGCTTGATTTCGTACTTTCTGATCAAGGGCAGGCGGTGTGGGCAGATGCTTATCTACGCCCGGTACGCGAAGAGGCTATCTCAGAAGAAGCCCGCAGCGTATTTCTACCTGATAGTGATTACGCCCGCGCCGTTACGGTGGATTATGACGCCATGGCGAATGCCCAGCGCAACTTCTCCGATCGGTATCTTTCGGAGGTTCGTTAATCATGACAGCAATATCCAAGCAGCCCTTAGGGGCTGCTTATTCAGCAACTCAAGCGATAAGTCAAACCCCGAAACGTAAAAACCTCATTGCGGTATTCGCCTTAGCGCCAGCACTAGCCGTATTTTTTGCTTTTTGGCTGCTGCCGTTTTCTCGCTTGATTCTCATGGGCGCTGAAGCCGACCGTAGCAGTGGTATCAGTGCTTATCTCACCATTCTTACCCACCGCCAATACTTAATTAGCCTTGTCACCACCGTCACCATCTCCATTACCGTCTCACTAGCCGCTGTGGGTATCGCAGGTATTGCCGGTTTCTTTTTGGCGCGTCACCGTTTTATAGGTAAGTCAACGCTGGTCGCGATTCTCACCTTTCCACTTGCCTTTCCAGGCGTGGTAGTGGGCTTTTTAGTGATTATGTTGGGCGGTCGTCAGGGTGCTCTGGCTCAATTGAGCCTGTGGTTATTCGATGAGCGCTGGATGTTCGCCTATTCTCTTGCCGGGCTCTTTATCGGCTATCTCTATTTTTCCATTCCACGCGTCATCACCACGGTAATGGCGGCTTGTGAAAATTTAGACCGAAGTCTTGAAGAGGCTGCCCGTTCATTGGGCGCAAACTCGTGGCAAGTCACTAAAGATGTCATCGTGCCGGGTATTGCGCCCGCCCTACTTTCGACCGGCGCTATCTGCTTTGCGACCAGCATGGGAGCATTTGGTACCGCTTTTACGCTCGGCACGCGGCTGAGCATTTTACCCCTCAACATCTACGGCGAATTTACCAACTACGCCAACTTCGCCATGGCAGCCGCCCTGTCGGTGGTACTTGGGCTGATCACCTGGGTCGCATTAAGCCTGGCCCGCAAGCTGGCGGGCGGCAATGTAGGAGCCCCCGTATGAATCCACGTATTCGATTTGCCCTGCAACTTAGCTTCACTCTGCTGGTTTGTCTTTTCATGATTATTCCCATAGCCATGTCGGTAATGGCCGGGCTTACCGAGAACTACTTTGTCGGCCTTAAAAGTGGTTTGACGCTGCGCTGGGTAATCGAGGTATGGCAGCTTTACTCCGATACTATCTGGCTCTCTATCAAGCTAGCCCTAGCCTGCCTGGTGATTACAATACTGATTGGTGTGCCTGCAGCTTATGGCTTGCTACGCAGCCGCCGTCGCTGGGCCAATGCGATTGAGGAATTGCTCCTGTTGCCGGTGGCCGTGCCAGGCCTTGCCACCGCCCTCGCTTTACTACTTGCCTACGGTAGCTATCGGGAGTTTCGCGGGAGCTGGCTATTCATTCTGGTGGGTCATGTACTTTTCACCCTGCCATTTATGGTGCGCGCCGTGCTTTCCGTCATGCAAACCGCGCGCCTCCCGCTGCTTGAAGAAGCGGCAGCAAGCTTAGGGGCCAATTTTCGGCAGCGCTTTTTTACGGTGGTGGTTCCCAACTGCCTTAGCGGCATTTTGGCGGGCGCGCTGATGGTCGTCACCCTATCGATTGGTGAGTTCAACATTACCTGGATGCTGCATACCCCGCTGACCAAAACCCTTCCGGTAGGACTAGCCGATAGCTATGCCTCCATGCGCCTTGAAGTGGGTTCGGCCTACACCCTGATCTTTCTAGTAATGATTGTGCCGCTGCTGGTGGCAATTCAATGGGCTGGGCGGCTTTCCAGCCCACGCCGCTAACCACCCAGAACGTCTCACTCGACCCCGACGCCAAGAGATAATCCCGAGACCGATATGAGCTCATCTGTCAGCATCACCCTTACCCAATGCAGCCGCACTTTTTCAGGTGGTCACACGGCCCTGCAACCGCTAGATCTCCACGTTAACGCAGGGGAAACCTTGGTATTACTTGGGCCGTCTGGATGTGGCAAAACCACTACCCTGCGCATCATCAGCGGCCTTGAAAGCCCGGATCGAGGCGGGCGCGTCCAATTTGGCGAACAGGATGTGACTGCCCTACCTATTGAAAAGCGCGATGTCGGAATGGTGTTTCAGAACTACGCCCTGTTTCCCAATATGAGTGTTGCCGACAACATCGCCTACGGTTTGAAAATACAGCGCTTGCCCCGTTCTGAGACTGAACAGAGGCTTGCCGAGGTCATGCGCATGGTGGATCTGGAAGGCTTTGGCGAGCGGCGTATTGATGCCCTGTCAGGTGGGCAAAAACAGCGCGTTGCCCTGGCACGCGCCATCGCCGTTCGCCCCAAAGTGCTGCTGTTTGATGAACCGCTTGCAGCCCTGGATGCCAAGTTGCGCGACCGGCTACGCCTGGAAATCGGTCAGTTACTGCGCGAGCTGGGCACAACCGCAGTTTATGTAACTCATGATCAAGACGAGGCAATGGCCTTAGGTGACCGTATTGCGGTGATGCAGGCCGGGCGCATTGCGCAATTAGGCACACCCCAAGAGATATACCACCAGCCCGCCAACGCGTTTGTGGCCGATTTTATCGGCGCGGTGAATCGCTTAGAAGTCATCGGTAAGGGTGCTAATGGTCAACTTACGGTACAAGGCGGTGAGTTGACCGCACCTCATCTACAAGAGGCACAAAGTGTTTACTGTCGCCCGGAAGATATCGAAGTCGTCGCATTACCTAACGCCCAGGTGAAAGGCCGCATTCTACAAAGTATTTTTCTAGGTCAGTCGCAGCAGTTAATGGTCGATACAGGTGGCGCTACGCCGCTACAGGTTAAAGCTTCATCGCGCCAGCACTGGCCCATCGGCACTGCTATTGGCTTGGCGCTGCCGCCTCAAGCGCTTTTTCATCCAGAGTCAAGCCATTCAGAACTAGCCGCCGCAAGCGCCAAGGAGCAGGCCAATGGGTAAATCCTGCCTGATCGCTCAAATCAGTGATCCGCATATCAAGGCTGGTGGGCGCCTTTCCTATCGTAAAGTGGATACTGCCAGCGCTCTGAGCCAAGCCATCCAAACGCTGAATCAGCTGACGCCACGCCCCGACCTAGTATTAATTAGCGGTGATCTGGTCGATTTTGGCCACCCGGATGAGTACGCAACGTTCAAACAGATCCTGGCGGATCTAACGCTGCCGGTTTACCTGATTCCCGGTAATCATGATGACCGCCATCATTTACGTGCGGCTTTTCCCGAGCATGACTATCTCTTTCAAGACTCTCACTATTTACAGTGGGTAATTGATGACTACCCAGTACGCCTAGTGGGGCTCGACTCCTCCGTGCCGGGAAAACCTTACGGTGAGCTAAGTGAGGCAAGCCTGCGCTGGCTGGATGCAACCCTGGCAGAGCAGCCACAAACACCGACTCTGGTCATGCTACATCATCATCCGTTTATCAGCGGTATTGATCATATGGATCGCCAGCCTCTTAAGCAGACCCGTGAGCTGGCTGATGTAACTAGCAAGCATGCTCAGATAGAGCGTGTACTGTGTGGGCATGTGCACCGCACTATTCAGGCTCGTTTTGGAAACACACTAGCCATCAGTTGCCCTGGGGTTTCTCACTACGTCAGCCTGGATCTAACGCCCGACGGTCCTTCCCGTTTCCAATTAGAGCCGCCGGGGTATTTGTTACACCAATGGTCAGCAGAAGCGGGCATGGTGACGCACCAAGGGTTTATCAAACAATACCCCGGCCCTTATCCGTTTTACGACGCTAATGGCCTAATTGACTAACGCAGCCTCATACACGGCCAAATCCTTGGCGGAAAAGCAGCAGAACGTAACCGTATCAACAGTAGAGCCCTGTTTCAGCGCCTCACTTACCGCTGAGACGGCAATCCGTGCAGCCTCTTCGATAGGATAACGGTATACGCCCGTGCTTATGCTTGGAAACGCCACCGAGCGCGCGCCAACCGATTCAGCTAGTGCCAAGGAGCGCTGATAGCACGATGCCAGTAACTCAGCTTCACCGCGTGCTCCGCCATGCCATACCGGGCCAACGGTATGAATGACGTAGCGTGCCGGTAGTTTAAAGCCCTCGGTTAGCTTGGCATCCCCTGTGGGGCACCCACCTAGCGCCCGGCACGCTTTAAGCAGTTCAGGCCCTGCCGCACGGTGGATGGCGCCATCTACCCCTCCACCGCCCAATAGCGACGTATTGGCAGCGTTGACAATGGCATCAACATCCAGGGTAGTAATATCAGCTTGAATCGCGGTGATGTTCATATACAAACCTCCTTGAGTAGCTAGTACGCGGTTAACAGCTCGGTTTCGGGCTCAGGTGCCTGCATCTGGGCGATCTCCCACGCTTGCACCATCTGCTTTTTAGGCAAGCCCCAGCGGTAACCACCTAACGCGCCGCTTTGTTGAATAACCCGGTGGCAAGGAATCCACAGCGCAATGGGGTTAGCACCCACTGCATTCCCCACGGCTCGCGACGATTTAGGCATGCCCAATGCCTGGGCAATATGCGTATAGCTTGCCAGCTGGCCTTCAGGAATGGTGAGTAGCGCCCGCCATACGGCAATCTGGAAATTAGTACCGGTCACGTGAAGCGATAATGTACTGGGCTTGGCTTTAGACTTTGCAAATAGCGCTTCAACCACATACGCCGTCACCTCAGGGCGATGATTAAGCGTGCTTCGCGGCCACTCTTTGGCAAGTCGCGCCAGCAGTTCATCGGCGCTCGTGGCATCCACAAAGCCCATACGGCAAATGCCGCGCGGCGTTACCGCTACCAGCACGCTACCTAGAGGCGTCGCATGCACGCCGTACTCTATATGTACGCCTTCCCCATGGCGCTTATGCTCGCCAGGGGTCACCGCTTCCAGCTGCACAAAGTGATCGTAAAGCCGCGAGCCACCGCTCAACCCAAGCTCGTGAGCCACATCAAGTAACGCGCGGGGTTTTTTTAATAGCTGCTTCCCTCGCTCCAAGGTCAGGGCCTGTAAAAAGCGCTTGGGCGAGATACCGGCATAGCGGCAGAATAGACGCTGAAAATGGTAGGCACTTAAGTGGACATGAGCGGCGACCTCCTCCAGGCTGGGCTGCAGTACGGCTCGTTCCACCATATAAGCCATCGCCTTTTCGATACGCGCGTAATCATCCATCGCCGGCTCCTTTGATTGATATCCAAGCACTCTTATCCAAGCACTCTGTAGCGTAAGCGCTTCATGCCAGATTGCCGACCCGAATCTTGCGCACCTCAATTTTATGCAATACGCCACCCCAACGTCATCTCACACTCCTCCTACTGTTTTGGAGGATCACCATGAGCGTTTCACTATTACTACCCATGTCAGCCTTTGCCCTTGCAGCGTCTATTTCTCCTGGGCCGGTGAACCTAGTGTGCCTAAGTAGCGGTACCCACTACCCTATCGCAAAAGGATTAATCTTTGTCACCGGTGCCACACTGGGGTTTATAGCGTTGTTTCTAGGGGTTGGCGCAGGGCTTTACTCTTTGCTTACCACAGTACCACTGCTAGAAGTGTTGCTCCGCTGGGCAGGGGTGGCGTTTCTGCTTTATTTAAGTATCAAGCTAGCAATGGATGATGGCAAACTACCAGAACAGGCATCAGCAAAAGCACCGGGGTTTATGACGGGTGCTTTAATGCAGTGGCTAAACCCCAAAGCGTGGCTTGCCTCAGCTTCAGGGATTGGAGCTTATACAAGCGGCAATGACCTAACACAGATAGCGATGTTCGCGGCGCTCTATCTGCCTATCTGTTGGTTATCATTGGCCAGTTGGGTATATGCAGGTGCGTCTTTAAGACGCTATATGCAGAATCCTCGGTTCTTGATGACCGTTAACCGAGCTTTAGCCGCGCTACTGGCTGCTAGTTGCGTGCTCTTAGTGCTCGACTAGCGTTTGCCGATACTGATTCGGCGTGGCCGCCACTAGCCGCTTGAAAGTTCTTTGAAAATGCGGCTGATCGTTAAAACCTGCGTTGAGTGCCGCTTCTACAATGGGCTTTCCCTGTTTAAGCTCTTGCTGCCCTAGCTGTATACGCCGGTTAATCAGGTAAGCATGAGGCGTTAAACCATAGTGCTGCTTGAAAGCACGAATCAAGTGTCCAGCACTATACCCTGAGAAGTCGCATATTTTATCAAGCGACAGTTCGCAAGCGGCATTCACATTCATATACTCAGCCACTGCCCGTAATTCTTCAGGCGCTTTATGTTGTGATTGATCATGCGTTTGATCTAGCGCATGCATCACCTCAAGCAGGTAATCGACAAGGGCTGCCTGCTTTTCACAAATACGCCGCTGGCTATTTAGCAAGCAGTCAGCCATTGCCAAGTAACGATCAAAAAGCCGTGGTTTAGATATCACCGCCGTTTTGATATCTAGCCACTCGGGAAATGCCAACAAACCTGCCCGATAACGCAAATCAGTCAGCCACTGCGTATCCACATACAGCATCAGGTAAGCCCAGGGCTCGTTCTGAATAGGATTACACGCATGCACCCAATGAGGGTTCATTAAAACCAGATCGCCCGCGCTGATGGCATAGGCCGCATCACGGTACTGAAACGTACTTCTACCAGCGGTTACCGCCCCCAACGACCAGTGCTCATGGCTATGTAGCGCATAACAAACCTGGCGGGCATCATTAATCTTGCGCAACTCCACATAGGGCATCTGTGGGTCACGCCAAAATAGCGGAGAGCATAAAGACGGCATACGCAATTACTCTAACGGTAAAAATGGTACTGGAAGTAACCACGCGATCAAATCTTCCCAACTGATCACCAGCTAGACAATAGTAGGCCACTGAACCACTATAAGTAACCGCTTTATACGGATATTAAACAACGCCATTTCAGTCAGGAGGACAACATGGCCAACCGAACACCTGTGCATGATCATCGGGATGCTATTACCCTGTTTGCACGTATGGGTTATGCGGCACGCGGCGTTGTCTATCTTCTGGTCGGCGGCCTTGCCGCACTTGCCGCATTGGGTGAAGGGGGCCAGACCGAAGGCAGCCGTGGCGCTCTGGAAAGCGTTTTAACCGCACCTTTTGGCAAGATACTGTTGGCAATCATTGCTTTGGGTCTTATTGGCTACGCGATGTGGCGCACCATCCAGGCGGTCAAGGATGCTGATCATCACGGCACTGATGCAAAAGGCCTCGCCATTCGGGCAGGCCTAATGGTCAGTGCCGTCACTCATATACTGCTGGCCTTCTACGCCGCCAGTCTGATCTTTCGCTTGGGTGGCTCTTCTGGTGATTCGGGTGGATCTGAAGGCATCGTCAGCTGGCTTTTGCAACAGCCTCTTGGGCGCTGGTTGGTCGGTGCGGTAGGCCTAGCCATTATCGGTGCAGGGATTGCCCATGGTATAAAAGGCCTGAAAACCAAATTTGATAAAAACTTCGATATGCCGGTACATATTCAGCGCTGGGCCTATCCGGTGTGCCGCTTTGGGCTCACCATACGCGGCCTGGTATTCGTGATTGTGGGCAGCTTCTTTCTTATTGCCGCCTATCAGATAAGCCCTAGCGAAGCAGGCGGTACAGAAGAGGTATTCAGTACGCTGCGAAGCCAGGCCTATGGCCAGTGGCTGTTGGCATTTGTTGCTATTGGGTTATTCGCGTTTGGCGCCTATAGTGTATTAGCTGCTATTTATCGCCGTATTAACCCAGCGATGTAGACCTCGCCCATGGCCATTGCATCAAAACGTATGAAGGCGTGGATTGAACGCATAAACGGTTCAAAGAACATGCTATGGCTACTGGGCGTTCTTTCGTTTTTGGAAACCATCATCCTGCCCATTCCTCTTGAGCTGATGATGATTCCCCTGATGGCCAGCAACCGATCGCGTATCTGGTACATGGCGGCGGTTACCACCGCGGGCTGCCTTGTCGCGTCGCTGGTCGGCTACGGGGTAGGCATGCTGCTATTCCAAACGATAGGCACTTGGTTTATTGATTTCACGGGTATACAGGATAGCTTCCAGGCCTTCCAAACCTTTTTTAACCAATACGGTTTTGCCTCCATATTGGCTATCGGCATTTTGCCGATCCCCTTTCAGATAGCAATGATTACCGCGGGACTTTCAGGCTACCCGATTCTGTTGTTCGCCTTGGCCGCTCTGATTGCTCGCGGCCTGCGCTATTTCGGCCTAGCTTGGCTTGTCTACCGCTTTGGTCACGACGTACTCGTTCTCTGGAAACGCCATGCGCTGATCACAAGCCTTGTAGGCGGCGTGGCGGTACTATTGCTAGTGCTTGGGCTGCAGCTTTTATCCGGACTGGTGATATAGGCAGCCCTAAAACCCGTAATTCCGCTCCACTTTGGCAATCCGGGTTTTAAAGTGCTTATACCACTGCCGATGCCCCAATCGCTGGGCTTCTTTATGCTCAGCATGCGCCTTCCACGCTTTGATCGAGTCAAGATCCGCCCAATAGGAAACGGTAACACCCACCTCATTTCGAGCCGATTCCACACCTAGAAATCCTGACTGCTGGGCAGCCAGTTCAACCATGCGTACCGCCATCTCATCATAGCCATCTTCGATATCCGTACGCACAGAGGTAAAAATCACCGCGTAGTAAGGCGGTTCAGGAGTGTTGGCAATATTGGGCATGGGCTTAATACGCTATTAAAATTAACATGTTATAAAAAATACTTTCCATCGTAATCAATATCAAACTGCCAACAGTATTATAAATAAAACGCCCTCATTTAAGAGGGCGTTTTAGCAGCAACTGTTAGATAAGTACCGTTAGTATCTGAATGCACATAATGATCATGCATAAGATCCCCACACCATAGGAAATCGTTCGCCAAGGCTGAAGCGCGTTCAGATAACACAGCGTGTGGCAGTAGCGCGAAGCGGTAAATAACATAAAGAGCCACATGGCGAGCCCTGAAGAGGCGCCCACCAGAACGTAAGCAACGCCCAGTCCCAGAAAAATGGGGATATTCTCCAGATCATTCGACCAGGCTTTGCTGGCCTTTTGCACCTGCGGCAACTCCTCTTGCGCAGGCGACTTGCCCGCCATCGCCGCATCCTCCGGCGTTTTAAAGGTCATTTTCGTGATGCGATGAAAGCCCTGATATAAAGACGTGGCAAACATCTTCGCAAACAGCAGCACCGTCGCCAGCGCATACCAATAAACGGCCTCATCCATAATGCCTCCGGTAAGATTTAGTCCTAGTTAACACATGATTGCGTAGTGAGAGCTTCACTGCTCAAGCATAGCCACTTTCCGAGTCTATGTGTTTGCTGTTTAATACAGGTCATGCGATGAAGCCCGTTCATCAACGAAGCAGGTTGCCACCATGGCCAACTTTATCCTGCCCGGTAACGCCGCTTATTTGAATTTTCAGCAGCGCTTACCCGCCCCAAGCCTTCGCCCGTGGGTACAATGTCTTTGGTCGATGGGCGGGCAAAGCCCCCTTGCGCCTCCCATCGTAGAAAAGCTTTACCCAGATGCAGGCGCCAGCCTCACCATCAAGCTGGCCAGCGCTCGCCCGATCATTACGCTCTGCTTTAACAAGCACACCCTGCTTGAGACGTTTGATCCTTCCATCACCCGCCTGGGTATTCGGTTCAAGCCGGCCAGTGTTTATAGCCTGCTTGGCCTGGTCCCGGAGCAGTTGATCGATGCGCACTTAAGCCTGGGCGATGATATAAAACCTTTCTGGATGAGTAGTTTGACACCAGTGTCGAACGCTTTCATTCGCTCGACACTCGGCAGGCACTCGACCTGCTGGAAACATGGCTGCTGAATTTAATGGAAAGCCGGGCCCCTGCCCAAAGCCGCACCCCAAGGGTCGTTCAAGCCATCCATCAGCTCCAGCTCCCGCCCAAGCAGTTAGCCGCCCATCTAGGGTTTACACCACGTACCCTCGAGCGCAGGTTGAAACGTGAAGTAGGCGTCTCGCCAGGCGCGCTGGTGGCGTATGCGCGCCTTGAACGAGCGCGCCAGTGCCTGCTTGAAACCAATCTGCCTCTATCGGAAATAGCCTTGCACTGCGGCTATTACGATCAGGCACATTTTACGCACTCTTTTCAAAGCCTGACCTATGAAACGCCGGCCATTTACCGCAAGCGAAAATTGTCGCAAATTTACAAGGCGTAGCGCGCGCACCTTTATAAGCTGAGGCCTTCATCAATCAACGAGGTCACCGTCATGTCTCAGCGTATTGCTCAACAAGCCGTCTACAAGATGATGCCACGCCTTGCCAAGCATTTAGTGCCCTTGGGCGAAGTGATGCCCGACAGTGCGGTAACGCCCACCATCATTCACCTGGTCAAATTACGCGTCTCCCAGATCAACCAGTGCTGCTTTTGCCAGCATATGCATACCCAAGAGGCCAGAAACGATGGCGAGCATCAGGTAAGGTTGGACGTACTGCCCGCCTGGCGGGAAGCCCCCTGCTTCAACCAGCAGGAACGCGCCGCCCTGGAGTGGGCCGAAGCCCTTACGTTAATCAGCCAACAGACGATTAGCGACAGCGCCTATCAGAATGCTCTGGCCGCGTTTGGCGAACAGGACCTTCTTGAACTGACCACGGTGATTCTGGCCATTAATAGTTGGAACCGGGTCGCGGTGAGTATACAGTTTGTGCCCGATATCTCGCTATAAACCGAAAAAGGCATCGCAAGCCAGTGGTACGGGCTGCGATGCCTTGATTAAGCGCTCGGCTTCTCAAAGCCAACCCACTCGTTTACTATGCGCCACCCTCAATCCTCAAGCTCCCAGGCCGCCATGTCCTTTAACGCCCTCTATACCGATCTTTCCGGCTATTACGATTTAATGTGCGAGGACATCGACTACCCGGCGCAAAGTAACGCGGTTCGCAGGCTTCACCAAATTTTCGGTAACGGCGGCAATGCTCACCTTGATCTCGCCTGCGGCACCGGCCCCCACGTTCGTCATTTTATTGATCATGGCTACTTGAGTAGCGGCTTGGATATCAACCAGCCCATGCTGGATATCGCCGCCATGCGCTGCCCGGAAGCCCAGTTTACGTGCCAGGATATGGGTAGTTTTAACGTAAGCGACCCGCAGGATCTAATTACCTGTTTTCTGTATTCAATTCACTACAGCGACGGGATTGAAAAGCTCAAGGCGTGTATTGCTAGCGCACACGGTGCTTTAAAGCGTGGCGGAGTTTTCTGCTTTAACGCGGTCGATAAAGACAAAATCGATAACGATCTGTTTGTGAAACACACCGCGAGAAAAGCTGACGATGTATTCACGTTTCGCTCGGGGTGGTATTACAGCGGCAGCGGAGAAAAGCAGGCTCTCAAACTCAGCATCGAAAAAACCAACGCGCGCGATACCCAGATATGGAACGACGAACATCCCATGGTAGCGGTTAGTTTTCCTGAGTTAATTACCCTTCTTGAGCGCTATTTCGAGGTTCATGTATTCGAGCATAACTTTGAAGCCATTACGCCCTGGAACAATACCTCGGGGAATGCCATTTTTGTTTGCGTGAAGATTTAACCCTTCGCGGCGCCTGCATATAGCTATTCAGTAGCGTTACTGGACTCAGTTACTGGACATAGTAGCCGCTTACTTTCCAAACGCCTTCTTCAAAGTGTGGCGTAATGGTCTCGGTAATGTTGGGCTTATTTGAAAACCGCGTTTGATAGGTGAATTCCCGGTAATCGTTTTTAGGCGCGCCGGGCATCGAGGTTTCATTGATAACCCGTGTGCGGCGCCGAGATTCCACCGTTCCGAAATCACGACGTGCCGCGCTAATGGTCCGTTCCAGCATGTTGGGTGAAAGCGGGCGTTGCAGCAGAGGTGAGGCTTTTTCCCACGCCAGTTCATATTCGCCGCTATCAATTGCTTCAAGCCATGCCAGTACTGCTGCTTCTGCCGCATCGGTATTCGCCTGGGCATAGGGCGCTAGCAGTAACAAGGTTGTGATGAAACAGGTTAACGTTTTGGGCATGGATAACTCTTGGCGGTGATAAGAAAGTTGATGGACTTAAGTAATTATCGGAACCAGGAGCAATTTCTTTAGAAGTAAATTATTACAACCAGACAAGGCCGCTATACGGTTTTGATTTTAGAGCCTCTAAACGGCTTTCCAGCCCGCCCACGTGAATTTCCAGCTTATGGCCATCAGGGTCCAGTATGTACACCGAGCGCCCTTCGCTTTTATTCACTTTCCACTGTGGCACGCCTGCGTCTATCAAACGCATACAACAGGCATCAAAATCCGAAGCCGCAATATCGAAGGCAAAGTGGGTGTAGTCATTTTTTGGACATGGCTCATCGCATGAGAGGCACAGCCATAAATCGCCAGCCGACAGGTAAGCGCCACTTTCCCATTTCACATAGCCTTTCAGCCCTAGTACTTGAGTGTAAAAGTGCAGTGAGCGCTCTAAATCGCTGACGGCCAGGGTAATATGGTTCAGTCCAGTAATCATCGATATCTCTTTTATCACTCAACCATGAACCAGCTTTGGGGTGGGCTATTCAGGTACAACATGGGTAGCGTTAAAGCCAGTACCCACGTTGCATTAATGGCCCGGCAAGACAGATAGCAAACTCCCCTGCCCTATCGGCTACTGCTGCAGTTCTATAAGTTCAGGATGCTGAACCTGTGCCGCCGTTCGCATCTGGGCGTTGCTGGTGCTGAAGACCCATTAGGAAATTGCGAAGCACCTGGTCTTTACACTCACGATAATTTTTATGACTGGGTTTGCGGAAAAACGCGCTTAACTCATGCTGACTGATAATAAAGCCTGCCTGCTCGAAAATACCTAAAATATCGTCAGCTTTTAAATTCAGGGCAATGCGCAGCTTCTGGAAGACCATATTATTATTCAAATTGCTTTCAGGCGCGGGCTGCTCGCCGTCGCGTTTGCCACGTTTGTAACTGATAAACCCATTAAGAAACGCAGCCAGTTCCTTATCCCTCATTTTGAGGAAGCCTTCATCTTCTTCCTTTTTCAGCCACCCAGATACCTGCTCAGCGGTCGCCTCAAACTCTGCCAACGAAAAAATTTTCAATACGGCATTATCTTTTAAATCAAAGCAATAGCGTATGCGGCGCAGAATATCATTATTGGTCAAAATACAGCTCCTAGTCTTAGGGAAACCCAACACGGTCAATGGTTACATCTATCATGGATATTTCCATGTTTATCACACAGCTGACTAATCAGCCGTCAGCTGTTCAAGCAGCTCATCAATTTCTGCCTTAAGCTCTTTGTCTTCAATCTTGTTAGCACTTATTTGCGCATTTTGAAGACTTTGAATGGCCGCGTCCGTCTGACCCAGTTCAACCTGCATGGTGGCCATGGAAAAACCGATGGACGACAGGTGATCTTTCGAATTGGCCGCCTCAGCCTTTTTCAGGGCTTTTTCATAGATCGCCAAGGCGTCTTCCAATTCCTCGGTAAAGTCCGCCAGCGTTTCCCACTGTTCCGGGTGATCTTTGTCGGTATTCTCGTGCTCGATACAAATAGCCCTCAGCTCTGCATAAAGTGCTTCGAATGTCTCTCGATCATCTTTTGCAGCCGCTTTCATTAGCTTTTCAGCCAACTCATAAACAGACTTATAAATTTTGGTATTAATCACGGTAACTACCTTGAACAGTAAAATGTGAATCGACTTATAAACGTTACGACGATAAATGGGGGCGAGGCCAGCCGTCGATAATTATCAGCGCGCGCCATTATACCCCTGAAGCATAGGCTCAGGCGTTAGAACCGACAAAGCAACAAAATCAAAAGGCGGACACGAGTTTAGGTTAAGCCTACCGACCGCCCGCAACATCAATAAACGAACCCGTCACATAGGAGGCTTCATCAGAGAGTAGCCACACAATGGCTTGGGCCACTTCTTCCGGCGTGCCACCACGCTTTAAAGGAATTTGTGGCGCTAGCCGCTCAACCCGCCTCGGCTCACCGCCATCAGCGTGCATATCGGTGTGAATAAAGCCCGGTCGCACACTGTTGACACGGATGTTTCTGGCAGCAAGCTCAATGGATAAACCCTTGGTCATCGAATCCATTGCCCCTTTGGAGGCGGCGTAGTCGATGTACTCAAACGGCGAGCCGGTACGCGCCGCAGCGGAAGAAACGTTGACGATAGCGCCCGCCCCCTCGGCCTGGTGGATAAACGCCTTCGAACATAAAAAAGCACTCATCACGTTAGCGTTCAGCACCTTCTGAAAACGCTCAGGACTGATATCGGCAAGCGCGGATTGGGTAAACAGGATACCCGCGTTATTGACCAGATGCGTTACACGGCCCAGCCGCTGCTGCGCCGCTTCAAACAGTGCCTGTACCTCATCTTCCGCCGAGACATCTGCCTGGAAAGTCATGGCACTGCCGCCTGCCTCAGTAATACGTGCCGCCACCGACTCCGCTGCTGGTTGGTTTTTCACGTAATTAATACAAACGGCGTATCCTTTGGCAGCTAGTAGTAGCGAGGTTGCCGCGCCGATACCGCGTCCACCGCCGGTTATGATAGCGACCTTGTTCATCAAAACTCTCCTGTACGCTAACCAATCTCTAAATGGCTGGCAGCGCTTGCAACAACAACGTCATCATATTGCTAAACGACCGAACGATGGTGAAACAAACAATCGTCTATCGGTAATATCATTGATCCCGCATGCCCGCTGTGAGTATCCAGTACCACCAGGCCCTAATCTCGACCTGGATTTACGCCAGATCTCGAGCAACCATTAACACTTCGTCAGCGGAATATAGATTTGAAATCCTTGCCACGACCTCAGCACCGAGCGTGTTTCTATACAATTTTTGGGCATGATTATCGGCTCTTGTGCTTACTAAAACGCTCTTGAGTACGGAATTTTTCAAAGCGAGCTGTTTTTTAACCAACGGCAAAGAATCGATGATCAATTGTCGACCAACGCCGTTACCCTGGAAATCAGGCATAACTGCTAGCTGCTCAAGCTCCAAGACAGCTTCTGGACGAAACCCACTTTTTTGCGCCAAACGATGTATCCGTAGATATTTTCACCACTTGAAGCAACAAAAACCAAATAGCGAGGAAACGCACTTAAACTGCACTCTAGCCAATCAAATGAGTAATTCTGCCTTGGAAAGGCTAACGTGTGTACCAACGCCGCACCGACCAAGTCATCTTTAGTCATTAAACGAATAACCAATTTTTTCTCCTGATCAAAACAAAAAGCAGCCAACTCGATATATAAAAACAGTGAATCCTATATTTATTGAAAATTTATTATTTCGTAATGGCGCTCCGCGTTACGGTTAGCTTGCCCCAATCGGAGCTTGCCACACGCCACTGATGGTGCTCGAAAGCGCTCTGGTCCGCAAACTCCTCAAAAACGTCAAAACGACAGGGGTCATTTTTGTTCTGAACGACTTTGAACGTGATACAGCCAGGTTTTTCAAGAGTAAGGCAACAATAATTGGCCAATTCCCGATTAACAACCTCGATTTCGTTATTTGGAACCTGAATATAACCTTGCAACACGACCCTACTCATACCGACTACCTAAAAGAAATTGATTAAAAGGTCCGTTAAAGGTCTTGTTGATAACGGGCTTCCATAGCCTCTTGCGATTCAGGCACCTCTTTTATGCCAAGCTGGTCGTTAACCATACTTCCCAGCGTAGGTAACGTATCCCGGGCAATAACCGAATCGGGTGACCAGAGCTTCGAGCGCATTAACGATTTTGCGCAATGCAGGAATACTTCTTTAACACTGATTTCGATGCAAGCTTTAGGCGGATTCTTATCGCCTGAGAACAGCGCCAAATATTCAGTTTGGGTAGTAATACGTGCCTTGCCATTGACTCTAAGAGTTTCCTTAACACCCGGTATTAAAAATAAGCATCCTACTTTTCCAGTTTCCACCACATTCAGCATCGTGTCTAAGCGATTATTACCTTTACTGTCGGGTATCACGATACAGTTCTTATTGATGACTTTCACAAAACCAGGGCTTCCTCCACGAGGCGAACAATCTGGGGCCCCCGATTTTGAATAGGTCGAAAGCAGTACAAATGGCGAGTAAGCAATAAACTGGTTGGAATGATACTCCAAAAAACTTATCTGCTTATCTATAGCACGCTGTTTTGGTCGCCATAAAGCCCCCTCAGCTCTTCTTCGGAATCAATGTACATATCCCACCTTGAATTGAATTCGCTTATCAAAAAAAGACCCATAATATCGCCTCATGGTTACAAAAAAATAACCTAATCAAGGCTAAATAAAGCCAATGCGAGAGGCCAGCTTCCAGTAGAAGCTGGATGGAAGATGCGGTAGTCAATTTCTAGCTAATTCACGATTGCCCCAAAGCAGCTTGACGACGTGCCCTTTCGCCCACGGTAAACAGCTACGATGCTGTAGCCGCTTGCTCCAGAATAAAAGCAGCATCGTAGTTGGCAGATAACCGTTATCAAATGGTTACCCGCGGGGCGAATGTTTTGATTACTTCACAAGTAAACGCCTATACGGAAAAACCCACTAGACTGAAGTTGGCGCAGCGCTATTGAACAGCCGATAGACCTGATAAGCCAACGCCCTATAAATGGTCAGTGTGTCAGTACATAAACAAGGATGGTTATGGCCGCTTCTTTTACCCTTTTAATTGCACGCAAGGCGCTTCGAGCGTGTGGTCAGTTACTCTTACTGCTGGGTATGCTTTTGGGAGTGTCGGTTCACGCCGAAGAGAGTGCTCCCCTACCTGCTAACCCCGGCGGCGTAGCCCCCGATAATGCTCAGATTGAAACCACCCCGTCACCACTTAAGGATGAAGAGATTCGTCAACGTATCAGCGGCATTTTCTCTGAAATCGATGGGCTCGGGGCAGTCGAGGTCAGCGTTACCCAAGGAGTCGTAACGCTTGCAGGAGAAACGGCCAACGACAGAAAAGCCCAGCAGGCAGTCGGCCTGGCCAATCGATTGACCGACGTGGTGACAGTGGGCGACCAGATCGAGCGCACGCTGGATGTTCAGGATAATGTCGCCACCGCCTACCAGGGCTTACGGGCGCGGGGCCAGAACCTGCTCAGGGCGTTGCCTCTTTTATTGGTGGGCTTTGTGATATTTGGCCTGGTCGCCTGGTTCGGCGCCTGGCTATCCAACCGAAAGAACCTGTGGCAACGGCTGACGCCCAACTCCTTTGTGGCCGAGTTATTGGCACAAACCATCAAGGTAATTTTCATTATCCTAGGGCTTATCATGGCATTAAGCCTGATAGGCGCCGAGACGGTGATCGGCACCCTGCTGGGCGGCGCTGGGGTGATCGGTATTGCCATTGGCTTTGCCGTCAAGGACACGATCGAAAACTACATTGCTTCCTTGATGCTCAGCATCCGCCAACCCTTTCAGGCGCGTGATCATGTAGTCATCAACGATAGGGAAGGCATCGTGGTCCGCCTGACCTCGCGCGCCACCATTCTCATGACGCTGGAGGGGAACCAGCTACGCATTCCCAACGCCGACGTTTTCAAGGGCATCATTCTCAATTACACCCAAAACCCGGAACGTCGCTTCAATTTCGAGCTGGGCGTGGACGCCAATGACGACCCCCTGGCCGCCATCAAGGTAGTCCTCGATGCTCTGCAGGCATTGGAGTTCGTGCTGAACGAGCCCAAGGCCGTAGGCGTTATCAAAAACGTTGGCGACTCCAATATCGTGCTGGAGTTTCTGGGATGGGTAGACCAGTCCACGACCGACTTCGGCAAGGCACGCAGCATTGCCATTCGTGAAACCAAGCACGCTCTGGAAAACCAGGGGTTCAGCTTACCGGAGCCAATCTACCGCTTGAGTTTCAATCCTGAGCTTGAACACGCACTGGCACACTTTCAGGGCGACAGCGCAGGTTCACTCAACCCTGACGTGGCGCTGACACCGGCCACGCCTGATTCTCAAACAGCCATTCGGCCTAATACAATTGATGGTAGAGATAAACAGCAGGCCAAAGCGCGTGCGAAGCAGATATTGCGCGGCCACGAAGCGGATGAGGTGCTGGATGCCCGCCCGGACGAAAGGCTGATGAAAAAGGTAGAACAGGAAATTGCGGAAAATTCCAATGAAACCGATTTATTGAATAAGAATTCTCCGCGAGAGTAACCATGATCTATGCAGCAAAAAATTAACGATCAAAAATGCTTTTGAATACCCTGATTTTCGGGGGTATCGTTGAGCTTAGGGTAAGCTCTACCATTTAAACACTACGTACAGCCGCAGCGCATCTTGATGCTGCATACCATTTTCAAAAATGGGTTCAGGGTAATGATCTAAAAAATGGTTTTTAACTACCCGATCAACCCTGAACCCATGGCGCTGATAATAGGTAAGCTGATACCCAAAGGTGCCAGTACTTAACTCCACCCGCTGCATATTCTTGTTTTTCAGCTCACCCAAGGCGAAGCGCAGCAGGCCAGAGCCCAACCCTTGCTGCTGGAATTGTGGATATACCGCGATATTGAATATTTCAGCAGTGTTGTTACTGATGGCCTTTGCGACACACGCCCCGGCAATTTTTCCATCAAGTTTTGCAGCAAAGCACCAAGCGCCATCTAAGTAAGACGCGATGTTCTGCTCAGAAGGATCTGCTTCGAGTAAAAGCTGGATGGGAACAGCGCTGGCATTGACCTCTAGATAGTCCATTCTTATCTCAAGCCCATAACGCCAGAGTTCAGTGATATCGAGTTGCAGCGTTCATGGCCACGAATATTGGCTACCTGTGTATTCTAGAATTTCGTAAGAATAGGCATACTTGAACGCGCCTGTGATGTCGATTCCTGAAAGTTCTTTACGCAATTCAGCCGTTATCGCATTAAGGGTCCTTCCCTTACGCGCCGCCTCTTCAATATTGGATTGAGTAGATAGATAGCCGATCAGCGGTTCAAGCGTAAACTCTATTGGAAGCCATCCGCTTTCACTGGCAATAACGGAAAGCCCTTCATCATCTGCCAGCGTCATATCATCAAATCGATTACGTGGCGGAGATGGGTAGCGCTTAAAATACTCGTTACGAAGCCAATTATTAAACTGTTCAGAGGTGGTATGGCCCGCGAATGCGAAATTATAAATGAGCCAGACAGCCCCAGGGTTGGACGCGGCTTTATAGGAGGCAATCGCCCGCGTGTCATCAAACCAATGAAACGCCATACACGTAGAGATGAGGTCGAAACGACCTTGTTGGGGAAGGTCAGTGTAGTCCGCTTTTCTAACAGAGAGGCCACGCTTTTGCGCTATTGCCAGCATCTCATCGGATGAATCAATACCAATCACCTTCTGGCCAATAGCTAGCAGTGGAACGGTAGAATCACCGGTGCCACATGCCACATCAACCACACGTTCAAAGTGCCTACCCTGCAAATGCTGCTGTATTTTTTGAACGACAGCTTGATGGGTTTTGGGTCGATATTGATCGTACCGCTCACCCATACCACTCTCTGTGAAGTACTGGGTCATGTGTGTTCCCTGTGCAGCTGGTGGTTAGCTGGCGGTATGCTTACCTATGACAAACAGCCTCTATATTGTAGCCATCCAATTCGAGAATAAAGGCTGCATAATAGTTTGCATGGTAGTTAGGCCTGTAACCCGGCGCGCCATTACATTGGCCACCACACTTTATTGCCGCCTCGTAGAAGGCGTTAACTTCATCATGTGTTTTGGCGCGAAAAGCGATATGGCTTCTGGGTGAATGAGGCGTTGCTTCTGAAATCCAAAAATCACCTCCAGGATCATCGCCCATACTTTCTTGCGAGCCAAACCCTGCGGATGTGCCAAAATCCAAGCAGATTTTGTAGCCGAGAGTTTTAAGAACCTCTTTATAAAACGCTCTACTCGTCGCAATGCTAGATACGTTGATTCCTGTGTGATCAATCATTATTCAAATGCCTATCGCTGTTTCGCTGACGGTGTCCAGCACCAAAATTCCTTCGGCTTCTGAATGCAATTGAGCAAGCAGCTCACCATGGGCATTCCAAGCAGCCGACTGACCGACGCTGATAAAATCATCGCAGGGCCCAACACAGTTTGCCATGATCACCGACATACTATGCCGCTTCGCCACTTCTGGATAATGCACCATGGCCTTGGCAAGTCCACCGGCTGGCTTGGCAACGCTTGCCAAGTAGATATCCGCAGACATCGCCGCTACCTCGTCCGCGTGGCTCATTTGAAGCGATTCATAACAGATAGCAGGCGCCAACTTATAGTCATCGTGCTCAATTACTAACTGCTTATTACCTGGTACAAAATAAGAAGTTTCATCGATATGTAACTGCTGTTTTGCGTAAAGACGACGGGGTGTGCCCGGCGAGAACCACACCATGCCAATCTGTACTCCCATATCAACGACAATAGGCATACCAACGCCGATGAGCATATTATGCTGTGCGCTACATTCCTGAAGCACATCCAACCGATGATCCGCCCACCCAATCGCTAGCGAACTTGCAAGACGCGGTTCAAATCCGGTAAGTGAAAGTTCTGGAAAGAAAACGACCTCAGCCTGCTGAGCTGCCGCCCGTTGTATAAATTTAAGATGTTTAGAGAGATTAGCCTCTATATCTCCAGTGACGGGGTGCAACTGCGCGGCACATAGCTTCATTATTGAAGTCCTTTAATCCAAACCTACCGCCGCCCGATAATATGGGGAACCTAATTTATTGGACGATGGGTGCCAAAGGCACCCGATCATCTTTACACAGTAATGCACTGCTGATTACAACGCATCGCGATTTAAATTACGCTCTGCCGGTATATCACTCAGATACTCCACAAACTCCACCTCAAACCCGGCCGGGTCAACGAAGTAAACGTTTTTACGAAACGGCTCGGTGGCACCCGGTTTAGCAACAGCAAAGCCCGCGTTATTTAATCGAGCCACTACGGCATCCAGGTTATCGGTCACATAAGCAAAGTGAGCCAAACCAACATTATGGCCTTCCAAAGCACGGTTTTGTCCTTCGCCATGATCGCTTAACGCCAGGTAATGCCGGTCATCACCAAAGTGCACCCACTTGCGCGGTTTGCCGTACCACTCGCCATGCCCCTCATCGCGTATATGCCAGTGAGGGAAAGCGGCGCGGTAAAAAACCAGCATGGCATCCATATCAGCAATGACCAGATTCACGTGTTCCAAGTACATGTTGTTCTCCTTGCGTGGGTTCGGATAAAAGGTTAAAACCTCAACCTAAGTTGAGGTAAAGTTTTTTTTGAACCAGCAGAAAAAAATGGAGCGAAAATGGCGGAGGCGAATTGGAGTGTCGGCAAGGTAGCCAAGCGCTGCGGCATTAATATCAGCGCCCTGCACTTCTATGAGCAGCAAGGGCTGATCCAGAGCTCGCGCAATCCGGGCAATCAGCGGCGTTATAAACCAGAAGTGCTAAGGCGCATATCAGTAATCAAAGCCGCGCAGAAGGTTGGCGTCAGCCTGGACGAGATCAAGAAAGCTTTCGAGTCACTGCCCAATAACCGCACACCCACGGTGGAAGACTGGCAGCAGCTTTCCAGGAATTGGCAGCGCATGCTGGATGGCCGTATTGCCTACCTGCAAACGCTGCGTAATAACTTGAGCGGCTGTATTGGCTGCGGGTGTTTGAGCATGACCAACTGTCCGCTGTATAACCCGGATGATCAACTGGCTGAGCTGGGTAGCGGACCGGTGCTTTTGGATCAGGCGGAGGAGAATGCTCGGTTATAGTCTAAAAACCCTTATCTATGTTGGATGAAGTACTTTATTTGTTTCTATAAAAAGCTATTTGATAAAACTAGTTATGACCCAATGCACGGCACTCAAAATGAATAAAATAAGATTATAAAAAGCACTATAGCAAATTACTTAGAATTCATTGTAATGAATGCTTTAAGTTCATTACATAAATCGCCATTCAATACTATCAAGTCAGTTTCACTATTCGAGCAACGAACGGCTGCTTTTACGCTATACTGCATCACTTTTTCTTTTCGACACACTTTACGACACCCTGTCAGAGCTTCCCATGCCCTTTGCAAAACTAGGCTTATCCAGTCCTCTGGTTCAAGCGATTACCGAACTAGGCTACAAAACGCCAACGCCCATCCAGGAACAAGCGATTCCTGTCATTCTCTCGGGCAAGGACCTAGTCGCCACCGCCCAGACCGGAACGGGCAAAACCGGGGCCTTCGTTCTGCCTTTGCTGGAACGCTTCAGTACGGCAGGCGAACTACGCGGCAAACGCATCCGCGCGCTGATACTGGTGCCGACCCGTGAGCTGGCGGTTCAGGTCGAAGCCAGCGTGGCGCAATACGCAAAACACCTGAATTTAACGTCCATGGCCGCGTACGGGGGCGTAGATACCGCACCACAGAAAGAGCGCTTGATAGAAGGGATCGATATTCTCGTCGCCACGCCGGGCAGATTGCTGGATTTGGCTCATCAGCGTGCGGTGCACTTCGATGAACTTGAAGTCATGGTGTTGGACGAAGCGGACAGAATGGTCGACATGGGCTTTGTCGATGATATTCACAAGGTCATCGTGCGTCTGCCGGAAAAACGTCAGAACCTGTTGTTCACGGCCACAATGACCAATGAGGTTCGGGCGCTGGCTTTTGACTTTTCAGACAGCAAGAAGACCGAGCTGGCGGCGGACATCTCCATTTCTCCCAACGTCCGCGCCGCCGCCAGCATCAAGCAATGGCTCATCACGGTCGATAAGGACACCAAGTCCGCCCTGTTGAGCCATTTGATCAACGAGAATGAGTGGGATCAGGCGCTGATTTTCGTCGAGAAAAAACACAGCGCGGCCAAGCTGGTTGCCCAACTGGAAAAACGCGGCATCACCGCGGATTCCATCCATGGCGGCAGAAGCCAGGCGATGCGCGAAACGGTATTGGGTCAGTTCAAATCCGGCGAACTCAAGTATCTGGTCGCGACAGGGGTTGCCGCGCGCGGCCTGGATATTGGGGAACTGAGCCGTGTGGTGAATTACGATTTACCCTTTCCGGCAGAAGAGTACATCCACCGTATTGGCCGAACCGGCCGTGCGGGTGCCACGGGTGAAGCCATCTCCCTGGTCGACATCAGTGACTTCAAGAACCTTTGTGCCATTGAAAAGCGGTTAAACAATATTATCGAGCGCAAAGAAGTTGAAGGCTTTCCGGTTCAAAAGGCAGTACCTGTTTCACACCTGAACCATGTAAAAAAAGATAAACGTTAATACTGAACCAGAAGCTCACCTTTTGAACGAATAAAAGGGTGAGCTTCACTACTACAGCTACAGCTTTTGCAATCAGGATCCATTTCAGCAGCACATGAGTAAACGCTGAGCCATCAACGTTTCCCCTAACCTCTAGGCGGGTGAAAACGCATCCAGCAGCTCGGCATTGGTCGGGTATTTCTCCAATAGCTCAAACAGCTTCTGCGCCCCTTCGATTGGTTTGAGCTGTGTCAACGCTCGACGCAATGTCCGTACTTTTTCGATATCCTTAGCATCAATCAAAAGCTCTTCTCGGCGGGTGCTGCTCTTGGCGATATCGATGGCCGGAAAAATCCGTTGATTGGCCACTTCGCGTGACAGCACGATCTCCATATTGCCCGTGCCCTTGAACTCCTCGAAAATCACCTGATCCATACGGCTTCCCGTATCCACCAGCACGGTGGCCAGAATGGTGAGCGACCCGCCGTTTTCGATCTTTCGCGCGGCGCCGAACAGCTTTCGGGGTATTTCCATCGCTCGGCTATCTAACCCACCGGACATGGTACGGCCATTGCCCCGCTGCTCGGCGTTATGAACGCGCGAAAGCCTCGTCAGCGAATCGATCACGATCATCACATCGTGCCCCTCGCCCGCTTGCCTACGCGCCGTCTCAAGAAGCTTATCGGCCATTTGCACATGATGGGTGTAGCTTTCGTCTGAAGACGATGCATGTACTTCTGCCGAGACACTGCGCTTAAAATCTGTCACTTCTTCAGGGCGCTCATCAATCAGCAAGGCATACAGCTTTATGTCAGGATGAGCTTCTGCCACGGCCTGACAGATATGTTTTAACATCGTCGTTTTGCCAGAGCCTGGCGGTGCAACAATCAACCCACGCTGGCCCATCCCGATGGGCGTAATCAAATCCATCGCCCGCACGCTGCGCTGGCTGGAACCAAGCTCTAAATGAATGCGGGGGGAAGGATGAATAGCGACGCCATTTAAAAAACGTTTTTCGGGATCGTCAGAGAATTGATCTTCCACTTCGTCGGCGGGCTTGGCGTCTATCTCTCTCTTTACCTTCAAACCTAGTATTTTTCTCGCCATAATCTCGATGGATCGCCTTGAGTAACCTGAATTTATAGAATAGCTGCATCATAGGCCAGCCGACCTGTCGCGCCGTTGCGGTATTTGGTATGGAAAACGGATAAGTCTAACTTGTGCTCAATTAGATAATACACCGCGTGCTCAAAGGTACCCGGTTGGAGCTAATTTTAGTAGTTGATCAACATCATGGCGTTCTGATCGTGGATGCAGGACTTGAAGCGCGGCATGCTGACCACTCCTCGCCTGTATTTCCGATCCTACTAAAAACTAGGCTTCAGCGGTTTTTTCTACAGTCTCAACGCCCACATTGCGGCTGGCTTAAAGCGTAGTGGAAAACCAGTTCGTCAAGAGGCGCTTGTTATGTGTATATTTTATTGTTGTAGAGGTCTACTTTCGGCCAGAAGAAGACCTGGCTGATCGCTTTAATGTGTCGATTACTGGGTGTAAGCCGCAATGCCTACTATAGGTACAGACGGCGCCATCAGAGCCAACCGCCAGCCCCTGAACACCAAGCGATGTTGGCGGCGGTCAAAGCATTGCTGAAGCGAGTGGCTACAGCTACGGGGCGAGGCGAATGAAACGGGCGCTCGATGCTTTGGGTTACCCGGTGGGCCGCAGGAAAGCCCGATCACTGATGCGCGAGGCGGGCGTTAGAGAGCGCGCTACCGTAAGAAATACAAGATCACGACCACCAGTCAGCATAAACAGCCGGTATTTGAAAATGTGCTGAAGCGAACATTTACGGTGGCGGAGCCGAATCAGGCTTATGTATCAGATATTACGTATATTTGGACGCAAGAGGGCTGGCTATATCTGGCTGTATATAGTGACCTGTTTAGTCGGCGAGTCGTGGGCTGGAGAATGGGATCGAGGATGAATGCTCGTCTGGTCACTGATGCGCTGCACATGGCCTTCTGGCAGCGGCGGCAAGCAGCAGGCTTGATCGTGCATTCAGACAGGGGATCTCAATACGCAAGCAACGCGTATCGCTGCTTGCTAACAGCCCATGGCTTTGTCGGTAGCATGAGTCGCAAAGGCGATTGCTGGGATAACGCAGTGCAGAAAGCTTTTTTGCCAGCCTTAAGAAGGAGCGTGTCCAGTGGACCCATTATCAAACCCGGACTGAGGCGCAGCAAGATATTCTGGACTATATTGCGATGTTTTATAACAGTCGGCGGCTACACTCATATTTAGATTACACCAGCCCCAATGATTACGAATCAGCAATGGCAGAACTAAAGAAAGTCGCTTAACTGGGGTGTCACAAATTGGTTGATCATTCCAAGGATATGAATCAGAGGACATAGAGATGACGTATTCCTTATCGACCAACATTCAGTTGGTGGCGCCCTCACACTCCCCGCCTCAGCAAGAGGGTAGCAAGCAGCTTTACTTCGCGCTGTTAGAGGAACGCGGCGGCATAGCGGGCCAAATCGGCGAATTGGAACGTTCCACATCGCGCTCCTTCTTGCTGGAACAACTTAACGTGGCAGCTGAGATCGACGTAGGCTTTCCCACCGAAATGCAGTCATTGCCAAGTATGTTGCTCAACGACCACGATCAAACGGCACAGCGTTACCGACACTACCTCGACGGGCGACACGCCGGCTCGCCGCGTCGCTACTTCAGCTGCCGCTCGCATGCGATGTACTTTCTTCGCACGGTTGCGCCCACGAAGCTCGTGGACGGCGCTTGGCTTTATGGCTTGCTGGAGCGCTGGCAGGACTCGCGGATCTCGCCGCTTATCCAAACCTATCTTGAAGAACTCGGCTGCGGGAATGCGCTGCAAAACCATGTGGTGCTCTACAAGCAATTGCTCGCCCGGTATGGTTGCGATAAGTGGCAAGATGGCCCCGACGAGCACTTCACTCAAGGTGCCGTGCAGCTCGCGCTGGCCCACCACGGCGATGAATTCTTACCGGAACTGATCGGTTTCAATCTCGGCTACGAGCAGTTGCCGCTGCACTTGCTCATCACTGCCTACGAACTGAACGAACTCGACATCGACCCCTACTATTTCAGCCTGCACGTGACCATCGACAATGCCTCAACCGGGCACGCGCGAAAAGCGTTGCAAAGTGTGCTCGATTGCATGCCGAGAATCGGCAATGTGGCGGAGTTTCATCGTCGCGTTGGTAACGGCTACCAGTTAAACCACGTCGGCATGGGCACCCCTCAGGCAATCAAGTCCTTCGATCTTGAGCAAGAATTGCTGCGGGTTTTCGCCGATAAGGCTTTGATCGGAGAAAAACTGCATTCGGACTATTGCCTCGTCGCGGGCCGGTCGGTGAGCGACTGGCTTTCTTCACCGGACGAGATTGCAGATCTGCTGAGGGCATTGCAATCCGCTGGATGGATCCGGCGCGGTGAGAACCCAGAGCAAAGCCGCTTCTGGCACCTGTTGATGGATGAGCAGGCGCCCATGTTCGGCGTCTTCAACGGCTACGAGCAGCAGCTTCTGCGGGACTGGATCCTGGACGATGCTGGGAAGATGTCGACGACGCGAGCCATCAACCGGTTTCGCAGGCGCCCCACCACAGAACATGTCGAGGGCGCACCCACTGCGATGCAAAGTGGCACCACAATAGCCCAAATCATAGCCCACCACGCCCGCGAGGCGCCGAGACTCGGCGCCTGCGCAGATGTTGATGCCCTTTTCCAGCAGTTGGCCGGGGTCGACTCCAAGGCGGAGGCGTTCGCAGTGTTAAGCGGGATGCTCTCGCCAGCTAACCACCCTACCCCCGCGGGCCTTGCCGCAACGAGGCTCTACACCGATCTTTTCAGCAGGTAACGTTACCATGACCAGCGATAATCTCTTGCATTTCGCGATGGCTCTCAAAGCTACCGGGTACTCATTCACCACCGTCACACCGGCGACCCACGCTCGCGTCAATTCACGGTTGAAAAATGCCTGGGCACACAACGCAACGGATGTTTTCGGTTGGAGTCGCCCCTTCCGGGAGGATGCTATATCTCCCCAACTTTTCGAGGCGATGCGCAATGCGGAGGTGCTGGTTACACAGGGCGAGGGCTGGGTCTCGCGAGTGCGTGCGTCGACGCTACGCGGTCAACTCTTTCTGCACTCGGCTTATCCGACAACGGCCTCTGACGCTATTTTCTTCGGACCAGACAGTTACCGCTTCGCCAACGCAATCGCTCAATATCTTTCAAATAACCTGGCCGGTGATGCGCGCGTCCGGCGCGCCGTCGATATCGGCTGCGGCGCCGGCCCTGGAGCTGTGATCGTGGCACTTGAACGGCCACAAGCCGACGTATTTGCTGTGGACATCAACGACATGGCCCTAAGGTATACCGCTGTTAACGCCCAGCTAGCGGGTGCACGAGTGGTGGTTCAACACTCTGATTTACTTGACGGCATTGCCGGAGACTTTGATTTAATCGTCGCCAATCCTCCTTACCTGCTCGACGCACAGGAGCGCACCTATCGGCACGGTGGCGGCAGCTTCGGCGAAGGACTTTCCTTAGCGATTGCAGGTCTGGCGCAAACGAGGCTGGCCCCCGGTGGCACGCTGCTACTTTATACGGGGACGACCATCATTGACGGCACGGATCAGTTCCTCGCGTCGCTCGCTCCAATTCTCGGTGATTCCTCCCTCGAATGGGACTACCAAGAAATCGACCCTGATGTGTTCGGCGAAGAACTGGCCGAGCCTGCCTATGCAGAAGCTGATCGCATCGCAGCGGTTTTACTCACCGCCCGCAGGACAAGGTCGTGAAGATTCTCACTAGCTGGTTCCTGCGTGGACCGAACATCTATCGCGCGTGAAGTTTCCACATTACCCAGTGCGAACTAAGAGCGGAGGAATGATGACAAAAGAGTCCAGCGATGCTTTAGGCGAACCGCGCACCGGTCACCTCGTGATCGTGGGCGGCCACGAGAACCGTATAAGTGACAAGGTCATTCTTGAGCGCTTTGTTGAACTGGCCGAAGACCCAGAGGCGAATATCTTCTTGCTCACCGCGGCAAGCGACGAGCACGATGAAATGAAGGGTATTTACGAAAAGGCCTTCACCAAGCTCGGCGTGAGCCACCTGACGACGTCGAACATAAAAACTCGCGAGGATGCCTGGAACGATGCGACAGCGGCCTAGGTTTTCGAAGCGGACGACATCTTTATGACCGGTGGCGACCAGAAGCACCTGATGGCCCTGATTGGCGGTACCCGCATCGACCAAGCAATGCGTCGCGCATTATTTGAACGGGGAGCTTGCATCGGCGGCACCAGTGCCGGGGCTTCAGCCATGTCGGAGCACATGCTCTTCGATGGTACAGATGACTTACTGACGCCCTTCTAAGTGTCAAGTGGCGATTTGCGTCTGGTTGATCTCCCGATGACGGCTGCGCAGCACATAATAGAGCTCCCGGGCAATATAGCGTTTCAGGCATCGGCTGGCTTCCAGCTTGGAGTGGCCCTCTGCCACCCGCCGGGCAATGTATGCCTGTGTGTCGGCATCCAAGCGTAGTCGCCCGATGGCGATGATATGCAGCGCACTATTTCATGATGCTATAAACCTAACTTCGGTCACCGGCGGTTGTTTAGAGGTTCTCACGATAATGGTGGCCGTCGTCCGCTTTCGGCCAGAAGCGGACGTTGAGGCAATGCTGATATAACGCCCGCATTTGCGGCTGGTTTGGAGCGCAGTGGAAAACCAGTCCGGCAACATGCGCTTGTTATGTTTTATCATTCCAATGGTCTGCCCCTTCAAGTAGGACTTCGATTGTTTCTTTGTTCTTACTGGGATAAACCCCGTTTTCTTGTAGCAGAACCAATAATGGCTCAATTGACAATGCTGATGAGTAGCCTAGTTCTTCTGATTGATTATTCATAACTAAGGACTCAGTAAGTACGCCTAGTAAAAAACCATATTCGCTTATTACTGGCCCTCCACTATAACCACCTCGGCCCATGTTAGATATTATGAAGTGAGGGTGTGGGCCATTATACTTATCCACAACTGCATTTACCTCACCCTCCGATGCGAGTAAAACCGGTCTATTAGAAAAGGGAATAGGAGGGAACCCCATCAGTAAAACCTTAGAGAGCACCAATTCATCACCAATCCAGTCATCTAGATGTCCACCAATCTCTATATGATCAGTTTGCTCAAACCCTTCGGGTGAGCCCACAATGGTTGTTTTAATGAGGTAGTGGGAAAGGTCCAAGTTGGTTTTTATTATTGCTAAATCAATTTTTTCATCGCTGTGACAAATGACTTTTTCTATCTCCAGATTCTGGCCGCAATATTCTGAAACTATCTCTTCGATTTCACCGTCATTGATAACATGCGCTGCCGTAGCAAGCCATCCATCACCAATATGAAACGCTGACCCATTACTCAAGTCACCTGCTTCTGTCCTCACAGTAATTCGAACCATTGAGTATTTATAGGTTTGAAATAAGTGTGTGAAGTTGCTCACGATACTTCCTTAAAACATAACAGTGATTATACATCCTTCTACATAACCTGAATGAACCCGACGGCGCATTCATTCAGGTTATGCCGCCTTTCATTCACGATCTATCCCATTGAAATTAAATGAAATGAAGTATAAATAGGCAGCGTAACATAGATTATCGTGCCGGCTGCATAACACGGCTGAATCAGCATGCCGCTTTCGCCGGGAGGGCCGCTTTGGGTCGGAAGCAGACTGTTCGCTGCAGCACATAACAGTAATTATATAGCCAGCCAAAAACACCACAACCCATTATTTTATATAGCCATACACTAAGAATATGGCTACATACCCAAAGCTCGCATGCCCGCTCGTTTTGCCTATCCAATCATACTCTATTGATAAATTTTACTTAGGTCACAGTTGAAATTTGATGCATTGGGTAGCAATAGGCCTGAGGTGAGGTATTAGTTTTGGTGCCGTTATCATCGCGCGCTAAATCGTGCTCCTACGGGGGTGGCGGTGGCTCATTCTGGAAAGGTAGGCTGCAGGCCGTGGTGAGCCTGCAGGTATTTCAGGGCTTAGCTTACGCTTTCAACACGTACTTGAGAGTTTCAACCACTTGATCGGTAGTGGTGCACCAAGCCTGTGCCCCGGCATCTACTTCCTTGAGCGGGTGAACGATGTCATCGCTGTGCAGGGTAATGTAGGGCTTGGCGAGTGCGGAGCAGTAACCCGCATCGAACGCGGCATTCCACTGCTTGTACTTGTCGCCGAAGCGCACGACGGCCAAATCGCTTTGCTCGATCAGCGTGCGGGTGCGGATGGCGTTGATCTTGGAGGATTGGTGGTCGCGCCAGAACGGGTTGCTCTGCTCGCCCAGGTGATCGCCGGCAGCGTCACTGGCGTCGTGGTCGGTGACCGGAGCGGTAAACACGATATCCAAGCCTTCGGCTTCTGCGCCGCGCTGGATCTCGTCGCGCCAGTCGGTGTGGATCTCGCCGGAAAGGTAAACGTAAAAGCTCATGGCTTGCTCCTTAAATGATGGCTATCAATTAACTAGATAAAGTCATTTTATGGAAAAACATTCCATATTAATACCGGCGCTATATCAAAGGCTGTTTAGCTAACAGATAAATATCCATAATCCAGCCGTGTTCTTCACGTAGCGCGGCGCGGTGCTCGATAATCTCGTCGCTTACCTCGCTTAGTGGACCTTTGATCAAACACTGCTTATCCATGCCCAGGTACGCACCCCACCAGATGTAGGTGTCAGCTTTTGGCAACGAGGTAAACGCCCCGCCGCTGTCGAGCATCACGGCCACGGTGGCGGCGTCTTCAGGCCAGCCGCGTTCGCGCAGGCGGCGGCCGGTGGTGATTTGGATGGGTTCGGCGAGCGCATTCAGGGGAATTTTATGCTCGGCGGTGAGCACTTGCAGGCTGGTGATGCCGGGCACTACCTTGACCTCAACGGCGCGGCCGCTATCCGTCAGGCGCTTGGCGATGCGTAGGCTACTGTCATAAAGCGAGGGGTCGCCCCATACCAGCATGCCGACGTGGCCACCGTTTGGCAGGTGTTTATCCATCAGTTCGGCCCACACGCTGGCAATGGCGCTATGCCACTCGTCTACTGCGCTTAGGTACGCACCCTTGGCATCGCGGGTGGGTAAGTCGAACTCGACGATGCGTATACTGGCCGCTTGATCAAGCAGTTCGTTGCAGAGCACGCGGCGCAGGTCGATAAGGTCCGATTTCGCCTCGCCCTTGCGCGGTAGCAGAATCACGTCGGCCGCGTTCAAGGCGCGCACCGCTGCGAGCGTTACGTGGTCCACGTTGCCGGTGCCAATGCCGATCAGCGAAAGCGTGATCATGCGCCGCCCTTTTTATCGCTGCTGGCAAACGGCGAATCCGCCGACTGGGGGCGAAAGCGGCGGTCGTAGCCTACCGCGTACAGGCTGCTTTCCTGGAAGTCTTCGGATTCGAGTACCGGCCCTACCAGAATCAGCGCCGTGCGCTGGAGCGTGTGGTCGATCAGGGATTCCACCGTGGATAAGCGCCCGCGCACCACGTGCTCGTCCGGCCAGCTGGCCCGCCATACAATCGCCACCGGGCACTCTTCGCCGTAATGGGGCGTCAGGCTTTCCACTACCTGGGCCAGATTGTGGATGGAGAGGTGAATAGCGAGCGTGGCGCCTGTGCGGGCGAAGCTGGCCAGCGTTTCATTTTCAGGCATGGCGCTTGCCCGCCCCGGCGTGCGGGTCAGCACCACGGATTGCGCCACGCCGGGTAGCGTTAGCTCCTGGCCGAGCGTTGCCGCCGCAGCGGCGAAGGAAGGCACGCCGGGGGTCACGCTGTAGGGAATATCAAGCTCTCGCAGGCGGCGCAGCTGTTCGCCCATGGCGGACCACACCGAGAGATCGCCGGAGTGCAGCCGGGCGATATCCTGGCCTGCGGCGTGGGCGGTTTGAATTTCCTGCATGATTTCATCAAGTGACAGCGGCGCGGTGTTGATGATGCGCGCGCCTTCGGGGCAGTGCTTGAGGATTTCTTCGGGTACGAGCGACCCTGCATACAGGCATACCGGGCAGGCGGCGATCAGGTCGCGCCCGCGCAGCGTTAAAAGATCCGGCGCGCCGGGGCCTGCGCCAATAAAATGAACCGTCATAATCCAACTCCTTGCGCCGCTGTCATTGCCACCGCGGCCGTGGCCTTTCTATCGTCTGAAACCCTGCGCGGGCCTAGAAGCCGCGCCCCGCTACCCGCGGCCAGAAGCGCCACGGCTTCTGCCACACTGCCGGTGCCTTTTTCGCGCAGGCTGTAGGCAGAATGGGTCAGCGTGGTAACGCTGGCTAGCGTTGCATCCGCGACACCAATCACCGGCATGCTGCGGGCGTGCCCCAGCGCTTGAACCAGTGGCAGCATACTGCGAGCCGCTGCCAACCGGTCGATAGGGCCGTACTGGGCAATCAACTGATCCAACACCTGTTCGAGCGAATCACGCGTTGCCTGCTGGCGAAAGCCAAACCCTACGATTTTCAACGCCTGCCTAGCCACTGTTTGCTTAGTCATCTAACGCCACGCCACTGAACAATCGGGTAGCTGGCTTTCCAGCCCCGGCGGGTGCCCATGGGTGCTGCGTGGGCCAGCTCTAAACGCAGCAGTTCCCCCCCCGCCTGTTGCTGCCAGTGCGCCAGCAACGCTTCGGATTCCAGCGTGACCGCGTTGGCCACTACTCGCGTGCCGCGAGGCAGGCGCTGCCATAAAAGATCCAGAAGCGCTTGGGAAAGCCCGCCGCCGATAAACACCGCATCAGGCAGCGGCGCATTCTCAAGCACCTCCGGTGCGTGGCCTTCGTTTATCTCCAGCCAATCGACCCCCAGGTTTTGCGCATTGCGGCGTGCCCGGGCGGCGCGCTCCGAGCGCTGCTCAAAGCCGATGGCCTGATTATCCGGATGGGCCAGCAGCCACTCGATGGCAATGGAGCCAGAGCCCGCGCCGATATCCCACAGCCGCTCGCCGGGCTGGGGGGCAAGTGCGCAAAGCGTCAGGCTGCGCACGGCCTGCTTGGTGATCTGCCCATCGTGCTCAAAAAAGGTATCGGCAAGTCCCGGCGTCAAGGGGATTGCGGGGCCGTTACCCGCCACCTCGATACCCACCGCCACCGGGTGGGCGATATCCTCGGGTAGCGCGTCCTCTATGCGCAGCGTGCGAATGCGCTCATCGGCACCGCCCAGGGCTTCCAGCACGTTAAGCTGGGAATCCGCAAAACCGCATGTTCTCACCAGCGCGGCCAGCTCCGCCACGGCAGCGCCATCGCGTAACAGCACCAGCAGGCGCTGGCCGTTTTGCAGGTAGGGCCGAAGGCGGGTCAGCGGTTTGGCGTGCAGGCCAAGGCAAGTGCAGCGCTCAAGCGGCCAACCCAGCCGGGCCGCCGCCAGGCTAAAGGTTGAGGGCGATGGCACGGCGATCCATTCGCTGGCATCCAGGTGGCGCGCCAGGCTGGTGCCTGCCCCAAACCAGAACGGGTCGCCGGATACCAGCATAACCACCCGGCGGCCGCGCTCGTTGAGAAGTGCGGGAATGCCATCTGCAAACGGCACCGGCCACTCGCGTATCTCGGCCGTTAAGGGGGGAAGAAGGCGCAGATGGCGGCGTGCGCCAAACACGATCTCGGCGCGCTCGAGCTGCTCGTAGCTTGCCGCTGTGAGGCCCGCTGTGCCACTCTCCCCCCAACCTAATAGTGTGAGCCACGGAGCCTTGTTAACTAAAGCCATGATAAACGTCCTGATTCTTGGGGGTACGAGTGAGGCCAGTGTGCTGGCTAGCGCTATTAGTGAGCGCGAAATTCCGGCTATCTTCAGCTATGCGGGCCGCGTCAAGGCGCCTAAAGCACAGCCGCTGCCCACCCGTGTAGGTGGCTTTGGCGGTGTTGCTGGTTTGGTGGCCTTTATCAAGCAAAACCAAATCACCCATATTGTTGATGCGACACACCCGTTTGCCTCGCAGATGAGCCGTAATGTTCTGAACGCTGCCATGCAAACCGGCGTACCGGCGATTGCCCTGACGCGCCCCGCCTGGGCGCCAAGCGCGCATGATAACTGGCAGAGCGTGGCAAGTATTGAGGAAGCGGTTAGGGCCCTTGAGTGCCTGCCCCAGCGCGTGCTGCTCGCCATTGGCCGCATGCACCTTGCCGCGTTTGCCGCGCAGCCTCAACACCACTATGTGCTTCGCCTGGTCGACGAGCCAACCGCCTCGCCGCCGCTTCCCAGCTTCACCACTACGGTGGATAGAGGCCCGTTTACTCTGGAAGGCGATTTAGCGCTGCTCAAGACCCAGCGGATCGAGCGCATCGTGTGCAAAAACGCGGGTGGCAACGGTGCTTCTTCCAAGCTCGAAGCCGCCCGCACGCTTGGCCTGCCGGTCGTGATGATCGAACGCCCTGCGCTGCCCGCGCGCCATGAAGTGCATAGCGTCGATGAGGTGCTGGCCTGGCTTGAACCCTCACACGGCTGAGCGGGGCGTATACACCAAGGGAGCGCCGTCGCGCTCGATCAACCGCGTTTGCCGGGAGCCGACAATCACCAGCGTGCGCATATCGGCCATATCGGGCGTGGCATCCTTAAGCGTGGTGACGTTAATCGACTCTTCCGGCGTAGACACCGCACGGGCGAAGACGATCAGCCGCTCGGGTTCGCACGCTTCACGCAGCACGTCCAGCGTGCGCTCGAACCCTATCGGGCGCGACTTGGAGCGCGGGTTGTAGAACGCCATGGCGAAGTCGGCTTCCGCCGCCAAACGCAGGCGCTTTTCGATCAGCGCCCAGGGCTTCAAGTTGTCGGATAAATTGATACAGCAGAAATCATGCCCCAGCGGCGCGCCCGCGCGGGCGCTGGCCGCCAGCATGGCGGAAATACCCGGCAGCACCTGAATATCCAGCGCGCGTAAGTCCTTGTCGCCGGCTTCCAGCGCTTCGAACACCGCACTCGCCATGGCGAACACGCCGGGGTCGCCGGACGACACCACCACCACCCGGCGGCCCTCGCGCGCCATGCGTAGCGCGTGGTCGGCGCGGCGAATCTCCTCGCGGTTGTCCGAGCCGTGTCGGGTCAGGCCCGCGCGCGGCGCTACCCGGTTAACGTAGGGCACGTAGCCTACTACATCGGTCGCCTCTAAAAGCGCGGCGGATACCTCGGGAGTAATCATGGCGTCTGCCCCTGGCCCCAGGCCGACGATTTTTAGCCAGCCGCTCATGGCCGCCTCCCGTTACCGTGAATCAGTACAATCGAGAAGTACGGCACGCTCTCGCCCACCTCGACAAGCGGCAAGACACGCTGCTGCTCCATGGCGGCGTACTCGATCAGCCACGCCTGGTTTTCCCGGCCTGCCTGAGCAAGCGCGCGGCGCAGCTTGTTCAGATTACGGCCAATCTTCATGACCACCAGTGCGTCTGTCTGCGCGATGTTTTCAGCCAGCATCTTCTCGGGCAGCGTGCCCATCAGCACGGTGAGAATATCGTCGCCCCAGGTGATGGGTTGCCCGGTGGCCGTCCAGGCGGCGGACATACCGGTAATCCCAGGTACGACCGACACCGGCACCTGGTTCAGCAGCCGCGTATACAGGTGCATGAACGAGCCGTAGAAGAACGGGTCGCCTTCGCACAGCACCACCACGTTACAACCGGCGTTGGCTATCTCGATCAGTTGGGCCACGCAACGCGAGTAAAACTCTGAGAGCAACGCGTTGTACTGTGGGTCTTCAAAAGGGATCTCCGTGGTTACCGGGTACTCCATGGGCAGCTCAATGGCGCCGGGCGCGATTAGCCCCTCAACAATGCTGCGCGCATGGCCCTTGCGGCCCTTTTTACGAAAATAGGCAATATGCGTGGCGCCACGAATCAGCCGATCAGCACGCACGCTCATCAAGTCCTGGCTGCCCGGCCCCAGGCCAACGCCGTAAACAGTGCCCTGTGTGGATGCCTGTGTCATTCGACGCGATCCGCCATGGCGTTGATGGCCGCGACCGTTACCGCACTGCCGCCCAAACGGCCACGTACGATGCAGCTGGGAATGGCGGGCGTTGCCCAAAGCGCTTCCTTGGATTCGGCGGCCCCTACAAAGCCTACCGGGCAGCCAATCACCGCTGCCGGGCGCGGGCTGCTCGGGTCTTCCAGCATATTCAAAAGATGAAACAGCGCGGTGGGTGCGTTGCCAATCGCCACCACGGCGCCTTCCAGATGCGGGCGCCATAGTTCCAGCGCTGCGGCCGAACGGGTGTTCGCCATTTCCTGGGCAAGGTGTGGCGTGCGCTCATCGTTCAGGGTGCAAATAATCTGATTATCGGCGGGTAGCCGCTTGCGGGTGATGCCTTCCGAGACCATGCGCGCATCGCAGAGAATCGGCGCGCCGCGTTCGAGTGCTGAACGCGCTTTATTGACCGCGTCATTTTGAAAATGAATATGCGCGGCAAGCTCGACAAGCCCGGCGGCGTGAATCATGCGCACGGCAACGGTCTCTTCCTCGGCAGAAAAGCGCGCAAGGTCGGCCTCGCTGCGGATAATCGCGAAGGATTCCCGGTAAATCGCCGGGCCGCTTGTTTCATACTTATAGGGCACCCAAACTCTCCAAATATTCGACGACCTCAGTCTCGGTGAGGCCTGTCTTAACGGGCGTGCTCTGCGCATCACCCTTAACAATAAGATTGAATCGGCCTGCCTGACCGACCAGGCACACGTCGGCCGATGAACGGCGGGCGCATCCCTTGGCGCAGCCGGATATATGAACGCTATGTCTTTTAACTTCGGGCACCAACCGCCTGGCGAGCGGTTGGGTGGCAACGCTTGCCTGAGCACAGTAAGGCGCGCCGGGGCAGGCATCCATCAATAAGCGCGTATCCCGATTGTCGCTGATCAATCCTTCAACCGGCCCACTTGCGCCCTTGACCCATAAACGCCGCCACGGTGTTACGCGTACATAGCTCACCGCCACAGGCGTTACGGCCGCCCGCAATGCAGCAGCGGCTGCGCGGCCAAATGGCAGCCCGTAAACCATGCCCGCTTGATACTTGCCAAGCGCCAGCGCCGCGCCTGGCATTTCACCCGCACTTACACAAGCGCTTGCGGAGCGCATTTTAGCAGGTGACCACGCGGGAAGCGGCACTTTATGCTGCCGCATCCGCCCGACGTCATTTCCGCCGCTTTCCACAAACCAGTGCGTCAGGCGTATTAAATGCTCAACGGCAGCCTCAATAGAGCCAACTGGCGTGCCGCATGCATGGCCTTCAGCGCGCACCAGCAGCCCCCCTTCTGTTGAGCGCTCAACTCGAAAATCTGCGGAGGTATCGCCCAGCACCGGACCCTCGCCTGCATCAATGGCGATGCCGACTTTGCTGGGCATCACGGCTAGTTCGCTGCCTCGCGCCTGTAACAAGCAGGCGAGTTGATGCGTCTCATCGCCCGCCTGCCAGCTGGGCGCCAGCAGGCATTGGGGCTGCTGCTCACTGGTAGGGTCCGCACTGACCAATTCATGCGCGGTCAAAAATTCCATTAGCGGCGGCCACGTGGCTTCCGAAACGCCGCGCAGCTGAATATTGGCTCGGCTGGTTAGTTCAATCAGCCCATTGCCATAGGTTTCTGCCGCGTCGCACAGCGCGAGCACCTGCGCTTTGGAAAGCTGCCCGAGCGGTGGGCGCACGCGCACTAGCCAACCGTCGCCGGTTTCCATGGGCCGCCAAGCGCCGGGGCACCAGCCTTTGATCAGCGGACTAATGCTCATAAACTGGCGGTTTCCCTGGCTTCGTCCATTTCCAGCAGCAGGTCTTGCAGCGCTTCGCCGTGCTCGCCGGGTTCCTGCCACATGCCGCGCTGGGCAGCTTCCAGCAGCCGCTCGGCCATCTCTTCAAGCGCTGCGGGGTTGTGCTCACGTAAAAACTGTTGGTTGGCCTCATCCAGTACCAGCGCTTCGCTCACCTGAGCGTACTGGTAATCCGCGACCAAGTCCGTGGTGGCATCGTAAGCAAACAGATAGTCGACCGTGGCGGCCATCTCAAACGCCCCCTTGTAGCCGTGTTCACGCATGGCGTTGATCCACTTGGGATTCAACACCCGTGAGCGAATGACCCGGGCAAGCTCCTCTTTGAGCGTGCGAATTTTGGGCACAGCGGGGTTGGCGTGGTCGGCGTGATAGATCTCCGGCGCCCGGCCAGCAAGCGCGCGGGTAGCGTTGGCCATGCCGCCCTGAAAGGCGTAGTAGCTGTTGGAATCGAGAATATCGTGCTCGCGGTTATCCTGATTCTGCATCACCGCATCCAACCCTTTGATCTGCTGCTCAAAGGCGCCACGTGCGGCGGTGCCGGAATCCGCAAACTGCCCGTAAGCGTAGGCGCCGGTGCCCAGGTAGGCCTCGGCCAAATCATCAGCCTCACCCCAGCTACGGTTTTCGATCAGCCGGTTCAGGCCGGCGCCATACTCGCCGGGCTTGCTGCCAAAAATACGATAGCTCGCTTCCTGGGCGGCCATTTCGGCACTTAACCCTTGGGCTTCAAGGATGTGCTGGCGTTCAAGCACGGCGGAACGAATGGTGTTGCTATCGCCCGGCTCGGCATAATTGGCAACCGCTTGTACCGCGGCATCAAACAGGCGAATCACATTGGGGAAGGCATCGCGAAAGAATCCGGACACCCGCAGCGTGACATCCACCCGTGGGCGGTTAAGCAGCATCGAAGGGATTACTTCAAAATCGATCACCCGCTGAGAGCCCAACGACCATTTGGGCCGCACCCCTATCAGCGCAAAGGCCTGGGCGATATCGTCGCCGCCGGTGCGCATGGTCGCGGTCCCCCAAATGGAGAGCCCCAAGCGGCGCGGGTAGTCGCCGTGATCCTGCAGGTAGCGTTCGACAAACGCCTGGGCGGATTTTTCGCCCAGCGTCCAAGCAGCAGGCGATGGGATGGAGCGGTTATCCACGCTAAAAAAGTTGCGCCCGGTGGGCAGCGTATCCAGCCGCCCCCGGCTGGGCGCGCCGCTGGGCCCGGCGGGTACAAAAATCCCCTCAAGCCCATCCAGCAAAGAGCCAATTTCCATCTTTACGCCCTGCTGCATGGCAGCCCACAGCTGCTCGCGAGCAAACGCAAGCTGTTCGGCCGTGGCAGGATACGCCTGAGCAAGCGCTGCCAGATTACCCTGGGCCAATACGTAGTCGGTCACCAGCTCCTCGGCGAGGAGCTCCAGCCGCTCGCGGGTATCGGCGCCGGTTCGCCAGGCAGCGGTTAGCTTGCCTGCCAGCACAGCCGGTTTAGAGCCAAGCCAAGGCTCGCTGCCCGCCGCCAGCGGGTCGAAGCTCTCACCCAGCGTCAGGTCAGCGGCCAGATTGTGCAGCAAACCGCGGCTTGCCACGGCTTCACCACGCGGCAGCCTTAAAAGTGCTACCAGCGTGGCCGCACGTTTTTTCTCGGGCGGAAGCTCACCCAGTATGTGCAGGCCGTGGCGAATCTGGGCTTCCTTGATATCGCACAGAAACGTGTCCAGCTCGTTGAGAATTTCGCTGTCACAGCTGCTATTCACCGCGTGGGCAAGTTCTTGATCTATGCCGGTTGCCCGCAGGTGGGCCAATATCTGTTCACGAATCAGCGCCTCGCGACGCGGGTCCATGTCCAGTGCTTGATAGTACTCATCGGTAAGCGCTTCAAGCTCGGCCATGGGGCCGTAAAGTTCAGCGCGCGCCAGCGGCGGCATCAGGTGGTCGATAATTACCGCCTGGCTTCTGCGCTTGGCTTGGGCGCCTTCGCCGGGGTCATTGACGATAAACGGATAGAAATGCGGCATCGGCCCGAGCGCAATATCCGGCCAGCATTCGGCGCTTAGCGCGGTGCTTTTACCCGGCAGCCACTCAAGATTACCGTGCTTGCCCACATGAATAACCGCCTCAACCTGATAGTGCTCGCGCAGCCAGAGGTAAAACGCCAGGTAGCTATGCGGCGGCGCCAGCTCAATATCGTGGTAGGACTGGGTCAGGTCATCAATAAAGTCGCGCTCGGGCTGGATGCCCACGAAGGTTTCGCCCAAGCGGATACCCGAAATCATTAGCCGCCCCTGACGGCATTTGGGGTCGTCTTTCGGCGAGCCCCAGCGGGTGCATATCGTTTTCTGAAGCGCGGCGGGAAGGGTTTGGAACCAGGCCAGATAATCCTCAACGCTGATACTTTGCCAGCAGGCGCGCTGATCCAGACTGTCATGATCGTTAGTAACGGCGCCCTGGAGCAGGCGAATCAGCGCATCGCCACTTTCCGGCAATTGGCTTAGCGGATAACCGTCACCTTTCAGGGCATTTAAAATTTGCAGCGTAGAGGCCGGTGTATCCAGCCCTACTCCGTTACCGATACGCCCATCGCGGTTGGGGTAGTTGGCCATAATTAGCGCGATGCGCTTTTGAGCATTGGGCGTTTGGCGCAGCGCGCAAAACCGCCGGGCCAGTTTGGCCACAAAGGCAGCGCGTTCTGGGTGCAGCGTGTGGTGCGTCACCGAAAGCTGGGCACGAGCGTTATAGTGAACTTCGGCTTTAAACCCGACAGCGCGGGTGATAATCCGCCCGTCCATTTCGGGCAGCACCACCTGCATGGCGACATCGCGGCTATGCAGCCCGGCAGCCATTCCCTGCCAGTCATCCAAGGTGCTGCTGGCGAGTATCGCCTGTAGCACCACGGGCCGCCCGACAAAAAGGCTTTCATGAAGATTGCTGCTCAACTCATCTGCTGCACTGGCGTCATCGGCGGTACGGTTTACCGAAAAGCTGGTGGTATTAACCACCAGCATGGCGCCGGTTTGCTCGATGAGGTGATTGGCGAACGCGATGCAGGGGCCTTCTTTTAGTGAGGCCACCGCGACAGCTAACGGCTCAAGCCCTTCGGCTTTTAGCGCATCGATCATGCCGTCGAGCACGGCGGTGTTCGCGCCTTGCAGGTGGCTTCTATAAAACAGCAGCAGGCACACCGGGCGCTCTGCAATACGCTGCGCGCGCCACTCGCTTAGGCTGACCGCCTGCTGGCCGTTAGCTTGGGGTGCGTAAATTACCGCCGCCGGAATCACTTTAGGCTCTTGCCACGCATACTCATGCGCCAAGTACTCATGCGCCAAGCATTCGCTTCCGATAAAGCGCAGCAGCTGCTCGGCGTTATCCACGCCGCCTTCGCGCAAGTAGCGCCATACGCGGTAGGCATCGTCAAAGGCAATGCTGGAGTCTTCCAGCAGGGCATCGTCTGGGGCGTCGCAGCCGGGCACCAGAATCAGCTGACGCTCGGGTTTCGCTGCCACCCAAGCCAAAAGCCGCTCGTAGCCGTATTGCCAATAGCCCTTTCCGCCCAGCAGCGACACCACCACCAAGCGGGCTTTTTCCAGCACGCGGTCTTCGTAAAGATCAAAGGCCGCCGGTTTCACCAGGTTCATCCAGTTCGCCAGCCGCACCGAGGGGTAATCATCGCCCAAGCGATCAACCGCCTGAGCCAACGCCGACAAGTTACTGTCAGCGGCGGACATAATCACAACCTCAGCGGGGCTTTGCTGCAGGTCGATGATGCCTTCATCATCAACAAAGCCCCCCGGTTTGGCAGCGAAAAGATGCATTAGGCGTTTACCAACCGCTCAGCGCTGACGAGCGCTGCGTGAATCTCATCGTTATTCAGCGTTTTACCGATAATCACCAGCTGAGTCTGGCGCAGCTCGTCCTGGCGCCATAAACGGTCAAAATAGCCGTCCAGGCGCTCACCTACGGCCTGAATAACCCGGCGCATGGGTTTACCCGGAATGGCCGCAAAGCCCTTGGCGCGATAGATCTCTTGGGTTTTCAGCAGATATTGAAGCTTAGCCGCCAGCTCATCGCCATCGACTTCACCCAGCGTAATCACGCAGGAGTCAAAGTTATCGTGGGCGTGATCGTGGTGGGCGCCTTCGGCATGGTGCTTGTCGTGATGGTTGGTAATCTTGTCGATATGCTCTTCACTGGCCGCGCCAATGCCCATTAAGGCTTCTAGCTGGGCCGTGTCGGTGGCCAGCGTCTGGTCGATAAACAGCGTTTTGACCGATGCGGGCACCCGCGCCTGTACCAGCGCTTCAACGCGGGCTTTTTCGTCGGCGTTAAGCAGATCGGTTTTGCTAACCAGCACTAAATCCGCGGCGCTTAGCTGATCGTCCAGCAGCTCGCGCAGGCTGGGGTCGTGATCCAGGCTGTCGTCGGCCAGGCGCTGGGCGGCCACTTTTTCTTCGTCGTTGGCAAACCGCCCCGCAGCTACGGCAGGCCCGTCGATCACGGTAATAATCGCATCCACGGTGCAGTGCTGACGCACTTCCGGCCAGTTAAAAGCCTGCACCAGCGGCTTGGGCAAGGCCAGCCCGCTGGTTTCGATCAGGATATGGTCGATATCATCACGCCGCGCCACCAGCTTTTTCATCACCGGCAGAAACTCTTCTTCCACGGTGCAGCAGATACAGCCATTGGCCAGCTCGTAAATACTGCCGTCTTCACCGGAGGCGACTTGCTCGCCCTCTTCACAATCCAGCGCACAGCTTCGCAGCAAGCTTGAGTCGATATCCTGCTCGCCAAACTCATTGACGATAACCGCAATCCGCTTGCCGGTAATCTGGCGCAAAATATTGGCAAGCAAGGTGGTTTTGCCACTGCCTAGAAAACCGGTCACAACCGTGGCGGGAATTTTATTTAACTGCATGCGAGGATTCCTCAATTTGGGGGCTTGCGGCCGTGGCCTGCGCAGAAACGGATAGTACTGAATCGTGCGGCGCTGAATCGTTGCCAAGACCGTGGCTAAAAAGACGCGCTACCGCAGCAGGATTATTCGGGAAAAACAGGTGTAAGTAGGTCGCCGTCAGGCGCCCGGCACGGTAAATCGGCTCGCCGGGCGCTGGGTGGCGCTGGCGGCGCCCGTAAGCCATTGGCTCAGGCGTTTGCTCGGCCATGGAGCGATGGTGAGCATGGCCACGAACCGGCCCTTCGGGCAGCTCGGCAGTTTGCATCCCTTGGCAGCCGCGGCGCCCACGCATGGCGCCGTGCCCCGGCAGTAAGCCGAGCATGGTGTGAGTGGTCTCAGCGTAGTCGGTCAGGGTTTCCAGGCTATACAACATGCCACCACACTCGGCGAGGATGGGTTTACCCGCGCTAAAGAAGCCTGTAATGGCATCGCGCATGGCGGTGTTCGCCGCAAGCGCCTGCGCGTGAAGCTCAGGGTAGCCACCGGGTAGCCAAAGGGCATCGCACTCGGGCAGTTCAGCATCGCTCAGTGGAGAGAAAAAGCGCACGTGCGCACCCATCTGCGCCAGCAGGTCCAGATTAGCCTGATAAATAAAGCTGAACGCCGCATCCCGGGCCACGCCTATCGTCTGTCCAGCCAGTGCCTGCGACACAGCAGCTTGCGCCTCAGTAGAAGCACTAAAGCTGACCGGCGAAAGCGTGGCGAGCGCGTTCAACAGGCCTGCGGCTTCCAGCGCCTGCGCCGCGGCTTCAAAGCGAATTTCCAGATCGTCGCGGATCTCTTCCGCCTGCACCAGCCCTAGATGGCGCTCGGGAAGTGCCAGATCAGGGTCGCGTGGTACGGCGGCCAAAAACGGAATGGCTGCGGGCAACGCGCCTTCAATCAGCTCACGGTGGCGCTGGGAGCCGCAGTTATTGGCAATTAGCCCAGCAAACCGGATATCGTCACGAAAGCCAGCCAGCCCCGTTACCAGCGCGGCGGCGGTTTGGGCCATGCCTTTAACATCCATCACGATGGCCATGGGAATGCCGAATAGCGCGGCTAGATCAGCGCTGGAAGGCTCACCGTCAAATAGGCCCATGGCGCCTTCCACGAGAATTAAATCGGCTTCAACAGCGGCTTCATAAAAGCGCTGGCGGCAGTAGGCTTCGCCTGCCATCCATAAATCGAGCTGGTCGACCGGCTGGCCGGAGGCCTGGGCGAGAATTTGCGGGTCCAGATAATCTGGGCCGGTTTTAAATACTCGGACGACTTTTCCTTGGTTGCGCAGCAGCCGCGCAAGCCCGGCGGTTACCGTAGTTTTACCCTGGCCTGACGCGGGTGCCGAGATAAACAGTGCGGGGCAGCTGGCAGAAGGCGTGCTCATCAGTATTCGATCCCCGCCTGGGCTTTGACACCGTCGCGAAACGCGTGGCGCTCATCCTGCACGGTGCTGATGGTGTCGGCGATTTCCTGAAGCGGCTGGGCCATGGTACGCCCGGTAATAATCACATTCTGGTGCGCCGGGCGGCGCTGCAAAGCTTCTACCACCGGCACCGGGTCCAGATAGCCGTACTTGAACATGTAGCTCATTTCGTCCAGCACGATGATGTTATAGGCCGGGTCTTCCAATAGCCCCTTGGCGATTTTCCAGGCGGCTTCGGCGGCTTGTATATCGCGCTCGCGGTCCTGGGTTTCCCAGGTAAAGCCCTGGCCCATGATGTGCCAGTCAAGCCTGGGGTGATCGCGAAAGAACAGGTATTCGCCGGTTTCGCGCCGCCCTTTAATAAACTGAATGACTGCGCCTTTCTGACCATGGCCCAGCGAGCGTGCCAGCGTGCCTAACGCGGAGCTGCTTTTGCCCTTACCGTTGCCTTTGAGCAGGATTAACACCCCGCGCTCTTCGGTGGCACGGCTGATGCGCTCGTCGACCACCTCTTTTTTACGCTGCATGCGGTTTTGGTGATTGCTATCGCTCATGCTGACTCCTGGGTGGGCAGTGTCCAATACAAGGCGCCCAGCTGCTGGGCAAGGCGCGCCGCCTGGCCGCGTTTGACAAAAGAGTGTTCGGTATCCATCACCACGCAGTCGCCGAGCTTCGGCAGGTCTGAAACGGATTCACGGGTGCGCCCGTCGGTGATCAAGTAGGTGCGTATATGCAGGCCGGGCTCACGCCGCTGCCACTGGCGAATCAACCGCCCCGCCTGGGCGACCGCTTTACGCAGCGGTGTACCGCCCCCGCCATCGGCGCTATTCAGCGTGGCCTCCAGGCTTTTGGGTGCACGCTGGCGGGTTAGTAGCGGTGTCACCGCATCGTTGCCAAAACCCAGCACGGCCATCTGCTCCCGAGCGACATACGCCTGGCGGGTCAGGCTATCCACCCAGCCCTTGGCCTGGCCCAGCAGGCGCTTACCCAGCGTCGAGCCGGAGGTATCCAGCAGCACCAAGTGCAGTACCGGCTGCCCGGCGCGCGCTTTACGATAGCGAAGCTGCCGCCAGGGCCACTGGCCGCGATTGGCGATCAGCGTGGAAAACCAGTCCGGCCGTGAGGTAAGCGCAGCATTAGCTCGCCCCTGGCCCAATTCACCGCCCTTGCGCGTACCGCCGAGTGATAGCGGCTGCTTAGCCGCAGGCCGGTTGGTTGGGGTAGGCAGGCGTAGCGCGGGGAGGTCAAGCGGCTGGCTATCCAGCATGTTGTGCGCCAAGGGCGGCATGGCGCCCCACTGACCCTGCTCGTCTGAACGTCTATCGGCAGACGACTGGCCGCCAGAAGGTTTTTCATTTGGCGTGGATGAAGGCGGCGAAGAAGATGGCGGCGTTGATGGCGGTGTCGCTTCTTCACGCGTACGCCGATGGGCCAATACCCACGACTCAACGGTATCTACATCTTCCTGGCTGATCGTATCGCCACCCCGCCAGGCGGCATGAGCCTGGGCTGCACGGTGCCAGGTGACATCGGCACGCAGACCTTCGACCCCTGACTCCTCGCAGCGCCGGGCGATATGCGCGTAGACCCAGGCAGGCGCCGTTACCGTGGCAAGCGCATGCCGGGCACGCTCGATGCGTTCACGCAGGGCTACCTGCTCAGCGGCGTAGTCAGCGATAAAGCCAGCGGGGTCGCGGTCAAAGGCATCGCGCTGCTGCACAATGGCGATGCGTTCTTCGATACTCATGGAAGCTGGCTGTTCAAGGCAGAGGCCAAAACGGTCCAGAAGCTGCGGACGCAGTTCCCCTTCATCCGGGTTCATGGTGCCAATCAGGCTAAAACGCGCCGCGTGGGAGTGGCTGAGACCGTCACGCTCGACGATATTGACTCCGCTTGCGGCAACATCCAGCAGCAGGTCGACTAGGGTATCAGCGAGCAAGTTGACTTCATCAACGTACAAAACGCCGCCATGGGCTTTGGCCAAAAGCCCTTCGTGAAAAGTGGCTTCGCGCTCGCTCAATACCTTTTGAAGGTCCAGGCTTCCGGTCAGGCGGTCTTCGCTGGCGCCCAGCGGCAGAGTGACAAACGGTGACCTCCCCCCTTTTTCGGATTCGGGAAGCAATTCCGCCAGCGCGCGGGCGAGGGTCGACTTGGCGCTACCCCGCGGGCCGCTGATAAGGACCCCGCCAATGCGCGGATTAATCACGTTCAAAAGCAGCGCTTTTTTAAGCGATGCCTGGCCGACGACGGCGGTAAAGGGAAACTCGACCACAGGCATCACCATGGGCAAAAGGAACATTGACTTGATTTAACAAGGAGATATTAAGCGACTAAACGCTAGAACAAGCGAGTAAAGCTCATACTTTACAAGCGCGTAAAGCTAATACATTAAGCGACGCATGGACACTGCAATACACGTGAAAGTTATTCATCACTGACAAGAGAATAACGATAGAGCCAAACGCCGCGAAAGTGGCTACAATAACCGCGCATTATAGAGGATGGCACCAGGTGGAAGCCACCTCGCCACTTCAGCAAGTCGTCAATATCAAAGGTTTTTAGTGCTTTATCCTCGCATCTTCGGCAGTCTGTCGAGCTTTATGTCCATCGGTACCCGGAACACCATCTCATGAAGCTCGCCCCCGCCCTATTTGATACGCCTTTCACACAATGAAAGCTATCGCCATGCACAGCACCCCAATGGCGCGCACCCAGGCGCACTGGCTTTGGCTTGCGCCCTTGGTGCTGCTGATCGCGCTGCTTGCCGGTACGGCGATTGGTGAAACGTCGATACCCGTGGATACGATTCTCAAGGTATTGGCCAACCATCTTCTGGGGGCCGACTACGCCGTTGACCGAATTGATGCAGGGATTATTTGGAACTACCGGCTAAGCCGCGCCATCGTCGCGTCTTGCTGCGGTGCTACGCTTGCTCTGGCCGGGGTTGTGCTTCAGGCGTTACTGCGCAACCCCTTGGCCGACCCGTACTTGATGGGCATTTCAGCCGGTGCCTCAACCGGTGCCGTGGCGGTCACGGTGGCGGGCCTTGGCGCGGGTGCTTTTACGTTATCTGCCGGGGCATTTGCGGGTGCAGGGCTTGCATTTGGCTTGGTGGTACTGCTTGCCCATGCGGCCAGTAGCGGGACCGGCGGTGGGCGCAGCACTCAGGCGGCCGGGGCCATTATTCTGGCGGGTATCGCAGGTTCTCAGCTGTTTAACGCGCTGACCGCATTTATCATCACCAAGTCAGCCAGCGCCGAGCAGGCGCGTGGCATCATGTTTTGGCTACTGGGCAACCTTTCCGGCGTGCGCTGGGACGATGCAGCCATCGCCTTCCCTGCGGCCCTGGGCGGCCTGCTGATTTGCCTTTGGCACCGCCGCGCATTGGATGCCTTTACCTTTGGCGCCGACAGCGCGGCTTCCATGGGCATCGCCGTGCGCCCGACCCGCGGGTTGTTAATTATCGCGGTGGCGCTGGTCACGGCCATTATGGTGTCGATAGTGGGCGCCATTGGCTTTGTGGGCCTGGTCATCCCTCATGCCATGCGTTTTATCGTGGGTACCCAGCACACGCGCCTGGTGCCCGCCTCGGCACTCGCCGGCGCGGTGTTTCTGATTGGATCGGATATTCTTTCGCGCACGCTAGTGCCCGGCCAGGTGCTGCCGATCGGAGTGATTACCTCGCTGATTGGCGCACCTGCGTTTGCGCTTATTCTTGTTCGCGGTACGAGGGCCCAATGAAATTAACCGCCGAACAGCTGGGGTGGAGCGTTCATGGGCGAACGCTTTTAGAAGACGTTTTTCTTGACGTTGCGCCCGGCCAGACCTTTGGCCTGATTGGCCCAAACGGCTCCGGTAAAACCACGCTATTACGCCTGCTGGCAGGCTTGAACAAACCCAAAAAGGGCCACGTTCGTATCGACGGCCAGCCCCTCGCCAAAATGCGCCAGCGGCATATCGCCCAGTCAGTCGCGCTGGTTGAACAGCAGGCGGAAACCACCGATAGAATTTACGTGCGCGAGGTCGTGGCACTTGGCCGCACGCCTTTTCTTTCGGCGCTTCACCCCTGGTCTACTCACGATGACGCGATTGTGGGTCAGGCGCTGGATGACGTGGATATGGCGCATATGGCGGGCCGGCTTTGGCACACGCTTTCCGGCGGCGAGCGCCAGCGCGTGCATATTGCCCGGGCGCTTGCCCAACAGCCGAAAATTCTGCTACTGGATGAACCCACCAACCACTTGGATATTCGCCACCAGCTGTCGATTCTTGAGCTAATCAGGCAGTTGCCCATTACCGTAGTGATTTCTCTGCACGACTTGAATCAGGCCATGGAGTGTGACCGCATTGGCGTGATGGACGGTGGGCGGCTGATCGCCAGCGGCCAGCCACATGACGTGCTAACCGCCCAGCGGCTGCAGGAAACGTTTGGCGTGCATGCACATGTGCTGGATGACCCTGTTGATGGCAAGCGAATCATGCGTTTTCGCAGTGCAGTCATCCCACCGTCCTACAGCGCCGGTGGGTAGGCAGTTTCTTTGCTAAGGTGAGGAGGCCTCTCCATTGATTAAGGACTTCCCATGCGCTTGTTATTCACTGGCGGTAGCGGCAAGGCTGGCCGTCATGCGACCGCGTATTTGCGTGACCAGGGTCACAGCATCACCAATCTGGACTGGGTAGCGTCCGATGTGCCGGGCATCACCACGCTGAAGGTAGACCTGACCGACGCGGGCCAGGTGTTCAATGCGTGCCAAGCTTACGCCACTTTCGATGAGTTGGAGCCAGGCACTGGAATGCCACGCTACGACGCCATCGTGCACTTTGCCGCTATCCCCGCCATTCTGCACCGCCCGGATAACGAAACCTACCGTATCAACACGCTAAGCACCTACCATATTCTGGATGCTGCCACCCGGCTGGGCATCCCAAAGGTAATCTTTGCCTCCAGCGAAACCACCTACGGCATCTGCTTTGCCGATGGTGAGAAGCTGCCAGCCTACCTGCCTATCAATGAAGAACACCCCACTGTGCCGCAAGACAGCTACGCCATGAGCAAGGTAGTCAACGAAGTAACCGCGCGTTCGTTTCAAGCGCGCTCAGGCATCGACATTTACGCCCTACGTATCAATAACGTGATCGAGCCTCACGAATACCGCCAGAACTTCCCGGCGTATATGGATAACCCGGCGCTGCGCCGACGCAACATCTTCGCCTACATCGATGCCCGCGACCTGGGGCAGATGGTCGACTGCTGTCTGAAAACGGATGGCTTGGGCTACCAGGTATTCAACGTTGCCAATGAAGATCTATCGGTAGGGCTTACCAGTGCCCAGGTGATTGAGCGCTTCTATCCTGGCGTGCCTGTACAGCACGCAATGGGAGAATATGAGACGTTCTACAGTATCGACAAAGCGCGGCGCCTGGTTGGTTTCAAACCGCGCCACTCCTGGCGAGCTGAGCTGGAGCAGTAAGCCAACACTTCTTATCATCTCAGAAAAAGGTTCCAAGATTTTTGGCCAGTACAGCAGGGCTACGCGCTTGGCAACATGCCTAGTGCGTAGTTCTACTGACTGCACCGCCGGGGCCATCTATCGTACTATCGACTATCGTAAGAACCGCCACTCCCCCCTCACGCGGTTAGCGTCCTCTATATCGGCACAAATACCGGCGCACCATTGACCTCAACGACCGTGAGCCGCTGACGGTAGAGCGCTTCGAGCCTACCGGCGGTTAGCAGCCTTTCCCGTGGTCCCCACTTGGCTTCCCCATTAGGGTACAAAAGCAGTATCTGGTCGCACCACCGTGCGGCTAGATTAAGATCGTGCAGGCACATCACTACGCTCTTTCCTTGCTTCGCCTGCTCAGCCATTAACTCCATGACCGCACTTTGGTGATGGAGATCCAGATGGTTGGTGGGCTCATCAGCAAGCCAAATGGCAGGATCTTGAGTAAGCACGGTGGCCAGGGCAACGCGCTGGCGCTCGCCGCCGGACAGCGTGTTGACCAAACGCTCGCTTAAAGAGGCGATATCCAGGCAGGCCAATGCCTGCTCAGCAAGGGTGTAGTCAGCGCTATTTTCCCGCTGCCAGGCGGAAAGAAACGGGTGACGGCCAATCAGCGCTGTTTCCAGCACCGTGGCCGGAAAGCTGTCCATCCGCTCCTGAAACACAACCCCTAACGCTTGAGCGACCTGACGGCGACGTAGCTTGGCAAGCGGCACTTCATCGAGATAAACGCTACCGGAGCGTGGCGCTCGCAACCCCGCCAGGGTATGCAGCAGTGTCGATTTACCCGCGCCATTAGGACCCAACACGCCCCACACTTGCCCCGGCTGAATGGTTAAATTCAGCGGCGTGCCACTTAACCGATTGGGCACATCGATCACCAACTGCTGAGTGGTCAATATGGTCATTAGCGGCTCCGGTGGAGCAGAAACAGAAACGTGGGTACGCCCAGTAATGCGGTAATCACCCCAACCGGTAGCTGCTCAGGGGCAATCATGGTACGCGCCAGAGTATCGGCTAACACCAGCAGCGTGCCGCCCGCCAGTGCGCAGGCGGGTAGAATCAGCCGCTGGTCGTTGCCCAGCAGCAAACGCAACATATGGGGTACCACAAGACCCACAAACCCGATGCTGCCGGCGGTGGTGACCGCTGCGGCCGTCAGCAGACTGGCAAGAATATAAATACCCCACTCCATCGGGCGCACGTTAACACCCAGTGCAGCGGCCTGGGGCGCGCCACGGGCCAGCACGTTGAGGCTTCGCCCTAAAGGTACCAGCAGTAGGCATACCGCTATCAGTAGTAAAAGCGGCGGCCAGGGAGTGCGTGCATAGGAAAGATCGCCCATCAGCCAATACAGCATACCCGGCAGCCGCTCGGCAGGACTCATCGCCAGTATCAGCGTAATCACCGCCCCCCAGCCCGAAGCAACGACTATCCCAGTTAATAGCAGCCTTGCAGGGCTCCAGCCGCCACGGCCATGCGCCAAACCAAATACCAATAATGTTGAAAATAGAGCGCCGATAAATGCCGCCCCCGATACAAAGAACCCGCCCAGACCCACCAGCATGGCTGCCAGCGCGCCAATAGAAGCTCCGCCAGAAAGCCCCAGCACGTAAGGGTCAGCCAAAGGGTTGCGCAGCAGTACTTGCATCAGCGCCCCGGCTACCGCCAGCAAGCCGCCGACTGCAAACGCAGAAAGCGCCCGGGGCAAACGCAACTCCCACACCAGCGTACTGGCTAAAAGCTCACCCTGCCCCTGGGCGACCGCCCATAGCTGAGCAGTGGAAAGCGAGGCACTGCCCATACTTATCGCAAACAAAAGGGCAATCAATGCGGCCAACGCAAGCAGCCCTAACGGCATGCTGGAATGGCCCCGTCCCTGTCTCATCAAAGGGCTTCACGCTGTTGGCGAACGCTATCCAGCTGTTCGCAGAGAATTTTTGTGCCCTCTACCAAGCGAGGCGTAGGGCGCTGAATCAGTGAAGGCGGTACAAAAAACAGGTGGCTGTTGGCCACCGCCACAAGGTGTGAGTACTGCTCCCAGTGGGTCAGCCAGTGGCGGTTCTCCTCGCCCATTCCGCCGGCCACGATTGCCTCGGGATTAGCGGCCAGCACGGCCTCATCGTCCAGGCGGGGTACCAGGCGAGGCTGCTCGCCCACCACGTTAACCGCACCACACAGCTGCATCACCTGGCCAATAAGGTGTTGGTCATTCACACTCATTAGCGGCTCATCCCATACCTGATAGAAGGTAGTCACCGGCTCGCGCTCGGCGTAACGCGTTTTTAGCAGCGCTATCTGATGGCGAAAGTTATTCGCCACCTGCCGACCGGTCGCCTCGGTACCCGCCAGGCGCGCCAAACGCTCAATAGCGCTCGCCACGCCTTCGATAGTGCGAGGTTCGATATAAAACACCGGCATCCCTAACGCTTCCAGCGTTTCCAGCTGCTCGGCCGGATTGCCGGTTACCCAACCAATAACCAGGTCCGGCGCCAGACTTATCAACGCTTCAAGATCAATACGGGTATGGCTGCCCACCGAGGCAACCTGCTTTGCCTCGGGCGGATAATCGCTATAGGAGACCACCGCCACCACCTGCTCACCCGCACCGGCGGCGTAGGTAAGCTCGGTGGCACCCGGCGACAGCGTGGCGATGCGCCGGGCGGGGTTGTACAGGCAGACTTCGCGATCGCGATCATCCATTACGCAGCGCGCGTGATGATTCGCCTGCGCCATACTCGCAGGCACTAATAGCATGAGGATCAGCGCCGCTCGCGCCACGTTATGTAACTTATTGACCAAAATGAACACTCAGAAAACCTGCCCGTCCTGCATTTAAATAGTCGGCGCCGTCAAAGGAACGCGTTGTCACGTAATCCTGATCCAAAACGTTCTCTAATGTAAGGCGAGCACTCCACAGTGGAGCAAACTGCCAGCCGGCGCGCAGATTTACCAGCCCATAACCACTTAGCCGATCCTGGTTTTGTGCATCACGATAGCGGTGGTTTTGGGCGACCCACGAACCGCCCAGCGACCACTTGTCCAATTCGCGGTCGATATCCAGACGCACGCTTTGCGTGGCGCGATTCTGCAGCCGATTGCCCGTTAAGCGGTTTTCCGGGTCGGTATAAGTGAGAGCCGCGGCAAGCGTCCAATCATTGATCTCCACGCCGCTGGCAAGCTCTACTCCACGAATCCGTGACGAAGGTACATTGGACTGAACGCCCTGCCCCGCAATCAGATTATCAATATCCGTTTGATAGAGAGCGGCATCCCAAAACCACTGCGCGTATTGGCCACGAACGCCCGCTTCAACGGTTTCAGAGGTTTCAGACTCAAGGTCCGGATTACCAAACCCTGGGTAGTAAAGCTGGTTATACGTCGGCGCGTTAAACGCCGTGCCATAGCTGGCCCGCAAGGTATGGTTGTTATCCAGCGCGTAGCCTGCTGCCAGGCTGCCGGTAACTTCATCGCCATAAGCTTCATTATCATCGAAGCGTAAGCTGGCTTGCAGCGTTAGCGGTGAAAAATCCAGCAGCGCCTGGGTGAATACGGCTTTATTGCTGCGGCTGGTTTCATCATATTCAATGGTACTGTCTATCTTGTCCTCGCTGTATTCAGCGCCTGCGATCAGCTCGTGAGACCCCGCGGTAAAGGTATTTTCCCAGCGCGCAGTGCTAATCTTGGTGTTGAATACCGAGTCGCCAAAGCTTGCAAAATCATCGCTCTCATCGCGGGATTCACTCAGCGTGAGGCGGCTGTGCCAGTCGCTTGTGATCGGCAACTCGCCATAAATACCGGCTACTTGTTGAACAAAGTCGTTTTCACCGCCGTCGTATTCGTTGTTACCCCGAGCACGTAGCGCAAGGGCACCCACCTCAGCGCCATTTTCAAACGTATGCGAAACCCGCGCCAACGCAGAGGTATTGTCGTAGCCTTTATCTTCGCCATCGCGACGAACCGGCTGGCCATCGGTAGTAAAGTGGCTGCCCGCAAAGCTGTAGCGGGTACCGCCTTCGCGACCGCTGATTCCCGCGCTTACTCGCTGAGTATCGAACGAACCGCCGCCTATCGAAAACCTCGGCTGCGGCCCCTCTTCGCTCGTTTGGGGTGTAAATAACTGCACTACCCCGCCAATAGCATCGGCACCGTACAGGCTACCCCGCGGGCCGCGCACGATTTCAGCGCGCTCAAACATGCGCGGGTCAAGATACGACCAGGCGGCCCCACCACTGGTGGCTGAACGCAAACGAATGCCGTCAATTAACAGCACGTTTTGGCCGCTTCCGGTACCGCGAATATACACGCTGCTGTTTTTACCAAAGCTGCCGTTAGTGCTGACATCCACCCCTGGCTGGCCGCGAAACAGATCGGTAATACTTACCGGGTCTTGGCGGCGCAGGGTAGCTTTATCCAACACAGTAACTGAGGAAAGGCTTTCATTTGCCGTACGTGGTGCCAGTGCGGCGGTAACCACTACCGGATTAAGAGTGCTTTGCGAATCTGCTTGAGCGTTTGGCGCGTCACTCTGAGCAACGACCACGGGAGATACAACCAACGCAGCGAGCGCGGCAGAAACAGGAAGATAGTTAGGCATGAGAAGGTACCTTACGCACTGTGCCAACCCGCACAGTGTGGTTTTTTTAATCGTCAAGCGCAGGCACTACAAGGGAATAGCAGGAATTCACTAATCGCCTTGAGAGCGCCCACCGCGTCTTGGCATGTTCGGCTTTTATAGCCCTCTCTCTCAGGCCGGTCTCCGGGCTGACAAGCGAAGCAGACTTATGCTTCCAAGCACTCACCTTCCCATGCGTTTATATATTGCACAGTGGTAACGAGGGCTCTTAACTTGATCACCGTTGCGGGGGCAGCGTTGGATTTAACACCAACTTCCCGTTTCACCAGCGGCCTTGGCCGCCGACACCTGAAAGAGCGCGTAAACTAGCAAGTTGCTATGTTGGGGTCAATTTTGTGCTTGATACTAATATTCGTAAAGCGGCGGGAATTTCCCATAACTGCATCCTTCTTCCTTCGCGGCCTCTGCCTCTTCACTCAGCGAATAGGCGGGCATCGCCGACGTTAGGACAACGACGGCGGTGAGTGAGCATAGGATGCGATGGAGCGGCTTAATCATTAAAACCATACTCCTCAGGAAAACTGGTGAGAGGAGGCTCGTGGGTTAACCAATGAGCATTGAACTCAACGGCCCCTTCGTTCCGCCTTGGGCTACTCAGCTTTCTAGCGCTCGGTCAGTGAATTGGCTTTCCAAGGCAAGTTGTCAAAGGCGTTAATGTCATCTGGTGCATTGAGTGGAAGTTAGGGCCGAAAAACTCGAAGATTGCTCAAGCAAGGCCACACCAGCATGCAGCCACCTGCATTTGATATTATCAGTTCAAATAGCGACGTTGCCTGGATTGAATCATTTCAGTTTTCACCATTCTCGCCCGTGTTTCTTCATTGCTGCACTCCTCTGTACTGCAAATAGACTCATTAAAATTATATCGTCCCAAGTTATCTGAAGCTGCAGTATAAAACTCGTCTGCGGAATAATAGTCACCCTTCTGCTGATAGGCCTTGGCAACCTCCAACTGAACGATAGCTACACTGAGCGTATTAACAAGATGTGGAATGATGGCTTCTGCATTGTCGACATCGCCCTGCCTTGCCAATGAAATACCATACCCTTCCAAACGGCTATTTCTAGCTTTAGAAACGGGAAGTGTGTTTAATTCAATAAACCTCACTTCGTATTCAGTAAGCTCAGTAGATGCTTCTGCTTTAACCTCGTTCGCCTGATCCAGGATATCCTCAATAGTTATGCCTCCTTCCAGAGTAGGGTTGCTTTGTATTTCTTCTCCCTTGCTGGTAGTCGCATACTCTGTGCGGAGTATCTCAATTCTGTGGCTTGCTTGGCTATAAAGGGATAGCTTGTCGGCAATCGCTGCCGTACTGTCCAGCGAGTTAATTTCATCGACGTTCTGCATCAAATCGTTATATAGCGCTTTTGATTCCCGAGTCTCTTTTGAACAGCCTGCCAGCAAAAAAAAGGACATAACCAGGATTAGCATTGCACCGCTTGATACCTTCATTTATTATCCTGCAAAATAAAGTTCATTAAAATTAATAACATAATTAAAGAAACAGACCTGAAGATTATTTAGTCATATCATGGACCAAAGAATTTCATCGGAAAATAGGAAAGTGGCGGCTCACGGTTGAGCCACTCCATCATTCTGCGCTCACCTTCCTCGCGCTCTTCAGGAGTGATCTTTCCCGAATCTTCAAAATAGTGAAGCGCGTTTTCAACGTGTATATTCGGCGCCTCTTCATTCACCGCCAAGAGAATAGCCCACCCCTCGGCCGGGTCTTGTTCCACCTGACAGATGGCGTTTCTCTTATCGCTAGGCTCTATGTAACAATAGGCTAACCACTGTCTGGCGTTGATATGCCCGGCGTTAGAAGCGCTTGTCATCCATTCCCAAGCTTCGTCATCGTTTCCTTGCTCATGCAGAAGGCGTGATAAGCTGCTCATCGCACGTGGATATCCAGCTTCCGCGGCCCGACGAAACCATCCTTCGGCGGCGTTTAAGCGACTTGCCTCGTCTGGGTAGTTACTCTGGTCATTGCGTATCCGCCCTCCTAGCTTAAGCTGTGCTTCGACATTGCCTGCTTCCGCTGACTTTTCCAGCCAGTAAAGAGGTTCGTCATCGTATTCCAGAGTGGCGTAAAGTGGGTACAGCGCAAACATGGCTTCAATATCGCCCGCTTCAGCACGCTCCAGAGCAATGGAAACAGCTGACTCTATCCAGTTCTCGCCTTCGTCTGGACATATCTGATGCCTTTCACAGGCTTCGCGCAGGTACAGCATGGCATACACTTCACCTTTCTGAGCGGCACGATACAGCCATTCCTGAGAGTGGCTGATATGACCTAAATAAAACATTGCGTCAATATCGCCCGCTTCTGCTGCCTTCTCCAAATAGGGAATACTCGCTTCTCGCTGATGAGCATTATAAAGCCGCATGCCTTCATTTTTTGCAGTTTGGGCCTCTTCGTTCAACGCCCACGCCGAAGGCAACGTTAGTGCTACTAAAGCTAACCCTGCTAAAGTGGCAACTGTCGTAAATCGTTTGAATAACATCATGGACCAAATTTCTCGGGGAAATAGGAGAGCGGCGGCTCTAGGCCCAGCCACTCGTCTTTCATGCGTTCGCCTTCGGCGCGTTGTTCGGGGGTAAGGCTATCGCGATAAGCGCGAAGAGCATTCTCGGAAGACGTGCCAGGTACCTCTTCATGAATAGCAAGAAATATGGCCCACCCTTCGGCAGGATTTGGCTCGGGGGCTCCTCGGCAGAGTTCACGGCCGCCTTCGTTGGGCGCAATATTGCAAGCTGCCAGCCAACCACGTCCATTCATGTGGTCTGCTTCAGATGCTCTGGTCATCCATTCCCAAGCATTTTCGGGCTGGTCCAAATGATTTAGCGCTGAGGCGAGATTGTTCATCCCAGGCGCATACCCATTTTCAGCGGCTCGGCGAAACCATACCTCGGCGGCCTCCAAACGCTCTGTATCGCTACTGTAAGCATCATCACGTGCGCGTTTGCCCAGCGTGTTCATGGCCCAGGCATTGTCTGCCTCGGCCGCGCGATTCAACCACGTAAGCGCTTCTTCTTCGTCAGGGTCTTCCACGTAGTAATAAATGTAATAAAGTGCCGCCATAGCTTCCCGGTCGCCGGCTTCCGCTTTGGGCAGCGTGAGTTCGAGTGCCTCCTGCGGCCAGTCATCGCCGTTTTCCGGACAAACGCCGCCCAGCTTGCAAGCGCCGCCATCGAAGAGGCGCAGCATAGCGTAGGGGTCGCCGTGTTGGGCAGCTTGGTAGTACCAGTCCAGCGCGGCCTGGGTTAGCCCCATATGACGCAAGCGATCAACTTCTCCTAGATAATACATCGCCTCCGCATCACCCACTTCTGCGGCTATTTCCAAATAGGGTGGGCTCTTTGAACGTTGGTGTGCGTTGTAGAGCCGCATACCTTCATCTTTGGCGGCTTGCGCTTCCTCGTCCAACGCCCAGGCTGGTGGTAGCGTTAACAGCGTTAAGAGCAAGCTGGCTAGTGTTACCAGAAGGCCAGCACGAGTCAGTAACATCATCAGGGGCCAAACTTCTCGGGGAAATAAGAGAGCGGCGGTTCTAGGCCCAGCCACTCGTCTTTCATGCGTTCGCCTTCGGCGCGTTGTTCGGGGGTAAGGCTATCTCTATATGCACGCAATGCGTTTTCAGAAGACGTGCCAGGAACTTCTTCATGAATAGCAAGAAAGATAGCCCACCCTTCGGCAGGGTTTGGCTCGGGGGCTCCTCGGCATAGTTCACGGCCGCTTTCATTGGGCGCGATATTGCAAGCGGCCAGCCAACCACGTCCATACATATGGCCTGCTTCAGACGCTTTGGTTATCCACTCCCAAGCCTCCTCAGGCTGGTCCAAATGGTTTAATACAGAGGCAAGATTATTCATCCCCGGCGCATACCCTACTTCCGCCGCCCTACGAAACCACATTTCCGCTGCTTCCAGTTTTTTCGTATTAAGCTCGAAAGCATCACCTTCATTACGTGCTAACTCACCCAACCAGTTCATGGCATTAGCATTGCCTGTCTCGGCTGCCCGGTAGAGCCATTTTAGCGCCTCTTCTTCGTCCGGCTCTTCTACGTAGTAATAGATGTTGTAAAGCGCCGCCATGGCTTTCGGGTCGCCCGCTTCAGCTTTGGGCAGTGTGAGTTCGAGCGCCTCCTGCGGCCAGTCATCGCCGTTTTCCGGGCAAACATCACCAAGCTCACAGGCTCCGCCGTCGAACAAGCGCAGCATGGCGTAGGGCTCACCGTGCTGGGCGGCTTGGTAATACCAGTCCAGCGCAGCCTGTGAAAGACCTCGGCTAAGCAATCGATTCGCTTCGCCCAAATAATACATCGCTTCCGTATCGCCACTCTCGGCGGCAATTTCAAGTGGCGGCTGCATCCTTTCCCACTGGTGAATTCCCCATAACCGCATCCCCTCCTCTTTGGCGGCTTGCGCTTTTTCGTCCAACGCCCAAGCAAGCGGTAACTGTAACGGTATCAAAAGCAAACAGGTCAGTGCCGCGAAAAGTTTTGATCGCATGAGGTGATTCCTTAGTCGCTTACGTTACTGAGTAGTACATACTGCGGTTGCTAAGCCTGCGACATACCGGCGATAGTTTCGTTTTGCGATAGGCACATCTGGATTATTTGTGCCTGAAGTCCGCTCCATGAAACCTTCCAAATCACGTTTACGGCGCTCGTAGGCATGACTGGGATCATCATGCCATGGCTGACCATCATCGCCCATCCGAATGAGAGCCTTGGCAAACAGGTACTGCGAGGGAGTGGGGGCTTCCTGGCTAAAACGACATAGCGAGCCGTAGACTCCGGTTATCACCCCGTCCACGATCCACCCCAGACAGTTGGCAATGGCGATTTGCTGAAAGTCTAATGCCTGCTGGGCATTGAATGACTCTACACTACCGCGGCTTCTACCTCTTCCGGGCGCTTCGAATTCGAAAGCTCGCGGTTCGCTGATTAGTAGATATAGCAAAGCCCCTAGCGCCTCGGGCATTAGTTGCTGAACCCAGCTACGCATCTGTTCATGCCGCGGATCGTTGGCAATAACGTAGGCAATCGGCCCCGCATTCTGCCCACCCGTCATGGCGCGGTAGATCTGCTCAATGCCGGCCTTGCCGCGTGCGGCGAGAAGTCCTACGTTCAGCAGCGTCGTGGCGGCGAGATAACCGAGAAAGCCAAGGGTTTCGTAGGCTTCTTCGTCGATCCATTCGGGCTGAACGTAGTTGTTATCCACCATGGCGCGGTGGAGCATGGTGAGCCATAAATCCAGGCTATCCACATCCAGATCAATCGCCAGCGACCCGCCAGCGCCTTTACCGACGACCAGTCGGGCGCTCATGACGAGGGTGAATTTACCGCCCTGCATACGTAAAAGAAAACCGGCCTTCGCTCCTATACCGATGGACGCTTCTACTCCCAACTTGGCATTGCCGAGGCTGCGCCACCCCGTGACCGACCGACGCGAGCCTTGCATGGCAAGTTCTGATAACGCAGCGCGTGTCGGCAGCAGGCGCTGCAGATTTTCCGGTGGTTCCCAGTGCAAGGCGCAGCGTGTTTCGATGCCCAGCTTGGCACCTGCAAACGCATCGAACTCCGCGCCTTGGGCTTCGCGCTTGGCCCAATCTACCCCGGTGATGCTTAGCCCATCTTTATCGAAATCAAACCCCAGCTCGCTTGAAAGTACCGCGCTGGCTCCGGCAAACCCTTTGGCCACCGCATCGAGCACAACGGTATAGCGCCCCAGGTTGCGCGTTTCATTACGTTCGGCCAGTTCGATATTGACCGGCAAGGCCTGAGACTTTTGGGGCAGCACCAAACGCCCCAGAGGCAGTTCGCCCCGTGCCAAGCTGATCGTACCTTTGCCTTCCCACCCGTAAGAGAGTTTTGCAGCGGTCTTATTCTTGTCATTCAAGGACCACTCACCGGCCGTATCTCGTGCAAGCTCCAGTTGGTCATTGCGCGTGACGCTGACACCTGATTTTTCCTCGAACGTCAGCTCACCATCAAAAAACGTAAGACTGCCGGACTGCGCCTCAGCATTCCAAGGGGCATCACGCTCATCTTCTGACCGCTCTTCGTTAAGGTCAAATTGCGCCATACCCACCAGTCGCAGCATTTGTGCTTGTGCACTGGTATCAAAAAGCCTCAACGATTCACGGCCAGGGCCGGTAAAGAGTATCTTTTGAAGAGCCTCTCCCCAGCGGGTTTTGTTATCCCCCGTTAGTGACTCCACCTCGTAATGGTGGTGTTCCAAATAGGAGAAGAGGTTGTCTGGCTGGAAAAAACCCAATGTGTCTTCGTGCCAACTGAGCTGGTGCTCGATTCTCTCGCAGCCACGCGAAGCCAACCATTGGGTGAGCGCCGTTTCAGGCGCTTCCCATAAGGTGGCAGGCAGTACGCCATCGGCGCTGAGCGACTGATTCAAACGTTCGCGTTCAGTTTCTGACATCAGAGGCGCCAGTTGCCATAGACTGATGTGGCTTAGCGACTTTTCCCCCAGCGGCGAGCTAAACTCGCGAAGCGGGAATTCGCGGCGTACGAGCCGCTCGATTTTACGTTTTTCGTAACCTAGCGAATGCCGGTCGTCATTCAGGTTCGTGTTCCATATCAGGACCCTTCCCGGCTCCATCTGCTTGACCGCCCCGCTGGCCGCTTCAAACAGCTCATCCAGCTGATCATGAAGTCTTGCGTACTGCTGGCGCTCTTGTTCGAAGAGAAAAACGGGCAGTTGAGCACGACCTGCTGTACCGGACTCCCATTCGCTTAGCTTTTGCTCTACCGACTCATTGAGCTCAGCGCTTTCTTTCAATAAGCGGCAATAGGTATCGAAGCCGTTTATGCCACCCTTTACATTTGAACCTCCACCAGAGGCGCTGGAGAGTGCAAGCTCTGGCGTGGCAATGCCAAGTGCAGCGAGTTTTAAAATGCTTTCTAGATAATCGTGATACTTTCCTGTTTGATGTTCGTTCAACTGCTGAACATAACCTACAAACTGACAAGCCTGCGCGGCCTCGACGGGCGGGTTGGATTCGCATAGTTGAATGAAGCGTTGATACTCTGCCAAGACGTCCTGAAGTGAAAAGGGAGTCGCAGGCCCTTGGCTGCCCCGATTGAAGTGGTACTGCCTCTGCGCCTGCTCGCGGCATACGCGATACGTTTCCAAGGCTTGGGCGATCTCACCTTCCCAAGGACCGTAATACGCCTCGCCCTCAAGGGAGTAGCCCTGCTCCTCCGCCCGCGCTACGCCCTGCTGGTAGAGTGTGCGTAGCTCGCTTTCAATATCACTGATTTCACTACCCGAAAAATAACCGGCAACATGAAGCAACATGCCGGGCGTGCTTAGATCCCAGAGTAAGTCCAGCAGGCCCTCCTCATGAGCGATTCGCTGCTGTGCAGAGGGTATATCTTCGGACGTGATCGCGACTAGCCGGTTGAAATTTTCAATATATCGCTGGCGTTCGGACTCATTAAGAAAGCTTTCCGCCCTGCTGGGAAGCAGACACTCCATCAAACCGGCCTCATTCGTCAGAAGGTCAAGACGGGTCTTTTTATCCTCTGTGCTTGCCCACTCCCTCAAGGTTTCAGATGCTTCCATCAACGCATCTGAAACCTCTTCAGTAAGTAACCAGAATGTCCGCGTTCCCGGTATATAAATAATATCGGCCCAGCAGTTCTTTTCGCACACATGCGAGGCATTCTCTCCCGGGCTTTCGCCCTCCGAGGCTGGCGGCTCGAATACATTGACCACTACAGGGTTCAGACGACGCTCCGAGGGTTGCGAGGCACTCATACAAAATGCTCCAGTTGCTGTACCTTCTGACGTGATGGAACCGGCTTATTCAATGCTTCTTTTATTTGAGTACCCAGCACCTCGCGCTCACTTGTCATTATCGGCAATAACCGTTTCAGGTGATCGGAGCGAGTGATACCAGCTTCCATTAAGACCTTCATTTTATTTAACCAAGGGGTTCGCACACAGCCAATAGGCATATTCGTCATACGGCTCAACCACCAGGCCTGCTGGCTCTCCTTCAACGCTGCTTCCATCTCGTTGGTCAGGTGTCCTTCATCGCTCGTGTTAGACGTTTCGGCTCCAGCCTGCCAAACAAGCCACTGGCCTTGTGGTGTGGGCGTTACTACCAGCTGAAATAGGCTCAACCAGTGTTCGTAAACGCTAAGTGGGGCACTGGCGAGTAGAGCCATCCATACCGCAGGCTGCTGTAGGTTGATGAGCGACTTTCCGCCGTGCGGGTCGGCTAATACGAACAGCAAGCGCAAATGGTCGGCGAGGCTTTGTAGGGTTTGGCCTGCCGAGGGAAGGCACACCCATCCCAGGCGCTTTTGGCAAAGCGCTTCAGCGTAGTGCCAAGCCTCACTCCCCTCATCGATTTCCACAAGCCAGGGGCTGGCTTCCAATAGCGGTGAAAGCGCGGTGCCCGCAAACAGCGTCATGAATTCCTGCTGCCCCGCACGCCCGAGTATCGAGCGGCACTGCTCCGGCGCGCGCCGCTGATCTAGCACCACGTAACCGCGTTGATCCGAGGCCATTCCCGCGAGGCTATTAACGCTTCTTGAGCGTTCGGCGAGTTGACTCAACCAGCCAGACATGGGCAATCCTCACGGGTGCACTGGGTATCATTGATCTTGCCGCACAGCGGCATGATGGCCGCGTCGCTTAGCTGGTAGTCCTTGAGCTTGGGCAGGGAGGTTGGCGGAATGGCTTCATGAACCTCCGCCAACGCATGCCCCGGCAACAGCGGCCCTTCAGCAGCCTGGCCGGTACCATTGCCGGGGCTACCGCCGGCGTTCACTTTGACGTTAGGGCCTGAAATAGTGACGCCACCGCCGTCCAGTTTGAGGAAGCTGCCGCCGGCATTCAGGGTCAATTCGCTGCCCGCTTCGAGTACCACCTTGTGGCCGGCTTTGATGTGCAGCTCGCGGCCGCTTTCGCTCAGCCAGGCCTGACCTGCATTGATATGCAGCGTGCCTTGTACGGTAAGGTGTTGCTGGCCTTCGGTATGTTCGAAGCGGTTGCCATGCACCGTATAGCGGTCGTCGTTATCGGTTTCGCTGATGCGGTCGTTGTGCACCTTGAGGAAGCTGTCGTTACGAATTTCTTCAACACGGTCGTTAAGCGTCAGAAGCTCCAGGTCCTTCTGAGCGTGGAGCCAGATCTGTTCCTCGCCCGCTTCGTCTTCAAAGCGCAGCTCATTAAAACCTTCGCCCTTGTGGCTCTGGGTGCGCAGCACCGCGCGGGTCTTGTGTTCGGGTAACGGGTACGGGGCGGTGTTTACTGCGTGATAGGTACGCCCGGTCACCAGCGGCTGATCGGGGTCGCCCTCTAAAAATGAAACAATTACTTCGTGGCCAATACGCGGGATGGCGATGCTGCCGTAGCCTCCTCCCGCCCAGCCTTGGGCGACGCGCACCCAGCAGCTGGCGGTTTCATTAGGTTCGGCGTAACGGTCCCAAGGGAACTGGACCTTCACCCGGCCGTGCTCGTCGCAGTGAATCTCTTCGCCTTCCGGCCCCACCACAAACGCGACCTGGGGGCCGTCCACGCGGGGTTTGGGGTTGGGCGTGGCGCGCCAAGGGGCATCGCCGGGCATTAGCGTGACCTGGTTGACGTAACGCGTCATGCCGCCCGATTCGTTACTGCTGATACTGTCCTCTTCCAGCGCCTGGGGTTGTTCGCCTACGTGGTGTATTGCCACCACCTGCCAGTCGCGGTTGAGGCTGTCGGTGTCGTGGTCGGTCAAGCTAAAGCGCACACCGGGGGCGAGTTCCGGCAGATCGCTTTCGGCACTCGCCGTGATGGCGTCGCGGCGCAGCTGCTCCAGGCGAATGCGGGTAAACGGTTTACCCGAGGCATCCTGCTTATAGCGCCCCGGGTAATCAAAATGCTCGTAGTCGGCTTGCTGGCCGTGGGCTTCCACATTGCGGCCTAAATGCTCATGCAGCTGGGCGTAGGCGGGTTTCTTGAAGCTGTAATCTTTTAATGTGGCAGTGGCCGCCGCTACGCGGGCGGTGTGGCTGAGTTTGCGCACATGGCGCGTGGGCGCGGTGCCGCCAGCCCGGCTGTGGTAGGTTCGCTCGCCCAGGTTCGCCAGCACTTGAGGATCATCGGCAAATACCAGCCGGTGGGCGCTCTCTTCAAATTCATGAAAGTAGAACAGGCCCTCTTCAGCAGCAAGGCGTTCGATAAACGCCAGGTCGGTCTCGCGGTACTGCACGCAGTACTCACGCTCCGGCAATTCTCGGGTGACGGCAAAGGCCACATCGGTAATACCGCGCTCGTCACACAGGGTGTTGATAATGGTTAGCGGGTCGACTTTCTGGAAGATGCGCGAGTTGTGGCGCAGGGAAAGCCGCCAAAGCGCGGGGCGCAGCACCAGAGAGTAGAAGGTGCGCCGATGCCCCCGGTCGCCGCGGCCAAACTCGCTGACGATGCCGTGCACCTGTCGCAGCGCTTCACCATCCTGCCAAACGGTCAAGCTGGCTTCGCGGTCGAGCAGCTCGGCAGCGTTCAGGCTGTCGTTGCGGCTGGCCAGGTTGAGCACTAATTCAAAAGGCTGGGAGAGCGCCTCACGATGGGTAAAATCGATCACTGCGACATCATTGACGCTAGGTAGCGTTAATGTGAATTGTAGGCCCGTACCATTAGCCATTATGCCGCTCCCTGGATCGTGACAAATAAATGAAAAACGACCAGAGTAGCGACACCCAGCTGAAGGACAACCCCTTAACTACCCAAAGCGATGATATCCTACAGAAAAATAAGAGATCTCTTACAAAAACCGGCAGCAAAGCGTATTAATAATACATAGCGCTAATTATTTAGCGCCTGCACCAGCCCATGACGCACATACCAAACGTGTTCGGCACACTCAGCGGCATCCTGGCAAAACCAGCCATTCAAATCACGCAGGCGGCGCTTTTGATGTTCTATGGGCACAATTCCTCGGCCGATATCGTTAACGATGATGACCAAGGCTGCTTGCTGTGCTTTGGCTGATAACTGCAGCTCGTTCAAATCGTCGCACCAATGCGCTCGCCAGTCGTCACTGCTTGCGTCCGACTCTATGGATGCCGACAACCAATCCAGCACCCCATGAATAATGAGCGGTGTGCTGGGCAGCATAACGCTGGTACATTCCCGTAAGCGTTGTCCAGGCGCCATTCGCCACCATACCGCGCTGGGAAACCACTTTTTTACAATGTTTCGCTTACCGGCACAGGCACCGCCGATGAACAGTTGCATAACCACTCTCCTTTACCGCACATGCCTGATTGATATGTTAGCTGCCAGCGTCTTCCCTGAGCTTGAAGCACCGCACCTTCCCAGAAGTCGATGGTTTCAAAACGCCTACGCAGCTCACGAATAACGCCGCCGTGGGTAATTACCAGAATTTTCCGGTACCCGTGCTCTCGAGCGTCAACAGCCATATCAGAAAGCCACGCCTCCAAGCGGGTGCGCAGCTGGGCGGCTGACTCGCCGCCGGGAATCTGTAGCTCACCAACGCTATCCACCCAGGCACGGTAATGTGGCAAATCTTTTAATTCGTCGTACACCTTACCTTCATACTCGCCAAAATTGAGTTCACGCAGGCGGGGTTCCAAATGGTGCGGCATGGATGGCTTGGCGGCCTGAATCCACTCAAGGGTTTGCTGACAACGTTTAAGGTCACTTGAATAGATGGCATCAAAGCGCTCGCTGACCAGTGCGTCCTTGAGCGCCAAAAGACCTTCTTCGGCATCGGGAAACAGTAGCGGTATATCATGCTGGCCTTGATAGCGGCGCTCTAAATTCCAGGCGGTGATGCCATGACGAACCACCACCAGCTCAACATTAAGCCCATCAGCCATAGCTCTCCTCCTTCAATGGTTGCCCCCACCATATCACCATTAATGCCCTGAAATAATGTCATTAATGCCCACCGGCTAGCCCCCACGTAGGCGGCAATCGCCACCAGCGCCCACATTAGGCCCGGCCAGAAAAAAGCAAGTAACAGCAAAGGTGTCAGCGCCAGTGCCACATCCCATGGGCTAAGCGACTGCTGCCAGGCCCACGCCATTCCTTTATGCTGGGCACAGGGGGTCAAGACCAGTAACGCCGCGCCGCCCCAGCGGGCCAGGCTGGGTAGCACGGCTAGCCACCAGAGCGGCGCGCGGTAGTGCAGCAGCGCCCACAGCAAAACGCCTTTCCAGGCCAGCAGGAAAAACAGCGCCAGTATGCCGAAGCTGCCAACCTGCGGGTCTTTCATGATTTCCCAACGGCGCGCCAGTGGCTGATTACTGCCGAGTGCATCGGCCAGGTCCATCACCCCATCCAGGTGCAAACCACCACTCAAGGCCACCCACAAGCTAAGTAGCGCAAGTGCAGCAATCGGTGTAGGTGCGTTTTGCATCAACAGCGCCAGTAGTGATAGCAACCCACCCAGCAAAAGCCCAACAAGCGGATAGGCGCGGATAGCCCAACGGCGGGTTTTGGGTGTCCAGGGGCAGGCTATGGGTACCGGCAAACGGGTTAAAAATTGCAGTGCAAGAACGCCACCGTAAAGCACACTCTTCACAGAGAACCATCCTTGGGTTTCCACTCAATGGTATGCCCGGCAACGACTTCAAGTACCGAGTCCGCCTCGACCGTCAGCCAGCAATGCAGTGACTGTAAAAAGGTCAAATACTGCCAAACCTCTTGATTGCGTGGGAGCAGATCTTCATTAAGGTCGTTGGAGACCAGCACCAGGTGTATGCCGCGTGAACGTGCATCCTGTACGCTCTTTACTAAAAGCGCCTTGCCCTGGGAGTCGGTTAATCCGCTGGCATAGCGAGTCTGACTTGCCCAAAGCGTCAAACAATCCAGCAGCACGGCAGCGCCGTTTGGAACGCTAGCAATAGCCTGATCAATCGCGACCGGCGCCTCAATGGTGATCCACCGGGCATCCCGGGCGCGTTGATGGCGTGCCACTCGGGCGGCCATCTCAGTGTCATAAACCTCTGCAGTGGCAATGTAATAGCAGTTACCGCCGCTGGCGGCCTTTATTACGTGCTGCTCGGCCACCTCACTTTTTCCGGAGCGGGTGCCGCCACTAACAAAGACAATCATTCAATACCTTTAATAGTCGAAGGTTCGCTTCTGAACTACGTAGTGCAATGCGCACCCAATCGCCGTCCAGGCCAGCAAAATTGTGCGTATGACGAACCAATAGGCCACGTTGTAACAGTCGTTCAAAAAGTACGTTACTGCCAACCCCACGCGCGCGCAAAGCATTATTAGGCCGAACCAGAAAAAAGTTGGTCGTGCTGGGTACTACTTCCAGCCCCTTTTCGACAAGTGCTGCGGCCATGCGAGGATGCTCATGCCCAAGCCAGGCGCGGGTGCGTTCAGCAAATGCCTGGTCGGCGAGTAGCGGCGCCACCAGCTCAGCCGCCATTTGGTTAACGCTCCAAGCTGGTTGGTGCTTGCCTAACGAACGGATGATTGACGCACTTGCCAGCACATAGCCCAATCGCAATCCTGGCAAGGTGAAAAATTTGGTCATTGAGCGTAGCAGCAGCATATGTGGGTGATCCGCCAACAGCGGCGTCAGTGATGCTGCTTCGCCACGCCCTACCGCCAGATCGATAAACGCTTCGTCAACCACCACCCGGCAATTGATAGCCGCCGTACGTGCCAGAAGCGCCTGCATGTCATCAAATGAAATCAGCGTGGCGGTCGGGTTATTGGGCCGACACAGAAATACCACATCAATGCCTTCAAGAGCTGCCATGAAAGCATCGAGATCAAGTGCAAACGCGGGCGCCGGCAAGGTAATGGAGGTCACCGGCATGTGGTAGGCGTGACAGGCCCGCGCGTACTCCCCAAAGCTGGGTGCCAGTACACCCGCCCTTTGCCCGGCGTGAAGGGCGGCTGCCAGAAAAATGGCCTCAGCCCCACCGTTGGTTAATAGTACCTGCTCGACAGCCACCCCGTGATAAGCCGCAATGGCTTCACGGGCGGCGCCGTAGTCCGGCTCGGGATAGTGCTTCAAGGCTAATAGCTGGCTACTTAACGCTTCAGCGACCCATTCGGGCGGGCCGAGGGGGTTCAGATTGGCACTAAAATCCTCTAGCGGATGATCTGGCGACAATCCAAAGCGCTGCAAAAGTGCTGCTGACTGGCCGCCATGACTTGGCCATGGAGGCTTGCTTAGCATAGATAGTTGGTCATAAATAGTTGGTCATAGATAATTGGTGGCTCACGTTAGCAACACCCAGAATAATCCCATCAATCCCGTAAACAGCAGCCAGCCCATATGCATCAGTGAAATGGTGGTGCCAATATGCGCCACACCCAGCGCCACAAAGGGTTCGCCCAGCGTAGCACGACGGGAAATAACGCCTTGATAGGCATTAACACCACCCAGCTGTACCCCAAGCAAACGCGCGACCATAGCCTCTGGCCAACCTGCATTGGGGCTTGGATGGCGCGGCGCCTCACGGCATGTGGCCCGTAACGCGCCACGCCAGCGCAGCGGCCTGTTGCCCACCGTCGCTAGAATAACGCCGCCCACCCACAGGCACAGCGCCGTTAATCTTGCGGGTAGCCAGTTGGCAATATCATCCAATTTAGCCGAAGCAAAACCAAAATCTTCATACCGCTCGTTACGATAGCCCACCATGGAATCAAGCGTGTTGATCGCCTTATAAGCCAGCGCCAACGGCGCACCGCCTATTACCGCAAAAAACAGCGGCGCCGTAATACCATCCACCGTGTTTTCTGCCACGGTTTCCACTGTGCCCCGAGTAATTTCCGCTTCATCAAGTTCTGCCGTATCACGCCCCACTATCATGGAAAGTGCTCGCCGTGCGCCTGGCAGATCGCCCTGCACAAGTGGTGCCGCTACTGCACGCCCCGCATCTGCCAATCCTTTAATGGCAAGCGTGGTGGCTAACAGCCACAGCTCAGCAGCCAGCCAAAGCCAAGGATGAATGGCAGCCAACAGCGCAAGCACTGCCCAGCTGAGTCCCCATACGCTCATAACCACCGTCGTGGTGAGTAGAAAGCCACGTCGTTTGCGCTGTGTGGGAGCCCCTTGATTCAAGCGCTTTTCCAAAAAGCTGATCATGCGACCGATGAAAACGACCGGGTGTGGTAACGAACGTGGATCGCCTATCAGTAAATCCAGTCCAATCGCGAGGGCGATAAGCAGCATCAAGCTCACGAAGTTTTATCCGCGATACCTGCCGAGGTGAACGTCGCCATTTCAGCCATCATGACGGTGGCAGCCTGAAGCAACGGGAACGCCAATGCGGCACCACTGCCCTCGCCCAGGCGCATACCCAAAGCGAGTAGCGGTGTTGCTTCAAGCGCGTCTAGCACTACACCATGCCCAGGCTCTTCAGAGCGATGGCCGAAAACAAGATAACCGCGCACGGCGGGGCAAATTCGGCAGGCGGTAAGTGCCGCGACACTCGCAATAAAGCCATCCACAATGGCGGGCAGTCGATAAGCGGCTGCGGCGAGATAAGCACCGGTCATGGCGGCAATTTCCAGCCCGCCCAAAGCAGCCAGTACGCTTAACGGCTCATAGGCTTCATAATTACGCGCCGCTAGCGCTCGCTCGATGACTTCGATTTTATGTCCTTGCTGTTGGCTATTAAGCCCCGTGCCGGCGCCGACAACCTTTTCAACTGCCGTGCCGGTAAAAGCCGCCAGCATGGCGCTGCTAGCCGTGGTGTTGGCGATCCCCATTTCACCCACAATTACGCTACGACAGCCCGCTTTTCGCGCTCGCTCGACGGCACGAATACCTACTTCAATCGCAGCCTGGGCCTGCTCTGGCTGCATGGCATCTTCAGTAACGATATTCCCCGAAGCGCGACGCACCTTATCAATGATCACCCTTGGAGCCTCAACGTCGCTGACCACGCCCACATCCACCACTTCCAGATGCGCATTGATTTGGCGAGCAAATACGTTGATCGCCGCCCCGCCATTGGCGAAATTGGTAACCATCTGCGCCGTTACCGCCTGGGGAAACGCGGAGACGCCTTCAGCGGCCACGCCATGGTCAGCGGCGAACACTATTACGCCAGGTGGTGTAATTGAAGGCGCAAGCTCACCGCTGATTTCGCTAAGCTGAATTGCCAATTGCTCCAGCATCCCCATGCTTCCGGGCGGTTTGGTAAGCGTGTCCAGATAAGCCCTCGCCCTATCGCCAGCAGCGCAATCAACAGGTTTTATCTGGGCAATAAGGGAATGCATAACAGGCTCCGGCACGTCGCAAAATGAAACAGATAATTAAGACAAAATGATAACAAACGTTATAACTCGAAGACTGCTCTTTCATCGTCGTACCGACAGTTTTTTTGCCGTTAACTAGAAGGCGTTTGAGCTTGCGTGGGTATATTGGCCTGCCACCCGCCGCCTAGCGCTTTAAATAACGTGGCGGTCGCTGCCAAACGCTCTCGCCGTACATCCGCACGATCGAGTTGGGCCGAAAGCAGCGAGCGCTCAGCGTCAAGGCGTTCCAGCATGTTGGTTTGCCCTTGCTCGTGCATCAGCACCGCCAGATCCCGAGCACGCTGTACGGCTTCAAGCTGGGCGTCTGCCGCCTCAGCCCGCTGCTGGCTGATATCGTAGGTATACAGCGCATCGCGCACTTCGTTAAAGGCGGTGAGCACAGTCAATCGGTACTGGGCGCTTGCCTGCTCCACCTGAGCTTCGGCGGTCTCCACATTGGCACGGGTGCGGCCGAAATCCAGAAGCGGACCAACGATCGAGGCCCCAAGCCCCCAGGAGCGGGCGTTGTCGGTAAAAAGATCGCTCGAGTCGGCCGCGACGCTAGCGATGGAGGCGTTCAGGTTGATCGAGGGAAGCCGGGCAGCTTCGGCCACACCCACCTGGGCATTGGCGGCAATCAGCGTAGCCTCGGCAGCGCGAATGTCCGGGCGGCGCTGAAGAAGCTCTGAGGGCAGAAGGTGCGGTAGCCGCCGGGGTTCGGCAATCTCCTCCAGATGCGTATCGCCGTAATCAAGCTCGCTCATCAATTCACGTGGGGTAAGCCCGACTAGAATCGCTAGCGCCCCTTTCAGCGTTTCCACTTGCTGCTTCACCTGGGGAAGCTCGGTGCGCACGCCACGCCACTCGGCCTCGGCCTGGCGGAAGGCGAGCTCACTGATATCGCCCACATCAAAACGCAACTTCTGCAGGCGGTAGGTTTCCTCGTAGGTGGCTTCTGTCTCCTCGAGAATCTCACGCTGATACTGGGCGCTCTTGAGATCGAAATAGATGGTGACCACATCAGCAATTACGCCGATTTCGGCGGCATCCCGGGCAAACAGGCTTTCGCTGAACGTGGCCAGCGCCGCCTCCCGCTGACGGGCGAGCCGCCCCCATAGGTCAAACTCGTACTCGAGACTTCCTGCCAGGGAAAACTGATTGCTGGTCGAAGTGATCAGATCCTGCACCGGCTCAATGTCGATAGGAATGGACGCACCGGGGGTACGCTCGCGGGTAGCCTCGGCCTGATATCCTACGCTTGGAAACAGTTCTGCGTCGGCAAAGCCAAGCTGAGCGCGCGCCTCTTGTATTCGCGCCAGTTGGACGGCAAGTTCCAGGTTATCTTGCGTGGCGCGCTCTACAAGCTTGGTGAGCGCCGGGTCGTCGAACTGGTGCCACCAGTTGCGCCATTCGCCGCGCTCGGCTTGGTTAAGCTCGATATGCTCGGGCCAGGTCTCGGGAAGCTCGAGCTCCGGCGTCTGGTAGTCTGGCCCTACCATGCAGCCACTTAGAAGCGCCGCCAGGGCAACGCCGAACCAGCGGCTTTTTCTGAATCCCTTCTTCATCAACTCTCCTTTTTTCAAAAGCTTAGCCGCACGCACTTATTAAGTTCACTTCAAGGTTTATCATCTGGAAAATTTAAACGACTGTTCGCCACTTTTTAAGCCACCTACTATAGTAGGTGGCTGGCGTAATACCACCACCATTGAACCATGTTAACCGCTTGCAGGGAGGCACGCATGAAGCCGGTTTTTTTAGGGATATTTTTACTCATTGCACCTTTGATAATAACCGGCTGTGGTGATGACGAAGAGCAGCAAGAGCGCCCCGCTCAGGTAGTCAAACTCGTCGAGGCGAGCCAGCAAGAGATCTATCCCGGACGACGTTTCGTAGGCCGGGTCGATGCCCGAAGCACGGTGGACTACGCCTTTCAGGTGGGCGGGCGAATTACCGAGTTTCCCGCCATACAGGGGGCGGTAATACCCCAGGGCGAACTGATCGCCCAGTTGGATCAGACCGACTACGTATTGCAGGTGCGCGCTTCTGAGGCCGAATATGAGCAGGCCCGGCGCAACCTGAACCGCCAGCGCAGTCTACGCGCCCAAGGGGCGGTTTCCCAGGCGGCGCTCGATGGTGCCATTGCCGAGGCCGAGCGTGCCGAAACCCAGCTCGACAGTGCCCGCCAGGAGCTTACGTACACCACGCTCAACGCGCCGTTTGATGCGCTGATCGCCCGGCGTCTGGTCGAGAACTACACCACCGTCCCACCCAATACCGAAGTCGTGCGCATCCAAGATGTTTCGGAACTGCGCGTTCGCTTCAACGTGCCCCAAGCCATGATGCAGCACCTGGAAAACGGACGACACTTCAGCGCCGAGGCGGAGATCGCCACCCTCCCGGGCCAGCGCATCCCCTTGGAGTACCGTGAGCACATTACCGAGCCCGACGAAGTCGCCCAGACGTTCGAGGTCGAGTTCGCCCCGGTAGGCAATGGCATTATCGCCCTGCCCGGCACCACTGCTACGGTCTACATTCAACCCGAAGCACAGATTGACAGCCCCTTGATCACCCTTCCCAGTAGTGCACTGGATAATGACGCAGAAGGCGAGTTTCAGGTGTGGGTGTTCGACCCCGACGAAGGAGTGGTCAACCCCCAGCGCGTCAGCGTCGGCGAGATGGTCGATGACCGGGTGATGATCACCGCAGGCCTTGAAGCTGGCACGCGGGTGGTGGCCACCGGCGCGCATCTGTTGCGCGACGGCATGCAGGTCAAGCCGCTCGACGCCGCGCTATAAGGGGGCCACATGGATATTGCAAAGCGTTCGATCGAGAAACCGATCAATACCTGGCTGATCGTGGTGATCTGTCTGTTTGGCGGCATCTGGGGGTTCAATACCGTCGGCAAGCTTGAAGACCCCTCTTTTACCATTCCTTACGCCATCATCAATACCCCCTACCCCGGCGCCACCGCCGAAGAGGTCGAGGAGGAGGTCACCGAGCGTTTGGAGCGCGCGATTCAAGAGATGGAGCAGCTCGATGTACTCGACTCAAAATCGCTGCCGGGCCGCTCGGAGATTCAGGTCGAGATTCAGGACACATACGGCAGCGATGAGCTGCCGCAGATTTGGAACGAGCTGCGTAACAAAGTGAACGATGCCCAGGCTGACCTACCTCAAGGCGCTCTTGACTCTCAAGTGAACGACGACTTCGGCGAAGTGTACGGCCTTTTCTATGCGGTTACTGCCGAAGGCTTCTCTACCCGCGAGATTCGCGATATCTCAACGTTTCTGCAGCGCGAACTGCTTGCCGTACCCGGGGTTGCTCGGGTGAGCACCACCGGCGAGCGCGAGGAGAGTATCTACATCGATATCTCCAACGAGCGGCTGACGACCTTGGGCATTCCTATCGAGCAAGTGATCAACACCATTCAGACCGAAAACGCCGTGGAAGATGCCGGTACGCTACGCGTAGGTGATCGTCAGGTGCGCTTGGTAGCACGCGCCAACATCGACAGCACTACACTTCTGGAGTCCATCCGCATCGGCCGCCCCGGCACCACCGAGCAGGTCGCGCTTGCCGATATCGCCACCGTCTACCGCCAGCCGTCGGACATTCCCGACCATGTCGTGCACTACAACGGCAAGGCCGCCTTTACGCTTGGCATCGCCGGTATTGCTACCGAAAACATCATCGAAATCGGCGAGGCGGTAGAAGCGCGTATGGAGGAGCTTCAAAGCCGCATTCCCCTAGGCGTAGAGCTGAACCCGCTTTATGAGCAGCACAACGTGGTCAACGACGCCATCAACGACTTTTTGATTAACCTGGCCATGTCGGTAGCCATCGTGATCGGCGTGCTGTGTCTGGTCATGGGCTGGAAGGTCGGCATGGTAGTGGGCAGTACGCTGCTGCTGACCGTGCTGGGCACGCTGTTTGTCATGGGTATTTTCAATATCGAGATGGAGCGCATCTCGCTGGGCGCGTTGATCATCGCCATGGGCATGCTGGTGGATAACTCTATTGTGGTGGCCGAAGGCATGGTGACCAATATTCGCGATGGCATGAAGGCTAAGAAGGCGGCCAGTGCCGCTGCCAAGCGCGCCCAGATGCCGCTGTTCGGCGCCACCCTGATCGGCATCATGGCTTTTGCCGGCATCGGCCTTTCCAACGATGTGACTGGGGAATTCATGTTCTCCCTGTTTATCGTCATTCTCGTGTCACTGATGCTGAGCTGGCTGCTGGCACTGACCGCGACGCCGCTGTTCGGTTACTACCTGCTGCGCAAAAAAGGTGAAGAGGACGAAGACGAGAACGAAAAAGAGGAAAGTGCGGACAACAGCGGACAGCAGACAGAAAGCGAGAAAGAAGACAAAAAGGGTGAACAAAACGACGCGGACAGCGAAGACAGTTACTACGGCGGTATTGTCTACCGCACCTACCGAATGCTGCTGCTGGCCGCCCTCAAGATACGCATTATCACTGTAACGGCCCTGGTAGTGTTAACCGGGGTATGCATGTGGGCGTTCACGCTGGTGCCTCAATCCTTCTTTCCTGATTCGAGTACACCGCTTTTCTTTATCAACTATGAGCTTCCCCAGGGGACTGATATTCGCGCCACGCTGCGCGATGTTGGAGAGATTGAGGCGTATATTCTCGAACATGAAGACGTGGTGTCGGTGGCAAGTTTCGTGGGCCGGGGGGCGACACGCTTCATGTTGACCTACTCGCCGGAGCAGCCAAACACCGCCTACGCGCAGTTCATCATCCGTACCAACGAGCTTGACGTAATCGACTCGCTCGACCGGGAGTTCTACAAGGAACTCAACGAACGCTACCCTAACGCCCAAGTGCGCACCCAACGGCTTCAGTTCGGCCCTGGCGACGGCGCGGATATCGAAGCGCGCTTTCAGGGCCCCTCGCCTGAGGTGTTGCGCGAGCTTGGCGACCAGGCCCGACGACTCATGGCGGCCAACCCGCTGTTGATTGATGAGCGTATCGACTGGCGCCAGCAAGAACTCATCGTGGCGCCGATCATCAACGAGGAGCGCGCGCGCATCGCCGGTGTCACGCGGGAGGATATCGCCCAGACGCTACAGTTCGCCTCCTCCGGCATTCGCGCGGGCACCTACCGTGAGGGCGAGCACCTGATCCCTATCACCGTTCGTGCCCCTCAGGCCGAGCGCGACAACGTGGCGCTTTTGAGCGACCGCCAGATCTACAGCGAGGCGCAGCAGCAGTTCGTGCCGATCACGCAAGTGGTCGATGGCTTTGAAATACGCTCCGAGGAGGCGCTGATCGAGCGGCGCAACCGCGTTCGTACCCTGACGGTGGGCGCCGAGCCCGACAAAGGGTATACCGCTGCCCAGGCGTTTGACGCCGTGCGTTCGGAAATTGAGGCTATCGAACTACCGCCGGGCTATACGCTTGAGTGGGGTGGCGAACACGAGAACTCGGGTGACGCCCAGGAGTCGTTGGGCCAGCAGCTACCAGTAAGCTTCTTGATCATGGTACTCACCTCGATTCTGCTGTTTGGCAAGCTCAGACAGCCGCTGATTGTATGGCTGGTGGTGCCCATGTCGGTCTGCGGGGTCGTCATCGGCCTGCTGGTCACCGGCCTGCCCTTCTCGTTTACCGCCCTTCTTGGCATGCTGAGCCTTTCAGGCATGCTGATGAAAAACGCCATCGTGCTGGTAGATGAGATCGACGAGCAGATACGTTCGGGCACCGCGCGCTTCACCGCCCTGGTCGATGCCAGCATCAGCCGCCTGCGGCCGGTCTTTCTGGCCGCGGGCACGACGATACTGGGCATGATCCCGCTGTTATGGGACGCGTTTTTCAACAGCATGGCAATCACCATTATGGGCGGGCTGCTCTTTGCTTCCATACTGACCCTGATCGCCGTTCCTACGTTCTATGCGATGTTCTTCGGTATCAAGCAGGACGAGGTCGATAGTCAGTAGCCTTTCCCAGGCCACACACGCCATAGCATGCGTGGCCTGGAGGCGTTTGATGTTGCCATCTTGGATTATACTAAGGTGTGTAAGCGAACAGTTTACTTGCTCCATACTTACTTACACCTAGCCTGGTTTTATTAGCAAACGTCATATCAAGTAGTAATAAAACCAAACGAATAACCTATTATATTTTTTATTTACTTAAAGCTGCTTAAAAATATGTAAAATAACTACACAAGCCGTCCGTTTTCATCATGCAGAGGTCCTTATGCCGAGCCCAACACCTGCTACGTTACATCCTACCGTCGCCCAGGTTACCCAACGTATCCGCGAGCGCTCCCGGCATCGGCGGGCGCTTTATGAAGACCACATGGCCGACCAGCATAGACAGGGCGTGCATCGTGGCGAACTCTCTTGCGGAAACTTGGCTCACGGCTTTGCCGGTTGTGACGTGCCCACCGACAAGAACCGCCTCAAGCTCACCAATAGCGCCAACCTGGGCATCGTATCGTCCTATAACGACATGCTTTCAGCCCACCGGCCCTATGAAGACTACCCTGCTATTATCAAGGAAGCAGCACGCGGCATGGGCTCAACCGCCCAGTTTGCCGGCGGCGTTCCGGCCATGTGCGATGGCGTAACCCAAGGCCAGCCCGGCATGGAGCTATCGCTTTTCTCCCGGGACGTGATTGCCATGGCAACGGCCGTAGCGCTTTCCCACAACATGTTTGATGCCACGCTGTATCTGGGAATCTGCGACAAGATCGTACCAGGGCTATTTATAGGCGCGGCACGCTTTGGCCATCTACCCGCCATGTTCGTGCCTGGCGGCCCGATGACCACCGGCCTGCCCAACGATGAAAAAGCCCGCGTTCGCCAGCTCTATGCCGAAGGCAAAGTCGGCCGTGATGAACTTCTGGAATCTGAATCCCAGTCATATCACAGCCCTGGTACCTGCACGTTTTACGGCACCGCCAACTCCAACCAGCTAATGATGGAAATGATGGGCTTGCACCTGCCGGGCGCGTCGTTTGTTAACCCCGGCACGCCGCTTCGCGAAGCGCTCACCCGCTACGCTACTGAACAGGCCATTCGCAATACCGAGCAAAGCGGCAACTACCGCCCGTTCTACAAGCAGATTGATGAGCGTGCCATCGTCAATGCCATGGTTGGCCTGCTGGCCTCTGGTGGGTCTACCAATCATACCCTGCACCTGGTTGCCATGGCGGCCGCGGCGGGTATCACTATCAACTGGGATGACTTCACCGAGCTTTCTGCCGTGGTGCCCAGCATGACCCGCATCTACCCCAACGGTCAGGCGGATGTGAACCACTTCCAGGCAGCTGGCGGCATGAGCCTGCTGATTCGTGAGCTGCTTCAAGGCGGCCTTATCCATGCCGACATTCCTACCGTATTCGGCACTGACATGACTGCCTACACCCAAGAGCCATTCCTTGAAGACGGCAAGCTCACCTGGCGCGAAGGCCCTGAATCAAGCCATGACTCAGAAGTACTCCGCCCGGTCAGCAATCCCTTCTCGCCAACCGGTGGGCTTACCGTGCTCGACGGCAACCTGGGCCGTGGCGTGATCAAGATTTCCGCCGTCAAGCAGGCACACCGTATTGTTGAGGCACCTGTTCAACTGTTTGATGACCAGAATCAGGTAAAAGCGGCATTTGAATCCGGCCAGCTGGATCGTGATGTCATCGTGGTAGTCCGTTTCCAGGGCCCTAAAGCCAACGGCATGCCGGAGCTTCACAAGCTCACCCCGTTTTTAGGCGTACTCCAGGATCGCGGCTTCAAGGTTGCCCTGGTCACCGATGGGCGTATGTCGGGCGCGTCAGGCAAAGTGCCGTCAGCCATTCATGTGACGCCTGAGGCGGTTGACCGGGGGCCGCTCGCCAAGCTTCAGGACGGTGACATCGTGCGCCTGGACGCCGAAACCGGCGAGCTTAACGTACTAGTGGATGCAGCTACCCTGGCTGCCCGCCCCTTTGCGCAGGTCAATCTCGAACACAGTCATTTTGGCATGGGGCGCGAGCTATTTGGCGGCTTCCGCCATCTGGCAGCCAGAGCCGAAGAAGGCGCGGGCGTGTTTGGCGGTTTTGAAGCCGACGTCCTGTCTCGGGAACTGGAAAAGATCGAGCAGGAGGACCAATGAGCCGACCGGCCCTCATTGGCGACATCGGGGGCACCAATGCCCGCTTTGCCCTGGTAACCCCAGGGCAAACGTCGCCTCAGGATATTCTTAACCTGCCCTGCGCCGATTATACGGGTGTGGTAGAGGCTGCTCAGGACTACTTGAGCCGCGTGGGAGCCACCGGCAGCAGCGCGCCTGTTGAGGCCTGCCTGGCGTTTGCCTGCCCGGTGCATGCCGAGCAGGTCAAGATGACCAATAACCACTGGCAGTTCCTGAAACAGGATGTACAGCAGGCACTGAACCTTTCTCTTTTCAAGGTAATTAACGATTTCACTGCTCAGGCGTTAGGCATTCCTCACGTGCCGGATCAGGATCTGGTTAAGGTAAAGTCAGGCACCACCCAGGCACATGCATTGCGCCTGGTAATCGGCCCCGGAACCGGGCTGGGCGTGGCAGGCGTTTTCCCCAGCCAGCGTGCTTGGATACCGCTTCCCACTGAAGGCGGTCATGTGACGTTTGCACCAACCGACGCCCACGAACGCGAGCTTCTTGATGAATTGCAAAAGCATTATTCGCGGGTCAGCGTTGAGCGGCTGCTCTGCGGTCAGGGTATCGTGGATATCTATACCGCTTACTGTGCTCTTGAAGGCGTAAATCCAGGCTTTACCGCGGCTGCCGAGGTAACTCAGGCTGCCAATCAGGGTGATACGCTTGCTCGGCGTACGCTGCAACGGTTCTTGAAGATCCTTGGCGATGTCTGCGGTGACACGACGCTCACTATGGGTGCGCGTGGCGGGGTATATCTTTGCGGCGGCATTATCCCGCGCCTGCTGGACTGGCTTCCAGAAAGCGGCCTGTGCGAGGCGTTTATCAATAAGGGGCGCATGCATGCCTACAATGCCGATATTCCCATCTGGGTGGTTACCCACCCTTGGACAGGCCTTTTAGGGGCTGCCGAAGCACTGCATAATGAGGAAGTGTTCTAATACGCGGGCCGGCCAATATAATATTTTGCTTGATACAACAACGTTTCCTAAGAAAACAAAAGGAACGCCCCATGGTTTCAGTGATTGCTTTTGGCGAAGCGCTGGTCGATATGCTTTCAAGCCGCCTGGGACACGCATTTGATCAACCCGAAACCTTTACCCTCTATGCAGGCGGGGCGCCTGCTAATGTAGCAGTCGCTTGTGCACGTCTTGGCATACCCAGCCGCCCTACCCCCCCATACTGACATCAAGGCGCTACGCTCGAGCTGATGAAAAAATTGCCCGAGGGGCAACTTTCGTCGGATTGATAAAATGTCAGACATTTAATAAGCTCTAAAAATACCCGGCTACCAAGAGACGTGCCATGACGTTGGACGCCTTACCTGCCCACCAGGGCGGGGCTGAAAACTTAGCCAGACTATTGGCCCGCGCCCTGCTGACCGGCCACTGGCAGCCGGGCGACGTGTTTCCTAAAGAACTGGATATCGGCCGGCATTTTTCCGTCAGCCGCAATCAGGTACGCAATGCGCTGGCAAGCCTTTCAGCTGCCGGACTATTGGAGCGAACCGCCGGGCGCGGTACCCAGGTACGCGCCATGAGTGAATGGCACCTGCTGGACCCGCTAATGAGCGAATGGATGACGGGACTCATAAATCTTGACCCGCAACTTGTGCGTGCAATCTACGCGTTTCGCTTTTCAGCCGAGCCTCTGGTGGCGGGTCTGGCCGCCCAGGCCGCCAGCGCTGAAGATATTGCCCGGCTTGAAGCCGCTTTTGAAGGTATGCAGCGCTCGGCAGGCCAGCCAGCAGCCCGTCACCAGCATACCGAGTACGACGTGGCTTTTCATGATGTAATCTATCAGGCCACGCATAATCTCGTCTGGCGCCAGATGGGTTATTTGTTGCGCCCATCAATCATGGCGCTTGTGCATCGTTCCCAGCACGATATCAAAACCCTGGACGATAGCTTGGCCCGTCATGGCCATGTACTGAAAGCCATTCAGGTCGGCGATGCGACTGCTGCCGAAACAGCAGCCCGTGAGGTGCTGCGGCGCACGGCTATCGATCTGGGCATTGTGCCCGACACGCTTTCCGATGGGGCTAATTTGTCCTCTTCAAGACATATGTAAGGTTGGCTGGCTAATTGATGCCTCGCCCTTACATTTTTACTTACCGCCTGCCGTGCCACGCGGCCCACCATGAGGATTGCATCGCATGAAAATTACCCGCCTGAAGACATGGCAAGTACCACCACGCTGGCTATTTCTTAAAATTGAAACGGATGAAGGCTGTTACGGCTGGGGCGAACCGGTGATTGAGGGTCGTGCTGCTACGGTTGAAGCTGCAGTACATGAGCTTTCCGACTACCTGATCGGCCAGGATCCACACCGTATCGAGCACCTCTGGAACACGCTTTACCGCGCTGGTTTCTATCGCGGCGGACCTATTCTGATGAGCGCCATCGCGGGTATCGACCAGGCGCTTTGGGATCTAAAAGGACGTGATTTGGGCGTGCCTGTCCACCAGCTATTAGGCGGCGCGGTACGCGACAAGATGCGCATGTACGCCTGGACCGGCGGTGACCGCCCAAGCGAGGTAGGCGCAGGCGCCAAAGCGCTGGTGGAAAAAGGCTTTACCGCATTCAAGATGAACGGCACGCCCGAGATGCAAATCGTCGACTCGCACCGCAAGGTCGATGAAGCCGTGGCCCGGGTGGCCGAAGCACGCAACGCCGTTGGGCCTGATGTGGGTATCGGCATTGATTTTCATGGCCGTGTTCACCGCCCCATGGCCAAGGCACTACTGCGCGAGCTTGAGCCCTATCACCCCATGTTTGTCGAGGAACCCGTTGCACCAGAACACCTGCCTTGCCTGAAAGATATTGCCGGTGGGCTGGGCTATCCCTTGGCAACCGGTGAGCGTTTGCATACGCGCTTTCAGTTCCGCGACCTGCTGGCTGATGGCATGATCGATATTATTCAACCGGATATTTCCCACTGCGGCGGTATCAGCGAGGGGCTGAAAATTGCCGCGCTCGCCTCGGCTTATGATGTGGCATTGGCCCCCCACTGCCCACTTGGCCCGCTCACCCTTGCCGCCTCTCTTCAATTGGATGCCGTCAGTCACAATGCGTTTATCCAGGAACAAAGCATGGGCATTCACTATAACCAGGGCAACGATGTGCTGGATTACCTGGTGGATAAGACGGCACTGAGTATTACCGACGGCTTCTGCGCCATTCCCCAAGGTCCTGGCCTGGGTGTTGAGATCGACGAAGCCTTTGTGGAAGAGCGCGCCAAAACCGGCCATCGTTGGCGCAACCCGGTATGGACCCATGACGACGGCTCCATCGCCGAGTGGTAAGCCATGCGATCTTAATCAGGAGAGTAGCCAAATGCATACCGATACAGATGCACTAGCGCCCCTGGCCTGGATTGCGGTGGATTGGGGCTCGAGCAATCTGCGCGCCTGGGCCTTGGATCAGCGCGATCAGGTCATCGCCGAAACCAGTAGCGACAAGGGCATGCTTTCGCTTAAGCCCGATGAATACGAAACCGAGCTAAAACGCCTGGTTAGCCCATGGCTGTCTGACAGTGACCAGATCGATGTGATGGTATGTGGCATGGCGGGTGCCCGTCAGGGCTGGCTGGAAGCTGCCTATCTACCGGTACCCACCGCGCTCGACAAGCTCAGCCAGGGCGCCGTTATGCCCCGGCTTGCAGACAATCAGCTGCGTGTTCATCTGCTGCCGGGTCTGAGCCAGACTCGTAGTGCCGCGCATCCTTTCGATGTCATGCGCGGAGAGGAAACCCAGCTTGCCGGGCTAGTGGCCGAGACATCGGACTTTTCAGGTCTCGCCTGTCTGCCTGGCACCCATGCCAAATGGGCTACCCTTGAAGCAGGCACGGTGATGCAGTTCACCACTTACCTGACCGGCGAGCTTTATCAACTGCTGGCGAACCAGTCGGTCCTCAAGCACTCGGTGGGCAACGACGATCTTAATGATCCGGCCTGCCGCAAGGCTTTTATCACCGCGGTGAGCGAGATTTATGCAGCCCCGGAAACGTTCAGCAGCCGACTGTTTGAACTGCGTGCCCAGGATTTGCTCGATGGTCGACTGCCTTCCGGTGACGCCCGTGCCGCCGTTCTAGCAGCCCGGCTTTCGGGGCTGGCCATTGGTCTTGAGCTCACTGGTGCCTGCCGCATGCCAGCAGCTGACGGGCCGGTTACACTGATTGGCAATCAAGCATTGTGTCAGCGTTACCACGTGGCGCTGAATTCGATTGGCTTGCAGACCCGACATCTGGATGGCGATATCGCCGTACTGGCAGGTCTGCGCCTCGCCCACCGGGCCCTAACAGCGTAATACCGCCCTTCTGGGTGCTAATTGATAATGGAGAGAGTGTCGATGACGTTGCCCTTGATTGGTATTTTGCGTGGGGTTAAGCCTGACGAGGCGGTAGATATTGCCCGTGAGGTGCTTGAGGCTGGTATTACGCAAATTGAAGTGCCGCTTAACTCCCCCGACCCGTTTACCAGCATTAGCCTGCTCGTGGAAGCGTTTGGCGAGCGCGCCGTGATTGGCGCAGGTACGGTACTTATTCCCGAGCAGGTACGCGAAGTATATGACGCAGGCGGGCGCCTGATTGTTTCGCCCAACTGCCGCCCCAGCGTGATCGAGGAAACCCGCCGTTTGGGTATGGCTAGCTGGCCGGGCATTGTCACGCCTTCTGAAGCGTTTGATGCCATTGATGCAGGTGCCACCGGGCTCAAACTCTTTCCAGCGGTGCAGGTCGGGCTGGAGGGCATGAAGGCAGTACGCGCGGTGCTGCCAAGCGGCACACTGCTTTACGCTGTGGGCGGCGTCGGCGTTGATAATTTTACCGCCTGGCGGGCAGCGGGCGTTGATGGTGCCGGGTTAGGAAGCGCCCTGTACAAACCGGGCCAGACGCCTTCTGAAGTAGGCCGTCAGGCTAAAGCGTTAGTGGCCGCCTGGGAAGCGGGAGCGCAGGCATGAATAATATTCCCACGTGGCAAGCCGAACTTGCCGTGGATTCACGCTGCGAATTGGGTGAAGGCCCGCAATGGCACGCCAGCCGCGAGCGGCTTTACTGGTGCGATATTCTAGGCAAACGCCTGCATTGGCTCTCTCCCGGCACGGCAAAGCACGGCCATCATCCGCTTGACCAGAAGGTCTCGCTTGCCGCCCCGCTTGACGATGGCGACCTGTTGATAGTCGGCGAACATGCATTGAACCGTTTTAACCCAGACAGCGGGCATATTGAGAAGCTTTGCGATTTCGAATCAGACAACCCAGTGACGCGCAGCAATGACGCTCGCGTTGACCGCCACGGCAGCCTATGGCTTTCCAGCATGGGTAAACAGGCCGAACCTGAGGCAGGCAGCCTTTACCGGCTGCATCGCGGAGAACTCTGCAGGCTGCGCACCCACCTGACCATTCCTAATGCGCTGTGCTTTTCAGCCGACGGGAAAACGGCGTACTTTACCGACACGCCCACTGGTCAGGTCATGCGTTGGGCACTGGATGAGCAGGGCTGGCCCGTGGGCGAGCCGAACCACTTTGCCGACTTTTCCGAGCATGCGGGCAACCCGGATGGTGCGGTAATGGATAGCGAAGGCTGTATGTGGCTGGCCCTGTGGGGTGCGGGCGAGGTAGTTCGCTTAAACACTGTGGGCCAGGTGATCGGGCGTGTTGTACTGCCGGTCAACCAACCCTCCTGCCCCGTGTTTGCAGGGCCTGACCTTAAGACGCTGTATATCACCACGGCCCAAGAAGGGCTAAGCGCCGCGCAGCTGGGCCAAACGCCCACCGCAGGTTCTCTTTTTTCAGTTCAGACCGGTATCAAGGGGTTGGCTGAGCCGCCGCTGCGACTGGCCTAGCGCATCCTATAGCGGCTCTTTAAACCAGAAAGCCCCATGAGCGTTCACTCACGGGGCTTTTCTGATGGCTTGTTATTGAATCAGTACGGTGCTTAACCGGCGAAGCTTATATACATAACGATAACCAGCACCACAAGCGCAATGCCGGCGGGTACTGCCCCTTTCCAGGGTGTCAGATCAACGTCACCGGTATGCTCCTGCACCCAATCGGTCTCGCGGGGGCGCAGCTTGCCAATAATCAGCATGACCGCGACCAGGAGCACAAACACCAACGCCACGAAATGGAACTCGTGCATCACCTGGGGCAGCAGGGTAAACGGGGGTACAAAGTAGCCTGCGGCGATCAGCAGACAGCCGCCAACCAGCGCGATCTTTGCCGCCATGGGCGGTACACGCTTGGTCAGAAGACCGACAATGACGACTGCAAGAATGGGAATGAAGTAGATCGCGTTCATTTTCTGTAAATAGCCAAACAGGCTATCCTGCCCGGCCAGCAACGGTGCGATGATCATGGTGATAACGGCCATGATCCAGCCAAATACCTTGCCCGACTTCACCACCTGCTCTTCGGTTGCATCCTTGTTCAGCACGCCTTTGTAGATACCCAGGCTGAAAATAGTGGTGGTACTGTTAAGCGCCGAATTGAACGATGAGAGAATCGCCCCGACCATTACCGCAGCAAAGAAGCCGGTCAAGTAAGGCGGCAACACATTGAAGACCAGATGCCCATAGGCTTCATCGGCACGCACGCCCTGGTCGGCGTAAAGGTGATAAGCAATGATGCCTGGCAGCACCAGGTACAGCGGCCCCAACAGCTTGAACAGGCCCGTCAACAGCACGCCCTTCTGGCCTTCGGCCAGGTTCTTGGCGGCAAACGTGCGCTGAATGATCTGCTGATTGGTGCTCCAGTAGAAAAGGTTGATTAAAAACACCCCGGTAAACAGCGTGAAAAACGGCACCTGCTGTTCAGCGCCGCCAATTGAATTAAGCTTTTCAGGATCGCTCTCTTTAAGAATGCTCCAGCCTTCCATGATGCCGGTGCCGCCACTCACTGCCTGAAGCCCAAAGTAGACAATTACAAAGCCGCCAATCAACAGGCCAACACCGTTTAGCGTGTCGGACACCGCCACCGTACGTAGCCCGCCAAACAGGGCGTATATCGCGCCAATGATTCCTACGATCCACACCGTTAGCCATAAAAGCGTGGTAGATGACTGAATGCCAGTTAACCCCGGCAAATCCAGCATTCCCTGAAGGCCTATCGCTCCTGAGTAGAGAATGATCGGTAACAAAATCACTGCGTAGGCAATCAGGAAAATAATATTGGTAATCAGCTGGGTGTCTTTATCAAAGCGAATTTCCAGCAGCTGAGGTAGTGTGGCGATACCGCTTTTCAAAAAGCGCGGCAGGAAAAACAGCGCAAGAGCCACAAGCGCAATCACGGCGACCACTTCCCATGCCATCACGCTCAAACCATCGGCAAAGGCGGCCCCGTTAAGCCCCACCATCTGCTCGGTGGAGAGGTTCGTCATTAACAGCGAGCCCGCAATCAGCGGAAAGGTAAGCGAGCGTCCGGCCAGGAAATAGCCGCTGGTGCTTGAGTGATCATCACGGTGCGTAATCCGCCACGTGACAAAGGCGACCAGACCTGTAAAAAACAGGAAAGACGCCAGAGTCAGCATATGCATATTGGCTTACTCCATCTTGTAAGGGGAATCTGCGCGCTCTAAGCTAAGCGCACCTAAATGTCTGACATATTAGCAATAAGTTTAATAGACTCGCGTTTGACGTGTTATCCGCCTTTGGTCTTAGCAATTTGCTTGATTTAGAACATAAAAAAACCGGACAGGCTTAACCTGTCCGGCGAGTAATCAATGGCAGACTTACTGCCATGCATGGCTGCTCTTAACGATGAAAACGCTCGGCGACCTCTTGCGCCAGCTTGCGAATGCCGTCCCAGTCCTCAGCCTCGACCAGCTTGCTGGGCGTGAGCCAAGAGCCGCCCACACACATGACGTTGGGCAGGGACAGATAGGATTCGGCGTTATCCACAGTAATGCCGCCCGTAGGACAGAACTGCGCACCGGGAATCGGGCCGCCAAACGCTTTAAGCGCCTTGGCGCCGCCGCTGGACTCTGCCGGGAAGAACTTGAAACGGCGATAGCCATACTGCCAGCCGGTCATCAGCTCAGATACGGTTGAAACACCGGGCAGCATAGGCACGGGGCTTTCAATACCGTAGCGGTAAAGTGCTTCCGTCGCGCCCGGCGTCACGACAAAATCTGCGCCCACTTCTTCAGCCTGGCGGTACTGGGCCGGGGTCAGTACGGTGCCAACCCCGATACTGGCTCCAGTCAGCTCTTTCTTCATACGCTTGATCGCTTCAAGCGCGCAGTCGGTGCGCAGGGTAATTTCCAGTACGCTTAAACCACCTTCCACTAAGGCTCTGCCCAGCGGTACGGCATCCTCGATACGCTCAATGGTGATGACCGGAATTACTTCCGCCTTGTGACAGATACTGTCGAGTTCGGCGGTACGCGTTGAGGGCAGCTGTTTATCGATTGACATGAGGTGTCTCCAGATAATGTGTTGTTTGATCGTTAAGGCGCCCAGTAAATGGCTAGCGGGCAGGAGAGGAAGGCGCGTATCGGCAGTTGTCGAACATCATCGCCATTCAACGCGTTCGCCAGCACGGTGCGCTTGTCATCACCGGTAATATGCAGAATAAGTCGGTTCGCCTTATGCAGGCTTGCCGCAGAAAAGGTGATTCGCGGCTGGGGCTGGCTGGGGGTACGCACCGCCACCAACGTTTCATCGGTTGCCAGTGCCAGCCCCAATTCCTGGCTATCGGGGAACAGCGATGCCGTATGCCCATCACTGCCCATTCCCAGAATCACAACGCTTGCAGGCCAGGCAAGCGATGCCGTGCGCTCGGCTACTTCCGCCACGCCCTCTTCCGGCGTTGATGCTTTTGAGGTCAATGACACAAAGTGCGCGGCCGCCGCGTTACCTTGCAGCAGGTTATCCCGCACCAGCTTGGCGTTGCTGTCGCTGCTGTGTTCATCTACCCAGCGCTCGTCTGCCAAGGTGATATCGATACGCTCCCAGGCAAGCGGCTTGGCTGCAAGCGCCTTGAAAAAAGGTACTGGCGTAGAGCCACCGGAGACGATCAGCAGCGCGCGCTGTTGGCGTTCCAGATCTTCGCTCAGGGCTTGCGCTACCGCTTCAGCAAGCTGCTCGGCAAGCTTTTGACGTGCTTGTGTCATGTCAGTAATCCTCGTACCAGCTGCGGCCATCCTGGGTAATCATGGCAATCGAGGCCACCGGCCCCCAGGAGCCTGCCGGGTAGCGCCGGGGCGGCGTCTCGCGCGCCTCCCAGCCTTCGATCAACTGATCGCACCAGCGCCAGGCGTGTTCAACCTCATCGCGGCGCACAAACAGATACTGCTGCCCTTTCATCACTTCCAACAGCAGTCGTTCATAGGCATCCGGAATACGCGATTTGGGGAAGGCGCTGTTGAAATCCAGGTGCAGCGGGCCGGGGCGCAGCCGCATGCCTTTATCCAGGCCGCTATCCTTGGTAAGCACCTGAAGGGCAATCCCCTCCTCCGGCTGCAGACGAATAATCAGCTTGTTGGAGGCAATGCCACGCTGGTCCGGATCAAAGATATAATGCGCCTGCTGGCGAAAGTGAATGACGATCTGCGAGAGCTTTTCAGGCATGCGTTTGCCGGTACGCAAGTAGAACGGCACGCCAGCCCAGCGCCAGTTGGACACTTCAGTCTTCATCGCCACGAAGGTCTCGGTCTGGCTCTGGGTATTGGCGTCCTCTTCCTCTAGATAACCGGGCACGGACTGACCATCGCTGGTACCGGCAATATACTGACCGCGCACCACGTCGCGGCCCAAGGCCTCACCGGTAAAGGGTTTAAGCGCCTTGAGTACCTTGACCTTTTCGTCGCGGATGGCATCGGCATCCAGGTTGGAAGGCGGGTCCATAGCAATCAGGCAGAGTAGCTGCAGAAGATGGTTCTGGACCATGTCACGCAGCTGACCCGCCTCATCGAAATAGCCCCAGCGGCCTTCAATGCCAACCTTTTCGGCAACGGTAATTTCCACGTGAGAAATATGGTTCTGATTCCACTGAGTGCCAAACAGCGGATTGGCAAAGCGCAGTGCAATCAGGTTTTGAACCGTTTCCTTACCTAGGTAGTGGTCGATCCGGTATACCCGCGACTCAGGAAAAACGGCGCCAATCGCATCGTTGATCTGCTCGGAGGACTTGAGGTCATAGCCAATGGGTTTTTCAACTACGACACGCGTATCGTCATCCAGACTGCCACTGGCATGAAGGTTATGGCAGATATCACCGTAAATGCGCGCGCCAACAGAAAGATAGACCACCATGGGCCGCTCGGCGCCTTCGCGCCATTGGCGGATGGCGTCATACCCTTCCGCGGTGGTGAAATCGAGCTGGCGATAGTCCAGGCGCTCAAGAAAACGCTCGAAACTCGCTTCGTCGACCTCGCTGCTTTTCAGCCGTTTGCGCAGCGCACCGCTTACCAGCTGACGAAAGGCCGTCACATCGTGCTCCTGGCGCGCCAGCCCCAGAATACGCGTGCTTTCCGGCATCAAGCCTTCGCGATCAAGGTGGTACAAAGCAGGAAACAGCTTGCGCATGGCAAGGTCGCCCAATGCTCCAAACAGCGCCAAATCAATGGCATGATCACGTCCACCTAACGGGGCGCCTGGAGAGGCATATGACTTGCTCATCTCTGCTCCTATGTATCGCCAAGCCATTTTGGTAGTTAGATTACCTAAAACCTACCTAAATAGCGGCCTAAAATGCAATATTAAATGTAATTTTACTACAAAAACAGTCATAGGTAAGTGTGGAAGCTTTATTACCCAGTATTTGTATTCACTCTACGTTTTGGCCAGGCCTCCGACCACCCCATCTCAATGAATTTGGCTTCTCACATTGATATTAGTATTTCAGACAATGGCGATGAGCCTGATCATTGAGCGCCTAACAGGTTAACCTGTGCTTTAACGCGCCTTCATGACATTTCTTTGAAAGCAAATTGCCCACGTAGCTATTAACACCAAGGCTTTACCGCAGCAAAAGAGTTATATCTGAACATATTAGAAAGTGTGCCTTCGTGTTCAACAATCGCTGCGTCTGCAATGCGAAACGCCTACTACAGGCTGGTTTGAGCTTCTTTTATAGTTTGTTATCTGGAATGTGGGGAGGCCCAGGCAACCTATAGCGGGAACATCGCCAAAGGTTGCGAGCATAGCGCCCCCGTTTAGAATTGACGCCAGACCTGTTCGCGCAAACGTTCGCTAAATTTCTACCGCCCTACCGATAAACTCGATGGGCCCGGTAGGCAAGCCGGTTGCCGAGCCGGTTTCCTCTTCAAGCGTCAGCTCAAACAGCTGATTGTCTTGAAGGGGTGGCAGCTCATCCAGATTGACGTGGATGGGCCTGCCTGGCTCCACCAGCCCAAGCGATACCGGCGCCTGCCAGTCGTCCGCTTTTGTCCAGAACTCAAGTGCCTTACCCTCTGGCACTTCAAAGGTACCCAGCGGTATCAATTGAATGCGCTGTCGGGTTGAGGCTTGCACGACCCAACCTGCCGACTGTGTTTGTGGCGCTAGAAGCACCACCATATATTCAGGCGTGGCGGGCACCGGCGAGTCTTTAGCTAGAAGAATCCCCATCACCAAGGCAGCCGCAAGCCCAAGTCCTGCGGCACCACGCCATGCCGGCAGGCTATTAAGTAGCCGCGGGCGCGCAGGCCGATTTTTTGCAGTCTGCGCAACAGGTGTGTGATGAACGGGCGCCTGAGTTTTCAAGCTGCGCTTTATACGCGGCCATAGGTAATCAGAAGGAGGCATCGGCTCGGCAAGCGCCGAATAGGGTAAAAAACGCTCTTCCCAAGCCATGACTGCTTGTTGTAACGCTTCATCGTGCGTCAGCCGCTCTTCTACAGGCTGGCGCTCGCTGAGTGATAACGTGCCAAGTACGTACTCACCGGCCAGCGTATGGACATCTTCATGCTTATCAACGCCACTCATGCCATACACTCCCGTAAACGTAGCAGGCTGCGCTTTATCCAGGCTTTCACGGTGCCTAGCGGCGCGCCTGTATGCGCGGCTATTTCCGCATGACTAAGGCCATCCACGTAGGCGTGAAGTACGCAGTTGCGTCGTTCTGTTTCTAGCTCTTGAAGGCAGGTGTCCATACGCTGGCCCGTTTGCCAGTCAAAAGCCTCATCGACACGTAAGGCATGCTGAAACGTTTCATCATGCTCGAATTCGGCAGGGTCGCTGTGATCGATATTGATTTCACGATCACGGTAGCGAATCGCGTTAAGGGCAAGATGGCGGGCGACGCTGAAAATCCAGGTGCGTGCCGAGCCTTTGGAAGGGTCAAAACTGGCGGCTCGCTGCCAAATATTTAGACAGGCATCATGCACAATATCTTCCGCCATGCCGCGATCTTTCACGATTCGAATCACGACCCCTAGCAAGACACTACCCTCTTGCAAGTAGAGCTGATGCAGGGCGTCATGGTCGCCGCGAGCGCAGCGTTCAAGCACGGCGGCATGGTCAAATTCGTTGGCTACGTCTGTCACATCGACGTTTTTCACACCTTCGTTTGTCACACCTTCGTTTGTCACACCCTGGCTCCCTGGCTAGGCGTCGATACCGTTTAACGCGTCCAGACAGCATAGCCGCTAGGGGCACTGCACACGAGCCCCTAGCGTAACTTAAATTAATACTTGGAGCTTATTCAGCTGTCCAGAAAATATAGTCAGCCTGATAGGTCACCACCGCAGTAGCACCGTCATGATCGCTATCACAGGTAACGTCCGGCGCTACACCGCCCTCGGTATTCAAGCGTTGAATGTAGCTAACGCCTGTCATTGCACCTTCACCTTCAGCAGGGTTGGCTTCTACCAATTGAAGGGGAATGTTGCCGTCACCGTTGGGTGCGGTCGCTAACTGGGTACCGGTGATTTTAGAACCGTCCAGCGCCTCCCAAGTAGCCGGGGGGCCGTAGTAGCTGCCTACCTGACTGCCATCGTTATCATTTAGCGCGGCATGAGGACCTTTGAAAACCCACGCCATATCACCAGAATCATTGGTTTCACACATATAGGTAATTGCGCCGACCCCTACGGTTTCGAGCGCAACGGTGTTGCCGTCCGGTACTTGGACATCCGCTGGCGTTTCGGCCAGAGCGGCATGACTGAAGGATGCGATCAGAGCTGCACCTAGTGCGGTACGCGTTAGATGTTTAATGGTCATATTCAGTCTCCTTAAGGATTATTATCAACCACCGTAAATAGTGGCTGTATAGGGAATACACGCGAGGAGACGTTTTGGATGCAGTCTTTTTAAAATTTTTGTAATTACGCTAAAAAACAAAAGGGCCGTTGCGTAAACGGCCCTTCTAACAGCGCTGAGAATACAGCTAATCGAACGCTAAACGCTTACTCAGCGGTTGTCTGCATGGCGATCGCCGTATCCAGCATGCGGTTGGAGAAGCCCCACTCGTTGTCGTACCACGCCATCACTTTAACCAGGCGCCCGTTCACACGCGTATGGTTAGCATCAAATGTCGATGAATGTGCGTCATGGTTGAAGTCGATAGACACCAGTGGCTGAGCATTCACCGCCAGCACGCTCGAATTGGCGGCCGCTTTTTCGATGATCTGATTGATCTCTTCCTTGCTGGTGTCACGGCCTGCGGTAAAAGTCAGGTCCACTAACGACACGTTGATTACCGGCACACGTACCGCCAACCCATCCAGCTTGCCTTCAAGCTCGGGCAGTACCAATCCAACCGCGGCGGCGGCCCCGGTTTTGGTCGGGATCATGGAGTGCGTCGCGCTACGTGCGCGGTACGGATCTGAGTGATAAACGTCTGACAGATTCTGATCATTGGTGTAGGCGTGAACTGTGGTCATCAAACCGTTTTCGATACCCACCGTATCGTTTAACGCTTTAGCCACTGGCGCCAGGCAGTTGGTTGTGCAGGATGCGTTGGATACCACCTTGTGTTCGGCAGTCAGCACGCTGTCATTCACCCCGTAGACAATCGTCGCGTCAGCATCAGAGCTGGGCGCTGAAATCAACACCCGGCTGGCGCCCGCTTCCAGATGCTTGGCGGCGGCCTCGCGCTTGGTAAACAGCCCCGTGCACTCCATGACCAGATCGATATTCATGGAGGCCCAGGGAAGCTTGGCAGGATCGCGTTCTGACGAGATAGCAATGCGGTCACCATCGACACTGATACTTTCCGCATCGTGCTCTACAGTGAAGGGAAAATGCCCATGCACGGTGTCGTGGCGCAGTAGATGTGAATTTAACGACGGGTCGCCAAGATCATTAATCGCCACCACCTGAATCTGCTCGCGGTAGCGGTTTTCATAAAGCGCTCGAAGTACGTTACGACCGATCCGGCCAAACCCGTTAATAGCAACTCTGATAGTCATACTGACACCTCACGCTCAGTGGTGAACGGCTTCATTTCGGTAAAAAAATTACCAAAAAGACACTTTAATGACGCCTTAAAGGCTCAAAAATGGCTGAAACCGGTTATTTCGCAACTACTTAACCATTCATATGTAGTAAAATTACTATATTATAACCGAGGCCGTCTATACCTTCATCATGACAATTGCATCAATATTCTGATCCCTGACAACGCTGGTTTTTACGATTTATTAGCAATATTTAAGGAGAACCCGTCATGAATTCATCGAACTCACCTATGCCGCTTCGTCGTACCAAGATAGTTGCCACATTAGGTCCTGCCAGCGACCGCCCAGGCGTGCTTGAAGCGATGATCAAAGCGGGGGTCGACGTAGTTCGCCTTAACTTTTCTCACGGCTCGCCTGACGATCATCGCCGCCGCCTGCAGGACGTTCGCGATATTGCGCAGCGCTTAGGCAAATGCGTTGCCGCGTTAGGCGATTTGCAGGGCCCCAAAATCCGCATCGCTCGCTTTGCCGAAGGCCCTATTCATTTAGAAGCGGGGCAGCCGTTTATTCTGGATATGGCGCTCGACACCCATGCTGGCAATAGCGAACGCGTAGGCTGCGACTACCCGGCACTGATTGATGATGTCTCCCCCGGCGACCGTTTGCTGCTGGATGATGGTCGCGTGGTATTGGATGTGACGTCCATTGCAGGCCAGGAAATACACACCAATGTGCATGTGGGTGGCAAACTCTCCAATAATAAGGGCATCAATAAGCAAGGCGGCGGCCTTTCCGCCCCGGCCTTGACCGACAAGGATCGAGCCGATTTAAAAACCGCCGTGGAAATCGGCGTGGATTATTTAGCGGTTTCCTTTCCGCGCTCGGCGGCCGATATGCAGGAAGCACGTGCATTGCTTGGCGAAGAAGGTAAGGAAATTGGCCTGGTTGCCAAGCTGGAGCGTGCCGAAGCGGTTGCGGATGACGAAACGCTGGATGGAATTATCATCGCCTCAGAAGCAGTAATGGTGGCCCGTGGTGACCTGGGCGTAGAAATAGGCGATGAAGCGCTGATTGGCACCCAAAAGCGCATCATCAAGCATGCCCGTACGCTTAACCGCGCAGTGATTACCGCGACCCAAATGATGGAGTCGATGATCGAGTCGCCGCTGCCGACCCGTGCCGAGGTGTTCGATGTGGCCAACGCCGTGCTGGATGCCACCGACGCCGTCATGCTTTCCGCAGAAACCGCCGCTGGTGAGTTTCCGGTAGAAACCGTTGAAGCCATGGACCGGGTTTGCCTGGGCGCCGAGCGCGAGCGGCTGGCGCAGTCGTCCGGTCACCGCATGCATGAAGGTTTTGAGCGCATGGATGAAACCATCGCCCTTTCGGCTATGTACGCCGCCAACCATTTAACCGGCGTCAGCGCGATTGCCTGCATGACCTCCACCGGTTATACGCCGCTTATCGCCTCGCGCATTCGTTCAGGTTTACCGATTGTCGGCCTGGCCCATAGCCCCGTTGCCCAGCGACGCATGGCACTTTATCGTGGTGTGGTTTCACTTCCCTTCGATACCACGCAGATGGAACCCACCGAGGTAAACCAGGAAGCGCTAAAATTGCTTAAAGCTTATGGATTGGCACGCCCCGGCGGACATATCATTCTTACTCGCGGCGACCATATGAATGCCCATGGCGGCACCAATACCATGAAGATTATCGCCATCGAGCCGGAAACCTTAGGAGAGTAATCAATGAACGATGCCCGACCGCCTCGCCAGGCACTGCGTACCCTACCCGCTCAAAAGCGTATTGCACTGATTGCTCATGACGGTAAAAAAGAGGAGCTTTTGGAGTGGGCCGCACGCTGGCAGGATACGCTGTGTCAGCATCAGCTGATGGGTACGGGCACCACGGCCGCACGCTTAACCGATCAATTAGGTCTAACGGTTGAAGGATTAATGAGCGGGCCACTGGGCGGCGACCAGCAGATTGGGGCACGCATCGCCGAGCAGAGGCTCGACATGCTGGTGTTCTTCTGGGACCCGTTCGCTCCGCAGCCTCACGACCCCGATGTCAAAGCGCTGCTACGCCTTGCCGCGCTGTGGAACGTACCGGTAGCCTGCAACGCAGCGAGTGCCGACTTTATGCTGTCTTCGCCCTATTTAAGCGAAAGCTACGATATGTCGATACCTGACGCCAACGCCTGGGCCAGCGCCCGCGCTTAATGTTTTCGCTTAAGCGGACTTTAAGCCCGCTTGAAAAGATGCCGTTTGACGACCCGCTGCCCGACGCTACGACTGCCTTGGGCAGCTTCTAAAACGCTATTTAGCGTTAACGCCGCAATCTGGTCATAATCCTGAAGTACCGAATTGACTGGCTCGGGCAAAAAATCCAGCAGGCGATGATCGCCAAAGGTGGCCAGCCGGATATGTTTGGAAAGCCCGCCGCGCTCTAAAAACGCATCGAAGACGCCTTCCATCAAGGTATACGAAGCCGTCACCAGCGCATCCACATCCTCGGGTTCGTCAAGTAACTGCTGCGCAAGCGCCATTGCCTCACTGCGCTCGTAGCGCTCTGCGCTCAAACAGACCGCTTCAATGCCCTGCTCTTTCAAGGCGGCCTTAAAACCGGCTCGGCGTTCACGGCTAATCGAAAGCCCCGGCATAGCATCCAACCAGGCGACCCGCCGAGTGTTTTCGTTAAGCACCGAGCGCGTTAACTTTTCGGCGGCGTCGTAATCATCGCTGACTACACTAACAAAATACTGGCGATCAAGCCCTCGGTCCACGCCCACTATGGCCCAACCGTCGTTGGCTAAATCCACGTAAAACGGGTCGTCATCAGACAGGCAGCTGGCAGTAATCAGCACCTCGCAGCGTTGGGCACGCAGGGCTAACGCCAGGGCGCGCTCGCTTTGTGCGCAGTCATCTGAGCTTACAATCAGCAGCCGATAGCCTTGCTCTCGAGCGCCACGCTCCAGGCGTTTGGCCAGGCGAGCATAGCTGATATTTTCCAGATCAGGAACAATTAACCCCAACAAGCGACTTGCCCCCCGGCGCAGCGCCGCTGCCTGAGGGTCGATCTGGTATTGGTGCTGGCGAACAACGGCCATCACCTTTTCAATCGTGGCCGCACTGATACGACGCTGTTCCGCCTGCCCGTTGATGACATAGCTGGCCGTGGTGCGCGAAACGCCAGCAAGCCGGGCAATATCAGCTAATGTCATGATTTTTCCTCATATAAGCCTGCGAAGTGTAACAGCGCCTTGACTACACCCCCACCAAAGTCTAAAAACACACCCCTTGTACCCTTTGCTGAATCGTTTCAGCATATCATCATAAACCACAGGCATCGTTCAATCCGAAAACTCGATGCGCCAACGCACGCTTGCGTCGCGGTCGAGTCGCTACCGGACTCGTCTTTACAGGAGAAATGCATGCTTACACTCGGCCCTAATGACATCTTGCTGAATCGCCATGCCGACAGCTGGCAAGCGGCACTGGATGAGGCCGCCCGGGTGCTGGCTGACGCGGGGCTGGTCGACTCAGCCTACCGCGACGGCTTGCATGCCCGTGAAGCGCAGTCATCTACTTACTTGGGTAATGCTATTGCCATTCCCCATGGCACACCGGAAAGTCGCCAGCACGTTAAACGTACCGGCGTTCGGGTGCTACAGTTTCCTAAAGGCGTTGACTGGCACGATGGGCATCGCGTTTACGTGCTGGTGACCATTGCGGCGCAAAATGACGAGCACTTGGATATCCTGCGCGCGCTGACTCACGTACTCGACCGTGACGGCGTGGCAAAAGCGCTGGCGGCGGCAGGCTCAGCTGAAGAGGTTGCCCGCCTGCTCTCCAAGTCCGTTCCCACGCCTAAGCTTGATAGCGACACCCTGTGCCTGCAGTTTCCCGCCCAGAGCGTTCAGGAACTGGCCGTGGCTGCCGCTGCCCGCTTGCGCCAGAGCGGCTGCGTGGATAACCGTTTTATTGCCGATATTGCTGAACAACCGCCGGTGTGGCTAGGCGATGGCTTCTGGCTTGCCAGCAGCGCCAGCGGAGTCGGACAACCGGCGCTGGGTATTGCCACCCCGGCTGATTCGCACCTCACTGAAAACGGCCATGCGCTACACGCACTGTTCTGCCTTGCCGCCCAAGGCGACTATCACCGCCCACTGCTGGAACAGCTTCAGGCCGTGCTTGAAAATACCCATAGCCAGGCGCTGCTGGAGGCTTCTACTTCGCAGGTGCTGGCTCAATTAGCGGGCGAAACCGCCAATACGCATACCCTGCGCGTACGCGTGCTAAACCCCCACGGCCTGCACGCTCGCCCGGCCAAGCAGTTGGTGCAGGTAGCGCGCGCCCAGGCAGTCCCGGTGAACGTGCGCCTGGAGGAAGGCAGCCCGGCGAGCGTTTCAGCGGCAAGCCTGACCAAGGTAATTGGCCTGGGCGCACGGCGCGGCCAGTGGCTGGTACTTTCCGCCGAAGGCAGCGAAGCCCCGCAGGCACTTGCAGCAGTAGCCCGCGCCATTGAAAACGGCCTTGGCGAGAAGGTAACACCCTTCGACAGTGGCCGCGAACGCCTGACGCCCCAGCACACACATCAGGAACCCGCCGTTGAACCGCTGGCAGCGGATACGCCGCATACTGCCATTGCGGCTTCGCCAGGTCTGGCGATTGGGCCGGTGTTTGTGATTCGCCCCCAGCATTTTGATTACCCTGAGCACGCCGCTAACCCGGACCGCGAGCTGACCCGACTGCACAATGCGGTTCAGGAAGGTATTGCTCAGTTGGAAGCCTTGGTGCGCAATGCCGCTGGCGGCGAAGTTGCCGATATTCTCTCCATGCATGAAGAGATGCTGGACGACCCCGAGCTTCACCGCGCCGCCGAAGACGCCATTCGCGAAGGCCGCACGGCAGAAGCCGCTTGGTGGGATGCCATTGAAACCGCCGCCCACGCCCAGGAAATGCTGGCTGACCGCCTGCTCGCCGAGCGCGCCGCCGACCTGCGCGATGTAGGCCGCCGGGTGCTGAGTATTCTATGCGATATCCAACTGCCCGAGCCGCCCGACCACCCCTACATTCTGGTGATGGATGATATCGGCCCTTCTGACGTTGCCCGCCTGGATACCTCACGCGTACGCGGCCTGCTGACCGAGCGCGGCGGCGCCACGGCCCATAGCGCCATTCTGGCCCGTGCGCTGGGTATCCCCGCGGTAGTAGGCGCAGGCAAAGCGGTCATGGCGCTGACCAATACCAGCATGATGATCCTGGACGGCGAGCGAGGACGAGTGATTCCCTCACCTTCAGAGGAGCGCCTACGCCGCGCCGAACAGAACCTGCTCGATCTGCGAGAGCGCGAAGCCGATGCCTGGGAGCAACGCTTTGAAACGGCCCAGACCCGTGACGGCCATCGCGTTGAAGTCGCGGCTAACCTGGGTAACACCGCCCATGCAGAAGACGCCGTGGAGCGCGGCGCTGAAGGCGTCGGCCTGCTGCGCACCGAGTTCCTGTTTATGGCACATTCAAGCGCGCCGGACCTTGCCACGCAAACCGCCGAGTATCGCCAGGCAATCGATGCATTAAACGGGCGCCCGCTGGTGGCTCGCACTCTGGATGTGGGAGGCGACAAGCCGCTTCCCTACTGGCCGGTGCCCCAGGAGGACAACCCATTCCTGGGTCTGCGCGGTATTCGCCTGGCGTTGACCGAACCCGAGGTACTTGAAACCCAGCTGCGCGCCCTGCTGATGGCGGCAGCTCCGGTAGCGGGTTCTGAAGATATGCCGCGCCCCCTGCGTATCATGCTACCCATGGTCAAGGACGTGGCCGAGTTCCGTGCCGCCAAGGCAATCTTTGATCGCCTGCTGACTGAAATACCCACAGGCGAACGTGCAAGCGACGTGCAGCTTGGTGTGATGATCGAGATCCCCTCCAGCGCCCTGCTGGCCCCCACGCTTGCCGCCGAGGTGGATTTCTTCTCGGTCGGTACCAACGATCTCACCCAGTACACCTTGGCGATCGACCGCGGCCATCCGGAGCTATCCGCCCAGGCTGACGGCCTGCACCCGGCGGTCCTGCGCTTGATTCAGATGACCGTTGACGCCGCCCACGCCCAAGGTAAATGGGTAGGTGTATGTGGCGAGCTAGCTTCTGATACCGCGGCTATCCCGGTGCTGGTGGGCCTGGGTGTCGATGAGCTTTCCGTCAGTGCGCGTCAGATCCCATTGGTGAAGGCGCGCCTGCGTGAGTTCGATTTGAGTGAGGCTCAGGCAAGTGCCCAACTGGCACTGCGTCAGGCCACCAGCGACGGCGTGCGTGATGCGCTGGAGGCACGCTAATGGCTCGCGTGATATGCATCACCCTGAACCCCGCATTGGATCTGGCATTTGAGCTTGAAGAGTTAGCCTTGGGGGCGGTTAACCGCCCCAAACACGCCCAGCTTGAAGCTGCTGGAAAAGGCGTTAACGTCGCGCGGGTACTGGCCACACTCGGCCATGATGTCGTGGTAAGTGGCTTTTTGGGCCGTGATAACGATGGCCCCTTCCAGCTCGCGTTCAAGCACATGGGCGTGACGGATGCATTTGTCCGCGTGCCAGGAGAAACGCGCATCAATGCCAAGCTGGCAGAAAAGAGCGGCCGGGTGACGGACATCAACGGCCCAGGCATTGGAGTCGATGCAGAGCAAGTGGGCATTCTGCTCGGCGCCATTGAACAGCAGCTAAACGACACCTCGGCAGACGCCATTCTGGTCGCCGGAAGCCTGCCCCCTGGCCTGAGCCTGGCAACGTTTGGTGAGCTTTTAACCCGCTTGAAAGCGACCGGTATACCGCTTTGGGTCGATACCAGTGGTGAGGCCTTGCTACGCGCTATTGAGATAGCCCCCGAGGCGGTCAAACCTAACGAACTCGAACTCGCCGACTGGGCCGGTAGCACGCTTGAGAGCCACGCAAGCCGGGTTAACGCCACCACACGGCTTAATCAAGCAGGTATAGGGCAGGCATTACTTTCTGCTGGGGCCGAGGGCGTCATCTGGGTTAACGCACGCGGAGCCTGGCAGGCAATACCTCCCAGCGTTCAAGCAGTCAACACCGTGGGCGCTGGCGACACCTTTGTGGCGGGCATGCTGCACGGTTTGCTCAGCCACCAGGGCGAAGAAGAAACCTTGCGTTTTGCCACGGCCCTCTCCGCCGAATCCGTCCGTCATGTTGGCGTGGGCACGGCCCAGGCTGACGACTTCTCCTTACTCTTAGAACGTACTCGGGTACGGCACCTGCACACAAGCCACACCGAGGGAGCCCTTTGATGAACGTTATTCTAATTACCACCTGCCCCAGCGGCATGGCTACTACCTTTCTTGCCGCCAAACGCCTGGAACAGGCGGCAAAGCGCCAGGGCTGGCAGGTTCATGTGGAAATGCACAGCGAACTGGCGCCGGTTGAGTCCGCCAGCGCCGAGCAAATTGCCCATGCCGATTTAATCGTGGTCGCCGGCGAGCAGGTGCCAGCCCCTGAACGCTTCACCGGCAAACGCCTGTATCAAGCTCCTATTACCCAGGCGCTGCCCGACCCCGAAGCGTTTCTAGCTACCGCCAAGCGTGAAGCGCCCCTTTATACACCGCCGGAAACAGCCCCGGTAACCGCTACCTCTACTGCCAAAGGCGGGCAGCGTATTGTCGCGGTAACCGCCTGCCCCACTGGCGTGGCTCACACCTTTATGGCCGCCGAAGCGCTGGCCGAGGCAGGCAAAGCGCTAGGCCACTCAATCCGTGTGGAGACTCAAGGCTCGGTGGGCGCGCAGGACAAGCTGACTGATGACGAAATTGCCGCCGCTGACGTGGTAATTCTGGCCTGCGATATCGAAGTAGACCCCACCCGTTTTGCGGGCAAGCGCGTTTACCGGACTTCTACCGGCACGGCGCTGAAAAAATCTCAAGCCACCATTGAAAACGCCCTGGCCCAGGCCAGCGTAGAAAGTGCCGGTAGCAGCGCATCCTCTAGTGAAAGCAAAGGTCTCAAAGAGAAAGGCGTATATAAGCACCTGCTCACCGGCGTGTCATTCATGCTGCCCATGGTCGTGGCGGGTGGCCTGCTGATTGCCCTTTCGTTCATGTTCGGTATTGAAGCGTTTGAACAGGAAGGCACGCTGGCCGCGGCGCTTATGCAGATTGGTGGCGGCACCGCCTTCGCGCTGATGATTCCGGTACTGGCGGGCTACATCGCCTACTCGATTGCCGACCGCCCGGGTATCGCGCCAGGCATGATCGGCGGCATGCTGGCCGCCAATATTGGCTCCGGGTTTATAGGCGGTATTCTAGCGGGCTTTCTGGCGGGGTACGTTGCGCTGGCCATCGCGCGTCATGTGAAGCTGCCCTCGAGTGTCGAGTCCCTCAAGCCGATCCTGATCATCCCGCTGATCGCAAGCCTGGTCACCGGGCTTGTAATGATCTACGTGGTGGGCGAGCCGGTGGCGGCGTTGTTGAGCGCGCTGACCAGCTTCCTGGCCTCGATGGATTCCACCAACGCCGTTCTGCTGGGCATTCTACTGGGTGCCATGATGTGCTTTGACCTAGGCGGCCCAATCAATAAAGCGGCGTACACCTTTGGTGTGGGTCTGCTGGCGTCAGAAACCTACGGCCCTATGGCCGCGATCATGGCCGCAGGCATGGTGCCCGCCATCGGCATGGGTATCGCAAGCTTTGCCGCGCGCTATAAGTACTCTCAACCCGAGCGCGAAGCGGGCAAAGCCTCGTTTGTCCTGGGCCTGTGTTTTATCAGTGAAGGCGCCATTCCGTTTGCGGCAAAAGATCCGCTGCGCGTTATTCCCTGCTGCATCGCCGGCGGAGCGGTTACTGGCGCGCTCTCCATGCTGGTAGGTGCGAAGCTGATGGCCCCCCACGGTGGTATCTTCGTGCTGTTAATTCCCAATGCGATCACCCCGGCGCTGCTCTACCTGGGTGCGATCGTGGCCGGCTCGCTGATTACCGGCCTGAGCTACGCCTTCATCAAGCGCGGCGCGACCCAGGTGGCCGTGACCAGCTGACACGAACGCCGGCGTGATACCCGCCAACCCAGAAAGCGCCTTCCGCACCGTTTTATTACGTTGAAGGCGCTTTTTTTATGCCCAGCGGTTGTTCCTGGAGGCGCTTTATGTAGTATTTTTACACAATAAACAGAGTAAAGGCGCCAAGCTCCAACTGCCTCATCGACAAGGAAATTTCACCTCATGTTCCAGCTCACCCGAAGCGTCACCTGGCAGACCCTCGAACGTCTGCGCGACAAGACCCACAACGACCGTATTCGTGACTACTTCACCGCCGACCCGCAGCGCTTCAAGAAGATGAGCCTACGGGTGGGCGGGCTGTTTCTGGACTACTCCAAGCACCAGGTGTCCGACGAGGTGCTGGCCAAGCTGATCGAACTTGCCGACCACTCCGCGCTGGTCCAGCGCCGCGCGCAGATGTTCTCCGGCGATATCATCAATGTCACCGAGAACCGCCCGGTACTGCACACGGCGTTAAGGAATCTGGGCGATGAGCCGGTGTACGTGGATGGCGACGACGTGATGCCAGAAATCACCCGCACTCGCGAGCAAATCAAGGCGTTTTCCGAGGCGGTGCGCAGCGGTGAGTGGAAAGGCTACAGCGGCGAGCGCATTAAGGACGTGGTGAATATCGGCATCGGCGGCTCGGACCTAGGGCCCAACATGGCGGTGCGCGCGCTGCTGAAATACCGCCACCCGGAACTGCACTTCCACTTCGTCTCCAACGTCGACGGCACCCATATCCAGAAGGTGCTGTCGCGCCTGGATCCGGCCACCACGCTGTTTATCGTCTCGACCAAGACGTTCTCCACCCAGGAAACGCTGTTAAATGCCAAGACGGCACGGCGCTGGTTTGTAGAAAACGCCGGTGACGATGCCGATGTAGGCGCCCACTTTGTGGCCGCCTCCACCAACCGCAAGGCCGCTATGGAATTCGGCATTCGCGAGGAGAACGTGTTCGAGTTCTGGGCCTGGGTGGGCGGGCGCTACTCCATGTGGTCATCGATCGGCCTGCCGATTGCGCTCTCCATCGGTTTCGAGGGCTTCATCGAGCTGCTGGAAGGCGCCCACGAGATGGACCGCCACTTTATCGAGGCGCCCTTCTCCCAGAACATGCCGGTACTGATGGCGTTAATCGGTATCTGGTACATCAATTTCATCGGCGCCGAAACCCAGGCCATCGTGCCCTACGATCAGGCGCTCAATCAGCTGCCATCGTTCTTGCAGCAGTTGGATATGGAATCCAACGGCAAATCGGTGGATATCTTCGGCCATCCGGTCAACTATAAGACCGGCCCGATCGTGTGGGGCCAAACCGGCTCCAACGGCCAGCACGCCTTCTTCCAGCTATTGCACCAGGGTACGCGTTACGTGCCGATTGATTTCATCGCCTCGCTCAAACCCGAACCCGGCGTGGAAGACCACCACTTCGCCCTACTTACCAACATGCTCGCCCAGGCCAACGCCTTCATGGAAGGCAGCCAAGGCGACAGTAAAGAACTCAGCCAACACGACCCTTACAGCTGCCCCGGCAACCGCCCGTCAAGCACACTGCTGCTGGATGAGCTAAACCCGAAAAACCTGGGCGCACTGATCGCGCTTTATGAGCACAAGGTGTTCGTGCAGGGCGTGATCTGGAACATCAACTCGTTCGATCAGTGGGGCGTGCAGCTTGGTAAGCGCATCGCCGGTGAAATCAGCGAACGTATTGACACCAATGCCGCAGATTTTGATGCCTCGACGCAGGGGCTTTTGGAGCTGGTACGGGCTCATTTTCCGAGTGGTGTTGCGGAGGAGAATGGTCAAGCCGAAGACAGTAAAAAGGCGGGTAAGAAAAAAGGTTAGGAGGCTTTAGAAGCTGAAATAAGAAGTGAGCAAACGTCCTGGCTGAATAAATAGCCGGGACTTTTTTGAATAGGCAGCGTTGATCTCGCAAAGGCTGTAATTGCTAGCTAGATAGCTTCCATCCAGTATTGATCTTGTGTCTCACCACATCTTGTAAAACCCAGCCGTTCGTATAACGCAATGGCACGGCTCTGCTTCAAGACCCGAAGCCGCAAAGACATGCCTACCGCTTGTGCCTTTTCCAATTCCTGACGCACAACTTGCGATCCAATCCCCCGCCCCTGATTTTCAGGAGCAAGAAATATCTCTCGCAGCTGAAGAAACGCCCCTTCGTTTGTTACCCAAACTGCACCTACTGATGTGCCGTTTAGCTGTAAGACTTCAAAACCACCTTGGTGCCATTTTTCGTCAAAAGCTGACCTTTGAAGCTTACCTTCCCAAGCGCCAAACTGGCACTCGACCACCTCTTGGTAGGCGTTTGAATAGGCACTCCAAACGAAATCTAGGTCACTCTCCACTGCTATCAATCTGGCAATTTGCATTTTTATACCGCCTAAATCGATCACTGGAAGCTTAATGTAAACATGGCATAACGCACGCATCTGAGGCTGGTTTGGAGCGCAGTGAAAAACTAGTCCAACAACATGTACTTGTTAGAAAAATATACTGTATATAGCTGAGCCAATCCCAGCTGCACTTGCTAAAAGCGTCAAAACCCAATTTTTTGCAATGTACTCCAATATGATTTTCGGATGAATGCCGAAAGCGTCTCGTCACGCTGCATTGGTTTTGATGCTTCCATCAATAACTCGACCAAGAATATTTGCAAGTTCATGAGTGTGCAGTCAAGCCAGCGCCCTATAGATTAGCTACGTGGCTGGTCTAATAAATAGTTAAGATGCGCGCGTACTTCTGACCACTCTCCCTTGTGCAGGCTATACATCACCGTGTCACGAATGGTGCCATCACAACGCAACTTGTGGCCGCGGATAACACCATCCTTTTTAGCCCCCAGGCGCTCAATAGCACGTTGGCTTGCATAGTTGAAGTTGTCGGTGCGCCAGCCAACCACATTACAACCCAACGTATCGAACGCATGTTCTAACAGCAGCAGTTTGCAGGTGGTATTGATATGGGTGCGCTGCGCGCGTTTGGCATACCAGGTGTGGCCAATTTCTACTCGGTTTTCATCGGGTAAGATGTCGTGATAACTCGTAGTACCCAGCACTATACCGCTGGCCTCGTCGATGACGGCAAAGGCGAAGCGGTGGCCTTCCTCACGACTCTTCAATGCGGTATCAATAAAGCCTCTTGTCTCAGCGGGCGTAGGCACTGAGGTGACTCGCAGATTCCACAGCTCACCATCGGCGGCGGCAGCGCTCAGGCCAGCTTCATGTTCGTGCGCTAGTGGCTCAAGCTTTATACCATGCGCGGTAAGAGTGACAGGACTCACATAAGTCATCTTTATCCAAATGCCTCTTATGCCTAACGGTGGAAAAAACTATTAATAGTCGATCTTACTAAAGTTAGATTCGCAATAGCCGATAATTTCTATTAATAAAAATGAGGGATCGGCCATGAAAATCGGATTTTCCAGCTTTATTATGATGGATTCTCGGCGCGAGTCGTCGCCCGCCCCAGTGGTGTCTCGGGTGGCAAGTCAGAAGAGCCCGATGACTGCAACACCAGACGCTGACGATGCATTTACCAAACGCCTAAAAAAGCAGAAAGAGGCGTTTGAGCAGTTGGCGGCCCTGCCCAGCCCTAAAGAGTCAGCGATGCAGAGTGCTTCGCAGAAAGCCGGCTTTTTAAAGCAGCGGCTGGAAACGCTTAAAGCGATGATGCGCTTTGCATCGCCAGAACAGCTTAAATCCATGGCCAAGGAGCTTAAAAGCATTGCTCGCGAGCTGGGCGTGGCAGCGCGACAGTTAAGTGATAGTGGCGGCGGTAACGCTACCCCTTCTGTAACAGCCACAGTAACGAGTGCCCAGCCAGCAGGCAGCGTTCCCTCAACATCTTCCGCAGATAGCGCGGAAAATGACGGAGCGAATGCCGAAGCAGACGCCCAGGCGGCAAACACAACACTTGCCAACGCTGAAGCGGCCGTGTCTACCCATGAGGATGACGAGCAGAAAGAGCAGGCGCAGGATTTAACCCCTTTGGCCGAGAGCGCGCCAAACGAATCCACAGCGCTCGCTACTTCACAGCCGCAAGAAACTCGTCGCTCTCAGGACATCAGCGCCAGCGAGCATGCCCTGCGCGGCATTTTGATCGATGCCAAAAAAGAGCTTCAGGAAGCCATCAACGAGCTGAAGATTCGCCTGAGTGAAGAGGATAAAGACGCTCGCCGTGAGCTTAAGAAGGCAGAAGAAGATATGGGTAAACTGGACCGCACGCTGGCCCAGTCAACCTCCAATGCGCTCTACTCTTCGCTAGGCCAAATGCTGCCAACTGCTGTAAGCAGTACCAGGGTAGCCATTGGCAGTATTAGTGTGGAAGTGTGACTGAAATAATCGCTAAGTGGCACCATGCTTTTACTTGACGAGCCCCACTGATTCAAAAAAAATGCTGGGAATTTTATTGAATTTATAAGGTATTTACGACTGCCAGCACCTCATCACTACTAACACCAGCATACCTTGCCGTTGGCATCCAGATACAACATCGCCCCGGCTTAAAGAAACCGGGGCGATGTGGGCAGTGTTATTTCTACTTTTAACGAAGTTTTAGTTCGTGTTATCTGTCTCAATACCCATGGCATTCATTGCTGCGCGGAAGACATCGGTGTTGTCGATCCGGTGCTGATAGGCGTCATCCACGTCGTAAGTGGCCAAGCCGTCATCACGTTCAGCGATGTCGTTGAAGAACTCAGCGCCAGCGCCTTGGGCGTAGAGAGGTACCAGTTCACGGGTGTGGTTATCCGTGTGCCAGCGCACCAGCGGCAGCGCTCCGGCTCCTTGGCTTACCACTGGGCTGTAGGCGTTGGTATCTGAATCCGGCCCCTGCAACAAGCCGTTACCGTGGTCCGTCGTGACGATGATCATCGTCTCGTCCCAGTTGCTGTTCTCTTCTACCCATTCTACAGCAGCTTCGACCGCCTCGTTGAAGTCGACCTGCTCTTCAATGATACGCGGCAGATTGTTGGCGTGAGCGGCCCAATCAACGGCGCCGCCTTCCACCATCAGAAAGAAGCCATCATCGTTACTCTTCAACGTTTCTAGCGCACCAAGTGTCAACGTCGGCAAGCTAGGAACATTTTCAATTAAGTTACCAGCGGAAACGCCTGGACGGTTGAATTGCAGCGTCGCATTATTTTGAAATACACCGATGATTTTGTCGCCAGTAAGCTCAAAGCTACCATCGGCCAGCGATTCAAAATCATCTCGGCTTTCTATCAGTTGGTATTCGGTTTCACCGTTGACTAAACGATCCCACATTTCCCGGCCACCTACGTAGCGGAAGGCGCCTTCGTCAGGAGACTCCACTTCCTCGCCAGCGGCATTGTAGTAAGGATGACCTGCACCAAACACAACCGTTGCCAGCCCAGATTCGATAATCTCCTTACCCAACTCTGAGTATTTATTACGGCTGGGGTTGTGGCCCAAGAAAGCGGCTGGCGTGGCATGGCTAAGTTGTACAGAAGACACTACACCCAGCGCCCGGCCACTCTCCACCACGTACTCACCAATATGTTTTAACGGCTCGTCGTCGTTGGACCAGTTAATCGCGCTGTTGTAGGTCTTATTACCTGAGGCAAGTGCCGTACCGGCGGCGGCGCTGTCGGTAAAGTTCTCACGGGCATAGTTGTAACCCGCGAAATAGCCTTTGTAGTTGGTAAGATCACCTTCGTACCCGGTGCCTTCCACCTGTTCATCCGACCAAAGCTCAGCGGGGTCGAAGGTAATGGTCCCTTCATCGCTTTTGGTAGGTTCTTTGGAAGTGTTCAGCGGATGCGTTGCAGTAAAGACCTGTACGTCGAAGTCGTCATAAATCTCATGGCCCAGCGCACCATGACGGTAATGGCTAGCGGCACGGAAAGTTTCAATACCCGCACCGTCGGTGATCATCAGAATCACGTTTTTAGCCGCGCCATCTTGTGCAAATACCGGCGTAATCATGACCGACGCCAGTGCCAACGTGAGTGCATTCCGCTTAAAATTTTTCATTTTCATCCCTAAGGTAAATTTAACTAACTCGATATTTGAATTAGCTTAGCCTTTGAAAATGTCATTTCCGTGAATGCTAATGAAGTAGGTTCATTTTTTTCTAATAAGTAAACGGCAAAACCAACAACCTTTCAGAGGCGCTCTTGTCGGACAGTTGCTTAACTAAAGCTTGCGCACTTAAATATGCTACTTATACTGTACATATAAACATATGCAAATAGAGGCAAGCGTATGGCGTCTCTTGGTAAACCGCCCACACAAACCACCGTGCATAAAGGGCGTGGGGCTACCTATGACCCACATAACCGTTTTGCGCCAACCCATAGCGTGGCAGAAGACGACGGCTGGTGGTGGGAAGAAGCTTCAACAACGCGGGCAACGGAAGTACGCGAAGAAACCAGTAAAAGTGCGCTTTCCTGGAATAATTCACCCGACCTCCCTTTTGACCGCTCGCTGAACCCTTACCGAGGCTGCGAGCATGGCTGCGTTTACTGCTATGCCCGACCCTCTCATGCCTATTGGGATCTCTCCCCAGGGCTTGATTTTGAAACCAAGCTGATTGCTCGCAACGGCTTGGTCGAGCGCTTAAGCGAAGAGTTTTGCAAGCCTGGCTACGTTTGCCGGCCTATTAACCTTTCTGGTAATACCGATTGCTACCAACCGTTGGAGGCTGAGCGTCTGTTAACACGCCAGCTGCTTGAGCTGTTGTTGGCATGCCGCCACCCGGTCACCATTGTGACTAAAAGTACTTTGGTATTGCGGGATATTGATCTGCTGGCCGAAATGGCTGAACACCGCTTAGTACGCGTTTTCGTTAGCCTGACCAGCCTGGATGCCAACATGAAACGCACTCTGGAACCCCGCGCGGCATCGCCTCAAGCGCGTTTAAAAGTCATCCGCGAGCTTAATACCGCGGGCATACCTGTAGGCACCTTGGTAAGCCCAGTTATACCGGGGCTTACCGACCATGAAATAGAGCGTATTCTAGAAGCCGCCAGCCGCGCAGGTGCACGAACGGCCACCTGGATGCTGTTACGTTTGCCCCACGAGGTCGCGCCACTTTTTGAAGCCTGGCTTGAAGCCCACTACCCTGAGCGTGCTGCCAAAGTAATGAGCCTGATGCGCCAGTGTCGAGGCGGTAAAGCTTACGATGCCCAGTTTGGAAAGCGCTTTCGCGGAGAAGGTGTTTTTGCCGATATGATCGCCCAGCGCTTCAATCGCGCCAGCCGCCAATGGAATTTTCAATCCCGCACTGAACAGGGACTCAATACGCGCGATTTTCGCCCGCCCAATGCTCAGGGTGATCTTTTTTACTAGCCCACAAAAAGGCATTTGCTTGGCTCACTTCCCAATGGTGGGAGGCGTGCCAAACAAATGCCAACGAGTAAACAGATTGTTTTGTTCGCTATCTGTAGCGCTTATCTGGGCCGATGACGTAGCTCACTGAGCACCAGGGTAAAGAAATTACGAATTTCGTCCATTTTGGGACGCGCTTCTTCAATAAGCGTATCGAAAGGCTCTAGTTCACGCTCTTGCGCCTCTCGCTGGGCAATCTCTTCTCTTATTTCTTCGATCAGCTCGGAAGAGTCATCCAGCATGGACTTAAGTTCAGCGGTCGATGTTGAAATAATCTTGTGATGGGTCGTCATGGGTTTTACCTCAAAGCAGCGTAGTAAACGCAATCAGGATGGCCGGTATGGCAATAAATACGCCTAATACCCAAGCGGCAGCTAATACTTTTCTTTCTGAGGCAATACGGCCTAGCCACTCGGCTCCTTTGACAGGCAAGGGTCTTAAAAACGGTAGACCGAAAATCACGGCAACAGCGAATAGGTTAAAGAAAAGGTGAACCAGAGCGATCTCAAGTGCCAGTATGGCCGTCGCTCCGGTAACCGCGGTGGCAGCAAGCAGCGCCGTAAACGTAGTGCCAATATTAGTCCCTAACGTAAAGGGATAGATCTGGCGTAAAGAGAACGTCCCGGAGCCCGCTAACGGCACCATTAAGCTTGTGGTGGTTGAGGACGACTGCACTAGAAACGTTACCATGGCGCCGGAGGCAATACCTGTTATAGGCCCGCGCCCAATCGCGTTATGCATGATGTTTTTCGCGCGCCCGACCATCAATACTCTCAGCAACGCCCCGATATAACGAATCGCTAAAAAAATCACGGCAATGCCAAAAACGATCATGGCGATGCCACCTGCGATGGTGGGCAGGTTCATGGCCACATTTTCAACGGTCGAGGTAATCGGCCTTGTTGCCATACCGATAATGTTCACGCTTCCCATGGAAAGGTCCGCATCACCATAAAGCATGGACGACGCACTTAGTGCCAGCTTCTCAAGCGGATGAAAGATAATTTCGATAGGCAGGAAAACAGCCACGGCCAGCAGGTTAAAAAAGTCATGCACCGTTGCCGCGGAAAACGCCCGGCGAAATTCAGCTTTATCGCGTACATGCCCAAGGCTTACCAGCGTATTGGTGACCGTTGTACCGATATTCGCGCCCATGATCATGGGTACTGCAGTGGCAACCGGCAGCCCACCGGCCACAAAGGCCACAATAACGGAGGTAACGGTGGAAGATGACTGAATCAGCGCCGTGGCAACAATCCCGATCATCAGCCCTATAAAGGGGTTGACTGCAAACTCAAACAGTTGAGCGGCGTGCTCACCTGCGGCAATTTTGAAACCATTGCCAATGATTGATACTGCACAGATCAGAAAGTACACCAGCAAGGCAAGCGTGAGCCACTGCCTTAGCGTACCTTTGCGCCTTACCTTTACCCTTCTCCTCTGGTCGGGTAACACCTCTTGCACAGCGCTATTGATATTTTCGGCCATTGCCACATCCTCATGAAAGGAAGAACGCACGTATAACCCACCCGCTCCTTCAAAGAATGGCGGCTATAAGTGACATAGGCGTGACAGCTGAGTGGCACTATGATGTTACGGTGAATAAATACTGCTCATCGCGTGCAAGGCTAAGCAAAGGCCGCTTCATTCCTGAAGCGGCCTGTCCACCTACGTTTACCCGCGCTTGAAAAGGCGAAAGTGCTTTTTACCTTTCTACAAGATCCAGTATTGATCGAACAGCGCAAATACCTAGCTGAGTGGCCCTTGCTTGGCGCACCCGCCGTTGATGCGCACGGCGTTCTGGTCAATCAATTCCCGGGCCTGGCGTTTGGATGAGATACGCTGGCTAACAGGCTGATCACGTTGTGAAGGCTCGGAATGATGTAGCGGTTTATTGCCCCACTGCTTACGGCACAACGCGGTCAGCAGCTCAACATAGGCTCAAGATGACGGGCGACTGAGGCAGAGAACCCATCATCATGCGCTAGCAACCCTAGATAGATAACACTCCAAAGAGCGTCGCCCAGACGAATCGCAAGACAACGTTCATCCTACAGCCGGTTCGCTGATAGAAGTTGCTGGCGTATTCGTTATGCCCGGCAGGCGGTATCACATCGGCCATACGTAGCACGCCCTGGCGCGGGGCATGGTCGAGCGCTACCAGAAAAGGGTCCTGCGATAGTCCTGCAGTAAGTAACACTGAAAAAGCAGCTCACGACGCTCGGGAATGGAATCGAACAGGCAGATAGGATGCTTGCCAGGCCGATGCCCAATGAACACTGCACAGTCGGAGTGAATGATGGCTTTGAGCAGCGCCGTCAGCCGTGAAGCGCATCAATCGTTTGGGCCAACGCATGCGGCATGGCGTCTTTTAAGAGCGTGTGCATACGTATTAAACGGTGGCTGTGGCAGAGGGCGTTCAGTATGCTTTAGTCCGCGCTCATTTATAAGGCAATCACACGGTAGATTTTATGACCGATTCTCTCAGCAAGACAAAATCCAGCTTCTATCGCCGCCTTTACGTGGCTTATCTGATCGATCAGGGGGTTTCTAGCGTGCCTGCGCTCGTGAGCACCTGTGGCATGCCGCGACGTACGGCTCAGGATACCATCGCCTCGCTTGCCGAGCTGGATATTGAATGCCAGTTTCAACCGACACAAGGCGAGCGCCATAACAGCGGTGAATACCGGATTATCAGCTGGGGCCCCATTGACCCGGCCTGGGTCAAGAAGCAAGCAAAACCGCTGGCTGACGCTCTTGGCTACCCGGTTATCACTGCTTAATAGATCTGCCTGCTCAACAGATCAATCGCGCCAGGCAAGCCGTGCGGCGTTGAGCGTAACGCTCAATGAGCTGGCGACCATAGCCAGCACCGCGACCAGCGGGGGAATGGCCATGATAATGACAAGCCCCAACGCCAGCGTGTTATATACCGCCGAAAGGGTCATATTCTGCAGCATGACACGGCGGGTAGCCCGGGCAGTGGCAAGCCCTTCGACCAGGCTCGAAATTCCGGGCTTGAGCAGGTGTGCCGCGGCTCCTTCCCGAGCAGCATCACTAGCGTTGAAAGGCGCCACACCAATATCGGCGGCAGCCAGGCTTAGTGTGTCGTTAACCCCATCGCCTATAAACATCACGGGGCTTGGCAGTCCCTGCACCAAGCGGGCTTTCGCTTCTGGCGAGCGCTCTGCAAAGCAGGCATCTGGCGCCAATCCAAGGCGTTCAGCCACTGCTTCGACCGCACTTGGCCGGTCCCCGCTCAGCATGACCACCCAGTAATCGGCCTGCAGAAATTGGATACTTGGCGCGGCGTCTTCATACGGCGTGTCTTCAAGGTAGAAGCTGCCTAGCCAGCCCTGGGCGTCAGCTAGCATTACTTCAGAAGCTGCCCGGAGGGCGGTGTCGGTTCTATTGGGAGGTGTCACAATACCCTGACTATTTAGAAAATGCTGGCTGCCCAGCCAAATATCGCCATATTCTGTTAAGCGAAGTTGAATACCTTGCCCAGGCACATCTTTTATTACGCTAGCTTCGGACGACACAGGTGCCGGGTCGGAATGCGCCCAACGTTTGAGCGCCTGGGCCAAAGGGTGCTGGCTGTTGGCCGCTACCTGATAAAGCCTGTCTTTAAGCGCTTTTTCGGTTACCCCTTCACGGCTTGCCCAGTTCACAAGCAAAGGCTCGCCTTGTGTCAGCGTGCCGGTCTTATCCAAGGCAATGGCTTTTACTCTAGCTAACGTTTCAAGCGCTGCCGGATCGCGCAAGGCAATGCCTTGATTTAAAAGTCGCCCACTACCTGCCAGACTCGCCAAGGGCACGGCTAGCCCTACCGCACAAGGGCAGGCTACTACCAGGACTGAAAGCGCTCGAACGATGGCATCTTCTAGCCCAAGCCCCATCAATAGGCCTACTGGCAGAGTAGCTACCCCCAGGATCAACGCCACGGGACTTAGCCAGGCAGCAAACCGGTCGGCAAGTTTTTGCAGCTCACCCTTTTGGGTCTGATAGTGGCGCATCTGGTCACGAAGGCGGTCCAGGCGGCGCTGGCCTAGGACGTGAGTGACCCTAATAACGACATCAGCACTACCCAGTAGCCGACACCCGGCATAAACTGGCTCGCCTTTAGGAAAGTGGCGAGGCGTGCTCTCGCCGGTTAATGATGCCGTATCTATCCAGGCGGCCTCTTCCAAAACGCCGTCCAGCGAAATAATTTCGCCTGAACTGAGCATAGCCCGCGAGCCTGGTAGAACGTCGGCTAACGATTTGACCCGCCACTGGGTATTCTCCCAAATCATGGCGTCATCGCTTGGCTGGGGCAGAACATCCAGAGCTTTTAACCCGCGATGGCGGCATAACGTTTCCACTAACCGCCCACCTAGCAGCAGCACGATCAGCATGACGGCCGTATCAAAATATACCTCTGCCGAGCCGCGCCATAAAAGACCGACCGACACCCCGACCGCCGACCAGACGCCAAGCGTTACCAGCACATCCATACCCGGACGCTTGGCGCGCAGCGTGCGCAGGCCCGCCCGGTAAAACGGCCAACCTGCAAACGTTACCACCGGAATAGAAAACGCTCCCGACACCCAGGCAACGACCCATTCAATCGTTGGGTTGGGCAATGCTCCTGCGTAAATCAAGAGTGACGCTAGCATGGTCCACATGCCGAATACCGAGCCTACCAGCAAGCGTAAACTCAAATAACGGCTTTCCTGCTCCAGTCGCGTATGCGCGTCAGCATGAGCTTCAAGTTCGGTTAAGCGATAACCCAGGCGCTTTACTTTAGGCGCCAGCGCTTCAAGCGAAATGGCCTCGGCACCTCCTTTTACCCACAGCGTTGCGCTTGGGTAATGAACGCTAATACGCTCAATCCCCTGTCGATGGGTAAGGACACCCTCTACTGCCAGTGCACAGCTAGTGCACCACATACCGTTTAGCGTGTAGAGGGCTTCATTAGTATCTGGCTCGCCAGTCACCTGCATCGGCTGTTGTTTACCACTTACAGACAAGGCGGCAGGCCAACCATCGGTGCAGCGACAAACGCCACCGCTAAGGTAGAAAATACATAAAGCCATGCGGAAACAAAGGCATTGAAGTGCTTCCGCCCTTTATGCTGCCTAGCTTCCTGGAAGCATCCCCAAGCAAGCCCTGCCAGCAGCAGCGCTGTTATTAAGCTCCCCACTAACAGGGTAATATTGATATGGGTGAATGCGCCTTGGCCGGGATCCGGCGGCATCACGGCGCAGGCGACCGAGAGCCCGCCGTAAATGGCGATAAACCAGATACTCCAAAGAATCAGCCCACCCACGAAATGGCCTGGATGGGTAAGGTGTAGTCGCTGCACCATTGCTTTCATCCCTTAGCCTCCAATCACTCGTGGTAAAACAGCCAGCGCAGCAATCAGTATCCAGAACACCACGACGTTATAGCGCCAGAAGTAAGCGACCACTACAGGCTCAAACGGCGCATGAGCACCCACATAGCGGTAGCCAACTCGCATGCCTTGTAGTAGGGAAATCACTGCCCCCAAGGCGCTATGCAGCAATGCGTAGTACAGGCCTACCATCAAGATGGCATCGTGAGAGGTTTCGGTAACGGCTAAGTTGGCGTTCCACATCACCCATAAAATCAGCACAAACTGTAAGCCACCTAAAAGTGCAGCCCCGTAAAGGCGCATCGCCAGGCCCTTATCCAACTGTTTACGTAACCTGCGTACGCTGCTCTCCATCAGCGCCGAGCCACCCAGTAACGCGATACCTGCTACAACTAGCGCAACCAGCGAAAGCGGGGAAGCGTCAGGCATGCGCCACTCCGGCGATACGGTCCATAAATAGAACCAGCCGAAGAGATAGGATAGAAAGAAGGAGCCGTTGGCTATCATCGCCGTGGTCATGGCCCATAAACCGGGGCCATCCATGGTACGCGAGTGGAGCGGAGGATCGCCGGGCATCACCTTAGCATCGGGGGCTGCTTTAGGATGAGCACCGTTTTCCCACGACCAGCGCAACAGAAAACCAATGGCAATTACCACACCAACCCCGGCCACCGGGTACCAGCGCAGCAGCAGGCTGATACACACCACGGCAAGTGCCATGGCCGCAAATAGCGGCCACCAGGAGTTGCTGGGCACGTGAATGATTTCCCGGACCTTACCGGTCAGTGGGTCGGTACCCCAAAGCTCACGACGTCCGTGACTGGCTGTGGCCAGGCCGTGCCTGCCTTCCTGCATCTCCCGAGGGAGCTCTGGATGTTCCCAAAGTGGGTGACGCGTTTCGATTGGCGGCAAACTCACGAAGTTATAGGGGCTTGGGGGCAGCTGGTTGGCCCACTCCAGCGTATCGGCGTTCCATGGATTGGTTTTTGCTGGCTTGCCATAGCGAAAGTGCAAGGCAATATCGATAAGCACCATGGCAAAGCCCGCCGACATGACGAAACCACCAATCGAGGAAATCAGGTTGAAGATATCCCAGCCAAACCCGGTATCGTAGGTATATACCCGGCGAGGCATACCTAACAGCCCCGTCCAATGCATAATCAGGAAAGTGACGTTAAAGCCAATAAACACCAGCCAGAACCCCCACTTACCGATCGTTTCAGACGGCATACGTCCGGAAAACAGTGGCAGCCAGTAGTAGATCCCGGCCATAAGCGGAAACAGCATCCCCCCCACTAGCACATAATGCATATGGGCAACCACAAAGTGGGTATCATGCACCTGCCAGTTGAAGGGTACCAGCGCCAGCATGACACCGGTCAAACCACCACACACAAAAATCACCAGAAAACCGATGATCCACAGCATAGGTAGCTTCATTTTTGGCTTGCCAAGCCACAGTGTGGCCAGCCAGGCAAATATCTGAATCCCGGTTGGAATCGCCACCAGCATACTGGCTGCCGAGAAAAACGCCTGGGCCAGCTGAGGGATGCCCACGGTGAACATGTGGTGAACCCACAGGCCGAAACTGATGAACCCCATGACGGTAATCGCAAAAACGACCCAGCCATATCCTACGATAGGCCGCCCGGCAAAAACGGGAATTATAGTTGCTACAATGCCCGCAGCCGGCAGGAAAATGATGTAAACCTCAGGGTGGCCAAATAGCCAGAAAAGGTGCTGCCAAAGTACCGGGTCACCGCCGCCTGCAATATCAAAGAACGGCATGCCCACCGCGCGTTCAAGTTCAAGCAAGATACTGCCCAGAATCAGCGGTGGAAAGCCTACGACAATCATTAGCGCCATGGCCAGAATATACCAGGCAAACAGCGGCATCTTGTGAAGCGCCATGCCTTGGGTACGGGTGCGCAAAATGGAAACCACCAGTTCGACACCCGCCGAAAGCGCTGAAATCTCGACAAAGGTAATGCCCAAAAGCCAGAAATCAGACCCAAGCCCAGGCGAGTATTCGCTGCTACTCAGCGGCGTATACATGAACCAGCCGCTGTCGGGGGCCATTTCCAGCACCATGCTGAAGGATAAAATGATACCGCCAAACAGGTAACACCAGTAGCCCAACGCGGTTAGTCGTGGGCATACCAGATCGCGTGCGCCAATCATTTTGGGGATCATATAGATCGCCAGACCTTCCAGAATCGGAATGGCGAACAGAAACATCATCACCGTACCGTGCATGGTGGTGACTTGGCTATAAATCTCCGGGGTCATGAAATTCTGATCGGGCGTGGCAATTTGCGTGCGTATCAGCATCGCCAAGATGCCGCCAATCAGAAAAAATGCCATCCCCGTGACCATAAACCGAAGGCCAAGTGTGGTGTGGTTAACGATGGTTAATGCTTTTAAACCCTTTGGGTTACCCCATACCTCTGAGAGGTCGTCATGTAACTTTTGAAGATCTTCAGGGCCCGTTGCTTCACGATCTATCGTACTCATGGGGTCAGGGTCTCCAGCCAAGCACCCAGGGACTCCAAGGTGGCGGTATCCATATAATTGATTGACGGCATTTTGTTACTCGGTTTAAGCGTTTGGTGATTTTCCAGCCAATACTGAATAGCGCCCTCTTCCATAGGCAGTACGCCCCCCCCCAGCATGGGGCGTGCGCCGATATCAGAAAGATCAGGACCTATGGTCGCAGTAGAAAGACCGGCAACGCTATGGCAGGCCGCACAAGTGGAAACGAAAGTCTCGCGCGCTTGGGAAAATTCATCATTCGCTACGGCCAGCTCAGCCAAACGCTCTCCCTGACGATCTGCCAGCCACGCCTCAAACTCCTCGCGCCCAACGGCTTCGACGTAAAGGTCCATATGCGCATGTTGGGTACCACAGAACTCTGCACACTGAGCGTCAAAGATGCCTGGTTCATCGGCTTCAAGACGAATCACGTTAACGCGCCCCGGCAGCATATCTACCTTGCCGCCTAATCGGGGTATCCAGAAGGCGTGGATAACATCAGCAGAGGTCACATGAAAATCGACAGGCTCCCCTGCCGGCATGATGAGCTGATTCGAGGTGACCACCTCGCCGCCGGCAGCGCCCGGGTAGCGAACTTCCCACCACCACTGGTGGCCAATGACTTCAATGACTTCAGGTGGTTCGCTTAACGGCAAAGGCAGCATGCGCTTGCCGGCCGGGATGCCAAACATGAGAAGCGCACTAACGCTAAACACAGGCAGTAAAATACCGCCCCCGATAATCCAGCGCCGGGCAATTTTACGCTCTTGGGCAGCTGTGTGTTCGTGGTGTTTGCGCTTGAACGCATAAAGCCACAGCGCGATAACGCCGATAAATACGACCGTGAAAAATGTCAGCATGACCCACCAGACAAGCGCGACATCTCGTGCAGCTTGCCCAGCGGGGTCTAGAATAGATCTATCGCCTGCGCACCCTGCTAATACCAGCATGGTCAGCAACAGTATTAACCGGTTGACCCGCCGCAGCGCAACACGTTGAATACACGGTGAGGCGACGTGATATAAATAGCGTTCCCTCATGTTGTTATCCCTTTTTCTGCCCACAGGAAGTGATTATGGCAAACCCCAATAGGCGTACAATTAAAAGCCGCGCAGCGCTTGCTGGCCACCCGCTGCATCCGCTGATGGTTCATTTTCCCGTTGCAGCACTCATGGCCCTCGTGGCCTGCGATTTGGGTTACTGGTATACCGAAGACCCGTTTTGGCTGCGTGTTGGCCTTTGGCTGGCGGGCATTGGCGCGCTGGGCGGCTGGTTTGCAAGTATCGCAGGCACCATTGACTTGGTGAGCGTGGGGCAGATTCGCCGTTTGATTACCGGTTGGAGTCACGCCATTGTAGCGGTGGTCATGCTTTCGCTTGCCTCGCTTAACTGGCTGATACGCTTTACTGATCCCGATCTGGTACTGCCCTGGGGTATCGCCGTATCCGTGGTAACCGCAGGCCTTGTTGCCTTGGCGGGTTGGCTGGGAGGCCAGTTGGTGTATGAACACGCGGTGGGTGTTGAGGTAGAGGAGTAATAAGGTAGGGATCATGGCGGGTTAGCTCCAATCCAGCGGTTTGGCCAATACAAAACCCAAAACGCTGATAATACCCGCCAACGCCAGCAGCAGCGCCACTATTGACGCGATTTTTACCCCTTTATAGATCCCCATTTCCAAACGCAAAATAAGCCATCCACAGCTACCGTGGGCGGCTACCATGGCAACGACCGCCCCCAGCTTGAGCACCAGCCATCCGCCCACCAGGCCATGAATCAGAAATAACAGGGTGCCCGAAAATATGGCAATCAACGCTGCCGGTGTTGCCACGGAAATATAAAAAAACCGCGGCATGGGCGGAGAACCCTGGGCAAAGCCGGCATCTTTACGCAGCTGTAGTGAATAGCTAAGTAATGCAGGCAGATACAGAAGAGAGCCGCACCAGATAACGAGCGAGGCTATATGCAGCAATTTTAGCCAGGGCATTTAAGCTTCCTTGCGTGGCGTTGGGCTTAGGTAAGTTGTTCTTCCTTTACTTTAGCCAACACTTGGCACTCTGGCTAGGCGATTTACGTCAGGGTAATTTCATAACCCGTGAATTTTCTGAGATTAATTACTCCGCTATCCAGAATTAGATACTGCCCTTTAATCCCTTGTAGTATGCCTTCGACTCGGGACTGTTTATCAAAATTATGGGATACCACCTTTCGTGGAAAAACCTCGACCGGATAGTGAAACGCATAAGGCGTTTCATCCAGTGCACGAATTGCGTCCTTTCCATGCAGGTCCCGCAGCTGATTCAAGCCATCGCTAAGCGTTTCTAGCAGGCGATCACGCTCAGCACGTAAATCAAGCGACTCCACCTCCCCTTTCAGCATGGCCCGCCAGTTGGTTCGGTCGCTTACCTGTTCTTTGAATAGCATCTCGACAAACCCTGACTGCTGGCGTGTGTTGACCTCCAGTATAGGGAGCGCCTGGATAGCGCCTTGGTCTAGCCAACGGGTGGGCATCTGGGTTTTACGGGTGATCCCCACCTTGAGCCCTGAGGAATTAGCCAGATAAACAATATGCGGCTGAAAGCAATGCTTTTCGCCCCACTCGGGCTCACGGCAGGTACCCAGGAAAAAGTGACAGGTTTCCGGTTTCATGATGCAGGTATCGCATTGGGCCAGTCGCTTGAAGCAGGGGTAGCAATAGCCTTGAGCAAAACTTTTCTTGGTTGCCCGACCGCAGTGCGTACAGGCAATCGCCCCGCTCCACTCAAGCGATATCGGTGTGCCGATTCGCTCATTAAGGGGAACCTGATGCTCCCCTGCGCGCAAATGATAGACCACTTGAGCATCCTGGCGGCTTGGCAAGGTAGCCGCCATTTTGCTTAAACATCCTTGAATCTGGTTGAACACTTCAATCACGCGTTGCATCCCGAGCCAGACCCGCCATTTCCGGTGTGACATTAGCGCCTGAAGAGGCTGCCCCGCAGGTGCGCTGCTCAAGATAGCCCACACGGTTCTCTTCAGGTACGTTATTTTCAGCCTCGTAACGTATGACCGCTTCCAGACAGAGCTCCGTTTGCTCCTGGGTCAGGAAACGACCGTCGGGCCATTTGCGTAGCGATACCGCCTGCTTGAGACTTTCATAAATCGCAGGCGTCATCTGGTTAATCATTTTATCGAAGGTCATATCGCTCATTGAAAGCCTCTCAATTTTTTCTCAAACGTCGGGACGAATAGTACCAACCCGTCACAAGCCCCACGAGTAGCCCACCCAAATGCGCCTCGTTGGCCACGTTGCCAAAACCTACCGAACCCGCCAGATCTGTCATGGTGAATACCATCCACCCCAACATGAAAACCACCAGCATTTGAGGTACAAAAAATCCGCTGTAGGGTACGCGGCGTGACATTAACCAGACATGCCCCAGTAGGGCATAAACGACGCCTGACATACCACCAAACAGCACCGTCCCCGTCACGTACTGAGCAAGGTTGGCGCCAATCCCCGCCACCAGGATAAGCAGTAGCATGGTTCGGCTGCCCTGTAGCGCCTCGATCTGACGCCCAAAATACCACAGCCACATCAGGTTGAAGATGAGGTGCATCCAGCCAAAGTGTAAAAATGCCGGAGATAGCAGCCGCCATACCTGCCCAGTTCCTAACGCGTCGGCTAAGCTGCCATACATTAACTGATTGTTACTAACGCTGACCGGCACGATGGTAAGTGCCGTCATGAGACTGTCGCCCAAAAGTCCTATCAGCATAAAAATCACCAGACTGATGGCAATAGCCATCGCGGTGACGGGAACCTTTCTGAGTGTGGCTAACGTACTGACTTGTGTATGAGAGTGTTTAGCAGGCTGATCCAGAACAAGCGGCTCACCGCGTTCCCAGCGTACAACCAGCGCCTTGAGCTGCTCGTGCTGGCGCGGATCGGCTACCCACAATAAAGGGCCATCGGACTCTTCGGTAATACGGTGGCCGATTCGATAATGCCAAAGTGCCTTGCGCAGCTCTTGGGTATCGTCGCCACTTGGTAAACGCACAACGGGGTGCATAGTCTCTCCCTGTCAAAACCTTCGCCCATGCAAAAGGGATATTTCAGTTCAGTAAACAACCGGTCTTTTTACCAATGAACCGCTCTCGATAAAGGGGAATAAAAAGCACAAACCAAAAAAATCCGGCGGAGGGGGCCGCCGGATCAAAGCAAGGGATCATTCAAGGGAACACCTACTCTGATAGCCGACTGCACAGTTAGTTCAGCCGTTTTGAAAAAATAATGTAAGCAGTTGTAACGACGAACAACATATGTTAATAAAAATCGTTCTTATTCAAATCCGTGCACTCGCGATCCTCTTTAACCACTTGAATCCACTCAAAGTTATCAGCACTTAGCTGTGTTTCCCCACTCCAACGATAGGCTACCAGTCGGCCATACTTCACCGCACTATAATCCAGACAGGCGATATTCTGGGTCGGTAACGCCGGAATTCCTTCACACCAGTAGTGGCCAATAAAAAGCGGTGGCTCATCGGGGCCGTAGTAGCTCAAGCGCTGATGCTCATGTGGGCTTAGTGGGCGCTTTTCCAAATCGCCCGGCAGATTATCGGGCTGAAACACCACGTCGCCCCACTGCTCGGGATGGGTGGCCCAGAAATGTGCTCGAAAGCTTTGCCGGGTATAACCATCACCGGATTGAATAGCCATGCCGCTCGGCAGGGGAATATTCGCCCCACGGGTCAGTCGGTCAATAATTTGGTAGGCCTGGGTGGAGGTATCGGTCGACTCTATTAGAAAGTGGTTATCGATACGCCCATCCGGAAAACGCTTTTTCAACTGCTCAATAAGCGCATCGTCCCAGCACGCATGCACGACGCGGATGCCATCCATTTCCAGAAAAAGCGGTAGCGTTTTAAACCAGGCCAGCGTGTCATCCCACTCATTGGAGTAATCCTGGTACTGGGCCAGCGTATCTTCGATGATACGGTTATGACGTGGCGTATGCTCGCGAAGCCAGCGTTTGGCACTGCCGGGCGGCGCCGGGTGGGTATAGGCCAGCGCATTGTGTTCGTGATTGCCCATGACAATATACGCCTCACCCGCTTCCACCATACGCCGGGCCACGGTAACGGCCAAACGAATGCGCGGGCCCCGGTCAATCAGATCGCCTAGAAAGATCACCTTGCGCTGCGGATGTCGGTACAAACCGCCCTGCTCGCGGTAACCCAGTTTTTCCAACAGGGCTACCAGCGTTGCACCGCAGCCATGAACATCGCCAATCAGGTCGTAACCCGCCATGCTTAATCTCCCAGCCGGTGGCTCCAACCAAGTTTACTGCGCAGCACCTCATAGAAATTATGTCCAATGGGATGCACAAGTTTGATGCGCTCGGCCTTGCGCTTGATCACCAGTACGTCATCTGGCTTGGCTACGGCCCGGGTCTGTCCATCGCAGCTTATATGCGGGTACGCCTGATTGGTTTCTCCGATATGAATGCGGATCTCACTGGCCGCATCCACCACGATGGGACGGCTTGAAAGCGTATGGGGAAACATGGGAACAAGCGTCACGACATCGAGCTTGGGGTGCATGATGGGCCCCCCGCCGGAAAGCGCGTAAGCGGTTGAGCCGGTGGGAGTGGCGATAATCAAACCATCACTACGTTGGCTATACACAAACTGGCCATCAATAAAAAGCTCGAACTCAATCATGCGTACGGCTTTACCGGGATGCACGACTACTTCATTCAGAGCATCGCCATTGCCTACCGCAACGCCATTACGGTAAAGCACCGCATCCAGCAAAAAGCGCTCTTCTATCTCGAATTCACCGGCCAAGACTTCGCCTACCCGGCTTTCCAGCTCATCCGGCGAGATATCGGTAAGAAACCCCAACCGCCCGCGGTTAACGCCCAAAATCAGCGTGCCACTTCGGCAAAGCGTGCGGGCCGCACCCAGCAGGCTACCATCGCCACCAATCACAATGACAAGATCGCAAAGCTCGCCCAGCATGCGGCGGCTCGCTTCGGGCTGGCCGTGATGAGGAATCACGGTTGCCGTACGGTCTTCGACCAATACGTGATAGTTATGTTCGACAAGGTAGCGAATCAACCGCTGTAGCGAATCCACGACTTTTTCACTTCCCAAGCGACCAATCAAGCCGATCGTTTTAAAGGGTCGGGTATTCTCCTGGTCGGGTAACGGCCTTGACGTTGGATTCAGCATGGACGGCTCTCACTAGCATCAGCTTCCTATTATGGAGCTACCCAGGGTATCGGGCAAATAGACTTAGCCAAATCATGACAACCACTTAATAAGAAGCCGCCTGATTAGCATCCTCGCTTGCTCATCTGTCAGAGTCGCCCGCCGACAAAACATCTCAGGCAATAGCCGTGTTGCGGCGTGAGAGCCACCAGTGGTTCAGCCAAAGCGATGCGCCCATAATTAATGCGCCTATCAGCAACCGGATGATATCTGCATCGCGATTCCAGATAAGCAGGTTGACCAGAAGCCCCGCCGGAATGAGTGCGTTGTTCATGATCGCCAACGTGCCCGCATCAACTTTAGTCGCGCCCTGATTCCAAACAAAGTAGCCAGCCCCTGAGGCCATTAGCCCAAGCCACGCCAGCACGCCCCACTGGATGGGGGTAGCTGGCAGAGCGTCACTATTGCCAAACAGCAGGTAAGCAGGTAGCGCGACCAGCATGGCGCCAATAAAGAACCAGCCAAACACATTGTGCCAAGCCAGGGTGGGCGGTAAATCAGCGGCTAGGCGACGATAGCCGACCTGACCAAGGGCGAAACATATATTTGCACCCTGCACCACGAGAAACCCGAGCCAAAAGCCGCTATCAATACCATCGTAGCGAATCACCGCAGCGCCTACGACGGCCAGCAGCGCGGTGAGCAGGTAAACTGGCGTGAAGCGCCCGAACATCAGATCGTCCAACAGAGCAATGTAGACCGGGGTAAAGATCGTAAACAGCAACACCTCGGGCACTGAAAGCAGTAAAAACGACTGGTAAAAAAAGGTGTACATGACGCCTAGCTGTATAGCGCCCAGTGCCATCAGCGCCAGGCGCTGTTTACCGCGCAGCAGACTGGGCCGTAAAAAAGGCAAAAAAACCAGCATCGCCAGCGTGACCCGGACGAGCACTGCAAAATAGCTATCAACCTGACCGGCCAGATACATGCCAATCAATGAAAAGGAGAACGCCCAAAGCACTGTTATGCTTATTAGATAATTCATGTAAACCTCATTTTATGAAATGGTTTACGCGAATTATACGGACTTCTTCTCACCTGCCAACCAGTAAACTACCATTTAGTTATTGGTTAACGGCGCATAAGCCAGATAAATGCATGGATAACCCCGGGCACCCAGCCAAGCAGTGTTAATACAACGCTCATTAATACCCGTTTGGCGCCAGCTCCCGTTAAGCCTAACGCAAGCGGCGGCAGTAATACGGCAAGCGCCATATAGGCTACTTTAAGTGCAACAGGTTCGGGCGCGGATAAATCCGCTGCGGGCGTCTCAATGCTGGGTTGAGTGGCTCTTCTAGTAGCGTTCGTTGACTCAACTTTTGGCTTTGCGGTTGGTGACTGGGGCGGCGTAAAGTGGCCTACCGCGCTTTTAGGTGAAGGCGACGCTGATTCCGCCTGCAGCTTTCGGTGCGCCTGCTTGTCAATTTTCTGCTCCAGGCTGGCGGCGTCCTCGGCAATATCATCGTGATGACGCTCCCAATCTTCCCAATCATGAGGTGTGCCCGACTTGGGTCGCTGCATGCCGGCACCCCGAGCGCGCTCCCAGGCTTTCTCTTCCAGCGTATTAGGGCGATCAGGTTCTCGGTCAACGCCTACACCCTTACGGTTAAGGTACTCACGTGCATCCATGTAAGACTCCTTGATTGAGTGATAACTCAGCGTTGAATTTTAGAGTGCCTGCCAGCAACGGGCGCGGCTAATTAAGCTACCTTTATAAAATCAGCTACCACCATAAATTCAATACCCGCAATAGCAACGCTAAAGGCTATGTCTTAAGCATTATTCCACCACCGCGCAAACATTGCGCTCAGCCACTTCCCTTACCAGTACGCAACAATGATCTATATAAACCCTGTGCGTAAGGAGTGCCAAGATGCGTCAACATACCCCCCACACTGTTCGCGATATCATGTCCCGAGATTGTTACCGCGTATCCCCCGCCACCTCAATTACCAATCTGGCACAGGGGCTTGCGCTTCATCGTCTGCCAGGTGCGCCGGTGGTTGACAGCTCGGACCGGTTGATCGGTTTTATTTCTGAGCAGGATGTTATTGGCCGCGTACTTGACTGCCTTTATCATGACCATGAAACGCCTCTGGTACATGAGCTGATGCGTCAGGAAGTGCTGACCACCACGCCTAACAAGTGCGTGACGGACCTTGCGCAGGAAATGATGGGCAATAAGCCCAAGGTTTACCCCGTGGTTGAGCAGCAACGTCTGGTGGGTATAGTAACGCGACGTGATATTCTACTGGCGTTGCTCACCATTCGCTGCCATTAAAGGGCTCCGGACGACTTGCCCGCCGTATACTATTCAAGATCAAAAAAAACCGCTGCTTGAAAAAGCAGCGGAAACAAGGGATCGAAAAACAATAGCTAGGACAACACTATTAGCGACTGCTATCGCTACGTTGCCTGTACTACTTAAGACACTAAACATCGAAAAAGTTCGCCAATCTGGAAAATTTTCGTCTCACACGACGCGCGCGTATACTAGACCACACTATGAATAACGGCGGTTAGGAGTGAATGCATGGCGCTATACCTTCTGGTATTGGGGGTTTGCCTACTCGTGATAGGTGCCGTGCTGTTGGTACTAATGACCGTAGGCACACCCCGCTACCGCACTGAACCCAAAGACCTGGTGGCCCTTTTCGATAAGGCGCTCAATAGCCAAGTAGGCGAAACCGAATGGGATGCCATTATTGGTTACCCGATACGCCACGATGAGTACCTGGAAGGCGTTCGCCGTCGCGCCTCACACCTGATGGATTTACATGGTCGGCGCTGGCAGGTCGCCCAAGGCAAGCCGCTTTTAAACGCCGAAGGACAAGCGGAGCTGCAAGTATTACGTGACCATCTAGCGGCCCATACGGCGTTGCGCCAGAAATGAGACCTTGAGCAGCGCCAGGAGATGATTCGCATGCCGTGCACCATTCGCAAGATACCGCTGGATAGCGCCACTCATCATCACGCACATGATTTTCATCAAATTGTGATTACCCTGTGCGGCTCTTCAGAGTTTGAAATCGAGGGACTGGGGGGGCGTATAAATGCTTTTTCGGGTTGTATCGTGCCTGCCAACCATGAGCATTACTATGCAGGCCACGGGCATAACCGCCAGCTGATTCTCGATTTGCCAGAAGATGCACCCGCCTTGACCGGTGAACATCGTGAGCTAGTGGCGCTGTTTGATGCACCGCGCTTTTTTGCCCTGGATACACCCTTGCGCCATTACCTTGCGTTTATGGAAAGCGAACTGGCCCAAGGATTTGACACGTCTATCACCTCTTTTCAGCAGGACAGACTGGCGGCGACGCTGCTTGGGTCTTTAAAAGCGCGCCTTGGCAATATCACTTCTGTCTGCCAACGGCGCATTGATATTACCCAGATAGATCGCTTTATACGTCACCACTTGGCCGATACGCTGAGAGTCGCGGATTTGGCCAAACTGGCCTACTTGAGCGAGGCGCACTTTTCCGAACGCTTTCGTGCCCAAACCGGGCTTTCGCCCTGGCAGTATGTCAAGCGCCAGCGGCTGCATGCCGCTCGCCAACTGATTCTTCAAAGCCGTCTGCCGTTAACCGATATTGCCATTCAAACCGGCTTTGCCAATCAAAGCGCGCTTTCTCATGCCTTCAGGCGTAGCTATGGCGTGTCGCCGCGTACATTACGCCAAGGTGCTTCGGCGACCATCACACCCGTCTCTCCACCAAGAGGACAAAGCCCGTTAACCTCACCAATGCATGCTACTAAAGTTTAAAGTGGCGCATGCTTGCCATGAAATTGACACGTTTTGCCAAGGAAACGACATACACCAAAGCGCATAGCACTCTACATTCGAGCGCTAACTGGGCGTAACTGCCCGACTACCTATTCGCTTTAATTTGGATTCATGGGGGCCTCAATGCTCAACGCTAAAAAAATGCGTGACTCTGCCACCTGGCAAACTGATCTCGATACGCTGATGGCCCAGGTGAGCGACCACTATTTAGTGGACGAAGAAGCCTACGTCGGTGAGCTGATCAAGCTGCTGGACACGGATCGAGAAGATTTTGCCCGCATTGAGGCCAACACGGCGTCTTTGATCCGCGATGTCCGCGAGATGGACACCGCTGTTGATACCATCGATGAGCTTTTACAGCAGTACAGTCTGGATACCCATGAAGGCCTGATGCTGATGTGCCTGGCCGAAGCCATGCTGCGCATTCCTGATAAAGTCACTGCGGATGCCTTGATTGAAGATAAGCTTGGCCCGGCTGACTGGCAATCCTATGCAGGTAAAAGCGACTCGTGGATGGTAAATGCTTCTACCTGGGGCCTGCTGATGACCGGTCGCGTCTTGAAGCTGGACCACCCGCGAGATGGCCAGCCCGCCACCTTCATCAACCGCATGGTCAACCGTATGGGCGAGCCTGTCATTCGCCGCGCGATGGTTGAAGCGATGAAAATCATGGGCAAGCAGTTCGTGCTGGGCCGTGATATCAATGAAGCGCTCAAGCGCTCCAAACCCCTGTTCAATAAAGGCTACACCTACTCTTACGATATGCTGGGTGAGGCCGCACGTACGCGCGATGACGCTAAGCGTTACTTTGATGATTATGCTCGCGCCATTGAACAGGTGGGCAAAACCTCCCAGCGCTTAAGCGATAAAACACCCAAGCCGTCGGTCTCGATCAAGCTTTCAGCGCTTCACCCCCGCTACGAGTTTGGCCGCCGCGAGCAGGTGCTGGTAGAGCTGGTCGATACGGTCATCAAGCTGGTCACCAAGGCCCGAGAGCTGAATGTGGCCGTTACTATCGATGCCGAAGAAGTCGACCGTCTTGAGCTGTCACTGGAAGTGTTCCGCGCTGTGTACGAAAGTAGCGCAGTCAAGGGCTGGGGTCATTTTGGTCTGGTGGTACAGGCCTACTCCAAGCGTGCACTGCCCGTACTGCATTACCTTAACCGCCTAGCTGACCAGCAAGGTGATGAAATTCCGCTGCGTTTGGTAAAAGGCGCTTATTGGGATAGCGAAATCAAGGAATCCCAGCAGCTTGGCGTAGACGGCTACCCGGTTTATACCCGCAAGGCGTGCACCGATGTTGCCTATTTGGCCTGTGCCCAGTTCCTGCTGTCTAACGACACCGTAGGGCGTATTTTCCCGCAGTTTGCGACCCATAACGCTCATACGGTTACCACGATTCTTGAGCTGGCCAATCACAACAGCCGCCCGTTTGAATTCCAGCGTTTGCACGGCATGGGTGAAGCCCTGTATGACGCAGCGCTGGCTCGTGCGCCTAAAGGAACTTACTGCCGCATTTATGCACCGGTTGGCGCCCACAAAGATCTACTGCCCTACCTGGTTCGTCGCCTGCTGGAAAACGGGGCCAACTCTTCGTTTGTTCACCAGCTGGTTGACCCTGAAGTGCCGGTCGAGTGGCTCTGCCAGCATCCGATTGAAGCCCTACGCAAGCAGAAGTCGTTAACCAATACGCGAATTCCGCTGCCCAAAGATATTTACGGACCCAAGCGACGCAACTCGCGGGGCGTCAATCTGAATATTCGCAGCCACTTCTATCCATTGATGGATAAAATGGCCGCCTTTATGGACAAGCAGTACCCAGCCAAGCCGCTGCTGGCGTTTGATGTGGCTGACGATGCTGCCAACACGCACAAGGTAACGTCACCCTTTGATCGCCGCCAGACCGTGGGCAGCGTTCAGTGGACCACCAAAGAGCAGGCAACCAAGGCGCTGGATGCGGCGTGGGAAGCCTTTCCACGCTGGGAAGCAACCCCGGTTGCCGAGCGCGCTGCGGTACTGCGCCGCCTGGCCGACCTGATGGAAGATAACATGCCGGAGCTTATGACCCTTTGCTCGCGCGAAGGCGGCAAGCTTCTAACGGACGGCGTGGATGAGATCAAGGAGGCTGTCGACTTCTGCCGCTACTACGCCATGCGCGCTGAAGAGTCGTTTGGCGAGCCAATTGATCTGCCTGGCCCCACCGGCGAATCCAACCGGATGATCATGGGCGGTAAGGGCGTATTTGCTGCGATCAGCCCGTGGAACTTCCCGGTGGCTATCTTCTGCGGCCAGATTGTCGCCGTGGCGGTATCGGGTAATACCGTGCTGGCCAAACCTGCCGAGCAGACGTCGATTGTTGCCCACCGCGTGATTGAGTTGCTGTACGAGGCGGGTCTACCACGCGATGTGGTTCAGCTCCTACCCGGCGATGGCCCGACCGTGGGTAGTGTACTGACCTCCGACCCGCGCATTACCGGCGTGGTATTTACCGGCGGCACAGATACGGCGCAGATCATCAACCGTGCCCTCGCCGCTCGTGAAAACGCGCCGTTACCCACGCTGGTGGCAGAGACCGGTGGTATGAACGCCATGATCGTCGACTCAACCGCCCTTCCTGAGCAGGTCGTGGTCGATGTCATTCAATCAGCGTTCCAGAGTGCTGGACAACGCTGCTCGGCCCTTCGGGTGCTTTACCTTCAGGAAGACGTTGCCGACCGCGTTATCACTATCCTGAAAGGCGCAATGAACGAGCTGCGCATTGGCGACCCGCGCGATTTGGGTACCGACGTTGGCCCGGTAATTGACGAAGAAGCCCGGAAAGGCCTGCTTGAGCATATCGAAAAACTTAAAGGCGAAAATCGCTTGGTAGCCGAAACGCCAATGACCGCCGAGCACACCCAAAACGGCACCTTTGTAGCGCCGGTGGCTTTTACCATCGACAGTATTAATGCATTAACCCGCGAGCAGTTTGGCCCTGTGCTGCACATTGTGCGCTATAAGGCCAGCGAGCTTGACCGGGTGATCAACGATATCAATGGCCGGGGCTATGGACTGACCTTTGGGGTACATAGCCGCAATGAATCCTTTGCCGCTGAAATAGCGCAGAAAATTCGTGCGGGCAATGTGTACATCAATCGTAATATCATTGGGGCCGTAGTGGGTGTCCAACCCTTTGGCGGGCAAGGGCTTTCAGGTACCGGCCCCAAAGCAGGCGGGCCGCACTACCTGCAGCGCTTTGTCACTGAAAAAACCGTCACCAACAACACGGCTGCCTTGGGCGGTAACGCGTCCTTGCTGGCGCTAGGCGATGAGTAAATAGCTCATCATAATAACGAACCTGAACTCCTCAAAAAGGATCTCTCATGGTTGAAAATAATAGCGCAATTGCCTTTACGTGCCCCCTCTATAGGAGGGGGACATTAGGCATAGGGAACGATACATATAAACGCCCGAATACTCTTATTGACGACAACTTCGGCGAACGCTCGAAGCGTTATAACGCGAATAAGAAACAGGGTTAACAACAATAAGCCTGTGCACCAACAGGCTTTGCTCGGTAAGCGCCTTACCTGACAGCGCTATCCGACTTGATAAACGGGAGAATTTCATGGCTATTGGCGTTTGGATCAGCCTTCTTGCTTACTTTGCGCTCATGATTGGCATCGGCCTTTATGCTATGCGCACATCGACATCGACCTCTGAAGATTACGTACTGGGTGGCCGAACCCTGAGCCCTAAGGTAGCAGCCCTTTCGGCCGGCGCGTCAGACATGAGCGGTTGGCTGTTGCTGGGACTACCTGGCGCGATGTTCGTGTCTGGACTGGGCTCGGCCTGGATCGGTATCGGTCTGTTCGTGGGTGCCTTCTTTAACTGGCTGCTGGTCGCACCGCGCCTGCGTGAGCAGACGGTTCACTATGGCAATGCGATCACCATTCCTGCTTTTCTGGCAAACCGGTTTCCGACGCGGGCACTCTCACTGAGAACGGTATCTGCGATCGTCATCGTTATCTTCTTCGCAGTTTACACCGCCTCCGGCCTGGTGGCTGGTGGCAAGCTGTTTGAAAGTGCCTTTGCCGGCGTTCTCAACATTGGTGGCCTGAGCGATTACGGTACGGGCATCATCGTCACACTGGGTGTGGTACTTGCCTATACCGTGGTGGGCGGCTTTCTGGCCGTGAGCATGACGGACTTCGTGCAAGGCTGCATCATGATGCTGGCGTTGATCATCATGCCGGCGGTCGTACTTTTTGGTGAAGGCGGCGGTGGTTTCACTCAGGCGTCGCAGACGCTTAACGAGGTCGATCCCACCCTGCTATCGTGGACGGATGGACTGACCTTTATCGGCTGGCTCTCTGCAGTCACCTGGGGTTTAGGTTATTTCGGGCAGCCTCACATCATCGTGCGCTTTATGGCTATTCGACACCTAAAGGATGTGCCTACTGCGCGTAACATTGGTATGGGATGGATGGCTATCTCCCTGATCGGTGCGGTTTCGCTTGGCATCTTTGGGCGGGCCTACGCCATCCGTAACGGCATGGAGATTCAGGACCCGGAAACGATCTTTATTATCTTGGCAGAACTGCTGTTCCACCCGCTGATTACCGGGTTCCTGTATGCGGCTCTTCTGGCAGCGGTCATGAGTACTATTTCCAGCCAGCTACTGGTGGCATCTTCATCGCTAACCGAAGACTTCTATCGCCTGTTTTTGAACAAGCAGGCATCAGAAAAGCAGACCGTTACTGTCGGCCGTATCAGTGTTGTGCTAGTAGGTCTGGTGGCAGCCTTTATCGCCTCTGACCCCAACTCTCAGGTACTTGGCCTGGTCAGTAACGCCTGGGCAGGCTTTGGTGCGGCGTTCGGCCCGGTGATTATCCTGTCGCTGATGTGGTCGCGCACCAATGGTGCGGGCGCGATCGCAGGTATGGTCGTCGGTGCTGTCACTGTGATGGCTTGGATTGCCCTGGGCTGGAATGGCGAATTCATGGGTGGCCCCGGCGTCTATGAGATCATTCCTGGTTTCATCGCCTCCTTCATTGCCATTCTGCTGGTAAGCAGCATGACTACCGATGCGGGTGAATATCAGCATATCGAGCGATAGATGAAGAGTCAGATATGATATTTCAAGGCCACCTTCGGGTGGCCTTTTTCATGCGTTCATTGCGCTGAATCAATAATGTTCACCCGTCATGACGATACCCTTTATTCATAAGTCACTAACACTTATCGAGTAACACCAACAGCGAGGAGCAACGTCATGCGCCATCTATACCTTCCCAGCTTATTAACCATGGGGTTTGCCACAGCCACCTTTGCTGCAAGTAGTCAGGCATTTGCCTATGGCGCGGGCGACTTCTTTACCCGTATAGGGGTCGCTAAAGTGGCCCCCAAAAGCCATAACGGAGACCTTGCCGATGGCGCCTTTTCGGCCGATGTGCAGGATAAAACCGGTTTTGCCTTTACCCTTGGCTACCGTTTCCACGACAAGCTTGGGCTTGAGCTTCTCGCCGCTCGTCCGTTTGAGCACGATATTGCACTTAATGGGGATAACCTGGCGTCAACTAAGCATCTTCCCCCTACGCTGACACTACAGTATTACCCGCTGGGCGGTATCCAGTCTCGGGTGCAGCCGTATATTGGCGCAGGCATCAACTACACGCGCTTTTCAGATGAGCACCTGGCGATTGGCGAACTTGATTTGGAAAACTCCTGGGGGGCAGCAGGCCAGGTGGGCATCGACCTTCTCATAGACGGTCACTGGGCACTTAATGCGGCCGCGTGGTACCTGGATATCAATACCGATGCCACTATTAACGGTGCGGCTGCAGGCTCGGTGGACATTGACCCGATAGTAGTGATGGGCGGACTCAGCTATCGCTTTTAGTGGATGGTCAAGCGAACCGATATCCAGGTGAATGTTATCTAGATGAATGCGTGGCTAGATGAATGCGTGGCTAGATGAATCTGCCCTACCGGGCCTGACATTGCCCGGGCCCGGTAGCTTAACAACTAGTTATCCGTGACTAGCTGATCGACCTTCTCAAACGCCCTCACCACCAGAAACTGGTCGCTGGAGCGCACTTTTTCCTGGATAAGGTAGGCGGCAATTGCAGGAGCCACTTCACACTTGGCAGGCAGCGGCGCATTGGCATCAATAAGCGCATTGAGCCGGGCGACAAACACAAAGCGCACCCATTGGGGTAGCGACATGGTATCGATGCAAAAGGGCTCCTGGCTTGCAAAGGCGCTTGCCTCAGGAGTTTCGACACGCCATAAGTTGGCGGCCTTCATGGCGGCTTCAAGCTCAAGAAGCGCGGTTTGAAGCTGTTGATGGACGCTCATTAAACACCTTAATTAATCAGTAACGGTTCACCCCCTATTATCCCAACTCTATGCTCGAGTTGCTACTTATACCCAGCAATTGGCACTTACCCACCGATTCACAGAAAACCTGCAAGAGCCTGTGGATAAACTATGGAAAGGTGTCGCCAGCGCTACTCCCAGAAGGCTTCAATGAAGTTGTTCATTTTTTGATCACTCTTATAATAAAGCAACGATTTATCGGCTCTTTCGGCTGACACTGCGAAGTGGGCAAGGTAGAGTGCAGGCTTGAAATGCGGAAGGACATCATGCAACCGATTCAAACCATTGATGAGTTTTTTACACGCAGCGGCGCCGAGGTTTCGCTCTACCATATGGGGCGGCGTGTTACCCCCTGCTCACGCGAGACGCTTGCCGAGTTTGAGCAGGGCCAACGCCCATGGCCAGAACCCTGGCAAAGCCAGGCGCGCATTGCCGCCATATTCCGGTTGGGAGATATGCCAGAACCCGCCATTTGGTTTCTGGCATTGCCACTGGATGAACAAGGTATGCTCTCGCCTGCCCAGCGTGACGGCTTCTTAAATCGGCTGATAGAAACACTAGGTAGAAATGTTTCAAAAGTGGGCCACAATGCTAAAGACGTGGACCATTTTATGAAGGATAATCCGCTCGCTTTCACGCCGAGCATTACCTTCCAGGCGATGCTTAATGCTTATGCAACCCTAGAGCGTAATTTACCCGCAAGCCAGCATTTTGAACCCGTTGAAGCCTACCTGACCGGTCAGCAACAGATCGACTGGCAGGCACTGGGTTTACAGGGAATTGCTGATTTTACAGCACGTTTAGATGATGCCCTGACCGACGCCTTGATCACACGGCTTGCAACGCTACCCACTAGCGTTGTGCATTCACTCTGCTACTGTTTAGAGCATCAGCCGCTTTCAACAGCGATGGCGTTGGCGCTTCGCGACGTGGGGGAGCAGGCGGCAAGCCAGGGAGACATGGAAACGTTGTGTGCCTGCATTCGTGCAGTAGGCAGCACTAATCAGCCTGAAGTAGGCGATTGGTACACGAGTTTGTTGGCCGACCCGCATGCTAGCGGCCCGGATGTCATGGCGGCCATCGCGGGGCGAGGCTGGCTTTTACTGGAAGACGCACAGCGTTTACCACTTTTCCTGAACCGCTTGGCAGAAGATGAACGCACTAATTTTGCGGCGGTGGTTCGAGATATTGCTTTGATACCCCGCTTACGCCTGCCGGTAATGCTAGCGCTGCGGGATGCCCCGAGCGGCTCGGCCATTCAGCATCGCCTGGCGACAATGACACAAGCGACGAGCCGCTAAATAAATGGTGTTATCAACGAATTTCAAGGAGTAAGCCGTGAAGGAACTACCCTATCAGGCTAAAGCGGTTATCGGCCGCCGTGAAATGGTGACGTTGCCTGAGCTGGGCCTTCATCTATGCTGTAAGGCAGATACGGGTGCGCGAACATCAGCGTTGCACGCCGAAGAGATTGAAACCCATGAAGACGAACACGGTCAGCTGTGGGTAAGCTTTATTACGCATAGCGGTGGGCCAACGACACCGGAACACCGTCTTAAACTACACCTTCATGACCGGCGCCGGGTTACCAGTTCTAATGGACACAGCGAGTGGCGCTATGTGATCCGCACGCCGATGCAGATGGGCCAGCTGAACTTCCCTGTTGAGCTTACCCTGACGGATCGCAGTAATATGCGCCACCCCATGCTACTCGGACGCCGCGCCATGCGTCGCCTGCTGGTTGCCCCAGGCGCAGCATTCTTACATGGCGAGCCTTGACTTATTAATGATTAGCCCTTTTTTTGGCCCGGAGTCCTGAATGCACATCGCCCTACTTTCTCGTAATCGCAACTTGTACTCTACTCGTCGTCTTATTGAGGCCGCCGAGGTTCGGGGCCATACGGCACGCGTGGTCGACACGTTGCGCTGCTACATGAGCATTGCATCGCATCATCCTTCAATTCACTACAAGGGCCAGGAGATCGAACCGTTTGACGCGGTCATTCCGCGGATCGGCGCGTCGGTTACCTTCTACGGCTGCGCGGTGTTGCGCCAGTTTGAAATGATGGGTACCTATGTCATCAACGACTCGGTGGCGATCACCCGTTCACGGGACAAACTGCGCTCGCTGCAGCTTCTGTCACGCAAGGGGCTGGGGCTACCGATTACCGGTTTTGCCCACTCACCTGATGATATCCCCGACCTGATTACCATGGTGAAGGGCGCCCCGCTGGTCATTAAACTTCTGGAAGGTACGCAGGGGATTGGTGTAGTACTGGCGGAAACCAATCAAGCGGCTGAGTCGGTCATTCAGGCCTTTATGGGCATGAAAACCAACATCATGGTGCAGGAGTACATCAAGGAAGCGCGCGGTGCTGATATCCGTTGCTTTGTAATTGGTGACAAGGTCGTCGCTTCGATGAAACGCCAAGCGGCAGAAGGCGAGTTCCGCTCCAACCTGCACCGTGGCGGTACCGCCAGCGTTATCCGCATTACCCCTGAAGAACGCTCGACCGCGATTCGGGCCGCAAAAGCCATGGGGCTTAGTGTGGCGGGGGTTGATCTTCTGCGCTCCAACCATGGTCCGGTGATTATGGAAGTTAATTCTTCACCGGGTTTACAGGGTATTGAAAGCTCCACAGGCAAAGATATCGCAGGCATGATTATCGAGCATATCGAAAAGAATGCCTCGCCTGTACGCAAAGCCCCACCCAAGCCTAAAGGCTAAGGGAAAAATCAAAAAATAATCCGCATTAGGGGTGGCAAATCGTCGCTGCCACCCCCACAATCTGCGTCACCGAAGGAGGTAGACGCTCATGTTTCTCGACAATCGCCAAGTGGCGATGGACAGCGTGCTGGAAGCGCTGGCCGACAGCATTGATTATTTCCAGGATAATATCGAACGCCTGCGTCCCTCGCTGCGTGATGCATTAAAGCCGCACTATACCGCGCGCTTGAAACAGATGCGCAAACTGCAGGAGCTTGCCCGCGCGCATTTAAAGATGCTGCCACGCGATGCTGACGTTGAACGCGATGACTTTTTATGGCTTTGGAGCCGTTTGAAAAGCTTTGTAGGTAATGACAGCCAAGTATTGATTAACGAGCTGTTAGAGCAAGAGCGTGTCTTGATGCAGGCTTTATCCACCCTGTTTACTCATCCCTTGCCCGATCCTATCGAGCCGGTTGTGGATGAGTGCATGCAGGGCTGTCGCAAACTGATACGTGAGCTTTACGACTTGCAGAAACGTAAAGCACGGCGTTAATGGCTATTGAACGTCTGCCTCTAGAAAATACAGCGTCGGTGCGTGGTTTGGCTCGGCGTTTTTAAGGTCGATAGGCTCTGCCGGACCTAAGAAGTAAGGCTTCCTGGCCCACACGTAAATATCTCCCAACGTCGCCACCCGGGCCACCCATTCACGCATCCGTAAACGCCATTCACCGGCCGCTGGTTTATCTTCTGCCACACAGCCGGTCACATCCATGCCCAGCGAACGGCCAATAAAAATGGCCCGTGGCAGATGCCAGCTTTGAGTTACCAGTAGGGCTTGCTCAAGCTGAAAAACATCCCGGGCACGCACCAGCGTGTCATAGGTACTAAACCCTGCAAAATCCATGGTGAGTTGCTCAGCAGGCACGCCGCGCCGATGCAGGTCGCGCCACATGGCGCGTGGTTCGTTATACGCCTGAGTACGGTTATCGCCTGAGAGCAGTAGATGTAACACGCGTTGCTCAGCAACAAGTGTGGCGGACGTTCGCATGCGAGCATGAAAATGCGGATTGCGTAATCCACTGCGCGTCCAATGGGAAGTACCAAAGACAATACCCACATCGGCGGACCGACACTCAAGCACCTGCTTATCAATATAACGCGCTGTTGTGGTAAGCACCCATACATTGCCGACCAAAAACAACAATGCCGCCAGCAGCAGCAAGGCTCCTAGCGACATCAGCAGGCGTTTTACCCATCTTAACAGCACGCTGTGCATCGTTTAGCTCAACAGCGCTTAAAACATGCCGAGCTCAAGCTTTGCCTCATCGCTCATCATGTCGCGGCTCCAGGGTGGGCTGAAAACAATTTCGGTATGCACTTTATTGATTTGTGGCGCCCCCAGGATCTTATTGCGCGCATCAGCGGCAATCACATCGCCCATACCGCAACCCGGTGCGGTTAGGGTCATGCGAATCGTCACCATTCGCTCTCCGGTAATCAACCGCTCAATGCGGCATCCGTAGACCAGCCCTAAATCCACAATATTGACAGGAATTTCCGGGTCGAAGCAGGTGCGTAGCTGATCCCACACAAACTGCTCTATTTCCTCTTCGCTTGCGCTTTCATGCAAGGTTGGACGTGGTAGCGACTCCAGCCCCAAAGCATCCAGGTTACGCCCTTCTACAAGATAAAGGCGCCCTTCATAACCGACGCTGACCGAGCTGCCCTTGGCCTGCATAACGCTCACTACGCTATCTTCCGCCAGGGTTTCCGTTTTGCCAAACGGAATCGCAATCGCCTCCACATCGCGTTGAAGCGGCAATTTCTGGCCTCGCTCGAGGCTTGCGATTTGCTCGATATTCATAGGTTTCCTTAACGCACCATACCAATGACGCGATTGAGAGCGGCCACAAAGGTGTCTACTTCATCCAGGGTATTATACGCGGCAAATGATGCACGGCACGTAGCATCCACCCCAAAATGATGCAGCAGCGGTTGAGCGCAGTGATGCCCGGTCCGAATCGCCACGCCAAGCTGGTCAATTAGCAGGCCAATATCCTGCGAGTGTGCCCCATCGACAACGAACGAAAGCACACCAGCCTTGTTAGGTGCCGTCCCCAGGATACGCAACCCGTCGATAGAGGAAACCGCCTGCGTCGCGTGCTGCAGCAATACGTTTTCCCACTCGCCAATCGCCGCGATACCCACGCTTTCGACCCACTCCAAGGCGCGCCCCAGAGCAATCACTTCGGCAATGGCAGGCGTGCCCGCTTCAAACTTGTGCGGAATGCCGGCGAAGGTGGTACCTGTATCAAACGAGACGGTCTTGATCATCTCGCCCCCACCCTGCCAAGGTGGCATGGCTTCAAGCAACGCCTTTTTACCATACAGCACGCCAACGCCTGTCGGACCATAAACCTTATGCCCTGAAAAGGCATAAAAGTCAGCATCGATATCCTGAACATCTACCGCTTGATGGGGCGTAGCCTGGGCCCCGTCCACCAGAATGAGCGCGCCTTGCTGATGCGCGAGCGCCGCCATCTCTTTTACCGGGTTGATAGTACCCAGTGCATTTGAGACATGATTAACAGCTACCAGCTTGGTACGTTCGCTAAGCAGCTCACGATACGCCTGCATATCCAGCGCGCCAGTCTCATCAACCGGAATCACCTTGATGGTGAAACCTCGTTCGGCTGCCAGAAGCTGCCACGGCACAATATTGGAGTGATGTTCAAGCAGCGAGACCAGGACTTCATCACCCTCGTTGAGGTTAGTGCGCCCCCAAGTTTGGGCCACCAGGTTGATCGCCTCAGTGGTGCCGCGGGTAAATATGATCTGCCGCGGATCTTCTGCATTTAGAAACGCCTTGACCCGCTGGCGTGTGCCCTCGAAAGCCGCCGTCGCCTCATCGGCCAGCGTATGCAGGCCGCGGTGAATATTGGCATTGTAGCGAGAGAAGTAAGCGCTAAATACGTCTATCACCTGTTGCGGCGTCTGGCTGGTGGCCGCGTTATCCAGATAAACAAGCGGCTTGCCGTGAACTTCCCGGTCAAGTATCGGGAAGTCCTGACGTAGCGCCAGCACGTCATAGGGCGGCTGAGCGAACCCAGTGGCATTATCAAGGGCAATTGACGACATTCATCACTCCTTTACAGACGTTGTGCCTAGTCGTTGAGCGCGACGGCAGTTTCCACCAGCCCAGCCAGGTTGAAACGCTCGGGAAGCTTGCCGGCAACCGCCAACTCTACACGCTCGGCAATGGCATCCAGCGTCACCTTTTCCAGCACTTCGCCAGCAAACGCCAAGGTCAGCAACCCACGCGCCGTGGCTTCATCAATACCCCGGGTACGCAGCGCGTAGATCGCTTCTTCGTCCAGCTGGCCGGTAGTAGTGCCGTGCGAGCACTTGACGTCATCGGCGTAGATCTCAAGCTCAGGCTTGGCATCAATCTGGGCGCGGTCAGACAGCAGCAGGTTCTGGTTACTCTGAAAACCTTCAATCTTCTGGCTGTCGCGCTTAACGTACACCTTGCCGTTGAACACGCCGTGGGCGCGGTCGTCCAGAATGCCCTTGTAGTTCTCGTTGGAGAACGTTAGCGGCGCGTTGTGATTAACCTTGGTGTGGTTATCCACATGCTGGCGACCTTGACCGAAGAAAAGACCCAAGAAGTTGGTTTCGGCGCCCTGACCGTTAAGATCACTGATCAGGTCGTTGCGCACCAACGCTCCACCCAGATTCAAGTTATAGGAGGTATAGCGCGTGTCACGGCCCTGCTCGACGTGCATGCTAGCCACGTGCATGTCGAGCAGCGGTGCTTCCTGCAGCTTGTAGTGATTAAGGATAGCGCCGCGATCCAGCATGAACTCACCAACCACATTGGTGAAGTTGGCTGCATCCTGGTCACCGCAGTAGTGCTCGATCAAGGTAGCTTCACTGCGCCCGCCAGCCTCGACCAGGATACGCGGGTGGCTCATCACCGGCGTGCCGTTGGCCCGAGAGAGAAACTGCAGCAGGATGGGCTTTTCGACCACCGTACCTGGGGCGATACGTACCACGGCGCCCTCTTCCATAAAGGCAGTGTTAAGCGCTGCGAAAGCGGAGAAATCAACACCGGTCAGGCGCCCGAGCGGCCCACCTACCGCTTCGTGATTTTCGCTAAGCGCCTTGGAAAGCGGCAGCACGTGCACAGTTTCAGGCAGCGCATCCACGTCCGAAAGCGCAGGCGCATATACGCCGTCCACAAACGTCAGCCGGTACGCATCAACCGGCAGCGTCAGCGCGGCGGCCTGGGCCGGCGAGAAATCCGCATTATCGGTCAACGCGAAGTTACCTTGAGCGATGCTGCGCACGTCGGTGTATTTCCACTCTTCATCGCGGCGGGTCGGGAAACCCAGCGCTTCAAAGCGCGCTGCACCCGCCTGACGGCGCGCGGCGATCCAGGAAGGCTCCGTTTCGCGCTGCTGGCTACGCGTTTTCAGCGTGTCCAAAAAGGTTTGCGTATCGCTCATGCCGCAGACTCCTCGATACCTTCGTATCCGTTGGCCTCAAGCTGCTTGGCAAGCTCGGCATCACCCGTTTTAACGATTCGACCATCCACCAGGACGTGGACTTTGTCTGGCACGATATAATCAAGCAGGCGCTGGTAGTGAGTTACCAGCAGAATTGCCCGCTCTTCAGCGCGCAGGCTGTTGACACCGTCGGCCACCACTTTCATGGCATCGATATCAAGCCCTGAATCGATTTCATCCAGCATGGCGAGTTTGGGCTGAAGCACCAGCATCTGCAGGATCTCGTTGCGCTTTTTTTCGCCGCCGGAGAACCCTTCGTTAACGGCACGCTGCAGGAAGCTGGCGTCCATTTTCATGAAGCCGAGCTTCTCTTTTACCAGCTTCATGAACTCAGGCGCCGGCATGTCCTCAAGGCCACGAGCTTTACGCTGAGCGTTAAGCGCAGACTTCAGAAGGTAGATGTTCTTGACCCCCGGGATTTCGACAGGGTACTGAAAACCCAGCAGCAGGCCCGCCTGGGCGCGCTCTTCGATTTCCATTTCGAGTACGTCTTTGCCTTCAAAAGTGATACTACCCTGGGTGACTTCATAGCCATCTTTACCGGCAATCACCGCTGACAGGGTGGATTTACCCGCGCCGTTAGGACCCATAATGGCGTGCACTTCGCCTGCATTGATGGTCAGGGTCAGGCCCTTGAGGATTTCTTTATCTTCAACGGTGACGTGTAAGTCAGTAACTTGCAGCATAATCTTAAACCTTCTAATTCTGGCGAGTCGCTGGCGCGACGCGTATCAAAGTAATTTGTACGGCAAACCGGCTAAACGATTAGCCCACCGCGCCTTCCAACGTCACGTTCAAGAGCGCTTCCGCTTCTACCGCGAACTCCATCGGCAGCTCTTGGAAGACGTCTTTACAAAAACCGTTCACGATCATGCTGACCGCGTCTTCTTCAGAAATACCACGGCTACGGCAGTAGAACAGCTGGTCTTCACCAATTTTTGAGGTGGTGGCTTCGTGTTCAATAGTGGCCGTACTGTTGCCAATTTCCTGATAAGGGAAAGTATGCGCGCCACACTTGTCACCAATCAGCAGCGAATCACACTGGGTGAAGTTACGTGCGCCTTTGGCACGCGGGCCAATTTTTACCAGGCCGCGATAGGATTGATCACTTTTACCTGCCGAAATACCTTTGGCCACGATATAAGAACGCGTGCCTTCACCGATGTGAATCATCTTGGTGCCGGTGTCTGCCTGCTGGCGGCCGTTGGTCACGGCAACGGAGTAGAATTCACCGATACTGTCTTTACCGCGCAGCACACAAGAAGGGTATTTCCAGGTAATGGCTGAACCGGTTTCCACTTGAGTCCAGCTGATGCGCGAGCGCTCACCGCGGCAGTCACCACGCTTGGTCACAAAGTTGTAGATACCGCCCTTGCCGTCTTCATCACCGGGGTACCAGTTCTGTACGGTGGAGTACTTGATGTACGCATCGTCTAAGGCAACGAGCTCAACAACCGCCGCGTGCAACTGGTTCTCATCGCGCATTGGTGCTGTACAGCCCTCCAGGTAGGAGACCTGAGCGCGGCTTTCGCAGATAACCAGCGTGCGCTCAAATTGACCGGTATTGGCGGCGTTGATACGGAAGTAAGTGGATAGTTCCATCGGGCAGGTAACGCCTTCTGGTACAAACACGAACGAACCGTCGGTGAACACCGCCGAGTTAAGCGCGGCAAAATAGTTGTCCGCCACCGGCACTACGGTGCCCAGGTACTGTTTGATCAGATCGGGGTAGTCACGGATCGCTTCAGAAATGGAGCAGAAGATAACCCCGGCTTCGGCCAGTTCTTTCTTGAACGTGGTGGTGACGGATACCGAGTCAAATACGGCATCAACGGCCACACCGGCAAGCGCTGCACGTTCATGTAGCGGAATGCCCAGCTTTTCGTAGGTTTCCAGAAGCTTGGGGTCAACTTCATCCAGGCTTTGTGGGCCATCCTCCGGGCGCTTGGGGGCGCTGAAGTAGGAAATAGCCTGATAATCGATCGGCGGGTAATCCAGGTGCGCCCAGGAAGGCTCTTTCATGTTCAGCCACTGCCGGTAAGCGTCAAGGCGCCACTCAAGCATCCACTCTGGCTCGCCTTTCTTCTTGGAGATAAAGGCAATGGTATCTTCATCCAGGCCAGGAGGAAGAGTGTCGCTTTCGATATCGGTTACAAAGCCATCTTTGTATTCGCGACGAACCAACTGTTCCATTTCTTCAGTTGCCATGGTGTTACCCTCCGGGCAGTTGGTGGCGAGGTTTCCTCGCCGTCAATAAGGATAAATTGCCTACTCGTTTTCGATCTGCGTATTCAAGGTCCAGACTTTCAAGGTCTAGTTAAGATCTAGGCAGACACAGCCGACAGGCTGATACTTTGAATCGGTAATTGCACAGGCAGCTTGAGGGGCGAGGACGCCGCCAAGTGGGCCAGCGTCACGCTTTCCAGCAGCGTTCGAATAGCAAGCGACACGCGCTGCCAGTTATCCGCCACCCCGCAGGTGGCCGCCAACTCACACTCACCCTGCGCCTGGCTGCACTCGGTCATCGCTACTGGCCCTTCGATAGCCGAAATAATATCGGCCGCCGTAATCTGGGAGGCGGGTCTGGCGAGACGATAACCGCCCTGAGCGCCGCGCTGGGATGCCAGAAGCCCTGCCCTCACCAGCATTTTAAGTGTCTTGCTAACCGTGGGATGCGGCAACTGCACGGCTTCAGCGAGATCAGCCGCAGCGTGCGAAGCCTGCGGATGACGCGCAATCTGCGCCATTACCACAGCGGCGTAATCCGTCAGCCGAGAAAGCTTTAGCATATCGACTCCCATTGATTAGTCAGCCAGCAAACTGGTGTGCGTATTAATTGGGTACCATTTTAGTCCTGTATAAAATTGATGTGAAGCCCTAACGTACAATCATTGGCAAATTAGCCTAATTCTTAGCACGTTCGATGCAGATGGCATCAAAAACATCAATCATTATCATTTAAAAATTCAATTGGCCTATCGCAATAAAAAAAGCCTACCCACTGTGGGATAGGCTCTATAGTCAGAAAGCCATTACGCCTTCTTTACAAACTCTGATTTGAGCTTCATGGGACCAATGCCGTCGACCTTGCAATCGATATCGTGGTCACCATCGACAAGACGAATATTCTTTACCTTGGTACCTACCTTCACTACTAGGGAGCTGCCCTTTACCTTTAGGTCCTTGATAACAGTGACGCTGTCGCCGTCAAAAAGTGGATTGCCGTTAGCATCACGTACGCTTGGCGCGTCATCAGCGGCATCGGCTGTCTTTGACCACTCATGGCCACACTCCGGGCACACGTACTGCAGACCGTCATCGTACGTAAAGGTTGAGGCGCAGGAAGGACAATTAGGCAGTTCGTTCATGGGCGGCTCCATCGCGGGCAATAAGAAAGCGATGGAGCCTACACGGAATGGGCAAAATGCTCCAGCCTGAGAGGCTATCAGTCCCGCTGGTAGGTGCCCACCAGGCGGTCAATGCCTAATAGATGCGGCTCCACTTCTTTCAATAGCTCGGCGACGCTTAGCCCTTCGGGCAATGCCGTTTGGTGAGCCAGCGCCAGCACCAGAAAGTAGTAAAGATGCTTGCCGTGCCCTTGTGGGGGCATCGGGCCGCCGTAACCAGGCTTATCAAAGTCATTGAGGCCGGATGTGCCCATAGGCGTATTCTCATCCAGCCCGCCAATATCGCCAGGTAGGTTATAAAGCGTCCAGTGAATAAACCCATAGCTGCCGTCTTTAACCAGCGGTGCATCGGGGTCATGACAGATAACTGCAAAGCCCTTGGTGCCTTCAGGCACGTTATGCCAGGCAAGCGGAGGGGATACATCATCACCCTCGCCTGTATAGCGGGCCGGAATCGCTTCGTGCTGTGCAAAAGCCGTACTGGTAACTTGCATGGATGATAGTGCGAATGCCATGTATTTCTCCTTGGGTTAGCCAATCACTCGTTCTACAGAGTGGTATGAAACAGCCAGGGCATCAACGCTGATTCAGATAGCCCGCATTTTGCTGCCACCACTGCTGGGCGATCTGCACATTTTCGGCGTTGCCTGATGGCTCCAGAACGGTAGGCAATTTTACGTAGTCGCCCCCTGTTCTTGCCATCAAAAGCGGGTCTTGGGTGGCCAGCTGGAGCGCATAGAGCACCAACATTTGCTCGTACTCATCCGAGGCATGCAGTTGGGAAAATAATAAGGGTACCGCCGGAAGGCCAATCTCCCCTAACCGTTCAGCGGCGATATACCAGATACGCGGATTATCGCGATCGCCATAGGTGGAAACAAAGCGGCGATCCGCCAGCCGGCTTACATAATAGGAAGCTTCCTCTTCCGGGCTTACAAATAGTGGTGGCTTCCAGTCAGTGGCCGACCCCGTAACAGGATAGCTGACAGACGCGGCGGCAGGCACTGGCTGTGAAGTTGGCACATCAACCGCATTGGATGTAGCTGGCGAAGCGGCGCGCTGATTTCCTGCACATCCGGCTAAAGCCAAGCTCCCCAATAGTAGGACATACAACACTTTCTGCTGCATATTCATGTTCCCTTTGCACTCCCTATGCACTTTTTCAAGACCAACGGCCCTGCTGCTTTAAACGTCGTTTTACCCAGCTGTCATAAAGCACCCGAAGCCCTGGTTTGATGAGGGGCAGACCAATTAACCAGGCAAGGGGGCGTAAGAGTAAAACACGCGCCATCAGCACGCGGTAGGCGTCGACTCCTTCGATGATATGCCCATCGGCCTGCTCGATATGCAGCGATTTCAATGCCGCTTCAGGCGCTATTCCCTTGGCGCGTAATGCATCCTCATACTCACCGACATCGCACCAGTGAATATCACGTGCGCTCTCCCCTGCCCAGCGCTCATAGCGCCGCCGGTCCTTCCGGCAACTGGGGCAAACCGCATCGTAATATACATTGATAAAAGCGTGCTTGGGCATATGGGCTCAGGGTAATTTTTACCGGTTAAGTGTGGCACTTCTCCTGCACGACGCAAACCACCATGACACGCTTCATTTCAGTGACGGTTAAGCTTGGTTAAAGCATTGGCAGCCAGAAAGCCAAAGCGATCAAGGTCGCGAGCAGTACCGGTGGCGTAATTACCAAGCCGATTTTCATGTATTGGCCCCAGCCAATCTTGTACCCCTTGCCCGCCAGCACGTGCAGCCAAAGAAGCGTGGCAAGACTGCCGATCGGCGTGAACTTGGGCCCCAGATCGTTACCAATGACATTGGCATAGATCATCAGCTCTTGAGTTGCCGCGGGTACCTGCGCCTGGTCGATCGCCAGCGCGCCGACCAGCGTTGAGGGCATATTGTTCATGACAGAGGCCACGATTGCCGAAAGAAAGCCGGTGCCCAGGGTCGCAACAACGTCACCCTGTTGCGCTAGCCATTCAAGCGCCAGAGCGCCGTAATGGGTCAGTCCCGCATTGCCAAGCCCGTAAACGACGAGGTACATACCAATCGAGAACAGCACGATCTGCCAAGGTGCACCGCGCAGCGCGCCCGTTACAGAGACGACGGCGCCACGCCCTTGTTGCCACCATCGCCCTGCAATGACCATCAAAAGAACCGCTGCGGCTCCTGTCACAAAGGCGATAGGAATACCTAGCGGCGCCGTCACGAAATAAGCAACAAGTAGTGTCGCAAGCAAAGGAAAAGCCGCTTTGAATACCAACGGGTCCTTAACGGCCAAGCGCGGTTCGTCTAGATTCTCAACGGGATAGTGTTTAGGGATTCGACGACCAAAGACAATCCACAGCACGCCAAGCGTTGCCGCCAGAGAAACCAGGTTCACCGGTACCATGACCGCTGCATAGCGATCAAAACTGATATTGAAATAGTTGGCACTGACGATATTGACGAGGTTGGAAATTACCAGCGGTAGACTGGTGGTATCGGCGACAAACCCCGTCGCGATGATAAAGGCTAACGCCGCTGGCGGTTCAAAGTTCAGGCGTAGCAGAATGGCGATAACAATCGGAGTCAGCAGTAACGCCGCGCCATCGTTGGCAAAGAACGCAGCAATCACAGCACCCAATATCACGATCAGAGGGAAAAGCAGGTGCCCTCGCCCATTCCCCCAGCGCGCCACATGGAGCGCCGCCCAGGCGAAGAACCCCGCCTCATCTAAAATCAGCGAAATGATGATCAGCGCGACGAACGTGAAGGTGGCATCCCAGACAATATCCCACACCACGACAACATCGGATAAATGCACCACCCCCATTAGCAGTGCCACTAGAGCACCGCCCAGCGCGCTCCAACCGATACCCAATCCTCTTGGCTGCCATATCACCAGAACCAGAGTGACGACAAAAATAGCCAGTGCCAACATGAAAGGTCCTTAGTCAGTGAGTGGTTTGGTTAACGCGACGAGAGAGTTCTTCTGCACTTTCAACACGCTCTGAATAGCGATCGGTAAGATAGGCAGACCTGCCCCGCGTCAGCCATGTGAACTTCACTAGCTCTTCGCAAACATCGACGATACGCATATAAAGCGGGGAAAGCTTCATACGCCCGACGTCGTCAAATTCGGTGAACGCTTTGGGTACGGAAGACTGGTTGGGGATAGTGACCATCCGCATCCAACGCCCTAGAATTCGCATCTGGTTGACGGCATTAAAGCTCTGGCTTCCGCCGGAAACTTCTATCACTGCCAGAGTTTTACCCTGAGTAGGCCGAACGCCGCCCAGCGATAGAGGTATCCAATCGATTTGCGTCTTCATGATGCCCGTCATTGCACCATGGCGTTCGGGACTGACCCAGAGCATGCCCTCAGACCATTGGGCAAGCTCGCGCAGTTCTTGTACTTTCGGGTGGTCAGTGTCCGCGTCGTCTGGCAACGGCAAACCCGACGGATTAAAGGTACGTACTTCGCAGCCGTACCAGCGCAGCAACCTCATCGCTTCTTCGGATGCCAAGCGTGAAAAAGAGCGTTCGCGCAGAGAGCCGTAAAGCACCAGAATTCTGGGTGGATGGCGCGGCGCGTCAGACCCCGCTAAGGCATCTACGTCGATCGGCTGCAGCTTCTGCGGGTCAATATTAGGCAGATCGTCGAAGCTGACAGGCTCACTCATTGGTGACCTCCATCGACGCGCACAACGTCACCGTCCTCTTTGGTAAACGTGGTTATCGGGTTGGTCAACAAATCAAGCACGCACTCCGAAGGCCGGCACAGTCGTGCGCCTTTTTTGGTTATCACGATCGGCCGGTTAATCAGAATCGGGTGTTCTATCATGGCATCAATCAGTTGATCATCGTTTAGCGTCGGGTCGTCGAGATTGAGTTCTTCAAAGGGGGTGCCCTTACGACGCAAGAGCTCACGCGGGGTAATCGCCATCATCGAAAGCAGCTCGATCAGCCGTTCGCGACTGGGCGGTGTCTTGAGGTACTCGATTACTTCGGGCGCCTCACCTGAGGCTTCGATCATGGCAAGCGTATTACGCGAGGTACCGCACGCGGGGTTGTGATAAATGGTCGTTTTCAAGGGCTCTCACTCCTTATCGTCATGGGTGCAACATTCATCGAATGCCGTCAAGAACGGCTTGCACACTTCTGGATGACCCGCACAGCAATCACGAACCAGGAAGTTCAGCATTTGTTGCATGTGTCCCAGACTGGCACGATAGATAATTGAACGGCCCTGCCTGCGTGATACGAGCCATCCTGCCCGCGCCAGCACCGAAAGATGTGCCGACATCGTGTTATGTGGCACCGCTAACTGGCGCGCAATTTCACCCGCAGGAAGGCCCTCGGGTTCATGGCGTATGAGCAGTCGAAACGCTTCAAGGCGCGTCTCTTGAGACAGCGCGGCAAAACTGTCAGTCACGTTTTTAATTTCCATATATCCAGAATAATGGACATATTTATATATAACAATTTTTTTCTGCGCGTTATTGGAAACGCTAAATTAAAGCCTGCTCAACTCCCACTTCTTAACGCTACTTGCCGCGTATTAAGCAGTAACGTCATCAATGCCTCATTAGCTGGAGACCGATATGACCGAAAGTAAAAAACTGCTGATCATTGCTCACGCGCCTTCTGAGAATACCCAAAAGATGTGGAAGGCCGTCATGGATGGCGCGTCTAATTCCGATATAGAGAATGTGCAAGTGCAGTCGCTTCCTCCACTTCAAACACAACCCGAAGACATTATTGCAGCCGATGCGATCATTCTGGGTACAACCGAAAATTTGGGCTATATGGCGGGCTTGATGAAGGACGTATTTGATCGGTGCTACTACCCATGTCTGGATAAGACCGAGGGGCTGCCGTTCGCCTTTTATATTCGGGCTGGCCATGACGGTACAGGCACCCGCCGAGCGATTGAGAGCATTACCAAGGGGTTGCGCTGGCGGTTGGTGCAAGACCCGCTGATTTGTCGGGGAGACTTTCAAGCGGCGTTTCTTGATCATTGCGAGGAGCTGGGATTAGCCATGGCGGCCAGCCTGGAAGCAGGTATTATCTGAGCGAACTATTCGAAAAAAACGGCGCCCAAAGGCGCCGTTTGGAGGCGTGCTTACTTCAAACGCTCAAACACGGTCGCGACCCCCTGCCCCATGCCGATACACATGGTAGCGAGACCCAGCGTAGTATCGCGCTGCTGCATGACGTTCAGCAGCGTGGTGCAGATACGCGAGCCTGAGCAGCCCAACGGGTGACCCAGCGCGATCGCGCCGCCGTGCAAGTTGACCTTTTCGTCCATGGCATCCAGGAATCCCAAGTCTTTGAGTACCGGCAAGCTTTGCGCTGCAAAGGCTTCATTGAGTTCTACGGTTTGAATATCATTAGACGAAAGGCCAGCGACTTTCAGCGCCTTTTTAGAGGCAGGCACCGGGCCATAGCCCATAATCGAGGCGTCACAACCCGCCACACCGGTGGAAAGCACTTTTGCAATAGGCGATAAGCCTAACGCCTGAGCACGCTCGTAGCTCATTACCGCCATGGCCGAAGCACCCACTGAAAGCGCTGACGACGTACCCGCCGAGACGGTACCACTACGTGGATCAAACACCGGCTTAAGCTGGGCCATGGACTCAAAACTTGCATCGGACCGGATCACTTCGTCATTTTTGACCAGCACTTTAAACCCACGCTGGTCATGACCTTCAATGCCAATAATCTCGTTATCGAAGCAACCTTTCTCCATGGCCGCTTGAGCACGCTGGTGAGAGCGCACGCCAAACTTGTCCTGATCCTCCCGCGTGATGCCGTGCATTTTACCCAGCAACTCAGCGGTCAGGCCCATCATCATGGATGCTTTAGCGGCGTATTTACTGATCGCCGGGTTCACATCGACCCCGTGCGCCATGGGCACGTGCTCCATGTGCTCAACACCACCAATGATATAGAAATCGCCCATCCCCGCCTTGATATTGGCGGCCGCAATATGCAGAGCGGTCATTGACGAACCGCACAGACGGTTAACCGTTTGCGCAGGTACCGAGCGGGGAATACCGGTCATGATTGCCGCGTTGCGAGCAATATTCATGGCCTGCTCAAGGGTCTGATTAACACAGCCCCAGATCACATCATCTACTTCAGTGGGGTCCAGATTGGGATTACGGTTGAACAGCGCCTGCATGACCGCAGCGGACAGGTTTTCTGCACGCACGTTGCGAAATGCGCCGTTCTTGGCCTTTGCCATGGCGGTACGTACACCGTCGACCACCACGATATCTCGGGAATTCAAACTCATCGTATTGCTCCTGTTCGCGGTGATTTAGACCTGGGCAGAGGCGGTATAGAACTGTTCGTTATTCTGAGCCATCTGGCGCAGTTTCTCGGTAGGCGCATAAAGCGGGCCAAGCTCTTCTGCCAGACCATCTGCCAGCTTGACGAATTCAGTAACGCCCATGGCATCAATGTAGCGCAGCGCACCTCCCCGGAAGGGCGGAAAACCGATGCCATAAATCAGCGCCATATCGGCTTCGGCAGGCGTATCCACGATGTTGTCTTCCAGGCAGCGTACCGTTTCCAGACACAGCGGCACCATCATGCGGGCGATAATGTCCTCGTCAGAAAACTCTTTTTGCTCCTTGGCCACTTCCTTGATCAGCGCGTACGCCTGATCATCGCTGACCTTCTTGGGCTTGCCCTTCTTATCCTCTTCGTAGGCATAGAAGCCCTTATCATTTTTCTGGCCCAGGCGGTCGTTTTCATACATCACCTGAATGGCGGTTTTGCCATCACGCGCCATACGATCCGGGAAGCCTTCCGCCATCACTTCATTGGCGTGAACTGCTGTGTCCATGCCGACCACGTCCAGCAGGTAAGCAGGCCCCATCGGCCAGCCGAACTTCTCCATGACTTTATCAACGCGCTGGAAATCGGCACCCTGCTCTACCAGAAAGCTAAAGCCACCAAAATAGGGGAACAGCACGCGGTTAACCAAGAACCCGGGGCAGTCGTTGACCACAATGGGTGTCTTACCCATTGCCCGCGCATAGGCAACCGTGGCGGCAACCGCTGCATCAGAGGTTTTTTCACCGCGAATAACTTCGACGAGTGGCATACGGTGCACGGGGTTGAAAAAGTGCATGCCGCAGAAGTTTTCCGGACGTTTAAGGTTCTGGGCCAAGCGGTTGATCGAAATAGTCGAGGTATTAGAGGCAAGAATAGTATTTTCACTCACCATGCCTTCGACTTCGGTGAGTACGGCGTCCTTCACCTTGGGATTTTCCACCACGGCTTCGACCACTAGATCAACATTGCCGAAATCACCATAAGAGAGCGTGGGGCGGATATTGGTCAGTTTTTCAGCCATTTGCTCATTGGTAAGCTTTTTGCGCTCGACCTGTTTGGCAAACAGCTTGCGGGCTTCTTTCAGGCCCAGTTCAATGGCCTCATCCTTAATGTCTTTCATCAGGATGGGGGTACCTTTGGAGGCGCTTTGGTAGGCGATACCGCCTCCCATGATACCTGCCCCCAGCACAGCCGTTTGCTTGACCGGCTGGGCCTGTTTTTCGTACTTGCTGGCTTTTTTCTTGACGACCTGATCGTTCATGAACAGGCCGACCAGGTTAAAGGCCACGCTGCTTAGCGCCAGCTTGGCAAAGGCTTTCGCTTCGATTGCCTGGGCGCGGCCACGCTCTTCACCTGCGCCTTTTTGAATAACCTTGATGGCTTCGATCGGCGCGGGATAGTGCGGCCCGGCCTTACCGGCAACGTACCCTTTGGCGGTTTCAAATGCCATCATCTGCTCGATGGCGTTGAGCTTAAGCGGGCCTTTTTTCTCCGCTCGGCGCGCCTGGTAATCAAGCTCTCCGTTAATGGCACGATCCAGAATATCCAGCGCCGCCTCATCAAGCTGTTCGGCGCTAACCACCGCATCCACGGCGCCTACTTTCAAGGCCGCATCGGCACGGTTTTCAGTGCCACCGGCAATCCACTCAACCGCATTGTCAGCGCCGATTAACCGCGGCAAGCGCACGCAGCCACCCCAACCCGGCAGAATACCCAGCTTGGTTTCCGGCAGGCCAATTTTTGCCTTTTCACTCATTACGCGAAAATCGGTGGTCAGCAGCACTTCGCACCCGCCACCCAGCGCCAGGCCATTGATGGCCGAAACCGTCGGGAAAGGAAGATCTTCAATCCCGTTAAAAATATCGTGTACCTTGAGGTTCATCTCTTCCAGGTACGCTTCGCCTTTAGTGAACAGGCTGTGAAATTCGGTGATATCGGCGCCGACGATGAAAGCGTCTTTGCCACTGCCGATAACCAGACCCTGCAGGTCAGTTCCCGCCTGGAGCGCGCCTACCGCTTCTCCTAGCTCGGTGACAACAGCGCTGGACAGCTTATTGACAGACTCACCCTGTAAATCAAAAGTGAGCTGTGCGATGTGATGGCCACCCAAGGTGTCACGACGCTCCACCGTGATGGCGTTGCCTTGATAGATCATCCGTGCTCTCTCCACAAGTTTGGACTGGCGCCCCTGTCAGCAATTTCTCAGCAGGCTCGCCGACATTTCATACGGTCGTTTGATCACGTAAGCTTGGTTGAGTTGCTGAACAACGTCAACCCCTGACTTTCGGCTAATCTTTACGCGCCTATGGCTACTACAGTACGCCTAAAACTCCTTGATTAAGCATCTTTTATGACGATTGCCTAACGGTCGTCGACATTTATAAAAAACCCTAGGATCATGTCTTTTTTATTCATGGGTAAGAATTTATGGGTGCACTGCTGACACCTTCGCGCGTCAAGGCCATTCAACAGTTTGTCGAATGCTGGGTTGAACGGCTCAAGCCTTGGAGCTGGCTATGGCCCCCAATGGCGTTTGCCGCCGGATTGGGTAGCTTTTTTCTGGTGGATCGTCAGCAGTGGCTAGGCGCAGCATTGGCGCTAGGGCTTCTCTTTACCTGGGTTTTGTTACTTTCTGAAAGTTTGATAGGCCGCTGGTTAGCGCGGCGCGGCCACCCCACTCTTCCAAAAGGCATCACAACGTTCATTGCCCAGATGATTCACCAGGAGACGCTGTTTTTTACCCTGCCGTTTATTCTGATTACCACGGTATGGAACAGTGGCCAAACCCTGTTTGCCGTGTGTGTGATTGGCATGGCTTTGCTATCCATCATCGACCCGCTCTATTACAAGGTAGCAGGAAGGTGGCGCAGCCTCTATTTCGCCTTCCATGCGCTGTGCGTGTTTTTGGTGGTTCTGGTAACGCTGCCCATCATGCTGCACCTGACCACCGGGCAGAGCCTGTTTCTGGCCATGGCGACAATGGTGCTCGTGGCAACGCCCAGCTTCTGGCATTTGCTGAAACGCCGCTCATTAAAGCGCTGGTGTGTCTTTTTGGGATTAACCCTGATGCTGGCCTATGCGGCCTGGTTAGGCCGTATTTGGGTGCCACCGGCAAGCCTGTGGATGACCAGCACTGCACTTTCACCTTCACTTAATATTCAACAGCGAGAGCCCCAAGGGACCATTGCGCTGACCCCACAAGCCATTCGTGAAAACGGCCTTTATGTGTATACCGCGATTCGTGCCCCGCGTGGGTTAAGTGAAACCATCTACCATGCATGGCGGCATAACGAACAACCGATGGATACCGTCAAGCTGGATATCAGTGGTGGACGTGAGCAGGGTTACCGAGCTTGGAGCCACAAGCTTAACTTCCCTGCTGACCCTACTGGAAATTGGCGCGTGGACATCATGACTGATAGCGGCCAACGCCTGGGGCTTATTCGCTTTACGGTATCGGAAGACCCTCAAAAAGCCACAATAGCCGATAGCACCATTCGCCCCAGCGGGCTAAGCGGGATCGATTTACGCCGTTTTGTGCCGGATGGCCGTAACAGCACTGATGAACAAGAGCGCGACTAATGCGCCCTATGTCTTGCAATCAACGCCATAGCTAATGACAATTCACGTACTTCCCCTTTTAGCAGCGAGTTGCCCATGGCTTCATCGATTGGTTTTCGTTTAGCACGCCTGCCGCATTTGTGGCGCTCAATTCTGGACCGAAGGCTGGCCCCACTGGGGCTTACTCAAACCCGCTGGGTCACGCTTTATCACATCTGGCGTCTGGGCGAAGGTCATCCGCAGTGCGACTTGGCCCGAGTGATTGGCGTAGAAGCGCCTTCGCTTGTGCGCACGCTTGGCCAGCTTGAAGAACAGGGCTTGGTTGAGCGTCGCGCCTGCGATAATGACCGCCGCAGTAAACGTATTTACCTGATGCCTGCGGCCATGCCGCTTCTTGAGAAAATTGATAGCGTTGCCCAGGAAGCACGTGCCGAGATGTTTGCAGGCCTCAGTCCCGAAAATATTGAGCAATTGGACGAATGGTTATCCTTGATTGAATCCAATGGGCTTGCCATTCAAGCCCGGGACCAGGAAACGCCGGTCGAATAACCGGCTGGCTGAACACGGTTTAACGCTCACCTGCCTGATTGGGTGACGAAACGTCTCCTTTCTTCGAACTAGTCGATGTTTTGATCGATTGATCAGCTAACCCACCCAGCGTGCTACGCAGTTGATTGAAAGCTGCTGCGTAGACGCTAAAGCGCTCAGCCGTTTGCGATTCCCACCACCATAACGTCAATCCGTTTGGCGTTGACTCTACCACCAGCGCATCCTGAGGCAGTCGCTCCAAAAGCTCTTGCAACATTTGTGCGGCTGACTCGGGCAGTGGCCTAAGCGGTGCAATACGCCAGCGCCAGCCAGCACAGTAGGTATCCAAGGCACTGCTTGCATGGCTATCACGTACTAACAGGAAATCTGGGCCTGGGGCTTCTTGAGGGTAATACCATCGGTAGGCCGGCATGGTGCCCTTGAAATGGTGCAGCGGTGGCTTTTCGAGCTTCACGCTCGCGCCTTCATCGGCGGCTCTGGCGCGCAGAGTTCCTTGACGCTTCTGGCGCGGGCTGGGTTTTAACCACATGACCGGCGCCATGACGAACATCAAGACGAAGCCAATAATTAACCATTCCATTGCTAGTTCAACCTCACTTAAGCCACACTAAACAGGTAATTCGTAAAACCATGACGTAGATCGTTGTGAATACAAGATACGCCACCTAAAGTAATAATTATTAAACAAGAAGTTTCTCTTGTTACTCACTGCTGAGGAGACATGTCATGAGCTACCACCATATTCTGGTCGCCGTTGACCTCACCAAGGACTCACACAAGATTCTGGAGCGTGCCATTGCTATTGCTGAGCGTAATAACGGTGCCAAGATTTCGATCATGCATACCCTTGAGCCGCTTGGCTTTGCCTACGGCGGGGATATCCCGATGGACCTTACCAGCATCCAGGACCAGCTTGATGATCACGCCAAGTCGCGCCTAGCTGAAATTGCAGCCCCTCATATAGCCCTTGCAGATCAGCATGTTGTGGTCGGTATGCCAGATACTGAAATCCATCGCTTTGCCAGCGAACATAACGTTGATTTAATCGTGGTGGGCTCGCATGGCCGCCATGGGTTTGCTCTGCTTTTGGGTTCTACTTCCACTGGCGTATTACACGGTGCCCAGTGCGATGTGCTGGCGGTTCGGGTGGGCAATAAAGGCGAAAAAAGCGTTGAGTAACCGCTTTACGCACTGATAACTCTTACTAAACAAGGCGCCTGATGGCGCCTTGTTTGCATTTTGCTCTCAATCACCCGCAGCCATGGCTTCAAGTTCCATCCAGCGCTCCATAGTGGCTTCCAGCGTGTGTTGAACGCCTTCTAACGCCTGCAGTTTGGCCGTCACCGTCGAGGTGTCTTGCTGATAAAAAGCTGGATCGCCAATCTCCTGCTCAAGCGCTTCTACTTCGCTTTCCAGACGCTCAATTTCACCGGGTAGTGCATCCAGCTCGCGCTGCAATTTATAAGACAGCTTGGCCGTCTTTTTAACCGGCATGGCCGCGGGTGTTTCGGCTACCTGCTTGGGCGCCTGCGAAGTGGGTTCGGTTTTCTGCCTTGCCGCCCCTTCCCAAGGCGCCGGTGGAAGCGTACCCCCTTGACGAATCCAATCGGTATAGCCGCCTACATACTCCCGTACCTTACCTTCACCTTCAAAGGCCAGCATGCTGGTCACTACGTTATCCATGAAGGTTCGGTCGTGAGAAACCAGCAGCAGCGTGCCGTCAAAGTCGAGCAGCAGCTCTTCAAGCAGCTCCAGGGTTTCCATATCCAGATCGTTGGTCGGCTCATCGAGTACCAACACATTGGCCGGCTGGGTAAACAGCTTGGCCAACAGCAAACGATTGGACTCACCACCCGAGAGCGCTTTCACCGGCTGTCGCACACGTTCAGGGGTAAACAGGAAGTCTTGCAGGTAGCTCATCACATGGCGGTCCTTGCCGCCAACGCTTACCCGGTCGCTGCCCTGAGCCACGTTGTCATAAACCGTTTTTTCCAGCTCCAGTCCGGCACGAAGCTGGTCGAAGTAGGCCACTTTGAGGTTGGTGCCCAGCTGTACGCCACCTTCGGTTGGCTCAAGTTGGCCAAGCAAAATTTTCAATAGCGTCGTCTTGCCCGCCCCGTTACGCCCCAAAAAGCCGATACGATCACCCCGCATGACTTCAAGGTTGACGTTGTCCAGAATCACGTCATTGCCAAACCGCTGGGTAACTCCTTTAAGTTCAACGACCCGCTTGCCGGTACGCTCACCGCGATCCACCGTCAGGTTAGCTGTGCCTTGGCGCTCGCGTCGCTGGCTGCGCTCGTTACGCATGGCTTCAAGTGCGCGAACGCGGCCCTCATTACGGGTACGCCGCGCCTTGACACCTTGACGTATCCAGGCCTCTTCCTGCGCCAGCTTTTTATCAAACTCGGCGTTCTCCCGCGCTTCGACTTCAAGCTCATGTTGCTTGCGGGCCTGATACTCTTCGTACTTACCGGGATAGCGACCCAGCTGGCCACGATCCAGTTCCAGAATATTGGTCGCCAGCTTGGATAGAAATGCTCGGTCGTGGGTAATCAGCAGCACCGCGCCGTTAAACGCCAACAGCTGTTCTTCAAGCCAGGCAATCGTGTCTAGATCCAGGTGGTTGGTCGGCTCATCGAGCAATAACAAATCCGGCTCGGAGACTAATGCGCGAGCCAACGCCACACGACGACGCCAGCCACCGGAAAGTGAGTTCATCTCAGCGGCGGGCGGCAAACCAAGGCGAGTAAGCACTGTGTCGATACGCTGATGAAACGACCAGCCATCGATAGCTTCCAGCCGCGTTTGCAGGGTTGCCATGCGGTCCATGTCGGGGTCGGGATCATTGATCAAATGATCGTATTCTGAGAGCAGCTCGCCTGCCTCCGGCAACCCCTGGGCCACCATATCAAAAATCGTCATGCCCGATGATTCAGGCAGTTCCTGCGCCAAGACACCGATTTTCAGACCCGGTGCACGCCAAATGGAGCCGTCATCAGGGAGGATATCCCCAGCTACCAGTTTCAGCAGGGTGGACTTGCCGGTGCCGTTGCGCCCGACCAGCGCCAGCCGCTCGCCTTTTTCAACTGTCAGGTCAGCGCGATTGAGCAGTACATGGGTGCCGTAGGCGAGTTGCAGCTGTTCGAGTCGTAACAGGGTCACGCGGTGTCCTCCTTAATCGTGAGGCGCACAGTGTAACGCATGCGCCCTCTAACCGTATGATCCTTTCATATCTACACCGCTTGTTAGTAGCTGCTTGCGCTTGGCGGTACAATAGCGTTTTGCCATTCCGATTAAGGGGTGATGTTTGGCTTCATCAACTGCTGATAACGTTTTACCTGAAGCGCTTCAGTTTCATTCGGCCTCGCCGCTGGTGGATATTGGCGCTAATTTGACGCACGAAAGCTTTGATCGCGATCTTGGTGATGTCATTACGCGCGCTCAGGCCGCACAGGTCAAAACACTGATCGTGACCGGCACGGACTTGGCCCATGCCGAGCAGGCGGTAAACCTTGCAAAGCAATACCCAGGCTTGTATGCAACGGCGGGCGTTCATCCGCACGATGCAAGCGGCTGGAATGCCGAACTGGCGCTCAAGATGAAGGCACTGCATGCGTTACCCCAGGTCGTTGCCGTGGGCGAGTGCGGGCTGGATTTTAATCGCAACTTTTCCACGCCAGCCGAGCAGGAGCATGCGTTTGAAGCGCAGCTGGCGCTGGCCGTGGAAAGTGGTCTGCCGCTTTTTTTACACGAGCGTGATGCAGGCGTGCGAATGCGCGAGATACTCACCGTCTGGCGCGATGATATTAGCGACGCTGTCGTGCACTGTTTTACCGCTGACCGCGATACGCTGCACGGCTATCTTGATCTGGATATGCATATTGGCCTGACCGGCTGGATTTGCGACGAGCGTCGCGGCCATCATTTGCGCCCATTGGTTAAAGATATTCCGCTGGAGCGGTTGATGGTGGAAACCGACTGCCCTTACCTGCTGCCACGCAACCTGCCAGCTAAGCTAAAGGGGCGCCGCCATGAGCCAGCACTTCTACCGTGGATCGTAAAAGAAATTGCCCAGTGGCGCGGCATCAGCGAAGCTGAACTAGGCAGTGCCACGACACGAACTGCACAGCGTTTTTTCCGCCTGCCCACAGAATCTTGAAAGGAGTACGAGCGTGGCTGATTACCCAGGATTTATTGCCATTGAAACGGGCGAAGACGACGGCCTTCCCCTCGCCATTGCTTGGTCACTGCCCGATGGGCGCGTAAAGGAAACCTTGATTCAACCAGACGACAGCTGGATCAAGGAAGATACCAATGCCATGGGCGCTTATAGCATCGAGGAGCTTGAGAGCCTGGGTGTTAGCCCTCTTGAGGTAATTCGCGAGCTCGAGAACGACCACTTTTCGGCAACGCTTTACACAAGTGATAACGGCGATGAAGAAGCCGCACTTGCAAGGCTGTTTGATACTTATGGGCTGGACCCATTTGTCGAGCTAGCCCCTGCCCCGGTGCTCTACCCTTCTCTTGAGCCGGGCGAATGGCATCGCCAGCGACGCGAGACCTTCAGCGAGCTGGGCCTGGAACCCATGCGCCCAGAGCATGAGCTTGAAGTCATGCTTTCCTTGCACCAGCGTTTGACCGATACGGATTAAGCATTAACAGCCACAGGCGCTTGCTCCAAGACCGTCTGGCCTTGGGCAATCGCAGCGGCAAGTGACTCTTTACGCTGATAAAACGACGTCAACGCCACGTAAAGGGCGTTGGCGCGCGTGGGCAGGCCTTCTCGCAAATAACGCTGCTTGCGAGCGTTTACCTTCTCGGCAAATGCGGCACGATCCACTTCAACATCGCCCCCCAGGTTGTCCACGCTGACATGAAAGGTACGCCCACACGCTTCAGCAAACAGTGATTCCAACGCCTGAGGGGAAATTTCGGCTTGCTCAAAAGCGCTTTGCTCCTGGGCATTGCGCCCATCGGGCAAATACCAGTAGCCATAGTCTTCCAGCTGACGGCGCTTGGTACCTGCAATACACCAGTGGCTGATTTCATGCAGGGCGCTGGCGTAAAACCCCCGCGCAAAGATGATTTGATGATAAGGCGTTTGTTCATCAACAGGCTGATAAAGGGGTTCATCCTTACCGCGCACTAACCGGGTTTGGTAGCGCGGCATAAAAATGCCATCAAAGAGTGCCGTAATGTCTTCAAGCAACCACTTGTCTTGTGTGTGAACCACAATATCCTCGTTATTTAAGCCCTTTTTGCCTAGTATAACGGCCCTCGTTAGGTAGGCTGAAGTCTAAACGGCAAAAACCAGCGAGTCCTGCTAATCTAGCGGCGTTTTACAGCTTACTTTACTGATGGAGAGCCTTTCCTTGGCCCGCTTTGCTAACGACATCAAAACCACTTATTGGCCCGAAACTCGTGCCTTGATTGCCTTGGCGCTGCCCATTTGTGGCGCGCAGCTCGCCCAGGCGGGCATGGGGGTAGTCGATGTCATGATGACGGGACGCTTTAACGCTACGTCGCTGGCAGCGGTATCCGTGGGTACAAGCTTATGGGCACCGCTGATGCTCTTCATGACGGGTACACTCATGGGGCTTACGCCGATTGTGGCGTATCATCTCGGCGGGCAGCGCAACGATGCCATTCGCCCAGCAGTACATCAGGGATTATGGGTAGCTTTAGTACTGGGCATTATCGCCGCGATTCTGCTTAGAACCAGCGTCATGCCCATTTTCGAATTAATGGATGTACCGGCTCAAGTTGCTCAGGATTCAGCGGCCTATCTTTCCGCTGTGGCGTTCGGCATGCCCGGTATTGCGCTTTTTCAGGCATTACGTGCTTTTTCGGATGGCATGAATCATACGCGGCCATCGCTGTGGATCAGTGTCATTGGCCTTCTTGTGAATATTCCAGCTAACTATTTGCTGATTTACGGCGGCGATGGACTGGTTGGCCTGCTGGGCAGCGGCGTGCCTGATAGCCTGCAGCAAATTCCGGCTATGGGCGCCTTTGGCTGCGGTATCGCGACCGCTATCTCCATGTGGACCATGATGTTCACCATGCTCCTGTATACCCGCCGTGGACGTGCTTATAAAAACGTGTCTCTATGGCATCGCTTTACTCCTCCACAGCTGGTAGGCATTAAAGAACTTATCTTTGTGGGTATGCCGATTGGCGTGGCCATTTTTGTTGAGGTTACCCTTTTCACTTTAATCGCCTTATTTATCGCAAGCTTAGGAGAGGTAACCGTAGGGGCTCACCAAATCGCGCTAAGCTACACCTCTATTTTGTTTATGTTGCCGCTTTCATTAAGCATGGCGCTGACAGTTCGCGTAGGTAATACATTGGGCCGGCATCGCCCGTTCCTGGCCCGTCAGGTCGCGTGGAATGGCGTCGTGGTAAGTGTGCTCATTGCGGCCTTCAACAGTCTCTTTTTGTGGATAACGGCAAAGCCGGTGATTGCCCTGTATACCTCGAACTCAGAGATACAGGCGCTCGCGCTTTCCATCGTGGCGTTAGCGGTTATCTTCCAGCTGTCCGATTCGCTTCAGGTAAACCTGGCTGGCGCTCTACGAGGCTATAAGGACACCCGCATCGTGATGGTTATTACCGTACTTTCCTATTGGATCGTGGGTCTGGGCGGCGGGCATTGGCTGGGAACTCATGGCATCAACGGTGTGTCTGAACCGCTCGGGGTTCACGGGTACTGGATCGGTTTGATTGCCGGATTAAGCACTGCAACAGTTCTACTCGGTTGGCGTTTAAAATGGATTAGTCGACAGGAGTAATAGATGCCTTACGCAATGAGGGCGCTGGGTTTGTTTACGCTCAGTACAAGCATGCTGTTAGCTGGCTGCCGAGGAAATAACGCCGAACAGCCCTGGATTGCGTATCATCAGCAGCTGTCAGAAGACTTCTCTTCATCGCTAATTGAGCGCGCCGACATTGAGAATATTGGCGCATTCCCAGAGCAGCGTGAAAGACTTATCCCCGTGGCAGAAACACGCGATGGCATGCTCAATATCTATGCGCTGCGCGAATGTCAGATTACCTCCCTGATTGCCGCGCGCAACAATCAACTGGGCCGTGTTGCCCCGCCCAGCCAGCACTGGCTTTATGAACGCGAGCTGTGGCAGCGTTTGAATGCCTGTTGGAACAGCGGCATTCCGGATAGCCTAAGCCCTGAAAATCGCGAGCGCTTTGAGCAGTTGATGCAGCTGAAAACCGCACAGCTGCCTGCCGTTAGCTGGAACGCGATTTTTGATTCCGAGGAGTGGGTCAAGAGCTTTTCTCGAGCAAGCTACGCCCAGGATTTTCGTCACGTTCCAGATATGGACCAGTCGCTCGCCGCTGCAAACTATTTACAGCAGATGGTAGATGCCCAGTTCAGCCAAGCATGGAAGCAGGACTCTTCTCGCCTGGAAAATCACCTTAAAAATCTTTACAAGCGCCCGCTAACCGCTGAAATACTGCGCACCTTACAGCTGGCTACCCAGCGTTTGAATGAAGCCAGTGGCTACCTAGCCGCCCATGAGGCTGCAGCTGAAACCTGTCTGTCTGCCTGGAATAGTAGCAGCGAGCTTGACGACTTCGAGCATAGCGCCCACAAGTGGCTGACGGTCATAAACAGGTTAATTACCAGCCAGCCTGTTGAACCACCCGAGGCAGTTCGCGCTTACCAAGCGCGTTGGCTTTCACTTGATAGTCAACAGGCCCCATGGCAGCAATTTCTTGAAGCTAAAGCAGCTCATGAAGCACTTAGGCAAGAGCACCCAGCTTGTACAGGCAATTAAAAATTCGCCAACCTCTTAACCTTGCGGGCAACCTGTGCTATTGGTGAACTATGCAGCAGGCATTATTCACTATTTGCCAATGTCATGACCACGCAGCACAAGGAGGGACATTATGGGCACATCCCAGTCACCCCGCTCTGCCCAGGTCATCGACCTGGACGCCATGCGTCAGCGTCAGCAGGCGCAAAAACACTTGGTTCGTTTAGCCCCCGAGCTAGATGGACTCGAAATGGTGTACCGGCTCGCTGCGAGCCCCGATACTTATTACGGTATGCCAATTCTGGCCTGGGGGTTACGAGAAGATGGTAATGTTGTTGGGTTGGTACCGTGGATGGAAACCCTGACCGCTTGTCATGACGTGAATAGCCAGGATAATGGCTATTTTATTGGCTATCGCGACCCGGAAACAGAAGAGATTTTCGACACGCCGCCTGATCATAAATACTATGAGCTAACCGCCGCCGCCGATTACTTTGAGTACGAAGCCTCTGGTGAAGTAACGCTTATTCAACAACTCCCCGATACGCTAGGTACACATGCACTTTGCATGAACCATCCCAACGCGCCTTGGCAGATGAAACCGGTATACGGGTGGCGTTTATATAGCGATGGATCGATTGATGCCCTGCTAGCTGATGAAGAAAAGGCCACAATGACGCCAATTCTACTTGGCGACAAATGTCTTTATAGCGCTCGCTCCTGCCACAAAAGCATATATTTCTTTCAGCGCCATATTGCCAATCGTATTCTGGAAGAAGATCCTGCCACCCTTGAGGCGCTCGCCATGATGGTGGTGCCCAGCGAATGAGTTGCTAGCCACAATACTGGTTTACCAGAATGAAACCTGCGTGAGGCGATACTCTATTAGTCGACTTTAGCCAAACGCAGGCTCTACAACATTAAGCTAAACGTATAAAGTAAACATAGCTGTCGGCTAACTCGCTCTGTTGAATAAGCTCATGCCCCAGGAATTGGCAAAATTTGGGTACATCGCGGGTGGTCGCCGGATCAGTTGCAACGACCTTGAGAACCTGGCCAGAGCGCATATCGCGCACCTTGTTATGCATTAGCATGATGGGCTCAGGGCAATACAGCCCACTAGTATCCAGCAGAGTATCGTGGTGAGGTAAGGCGTCAGTAGTGTCAGCCATTCATATTCTCGGTTTAGGAAATAGATAGCATGATTAAAGTTATCATCGAACGACGTATTATGCCCGGCCTCGAAGATGAGTATGAACTTGCCGCACGCGAAGCGATGCGTATTTCTTTAGGCATCAGAGGCTTCATTGGCGGTGAAACGCTGGTACGGCTTGGGCATACCGATCGTCGCTTGATGATTACCAAATGGCGCGACTTACGCGCCTGGAAAGAGTGGCACGCCAGTGAAGCACGTGCCAGTGCCATGCAACGTATCTTACCGTTATTAACTGAAGACGAAACCATCCAAATCTACGAAGCTGGCTACTGATCTTTTAGTGTGCCAATCTAACGTGTACGGTTACTTCTTCACGATCATGATAAAGATGCCTGCACGTTATTTTGGCGCGCACACCAGCATTTTCAAGCGCATCTTCCAGGCTCGTCAGGCAGCGCATTACTTCATCCCACCGCTTTTTCATGGGCAGCTTCAGATTAAAAATGGCTTCCCGGCACCATTTACGGGTTAGCCAGCGCTCTACCATTGCCAAAACGCGGACGGGCTTGTCTACGATATCGCATACTAACCAATCCAGCCGTTGAGGCGGCTCCCAGGTAAACCCATCTTCTTTTAGATGATCGATCTGGCCGGTCGACATTAACTGCTTATCCATTGGCCCATTATCGATGGCATATACGTACATGCCACGTTGCACCAATTGCCACGTCCAGCCGCCAGGTGCTGCCCCTAGATCTGCCGCCTGCATATGGTCACTCAGGCGATCGTCCCACTCTTCACGCGGAATAAATTCGTGCCATGCCTCTTCAAGCTTAAGCGTAGAACGGCTTGGCGCACGCGTTGGGAAGCGCAACCGGCGAATCCCGTTCAGTAATTCACTACGGTTACCCGGAAAACTCATCCCCAGCTGAACACGATCACCATCGGTCCAGAAGATATGCAACCGCCGCGCACCGGCTTTGCCCCGCAGTGCACCACGTTTCTTCAACATGCTTTGCAGCGGTTTGGTAAGCGCTTTAATCAGCCCAGCCAACGCTTTGCCATCATTGGTATCGGGCGTTTCATGCCAGATTTCTTCAAAGCTCCAACGGCTGGCTTTTACCTGCTCGAGAATCGCGGTAAGACGATCATCTCGCGATAGGGTAAGCGCAGGCAAGGCGGCAAGACTTTGACGGGCAAAAATCAACTTATTGAAGGCCGCTTGCCGATGTAGATCATTAATGGGTTCGTCGTCTGTTCGCATAAGGCTCACCCATCCTTCCCCATAAGCGGGATTGCAGGGCACGTCGTGGCGGTTGGCATGATGCTGCATTTCTGCCAATGCATCATTTTCAAAACCCGGACGGCAGTAGACTAGCCACGACGTAGGTACCGTTTCACTCACCATTTCACCTCATTTGCGCCCAACACATTAAGCCAAAGTCGCCTAATGTACTCATTGGGGACGCATCATAGCATTTATCCAGCGCTATTTAATTTGTTCGTCCAAACAAAAAGCCCCGAACACAGTGTGCTCGGGGCTTTTCTTAATAAGTGCCTGACGATGACCTACTCTCGCATGGGGAGACCCCACACTACCATCGGCGCTAAGCGGTTTCACTACTGAGTTCGGCAAGGGATCAGGTGGTTCACGCTCGCTATGGTCGTCAGGCGTAACT
>NZ_RZHE01000005.1 GCF_003989825.1 Vreelandella populi
CTGCCGTTAATTATAACAACGGCGGCGTACGCGCCACCAAGCAGGCCATAAGGCCAGTTAATCTTTGGAGAGCATTTCCATGTCTGTAATCAACACTAACATCACTTCCATGATTGGCCAGAACAACCTGCGTTCTTCGCAGAGCATGCTGGCTCAGGCGCAAGAGCGCCTTTCTTCTGGCCTGCGTATCAACAGCGCATCTGACGATGCTGCCGGCCAAGCCATCGCCAACAAAATGACTGCCCAAATCAAGGGTATGGACCAGGCGAGCCGTAACGCTAGTGATGGTATCTCTCTGGTTCAGACCATGGAAGGCGGTCTTGATCAAGTTAACGATAACCTTCAGCGTATTCGTGAGCTTGCTGTCCAGGGCGCTAACGACACGAACACTGCCGATGACCGCGCCGCCATTACTACTGAAATCAACGAGCGTCTGGCAGAAATTGACCGTGTTGCGGGTAGCAACAACTTCAACGGTACTAACCTGTTGAACGTTGCCAGTGGTGCTGGTTCAACATTAAATATTCAGGTCGGTTCCAACACTACCGATCAGGACGTTATTACCGTTCAACGAATTGACGCAACTGTGAATGGTCTTGGCCTTGAAACGCAAGCTTCTGGTGCTACTGCTGCTGCAGTAGTTGGGGGAGAGTTTAATGTTGCTGACGCTTCTGGTGGCGCTACTCACGCTGAATTCCAGACGCTAATTAATGCAGTGGATACTGCTACCAAGTCACTCGACACTAACCGTGCAACGCTGGGTGCTACGCTTAACCGTTTTGACTCAGTAATTGATAACCTGGCTACCACGACCACCAACCTTTCTGAAGCGCGCTCGCGCATCGAAGATGCTGACTATGCGGTAGAAGTATCCAACATGACGCGTGCCAACATTCTTCAGCAGGCGGGTACCTCCATGCTAGCACAGGCTAACCAGACGCCTCAGTCTGTCCTGTCCCTGCTGGGCTAATACCTTAGGCAGTAATGTTTTACGAGTGACAGTAATGACGGGGCCAATAGGCCCCGTTTTTTGTTTGGACTTATCATTCTAAATATATTGATCACCTGCAGGGTAGTCATCAGAATTCACAAGCACAGTGGGCTGCTCATACAGGGCCAGCGATAAAAAAAAACGGGTATTTTTTAAAGTAATGACCGCTACTGCCGTTAATTATAACAACGGTGAAGCAAGCGCCGCTGAGCAGGCCGCTAGGCCAGTTAAATTCTGAGGAGCATTTCCATGTCTGTAATCAACACTAACATCACTTCCATGATTGGCCAGAATAACCTGCGCTCTTCACAAAGCATGCTGGCCCAAGCACAAGAGCGTCTCTCTTCCGGCCTGCGTATCAACAGCGCTTCTGACGATGCTGCTGGCCAAGCCATCGCCAATAAAATGACTGCCCAGATCAAGGGTATGGACCAGGCGAGCCGTAACGCCAGCGACGGTATCTCCTTGGTTCAAACCATGGAAGGCGGTCTTGACCAGATCAACGACAACCTGCAGCGTATTCGTGAGCTAGCGGTACAGGGCGCTAACGACACGAACACTGCAGATGACCGTGCCGCTATTACTACCGAGATCAACGAGCGTATCGCTGAAATTGATCGTGTCGCGGGTAGTAACAACTTCAACGGTACTAACCTGCTGGCCAGTGGCGCTTCTACTGCACTCAACATTCAGGTGGGTGCTAATACTTCCGACAACGACGTTATTACAGTCAATACTATTAACGCATCTACTTCTGGCCTGGGCATTAGCGGTTCGGCTGCTGCGTTGTCTGCCAACTCTGGTGCTGACGCAACGCATGCTAACTTCCGTACGTTGATTGATGATGTTGATGCTGCCGTTAAAACACTAGATGAGAACCGTGCAACACTGGGTGCTACGCTTAACCGTTTTGACTCGGTAATCGACAACCTAGCGACAACAACGACCAACCTTTCTGAAGCGCGTTCACGCATCGAAGATGCCGACTACGCAGTCGAAGTGTCCAACATGACGCGTGCCAACATTCTTCAGCAGGCGGGTACTTCGATGCTGGCACAGGCCAACCAGACGCCTCAGTCTGTCCTGTCCCTGCTGGGCTAATACCTAGGCAAAAATTTTCTCCAATGAACATAATGACGGGGCCAATAGGCCCCGTTTTCTTATTTAAGCTTGTCACCTGGCATACCGTTTTTCATAGGTAGTAGCCAGCCTGTATCAGTAGAAGGAGCATCAAGTACAGATAAAAAAGTCATCAGCTTGGTTACTTTTTCTTACACAGAAACAGGCTTATTTTCTAAAGAAATGGGCGAAGCTGCCGTTAATTATAACAACGGCGACGTAAGCGCCGCAGAGCAGGCCACTAGGCCAGTTAATTTTTGAGGGAGCACTTCATGTCTGTAATTAACACTAACATCACTTCCATGATTGGCCAGAACAACCTGCGCTCTTCGCAAAGCATGTTGGCTCAGGCGCAAGAGCGCCTTTCTTCTGGCCTGCGTATCAACAGCGCTTCTGACGATGCTGCCGGCCAAGCCATCGCCAACAAGATGACTGCTCAGATCAAGGGTATGGATCAGGCTAGCCGTAACGCTAGCGACGGTATCTCTCTGGTTCAGACCATGGAAGGCGGTCTTGATCAAATCAACGATAACCTGCAGCGTATTCGTGAGCTGGCGGTACAGGGTGCCAACGACACCAATACTGCTGATGACCGCGCCGCCATTGAAACTGAAATCAACGAGCGTCTGGCAGAGATCGACCGCGTTGCTGGTAGCAACAATTTCAACGGTACTAACCTGCTGAACGTTAGCGGTGGCGGTACTCTTAACATTCAAGTCGGCGCCAACACCGATTCTGAAGATGTCATCAGCGTTAGCACTATTGATGCAACTGTAAGCGGCCTAGGTCTGTCTGGCGGTGGCATGTCGGGCTCTACGTTTGCCGCAGGTGCTGCGAGCGGTGCACATGATAACTTCCAAAGCCTGATCAACTCTGTTGATGATGCAGTAAAATCTCTGGATACCAACCGTGCCACCCTTGGTGCTACGCTGAACCGTTTCGATTCTGTGATCGATAACCTAGCGACCACGACCACCAATCTGTCTGAAGCGCGCTCACGCATCGAAGATGCTGACTACGCGGTAGAAGTGTCCAACATGACCCGTGCCAACATTCTTCAGCAGGCGGGTACTTCTATGCTGGCACAGGCGAATCAGACGCCTCAGTCTGTACTGTCTCTGCTGGGCTAATACCTTGTAAGGTAATATCGCGATTGAAATTAAGAACGGGGCCACAAGGCCCCGTTTTATGTTTAGGTTTGATACCACTTTTTACATAAAATAGGGGAGGAGGGCTAAAGAATCGGGACTAATGGCCGTTAATTATAATAACGGCGATGAAAGCGCCGCCAAGTAGGGCGCAAGGCCCATTAAATCTTAAGGAGCTCTTCCATGTCCGTTATCAACACCAACATTACTTCCATGATCGGCCAGAATAACCTGCGTTCTTCACAGAGCATGCTGGCCCAGGCACAAGAGCGCCTCTCTTCTGGCCTGCGTATCAACAGCGCTTCTGACGATGCTGCCGGTCAAGCCATCGCCAACAAGATGACTGCCCAGATCAAGGGTATGGAGCAGGCGAGCCGTAACGCTAGCGACGGTATCTCCCTAGTTCAGACCATGGAAGGCGGTCTTGACCAGATCAACGATAACCTGCAGCGTATTCGTGAACTGGCAGTACAGGGTGCTAACGATACCAACACGGCTGATGATCGTGCGGCGATTAAAACTGAAATCGACGAGCGCCTGGCAGAAATTGATCGTGTAGCCGGTAGCAATAACTTCAATGGTACGAACTTGCTGAATGTGGACAGCGGCAGCACCACTGGTGCACTAAATATCCAGGTTGGCTCCAATACTGAAAGCGAAGACGTGATCAGTGTTTCAAGGATTAATGCCACTACTAGTGGCCTCGGACTAGTGACTGGTTCAAGCGGTTCCCTCACAACAGCTTCTGGCGCGACCACTCTAACTGGTACTGGTGCTTCAGGTGCGGTGACACACGGCGATTTCCAAAATCTGATCGACGCAGTCGACGCTTCTACTAAAACACTAGATACCAGCCGCGCCACCTTGGGTGCTACGCTAAACCGTTTTGACTCGGTGATTGATAACCTCGCAACAACGAAAACCAACCTTTCTGAAGCGCGCTCGCGTATTGAAGATGCTGACTACGCAGTGGAAGTATCGAACATGACGCGTGCCAATATTCTTCAGCAAGCGGGTACCTCCATGCTGGCACAGGCGAACCAGACTCCTCAGTCGGTACTGTCCCTGCTGGGCTAATACCTTACCGGTATGCTGATCAAGCAAGTAATGACGGGGCCAATTGGCCCCGTTTTTGTATAAGTGGGTAAAACGTTTTGTGAACCAATCACTCACACTTAGTAGCTCTAACCAGCCCGCGCTTAAGCTCTTTTGTTGTTTCTGCTCTTGCCTTCTGCCTATTGCGGGAAAACCTACGTAAATACGGCTGCATTCCTTCCTTTGGGGCTGACACTAACACAGTAAACTAGGCATATTGCCCTTTTCTCCTGTGAGCCGCTTAATGGTTAAGAATACCCCCTCGTCTGCCACTCAAAAACGCAAGCCCCGTCTGCTTTGGGCTAACCCTTTTTGTCTGCTGGATACCTCTAGCGGTGCCAGCATGACCGTGCGCCAAATGCTTCTGCAACTGGTAGCACAGGGTTATGAGATTCAGGTGCTAGGGGCGACCGTGTTCGATAACCCCAAAGGTATGGGTAAACTAAAAGAACAGTATCCAGACCTGAGTGCCCATCATCACCAGCTGATCGAAGCCGAAGACGGGCCGCTAACGCACAAGCTGGTAGTGAGCTACAGCCATAACCGTAATCACTTTACGACGCACGAAGAAGGGCTTTGGTACAGCCAGTATCTCTACATGCTGGACTCCTTTAAACCGGATATAGTCTGGTTCTACGGAGGCCAGACGCTCGACATGCTGATTGCTGATGAGGCACGTGATCGTGGCATTCCTGTTGCCTTCTACTTGGCCAACGGAAACTATAAATCGCCTCGCTGGTGCCGAGATGTGGATCTAATTCTTACTGACAGCCAAGCTACGGCGGATATGTACCGCAAGGCAATCGGCTTCGTTGCTAAACCAGTGGGCAAGTTTATCGCTCCGGAAAGCTTTATCGCGGAACATCACGAACGTAAGCGCTTGTTGTTCGTTAACCCCAGCTGGCAAAAAGGCGTTAGTGTATTTGTACAGCTGGCAGAGATATTAGAGCGGGAAAGGCCCGACATTGAGCTTGAAGTGGTGGAAGCCCGTGCCGACTGGCAGGCGGTACTACGGGAAACCACACGTAATATGGGGCAGCAACGAAGCTCATTAAGCAACGTAACCATAACGGCCAATACCAGCGACATGCGTGCTCCTTATAGCCGCGCACGAGTATTGGTTGCCCCTAGCCTTTGGTGGGAAAGCTCTGGGCGTGTACTGGCCGAGGCCATGCTCAATGGAATCCCTGCACTTATTACCAATCGTGGCGGCATGCCTGAAATGGTCGACAACGCGGGCATCGCTTTTGATTTTCCGGATGCCTGCTATGAAGAACCCTATCAACATCTGCTTAGTGACGAAGAGCTACAGCCGCTAGTTGAGTCTGTAATCCGCCTTTTTGATGATGAAGCCTTTTACCAGGAGTATGTGGCTCGCGCCTGGCAGGTGGGAGAAGAGAAACATCACATTGACCGTGCCACGGAACGGTTGCTTGCAGCTCTATCGCCTTTGGCGCAATTACGTGTTGGTAATAAAGAGTTCGCTATTACCCAGAAAAAGCACCACCGCCAGCGTTTAACTAGCCGAGCAATCAAACCCGAATTCAAAGTTGATAACTCGCTTCAGCATTTGTTTAATCATCAATCGGTGCATCAGCCAGGCCAGGCGCCACAGGTTAATAAGCTATGGCTGGTCGATGATTTTACTTGGCAAATCAAAGGCAAGATCGTGGTGCTCGACAATCGGGCGAGCCTGATCAAAAGTGGTCTGGCAGATCAGATGATTACTACAGGAGCGTTTGGAATCGTTGCTTTTGATCCCGCCAGCGAAATCAAGGATGCTAAGAAATACGAAGGCAGCGACACTGTCCAGTTATTCCAGCACGCCCTGCTAGGCGATGGAAAAGCAACAACACTGCACGCCTGTGTTGCCCCTGAGATGACCAGTACGCTAGCACCGTTACCAGCTGAGAAACTGCCTAAACGGCATCACTTGGGTACTCAAGCTCTGGCTGAACTGCCCATCAGTACCATAGCTTTGGATAGCATTAGCGGTCTGGACAGCCTCGATTGGTTGATTCTGGATGAGCTTAGTGATTCCATGGCGATATTGGAGCATGGCAAAAAGTCGCTCGTCGATACGTTATTGATCCAGGCCAGTGTTCCCTTCCAGCTTACCCACGAAAAACAACCCAGCCTTGCCGAGCTGCAACACTGGGCCAGCCGCAACGGCTTCCGTTTCTACCGCATGCATAACATTCAGCATTACAGCCATTTGCCGGAAAACCTGAATGCCGTGTCACCCTGCGCTACTGAACAGGAAAGTGCGGATGTACTATTTTTGCCCAGTCATGAGCGTATGGCAGAGCTAAACGATAAAGACAAGACAAGACTTGCCTTTATCATGAGCACCTGTTTTGGTGCCCATGATATTGCGTTTGAGTTAATGGCTGATGTTAGCCAGGAAAAAGCACTGGAGTTTCTTGAAGGCCAGAAGCTTTTACCGAAGGCTTCCGCGCCAAAGTCTCAGCTACCACTACCAGCAGGCCCACCGATCCCGCAGGTTGAGCATGTTAAAGGTGAGCCAGTCGTGAGTGTGATCTGTTCTACGTACAATCATGTAAATTATATAGAAGATGCTATCAAGGGCATTATTGCTCAGAAGACCGATTTTCCTTTTGAATTGATTATCCATGACGATGCATCCACGGATGGAACTCAAGAAATAATTAGAAATTACGCGGAGGAATATCCAGAACTCATTCGTCCAATTTTCCAGGAAATAAACCAATATTCACAGAACAAAAAGCCTATGGATATTTGCTTGCCGTTGACGAAAGGTAAATACGTTGCCATCTGTGAAGGCGATGATTACTGGACAGATCCTAGTAAGCTCAAAGTACAATTTAAATATATGGAAAACAACCCTAAATGCGTGATTACACATCATAATGCGTTTGTATTTAATGAAAATGGGCTTGTAAGAGATTCTAAACTCCCTGAACATATGATTAAAAGCTTTTCAAAAAATGAGCTGCTTAAAAACAACTGTTTTGTGTTGACGCTTTCGATGATGTTTAGAAAAGTGTTTGATAAGTTTCCTAAAGAGAAAGGAACCGTTGTCAATGGAGATAATTTTCTTATCTCTATGTTAGGACTCTACGGAGAAAGTGTGTTTATAAAGGATATTAAGCCAGCAGCGTACAGACTCCATGCTGATTCAACGTGGTCTAGTAAGAATGAAAATCAAAAAAGAAAAATACTGAGTAATAGTTTTTATTGGATCGGTAAGTATCATGAAAGAAAGTCTAGAAAGGAGCTTTCAGACTACTATTTCAAAGAGTCTCGAAATTTCTTGCAAGAGAACGGCAACTAAGGTGACGCCCCCAGCTTTGCTGGGGGAAAGTTTAACTAATAGCGCTACTTTTCTTGGCTTCTAAAATAAACAGCGGACGGTTGAGGAATTCGCCCAGGCTATTGTTTCTATCAAGATTTTGATTGTTAGCATCACAATATACAATTTTATTGTCAATTATTTCAGGAATGCCAATGTTAATGATATCCCAATTGTTTTGTGTACCTTTAACTAGATAATCTATCATTTCTCGCTTCTGTCCATTTTCGAATAGACCCATTTCTCGATCGCCTTTCCAGTTGAACCCCAGTTGGAAAACACAGAAATGGGTAATGTTGGCAATGGAGTTAAGTTGCTCAATGATTTTTGATTTTACTACTGGGATACTGTTTTCAACTCCATAGTCATCACCTAAATGATGTAAAACATTAAGTAACAGTACGATATTGAAATGCTCTCCATCAGCTACAGAATTCTCAAAATTATAGTACTCTGAAGTTATACTGATTTTTTCATTCCATTTTAATGCTCTAGAAGCAGCCTGAACAAATTCGGCGTGTGTTTTGTTACCTTCCACGTAGTTTGCGTTTTTAGCTCCCTCTGCTATTGATTGAAATGTAAAATAACCGGTGTTGCCTCCAATATCCATTATTTTCTTATCTTTGAAATGAAGAACACGTTGTATATAGTCAAAACGTTCTTTTTCAAAGCGAGATTTAGTGGTAATTGATTGTTCACTGATAAGGTTTTTTAAACAGTCAGGTAGAGTCTGATAATTTGAATGCTTGCTGGTCTTTTGATACAGTGCAGTGAGCTTTTCATGTTCATTTAAATAATTAATTGGCATGACCTAACTCCTCCTTGAAAAGTTCGTTAGTATCTTGACGGTTATAAACATCATTTTTTTCCCATTCAATGCAATTTTTATCCATATCTAAAGGAGAATGGACGACGATATCAGCTCCTTCTTTTTTAGCTAGCGAAACGCCACCTTGCCAATAATAACTCATTAACATGTTAGTCGAACCAATTGTTGGTTCCTTTTTCAATAGACCATAATCATAAAGAAGAAACTCAAAAAAATTGGTATTGTTATCTACAAATAGTTGAGAAGGGCCCCAAAAGCGAGGGTTAGCTTCGATCATATAGTATTCGTTTTTCTTTGTGTCTTTGATTATTTCCACCATGACAAGTCCATGAAAACCAATGCTACAAAAAAGGTTTTCATATTGAGTAGAAATAGGGTCGCCATGAATTTTTGAAGGTAGTGCAGCTACTATAGATTTTCCTTCTGTTTGTTGAGCCACATTTTTTTGCGAAAATTTATAAACTTGACCATCCCTGGAAAAATAATAAAGCAGGTAGTAACTTTGACCTATCACCAGTTCTTGATAATAGAATGAATTCTGGGGATAATTAGTCTTAAATTTTATTAGATCATTTTTATTATAAATGAGGATTGGCTTGAAGGCTTTTCCATCATCATTCAAGTATTTGATCGGTTTTGCTACTATAGGTAAAGAAGTATTGTTAAGGTCAAAATGTTCTACAGGGATTTTTATATTATTTGATTGGCATAGTTTAGAAAAGCTCTTTTTGTCTGATATCTCAATATATAAGTCGTGATTGACCAAGGGGATTTCTATAGAGTAGAGTTTGTAGAAAGACATGTTATCAAGAAAGTGGCGATTAAGAGCCTCTGTCGAAGGCGCCACTAAAAACTGGGAATGACCAGTTTGTTTCTTTATTTTTTGTATACAAAAGATAATATCTTTTTTGACAAGAGCCTCTTTGGTACGTACTGCTTTAACTTGGTTTCTGTACGAAGTCTTAAAGATAGGGTCATTATGAGATTTAGCAATGATAGAGGGTGTTACGCCGCACTGTTTGAGAGTCCGGAGAAAAGCTATAACAGCACGCTGATTGTAACCGCTAAAAATAATAATATGCATTTTTTCTATTGTCCATCCTTCATTAACAGTGAAGGTTTCGTTAAATTTTTATTTATTTCTAAATAATAAATTATTCTTTATTTTAAAATTCTAATAAGTGTTTAACTATTTCATGAAGAGTGCTTTCGGAAAGATCTGAGTAAATAGGCAAACAGACGATTCGGGATGCGATACTATCAGATATCATGGTTTTTTTATTTTTTTTATGCTCAATCTGAATGGTGCTTAAAGATGGATAAAAATACCTACGAACAGTAATATTCATATCTTGAAAATATTCAACTAGCTTTACAGTACGTTCTTCAGTATCTAGTACTAAAGGAATATAGGCGTTGTTCTGAGTAGCATCGCCATTCCAGACTTGATGTTGATAGTGGTTGGATAGTTGCTGGCGATAGAATTCAGCAACTTGATTCCTTGCAAAAATATTTTTATCAATCTCATCTAATACGCTTAAACCAATAGCCGCATGTAATTCACTCATCTTAGCATTGATGCCCAATTCTTCAATGCTTTCAGGCCCGGTGATGCCAAAATTGATCATCTTTTTCGCGCGTTCTAAATCCTCCTTTCGCTTGAAGATAATGGCGCCACCCTCACCTGTATGAAACAGTTTAGTGGCGTGAAAACTGAGTGTCGCGGCATCTCCGTAGCTAAGAATGCTTTTTCCTTGATACTTAACGCCAAAAGCATGTGAAGAATCATACACTACTTTGAGGTCGTACCTTTGTGCGATAAGATCAATTGCTTCTATATCGCAAGCGTTACCAAATACATGAACAGGCACTATAGCTTTGGTGCGCGAAGTGATCGCCTGTTCAATTAGAGAAGCGTCTAGGCACCAAGTTGTCTCGTCAATATCCGCAAAAACAGGCTCGACTCCCTCCCATTTAAGCGAGCTTGCGGTGGCGACAAAAGTAAATGGAGTGGTAATTGCTTCTGCTTCATAACTTGTACCACTGATTCCAAGAGCTCGGTAAGCAATTTGTAAGGCCAAAGTCCCATTAGCTACTAATAATAAATTTTCAACCTCTAGATATTCCTCAAGCCGGCGGGTGAGCTCTTGTACCAGCTGGCCATTATTGGTAAGCCAAGCGCGTTCATAAATACCGTCAATATAAGAATCTAGCTTTTCACGACTTGGCAAATAAGGTTTGGCTACTGGAATCATAAAGTACCTATAATTAAGCTTTCTAAAATATTATTGATAGCCAGATTTTCATAGCTATCTAAAAATAGTCTATATTGAAATAGTTTGACCAATGAATAATTTTAAACTAAATGTTTTATCTTTCTGATTTAAAAAACTTTATAGTTAGGGAGGCAATATTGATACGATATACTCGACATAGTTAAAAGATAGAATGTTAATTCTAATATAATTCCTTGCTTCTTGATTAATATGAGTTATTAGTCTCTGAAGTATTTTTAATACTGATTAGGTGTGTACATTCAATTGAGCTGTCTGTTGTGATTGGTAATTTTTCCAAAAAAATTCCGTCTCAATAATGATTGGAATTGCCATTCTTATGTACGTCTTAATATTCTGTTTTTGCGAACGAAGAGACCGAAGATTTTAAATATTTTGCCACTTTTTTACTGAATCAAAGGGTAGAAAAGGCTTGATGTATTGGCCTATGAAAGCCATTTAAATTCTGGTTCAAAAACTCGCCCTGGTTTGCCAAGGCGGTTTTATAGGTACAAAATGTGCAAAAAATGTGAAAGGACATTGCTTTGTCAGCAAAAAACTAAGCTGCATTGGCATTTGCTAAGAAAACTAGCGAGCTACGCCTAGCATGGCGAAACTGCTTTTCATACGCTACTTTTCGTGTAATTACTAATACCCCTGATGCGCCAACACCAGCGAACCACTTTCTTCAGTGACCTTGAAACGTCCCACCATATCCGCCATATCACCAGCTTGATCATCCAGCGAGCGGCTTGCGGTGGCTACTTGCTCTACCAGCGCCGCGTTTTGCTGGGTCACTTCTTCCAACTGGGTTAAGGCTTGGTTGATTTGCTCAATGCCCGCTGATTGTTCACTGGTGGCTGCTGATATTTCTGAAACCAGCGCGGCCGTATGCTGAGCGCGTTCTGCGATGGCCTTTAGCGTTTCGCTGGTTGACGTTACAAGACTTTCTCCTTCTTTTATGCTTTCAACATTGTTGTTGATAAGCATCCGAATCCGCTTGGCTTCTTCAGCACTTCGGCTAGCCAGATTCCGCACCTCTGAGGCCACTACCGCGAACCCACGCCCTTGCTCGCCTGCGCGCGCTGCTTCTACTGAAGCATTCAGGGCAAGAATGTTGGTTTGGAAAGCAATGTTGTCGATGGCTTCCACTATCGCGGTTACTTTCTGGTTGGCTTCGTGGATCTGCTCCATCGCCACGCGTGCCTGGTCGGCTATGTCATTAGCCGCATTCGCCTGATTGGCCATGTCCTGTGTGGAACGACGCGCTTCCTGAGCGGTATCCGCACTCTGTTTTACGGTAGCCGTAATCTGTTCCATGCTGGAAGCCGTTTCCACTAGCGAAGCGGATTGCTCTTCGGTGCGCTGAGCCAGGTCCGCATTACCTTTCGCAATTTCCTTACTGGCTACCTCAACGGACTCGGCCCCCTGTTTGATACTGGCAACTAATGCTTCTGTTTCAATTGTCGATTTATTGAACGCTTGGTACAGCTGAGAAAGCTCATCACTTCCTGGAACGGCCAAGCGCTGGGTAAGATCGCCCCCGCGTGTCTGAATGTTTTCAAGCGCTGCTTGCAAAGGGCGCACAATACTGCGGACGATAAGCACAGAAAATAGAATTGCTAGACCTGCGGCGGCAAATGAGAGCGTCAAGTAATAAGCCAGTTCGCTTACCGCTTTATCACGCAAGTCCTGGGCGGTCTCAAGAAGAAGGCTGGATGCGCTCAGGCCAACCTCGCCTAATCGATTGATCAGTTGGGTTTGCTGCCCAAACCATTGTTGATGGTCAACGCCAAAGTTGCCGGCAATACCTTGTTCCGCCGCGATACGCCGCATATTCGCCAGATTTCTGGCAAGATCGCTGGCCAATATCTCGGTTAGATCGCTTTGGATACGTTCATTCGATGAGTTGTTAAAGCTACTGATATACGCCTCAGAACGGCCTGTTAGAGAAAGAAGATTGGCATACATGGCGGTAGACATGGTGTCTGTACTAAAGGCGGTCGTTAACAGAGCACGTTCTATGCCGGCCAGCTCTTTAATATTCAATAGGTTGTAGTAAGCGTTAAGCTGTCTGACGATTTCTCCGCGTTCAGCGCTAAATGTCAATTTGCTTACGATGTTAATCAAAAAGCTATTGATATCTGTGTAATAAGCATTTGACTGCTCACCTGCTATATCTTGGCGGTCAGCGCGCTGGCGAAGGGTGGTTAATTCATTCAAAAGGCTTTTGGCTTGGTTTACCTGCGCCTGTACACCTGCATCTTTTTCAACAAAGACCAGGTTATTTGTATATGCATTGAATTCTTTGATTTGCTCGTCCGTGTTCTTCCGCTGCTGAGGCAGTTCCGTACGAAAGTTTTGCCCATTGCTGCCCAAGAATGCTGCTGTCATTCCGCGCTCGCGCTGAAGCTCGTGAACCAGATCACCGGCATATTGGCTCAGCACCGTCATTTCTTGAAGGTGGCTCATTTCCGAGACAACCGCTTTACGTTCCCAAATACCTGACGTCGCTAACCAAGCCATTGCTATTAGCGGTAAGGCTAACACCAGCACAAACTTACGGCCTATAGAAATGCGGTGTAGTACCTGCAGCATTATGTTTTCTCACGTTAAAAGGATAGTTCATGGCGTTTGCGGAGGGGGGGCGACCGTAAGCAGCACAATATTGAGTGCTATAGGCGCCTTTCTTATATCGACGCTGAGGTTTGTTACTAAAGTCTTGATAGGGGGTATTTGTTGGAAAATTGACCTACATCAAACTTATGGGCGTAGCGCTGCTCACAAGAAGGTTCAACTGGGTAAGTTGGTAACGCTGAGTAAAAAATTTGCCGCTCTGTAGGATCGGGGCTGGATGGAAAACGCCAGCCAGCCTCGCATAAAACGTTTAAAAATATTACCGGTGGTTAGGCTGGTTAATTGCCCTCCCTGGCTAACGCGCTCGTTCATCTATGTCTACACTTTGTGATCAAGGGCATTCGTATGCCTCTATAAGCTTGAAGCGTATTACGCCGTTTTTAATAACCATGATGCATAAAAACTATTTTTAATATTCTTTTTTGTGTTTATTATGCATGCATAGCGGATACGCTAACGTTTAGCGCCTGCTCAGCTTTTGCCCTAGAAGGGCAGCTACTCTTTGCCGATGAGGATGCCAATAGATGACACGATCACGCCGTTTAAATGCATTAGTCGCCGCGCTTTCATTAAGCGTTGTCAGCGGTTTGGCAGCTGCGCAGGCCCAGGCGGATACCCTGCGGGTCGGTATGTCCGGCGGCTATTTTCCGTTTACCTTTGTCGAGCGCGATGAACTTAAAGGTTTCGAAGTCGATGTCATGAACGCGGTGGGTGAAGTAACCGGCGACGATATTGAATTCGTGACGGCCAGCTTTTCCGGGTTGGCTGGCCTTTTAGATTCAGGGCGCATCGATACCATTGCCAACCAGATCACCATTACCCCCGAGCGCGAAGCCAAATACGTGTTCACCGCGCCTTATGTGTATGACGGCGCCCAGGTCGTTGTGCGGGCCGGTAACGACACTATTCATGGCGTTGAAGATCTTTCCGGTAAAACCGTAGCTGTTAACCTGGGGTCCAACTATGAGCAGCTGTTACGCGAGCTGCCTAATGCCGATGAGATCGATATCCGCACCTATGAATCCAACGTGGAGCAGGATGTAGCGCTAGGCCGTACCAATGCCTTTATCATGGATCGGGTAAGTGCCACACAGGTCATCAAGGAGCGTGGTCTGCCGCTGGAGCTTGCTGGTCAGCCGTTTACAGTGATTGAAAATGCACTACCGTTTCGTGATGACGAAGCGGGCAACGCCCAGCGTGACCGCGTCGATGAAGCGCTAGCAGAACTTCGCGATAACGGTACGCTGCGTGAAATTTCAGAGAAGTGGTTTGATACGGATATCACCCAGCAGCCGGAATAGCGCTACGCTATAACCTGAAGTCTGTGTATTGAACTCGGCCGTGGTTAACCCACGGCCGTTTGCTTATAAGCGAAACTGCCATGCTAAACTTGGAATACATGTGGGAGCTGTTGCCGGTCCTGCTGAGTTACCTGCCACTGACGCTTGAAATGGCCACCATTGCCATGCTGTTTGCGCTGGTGCTCGCCTGTCTATTGGCCGTGATTCGCGTGTCCCGCGTGCCGCTGTTGAACGGCTTCTCCTTGCTATTTATCTCGTTTTTTCGCGGTACGCCGCTGCTGGTTCAGCTTTTTCTGTTCTATTACGGCCTGCCTCAACTGGTGGAGGCGCTAGTGTCAATTAACGGTGTCACGGCGGCCGTGCTGGGGCTGACACTGCATTTCTCGGCATATATGGCCGAGTCGATTCGCGCGGCGATTGTGGGGATCGACCGCAGCCAGACGGAAGCGGCGCTCTCCATTGGCATGACCCAATCCCAGCTAATGCGGCGCATTATCCTGCCTCAGGCGACACGCGTGGCTACGCCCACATTAATGAACTACTTCATCGATATGATCAAGGCGACCTCGCTGGCCTTTACGCTGGGCGTCACCGAGCTAATGGGGGCGACACAAAAAGAGGCTTCCAGCAGCTTCTTGTACCTTGAAGCGTTTTTATTGGTCGCAATTATCTATTGGGTGGTGGTGGAGTTGCTCTCCTGGGGGCAGCGGCGTTTGGAGGTTTACCTGAACAGGGCGTACCAACGATGATTTCCCTTGAGGCGGTTACCAAGCGCTTTGGCAAGCAGAACGTGTTTGCCGACATCGATTTACAGCTTGAGCGGGGCGAGATCATCGTCATTATTGGCCCTTCCGGCACGGGCAAATCAACGCTTTTGCGGTGCATCAATTTTTTAGAACGCCCCGAATCTGGCCGGATTACCGTAGGTGATTTACGCGTGGATGCCCAACACGGCACCCGGGAGGATATTCTGAAGCTGCGTCGGCGGACGGCGTTTGTTTTCCAGAATTATGGGCTGTTTGCCAATAAGACGGCGCTTCAGAACATCAGCGAGGGCATGATCGTGGTGGATAAGATGCCCAAGGAAAAGGCCCACGCCCGCGCCAGGGAGATTCTCAAGCGCATCGGCCTGGCCGATAAAAGTGATGCTTACCCGGCGGCACTTTCCGGTGGCCAGCAGCAGCGCATTGGTATTGGCCGCGCCATGGCCGCTAACGCTGAGGTAATTCTATTTGACGAGCCGACGTCATCCCTGGACCCCCAGTGGGTGGAAGAAGTCTTGAATCTGATGAAGCAGCTAGCGGCTGAGCAGCAGACCATGATCATCGTCACCCATGAAATGCAGTTTGCCCGAGACGTGGCGGACCGCGTGGTCTTCATGGATGAAGGGCAGATTATTGAACAGGCGCCGCCAGAAGAGCTGTTTACCGCACCGAAAGATCCACGTACCCAGCGCTTTTTACGTAAAATACTCGCGCCTACTGGGCAAACGGTGCCATAAAAAGCTTGAAGCGTGCTTCATGACGCGCTAGCAAGGGGGCTTTGCGCGTGATAGACTACGCCATCCTCTCAGACAAGACCCGTGGGCGGGCAGCTAAATTGACTGCCGGTCACACTATTTGATTAAGCTTAATTGCTTGTCAAATCAATTGGTTGTTACGGAAGCCGCGTGTTGGGCACCTTTATGAGTGAACATATCAGCGGCGAACACATAGTTAATCCGTTGCCGAATTAGCGGCAACCTTTATTCTCCAAGGAGATACCTGTGGCGAACAGCAAGCAAGCACGCAAGCGCGCCCGCCAGGCCGAGACTCGTCGCGTCCTGAAAGCCAGCCAGCGCAGCATGGTCCGCACCTACATCAAGCGTGTGATCAAAGCGATCAGCACCGGCGACCACGGCAAGGCGATGGAAGAGTTCAAGGTGATGCAGCCGGTCGTTGACCGTATTGCTGATAAAGACGTGCTTTCCAAGAAGAAAGCGGCGCGTCTGAAAAGCCGTTTGAACAAGCGTATTAAGGCTCTGGCGGCGTAAGCCGGCAGGCGCCATAAAAAACCGGCTGCGGCCGGTTTTTTTGTGTCTGATGGTTTTTCCTGACATGGTTTTTGACGAAGGTTACTGGGTATTACCTGCCCGCGTGAATGGATACAAGCGATGACCTCAACCACGCCTCCAAATCAACCCTCCTCTGAGACAATCGCCCCGCCTGGCCGTGGGCTAATGCGCTCAGGGCTGGTGGTCAGCGTCATGACGATGCTTTCGCGTGTCATGGGGCTGGTGCGTGATGTGGTGGTGGCAACCCTGTTGGGGGCCAGTGACGGCGCAGACGCTTTTTTTGTGGCATTTAAAATACCCAACTTTCTGCGTCGGTTGTTTGCTGAAGGGGCGTTCAACCAGGCTTTTGTGCCGGTGCTTTCTGAATACTCTTCTAAGCGCAGCAAGCAGGAAATACGCGAGCTTTTAAACGCGGTGGCGGGCAGCCTGACCGCCTTGCTTGCGCTGATTACCGCCTTGGCGATGCTGTGCGCGCCGTGGCTTATTTGGGTGTTTGCGCCTGGTTTTGGCAGCGACCCGGAAAAGCTTGCCATGACCGCCGATATGCTGCGCCTCACGTTTCCGTATTTGCTGCTCATCTCGTTAACCGCCTTTTCGGGTAGCGTGCTGAATACCTGGAACCGTTTTGCGGTGCCTGCCTTTACACCAGTGTTGCTTAACCTTTCTCTGATTGGCGCGGCGATGTTCTTGACGCCGATAATGGATGAGCCGGCCATGGCGCTGGCCTGGGGCGTCATGATTGCAGGCGTGGCCCAGCTGGCTTTTCAGGTGCCGTTTTTAATGCGCCTAGGGTTAATGCCGAAGCCGTGGCCCAATTTCGCTCATGAAGGCGTCAAGCGTATCTTGAAGCTGATGGCGCCCGCGCTGTTCGGGGTGTCGGTTTCGCAGATCAATCTGTTGCTGGATACCGTCTTGGCTTCCCTGCTTACGGCAGGTAGCGTCTCCTGGCTTTATTACTCTGACCGGCTGGTCGAGCTGCCCCTTGGCGTGTTTGGCATAGCGATTGGTACGGTAATCTTACCTGCGTTATCCCGGCGCCATGCCGAGCAGTCCCAGGATCACTTTGCCGCGATGCTCGACTGGGCGCTGCGCGTGGTGCTGCTGCTTGGCTTACCTGCCGCGCTGGCACTGGCGGTGCTGGCGGAGCCTTTGTTGATTACCCTGTTTCACTACGGCGCGATGACCGACACCGATATCCAGATGGCCGCCATGAGTCTGCGTGCCTATGCATTTGGCCTGGTGGCATTCATGTTGATCAAGGTACTGGCCCCCGGCTTTTTTGCCCGTCAGGACACGAAAACGCCAGTGAAAGTGGGAATTATCGCCATGGTGGCCAATATGGTATTCAACCTGATCTTGATCTGGCCGCTTGCCCACGCTGGCTTGGCGCTTGCGACCGCGCTTTCAGCGTTCTTGAATGCCGGGCTGCTGGGGTATCTATTACACAAGCAGGGCGTTCTGGTCTTTCAGCCCGGCTGGGGCCGTTATGCGGTACAGCTGCTAGGAGGAAGCGCTTTGATGACGGCTGGCCTTTATGCGGTGTCGCCTGAGTGGCAGACATGGCTGGCATTTAGCCTGTGGCAGCGGGTTGGCTGGGTCGCCGGGCTGGTCGGTTTAGGGGGCGCGCTTTACTTTATCTGGCTGGCAGCGCTTGGCCTGCGGCCACGGCATTTCAAAATGCAGAGTTAAATCTGTACGTTGATATGCATAGAGTTAGACATTTAGTGCGGCGGGTTCGCTATAATCAGGAGTTTTTACGCTCGTCTAAGCCTTACAAGGCGTAGGCGTTGCAAATTATCAACGGCTGAGGTGCCATGCGCGTCATTCGAGGTCTGCACAATCTGGCAGCGGTCAATCAGGGCTGCGTGGCCACCATCGGTAATTTTGATGGTGTGCATCGTGGCCATCAGGCGATCTTGCAGCAGTGTCGCGAGCACGCCGCACGCCTGAACGTGCCGCTAAGCGTCGTGGTGTTCGAGCCCCAGCCGCGCGAATATTTTGCGGGTGACCAAGCCCCGCCGCGATTGACGCGCCTGCGCGAAAAGGTTCGCCTGCTGGGCCAGCATGGGGCGGAGCAGGTGGTGTGCCTGCCTTTCAACAATGCGCTTCGAAGCCTAACCGGCCGTGAATTTATCGATCAGGTGCTGGTCGAGGGGCTGAACGTCAAACACCTGGTGGTTGGCGATGACTTTCGCTTTGGCTGCGACCGGCAGGGCGATTTTGCGCTACTGGCGGCCGTGGGCGAGAAGTGCGGCTTCGGGGTAGAGCATACCCGCACCTTCACGGTTGAAGGCGAGCGGGTGTCCAGTTCGCGCGTGCGTACCTTGCTTGCCAGCGGCAATTTTGCAGCGGCGGCCACCCTGTTAGGGCGGGCATATTCGATTGCCGGACGCGTGGTACGTGACCAGCAGCTGGGCCGCACCATTGGTGTGCCTACTGCGAACCTGCCGCTGTTACCCCAGCCGTTAACGCTGCGCGGCGTGTACGCCGTTGAGGTAGCGCTTGAAAACGGCCAGCGTTACCAGGGCGTTGGCAACATCGGCTTTCGCCCAACGGTTGGCGCCAAGCGGCCAACCCTTGAGGTCCACCTGTTTGATTTTCAGGGAGACCTCTACGGCCAGCGCATGACGGTATTTCCCTGTGCACGGCTACGGGGTGAAGTGAAATTCGACAACTTTGATGCGCTAAAAGCGCAAATTGAGCGCGACCAAGGCCAGGCGCATCGCTATTTTGCGACAGCAGTGACTGACCGTAACAATGCGCTACCGCTGGCCTCGGCCCCGCTTGGGCGGGTTTCCAAGACAATTTCTTCTGATCCTTCTTCGGCGGATGACGCTGCCGATGCTAACAACGGCTGACCGAACCATGGACTATAAGCACACGCTAAACTTGCCTGAAACCGACTTTCCCATGCGTGGCATGTTGCCCAAGCAGGAGCCGGGGCGCGTTTCCCGCTGGCAGGATATGAACCTGTACCAGCGTCTGCGCGAAGCGCGGGCGGGCGCACCGCTGTTTGTACTGCACGATGGCCCTCCCTACGCCAACGGCAGTATCCATATTGGTCATGCCGTTAATAAAATTTTAAAAGATATTATCGTTAAATCGAAAAACCTGGCGGGCTTTGATGCGCCTTACGTGCCGGGTTGGGACTGCCACGGTCTGCCCATCGAGCACAAGGTGGAAACGACCCACGGTAAACACCTGGCACCGCAAAAAGCGCGCGAGTTGTGCCGCGAGTACGCGGGTGCCCAGGTCGAAACACAGCTGGCCGACTTTGTGCGTCTGGGGATCATTGGCGACTGGAATCACCCTTACCGCACTATGGACTACGCCAATGAAGCGGGTGAGATTCGCGCCCTGGCCGATATGGTGGAAGCGGGTTACGTCTTCAAAGGTCTGAAGCCGGTCAACTGGTGCTTTGACTGTGGCTCGGCCCTGGCCGAAGCGGAAGTCGAGTATCAGGACAAGAAGTCCGATGCGATTGATGTCGCCTTCCCGGTGGAAGATGCCGACAAGCTTGCCGCCGCGTTTGGCCTGAGCGAACTGCCCAAGCCCGCGGCCGTCGTGATCTGGACCACCACGCCCTGGACCATTCCCGCCAACCAGGCGCTTAACGTTCATCCCGAATTTACCTACGCGTTGGTGGATACCGGTGAGCGCCTATTGCTGCTGGCCGAAGAGCTGGTAGAAAGCTGCCTGGAACGCTTTGGCCTAGAGGGTGAGGTTATCGCCACCACCCAAGGCGAGAAGCTCGATCTGATCAATTTCCGCCATCCGTTCTATGAGCGGCTGTCGCCGGTGTATCTGGCTGATTATGTCGAGTCGGAAGTGGGCAGCACGGGTATCGTTCACTCGGCGCCTTCTTACGGCCTGGACGACTTCAATACCTGCCGCGCCCACGACATGAGCTTTGATGACATGCTGAACCCGGTACAGGGCAACGGCGTGTATGTCGATGACCTACCGTCCTTTGGCGGCCAGATGATCTGGAAGGCCAACCCCAACATCATCGAAAAGCTTGCCGAAGTGGGTGCACTGATGGCACATAAGCCCATCGTGCACAGCTACATGCATTGCTGGCGCCACAAGACGCCGGTGATCTACCGCGCGACAGCCCAGTGGTTCGTCGGCATGGATATTCAGGGTAAAGATGGCAAGACCCTGCGCGAGCGCGCTCTGGAAGGCATTGAAGCGACGCAGTTCACGCCCGCCTGGGGCCAGGCGCGTCTGCATAGCATGATCGCCAATCGCCCTGATTGGTGTATCTCGCGCCAGCGTAACTGGGGCGTGCCGATTCCCTTCTTCCTGCACAAGCAAACTGGCGAGCTGCATCCGCGCACTATTGAGCTGATGGAAGAAGTCGCCAAGCGCGTAGAGGAGCAGGGCATTGACGCCTGGTTTAACCTGGATGCCTTTGATCTGCTGGGTGCTGAAGCGGCCGACTACGACAAAGTGACCGATACGCTGGATGTCTGGTTTGACTCCGGCACCACGCACCGCCACGTGCTGCGCGGCTCGCATCCCCATGGCCACGAAAGCGGCCCGCGCGCTGACCTGTACCTGGAGGGCTCGGACCAGCACCGCGGCTGGTTCCACTCGTCGCTGCTGACCGGCTCGGCAATTGACGGCCATGCGCCATATCGTCAGCTGCTGACTCACGGTTTTACCGTTGATTCACAAGGCCGCAAGCAGTCCAAATCGCTGGGTAACGTCGTCGCGCCGCAGTCGGTGATGGACAAGCTGGGTGCGGATATTCTGCGTCTTTGGGTGGCCTCGACCGATTACTCCAATGAAATGGCCGTGTCTGATGAGATCCTCAAGCGCACGGCGGATGTGTACCGGCGTATTCGTAACACGTCGCGTTTCCTTCTGGGCAACCTGAACGGCTTTGACCCGGCGCGCGATATGGTAGCTTTCGAAGATATGATCGCTCTGGATCGTTGGGTCGTTGACCGTGCGCTGCAGCTGCAGGAGCGCATTCAGAAAGCGTACGACGAATACCGCTTCCTGGACGTTTACCAGCAGGTGCATACCTTCTGCGCGCGTGACCTGGGTGGCTTCTACCTGGATATCATCAAAGATCGCCAGTACACCACTCAGCCTGATTCACTGGCACGCCGCAGCTGTCAGAGCGCGCTCTATCACGTTGTCGAGGCGCTATCCCGCTGGGTCGCACCGATCCTCTCTTTCACCGCGGAGGAGATCTACGAGCATATCCCGGGCGAGCGTGGCGATAGCGTGCTGCTGGAAACCTACTATACCGGCCTGAAGCCCCTTGATGCCGACGCCGAGATGGGGCGCGAGTACTGGGAGGCCGTACTAGAGGTCAAACAGGCGGTGAATAAGCGCCTGGAAGAAGCACGCAGTGAAGGCGCAATCAAAGGCTCGCTGGATAGCGAAGTCACCCTTTACGTCAGCGACGAACTCAATGCGTTGCTGTCACGACTGGGCGACGAGCTGCGCTTTGTGCTGATCACTTCTGAAGCGACTCTCAAGCCGCTTGCGGATGCCGAGGCATCTGCCTATAGCGAGCTTGAAGGACTCAAGGTAGCGGTTGTGGCCAGTACGTTTGATAAGTGCGAGCGCAGCTGGGAGCGTCGCCCGGACGTAGGCACGCATCCTGAGCATCCTACGCTGTGCGAGCGCTCGATTCTTAATCTGCCGGATGGCCCGGGTGAGGTGCGTCGCTATGCCTGAGTCCAAGGAGCCCGTCTCTTCTTCCAGCGCCTGGCCGCCCATGCGGCAGCCGCTGCGCTGGCTGTGGGTGGCGGTCGCCGTTATCGTGCTGGATTTGGCTACCAAGGCGCTTGCCAGCAGCCAGTTGGGTTACCTGCAACCGGTGGAAGTGCTGCCGTTTTTTAACCTGACGTTAATGCACAACACCGGCGCGGCCTTCAGCTTTCTGGCCACCCACCCTGGCTGGCAGCGCTGGTTTTTTGCGCTGATTGCGATTGGAGCGAGCGTAGGCTTAACCATCTGGCTTTCGCGCATCAGGGCCGATGAGAAGGTGCTGGCCATTTCTCTGCCGCTGATTATCGGCGGGGCGCTGGGTAATCTTTATGACCGCCTGGTGCACGGCTATGTGGTCGATTTCCTGTCGTTTCATGTGGCAGGCTGGTATTACCCGGCCTTTAACGTGGCGGATATCGCGATTACCCTGGGAGCCATCGGCTTGATTTGGGAGTCCATCATGGGTGACCGGCGGCGCAGAAAGGCCCATCGGACGACGGCTTAAAAACTGTTTAGGTCAGACAAGACTCCATCAGGTCAATGTCTGGCCAAGCCTTGGTTGGGTTAAGCCAGGGCGTAACCATATAGCGAGCAGCGTAATGAGTGATTACCTGATTGATGACGGGATGGAAGTGACCCTACACTTCACCTTGAAACTTGAAGATGGCACGGTGGTGGATTCAACCAAGGAAAAGGCACCGGCTACCTTTCAGTATGGCGATGGCAATTTGCCCCCGGGCTTTGAGCATCCCATTAAAGGCATGGCTGCGGGCCAAAACGGGTCGTTTCAAATAACCCCTGAGCATGCGTTTGGCCAGCACAACCCGCAGAATATTCAGACGTTGAAACGGTCAGATTTTGGTGACGAAGCGCCCGAGCAGGGAATGGTCATGTCATTTGCCGATAAGGCGGGAACGGAACTGCCCGGCGTGGTCAAAACCATCGAGGGCGACCGGGTTGAAGTAGACTTCAATCATCCGTTGGCAGGGCGTACGCTGACCTTTGAGGTTGAAGTACTCGACGTCAAACCTGTCACCACGCACTAATCTACACGCACTAATCTATTAGTTATTCTGGTTTACTGTTCATCAACGATGCGGCTACGCATCAAGGCGCTATTATGCAATCGACGCAAGCACAGCCCATACAGATCAAATTGGCCAATCCGCGTGGTTTTTGTGCCGGCGTGGATCGCGCTATCGATATCGTCAACCGGGCACTGGATGTATTCGGGCCGCCCATCTATGTCCGCCATGAGGTAGTGCATAACCGCTTTGTGGTGGAAACCCTGCGCGAGCGCGGGGCTGTCTTTGTTGAAGAACTCGACGAAGTGCCGGATGACGTGATCGTTATCTTCTCGGCTCACGGTGTCTCCCAGGCCGTGCAGGCTGATGCTGAACGGCGTGGGCTGAAAGTGTTTGATGCCACCTGCCCGCTGGTCACCAAGGTACATTTGGAAGTCCTGCGTTACGCCAAGCGAGGCCATGAGTGCGTGCTGATCGGGCACGCGGGCCACCCGGAAGTAGAAGGCACCATGGGGCGCTATGATACTTCGCATGGTGGGCATATCTACCTGGTGGAGGACGAGCAAGACGTCGCCAATCTGGCGGTCAACGATCCTTCGAAGCTGGCGTTTGTCACCCAGACGACGCTGTCGATGGATGACACAGCCAAAGTGATCGACGCGCTGCGCGAGAAATTCCCCGAGATCAGCGGGCCTCGCAAGGACGATATTTGCTATGCCACGCAAAATCGTCAGGACGCGGTGCGCGAGCTGGCCGCTGACAGCGATCTAGTACTCGTGGTGGGAAGCCCCAATAGCTCCAACTCCAACCGCCTGCGCGAGCTATCAGAGCGGATGGGCACGCCAGCCTACTTGATCGATAACGCTGATCAAATTGAGGCTGCCTGGCTTGAAAGTGTAGGCCGTATCGGCGTTACCGCGGGTGCTAGTGCCCCCGAGGTGCTGGTAAAAGGAGTAGTTGCCAAGCTGCAATCCTTGGGGGCCGCCGTGCCTGAAGAATTGCTTGGCCGGGAAGAGAACATTACCTTCTCCATGCCTAAAGAGCTTCGCGAGCAGGTAATTGTTAGCAGCTGATGCTGCGTATCGGTTTCTGACATACTCAATACGTATGGGTGGCTGAGACAGGAGCCCCATTTGGCGTTTTTGGTTTACCCCGTCCCGTTACGCGCTGGCTACCCGGTAGGTGGCCAGCGCGGCTTTACACTGATTGAGTTAGTGGTGGTGTTGGCCATTCTTGGCCTGCTAGCTGCCATGGCGTACCCCAGTTTTACCCGTCAACTCCAATCGTCCATGCGTACCGATGCCCATGCGGGGCTCTTGAAGGCGGCCGCTGAGCTGGAACGCTGCCATACCCGTACCTTTGCCTACCATGAGTGCACCATTACGCGCGAGTCGCCAGACCGGCGCTACACCATTACTCCCACAGAAATTACGGCACATACCTACCTGATAAGCGCCTCCTCGGCGCAGGATGATGGCTGTGAAAGCGCCATAACGCTTGATAGTCGTGGGGAGCGTTTGCCCGAGGCCTGCTGGTAGATGCCGCGCCAGGCGGGGTTTTCGCTGGTAGAGGCGCTGATAGCACTGGTGCTGTTGGCGTTTGGGCTGATAGGCATCGCGGCAATGCAGTTGACGTCACTGCAGGGCGCCGCCGCTGGTTTTCAGCGTTCAGTAGCCAGCTTGGCAGCGATTGATGCTCAAGAGCGCGCCTGGGCGCGGCTTTCAACTGCGCAAAGTTGTCAGCGTATTGACCTGACAGCATTGGAGCGTGATTGGCAAGCGCAGTGGCTTGAAGATGCCCATGCGCCGCTTGGTAATGCCGCAGGTACTATTAGTCGCGCTGTAATACATGACAGCTGCCAGTTGACGGTTACTATCGTGGTTAAAGCGCGTGCCTCAGAAGATACTGAGGAGCGCTTCGACTACATGTTTACCCTGCCGGCGTGGGAGGAAACCTAGTGCTTTACAGGCGCCAAGCTGGCTTTACCCTGGTTGAGTTGATGGTTGCCATGGCGATTGGCACCATCATCATTCTGGGAGCCGGGCAGCTGTTATTGACCACGTTTACCACCTTTGAACGTGTGGATACGCTAAGCCGCCAGCAAGAGGCGCTGATCTTTGCCGCCCAGACGCTCACGCGGGATATTCGCCGGGGCCAGGGGCATCTTTATGAGATCAACGACTCACTGGTAGACGATGCCACCTGCGCCTTGCGCCGAGACAGTCAGCCGCTGATTGAAGGGCTTTATAAAGGTAGTAATAAGTGCTCGGCCATTACGCTTTTCGATAAAGATGCCCAGGGTATTGCGGGGCTTCACCACGTCACGCTCACGTTTGCAGGCGATAGCCAGCGTTCCTTTTCATGGCACGTCATGCAGCGTGATCAGATAACCAATCTCGCCCTCCCGGATGATGGATTATGAAGCATCAACAGGGCGCTGCGTTGGTGATCGTGATGGGGCTTCTATCCGCAGCGCTGCTGGTGGGTGTGGCGAGCATGCGGTCCGCGTTGGTGGACGAGCGTTTAGCGGGTAATTTTCGTGCCTATGTACAGGCGCAAATGGTGGAGGAGAGCTTGCTAGTCGCCGTGGCAAGCCATCACCACACCACTCAGCGGGACGCACTTTTTACCCGGTTGTCAGAGGTTCTAGGTAGTGGCGATCATTATCAACTTCAAGAAAAGCAGTTAGCTGAATTGCTTGGCGCGGGCACGCTTGAAGTACTTTCAAGCCATTTACCGTTTACTCAAAAGACTGCTGACGGTAACCCACAGGCAAATAGCCTTGCCGTTGCTATCAAGAAGCTTGATAGCAAACGTATGGCCGTTACGGTGAGCCGCCATGGCCAGGCTGGCACTCAGTCGGATACCCCATCCCAGGCGCAGCTGGTGTTTGTTCAAATGGATGCTGAGCCTCGCTGGCATCTGAACAGCTTTCACTGATGCTATTCGCCACGCGATAGGTGGCGCGTTATCATAGGATTATTTGCCCAAGAGCCTGAATACAATGAGTCAAACTGCTAAAACCCGCGTCCTGACGGGTATTACCACTACTGGTACGCCGCATTTAGGTAACTATGTCGGGGCCATCAAGCCGGCTATTGAAGCAAGCCAGGATCCTAACGTGCAGTCGTTCTATTTTCTGGCCGATTACCACGCGCTGATCAAGTGCCAGGATCCCAAGCGCGTGCAGGAATCGCGCTTGGAGATCGCGGCCACCTGGCTGGCATTGGGACTGGATACCGACAACGCGATTTTTTACCGCCAGTCTGATTTGATTGAAGTTCAGGAACTTTCCTGGATGCTCTCTTGCGTATGCGCCAAGGGGTTGATGAACCGGGCTCACGCCTATAAGGCAGCCGTTGCAGAGAATGAAGAGGCGGGCGATCAGGACGCCGATAAAGGGATTACCATGGGGCTGTTCGGCTATCCGGTGCTGATGGCTGCCGATATTCTGATGTTCAACGCCAATAAAGTACCTGTCGGGCGCGATCAGATTCAGCATATCGAAATGGCGCGTGATATGGCGGGGCGTTTCAATCACCTTTATAAAGGCCAGTACTTTACCCTGCCAGAAGCCGTGGTGAGTGAGAAGGGCGAGGTGTTGAAGGGATTGGATGGGCGCAAGATGTCCAAAAGCTATAACAACACCATTCCGCTATTTTCGCCTGAGAAAAAACTGCAGAAGTTGGTGCGCAAGATCAAGACCAACTCCCTGGAGCCAGGTGAGCCCAAAGACCCGGATACCTGTACGTTATTTCAAATTTATTCGGCGTTTGCCAGCGAAAGTGAAACCGCGGCCATGCGTGAGCAGTACGCAGAGGGTATTGGCTGGGGGGATGCCAAAAACCAGGTCTTTGACTATCTCAACGCACACCTGGCCGCCCCGCGTGAGCGCTACAATGCGTTGATGGAAGACCCCGCCTATATCGAAAGCGTGCTGCAAAAAGGCGCTCAACGCGCGCGTGAAGAAGCGGCTATTACCATGGATAGGCTGCGCAGTGCTGTAGGGCTTGGGCGCTTTATATAGAGCCTTTAAGTATTACCCACTAAAAACCCCTCCCAGCTCAGCTGGAAGGGGTTTTTTAATGCGAGCATCAAAAAAGGCTTAGCCTTCGATGGGTGCGCGCCAGTCGTCCGAGCCAGAAGTGCCAGCAACGGTGTGTTCCCAATCAATCTTGCGGTACGCCAGAGAAACGTCCATCAGCTGGGTAAACTCAGCCTTGTTGATGTCCTGAGCGTGCGGCATGCGCAGGTTGATATCCACGATAGTGGCATCGGTCAGCGTAGTGGTGAAGAAGTGCTCCTGCTTACCTTCAACGGAGGTGCGGTACCATTTCAGCGCAACGTTCGGCAGCATTTCACCAGAGGCGAGTGCGTTGTACATCAGCGGCACGGCCTTGTTCAGGGCGACCGTAAAGACAAACGGCTTATGAGCACGCTGGCCGGAAGGCTGGCCTGACTGCGGGTCGGTCGGCACGGTGACGACGTGCTTGAACTCTTGTACCAGCATTTCATCTTCATGGCCTTCAACGTAGATGTTGCCTACGGAATCAGGGGTGAACGCGCCGGCAGTGATGTTGCCCTGAGTCTGGCCTTCAATGCTGATATAACATGGTGTTGGCATGGTCTGCTCCTTGACGAAAAAGTCATTAATGTCCAACGGACACGAGTATATAAGGCAAATCTTATGCCAAATGTATTAATTTATTTTAATTCAACAGTTTGTGGATTATCCAGAAATTAATTTAATCATAATTAGGCAATGAGTTGCTTGTTATAAAGCAAGTTGTTGCTTCGCTGGCAATAAATTGCTTGCTTTGAGTATTAAATAAAAATAGTGCGGCTTCCTTTTATTGAATGATACATTCTGTATTTAAAAGTAAATAATGTGTTTTTTTAATTAGAATAAATTGTAGTTATTGCCTTGCTTACCCTCATGTTTATTTAATTGAAGTGTATTTCCTTCCTTGCGATTTGTACGTAAAAAAGGACAGTTTTGTTAAGAGATTGACGACAGTTTTTGTAAGATATTTCTTACAAATCAACTGATTTTTATAAAGTATAATTAATTATATGTTTATCTGTTTTTAAGATCGCTGAAAATGCAGAGGAAATGACGATTCCTTAGTGCAAAGTGTTGTCTCAATTTAAAGGTGTAAGTAGAGATTTCATGCTTATTTCGTTACCTTTGTTTGATTAAGAATTATTCGCTGTTACATTTTGAAAACCTCTTTCAGGGCGGAGTAACATGGCTAAGCAAGGGACCGTTGCGCCAAAAGAGCGCATTAACATCAAGTATGTGCCAGCAACTGATGGCCAGCAGGCTGATACTGAACTTCCGTTAAAACTGTTGGTTGTTGGCGATTTTAAAGGGGGTGAAGAAGAAACTCCTATTGAAGAGCGCCAGGCTGTTTCAGTTGATAAAAATAACTTCCAGTCTGTAATGCGTGAAGCGGGACTGACACTTAATACAGCGGTGCCTAATCGTTTGGATGATAGCGAAGAGCCATCCGATATGCCTGTTGATTTGACGTTCAAGTCGCTGGACGACTTCTCTCCGGATGCCATCGCTAAACAAGTTCCCGAGCTGCGCAAGCTGGTTGAGTTGCGTGAAGCACTTGTAGCTCTGAAGGGGCCGCTAGGCAATGTCCCGGCATTTCGTGACCGTTTGCAGAAGCTCCTTGAGAACGATGATGCTCGTCAGCAGCTGTTAAACGAGTTGGAGTTGCTAGATACAGATCGCAAGAGCGAATAACGGTTTATCGCAAGTAGCGCATCTATCAAACGGCAAAACGATTTCGAGGCACAGCGATGAGTAAAACGGCTAAGCAACAAGCGACAGTAACTGAAGCAGCGGAAGGCTCGCTTCTGGATCAGGTGATGGCGCAAACGCGAATGGCGCCAGCGGATGAAGGGTATGACGTTGCCAAACAGGGCGTGGCAGCTTTTATAGCGGAGCTTTTGAACAGCAACGACGAAGCGCCCAAGGTCAACAAGTCGCTTGTTGATAGCATGATTGTTGAACTTGACCGCAAGATTAGTCACCAAGTTGATGAGATTCTGCACGAAAGCGAATTTCAGCAGTTGGAGTCTGCCTGGCGAGGTTTGAAACTTCTCGTTGATCGCACCGATTTTCGTGAAAATATCAAGCTGGACGTTTTGCACGCGACCAAGCAAGAGCTGCTTGATGATTTCGAGTTTGCCCCGGAAATCAGCCAGAGCGGCCTTTATCACCACGTCTACAATGCGGGTTATGGCCAGTTTGGCGGTGAGCCTGTTGCCGGTATTATCGGGCACTACGATTTCACGCCCTCAACCCCGGATATGAAGCTTCTGCAATACTCCGCCGCGGTCGGTGCGATGGCTCATGCGCCCTTCATGTCGTCGGTTGCACCTTCTTTCTTTGGTATTGACAGTTTCGAAGAATTACCCAATATCAAGGATTTCAAGGCGATTTTCGAAGGCCCGAAATACGCCCGCTGGCGCAGCCTGCGCGAATCAGATGACGCACGCTATCTGGGGCTGACGGCTCCACGTTTTCTGCTTCGCACGCCCTACGACCCCATTGAAAACCCTGTTAAAACCTTCAACTACCGCGAAACCGTTAGTGAAGATCACGAGCATTATCTGTGGGGCAACACCTCTTACCTATTGGCCGAGCGCTTAACGGACAGCTTCGCTAAATACCGCTGGTGCCCGAATATTATTGGCCCACAAAGTGGCGGTGCCGTAGAAAATTTGCCGGTTCACACCTATGAGGCCTTTGGTCAGCTGCAGGCCAAGATTCCAACGGAAGTCCTGATTACCGACCGGCGTGAGTTCGAGATGGCCGAAGAGGGCTTTATCTCGCTGACCATGCGTAAGGGTAGTGACAACGCGGCGTTCTTCTCCGCTAACTCCGTGCAAAAGCCGAAGGTGTTTCCCAATACCGCTGAAGGCAAGGCGGCAGAAACAAACTTCAAGCTGGGTACTCAGCTTCCTTACATGTTCATCATCAATCGCCTGGCGCACTACGTCAAAGTGCTGCAGCGCGAGCAGATTGGCTCCTGGAAAGAGCGTCAGGATCTGGAACGAGAGCTCAATGCCTGGATTCGTCAGTATGTAGCCGATCAGGAAAACCCGCCGGCAGACGTGCGCAGCCGTCGTCCCCTGCGCGCCGCCTCCATCCAAGTATCCGATGTTGAGGGTGAACCAGGCTGGTATCAGGTCTCCATGTCGGTACGTCCGCATTTCAAATACATGGGGGCAAACTTTGAGCTGTCATTGGTCGGACGTCTCGACAAGGAATAAAGGGCTGGCGGAGTCATGGCAACTGACCGTAGCGGTTTGTTAAGTAGTCGGTTGTTTGAGCGCCTTGCTACATCCCATCAATCCGCGCCTCTTGAAGAAGAGGCGCAGTTGGTAGAGGTAGTCGAGTCGATCAAACGCCACTTGGTTGAATTGCTCAATAGCCATCCTGGCAATAGCCCCTGCGCGCCTGATCTGGGCCTACTTGATTTCAATGACGCCACCATTGGCGTGCTGGATCTGGAACTCAATATCCAGCACGCCATTCGTCAGTGCATCGAGCGTTTTGAGCCGCGAGTAAAGCGGGTGGATGTTGAGTCACTACCCAATTCCGGCGACCCGCTGCAGCTGCGTTTTCAGGTTCATGCCACGGTGGCGTTAGGCAGAGAAAGTACGCTTACCTCCATCGACTTGCTGTTAAACAACAAGCGTTATCAGTGTCTCAATTGATTGACCCGAGGGGCACGCATGCTCAACCGTTATTATCGTGACGAACTCAATTTTCTAAAGCGCCAGGGGCGCGAGTTTGCACAGGCAAACCCGAACCTCAGCCGGTTTCTGTCCGAGCGCAGCACGGACCCGGACGTTGAGCGGCTGTTGGAAGGCTTTGCCTTTCTGACCGGGCGCATGCGGGAAAAAGTGGAAGATGAGTTTCCGGAGCTTACCCACTCACTGATCAGCATGCTGTGGCCGAACTACTTGCGGCCGGTGCCCAGCATGACGGTTGTGCAGTTTACCCCCATGTGGCACTCCCTGAGCCAGTATCAGCAGGTAAACCGGGGAACCGAGCTTGCCAGTAACGCTGTCGAAAACACGTCTTGTCTGTTTCGTACCTGTCATGACGTCACGCTTTATCCGCTGGAACACGCGGGCGTAGAGGCGCGGCATACGCGGGAAACCTCGTTGGTCGAGTTGTTTATGGATGTACATAGTGACCAGCCCATGAAGGATCTGGGCATCACGTCACTGCGCCTGCATCTGGGCGGTGATACCTATACGGCGCGCACGCTCTATCTATGGATGAGCCACTACCTGACCCGCCTTGAAATCGACATCGATGGAAAGCGCCAGACGCTGCCAGCCAACGCATTGAAGGCCGTCGGGTTCGAGCGCGACCAGGCGCTGCTACCTTATCCAAGCAATGTGCATCAGGGGTATCGCATACTGCAGGAGTACCTCTGCTTTCCAGAGGCGTTCCACTTCTTTGATGTGCAGGGTCTGGACCAGGTATTGCCTGATGCGCCGGCCAAGCGGGTCACGCTTCGCTTTGTCTTTGCACGCCCGTTGCCGACCGATGCGCGTATCCAGAACGAGCACCTGGCCCTTTACTGCACGCCAGCGATCAACCTCTTTGAGCACGATGCAGAGCCCATCGATCTGACTGGTGAGCGCAGCGAATACCGCATTCGGCCCAGCAGCAAGGCCCCCTCACACTACGAAATATTCAGTGTGGATAGCGTGGTAGGGCGTCTGGAAGGTGAACAGAGTACGTCGAAGACAACGTCACGGCGGTATGTGCCGTTCGAAAGTTTCCAGCATCAGATCGAGCGCGACAAAGGGCGTCAGGCGCTTCATTTTCGCGTGCGTGTCGGTAACAGCCTGCGTAGCGACGGGTTCGATCACGACATTGCGTTTATACGTGAGGACGAGCAGGCGTGCCTGGGGCGGCGGGAGACCATTTCGCTCGCCCTGACCTGTTCCAATCGCGAGCTGCCCGAGCGGCTGACCGTTGGTGATGTCTGCGTCGGCACGGAAAAGAGTCCCTCTTTTGCCACGTTTTCCAACATTACCCGACCCACGCCGGTACTTCGACCCGCCATTGATGACGGGCTTTTGTGGATTCTGATCTCGAACCTGTCGCTTAACTATCTCTCGCTGCTCAATCGCGATGCGCTGTGTTCGGTATTGAGGGCGTATGACTTCCGCGCCCTGGTAGACCGCCAGGCCGAGCGCATTGCCCAGAAGCGCTTGACGGGAATTATCAGTATCGACACCCAGCCGGTTGATCGTTTGCGCAAAGGGCTGCCGGTGCGCGGCTTGCGCTCTGTCATGACGCTTGATCAGGACGCGTTTGGCGATGAAGGCAGCCTGTACCTGTTTGGTAGTGTGCTCGCCCGATTCATGTCGCTTTACGCCAGCATCAATTCGTTTCATGAGCTTCAGGTCATCAATCGCCATAACCAAGAGCGCTACGTATGGAGCTTACAGGAAGGGCAGCAGCCACTGATGTAGCGCTGGCGCCCTTGCTCGACAAGGCGCGACGCTACGAATTTTTCCAGCTGGTCGAGCTGCTGCACCGTCATCACGGCGATGATCAGGAGCGGCGGCATGGCGGTAGCGTGCCGTCATTTCAGCGCGTGCGCTACAAGACCTCTGCTTCGTTGGGCTTTCCAGGCAGCGACGTACTGACACTTGAGGCCGATGGGCACGGCCAGTATGAGATGGAAGTCAGCTTCCTGGGGCTGCAGGGCGCGCAATCGCCGTTACCCAGCTACTACCTGGAGGCGCTGGCTCACGAGTCCGCGCATCAGGAGGGAGCGGCCGGCGACTTTCTGGATTTCTTCAACCACCGCCTGCTGACCCTGATGCACCAGAACTGGCGGAAATATCGCCACTACGTGCGCTATCAGGACAATGCGCGGGACGGCTTTTCGGCGGCCGTATTTGCACTGGTAGGGCTTGCCGATGACGACCTTCGCGGCGAGACGCCCATCAACTGGAGCAAGATGCTGGCCTATGCCGGGCTTCTGGCAGGGCGCTCGCGCTCTCCGGATGTGGTCATTGGTATTGTCAGCCACTGCTTTGACTTGGCCCGTGTGGAAATCGAGGAGTGGATTCATCGCTGGGTGGATATTCCTCCGAATCAGCGTAGCCGCATGGGGCTGTCGGGCATGACGCTGGGCGAGGACATGGTTGCAGGTGAGCGGGTGGCCGATGTGAACGGCAAATTTGCGCTATGCCTTCGCGGGTTGAGCCTTGAACGCTTTCGCGACTTTCTGCCCGACGGTGAAGAGCATCAGCCGTTAAAGACACTGGTCAGCTTTGTACTGCGCGAGCCGCTCGCCTACGACCTGGAGCTTGAGCTGCTGAAAAGCGAGGTCAAGCCCATGCGCCTTGGCGATGCCGGGTCCTGCCAACTGGGCTGGACCACCTTTGTAGACCCTGATGGTGACGATACCTCGACGCGTCGCCGTGTACGCATTCAGATGATGAGTTAACGCATGCAAGTCGATCCGTTTGACGCCTTAACGCTAGTGGTGGTGAACAGCGAACAGCTGGAAGGCCGTTCGTCCAGTAGCTATGTCTTCCAGGGCGAGGGAGGAACCCTTGGCAGCAGTGATTATGACGACTGGCTGCTGCAGGACCACGCCGGAAGGGTACGCCCCCAGCATGCTGAAATTACCAAGATCGATGGCAAATTCTGCCTGATCGACTGCAGCGGCCACACCTTTATCAACCGCGCCACGTTGCCGGTAGGCCGCAATCGGAAAGTCGCCTTGCGCGATGGTGATGAGCTGACGATCGGAGTGTATCGCTTGAAGGTGCATACCGGCGACCGTCACGCCTGGCAGCCCGGCATGCATTCGCTTACCACATTGATCGACGAAGAGCAGGACGACGTTACAACGTATGAACACGCCGCCTGGCCGATGGGAAGCGAGCCAGCGGGGCGTTATCAGGCCCAGCAGGAAGACCCGATAGAAGCGCTAGGGGGTGTTGTTCCCGGTTCGCTGCAGCATGACCCCATGGTCGCGCTGGATAAAGACGCCGCGCCGCCAGCCACCCTGGAGCCCCTGGACACAAGCCCCAGCACGTACCGCAGTCACACTAACGAATGGCGCCAGCAAGAGCAGCGCGACGAAGCGGTACGCCTTCCCGATATCAAACCCTTGAATGGCACCACAAAACAGAGGAGCAGTGGCATGGATGAACGGCAGCTAAACGACTTGGAGCGCTCTGTTGGCGAGCAACTGGAAGATCGCTGGCAGCAGCCTACTACGCAGGCGCTGAGCCATGTGGGTGCCGACCCGCTGCTGAGAGGGCTAGGGCTCGATCTGCCATTTCAAAACAGCGAAGAGCAGCAGGCGTTTCTAGAAGAAGCTGGCCAGACGCTGCGCGCCACTATCGATGGTCTGCGTCGACTGCAGCAAAGTCAAAACGATAGCAAGTATCCGCTTCGCGACCGCCGCTTGCAGCCTATCGAGGACAATCCTTTGCGCCTGGGGCTTACGTTTGAAGAGACGGCGGAGACCATGTTCTCGGCACAGCGCAGCCCCGTTCATCTGTCGGCCCCTGAGGCGGTGGCCGAGAGTCTGCGTCATCAAGGTCAGCATCAGGCGGCGGTCGAAGAGGCCATCGGCCAGGCGCTGGGCGCCATTCTGGATGCCTTCTCGCCCGAGGCGCTGCTCAAGCGCTTTCATGCCTACCGCGGTGCTGGCAATCGTATCGAAGACGAAGGCAGCTGGGCCTGGGAAATGTATCAGCACTACTACCGCGAGCTGAACTCTGGCCGCCAGCAGGGCTTTCAGAAGCTTTTCTGGGAAGTATTCGAGCAAGGCTATGACCAGTCAGTACGCCGTCAGCAGCGGGAGGAGGCATGAGCGCGCCAGGCCTGAATGTAACGGCCTTGCGCCTTGCTGGGCTGTTCTGCCTGGTGCTCCTTATGGCCGGTTGTGCATCGACCCGGGAGGCTGCGGGCAAGACGTGGCAGGTAATGCGCGACCCTGCCATTCCGGTGGGCTACCCCGAAGACCGTCCGACGACGGTAGATATCAGTATGGTGGCCGAGCCCAATGTAAACCCCAATGTGGAAGGGGATGGCACACCGCTGCGCTTTCAGGTGCTGCAGCTCAAGGATGACTCCATGCTGATGGCGGCTGACCTGAGCCAACTGCATGCAGACCTGGAAGCCGCACTGGGCACGAACTACCTGACCCACGACGACTTTACCCTGCTGCCGGGCCAATGGAAGTTCTACGAGCCGTTCGCGGTTGATGAAGAGACACGCTACATCGGGCTGATCGCTTTTTACGCCACGCCCAACGAGGCGGAATGGAAAAAGGTCGTGAAAGTCGCCAGCCGTGGAGAGCACTACCACCTGCTGGTTCACCTCCGTGACAGTGAAGTAGAGCTAAGGAAGGAGGAGTAATGGCTAGCCGCAATCGAGTGGTATGGAGCGAGGGCCTGTTTATCAAGCCCCAGCACTTTCAGCAGCAACAGCGCAGCCTGGAAGGGCTTTTGGATACGCGCCTCAAGGGGGTCAGCCACTACCTCTACGGATTTTTATCCCTTGAGCTTAATAACGAGTTTCTCAGCTTTGGGCGCATAGCGATCAGCCGGGCCAGCGGCGTCACGCCCGATGGGGTGGCCTTTCATTTGCCTGCAGACGACGTCGAGCCGACGCCGCTCGAGATTGATGATGCCAGCATTACCAACCAGGTGGTCTACCTGGGCCTGCCGTTGGCCACCGACGGTGTAGGTGAAGTGCGCTGGCCAGAAGATGACCTGCCAGGGCGCTACCGCCTCTCCTCGCGCAGTGTGCGCGACCTTCACTCCCAGGATGGCGCCACCGCCGAGCTTGAAGTCGCGCGGGTTTCACCGCGTCTACTGCTTGAGCGCGATGATCGCAGCGGCTATGCCTGCCTTGCCGTGGCACGTATCGTCGAGCGCCGCCCGGACGGCAGCCTGGTGCTGGATGAGCAATTCCTGCCCACGCTTTTGAACGTACAGGCGGCACCCGGCTTGCAGCGGTTCGTGGGTGAAATGGCAGGCCTGATGCGTGAACGTGCGCGCAATATCGCCCAGCGGCTTTCCACTCCTCACCAGGCAGGCGTTGCCGATGTGTCTGACTTCATGCTGCTGCAGCTGCTTAACCGCTCTCAGCCCCGTTTTCAGCATCTGGCGCGCCTGGGGCAGCTGCATCCGGAGCGTCTCTACGAGACCATGCACGAAATTGCCTGTGAGCTGGTGACCTTTACCGATGAATCCCGGCTGCCGCCGGAGTGCCCGGCCTACGATCACGACCATCCCGAACGGGCCTTCAAGCCGTTGATGAAGATGCTGCGTCAGGCGCTTTCTACTGTGCTTGAGCCGCGAGCAGTAGCGATCCAGCTGCAGTCGCGCCGCTTTGGGCTACTGGTCGCACCGCTTTCCGATCTCAGCCTGATCGAATCTGCCGAGTTCATTCTCGCCGTGCGTGCCGACATGCCCAACGAGCGTCTGCGCAAGCTGTTCCTGCAGCAGACCAAGGTCGCCAGCGTCGAGCGTATTCGCGATCTCATCAGCCTGCAGCTGCCTGGCGTACCGCTTGAGCCGCTGCCGGTGGCTCCCCGTGAGCTGCCTTATCACGCCGGCTACACCTACTTCCAGCTGGATCGCCAGAGCGAAGCGTGGGGAATGCTTAACGGCGCCAGCGGCTTTGCGTTCCACGTGGCCGGGGAGTTCCCAGGTTTGGAAATGCAGTTCTGGGCGATCAGGAGTTAAACCATGCAACATCTTGTCACCGATGGGCAAAGCTCGACCCGCGGGCGCGCCGCGCCGCATAAGATGCGCCACGAAGACCTAATCAACGAGCGGGGCCTTGAGCATCTTATCCATAGCCACGCCGAACAGCTCGATGCTGACGAAGACTACTGGTTCCGACTGCGGGGGCATAACCTCAACCCCCTAGTGGATGCCGCCAGCAGTCTGCTGGGCATGGTGGTTCGCGTTCGTCAGCTCGACAGTGCAGGCGATGTCGAGCGCCTCTATCGCCAGGTGGTCGACGAAATTGCCGCCATCGAGATCGAGCTGACCGAACAGGGCTACGACCGTGCCACGCTGCTCGCCTACCGCTATGTGCTCTGCTCGTTTATCGATGAAGCGGTCATGGGCATGCCCTGGGGGCGGCAAAGCAAGTGGGCCGAACACTCGCTGCTGACCCGGTTTCATAACGAAACCTGGGGCGGAGAAAAAGTGTTCTCCATCCTGGCGCGCCTGCAGCAGGAGCCCCAGCGCTATCGTGACATGCTCGCCTTTATCTACCTGTGCCTGTGCCTTGGGTTTGAGGGCCGTTACCGCGTCATGTCTCACGGGCGCGATGAGTATGAGCAGATCGTTCGTGCTCTAGGCGACCAGCTCTCCTCACTTGAGCAGCCCGCTGAAGACACCCTGACCCAGCCGCTTAAAAACGTGGTGCAGGGGCGTTCGCAGCGCACGGCCAGCTTTCCGACCTGGGGCATCTTTGCGCTGTTCACCCTTGCCATGGTCGCGGTGTACCTGGGCTTCTCCTGGTCGCTCGATCAGCAGGCCGAACAGATCACCACGCTTCTCAACCAACTTTATCGCTAGGAGTTACCATGCTCAGGGTAGAGCTACCGGCACTTATTGATCGCCTTAACATCATTGCTCGCCAAGGGCTTGAGCAAGCGGCCGTGCTTTGCGCCCAGCAGCAAGCGCCTGAAGTAACCGCCGGGCATCTGCTTCAGGCGATGCTCGACCAGCCGCTATGTGATGTGCGCTGCATCTGTGAAAGCCTCACGGTCGATACGGCCGCCTTGCGTGCCCAGTTGGCAGAAGAGACGCGCCCGCCGCGCAACCTGGAAATAGCGACGCCCAGCTTTTCACCGTTACTCGTCGAGTTGCTGCAGGATGCATGGCTGCTGGCATCCACCGAATATCAGCACCAAACCTTACGTAGTGGCACCATATTTACTGCGCTGCTGCACAATCCGGAGCGCTACCTGGGCGTCGGTTCCGTGCGGCTGCTTTCCGAGATCAACCGGGAAAATTTGCGCCGCCACCTCAATCGCCTGACCGCCGACTCGGCAGAAGCACCGCAAGAGGCGGACGCCAGCGCCCAGCGTACCGGTACCTCTGGCCCAAGCGATGACAGCGCGCTTGGCCGCTTTGCCACCTCGCTCACCGAGCAGGCGCGCAACGGCGAGCTGGACCCGGTGCTCGGCCGCGACCCTGAAATCGATCAAATGCTTGATATCCTGGGACGTCGGCGCAAGAACAACCCAATCGTGATCGGCGATGCTGGCGTTGGCAAAAGCGCTGTGGTGGAAGGGCTGGCCGCGCGTATCGTGGCAGGCCAGGTGCCCACCGCCCTGGCGGGTGTAGAGCTTTTAACACTAGACCTGGGCGCGTTGCAGGCAGGGGCCGCCGTAAAAGGCGAGTTTGAAAAACGTCTCAAGGCCGTGATCGATGAGGTCAAGAACGCCCCGCGCCCGACGCTGCTGTTTATCGATGAAGCGCATACGCTGATTGGCGCGGGTAATCAGGAGGGCGGGGGCGACGCTGCCAACTTGCTGAAACCGGCGCTGGCGCGTGGTGAGCTGCGCACGATTGCCGCGACCACCTGGCGCGAGTACAAGAAGTACTTCGAGAAGGACCCGGCGCTTTCGCGGCGCTTCCAGCCTGTGGCACTTTCCGAACCCAGCGTTGAGCAGGCTTTGGTGATTCTACGCGGGCTGCGGGACGTGTATGAGCGCGCTCATGGCGTACTCATCGGCGATAGCGGCCTGCGCGCCGCGGCATCGCTTTCTGCCCGCTATCTGGCCGGGCGACAACTGCCCGATAAAGCCATCGACGTGCTGGATACGGCGTGCACGCGCCTGGCGCAAGCGCTGGATACACCGCCGCGCAAGTTGAGCCACCTGCAAAGCGAATACACCGCCGCCCTGCGCGAGCGCGACCAGCTGGCCCGTGAAAAACTGCTGGGCCGCGAGCCGGATGCCTCGATGGGCCAGGCGCTCACTGAGCGTCTGGCGGCACTTGAAGCCGAGCTCGCTACCCTGGAAGCCGCCTGGCAGGAGCAGCGTGAATGCGTCGACGCTATCGTCACGCTGCACCGCCAGTTGTTGGATGCCGATGTCGCAAGCGAAAGTAACCAAGACGATGAGCAGCCGACCGAGCCGCGCTCGCCCGAACAGCTACACGCAGAGCTTGCCGAACGCGAGCAGCAACTGACGCGCCTGCAGCAGGCCCATGCGCTGGTGAACCCAAGCGTTGAAGAAGCCCAGATTGCCCAGGTCATCGGTGACTGGACGGGGGTGCCGGTAGAGCGCATGACCAGTGATGAACTGACGCGCCTGACCGAACTCCCTACGCATCTGGGTAGCCTGATCAAGGGGCAGGACATTGCGATCGAGCGGGTGCACCGCCATCTGCTGACCGCGCGTGCGGATCTGCGCCGCCCGGGCCGCCCCTTGGGGGCCTTCCTGCTCGTCGGCCCAAGCGGCGTGGGCAAAACGGAAACCGTGGTGCAGATCGCTGAGCAGCTGTACGGCGGCCGCCAGTTCCTGACCACCATCAATATGTCCGAATACCAGGAGAAGCACACGGTCTCCCGGCTGATCGGCTCGCCCCCTGGCTATGTCGGGTTTGGTGAAGGCGGGCTTTTGACCGAAGCCATCCGTCAACGCCCTTACTCGGTCGTTCTGCTGGATGAAGTGGAAAAAGCCCACCCGGATGTGCTCAACCTCTTCTATCAGGCGTTCGACAAGGGCGAGCTTGCTGATGGCGAAGGGCGGCTGATCGATTGCAAGAACGTGCTCTTCTTCCTTACCTCCAATCTGGGCTATGAAGCGATCGTTACTCACAGCGAGGATGCCTCGGCTCTGGATGAAGCGCTTTACCCAGAGCTTGCCGAGTTCTTCAAGCCGGCCCTGCTGGCGCGCATGGAAGTGGTGCCTTACCTGCCGCTCAATGGCGATACGCTGCGCGATATCGTCAACGCCAAGCTCACGACCTTGGCCACGCGCATCCGTGAACGCCACCGCCAGGCCGAGGTAGTGCTGGAAGACGCCTTGGCCGAAGCCATATGCGCGCGGGCCACGCGCAGCGAAAATGGCGCGCGCATGCTTGAATCGGTCATCGATGGCGAGCTGCTGCCGCCGCTTTCAAGGGCCTTGCTTGAGCGCATGGCACGCCGCGAGACGGTTTCCAGCGTGGTGCTGGGAGTAGACCCCAAAAACGGCACCTTCACCGCAGAGGTTGCCTAGCCCATGACGCAGCCCGTTGCCCCTACCGCCGCTGGCTCGGCGCTATCCGTCGAGCTTTCGGCCATGCCGTTGGCGCTGACGCTGGTGGAGAGCCACTGCGCGGCGACGCTACGCCAGCGTTCGGCCACGCTGTTAAAGCGCCATTTAGGGCTTGTGATGGCGGAGTGCCTTTACATCGATGGCAGCGGGCGCTGGTTGGGCCGTGACGGTGATGAGGACCAGTTCGACTGCGGCGATTTTCATCACCCTTATGCCCACGTTATCCGCAGTGGCAAGCCGTTGACACTGAGCGTTGCCGATGCACGTATTCGCCTGGATCACCCAGGCTTTCAGGCCCAGGTAGCAACGCTTGGGTCTGCGCTGCATCTTCACATACGGCCGCTGCGCGGGGTCGAGGGCGGGCGTGAATGGCTAGGAGTGATGCTGCTGGCAGGGACGTCGGCAAGGTTGAAGGCGCTGGCGGAAGACACCGGCATGGCGGCTTTTGAAGCACTGCTGTGCCGGCTATGGATGCGCCTTGCCCGCGAGCAGGGCGAGCGGCACCGCTCGCAGATCCTGCAGGACTCCTTGGCCAAGCTCAACGATGGCACGCGGCGCCAGGCGCTGGCCGACCAGCTGGCCGAGGACCTGCTCGGCCAATCTGCCGCTATGCAGGCACTGCGCCGGCATATCGTGCGGGCGGCAGAGACAAACCTGGCGGTGCTGTTACAAGGCGAAACCGGCACCGGCAAGGATCGCGTGGCGCGCGCCATGCATCAGCTCTCGGCGCGGGCGAAAGGCCCCTTCATGGCGATCAACTGCGCCGCGATTCCCGAGGCGCTGCTGGAGTCCGAGCTGTTTGGGCATGGCAAGGGCGCTTTTTCAGGAGCGGATCACGCCCGCGAAGGCCTTATCAGCCAAGCTGATGGCGGCACGCTGTTTCTCGATGAGATCGGCGACATGCCGCTGGCCCTGCAGGCCAAACTGCTGCGCGTACTTGAAAGCGGCCGTTACCGCCCGCTGGGGGAAAACGAAGAGCGCTGTGCCGACCTGCGTGTGGTGGCGGCAACGCATCAGCCCTTGCGTGAGCAGATCAAAAAGCAGCGATTTCGTGCCGATCTCTACTACCGCCTAGGCCAATTCCCCATCACCCTGCCGCCCTTGAATGAGCGCCGCGACGATATCGCTCAGCTGGCGCAGGCCTTCATCACCGATTTCTGCGTACGGGAAGGGCGCGACGAGATGGGTATTACACCCGCCGCATTGCGGCTGCTTTATCGCCGGGATTACCCGGGCAACGTACGCGAGCTTAAAAACGTGATCGATTACGCCTGCGCGATGACGCCCAACGGCGCCGACATCGACACCTATCTGCTGCCCGGCGAACAGGATAGCCAGGTTGCAGACAGCAGCCTGGATGACGTGGCGGCCCCAGTTGAAGAGATGCCGCTTGCGCTGCCAGGTGACATTGATGATCTGCGTCAGACGCTGCGTGATATCGAATCCACCATTATCCGCCAGCGGTTGCGTCTTTTTGGAGGCAATCGCGCCCAGGCGGCGCAAAGTCTGGGGCTGCCCAAGCGAACGTTGGCCCATAAATGTCAGCTACTGGAACTGGATATCAAATGAACGCGATGCTGCTAAAACGCCAGTGGACAATCGGGGGCTTGCTGATGCTCTGCCTGTTGGCCTGTCCCCCTTCCCAGGCCGGTGAGCAAGACACGCGGCTCAAGAGCGCCCAGACCTGCGCGGAAGAAACCTCCCGCCTGGAGCGCCTGAACTGTTACGACGCGCTCTTTCTGGAAGCCAATGTCAGCGTTGACGACGACGAGCTGCCTGCGCTATGGCAAGCCATTGAGCGCCAGGAGGCCGCAAGGCCCGATGAAAACGTCGGTCTGATAGTGCACGAAGCAGGGGATAGCGTACGGGTTAGCGTGCCGGCGCTTGGCACGACCCCGCCCAGACCCATCATGGTGATGGCCTGTGAAAGGCTGATCACCCGCTTCCAGCTGCATCTGCCCACACCCATCAGTGGCGCACGCGTGGATCTGCGGTTAACGGGAGGCGGGCATACGGTGCAGCAGCAGTGGCGCGTACGCGACGCGGGCCGGGTGGTCAGTGGCGGGCGAGGCTTGCCCGCCATCGACACGCTTCGCCAGCTGCTGGGTGCCGAGGAAGTCACGCTACATAGCGACGTAGCGGAGCTTGATGGGCTGCGTTTCAACGTGGCGGGGCTGCGTCAGGAAATTGCTCCGCTGCGCGAAGCGTGCCGCTGGTAAGGGAGGTTTAATGCGAATTACTGCCGAGTCACACCTAGACCCCTTGCTGGCCCCGCTGCCCGCTAACGCCGAGGGCGCATCGGTAGGCGAGCCGGTGGAAGATAGCAGCGACTATCTGACGCTGGATGAGGAAATGATGAAGATTGGCTCGCTTCAGCACGCCAATGTGCAGTGGGAGACCGCCGAGACGCTGGCCATCCGCCTGCTAAGCGAGCGCAGCAAGGACCTGAAAGTGTTGGGCCACCTGATGCACTGCATGCAGCACGGAGGCAATGGCGTGCGTTTTGCGCTCTCGCTGCGCCTGCTGGCCCGAAGCATTGCCCAGCCTTGGTGGGAGCACGCCTACCCGTTTGCAGGAAAACGCGGTGCCAAGATGCGCCCCCGGCTGTTTCAACAGCTGATCCAGCGCAGCATCAAACTTGTATCGACGCTCGATTTTCATAATGCCGAGGATGAGTTTGACGCCTGCCAGGCTTCGCTGACAGAACTTGAGCACCAAGTGGCCGAGAAGGCGTTGCCGGATGAGGCCCTGACTGAGCTAAGCCGCCAGCTAAAGGCCAAGCGACCAACCCAGCAGGCTGCTCAGAGCGCTTCTCCGTCATCGGCTGGCGAGCAATCGACAAGCCAGCCGGCGGCTCGCCAGGAGCAGGCGACCACCACGCCTTCGGCGGCCAAGGCGCCCGAGCTGCGCCTTGAGGCGGGCAACGAGCGTTCGAACCGCCAGGCGCTGCTCAAGATGGCGGAGTTTCTGGGCGAGCAGTCACCGGGCGAACCGCTGGCATACCGCCTGCGCCGCTATGCGGTATGGAGCACGATTCAAGCGCTGCCCGCGGCCAAGGAGAACGGCAAGACCGAGCTTGCGCCGGTCTCGGCGGATCGCGTTGCCGACTACCGCGAAGCGCTTGCCAAAGGGGGCGACAACGAACTGTGGCAGCGGATCGAGAATAGCCTGGCGCTAAGCCCCTATTGGCTGGAAGGCCACCGCTTGAGCGCCGGGCTTGCCAAACAGCTTGGCCACTCCCGCTGTGCCGAGGCGATCCGTGATGAAACGCAACGGTTCGTGGAGCGCCTGCCGGGTATCGAGGCGCTCACTTTCAACAGCGGTGCTTCATTCGTCGATGAAGAAACGACGCGTTGGCTATACAGCAACGAAAACAGTGGTGGCGCGACGGGTGGCGGTAGCGAGGCTTGGCACGCTGGGCTTGAAGAGGCACGCGAAGCCGTGGCGAGCGGGGATCTCGGCACGGCACTCAAGGTGCTTGATCAGGGCTTAAGCAGTGCCAGAACGCCGCGGGAAAGCGCGTACTGGCGCCTGGCCAGCGCGGATCTGCTGCATGAGACCGGGCTTGAAAGCCTGGCACAGCAACACTACCGCACGCTGCACCAAACGGTAACGGAACTGGCACTAGAGCAGTGGGAACCCGCGCTGGTATCGCGCCTGAAAGCCGCAATTCAAGAAACGCACTGACAACGGTCAATATTAAAGGGACGAGGGATAAAGGCTAATGTGGTCAACCATAACGTCGAAGCTGAGCCGCTGGGTGCCTGGCTTGTCGCGGGCGCAAACAGCAAAAAACCGAGCCAACGCGCACGGTAATAAGGCCAAGGGACTTTTGCGCCTCTCAACGCTGCTTTGGGCAGTGCTGCTGGTCATTCTGGTAGTGGCTATCTGGTGGTGGGGGCCTGGCTGGGAAGTGCGCGGCGTGATGCCGCTGGCCCCGCTTACCAACCGCCTGCTGGCAACACTTGCGGTCGTCACGGTAGTGGCCGTTATCTGGGGGGTACGCCTTGCCCGGCGGCTGCGCGCTCTGGATGACGAGCGCCAACTGGAAGAGTCGCGCCTGCAGGACCCCATCATGTCCCAAGTGGAGCGCCAGGAAGACTCGCTCAATCAGGTACTCAACGAGCTTACCGACAGCCTGGGTGGCAGCAACAGCCGTTATCGCTTGCCCTGGTACCTGGTGATGGGCGTCGAGAACGCCGGCAAAACCAGCCTGATCAACCGCTCGGGCCAGAACTTCGCCCTGACCCACGTCATGAAGGCTTCGGGCCAGAGCAGCAAGCAGGGCCAGCTCGGTTTTGATTGGTGGATCGGTGACAAGGCGGTATTGATTGACCCGGATGGTGAGCTGCTGACCCAGGGCGCGATGGAAGGGGGCGAACCCCAGGAACTCCAGCGCCGGTTATGGGACCACTTCGTCGGCTGGCTGGAGCATAACCGCCCCCAGCGCCCGCTGGATGGCGTGGTGCTGGTGCTGGACCTTGCCCGCCTGAGCCATGCCCAGGTAGCCGTTCGCAAGGCCTACTCGGCGCTGCTGCGCAGCCGGCTGCGTGAGCTGATGGAGCGCCACGGCACCCGCCTGCCGGTGTACGTCACGTTCAGCAAAATGGACCTGCTGCACGGCTTTGATGACTTCTTCCGCCACTACTCCCGCGCTGCCCGACGGGCGCCGCTAGGGTTCACGTTCACCCCGGCATCCATGAATACCCCCGGCAAGTGGGAAGCGGAATTCGAAGCTGATTACGACGCCATGCTGGCGCGCTTGAATCAACTGATGCCCACCATGCTTTCCGAGTGCCGCGACCGTGAAGAGCGCGAATCGGTCTTTCGTTTTGTACGTCAACTGGCAGGGCTGCGCGAGGTGCTGTTCGGCTTCTTGACCGAAGGGCTCTCCAGCGACCGTTTTTCAACGGCGGCCATGGTGCGTGGCACCTATTTCACCTCGGTGTACCAGCAGGGCGTGCCGGAAGACCCGTTCGTGGATGCCGCGGCCCGGCGCTACGGAATGGATGACAGTGTTCAGCCCGCGCATCGGGCCACACGCAGCGCGCTTTATTTTACTGAAGAGCTGTTCGACAAGGTCATTTACCCCGAAGCGGGGCTTGCCGGCGACAATGCTCGCGTTACCCAGCGGCGCCAGCGCATGCGCAAGGCAAGCCTGGCGGCGTGCCTGGTGCTGGGCGTTATTCTGGTCGGCGGCTGGACACACTTCTATCAGAAAAACAGTGTGTCGCTTGCCGCAGTTGAACAGCGCGCGGAAACCTTCCTGGCCACTCAGCCGGAAGCGTTCCAGAGCGATGACCCGACCGGTTTTGAACTTCTCGACCCGCTCGACCGGTTGCGCCATGCCCTGGAAACCTTTGACGGGTACCGCACGCATACGCCGTATCTGGCGGACATGGGACTGTATCAGGGCCATGTGATTGGTGCCCAGGTAGAGCGCGCCTATCTTGCCATGCTGGAGCGTCAGTTCCTGCCGGCACTGATGATCGGCATCATGGACGACATGAACCGCGCCGAAGACGGCAGCAATGCCAAGCTTTCTCTATTGCGCGTGCTGCGCATGATGTCGGATGCCAGCGGCCGCCAGCCGGAGCGTGTCGAACGTTTCATGGCCCAACGCTGGCAGGGCAACTTTCCCCAGCAGGGCGAGGTTCAGCGGCGTCTGTTGATGCACCTGCACTACGCGCTCGAGCATAGCGATCTGGAAGGCCGTATTGCTGAAGGTAGCCCGAGCGCTGAGCGGGCCATGGCGCCGCTTCAGGGAAGCATCGCCGCCGCCCAACAGGAGCTTTCACGCCAGCCCATCGACGAGCGCGTTTACGCTGCCTTGAAGGCGTCCGGAAACCGCCAAGGCGAGCCGCTGGATCTGCGCCGCAGTGTGGGCACGCTGTTCAACACCGTGTTCATGTCGCACAACGATGACCCGGAGAATGTGCGCCTGCCGCATCTGCTCACCCGCGATGGCTTTGAGAACTACTTCCTGCAAGAGCTTGACCGGGCGACGGAGCTTGCCCTGATCGACGCCTGGGTGCTCGGCCAGCGCGATAACATCAACTTCAGCGAGGCCGACCGGCAACAGCTGCAAGTGGCCCTGCGTGAGCATTATGTAGGGGATTACCATGCCAGCTGGCGCGATGCCCTGCGTGATACCCAGCTAGTGCCACTGCCCGATATTCATCAGGCCATTGTGGTGGCAGACGCCCTGGTGGGCAGTCAGCGTCCGCTTGACAGGTTGTTGGCCGCGGTGGAGCGCAATACCAGCCTCTACCCCGAACTCCCCGAAGATGACGAGCAGGCCCGCGAGGCGTTGCGCCAATCCCAGCGTTATCAGCTGGCATTTGCCATCGAGCAGCCGTTCACGCCGATCAATCAGCTGAGCCAGGCGCGCAACGACAACCCCTCTTCACTCGAGGAGATCAAAGCCGCCGTGACGGCGCTGCGCGATTACCTGATGGAGATCGAAGAGTCGAGCAATGCCGGGCGTGCCGCCTTCGTCAGCGTGCGTGACCGCCTGTCGCTGCGCGGTAACGACCCCATCTACAACCTGCAGCGCATTGCCGACAGCACACCAGAGCCGGTGGGCCGCATGCTGCACAACCTGGCCGACCAGAGCTGGCAGCTGATGATGGTCAGCGCTACGCGCCATCTTGAAAGCCAGTGGCTGGATGACGTGGTCGCACCCTATCAAGAGCGCCTGGCGGGCCGCTATCCGTTGGCGCCCAATGCCACTCAGGAAGTGGCGCTGAGCGATTTCGAGGATTTCTTCGCCCCGGGCGGCACGCTGGATACCTTCTACCAAGACAGCCTGCAGCCTTTTATCGAAGGCGCGCCTGAATACCTGGTGGATGCCGAAGGCAATTCACTGCTGCGAGATAGCCTGTACACGGCCATTCAGCAGGCCGAGCAGATCCGGCGCGCCTACTTCAGCCGTGACGGTGCGCTGGACGTGGAGTTTGCCCTCGAACCCGTCAGCCTGTCGCCGGACAAGCGGCGCAGCGTGATCAGTGTGGATGGCCAGTTGATTGAGTATGCCCACAGTGCCAGCCAGCGGGTGTCGATGATCTGGCCAAACGCGCTGCGGGGCGGGACGGAAAGCCGTATTACGATGGTGCCAAGCGAGGTGAACCGCTCACCGAGAAGCGTTGCCCAGGATGGTGCCTGGGCGTGGTTTCGGCTACTGGAACAGGCCGATATCACCAGTGTAAGCGAGCGCGAACTCGAGCTCCGGTTCAACGTTGACGGCGGCACCATGCGCTACCGTCTGTTTGCCAATGGCGCGCCTAACCCCTTCACACGCCCGCTGGCTGCAGGCTTCCGACTGCCGTCCGCCCTTTATGCTGAGCGAGGTAGCAATGCTGACCAAACTTAAGCAGCTGTTTACCTCCGATAAAACCAAGCCGGCGGCGCGTCACAAGCGTCAGGGGAAAAAACGCTCGCGTCCTTTGGAGGACGCGCGCAATGAGGACATCGACAGCTTTATCGAGGCGGTGTATCAGGCCGATGCCAAAGGTCGCTCCCCCTGGGTGCTGCGCGATAAAAGAGTGCTCGACACGCTGCGCCGGGCGCTTGAGTTCACCGTTAACCGGCAAGTGTGGATGCAGCGGGAAAACGGCCAGGTGGCCCATTGGCAGGGTCGCCTGCTGGCGCTGCGCCACGGCGACGGGCCCCCGCTGGGCATGGTGCTGGCCTGCCGGCCGGATGACGAAGCCGCCTGGCAGCTCAAGTTTTTCTACATCAGCCGGGAGTGGAAGGGCAGCGGCCACGGCACTCGCCTGCTGATGGCGGTGAGGCGCAGTTTAAGCGGGGTGCCGCTGCAAACGCGCCTGCCGCTGGCCTGCCATTCGGCCATCGACAGCCTGGAGGCGGCGGGCTTCACCCGTCAGTACGTGGATGCGCTAGAAGTGGCAAGTTACGAAGCCCCTGCCCAGTGGGATGAGTAACCCGTCAGCGCAACAGCACAGTGGCAGGCAGGACGAATACGCGGAACCGGAACAGGAGCAGTGACAATGGGCCAGAAATTTGTACTCGTAGGCGATATGGGAACCGACCACGATGGTTTCCCCCCAACGCCCGTCACCGCGGGTAGCGGCACGGTGATCATGGACGGCAAACCGGTGGCCCGAGTGGGTGACCCGCTGGAGCCCCACGATAAACCCAAGCACCCCATGCACCCACGGGCGATTGCTCAAGGTTCCGGCACGATTCTTATTGACGGCAAGCCGGCTGCTTTAACAGGCCACGCGGTCGATTGCGGCGGCGTGGTGATTGGTTCCGGTTCAGGAGAGGGTAGTTAAGATGGCAAGCACAGGACTGCAATTCACGCTTACGTTACCCGGCGTTGATGACATCGCGGTAGTCGATTTTACCCACCGCGAGGCGCTCTCCCAGCCTTTCGAGCTGGTACTCAACCTGGCCAGCCGCGATGGTAGCCTGGACGCGGCCGAGCTGCTGGACCGCGAGGCCACCCTGACTATTTGGCAGGATGGCGAAGCGCTGCGCCAGATACACGGCATCGTCAGCGAGTTTGGCCGCGGCGACCGGGGCCACCGGCGCACCTTCTACTCCCTGGTGCTGCGCCCCGCGCTCTGGCGGCTTTCGCTACGCCACAACTCACGTATCTTTCAGAAAGTCGACCCGCTGACCATCATCAATACCCTATGCGATGAACGGGGTATTACCGATATAGCCTTTGCCGTCACCCGCGAACTGCCCGAGCGCGAATACTGCGTGCAGTACCGCGAGACCGACCTGGCGTTTATCGAACGCCTTGCCGCCGAAGAGGGCTTGTTCTACTTCCACGAATTTGAAGAGAGCGCCCACCGGTTGGTATTTGCCGATGACCCTCAAGTGCTGGCGAATTTAGGTGAGCGAACCTACCACAGCCGCGCCGGCGGCACCGCACCCACGCGCCATGTGCGCAAGCTTAGCCACACCGCCCGCGTAGCCGCCGCCAGCGCCTCGCTAAAAGACTACAGCTTCAAGAACCCCGCCTACGCCCAGCTGCACGAACACCTGGGCCGCGACGTGGAAGCCCACGGTCAGCAAACCGACTACGAGCACTTTGATTACCCCGGTCGCTACAAGGAGGACGCCTCGGGTAAACCCTTCACCCGCATCCGCTTGGAGCAGCTGCGCCGCGAAGCGATTACCGCGAATGCCGAAAGCGACTTGCCGGAACTCGCCCCCGGTGTGCGCTTCAGCCTGACCGACCACGACACGCAAAGCCTTAACCGCGATTGGCAGGTAGTGGCAGTACGCCACACGGGCGAACAGCCCCAGGCGCTGGAAGAAGATGGTATGACGCACAGCGATGCCAGCGGCATGACACGCTATTTCAACCAGGTCACCTTCATGCCCGGCGACGCCCCCTGGCGCGCCACGCCCAACCCCAAGCCCCGCGTGGACGGCCCCCAGGTCGCGTTCGTGGTGGGCCCAGAAGGCGAAGAGATTCACTGCGACGAGCACGGCCGAGTGAAGGTCCAGTTCCCCTGGGACCGTTACGCCGAACCCAATGAAACGGCGAGCTGCTGGGTACGCGTGGCCCAAGGCTGGGCCGGCGGCGGCTACGGCAGTATTGCGATTCCGCGCATCGGCCACGAAGTGATCGTTTCCTTCCTGGAAGGCGACCCGGACCAGCCGCTGGTGACCGGGCGTACCTATCACGCCGTGAACACTGCCCCGTACCCTCTGCCCGAGCACAAGACCCGCACGGTCATTCGCACCCAAAGCCACAAGGCCGACGGCTTCAACGAACTGCGCTTTGAAGACGAGGCAGGTGAAGAGCAGATATGGCTCCACGCCCAGAAAGACCTGGAGCTGTTAACGCTCAACGACCGCACCGAAGAGATTCAGAACGACAGCCACCTCAAGGTGCACAACGACCGCATCAGCGAGATCGATAACGACGATCACCACACGGTGCACGGCAATCGCTACACCCAGGTGGACGGCGACGACCACCTGACCGTGAACGGCACCCGCCACGACAACATCGGCCAGGCACAGCTGGTGGAAGCCGGGCAGGAGATTCACCACAAGGCAGGAATGAAGGTGGTGATCGAAGCCGGCGCCGAGATCACCCTGAAAGCCGGCGGCAGCTTCCTGAAAATCGACCCCAGCGGCGTCACCATCGTGGGCCCGCAGGTCAAGATCAACTCCGGCGGCAGCCCGGGTTCGGGTAGTGGGCAGGCGGCGCAGGCGCCGCAGTTGCCGGGGCAGGCGGTTGCGGAGACGCATGAAGCGACTCCGCACGTGACTCATGAAGCACTACTGGAAGCCTCGGCAGTAGAAGCCAGTATCGTGCAGCTATGCCAAAAGCAAACTGACGGCAGCTGCCCCTTGGCCGACTGCCCATGCCGTGGTGAGGCTGGCTGATGCGTTATGCATTGAACCTACCTAAACAAAGCGATAAGCGTTATTGGTTAGTCGATACGGCTAGCCTTCCAGAAAGCGAGGTATTGTGTCGCTTTTATGCTATCGCGAAGCAGCCCGATTTCCGTTGGCTCTACGATGGCACGCCCTATCAAACGGTGCGGGATAGCGGCCCCGTGTTATTGGATATCACGCACGATGATAGCGTTTGGCATCAGTGTAGTTTTGAGTGGGCGGGAGTGGCCGCGTCAGCCGTCATCGATACATCGGAATCGCTGGATGCTTTGCAAGAACGATTGGCAAACAGCCTGACCATCCAGACGCCTGGTGGCGGTTTCGGATTACTGCGTTTTCATGAGCCTGCCCTTCTGCATCTACTGCTGGGTGAGGAGCTGTTCTCGCCTGGCAATCGCTTGGCCCTGGCGGGGGAGAATGCTTGCTGGCATTGGCCGTTATGTCAGCATCAGGGGGATGTCCTCCATGAGCGCTATGACTCAGTTAACAGTACTGGGATCGAGCCGAGCGAGACAGTAAAACTGAATAACGTTACGCAGCAGCGGCTTGCGGGCTTAAGGCAGTTCTCCCGGCTGACGGTACTGCTGGGAGAAGCAATAAGCCGTTTCGATCTTCTGCAAACAGAAGAAGACATCACGTTTCTCTGGCGCGAGCTGGAACACTACTGGCACGCTACCTGGAAAGTCAGCCTGAAGCGTAAGCAGGCGGTTGAAAAGGTAGAAAGTATGCTGGCGCGTAGTGACACGCTTGAACAGTTCGTCGAAGAGTTGAGCGCGTACGTGAACGCCCCACTCTCTGTTGCGATGACACGATAAAGGACATAGGAATGCCACAGAACCACGCATGCAGCCCCAAGGCAATCTATCTGGAAATCACTGGCCATCATGAAGATAACGCCCAGAATGAATACTGGCTTTATCAGGGAGACGATGCCGTTGAACGCCTGGCTGAAGGAGATGCATCGGAAGGGCGTTTCGGGCCCATCGTCGAGTCGCAGAAAGAGTTTTTAGAAGAAGAGCTGGCAGACTACCGCCTGGTACAGAAGATAGGCGATATCGAGGTGCCGTTGCTTCAGGTAGAAGAGGTTTCGCAATGCGGCCTGATCCCCAAGCAGCGAGCTTTTCAGCATAACCTGATGGTATCGACTGTCCCCATGCTGTACCTCGACCACCATGAGTTGGCAGCAGGGCCTTGCCGGGGTGGTTTCATTTACGTATTTCTGCAGGGACGGCTGATTCGTGAATTGGTCGTCACCCGTCTCGTAAACGGCACATTACAGTTTCTCGATAGTGATATTGCGGCCTACCGTGAGCAGGGCGAAGTACCGACGGTACGGGAGTTTTCTGGGCCTGCCTTGTCTCACGTGCATCTACCGCTCAAGCTTAATGGTGAGACCACCAATGTACGCCTGGCCTTCTCTGACCATCCCTGGCCTTGGGTGCATATCGAACAATTGGAAGCCAATCCAGATCTGATCGAAAAGCGTTGCCAGCCTCTAGCGCTGAACGAGTCCGCTGTTAGCGTCATGCTTCAAGGGCAGGGACAAAACCTTTACCAGCACGGGCTTGAGGTCAACCGTGATGCGTGTGCGGGTAAAGCCTGGTTGGACTGGTTGCCGCCCATGCGCGCCCGCGATGCGGTATATGAGCAAGCATGGGGCAGCCCGCGCGACTATATTGAAGATCTTACGGCAGAAGGCTGGAGCGCACTGCTTGATCAGCTCGCCTCTGAGCGAACCTTCTTCGATTCCGATGAGCAGGAAGCCTCATTTCCGGATATTGACATGGCGCGCCGGCAGCGCAATTTCTCACCAGCGCTGCGTGGCACGCTGCTGCAACAGTGGTGCAACCCGCTGCGCTCGGATGAGGAGCAGGCCGAAGAAGCCCAGTTGGCGCTTATGCCAACACCGGCGGCCACGGAGGACTGTTTCGCGCCGTTACGCGATCAGAAGCTCTGCTGTATCTTCCTGCGTGACCCCAAGCAGGCAACCGAACACCTCATCGCCGATATACAGGCCAGCACCGAGCTGCTAATGGTGTTGGCAGAAAGCATGAAATACCACCCCCATGGCGCTTCGGCGGAACTGGTGCATGCCAACTGCTTCATGGACAAAGGTCCTGATGGTGAAAACAATCCACGCTATCTTGACGACTGGCTGGATCGCCGATTGGATAGGAGCCGAGAAAGCCTGTTTTCACGCCTGGCCAAAATCGAAGAGCGCCGCTTGGCGCGGTTACGACGTGATGAAGCGTTATCTGCACTGGCCGATCTTTGGGACGATACCGCGCCGGGCGCCCTGGTTCACACACTGCACGATGCCATGCTGTTTGATGATATCAACCTGCTGGAACCTTATATCATCCTGGCCCGTAGTATCGATATTCTGCTCAACGGAACTCAGCCGTTTGACCCGAAGGGAACGACCGACGAGCTGAGTGACTACCAATCTCCCGCACGCTGCCACTCGACTTTGGAGACGTTGTATAAGGGTGAACATCTTGCCTCAGCGCTGCTATTTGAGCCCGAGCGATGCAAAGAGAATGGCTGGGGAGAAGCCTACGCACGAGACGTAGGGCGCATCACTCAAGCTTCGCAGCAAATACTAGCTCAGGAAGCCAACGCCGCCACGATGACGGCGAATGACCTTTTGGCCCTGCAGAACCAGCTGGTCGAAGAGACCAACCCTACGGCAGATGTTATACGCCGTGTGCTCAATGGCTCCGACGCGATTGTCATCAACACACTGCCTCCGCTGATCGCCGCCATTCCCTGGCTCAAACTGGGCCAGTCCATGTCTTTGGATATCGCTTCGGACTATGCTGATCTAAAAGGGGCCTTGGGAGGTGGGCTACCGATTAAAGCCGAACTCCAAGGTGGCGGAATTGTCTGGATTGCTCCGCGCGAGTTTAAAACAGTCACCGCTGAAATGGCCCAAGCTAGTGCAGCCCTGCAGGCCACTGCGACTACTAATGCCTTGGGCGGCAATGCTGTCTCGTCATCGGGCAGCCAGGCCGTTCGCGTTACTGGCCGCGAAACGGGCGAATGGCGTTTTTATGGCGCGCGTACAGGCTATACGGCTTTTTGGGCTGTTTTGGCAGTGCTCGAAACCTTTAATCTATTAAATAGCAGCGCGGAGTTTCTTCCAAATTGGGATTTAGAAAGTGGAGCAAAGTTAGGGAGTGCAGGATTTGATGCATTTTTATTAAGCGCTCAAGGTTTAAAGCTCGCTAATAGCCAATGGAACATAGCTGTTAAGATTAATAACTTTCTGGATAGTTCATACGTTAAACCAATGGCTTGGCAAGATGCCATGGGCGAGGCTGCGCGATATAGAGGTGGTTTTACATTGGTTGCTGGTCTATTGACCACCACCCTAGTGGCTAATGATGCTTATCAACTGGCCCAGCGTGGCGAGCAGCGGGCTGCATGGTTGACCGCCGCTCAAGCTGCTTCAATGGGGGTAGCTACCGTTTACGGTTCGGGCTTTGGTGAAGCCGCCGGGCGTATATCCAAAGCTCAATTAACGCGTAATCAATTAGTCAATCGGATGCTGGGATGGGTAGGTACATCAAGGCCCGTACCAATAACGATAGTCAGCCTTGTCGCCTCTGTTTTTTTTCAATATCTAGCGACTAATAACCGAGATGATGGTTTCTCTCTCTGGGTACAGTATGGCCCGTTTGGCAGCCGTCGCGATGAGCTTGAAGGACGCCTTGCTAAGCTATCAGATCAAGAAGACGACAGTGATTCAGTCGCTATTCATGATTATCTGGTACAGCTAAGAGGGGTCAGCCCCCATCAAGCCTATCTTTACCTACTGCAGGGGCTGCATGACACCTATGCTGAACTGGTATCTCCTCGAGCGTTAGCTGAGCGAACACCGCGCTTTGCCGACTGCGATATCGCGGTCAAGTTCAGCTGCGCCGGGTTACGCTATGGCGAATTTCAGCTTCCCCCTTTAGGAGTCAGCGCCGACTACTTGGCACCGGTGCCCGATATGGGGTTCACTTATCAGTATTACTCTGTCGTAAAAGGCCAACGCTTGGTGGCCTCCGCAGAAGCGGAAGACCCTGAAGATAATGCTATCCGTTATCTGGGGATCAGTTTGCCTCGCGAATGGCGACGCACAGGTATTCCTCGTTCACATTTAGGCGTAGATCCAAACTGGCTGCGCACTAGCCGTGAGCGTTTCCAGCATGAGCCCGATTACACGCGGGAGTATCACCAAAAAGCCAATCTGGTGCGCCTGTACCTTGACGATCTAACGGGCCACGGCTCCATTCAGTTTTGGGATCGGGCTAGCAGAACCTATCAATCCATTGAGGACGAAATGACCTTTACCACGCACCCCTCCTCGTTGACTTGGGTATGGCGCCAGCAGGGAGCCCGTTGATGAGCTTGCAAAACGAACCGCTAACGCCAGCGGAAGGCTACGCAGAAACCGCCTACCGCGCCAATGCTATTCCTGAGCAGAGCTACGCTCCTCAAAATGAGATGTTGCGCGGGCGCATACTAGAAACCCGTCTGCCTTGGGGTAGTTATCTGGGGGTAAATCCTACTACTTATCAATACTCGGATCTTTGGTTTCGGGAGTACCAATATATCGGCGATGATTATCATGACTACACCATGATCAACGAGTCACGTTGGTCTAAACGAGTCGATGAAAATGCTAATGACCTATATCGAATTGCTAGGTTCTTTTTTATTATCTTTTCTCACCTTTTTAGTTTTACTGGTGGAGGTGGCTGGGTATTTACTGGCATTGCCATTTTCGTTTCGGTTGTAGGGACGGTAGGACAACTATTTGTCGATGAGCCCAGCTTTCCCTTTCTCATTATCGGCATTCCCCTGACCATTGGTGGTATTTGTGGTGTTGCGACTCTTCTCCGATGGCTTTGGGAAAAGTATGAAATAAAATTTTATAAAGGTAATCGCAATTGGTCGGATAATTATGCTTTCTGTCGCCGTACAGGTTTGATCAATACGGAAATTGGCAATTTTTCATTCTACGAATTTGATGCTTATATTGAGATGACAGTGGGTACCCAGGGGTCGCAGTTTCATTCCTTTAAATTGATTCACCGTTACCCGCATCGAAGCCGTCTCCCGCATACCAAAGATCCGCTGGAGTTCAGCTTTTCCGTGGATGGTAGTATCGCCCAGCTGTACGCTATTTGGGATATGTTGCAGCGTTATATGGATGTCTCTCAGCCGCTTCCAGACGTGCCTGAATTAGAGCCTTTCCGTCATCTCGATCCCACCACAAAGGCTTATGACGAAGCAGACAAGCGCGGTAGACCTGCTACCTACTGGCGCGATTTGTATGCCAATAGCAGCGCGGAAGAACTCAAAGCAATGCGCGAGGCGCACCGCGCCGAAGTGGATAGCACCGCCTGGGGCGGCCGCCCGGATTTGATGGAGCTTTCGGTGCCCAACTACCGAGAGACTCGCAAGGGCGAACCCGAAGACGTGAATGATTTTGGCCGTTTCCCTTGGAAGGCGGGGCAGTTTCTAGATCGTCCGGAAACAGCGCAGCCCTTGGATTCAGCAGGCCATCAGCAGAACAACGAAAAGTCACGCTGAGAGCGAGTACGGCATACATTCAGGAAGGCAGCTGCCCGTTAAGCGGCTGCCGCTTTAATGGGTGCCCCCTTTACCCGTCTTTGTAAACGGCTACGGCTGCGTATACCGTGGCTGAGGCTATCGTTTCTTCAAGCCTCTTCCTGCCAAGCACGAAAACTAAATACTGAAAGAACTAATGATCTATAGTGCTGTTCACATAAGCCGGGCACGTTACCAAGCGTGCATTAGACTTAGCGATGGCAACGTATTCACAAAGGGATGAGGGAATGCAAACCACGGATCGACAACGGACGTTTACACAATACGCGCTGATTGTATTAATGCTGGGGGTTGTGGCGTTAGTGCTTTGGCAGCTTGTGGGCCTGCTTATCTTGATTTTTGGTGCAGTGGTGGGTGCCTGTGTGTTGCAGACAGGCATGACGCCGCTATTGCGGTTGGGGGCACCGCGGTGGCTTGCGTTGTTAGCTGTGATTATTGGGTTGGTGGTGGTGCTGGGATTGATCAGCTGGGCGTTTGGGGCTCAGGTGTCTTCTGAGCTTGAAGCCTTGACCTCCTTGCTGCCCGATGCCTGGGCGCAGCTTCAGGAGCGCATTGAGGGAACATCGCTGGCGCCGCTTTTGGATAACACCGCGGAGCGGGCGGGTAGCCTGTTTGAAAACGGGATTTCCCAGGTAGGCATGGTGGTGGTCTCCATGGGGGGCAGCGTCGTCAACTTCTTCGCGCTGATTGTCGGCATGGTGTACTTTGCCGCCCAGCCCGGTGTGTATCGGCGTGGCCTGCTCTTGCTTGCGCCGGTCAAGAGCCGGCCCAAGTTGGCGGATGCGCTGGATGAAAGCGGTAAAGCGCTGCGTTTTTGGCTGGGCGGGCAGCTAGTTGCCATGGTGGTCACCGGGCTTCTAGTAGGTATCAGCATGTGGTTTTTGGGTGTACCTGCCCCGCTTGGCCTGGGGTTGATTGCCGGGCTTCTGGATTTTGTACCGTTGGTGGGCCCGCTGGTGGCGGCCATTCCCGCACTGCTGCTGGCCTATACGGTAAGTCCGCAAACGGCTCTGTTTGTGCTGATTGCCTATACGATTATCCAGCAGATCGAGGGCAATATTATGCAGCCCCTGATACAGCAACGTGCCGTGAATCTACCGCCTGCGATGCTGCTGTTTTCCCTATTTGCGGCAAGCACGCTATTCGGTGTGGCGGGCGTGCTATTGGCCGCACCATTAACCGTTGTGCTCTTTGTGCTGGTTAATCGCCTTTACGTGACGCGTGAGGAAGATGCGGAGTAGATAGAGTCAAAGGTAATAACTACTGCCGTATAAATGATTTTACGCTCATCGAACGCGGCGTTAAGCTTATAACCATTATTCTTACCGACAAAAGCGCCTTTTATAGGCGCTTTTGGCATTGCAAAAGGTGAATGTATGTCAACGATGACACCGGCGGTAACCACCAGCTATCGGGTGCCGCTGATTGCTGCAGCGGCAATCGTATTGGGCGCGCTATTGATTGGCGTAATGTTTGGAGCCAACACCGGCCTTTTAATGATTGTGGGCGGTCTATTGGGCATGGTGCTGTATCACGCTGCCTTTGGTTTTACCGCCGCTTGGCGGGTATTTATTACTGAGCGTCGTGGGCGCGGCCTGCGGGCACAAATGGTCATGCTGGCGATTGCCGTTGTGCTGTTCTTCCCCGCGCTGGGGGCGGGTACCCTGTTTGGTACCGAAGTCCGTGGCTTTGTATCGCCTATCGGGATTTCCGTACTGTTCGGTGCCTTTCTGTTTGGTATAGGCATGCAACTGGGCGGTGGCTGTGCCTCGGGCACGCTGTTTACGGCGGGCGGCGGTAATGCGCGCATGCTGATTACTTTGGTGTTCTTTATTATTGGCTCGGTGATCGGGACCGCGCATTTTGCCTGGTGGCAAAGCCTGCCTGCTTTTCAGCCGACCTCGTTGATTGATATTGCCGGTACGGGCGGCGGGATCGCGATTAGCCTGGTGCTGTTTGCTGCTATCGCTGCCTTTACGTTGGTGATGGAAAAACGCCGCCACGGCCAGCTTGAAAAGGTGCCACACGTTGAAAAATACGGCGTTGAGCGTTGGCTGACCGGCCCCTGGCCGCTACTTGCAGGTGCTGTTGCCCTGGCGCTTTTGAACTTCGCGACTCTGGCCTTGGCTGGCCGCCCGTGGGGTATTACCTCGGCCTTTGCGCTTTGGGGTGCCAAGGGGTTTGAGCTGGTGGGTGGCGATGTCAGCCAGTGGGGCTATTGGCAGGCACCGGGTAATGCCGCAGCGCTTGAGGCCAGCGTATGGAGCGATATCACCACGGTCATGAACGTGGGTATCATGTTGGGGGCGCTAGCAGCAGCCCACCTGGCTGGGCGGTTTGCGCCCAACTTCAGGATTCCGCTACGTTCGGTATTGGCCGCAGTAATCGGCGGGCTCATGCTGGGCTATGGTGCGCGTTTGGCGTTTGGCTGCAACATCGGGGCCTATTTCGGCGGGATCGCGTCTGGCAGCCTACATGGCTGGGTGTGGCTGGTGGCGGCCTTTGCCGGCAACATGCTGGGTGTGAGGATTCGCCCGCTCTTCTTTGGCGGTGTGGAAGGCCGCAAGCCCATTGCCAAGACGAGCTGATCGTCTTTAAAACGCATTAATTCGATGTCTCGCCCCGGCCAAAAACCGGGGCGTTTTTGTATCGATTAGTACTACGCTTCTACCTTTGTCGTACTAGCATGTTACATTATTGGCAAACGCCGCCAACGCCCTGCGTTGCTGCATCGCAATAGAAATTGACATGAATGAGAGCGCCTATGTCCACGAGTAAACGCCCCTTATATATTCCTTACGCCGGTCCCTCTTTGCTTGAAATGCCGCTATTGAACAAAGGCAGCGCGTTTACTCAAGAGGAGCGACTGGCCTTCAATCTGATTGGCCTGCTACCGCAAAATGTTGAAACTATAGATGATCAGTTAGAACGCGCTTATCGCCAGTACCAGCAGTGCCATAGCAATCTGGATCGCCATATTTATTTACGGGCTATTCAAGACGATAACGAAACGCTCTATTTCCGCTTGGTATCTGAGCATCTAGAAGAGATGCTTCCGATCATCTACACCCCGACGGTGGGCCAGGCATGTCAGGAATTTTCCAATATTTACCGCAACCACCGGGGGCTGTTCATCGGCTACCCGGACCGCGAGCATATGGACGACATCCTGCGCAGCGCTACCAAGGATAACGTCAAGGTAATCGTGGTCACTGATGGCGAGCGTATTCTAGGCCTGGGTGATCAGGGCATCGGCGGGATGGGGATCCCGATCGGTAAGCTGGCGCTTTATACCGCCTGTGGTGGTATCAGCCCCGCACATACACTGCCGATCATGATCGATGTGGGTACCAACAATCAGGCGTTGCTGGATGATCCCATGTACATGGGCTGGCGCCATAAGCGCGTGGGGCAGGAAGAGTACGATGCCTTCATGGCGGAATTCATCTCGGCGCTAAAACGCCGCTGGCCGAACGCGCTTTTGCAGTTTGAAGATTTTGCTCAGGCTAACGCGGTGCCTTTGCTTGAGCGCTACCGTAACGAGCTGTGCTGCTTCAATGACGATGTTCAGGGTACGGCGTCCGTTGTGGTGGGGACGCTTATGGCAGCCTGTCAGGCGCGTGAAGAAACCATTGCCCAGCAGCGTGTGGTGTTTGTGGGCGGTGGCTCTGCAGGTTGCGGGATTGCCGAGCAGGTAGTGGTCGCGATGGAAGCTGAAGGTCTGACGGAAAGTGAAGCGCGCTCGCGGATATTCGTTGTCGACCGCGAAGGCCTGATGACCTCAGACCAGGAGTGGCAACGCGACTTCCAGCGCCGCTTGGCACACGACCCGTCCCTGGTCGCCGATTGGAATGGTCAGGGCCTGGAAGAAACCATCGCCCAGATGAAACCTACGGTGCTGATTGGGGTGTGTGGTCAGCGCGGTATCTTTACCGAACAGGTAGTGAAAACCATGCACGCGGGCTGCGAGCACCCGGTTATCATGCCGCTTTCCAACCCCACCTCACAAGCGGAAGCGGTTCCGGAAGACGTAATTCGCTGGACCGACGGCCAGGCACTGGTAGCAACGGGCAGCCCGTTTGCCCCGGTAGTGTATAACGGCCGCACCTATCCGATTGCCCAGTGCAACAACGCTTATATTTTCCCCGGCATTGGGTTGGGCGTTATCGCCTCGAACGCTAATCGAGTAACCGATGAGATGCTGATGAGCGCCTCACGGGCGCTGGCGCGTGAAGCGCCGATTGTCAAAGAGGGCAAAGGTGCGCTATTGCCGCCACTGTCTCGGATTCGTGAAATCAGTCAGTCGATCGCCTTTGAAGTGGCGGCCACCGCTCAGCATAACGGCGTTGCCTTGACTACCAGCGGCACCAAGCTGCGCGAGGCTATCGAAAAAGCGAGCTGGTCACCTGTTTACCGTACCTACCGTCGTCGCGCCGTTTAAGTCGTCGCGTTGCTCAAATAATTAGCAGGCCAAAAAAAGCCCCCACCGGAGTGGGGGCATACAAGCATTGGTAGGTGTTACTTAGGCTGCGCCGATCATTTTGCGCAGCACGTAGTGAAGGATACCACCGTGGCGGTAGTAAGCCAGCTCATTGAGCGTATCAATTCGGCACTTGGCATCAACGGTACGTTCCTGCTCGCCGTTTTTAATCACTACCTGGACCGTTTTACCGGGGCTTAAATCGCTTAACCCGGCAATCGATATCTCTTCATCTCCGGTTAATTTCAGCGTTTCGCGCGTCTCGCCTTCAGTAAACTGTAGCGGTACCACGCCCATGCCAATCAGGTTGGAGCGGTGGATACGCTCAAAGGACTCGGCAATTACGGCGCGAACACCCAGTAGTCGCGTACCCTTGGCCGCCCAGTCGCGCGAGGAGCCGGTGCCGTACTCTTTACCGGCAATCACCACAAGCGGCGTACCTGCTTCCTGGTACTTCATCGCGGCATCATAGATCGACATCTGCTCGCCGCTTGGCACATAGCGGGTTTCGCCACCTACCACGCCGTCCAGCATTTCGTTTTTAATGCGCACGTTAGCGAAGGTACCGCGCATCATCACCTCATGGTTACCCCGGCGCGAGCCATAGGAGTTGAAGTCGACGGGCTGGACGCCATGCTCCTGCAGATAACGGCCGGCGGGGCTGTCGGGCTTGATGGAGCCTGCCGGTGAGATATGGTCAGTGGTCACCGAGTCACCCAGCATGGCCAGAATGCGCGCCTTGCGAACATCTTCAATCGCATCCGGCTCGCGACCCATTCCTTCAAAGAAGGGCGGATGCTGAATGTAGGTGGAATCCGGCCACTGGTAAACCTGGCTCTCAGAAACGTTGATTGCCTGCCAGGTCTCGTCGCCCTTGAATACCTCGCCATACTCCTTGCGGAACATCTCGGTATTGACCTGCTCAACTGCTTCGGCAATTTCCGCCTGGGAAGGCCAGATATCTTTCAGGTAGACCGGGTTGCCGCTCTCGTCCTCACCCAGTGGGTCCTTCGTCAAATCGCGCTGCACGTTACCCGCCAGCGCGTAAGCCACTACCAGGGGCGGTGACGCAAGCCAGTTGGTTTTCACCAGCGGATGCACGCGGCCTTCGAAGTTGCGGTTACCGGAAAGTACCGAAGCCACGGTCAGGTCGCCCTGATTCACGGCTTTTTCGATGGCTTCCGGCAGCGGGCCTGAATTACCGATACAGGTGGTGCAGCCATAGCCTACCAGGTTGAAGCCCAGTTCGTTCAAGTCACCGTCCAGCTTGGCGGCGGCCAGATAGTCGGTCACCACCTTGGAGCCCGGCGCCAGCGAGGTCTTCACCCAGGGCTTGGTGGTCAGGCCCTTTTCGCGCGCCTTGCGGGCCAGAAGGCCGGCGGCCATCATCACGCTGGGGTTAGAGGTGTTGGTGCACGAGGTGATCGCGGCAATCACCACGGCGCCCGGGTCAAGGCTGAAAGATTGATCACCCAGGGTGACATCCTGGCTGTCGGCATGCTTGAAATCACCTTCAAGACTGCGGTCGATACCCACTGCCGCCTGGCCACCTTCGGAGTCGAACTTGCCTTTTTCGGTAGTGGGCTGCGCCTTGGCATCCTCCTGCATGATCTTGTCGAAGGCGGCGGTCATATCTTTTAGCGCAACTCGGTCTTGCGGGCGTTTGGGGCCCGCAAGGCTTGCTTCCACTTCGGTCATGTCCAGGTGCAGGGTGTCGCTGAACACCGGTTCATCGCCCGGCTCACGCCAGAGCCCCTGGGTTTTACTATAGGCTTCTACCAAGGCAACCTGATCATCTTCACGGCCGGTCAGGCGCATGTAGTTGAGCGTTTCTTCATCCACGGGGAAGAAGCCACAGGTAGCACCATATTCCGGTGCCATGTTGGCGATCGTTGCCCGGTCGGCAAGCGGCAAATCCTTCAGGCCATCGCCGTAGAACTCGACGAACTTGCCCACCACGCCCTTCTTGCGCAGCATCTGGGTAACGGTGAGTACCAAGTCGGTCGCGGTAATGCCTTCACGAAGCTTGCCGGTCAGTTTGAAACCGATGACTTCGGGAATCAGCATGGACACCGGCTGGCCCAGCATGGCGGCTTCCGCCTCGATGCCGCCCACGCCCCAGCCCAGCACGCCCAGGCCGTTGATCATGGTGGTGTGGGAATCGGTACCTACCAGGGTGTCCGGATAGGCAAACGTGACGCCGTCTTCTTCTTTGGTCCAGACGCTTCGGCCCAGATACTCAAGGTTTACCTGGTGACAGATACCGGTGCCGGGTGGCACCACGCTAAAGTTGTTGAAGGCCTGTTGGCCCCAGCGCAGAAACTCGTAGCGTTCGCGGTTGCGCTGCATCTCGATTTCGACGTTCTCTTCAAACGCCGTGGCATTACCAAACTTGTCGACCATGACCGAATGGTCGATCACCAGGTCAACCGGGGAAAGGGGGTTGATGCGGGCCGGGTCTTCACCAAGTTTTTCCACCGCTGCGCGCATGGAAGCCAAATCCACCACGCCGGGCACGCCGGTAAAGTCCTGCATTAATACCCGGGCAGGGCGATAGCCGATCTCGCGGCTGGATTTGCCCTCTTTTTGCCAGTCGACCAGCGCTTGCATATCGGCCTGCTCAACGCTTTCGTCATCGGCGTAGCGCAACTGGTTTTCAAGTAGAATCTTGAGGGACTTGGGAAGCCGGTCGATGTTGCCAAGTGCATCGGCGGCCTTGGGAAGGCTGTAGTAGCGGTACTGCTTACTGCCTACATCAAGTGTCTGGAGTGTGTCGGGTGTGCTGCTCATGCCTTTCTCCTCTCATTGTGCGGCGTCTAACGCAACGCGACGGTCACTGTTTTCCTTTTAGTATGACCTACATAGTAGTAGTACATGCGTGTTTATAAAGGTTGTTTCAAGGTGTCTTCGCCTAATAGCGAAGGTTAACCCTTGCAATAGCTTGTACTTGGCGCCATTTCAGGCAGACTCTTGGCGACTCATATTTCGCTAGTGCGACTTTATCAGCTAGACATTTACAAGGTGGTGTCATGGAAACACGTCATGAACGTTTGATTATTCTGGGTTCCGGCCCTGCGGGATACACAGCGGCCGTTTACGCAGCGCGGGCCAACTTGAAGCCGCTGTTGATTACCGGAATGCAAGCGGGTGGTCAGCTAACCACCACGACAGACGTTGATAACTGGCCAGGCGATGCCGAGGGTGTACAGGGCCCTGAGCTGATGGAGCGCATGAAAGCCCACGCTGAACGCTTCAACACCGAAGTGCTGTTTGACCATATCAACGAGGTCAGCCTGCGGGAAAAGCCTTTTACCCTAAAAGGCGACAGCGCGACCTATACCTGTGACGCGCTGATCGTGGCCACCGGCGCCAGCGCCCGCTATCTTGGCCTGCCCACCGAGCAGCAGTTCATGGGCCAGGGCGTTTCGGCCTGTGCTACCTGCGATGGATTCTTCTATCGTAACCAGGAAGTCGTTGTGGTCGGGGGCGGTAACACAGCGGTGGAAGAAGCGCTGTATCTCTCCAATATCGCGTCCAAGGTAACGCTGGTTCACCGTCGCGATTCGCTGCGCGCCGAAAAGATCCTGCAGGACAGGCTGTTTGAAAAAGTGGCCGCGGGCACCATGGCGCTTGAGTGGTTTCAGGAAATCGACGAGGTGCTGGGCGATAACACAGGTGTCACCGGCGTGCGCCTGAAATCAACGCTTGATGGCAGCACCAAGGAGCTGCACGCCCCGGGTCTGTTTATCGCCATCGGCCATAGCCCCAATACAGGGATCTTTGAAGGCCAGCTGGCCATGAACGATGGCTACATCAAGGTGAACTCCGGACTTGAAGGCAACGCCACCGCGACCAGCGTGCCCGGCGTGTTTGCCTGCGGCGACGTGATGGATCATATCTATCGCCAGGCGATTACCTCGGCAGGCAGCGGTTGCATGGCCGCGCTGGACGCCGAGCGCTACCTGGACGGCATCGCCTGGCCTGAGGATTCAACCGAGTAATCCCAGCCGCTAGCAGCCTGACTGCGCTTCTTCCACCCGTGCTCGGCCCAGGGTGCTGAGCACCAGGCTGGCGCCTTGGGCGTCAGCCTGATGTCTGGCCGGGCAGATCGAAAATGTGCTGTTGAACCCCGTGGCGTGGCCAAGTGGGGTGTACCTGATCCGGTCATGGCCATTCTTGGCAACGCTCACCCCGGCGGTGGCCGGAAACACCCGCACTACCTCGCTTTGCTCAATGCCGCGTAGCTTGTCGGCACTCACCAGCATCAGCTCGCCGCTCCAATCGTTTGCACAGGCCGTGCGGTCCCGGTTGGCCGGGCACAGGGTGATGGGTGCGCGATGAGTAATCGCGGTGCTGCGCGCCAGCGAAAGCGCTGACTGCAGCCGGTTTATCTCGCTGGTTATCGCGGTGCGCTCGCCCAGCGCATTGAAGCTGGGCACGCCCCAGGCGGCCAGTACGCCAATGAGCACCAGCACCACAAGCAGTTCCAGCAGGGTGAAGCCTGGCGCTGGGCATCTGACGATAGAGGGGTAGGGCATCACATTCTCCCGGTCGCTTGACCTGTCCATTCTCCTCGCTATGCTCTTTGTCCGACTCCGGCCGTGTGCCGGCCATCAAGCCAGCCAGAGCAGGCAATCTGAGTGAGCGATTTTCTAATTATTGGCGGCGGTGTTATCGGTATGATGACCGCGCTGCAGTTAGCCGATGCCGGGCAGCAGGTTACCCTTGTTGAGCGTGGCACCTGCGGGAAAGAGGCCTCCTGGGCGGGTGGGGGCATTGTATCACCGCTTTATCCGTGGCGTTACGCGCCGCCTATTTCGCAGCTATCGCGCTGGTCGGAAGGCGCCTATCCCACACTTGCGCTGCGACTGCTTGAAGAAACGGGCATCGATCCCGAGTACCGCCAGAAAGGGCTTTTGTACCTGAATGTGGATGACGAGGAAAGCGCACTTGGCTGGGCGCGTCAGATGGGCAAGCCGCTGGTGCGCGTAGGTGCTGACTTCGTTCATCAGAAGGAGCCTGATGTCGCCATTGCCCATGAAAACGCGCTATGGATGCCCACGCTTGGCAGTGTACGCAACCCGCGCTTGGGGCAGGCGCTGCGGGCCAGGCTCTTGGCCATGCCCACGGTTACGCTTCGTGAGCAGTGTGAGGTTCATGGCTTTGTAAAGCGCGAAGACGCCGTCACCGGCGTGAACACATCCCAAGGGATGCTTTTGGCCGCGCAGCTTGTTGTTTGCGGCGGCGCCTGGACAGCTGGGCTTCTGGCCTCGCTGGATGTGCGTGTGCCGGTGCGCCCGGTGAAAGGGCAGATGATTGCCTATCAGGCGCCGCCTGGACTGGTGCAGCGTGTCGTCTTGAAAGATGGCCGCTACGTTATTCCCAGAGGCGATGGTTTGTTGCTGGTAGGCTCGACGCTTGAAGAGACCGGGTTCGATAAAACCACCGATGAGGAGGCGTTGGCCTCTTTAAAGCACAGTGCAGAACGTATCGTGCCCGCCCTTAAAGAGTGCCCGGTTGCTTACCACTGGGCGGGCCTGCGACCGGGTTCGCCGGAAGGCCTTCCGTTTATCGGTGCACTGCCAGGAGTGCCCAACGTGTTTATCAACGCGGGGCACTACCGCAACGGTCTGGTGCTGGCGCCAGCCTCTACCCATCTGCTGGCAGACCAATTGCTTAATCGGGAGCCGTTGATAGACCCCACGCCGTTCTGGCCTACGCCTGAACGGCTGGGGCCTTCAAACAGGTAAGCCAGGCCTAGGCACCACCGTTTTTATCCGCTTGTTCCTGAACAAAACGGTCACGATGAGCGCTGGAACAGAACCACTGTTCGTGGTCACGCAGCGCTTCACTTTCCGGTACGTGAACATCGCACCAGCGGCAGCGCACCATCTGACCGCCGTCGTGGCGGTTTAACGCCTCGTGTTCGGCGTCGCGGGCTAGCTTGTGCTGGCGGTACATGCCGTAAAGCTTTAAACCTGCGTAAAACACCACGGCAAAAATAATCAGGCGAATGATCAAAAGGTTCATCCTTGTAGACCCTCCGGTACGGAGATGAAAGCGGTCAATGCGTGTGCGGGCTTTGCCAGCAGGCGGCCCTTGCGGGACAATGCATCGATGCAGTTAACAATATTCTAAAGATTCTCAAGAGATTTTAACGCCCATGCAAGATTTAACGCTGGTAATGGCCCAACTTGATCCGCTTGTCGGAGATATTCCCGGCAATGCGGCGCGTGCTATTGAAGCCGTGCGCGAAGCGCGCATTGAGCATGGGGCGGATATCGTTATCTTCCCTGAGCTCTTTTTATCAGGATATCCGCCGGAAGATTTATTGCTACGTGCCTCCATGGAAACGCGGCTACGCGAAGCGCGGGCGAAAATGGCCGAAAAGATCGCTCGTGATGTCCTGGTGATCATCGGCTATCCGGGCGTGCGCGAAGGCAAGCGCTATAACTTGGCAGGCGTGTTGTACAACGGCCAGTGGGAAGCGGAATACGCCAAGCAGGCGCTGCCCAACTATCAGGTGTTTGATGAGCAGCGCTACTTCACACCGGGCACCGAGCCGCTGGTTTACGAGCATAAGGGCGCCCGGCTTGGGCTTCTGATTTGTGAAGACCTGTGGGAAGGCGCGCCGGTTAAAGCGGCAAAGGCGGCCGGTGCCGAAGTGCTGATCAGCCTCAATGCGTCGCCCTATCATCAAGATAAACCCGGCGAGCGCCTGCGTCTTCTGGAGCTGCGCGCCTTGGAAGTTGATCGCCCGATTGTGTATGTGAACACCATTGGCGGGCAGGATGAGCTGGTGTTTGACGGCGGCTCCAAATGCGTGGATGCAAAAGGACAGCTCAAGGTACTGGCGCCATACTGGCAGGTGGGTTTGATGCCGGTACAGCTACTCCAAACCAGCGCGACCGTTTGGGAGCCGCAGGACGGCGAGATCGAGCCGGATGTAGAGCCTGAAGAGAGTCTCTACTGTGCGCTGGTCACCGGCGTGCGCGATTACGTCAACAAGAGCGGCTTTGAAGGCGTCGTACTGGGGCTTTCCGGGGGAATCGATTCCGCCCTTTCCCTGGCGATTGCCGTGGATGCCCTGGGTCCGCAGCGCGTTCAGGCGGTGATGATGCCGTATCACTATACCGCCGATATCTCAAAGCAGGATGCCGCCCAGCAGGCTGAAATGCTGGGTGTGCACTACGAGGTCATGCCCATTGAACCTCTGGTTGATGCGTTTATGGGCACCTTGGCAGAAAGCTTTGCCGGCACTGAGCGTGACACTACCGAAGAGAATCTTCAGTCGCGCTGCCGCGGTGTGCTGCTGATGGCGCTTTCCAATAAGAAGGGCCTGATGGTGCTGACTACCGGCAACAAGAGCGAAATGGCGGTAGGTTACGCTACGCTCTACGGCGATATGGTAGGCGGCTACAACCCCCTCAAGGACGTTTACAAGACCTGGGTGTACCGGCTCGCCCGCTGGCGCAATACGCAGTCGCCAGCGATTCCCGAGCGAGTAATCGAGCGCCCGCCCAGTGCCGAACTGGCGCCCGGCCAGCAGGACAGCGACTCGTTGCCTGATTACGACGTGCTCGACGCTATCCTGTTGAGCTATATCGAAGGCGATATGAGCGCTGAGGCGATTATTGCTGCCGGTTTTGATGCTGAAGACGTCTACAAGGTGGTCAAACTGGTTGACCGCTGCGAATACAAACGCCGTCAGGCGCCGGTAGGTGTGCGGGTTACCCCACGTGGCTTCGGACGCGACCGGCGCTACCCGATCGTCAACGGGTGGCAGCCGGGCGATTAAATGTGGTGCCATACCCAACGCAAAAGGCTCCTGATGTCAGGAGCCTTTTTTTGTTTGCCGCGGTGTAGGTAGGCGTTAGAAGCTTTCCCACTCAGGCTCCGGCTGGTGCTGGGTAGCGCTTGTCGCCCTTGAGCGGGCCTTGGGGCTAGCGAGAGCGGGTGTCATGTTGTGTGCGGGCACCCGTGGGGCGCCTTGAACAGCCTGAGGTAATTTAAATGCTTCCATCATCTGTAGCAGGTGACGGGCATTTTCGCGCAGGTTAGTGGCGGATTTGGCGCTTTGTCCCACCAACGCGGCGTTTTGCTGGGTCGCCTGATCCATTTCGGTAACCGCCTGGCCGACTTCCTGCACGCCGGCGCTCTGTTCGGCGCTAGCATGGCTGATCTCCTGCATGATGGTGGTCACGCGATCAATGGCCGCTACGATCTCTTCGGTGGACTTGCTTGCCTCTTCGGCACGCTGATTGCCATGCTTGACGCGGTCCAAATTGCTGGCGATCAATTGGTTGATTTCGCGAGCGGCTTCCGCGCTGCGCTGGGCAAGCTTGCGCACCTCTTCGGCTACCACGGCAAAGCCTCGGCCATGTTCGCCTGCCCGGGCCGCCTCAACGGAGGCGTTGAGCGCCAGAATGTTCGTCTGGAAGGCAATGGAGTCAATGGTCGAGGTAATGCCCGCAATTTCCTGGGAGCTCTGGTTCAGCTCATTCATGGTACCCACCACCTGATGCACTGCTTCACCGCCTTTGGTGGCAAGCTGTGAAGCGCTTTGTGCTTCTCGACTCGCCTGCACCGAATTATCCGCGTTGAGTTTTACCGTGCTGTTGAGCTCTTCCATGGCGGAGGCGGTTTCCGCGAGGGAACTGGCCTGCTGCTCCGTGCGCGATGACAGGTCATTGTTACCTTCGGCGATCTGCTCGCTATTGGCCGCCACGGCTTCAGCCGAAGCGCGTACCTGAGTAACAATGCTTTGCAACTGTTGGGCCATGGCTACCTGAGAGGCCATGATGCTACGGGTATCGCCTTTTTTAAGCTGGCCCTGGGTGGTCAGCTCGCCCCGCCCAACGGCCTCGGCAAAGGCTTTGACCTCATGGGGTTCGGCGCCTAGCTCGCGCAGCAGCTGTCGGGAGAGAAACATCGCGATCAAGCCACCCACCAGCAGCGCAAATAGCGTCAAGCCCAGCATCAGCATTTGAAAGCCCGACGCGGTTGCACGCGCCTCTGACGTGCTGACATCGTTGAGCCGGGCCTGCATGTCGATAAACTGATTGATACGGTTTAACCACTCGCTATAGGCAGGCCCTGCCTGGTCAAGCATTAACGAGCGTTCGGCCTCATCAGTGCCTGCATCATGGGCGTCAATTACCTGCTGGGTCAGGCTGCGGGTAATCACGGCCTGGCGTTCAATCATATCAAGCAGGCTCACCTGCTCGGGCGTGGTCGAGTATTGGTTGATAACCGCCTGCATGCCGGTCGTGGCGGTTTGGTAATCGGTCTGCAGGCGCTGAATGTCGGCACGTAGGGCGCTCTGGCGGCCATTGTCAGTCGTCATGACAATATCGCGCAGGGCAATGGCGCGATCATGCACGCTGCCACGCATGTCGACGGCAAAACGCTGCTTGGCGCCGTTGATATCGTTGATAGCGGTAAGCCCGCGGTTGATCTGATTGACCTGATAAATACCGATAGCCGTGAGCGCTATCAGCAGTGCCAATATGATGGAAAAGGCAAGTATCAAGCGCGTGCTTATCTTGGCGCCTGCAAAACGGACGTTTAACGTGAGCATGATCAGTTCCTTGAATGCCGGGGCGGCGCTTTTATTAGGGTGTGAGAATACTAATACGATCTTTGTTTCTTGTACAACTATTGATTAATTATTTTTATGCAGAGTTTTTAAACAAAAAAACCACGCCAAAGCGTGGTTTTATTCTGATTGGCAGCGCCGTTGCAAAGCCAGAGCGTTACTCAAACTGAGGTAGTGGTATCAGTCGAGATGCTTGGGCACAAAACGGCCGCCTCTAAGCTGTTCATGATCAGGCGCATTTTCACGCAGTACGGCCAACACCTCACCCGCTCGGTCATCCATGCCCAAGCCTTGATAACCTTCAATCATGGTGGCCAAGGCATCACGGGTAGCACTGGATTCGGGGTAGTGTTCCACTACCCAGCGGCCACGTTCGACAGCCGCGAGGTAAGCGCCCCGGCGCAGGTAGTAGTCCGCAACATGAAGTTCATGGCGGGCCAGCAGATCGCGCAGATAGACGATGCGTTGCTGGGCATCCGGCGCATAGTCGCTCTGGGGGAAGCGTTGGATCAGCTCGCGGAAGTCATTGTAGGCATCCCGTGAGGCGCCCAGGTCGCGCTTGGAAATATCGATCAAGCGCAGGCGCTCAAGGCTGAAACGGCCTGCCTGCCAGGCGGAAAGGCCGCGTAGGTAGTAGGCGTAATCAGCTTGCGGATGGTCAGGATGCAGGCGAATAAACCGGCTGGCTGCTGCCCGTGCTTCTTCCCAATCGCTGTTTTCGTAGTAAGCGTAGATAAGCTCCAGCTGTGCCTGCTCGGCGTGAGGGCCAAACGGGTAGCGCGTATCCAGCGCTTCAAGACGCTCAATTGCAATCGGATAGCGGTTGCTGTCTAGCGCAGCGCGCGCCAGCTCGTAAAGTTCACGCTCCTGTACCCCGGAAAACTCGTCTTCGTCTTCAGGAGCTGTGTCGTTACTGGCGCAGCCTGCCAAAAGGGCAAGGCTCAACGCAAGGGCACCAAAGCGGTTGGCAGCAGAAAAAACGCGCATCATCATCCTCGTTGCAAACAAGCCTCAATCACCGAAAAGCGACGATGGCCATAAGTAGAAATGGTAGAATAGGTCGCAGTTAGCCCACTATAAATCACCTCGACGCAAAACGCAGGCCTAGTCGCGTATTGCCGGGTGTCGTCAAAGGAAGTTACGTCATGCCCCGGATAGTTGAAGCCATGCAACGTGTGCCAGCAACGCTTGCAGGCGCGCGGTTGGACCAAGCAGCTGCGGAGTTGTTCAGTGATTACTCTCGCGAGCGACTAAAAGCATGGATCAACGCCGGCGAACTGACCGTGGACGGCGCGAAAGTGAAACCCAAAGCGAAGCTGCATGGCGATGAAGTGCTTGAGCTAAAAGCCACCATTGAAGAAGACCTGCGTTTTGAAGCCCAGGATATACCGCTGGATATCGTCTTTGAGGACGATGCGGTGATGGTAATCAACAAGCCCACCAACATGGTGGTGCATCCGGCGGCAGGTAACCCGGACGGCACTCTGCTCAACGCGCTGCTTCATCATCATCCGGCGCTGGCCGAGGTGCCCCGGGCAGGTATTGTTCACCGTCTGGACAAGGATACGACGGGGCTGATGATGGTAGCCAAGACCATTCCGGCACAAACAGTGCTGGTTGAGCAGCTTCAGGCGCGCAGCGTCTCGCGCCAGTACGATGCGGTGGTGATCGGTAAGCCTGTTTCGGGCAGCACTATTGATGCGCCAATAGGCCGCCATCCCAAGGACCGTAAACGCCAGGCGGTGACGGCTTCAGGCAAGCCTGCCGTTACTCACTTCCGGGTGGTCGAGCGTTTTCGCGCGCACACCCACGTGCGCTGCCAGCTGGAAACCGGGCGTACCCATCAGATTCGTGTGCATATGGCCCATGCCCGCTACCCGCTGATTGGTGACCCGCTTTACAGCGGGCGCGCCAAGCTGCCGCCAGGTGCGGCCGGGCCGCTCAAGGAGATTCTGCGTGAATTCCCACGCCAGGCACTGCATGCCCGCAAACTGAGCTTTGTGCATCCGGTGAGCGGCGAAACGCTGACATTCCATGCCGACTTGCCTGATGATCTACTAATGTTGTTGGATTATCTGCGTGAAGACAACGAGACCATGCAATGAGTGATGCCATCGATTTACGGCCGACGCTTCTGATTCCTGACTGGCCTGCGCCCAAAAGCGTACGCGCCTTTGTCACCACACGCGAGACCGGCCCCAGTCAGGATAATTTTGCCGCCTTCAATCCGGCTTCCCATGTGGGTGACAACCTCGAGCACGTCACACTCTGCCGCCGTCTGATGCAAAAGGAGGTAGGTGACGAACGCCCGCTGCTATGGCTTAACCAGACCCATGGGGCGCGGGTGCAGCAAGGTTATCAGGCGGATGCGCCAGAGGCGGACGCCGCCATCGCCACTTCCGCCGACTACGCCTGCGTAGTGCTGACTGCCGACTGCCTACCGGTAATGTTCTGTAACCGCGCGGGTACCCAGGTAGCCGTGGCCCATGCTGGCTGGCGCGGTCTGGCGGGTGGGGTGCTGGAAGCGACTGTGGCGGCCATGAATACTGAACCCGACGATATTCTCGTATGGCTCGGCCCGGCGATCTCCAACGCTCAGTTCGAAGTGGGGCCTGAGGTATATGGTGCCTTTGTTGCCGTACACCCGGATACCGCCGAGGCGTTTGACCATAGCCCTTATCGGATGGGCCATTATATGGCTGACCTTTACCGGCTGGCGCGGTTTCGCCTGGAAGCATTGGGAATTGAGCATATTAGCGGTGGGCACTTTTGCACTGCCTGCGAGTCGCGTTTTTACTCCTACCGCCGTGATGGCGGCAAGACAGGACGCATGGCCAGCGTGATCTGGATCAACAATTAGCCTGGTAGGGTGCATTGCCTCTTGAAAACGGCGGAACTGACGCCATTTAACTTGTCAAGCTAATCGTGATTAGCACGATAAATGACAGGTTATTGGGCCACGCCGTGCGTCCGAACGCAGGGCTACCCCAGGAGGAGCGCTATGCGTTTTGATAAGTTTACTGCCAAGCTTCAGGCGGCCATCGCCGAAGCCCAGTCGCTGGCCGTGGGCCGCGGCCATAATCAGTTGGAACCCTCTCATCTTCTGCTTGCCCTGCTTGATACTCGGGATACGGGCATCAAAGCCTTGATTGAAAAGGCCGAAGGCAGCAGCACGCGCTTGCGTGAAGGCTTGTTGCAGCAGCTTGACAATCTGCCTAAAGTCAGCCAGTTCGATGGCGAAGTGCAGCCATCGCGCGATTTCATCAAGCTTTTCAACCTGACCGACCGGGAAGCGCAAAAGCGCGGCGATCAGTTTGTCGCCAGTGAGCTTGTACTACTGGCTGCGCTTGAAATGAACGGCGCTGTAAGCAAACTGCTGAAAGACGTAGGTCTTAGCCGTAAAAGCCTTGAAGCTGCCATCAACAGCCTGCGCGGCGGCGCAAGCGTAGATGATGCCAACGCCGAAGACCAGCGTGAAGCACTCAACAAGTACACCCTTGATTTAACCCAGCGAGCGCTGGACGGGAAACTGGACCCGGTGATCGGCCGTGACGATGAGATCCGTCGCACCATTCAGGTGCTTCAGCGCCGGACCAAGAACAACCCCGTGTTGATTGGCGAGCCCGGGGTGGGTAAAACCGCCATCGTGGAGGGCCTTGCCCAGCGTATTGTGAACGGTGAAGTGCCCGAAGGGTTGAAAGAGAAGCGTGTGCTTTCACTGGATATGGGATCGCTGTTGGCGGGGGCCAAATTCCGCGGTGAGTTTGAGGAACGCCTGAAAGCAGTGCTCAAGGAACTCTCCCAGGAGGAGGGTCGGGTCATCCTGTTCATTGATGAACTGCATACTATGGTGGGCGCGGGCAAGGCCGAAGGCGCCATGGATGCGGGCAATATGTTGAAACCCGCGCTGGCGCGCGGCGAGCTGCACTGCGTGGGCGCCACCACGCTGGATGAGTACCGCAAATATATCGAAAAAGATGCCGCTCTTGAACGCCGCTTCCAGAAAGTGCTGGTTGATGAGCCGACCGAAGAGGATACCGTGGCGATTCTACGCGGCCTGAAAGAGCGCTATGAAGTTCACCATGGAGTGGACATCACCGACTCCGCGATTATTGCCGCGGCGAAGCTCTCTACCCGCTATATCACTGATCGGCAATTGCCCGATAAGGCAATCGACCTGATTGATGAAGCGGCCTCGCGGATTCGTATGGAGCTTGATTCCAAGCCTGAGGCGATGGACCGCCTTGATCGCCGCCTGATCCAGCTCAAGATGGAGCGGGAAGCGCTCAAGAAGGAGACTGACGAGGCGACCAAGAAACGTCTTGAAGCGCTCAATAATCAGATTCACGAGCTTGAGCGCGAGTATGCCGACCTGGATGAGATATGGAAGGCAGAAAAGGCCAGTATCCAGGGCTCGGCGCAGTTCAAGGCGGAGCTTGAGCAGGCTCGTATCGATCTGGAACAGGCGCGCCGCCAGGGCGATCTGGGTCGCATGTCGGAAATCCAGTACGGCAAGATTCCCGAGCTTGAAAAGAAAATCGCTGAAAGCGGTGAGGGCGAGACAGATACTACCAGCCATCAGCTGTTGCGCTCTAACGTCACCGAAGAGGAGATCGCCGAGGTCGTCTCGCGCTGGACCGGTATTCCGGTATCCAAGATGCTGGAAGGCGAGCGCGATAAGCTTCTACGTATGGAAGAGGCATTGCACGAGCGGGTGATTGGTCAGCATGAAGCGGTTGAAGCGGTAGCCAATGCCGTGCGTCGTTCGCGTGCGGGGTTATCCGACCCCAACCGGCCCAACGGCTCGTTCCTGTTCTTGGGGCCAACTGGGGTGGGCAAGACCGAGCTTTGCAAGTCGCTGGCCAATTTCCTGTTTGATACCGAGGAAGCCATGGTGCGTATCGATATGTCGGAGTTCATGGAGAAGCACTCCGTGGCGCGATTGATCGGTGCACCTCCCGGCTACGTGGGCTATGAAGAGGGCGGCTACTTAACCGAGGCCGTACGGCGTAAGCCTTATTCAGTGCTGCTGCTGGATGAGGTGGAAAAGGCTCACCCGGATGTGTTCAACATCCTGCTTCAGGTGCTGGAGGATGGTCGGTTGACCGATGGTCAGGGCCGCACGGTAGATTTTCGCAATACCGTGATCGTGATGACCTCCAACATGGGCTCGGATATCATTCAGCGCATGGGGGGTGACGATAACGATTATGAAACCATGAAAACTATGGTCATGGAGGTAGTGGGTAACCACTTCCGCCCGGAGCTGATCAACCGGATTGACGAAGTGGTGGTCTTCCACGCGCTGGGCCAAGAGCAGATTCAGGCGATTGCCGGTATCCAGCTGGAGCGTCTGAAGGCGCGTTTGGCTGAGCATAGTTTAAGTCTTGAAGTCAGCGACGATGCCATGGCGCAACTCGCGGTGGTGGGCTTTGATCCCGTGTACGGGGCACGTCCGCTCAAGCGAGCGATTCAAAGCCGCATCGAAAACCCCTTGGCGCAGGATTTGCTGGCCGGTAAGTTCTTGCCGGGCGATACCATCCATATCAGCGCAGAAGAGGGCAAGCTTGTCTTCAATGCGTAAGCTATTCTGACATATGCCCCGCTTGGCCTGGCCAGCGGGGCTTTTTTTGCGCTTATGCCTATGCTTTGCCCATTCATGGGGTATTGAAGGTTGACATGTTTGGATGCTAATGGAATCTTAACGGTTCCTGATTTGCGGGCGCGGACCTGACGGGTAACCCCTTTTTCCCGCGCGATGGGTAGGCGATAGCCTTTACCCGCCGAAGGACTTCCGGGTTTGGGCTAACCGCTCAACCTGGCCAACGCCCCGACGCGGCAATCCGCCGCGATAGAGAGCGGCTGATTTATATCGATATTAATTGGCGCTTTCAGAGAGTGCAGGCCCTAACCGGGCCGTATGCCAGGGTTTGGCATCAGGTGCCGGCATGGACCGGCAGCGGCATACCGCCGCACTCGACACCGCAGGATGTCCTGCGGATCGCACTCGAGACCTCTAGGGGAGAAATACAGTGGAACTGCTTTCCGGCGCAGACATGATTGCCCGCTTCTTAAAAGATGAGGGCGTTGAGTACATTTATGGTTATCCCGGCGGTGCGGCGTTGCATATTTATGATGCGCTGTTCCGCCAAGACAGCGTGAAGCATATTCTTGTGCGTCACGAGCAGGCAGCCACTCACGCAGCCGATGGTTACGCCCGTGCTTCGGGTAAACCCGGCGTGGTGCTGGTTACCTCGGGGCCCGGTGCTACCAATGCTGTTACCGGTATTGCTACCGCGTACATGGATTCGATTCCCATGGTGGTGCTATGTGGCCAGGTAGCGAGCCATCTGATCGGTGAAGACGCCTTCCAGGAAACCGATATCGTGGGCGTCACTCGCCCGATCGTGAAGCATAGCTTCTCGATTCGCCACCCGTCTGAAATTCCAGAAGTGCTTAAAAAGGCATTTTACCTTGCCTCGACGGGGCGCCCTGGTCCGGTGGTGGTGGATATTCCCAAGGATATGACCGCGCCCACCGAGCGTTACGAGTACATTTACCCGAAAAAGGTCAAGCTGCGCTCGTATAACCCGGTGACACGTGGCCATACCGGGCAGATCAAGAAAGCCGTCGAGCTAATGCTCAAAGCCAAGCGCCCGGTATTTTATACCGGTGGTGGTGTGGTGACCGGCAAGGCCAGCGAAGGTTTAACAGACCTGGTTAAACGGCTGGGCTTCCCGATTACCACCACGCTGATGGGCATTGGTGCGTATCCGCAAAGTGATCGTCAAAGCCTTGGCTGGCTAGGCATGCATGGCTCCTATGAGTCGAATATGGCCATGCACCACGCTGATTTGATTATCGCCATTGGCGCCCGCTTCGATGACCGAGTCACCAACAACACGTCGAAGTTTTGCCCTACGGCAAAAATTATTCATGTCGACGTTGATCCTAGCTCGATCTCCAAAACCGTGCGTGCCGATGTGCCTATCGTAGGGCCTGCCGACAGCGTTATTAGCGAGATGATCAGTCTGGTTCAGGGCCATCCTATTGCTCACCCCGAAGCGCTTGCTGAGTGGTGGGAAAAGATAGATGGCTGGCGCGCTGACCGCCATGGCAAGCTCTATGAGCCGTCCAAACAGGGTGAGATGTTAAAGTCTCAAGAAGTGGTTGAAGCCCTATGCCGGGTAACGCGTGGTGAGGCTTATGTGACGACCGATGTGGGCCAGCACCAGATGTTCGCAGCCCAGTACTACAAGTTTGATAAGCCCAACCGTCTGATCACCTCGGGCGGACTTGGCACCATGGGCTTTGGTTTCCCGGCGGCGATGGGTATCAAACAAAACTTCCCGGATGACGATGTGGTCTGTGTTACCGGTGAAGGCAGCTTCCAGATGATGATGCAGGAACTCTCCACCTGTAAGCAGTACGGCGTGGGCGTCAAAATCCTCAATCTGAACAATGCCTCGCTAGGCATGGTGCGCCAGTGGCAGGACTTGAACTATAAGTCGCGCCATGCGCACTCTTATATGGAGTCGCTGCCTGACTTCCATATGCTGATTGAGGCTTACGGGTTTACCGCGATTACCGTCACTACCCAGGACGAGCTTGAACCGGCGCTTGAGCGTGCGTTTGCCGACAAGCACGAACTGGTATTCCTTGACGTGAAGGTGGATCCTTTTGAGCACGTCTATCCGATGCAGGTGCCGCTTGGCTCCATGCGCGACATGCTGCTGTCTAAAACGGAGCGTACCTGATGCGACATATCATCTCGATTCTGTTGGAAAACGAACCGGGTGCCCTGTCACGTGTGGTCGGCCTGTTTTCTCAGCGCAATTTCAACATTGAAACGCTTAACGTAGCACCTACTGAAGACCCGTCGCTTTCGCGGTTGACGGTGACCACGGTAGGGGATGACCGAGTGATCGAGCAGATTACCAAGCATCTTAATAAGCTGATCGATGTGGTGAAGCTTGTCGACCTGACCGAAGGTAATCACATTGAGCGCGAGCTGATGCTGGTGAAGGTCAAAGCACTGGGGGCTGCACGCGATGAAGTAAAACGCACCGTGGATATCTTCCGCGCGCAGATCGTCGACGTGACGCCGAGTCTTTATACCGTTCAGATTACCGGCGACGCCGCCAAACTGGATGCTTTTCTGCAGGCCATGGCGCCCGTGGGCATTCTTGAAGTCGCGCGTACAGGGGTGTCCGGTATTGCACGTGGTGACAAGGTGCTGTCGCTTTAAGGCATTGGGTAAAGGCACTTCCGGTTAGACCTTAAAGCACCGCCTTCTTACAGGCGGTGCTTTTTTAGGTATTAACGCTCACTTATAGCGGCCCAGAGCGCTTCAATAATCGGATTTTTCAGGCGTCGGTTGAGAACGCACAGGCCCACATCGTAGTGAGGCAGTTCAGGTTTGACGTTCAGCACCCTGACGCGATTGGCCAGCGGGCTGTTATCCAGCACAATCTTGGGCACTACACCCACGCCGAAGCTCAATCCCACCATGCTGACGATGGCTTCGTGACCGGCCACCTGGGCATAGATTCGTGGCGTAACGCCCATCGCTTTAAACCACGTGTTGGCGTATTCCCGCGATAACCCCGCTTCTGAAAGTATCATGGGAACCTGCTGCCACTGAGCAGCCGTTGAGCTTTCCGGGGTGGCGGGCAACCAGTCGCATGGCTCGTTAGGCGCGATAAACACCAGCGGGGAGCGGGTTAATGATTTAAACGCCAGTGCACTGGGCGGAATGCGCGGACGTGGCGTAATAGCCATATCATCGTCGCCATCTACGACTCTTTTCATCGCATCGGCCGGGTCGCCGGTATGCAGTTTTAACTCAATGCCTGGATGGCGGGTGCGGACATCGCTCAATAGTTCATACAGGAAGCTATAGCTTGCCGTCACCGAGCAGTAAATGCTGATCTCGCCGCTTAACTGGGTAGCTGCGCTGGCAAGCGTGCGTTTAGTCATTTCCCAGTGCTCTAACGTTTCCCGCGCATAGCGCTGAAAGCTGAGACCTTGGGGCGTCAACGTGACATGCCGGTTATCGCGCTCAAACAGGCTCGTGGCAAGCTCGTTTTCCAACTGCTGGATAGAGCGGCTAAGCGTAGACGGGCTAACATGGCTAAGCTCGCTGGCGCGGCCAAAGTGTAGCGTGTCGGAGAGCGTCACAAAGTGCTTGAGTAAGCGAAAGTCCATATCATAGCCGTCGTTTCAATATGTGAAATAGTGTATTGCAAATATAGCGTTTTACGCAAAGTGGCGGTTGGCGTAGAGTGACTCCAACGCCTTACCTAGCGCTGCACAAGACGGCGCAGGTGGCCATCAGCGCTGACACGCTTTAATCACGATTTAACTCAATAACGAATTTCTGGAGTCTCGCCATGCGCGTTTATTACGATAAAGATTGTGACCTGTCCCTGATCCAAGCCAAGAAAGTAACCATTGTTGGTTACGGCTCGCAGGGCCATGCCCACGCGAACAACCTGAAAGAATCAGGTGTGGACGTCACCGTTGCACTGCGCAAAGGCTCCTCTTCAGCGGCTAAAGCTGAAACGGCTGGCCTGAAAGTGGCAAGCGTTGTTGATGCCTGCAAAACCGCTGACGTGGTAATGATTCTGGCGCCGGATGAAAACCAGAAAGCTATCTACGAGCAGGAGATCGAGCCGAACCTGAAAGAGGGCGCCACCCTTGCCTTCGCCCATGGCTTCAACATTCACTACAACCAGATCGAACCGCGTAAAGATCTCGACGTGATCATGATCGCGCCGAAAGCGCCGGGTCACACTGTACGTTCTGAGTTTGTTAAAGGCGGCGGTATTCCTGACCTGATCGCTATCCATCAGGATGCGTCTGGTAACGCAAAAGAGTTGGCGCTTTCTTACGCAGCCGGCGTCGGCGGTGGTCGTAGCGGTATTATCGAAACCACTTTCAAAGATGAAACCGAAACCGATCTGTTCGGCGAGCAGGCGGTACTGTGCGGTGGCGCGGTTGAACTGGTCAAGGCCGGTTTTGAAACCTTGACCGAAGCCGGCTATGCGCCTGAAATGGCTTACTTCGAGTGTCTGCATGAGCTCAAGCTGATTGTTGACCTGATGTACGAGGGCGGTATCGCCAACATGAACTACTCCATCTCCAACAATGCGGAGTATGGCGAGTACGTGACGGGCCCTGAAGTGATCAACGATGAATCACGTGCGGCCATGCGCAATGCGCTCAAGCGTATTCAAACCGGTGAATACGCCAAAATGTTCATTCAGGAAGGTAACACCAACTATCCTTCCATGACGGCGCGTCGTCGTCTGAATGCCGAACATGAAATTGAGCAGGTAGGTGCCAAGCTGCGCGGCATGATGCCGTGGATTGCGGCTAACCAGCTGGTCGATAAGTCCAAGAACTAAGTAATAAGTGAGCTGACTGAACGGGGTGCGCTTAGGCGCACCCCGTTTTGTTTACAGGCGCCACCAACCGACTCTTGTCACTTCCTGATGTAATTGGCTGGCTGAGTAAGGCTCACCGTGTAGAATGAAAGTGTTCACTATTTATGTGATTTCATATCAAACGGATGACATCTATGACTCAGGACGCTCGCGATCAAGAGCACGCCACAGCTCCCTTGCCGGAAACTCAGGATGACCACAGCCATGTGGGCAACGAGGATCTGGCTGCTGCTTTCTTACGTGATACAGAAGTCGTCGAAGAAGCTCTGGAGGATGGTAAGAAGATTCGGCGTAAGGGGATTTACCTGCTGCCCAATCTGTTTACAACGTCTGCTTTATTCTCGGGTTTCTTTGCCGTCGTGGCGGGTATCAACGGCGAATTTACGTCTGCTGCCGTCGCTATCTTTATTGCCATGGTGCTGGACGGCCTGGATGGCCGAGTTGCGCGCATGACTAACACCCAGAGCGCTTTTGGTGCCGAGTACGATAGTCTGGCCGATATGATTTCCTTTGGCATGGCGCCGGCGCTGGTGGCGTTTACCTGGATACTGCAGGATATCGGCAAGACCGGTTGGGTCGTGGCGTTTTTGTACGTCGCCTGCGCTGCACTTCGCTTGGCGCGATTCAATGTACAGATCGGCAGCACAGACAAGAAATGGTTTATTGGTCTGCCTAGCCCTTCGGCGGCAGCGGTAGTTGCGGCCAGTGTATGGACCTTCCATAGCTTCGATGCCGATGCGTTTGGCTTCAAGCTGTTGATGTTGGTGGTCGTGGCGGCAGCAGGCATTCTGATGGTCAGCAATATCCGTTACTACAGCTTTAAAGATCTCGACTTCAAAAAGCCTGTCCCCTTTGTCGTGTTACTGGCCGTTGTGCTGGGATTTGTCATGATCTCGGTTGAGCCGTCTGTAATGCTACTCTTACTGTTTGGTGCCTATGTGCTTTCAGGTCCTGTTTATGCGGTAATGCGCAAAGCCAGACCGAAGAGCTGAAACTTTTTCGGTCTATTTTTAAAAAGGCCTTGCCAAGCCGGCAGCGAATCCGTAAAGTACGCATCCGCTGCCGGGGACGCCAAGCGTTACCAGCGGTGAATGAAGGTGAAAACCTTCGGATTATCAAGCGGTTGGATGTTTTGGATGTCGCACGTTTCACATCGAAAACAACGCCCTTGACAATC
>NZ_RZHE01000006.1 GCF_003989825.1 Vreelandella populi
TCGGCGCAAATGAGCAGTATCGTTAACACCATTGATGCCATTGCCTTCCAGACCAATATCCTGGCGCTCAATGCGTCCGTGGAAGCCGCGCGGGCAGGCGATCAGGGCCGGGGGTTTGCTGTCGTGGCCAACGAAGTACGCCAACTTGCCAGCCGCTCTGCTGCTGCCGCCCAAGAAATCAAAAAGCTGATTGAGAACTCAGGCGCCAAGGTTGCCAATGGCAGTCAGCAAGTGCGTAATACCGGCGAGATAATCAATAGCGTCGTGACCGATATACAGCAACTCAGCACACTGGTACAGGAAATCTCTGCAGCCACTAGTGAGCAGAGTAGCGGTATCGAACAGGTTAACTTGGCGGTCACGCAGATGGATCAGATGACCCAGCAAAATGCGAGCCTGGTACAGGAAAGTAATCACGCAACACAATCGCTGGCACAGCTGAGCACGCAGCTTCGCCAGCGCGTGGCTAATTTCCGTATTAATCAAAGCGTAGTACCGGCCGCCCTACCCTCATCGGCACGTTATGTTACTGAAGAGAGCAACTTCTAGGCCTTAATCATGTTCGGCAGGTTGAGCCCCGCCCGACCCAACGCCTTTTCAAAATGAACAACGCCCTCTTTGCCTTCTGGCTCAGAGGGCGCTTTGCTTATGAGCAACTGCCTTGCCACTATTTTATACCTTACCCTGATTATCCAGCTCGACAGCCTCATGCATCCGACTTAATAGATCGGGCACTGCTGCCTGTACCCGGTTCCAACTGGGGATAAAGGGCCGCTCACGAGGGTTATCCAAAAAGAGATTGCCCGCCTCCAACAGGTTACTGGCAAACATCTCAACCGCCTGCTCTTCACAATGACGGTCCAGACTTAACCCGTTCATGGTGGCGTCATGGTCATAGGCTTCTATCAGATCCAGCGCCAACCGATAATAAGTGGCCTTTAATGTCCGGAAATCTTCGCTACTAAAACTCACGCCCTGGGTAGCCAGCTTACGATACAGTGCCTTGGAAATATCCAGGCTCATTCGATTTAAGCCGCCGCTAGGATCCTGTTCACTGACGGGCTGGTGTTTATGGTCATAGGCATCAGCAATATCTACCTGACAGAGCTGGCGGTGGGCATAGTTACGCTGTAATTCAGACAGCACGCCGATCTCAAGCCCCCAGTCTGCGGGTATCCGAATGCCTTCCAATACCTCACTACGCATAGCGAACTCGCCTGACAGCGGGTAGCGGAAACTATCCAGATAATCCAGGTAAGGCAGTGGCCCGCAAACAATTTTAAGCGCACGCAGTAAAGGAGTTACCAGCAAGCGTGATACCCGGCCATTGAGTTTACCTTCGGCAATCCGGGGGTAGTACCCCTTACAAAAACTATAGTGAAAGCGCGGATTCGCAACCGGGTACATCAAGCGTGCCAAAAGCCCTCGGTCGTAGGTAAGAATATCGCAGTCATGTAGCCCAACCACGGTTGAGCGGTGCGAAGCCAAGACATACCCCCCGCAGTACCAAACGTTACGCCCCTTACCGGGTTCCAGAGCGCCCAGCCCATGGCTTTCAAGCTCTGCGTCCAGCTCGCGCAGACGTGGGCCGTCATTCCATAAAATACGGGTATGCTGTGGCAGGCGTGAAAAAAACTCTCGAGCGTATAAAAACTGGTCGCGGTCAGCCCGGTCCAGGCCAATGACGATTTCATTTAGATAAGGGACTTGGGCCAGTTCATCCACTATGTTGGATAGCGCAGGTCCTTCCAGTTCAGAAAACAGTGACGGCAAGATCAGCCCCATGGGCCGCCGCTTGGCAAACTGGATAAGCTCCTTTTCTAGCGCCTCAACGGGGCGACGCGTGAGGTTATGAAAATCGGTGATCACTCCATTTTGGTGAAAATCACTCATATGCTTCCCTCCCTGGCTTTATTGAGTAATAGCAGCGCCTTGCTTGGCCGCGCTTAACTGACGGCTATCCTGGCCCCACCAGTAAGCTATCCCTTCCGCCCAACCACTTGGCCCGGCGGCTTTCGTTCGATATAACGCTGAGGTATGTGGCGTTACAGGCGTCTTATGCATCCCCTTAATGACGACTGCCTGGTCGACTGCCTCAAGCATCGTTATATCGTTTGGGCCATCGCCCAGGCCTAATGAGAGCGGCGTACACCCTCGTAACGTAGCAAACCGTTTGATCAACCATGTGACAGCGCAGCCCTTATCTGCTGAACGCCCCATTACGTGCCAAAAGCGCCCTCCCTGGGTAAGTTCAAGGCCATCACCTTCAAGGGCGAGGCGAAAGGTATCAATCGATGCGGCGTCATCTTGCCAGACAAGCGGCTCGCTACCTTCGCGTTGCTGTGCCTTCTGAGCGTCCTTTTCGTCCAGGCCTGTCAGTTTAGCCACGTCCTGAATGCTCAGCTCACCCATGCTCGTAAACTTGATGCCCAGACGTTTTCGCCATATCCGTAAACGTGCACGAATAAAGGCAATATCAACCCCCATGTGCTTTATAACCACACCGTCTCCCCCATTGCCAGGGCGGTCTAGGCGCGCATGGCACCAACTAGGCGGCAGGCCAATAATCGCACCGTTTTCGGCGACGAAAGGAGTGGCGGTAAGCCCTAACGCCTCACGCAGAAGCAATAACTCTGCTCGCGTTTTGCTTGTCACCGGGATGACCGGCACCCTTAATTCTTTGAGGCGCGCAAGACTAGGAGCGGCAGGTGAAAAGTCGTAGCTATGGTGGTCAAGCAGTGAGCCATCTAAATCGGTTAGTACCAAACGTGACCGACGCTCTGCGTCAGATATATCGGCTAGCAATGTAGTACTGACATCCTCAGACATACATGGCCTCTTGTTGGCTGGAGAAACTCAGGGTGTTGTCGTTAAGCACTATCGTACACAAGCAGCTTTTAGACCAAAAATAAAAAACTATTTTATTATCAATCTATTAAAAAATAACACTCTGTAATTAAGCTACTTGTCCATAAAATATAGCTGGCTAAAAGCATTATTGTTGTGCGCCTGATACGCATTGAGAAAGATTAAAAAAAGCGTCAAAACCGCCTAGGCGGCCTAAAACTGCTTACTAGAACTTGGAAAAACCTACACTACAGCTATATTCAAACTGTACTCACCGGCACCTTTGTATACCCCCCTCGCCTGATGTCGGTGAGTTGCAATAAGCCAAGCTTTAGGCCCGCCCCCCCGGCGGGCTTTTTTATGCTTTTCATTCAATATGAATGACCACTTCCACTCGCCGGTTACGCGCCCGGCCTTCTGGCGAGCTGTTATCTTCCAGGGGCTGGGTCGCCGCCAAGCCAACAGCCCTCAAGCGTTCAGGAGCAACACCTTCGGCTTCCAACGCCTCTACAATCGCAATTGCCCGAGCGCTGGAGAGTGCCCAATTGGAAGAGAACTCATCGGTACTGATGTTTTGACTATCAGAATGGCCTTCTACCCATACCTCACCTTCGTAGCGCTGTATGGTTTCTAACAGGCTACCTACCAGGGAAGAACCGCCGCTAGTTAACTCTGCCTCTGCTGAAGGGAATAACAGCTGGTCCTGTACCCGCAAACTGATCCCTTCCGCTACACGGGTTACCTCTACACCCTCCAGGTTTGGCAAGTAGGGCGAGGTTTCGACACGCTCGGCTAACGCTTCCTGTATGGCCTCTGCGCTATTAATGGCGTCTACCGATATTTCCTGTACGTTGACCGGGGGATGATCAGTGAGTAACACCATATAGTTCGCTAACGCGGCAGTTGGAGCGCTATTACTCGCAGCTACTAACGGAGTGGGCAAAGCTACCGGAGGAAGCCATATCAAAGGCTCATCAGGGTCTACCGGCGGCGGGCTTTCAAGGCGTGCAAGTGCCAGCAAGGGTGGCGGCGCGTCTGGCAGCGGATTTTGCCTGGGCAAGCCGGCCACTCCCAGCGCTGCACTAACTGCAGAAGGCTCCAAGCCACGGCGCCACTCCTCTAGAACTGGCTGTTGCATCGCACTTTCCATCACCTCGGGAAGCGGCACTTCAAACACAGGACCTGTCTCTTGCGCTATTTCTTCTGACGATGCCTGCTCTGATGATGCTTGAAAAATTTCAGCGTTCGTTGCGCCAGCCGCCGCGATGATAATGACAAAAAGCGCCACCAGCAGTGTCATAATATCGATATAGCTAATCATCCACCCGCTACCGCTCTCATCAGAGGGATAAGCTGACATTAGCGAATCATGGCGCGAGCCGCCGCGGTGATCTTCAAGCATTCGGGTTATCGCTCATTCAAGTTCTCAACCTTATGGCCGATGGTTACTGGGCATGGCAAATCTGAACTAGTCTATCAAAGACCCTATGACGCGATAAGGAACCTCTGGTGCATAGCTGCTTAAGCCGTTTATTTACTACTCAATTATTTCGCTTGGCCAGTATAGGACTTACAGGCTTGCTACTAAGTGGGTGTTTCTACGCCAACACCTCGCAGGCGCCCATTGCCACCACCTATCCCTATACAGAACAGCAGCGCATGCAGGCCGCCCATCACTGGGAAGTGCTAGCCCGCCATGAGGCCAATAATATTTTGCAACGCGAGCGGGTCCGCTTTCGCGATTTGCATATCACCAACTCTGATAATCAGGACCTGCATTTCTATAGCGGCGGCGAGTTTGAGCGTGGCTTTCGCACGCTACTGACGAGCGAACTCGTCTCACGCGGTGCCAATCTGACTACCGTACCGACACCTAATACCGCCAATATACATATCGGTGTAGAAGTGGTCGAACATCGCGACCGCGGCTTTATTCGCCCACCCACAGGCGCTTTTACTGCACTCACAGCGGGCATTGCTGTTGCCACGATTCCCATCAACCGATGGGCAGAACCGGCGCTTGGGTTAATTCCTGCCGCCATCGCCGCTGACGCCGTTAGCGGTAGCTGGACCCATACAGGCAACGAAGAAGTTATTATCACCACACAGATTATTGACGGTGAGCACATTCTTTACTCTTCATCGAATATCTATTACATCAATGCAGGCGACCGCCGCCAATATGCGCCCCACCGCGTTCATCGCGCACCGGTAACCCCCACTGTTTCCATCACTGATACCTGGTAACGCCATGCCTTTGACATCATTTTTTGTACTGCAACCGCGTAAGCTCTTATCCATTAGCCGACTGTTCATCGTTGGGCTTTTACTAATGGCCACAGTGGGCTGCAGTACCATGGGTAATTCAAACAATAAGCAGCGAGAACCTGAGCCTGACCTTTCCGAGCTGGCCCATAGGGCAGCGCAACAGATGATTGCCAGCAATCCAGACCTCACGCGCTATAGCCCCATGATTGCCGCCACCTTTGTAAGCATCGATAACCTAAGCCAATCTTCCACCTTTGGGCGCATCAGCTCTGAGATCATGGCGTCAGCTCTTGCCCAGCAGGGTATGCAGGTACGCGAAGTCAAAATGCGTGACAGCATGTTCATTGAAGAAAGTGTGGGCGAGTTGATTCTCTCTCGGCAGGTGCAGCGCTTGAGCTCACAACATAACGCACGCTCTATCCTGATGGGTACCTATGCTCAAGGGCAGGACTATTTGTACGTAAGCACTCGGGTAGTACGCTCAGGCGATGCCATGGTGTTGGGCAGTGCGGATTTTCGCGTGAAGCTGGACAATAACATGCGTAGCCTACTTGAAGGCCAAGGAGGCTGGTAAACTAGCTGCTTTCGCCGCTTAGCTTAGCGGCATGTTTGCCTGTCAGGAAAATCTTCATGTCCGCCTCAACTGTTTTTAAAAGTGCGATTATTGTTGGCACAAGCCGATTAATTAAACTATTTGCCAATATTACCAAGCTGTTGAGCTATGTTTTTCATGCCGTTTTACCCAACAAGCGGTTTACCTTACCAGAGCGGGCTGCACCGTGGCTTTACCCCAAAGGGGAAGCCACTATTCCACGCATTATCTGGCAGACCAACTTCACCAATAAGGTCACGCTTCCAGTCTACCTCAATTACCTGTTCAACCGGCTGATGGCGCCCCGCTTTGAATACCGCTTTATGATGACAGATGCGCGACGCCAGTTTATTGCAGCCCATTGTGATAACGAAGTACTCACTTGCTATGACCGTTTGCAAATTGGAGCTGCTCAAGCAGATCTTTGGCGATTGATCGTGCTAAACCAACATGGCGGTGTTTATCTGGATATTGATGCCCATGCGATCTGGCCGCTTGCCAGTACCGTGGGTTATGACCGAGATGAGCTTTATGTTGTTACGCGTCAAGGCGATTTCAGCAATTATTTTATTGCCAGTAAACCTAATACCCCCAATCTTGCCAGACTCATTCGTAACGTTTGTGACAATATTGAGATGAATGAATCAACCAATGTATTTGATATTACAGGTCCTGGCGTTTTCAATAAAACGCTGGATAAAACATGTGTGCCTAGCGTCTCTTATCGACATGCGTGTAACCAAGGCAGTTTCACCAACGAGCATTTCCAGTATATCGACAAGCCTGCAGGTAAGTGGACCAAAGAACAGCAAAAAGTTGAAGTAGTGGGACCCAAGTCTTCAACTATTAAGTATTGATAACTTTATTATTAGCTCTTTCTTTTCAAAAGATAGCCATACAATCTTTTCACAACAAAACGCGGGAGGCCCTTTCGGCCTCCCGCGCGTTGCGGCTATCCATAGCCGGAGAACTGTTTCTTTAGTACAGCGCTTATTTATAAACCGGGAAGCGGCCGCAAACTTCTGCCACCTTATCCAACACCTGGGCTTCAATCTCGCTGGTATCTTCGCCTTTAGCCAGCACATCCAGAATGTCACAGATCCAGCCTGCCAGTTGACGGCACTCTTCTTCGCCAAAACCGCGCGTGGTTACCGCGGGCGTCCCGATACGCAGGCCTGATGTGACAAACGGGCTTTGCGGGTCGTTAGGCACAGCATTCTTGTTGACGGTGATATGCGCACGGCCAAGTGCTGCATCGGCATCTTTACCGGTTACGCCCTGCTTGATTAACGAGAGCAGGAACAGGTGGTCTTCGGTGCCGCCGGAGACGATATCAAAGCCGCGGTCCATAAACACGCCCGCCATTACCTTGGCGTTTTTGACGACCTGCTGCTGATAGGCCTTGAACTCAGGTGCCATGGCTTCTTTGAAGCAGATCGCTTTGGCGGCGATCACATGCATCAAGGGGCCGCCCTGGCCACCGGGGAATACGGCGGACTGCAGTTTCTTTTCAATATCAGCATCGTTTTCAGCTGAAAGGATCACGCCACTACGCGGGCCGCGCAGCGTTTTATGGGTGGTTGACGTCACTACATGGGCATGAGGCAAGGGGCTGGGGTAAACGCCAGCAGCGACGAGGCCTGCCACGTGGGCCATATCGACCAGCAGGTAAGCGCCAACTTCATCGGCGATTTCGCGGAACTTGGCCCAGTCAATCACCTGAGAATAGGCCGAGAAACCGGCAATAATCATCTTGGGCTTGTGCTCACGGGCAAGCTCGGCCACCTGGTCATAATCGATCAGGCCTTGCTCGTTCAAACCGTACTGAACCGCATTGTACTGCTTGCCGGAGAAGTTGGGTTTGGCGCCGTGGGTCAGGTGACCACCGGCATCCAAGCTCATGCCCAGAATGGTGTCGCCCGGCTTGACCAGGGCTAAAAATACGGCGCTGTTAGCCTGGGAACCAGAGTGCGGCTGTACGTTTACGTAGGTTGCGCCGAACAGTTCCTTGGCATAGTCAATCGCGAGGTTTTCAGCGATATCGACAAACTCGCAGCCGCCGTAGTAGCGCTTGCCTGGGTAGCCTTCAGCGTATTTATTGGTCAGCTGGCTGCCTTGGGCTTCCATTACGCGCGGGCTTGCGTAGTTTTCGGAAGCAATAAGTTCGATGTGGGCTTCTTGACGGGCCACTTCTTTTTGCATGGCATCAAGCAGCGCATCATCAAATCCGGCAATTGTCATATCGCGGCTGAACATTGGCGGGGAACCTCGTAGATAAGGATCGGTCATGGAAGAAATCAGGCCGCTATCATAACGTAGCCTGAGACGACTTTCATCGCATCCGTATCAGGTAGGCTATGAATGCCGCTCATGATGGATCTGGAAGGAACCGCTGGGCTGAAGATGTCAGCTTCGCCCAGCGATTAATTTAGGCTTCGCCTAATAAACCCAAACTGGCCGCGGGTGCCTGGCGGCGCAGCCCGCGCGAAAGCGCATGGCCAATAACGCCGATCAGTAGCGCGCCTCCTAAAGGCAAGGTCAGCCAAAGCGTAATGTGCAGCCGAGGCGTTAAGTCTAGCCAGTAAATGTAGAGCGCGGCGGTTGCCACTTCGGCGAGTACCGCGCCCATTAAACCGCTGGCAAACCCTAACAGCGCATACTCCGCTCCCTGTATTCGGGAAATCATCCGATTACCCGCACCAAAGACACGTAGCAAGCCGCTTTCATGAGCACGCACCGGCTGGCTGGCCGTCAGGGCGGCATACAACACGCTGATACCAGCAAGCAGTACCAGTAACAATACAAGCTCTATTGCCCGAGTCACTTGCGCCAACACATCGCGCACCTGGCCGAGAATCGCATCCACGTTTAGCAACGATACGCCGGGGAAATCACTGACCAGTTGGCGTATTAGCCCCTGCTCTTCATCAGACAAATGAAACGCGGTGATATAGCTATGGCCAAACTGCTCAAGCACGCCAGGGGGAAAAATTACAAAGAAGTTAGGCTTGAAGCTGTCCCAGTTAAGGCTGCGTAAGCTGGTAATACGCGTGGTTAGCTCGTCGCCGCCTACCGAAAAGGTCATCGTATCGTTGAGGGCCAGCCCTAATCGGCGAGCCAAGCCCTCTTCCACGGAGATAGGTACGATCTCAGCCTGCGGCGTTGCATCCACCGCGCCTAACCAGCCCTGTGGTTCATTCATCGGTGTTTCGCTGGAGAACCATTCACCGGCAACCACCTGATTGCCTTCTGGCAGCTCAGCCTGCCAGGTCAGGTTAAGCTCTCGGCGCAGTGAGCCGTCTCCCCGGGCGTCTTCAGGCACTACATCTCTTGGCGACTGTTCATTTATCGCTGTAATCCGCCCGCGTACCATGGGGTAAAGTGTGCTTTGCGTATCCACACGGGGCGCGACCGCCTGCTCAAAGGCATCGCGCTCCGAAGGTTGAATATTGATCGCAAAGTAATTGGGTGTGTCGTCAGGCAACTGGGCCTGCCAGGTTGACAGAAGATCGCCACGCACCAGTACAATCATTGCCATGGCGAAGAACGTGACCGAAAACGCCAATAGCTGACCGACGCCCGCCTGGCGTCGGCGAGCTAGCTGACGCGCGCCCAAACGAAGTGCCTGTGACCACTCCCCGGTGCCGGTTATTTTTTTGATTCCATGCAGCACGGCGTTCAGAAGAAGCGCACTTACGCCCCACAAGGCACCTAATAGAACGGCTCCGCCCAGCAGCAAGGCAATGGCCAAAGGCAAACTTCCTGAATACAGCCATAAAAGCCCGCCAAATACGATAGCCGCTACCGCTACCACCAGCCAGGCAGCAGGCGGCATGGGATCTAGCTCACGGCGCAACACCTTGAGCGCGCTCACCTGTTTGATGCGCAAAAGCGTAGGGCCTGCAAACCCCACTAACACAGCTAGGGCTGTCAGTATGCCAAGCCATAGAGGCGTCACGCCGGGAGGCGGTAGTGTCATGGGGAAAAAGCTGGCCAATAGGCGTAGCAGAACCGCCTGACCGGCAAGCCCCAGCAATGCACCGATGAAGGACGCTATTAGCGCAAGCCCGATCAGTTGAATACTGAATAGTATGACAAGCTGCTGCTGACTTGCTCCAAAGCAGCGTAGCAGTGCAGCGGTATCCAGATGGCGCTCTACGTAGCGGCGCGCCGACATAGCAACCGCCACACCTGCCAACAGCACGGCAGCAAGCCCGGCAAGCCCCAGGTAGCTATCTGCCCGCTGCAACGCATTGCCCAACTGCGGGCGATCAACACGCACATCGCGTACCTCTACCCCTTCACGGCGCAGCTCGCCGAGCAGTTCCTGCACCTGGTCAAGCGCTTGCGGGGGGCCTGCGGCCAATAGCTCAAACTCAACTCGCGAGCCATCCTGAACAAGCCCCGTCGCCTCCAAATCCGCCGTATTGAGCATCAGGCGAGGATTAAAATTACCAAAGCCGCCGGACTGGTCAGCTTCCCGCTCGACAATACCGGTAATAGTGAGCTCGGTTTGGCCAACCTGCACACGATCACCCAGCTCTATCTCAATCAGTTCCGCCAGGCGCGGGTCTGCCCAGGCTTCCCCCGCAGACGGACCAAACGCTATCTGTTCAGTCCCCTGGCCTAGATCGACGCGGGATACGCCGTAATGAGGATAAACATCATCAACCGCTTTAAGACTTGCGGGCTGAAAACGATCCCCCAGGCTAATCATCGATACCAGACCAACTTGGTCACTAAGCGTAAATCCGGCCTCTTCCAGCGTAGTGCGTAATGCGTCTGAAAAAGGACTGCGCTGTTCCAGCACTAAATCCCCGCCCAGCATTTGTCCTGCCTGACGTTCAAGGCCACGTTCAAGGCGGTCGAGAAAAAAGGCAATCATGGTGGATGCCGCCACTGCCAGCACCAGCGCAACAAAAAGGGCGCGCACATCGGCAGAGCGTAAATCGCGCTTCAGGCTTCTGGCCGCTAGCCGCCAGGGTATATCACTCATTGTCCTCCTCCTGCCGCGTTGAAATCAGAGGAAGCAAAGGGCATGAGTCTGCCTTGGTCCAACTGTAAGCAGCGATCGCAACGACGGGCCAAGGCATGGTCATGGGTTACCAGAATCAGCGTGGTGCCGGCTTCGCGATTTAGGGTAAACAGCAGATCAATAATCTGAGCGCCGGTATCAGCGTCCAGGTTACCTGTCGGTTCATCGGCAAACACTAGCTCAGGATCAGTGACAAAGGCGCGCGCAATGGCTACCCGCTGCTGCTCACCGCCGGAAAGCTGTTTGGGTAGATGGTCGATACGCTCTTCCAGCCCCACTTTTGCCAGCCAGCTTTTGGCCATTTGATCTTCACCTGCCCTCGGTGAGAGCTCCAACGGCAGCAGCACATTCTCCAACGCACTTAAGGTCGGCAACAGCTGAAAATTCTGGAATACAAAGCCTACCCGGCCGGCTCTTAATGCCGCGCGCCCGTCCTCATCCAACCGGCTAAGCGGCTGTCCAAATAGTCTGAGTTCGCCGTCGCTCGGCGTATCCAACCCAGCTAACAGGCCCAGCAAGGTCGACTTCCCCGCCCCGCTTTTGCCTAAAATGGCGACGCTTTCCCCGGCTGCTACGCTTAATGAAAGTTCGTGTAGTATTGTTAGCGTTCGCTCACCGCTAGTCACTTTTTTGCTCAGCCTTTCAGCATGTAGTACAGGCCGACTGGAAGGCATAGAAGGAACCTTGTCATTGGCTATACGGTCCGTGTTGGGCTGGCTGGCCGTTTGTGATGACGTACCGGCGGTAGAAGACTGTGCAGCTTTATCTGAGGAGTAAGGCATGAAGCGAAGCATCCCTGTGACATGGCAAAAACTTAACCGCATGGTAACCGGCTATCTGGTGGTTCTGATAGTCACCTTAAGCGCCCCAACTATCAACGCAAACGAGCGCCCCACCCTGCTCATTATGGGCGATAGCCTAAGCGCCGCCTACGGTATCGAGCGCGAACAGGGCTGGGTAACGCTCTTGGAAGAGCGCCTGGGCAATCAGGCAAACGTAGTGAACGCCAGCATCAGCGGCGAGACGACTTCCGGCGGCTTACAGCGCTTTAGCGATATTCTAGACAAGCAGCAGCCCGATATCGTCCTCCTTGAGCTGGGCGGTAACGATGGCCTGCGCGGGCTGGCACCCAATCAAATGCGCACCAACCTGGCCGATATGATCGAGCAAAGCCAAGAAGCCGATGCTCAGGTATTGCTGTTGGGAATTGATATTCCACCCAACTACGGCCAAGCCTACCGGGATGCCTTTACCGGCGTCTATTACTCGCTGGCAGAGGAGTATGACGTGCCACTTGTTCCTTTTTTACTGGAAGGCATAGCGCTTAACGAACAGCTCATGCAAAGCGATGGAATTCACCCCACCGCCGAGGCACAGGCGATTATTTTAGATAACGTATGGCCTGAGCTTGAACCTCTGCTGGGCAGTGACTATCAGGCATCGATAGACTGAGAGCATTTAGCAGCGCCCCGCTTAGGGGCGCATGTCATTGGCCATATGGGCAAGCAGTAGAAGCGTTGCCGAGAAGTAGTCATCCTCAGGGGATGGCATAGCGTTAGGTAAGGTCTCGCCGCTTGAAAACGCTCTGATTGCATCAACGCCTCGTGAAATAGCGTACTCAGCACGCTCACCGCTAACTACATCAATCCAGGCTGAGGCTGGCTGATGGGCTGGATCATTCCAAAATGCGGTGATACTACCTACACCACTGGCGTCGTCACGCCCGCCCCATACGAAATAAAGCGGAATACGTACGGCATCAAAGCTGAATCGAGGCGGCCAATTGGCAGCAGGCGTTACGTTTCCCTGCTGATTGATCTCGACCCAGTCAGTAGGCAATAAATAAGCCCCAAAACGTGCTTTATCCAGCAAAGTAACGCCATCATCAATCAACTGTTGCCACGGCTCATCGGGCTCCAATTCAGCGAAGTCACGTAATGCGGGTATAAACCAGTAAGAGAGGTTGATGTCAGCCTCATTGGTACGCCGAAATCCCTCTACCCCAGGTAGCAATAGCTGATAACCGGCGACCTCAGTAGTCAGGTTCTCAACAATAGCACCTCGAATACTTCGCGAGGCGCTGGCATAGTTGGCATCATTCCAACGTTCTGCAGCTAAATGCAGCGCCCATGCAATAAACAAGTCGCCATCGGTCGCGTTATTGAGGTCGCGCACATGAGGCTTATCGTTTGGATCATATCGCCACGAAAACAGTGACATATCGCGTCGGCCAAGGTGACGACGGGTCCACTGCCATAGTTCTTCAAATGTTTCTTGATCATTGTAGTGCTGGGCTAGCATCATCCCCCACCCTTGGCCTTCCGAATGACTAATATTACGGTTGCCTGTATCAATCACTCGGCCATCACCACTAACAAAGCGTTCACGATAAGCATCCCAGGCCGGATCAGCCTGAGCAGAACAAGCACTTAGCAAAATACATAAGGCCAATCCGGCCCCCCATACTGCTCGGCTCAGCATGTTCAGTAAACTCCTTGATAAAGCAGCTTTTAAAGGCAAGGCACTGCTAATGCTAACGACCATAAAGGAAAGTACACTCGCGCTGCTCTACACGGCGACTTATGCACGCTATCGGTACATCCACTTCCCCCCCTTGCTGCTGCAACCACGTTTTATAAAGCTCTTCCAGCACCATTGACATGGCCAACAGGCTAGCTTCAATACGTTCAGGCGATGACCCTGGCACCGGGCAAGCGATATGGCAAATGCGCATTTTTTGATTATCGGCTGCGATAGTGACATACCCCCAGTCCAGTTGACTGAGTATGTCATTAATCACTTTTTCAAGATGCTCTAATGTATCGCACTCGCCAATGGGCAGCTCAGCCGCTATTCGACCGCCAATATGACGTAAAAATCCTGAGGCCCCTTCTTGGCCAGCGCTACTTAAGAGCTCATCAAAAACCAGCTCTAGAAAAAGACTCCACTGGCGGCTACAGTGCCGGTTGGCGTAATACGCCACATGCTGAATATGATTATCTGGCTCGCTCACCGCTCTCTCCAAAGGTGTAGTTCATAAATACGCTGGCGGATGTGTCGTTATAATCACCAAAACTATTGAAATCTACGCGACCACCGAGTGAGAGATCGGGAGTCATCCGATACTCCATGGCACCACCCAATGAAAGCCCTACACCGCTCTCGCTTTCCCCCGCATAGCGTGAGGCTGGTGTGGCCCCTAATGCTGCAAATACATCTAGCAGTGCCTGAGACTCTGGGTCGGTGGGGAAGTAATCACTGTCGTCTGTGCTATAGCTTTGAAAGCCAGGGGCTAGGTACCCGCCGATGGTCAATTGATCACTAATATTTTCACGGTAGTTGATCGGGAAGGCGACGCTCACATAATCCTGAGGACTGAAATAACCGCCATGGCCATACGTAAAGTGGCTTAGGTCATCATCAAATGCCATCGCTGAAATATGTACGCCGGTTTGCAACTGACGGCGTTCATTATTGATCGGTCGCGCATATCCTCCCAGCGACAAGTCATAGGACTGGTTATCCGCAACGTTATGCCCGGTATAACGATAAGCGCCAATGTCGGCATAAAGGCCACCAGCATCGGTATCATAATTAACCCCCGCGCGGCCGCCGGTGCGTACCACGCCACCCCACGAGTCCCCACTGTAAGTATCGTAGGCACCTGCATAAGACAGAACGCTATCTTTGATAGCTCGGCGTTCAGCGGTAAAGGATAACGAGGTATTTTCACTAATCTGTGGGCGCCAGTTAATGCCGCCCACCATGTTAGTTTCTTCAAACTCTAAAGGGGTGCTACCGATATCAAGGGAAACATCCTCGTTCTCGTAGCTAAGTGCTAAACCAGTTCCACTGTCCCGCAAACTGTCAGGGCTTGCTGCCCGCGCAGTGGCCTGTAGACGCCCTTGAATCCCGGCCAGCGCTTGCTCAATCTGCTGGCGACTTTCCACAAATGCCGCGGGTGAGGAGCCATCCAGACCCAGCGAATCAAAATCAACGCTGCTTTCCGCCAGGAACCGATTAAACAAGTCACGCTGCTCTTGCGTTAGATCATCAACGGTCAAGCCTGCCTCATACAGCGGATTACGTGCCAGGGCACTTTCATAAAAGCGTCTCGCTTCCTCAAGCTCTGCTGTCAGGCGAATTTCTTCTTGTTCATTAGGGGCGGCCTGTAAACGGTTCAAGGCGGCAAAGTAGCCATCTACATTGGACTGAATATTATCCAATATGGCAGTTACGCCCCCTAATGACTGATTCAACACTGCCGCACTTTCCGCCAGCCCGCTACGTCCAAAGCGGCGCAAGGCATCGCCTTCTGGCGTGCCTGATGATACAAGCGTAGGTGTTACCTCCACTTCAAAACGGCCTTCCCCATACGGTATAAAGGAAAAACCGATCGGTGCTTCGATGCGGTCCTGTTGACTTAAGCCACTTTCTCCATCGCGTAAATTAAAGACAAATTCTGTAGTTACCTTCGGCGCCCGTTCGCGACGTATCTCTTTTGCCAGTTCGTCAATTCGCTGTGCAGTGGTCGGTGGTGTATTGGCTGGCTCAGAAGCGAATATTGTTCCCACCTCACGCGTAGTTCCTGGCAACCAATTAGGACGCTGCGTGGCAGTGGTAGCGCTAGCGCGCGTACGGTCAGTAAACGGGTTATTGCCTTGAGCAAGCGTGAGCGCTCCATCTTCTGCTGTTCCCAGGAGCTGTCGTGCCTGGCTCAACAGCGTCAAGGCTTCGCGGCTGTTTCCATTAGCCCGGGCGACTTGAGCACGGAGCAGCCACATATCGGCTGTGGGCTGCTCTGGTGAGTAACGATTCAGCAGTTGGCTCGCCTGGCGTGGTCGGTTATTAGACAACGCGCTTTGGACAGCACCTTTCAACGCCTGCTGGCTATCAGGATGACGGGTCAGCGTATAGGTATAAATCTGTTCCGCTTGTGCCTGGCGGTCACCATCTTCGTATAAGCGCGCCATGGCTAATAACAGACCTTCATCGTCAGGCGTCTGTCGAAGGGACTCGGCAAGCCGATCATAAGCACTGGCTAGCCGCCCGCTTTGACGTAATTGGTCCGCCTCTATAATGGCAAGACCACGCTCTACGCCTACCGCATCCCGGTCTTCTCGCCATTGAGAAGAAGCAGTTAAGCGGTCAAGCAATTGGCGAGCGGCAGCAGGCCTGCCTGCCTGAGCCATCACTAACACATGGTTGATATAGCTGTTGGGCGTTTGTTCATCAAAGCCGCGAGCCATATCCCGCTCCACCCAGCGCAAGGCTTCATCATTAGCCCCTGCTTGCGATAAAGCGCTAGCAATTTGACTCACCTGAGAGGGCGTTAGGTCAGAATCGCCATAGCGCTGGTATAGTTGCTGCAAGGAGCTAATGGCGACAGTACGATTGCCTTGCTCCAGCTGTGCAAGCGCTTGGGTTAAAGGCTGCTGGATTTGCGCCTGCTGCTGAAGCGAGCTCATTTCCGCTGTCAGGTTAGCGGACGGAATGCTGGATAATAACCGCAGAGTATCCGTCCAGCGGTCTTGTTCTGATGCAAACAGCGCCGCGGCATAGCGCTGTTCAGGCGTTGCGTTCGTACCCGAAAATGATGCCATTAACGCCTGGGCTTCATCAGGTCGGGACTGTTCTACCAATAGCCGCGCCAGATCAAGACGTGCCCACGGATTGTTAGGCTCCAATTCCAATGCCTGACGCAGATTAACTTCCGCGCCAACGTTATCCTGCTGACGTGCCTGGGCACGTAACGCTTCTACCTGCGTACTGGTCAAACCGCTGATCTGGGAACGAGCGCCGTCTGGCAGCGTTTGAGCAATTTGTTGCGCTTCTGACCAGTTGCCCTTTTCAGACAGCACTTGCACCAGCCTCACTCGCGCTTCCACATCATTTTGACGACTTTCCAGAAGCGCACGATACGCTTGCTCGGCAGCATCCAACCTACGCTGGCGGCGCAGGATATCGGCTTCCAGCAGGCGAGCAGCCCGTCCGGCGTCACCGCTTTGCTGGGTCAGGGGTCTTACTTGCGTGAGCGCTTGCTCAAGATTGTTAGCTTGGGCTAGACGTCGCGCCGCGCCTAATCGCGCATAAAAAGACGCGCTTTGATACGCAGCACTCCACTGCTCACGCTGCTCAGGCGCCTGGTCCATCGCTTCTGCCAATAGATCCCTGGCTTGGGCAAACTGCTGGCGGCGCAGTAGCAGTAGGCCTAATCCTGCCTTAGCTTCAGCATCTTGCGGGTTTTCCTCCAACGCCTGGCGGAATGCTTGTTCGGCGTTACCTAGCTGGCCTGCTTCCAGAGCGGTAAACCCGGAGGCACGTGTATTCTGAACCGTGGATTGCTCAAAGCGGGCGGCAACATCGCGATCTTCCGAGTTCGCTTGGAGATAAGCTTGGTAAAGTGCCTCATCAGCGGGCGTCGCATCCAGCCAAAGCAGGGCTTGGCGCCAAGAGTTTCGGGCATTAGCCGCTTGCGGCCCGCCACGCTGGCTCAGCTGCGCCAAGCGCTCAATACCCTCTCGTCGTGTACCTTCACGATAGGTCAGCACCTCTCCCAAAGCGCGCGTTAACGCTGCATCTTGAGGAGCATTATTAGCCAGTTGCCGCAATCCATCACGTGCCTGACGCCAATGCTCATCACTGCCGCCCGCCAGTGTTTGATAATACTCAATAGCAAGACTTCGTGGCGGTGTAGCCCCCTCAAATAATTCGCGATAAGCAGCTGCCGACTCTTCATAACGGTTGGCATTTGCTAATTGACGTGCGCGGTTAAGCTGCTCGACATTTAGAGTTTGCCCCTGCCTTAGTTGATCAAGCTCAGTTAAATAGGGACTATTCGGCGCGGCCTGCTCCAGGCGACTTACCCACTGATCGGCATCTGACGCTTGATTGTCATTCAGGGCCTGGCGCGCCAGACGATAGAGCACTTCCGGATCATTTGGGCGCCCGGCCAGATAGCGTTCGAGCGTTTGTCTGGCTAAATCAGGACGCTGGTTTTGCTGCCAGAAATCGGCTTGGTTCAGTAACGTTTCCAAAGCATTTTGAGCACCATTCTGTTGAACGCCGTTTTGTAGAGAATTATCTTGTAAGGATCCCTCTTGTGCCCATGCCGTTATACAGGGGGCATAACATGCCATCGCGCTCAATAGTAAGCGCTTTGTCAGTTTTTTAGGGGCAGTGATAGGTCGGTGCATGTTATTCCCTGTTCTCGATGTTGTTATCACTACCCATTCGACGCTGTGCTCGATTTTTTAGGGCGCCATAAAGTAGCCCTGCTATCAAAATTACGATTAGCCCCATTGCTAACAGCATGGGAAGAACGTATTGGCCAGCATACCAACGCACTAGTCGATACCAGGGCATTTCTCCACGAACTGAGCGCGATCCTACCTCAAACGCATTAACCTGATTATCAGGTCCCATCAAAACCAAATCTCCGACAGCCTGGCGGCTCACCTGTGGCCGATCCATGAGTGCAGGTAACGCGCGTAGTTCGTCAGCGCCAAACGCCGTAGCCACAACGATACTGCGTTCTTTATTAAGGGGAGAGCGTGCACCCATTACTATTTGATCGGGTGTCTGGCCCCTTAACCAGTTACGTACACGCTCGACGTCGCTTCCCAGACGCGTCTGGGCCAACAGGTTTAAGCGGCTCTTTAAATCTAGTGGCGCTACACGGAGTGTGTCTTGCTGAATGCTAAAAGGACCCAATTGACGATTGAGTTCGCTTTGCTCTAATTGCGTCGCCTGGGCAACTACAAGTACATCGCGATCCACCATATTCTCGTTTAGAGCCAAACCTTTATGTATCTCAAGCTCCAGCCCTGGATAACCGGTAGCAGCGCTCATACGGCCAATTAATCCAAACGCTGTGCTCATCTCGGCTGTATTAGGCTCGTCAGGCAGTAACAGGGTGGTTTGGGATAAATCCGCCCACTGAGTGAATGGAAAGCCGACATTCCACCAGTATGAAAGCTCCGGCAAAGCTGCAAAATATTGCGCGTCACGCACATCTAAATACGAGTCGGGGTAAAGGCGCGTTTCAATGCGATTAGGTAGCCCCAAGTCACACCCTTCCTCTGGTAGATTAACGGCCATATTGAAAAAGAAATCGAGCTGGTTATTGCCGTAGAGCTGTTCAGAGGGAACACGCAGGGTCGCTTCATTAGAACGGATATCATTGCCTAATAGGCGCCATATTTCCCAGGCAAGCGAGCGCTTTTCAACGGATAAAGAGCCGAGATAGGTGCCGTTAAGACCCACTTCCAAACGCGAATCTCGCTCATTGAGCCACTCTCCATAAGGAAATTCATAGCCTAGCTTCAGCGTGACATCATCACCTGGCCATAAATACATATTTGGCGGCAAGCGAAAGCTAAAGCGCTGCGGGGGGGGGCGAACGCCCTCGCCTTTCAACGCGTCTTCACTCGCCATACTGGTAAGGTAAATGGGTTCATCAAGCGCCTGCCATTTAGGGGCGTCGTAGGCGTTTTTAGGTGCTACAGATGGGGCGCTTACCTGCTCAATGCTGCCTGTCAAATCTGAATCTTGAAGGGCCAGGTATCGCGCAGCAGCGTTTACTTCTTGTTCTGTTTGACCAGTCACAACCAATAAACGGTACATCGAATTATTAGGATTTACCTGTTGCAACAGGGTCGGTCCGTTGATTTGCGGCAGATCGATGCCTAACGGCATTTGCTCGGGCGTGCCTATCACCAGCGCATGCTGGTCCGGTATCAGGTTGTGATGTACAGGGAAGTCGGCGCCTCTGAAATCTGCCAGTACAGCAAAATGCGAGGTCAGCGCAGTTCCGGCGCGCAACAAGGTTTCAGAAGGAGCAATAGGCAATACCAATGGCAGTACCAAGCGTTCCAAATCTGCTTCATCAAAAAACGGGGTAGGCAATGCTTCCAGCCCCGTAACGGGGGGAAGCGCTTGTACCTCTATTTCCATTGAAGACCCGGGTAACACTTCCAGCCAGATATCTTCGCTGAGCAAATTGTTACATTGCTCAAGCGTTTGGCCCGTTATATTCAGCAGCAAAGTGTTATAGGTCACAATCAGCGCAGGAGGAATGGCGATATCTACCTTCAGCTCCTGAGCATTAAACCGGTCAAGTTCAATCACCTGTAGTTCAATACCGTTAAGACTTAGGTTCAAACGGCTAAGTCCCTCTAGCAATGCATCGGAGTACCTTAAGCGCAGTGTTAAGGTAGCGTTAGTCGCCACTTCATCACGACGTAGCGAAAAGTCTAGCCCCGCTTGAGCGCCGTTACCCTGCAAACGCAATGACTGAACTATTTCCTCATTAAAAGCGGGGGTTAGCGAAAAGCGGTGTGTTTTAGTAAGAGCCGGTGCCGTAAATGCAAGCCCACCCTGAGTATCGACCGCAACGTCAGGTAATATGCGTGCGTTGTCAGTCAGCGAGTCAAGCCATGAAGAGTGCGCGCTATCCGGCGTGTTAACAGCCGTCTGGCTCCATGCCCGTTGGGTCGACAGGACGCCCACAATAATCAAACTGACCAGCACCGCTCGCCATAGCCAGGTTGAGGCTGTTATCTTAGCGGCTTTTGCAGATGAGCTCGCAGTATCTTCAGCTGCCCCTTTCCGATGAGGCTTTGCTATTGCAGGACCTCCGGCGAATAGCCGGCGCTCTTTCCAGCGCTGAAAGAAAAGTCCTAAAACAGCACGAATGACTGTCCACATGGAACGAATGGGCTGATCGCGGGGATGACTGCGCTTTTGTATCCAAGCATCAGCTCGCCCCATTACCAATTTAACCAACTGACGGCGCTGAACGATACTTAAACGACCAAATTTCAAACGAATGTGTTGTGCGTCACGACTTACCAGATGCACAGGAAATAGCACTGGGTTCTCATCGAACGTCATCTCAACAAAATCTATATGCGCCCCCTCTGAAAAGCCATTAACGGCACCTAACTGCATTCCGCCCATTGAAAGATTTTGGGTGTTAGTCGATAACGTATAACCACCTTCTAGGTGCAGGATTGCCGGACGCACTAAATTAATCCTAACGTACTCACGTACTTGCTTTTGTTCGTTACCTACGGCCACCGCCGCCATTAAAAACAAGGCGCTGAATGAAGCCCATGCCACGTTGAAAAGTAACGCATTTAAATGCGCATTACTTGGGTCCCACCATACCACGCGAATAGCACTCCAGATGACACCTGCCGCTAAAAGGCCCAGTAAAAAAAGATGAGGGCGAGTCACATTAAAATCAAAAAAACTACGCTCCAATAACCCACCTTTTTCGGTTACATCAAACTTTCCGCGATTTGGATTAAAAAGCGTCACAATAGAAGGCTTCAACAAATGGAACGTCAGTACTGTTTCATAAATTTCATTCCAAAAGGTATAGCGATACTCACCTACTAGTTTTGCGTTGGTATAGATAACCGCAAATAAGTGAGGTACTACGTAGGCAGCAACCAACGCTGGAGAAGCCTCAATAATATTAAGGCCAAAGAGCAAATAGGCGAGTGGCGCGGTTAAAAATACAAACCGTGCCAGTGGAAACTGAAAATGCAGCATGGCACTTAAATAGCATAAACGCTGAGGAAGGGTTAGCCCCCTGCCTAAAAGAGGATTATCACGCCTTAATATTTGTGTCATGCCACGCGCCCAGCGAGCACGTTGCACAATATGCAGAGCCAACCGCTCTGTGGCTAAACCAGCGGCAAGTGGAATTCCCAGATAAGCTGTTGCCCACCCCTTACGCTGCAACTTAAGCGCCGTATGTGCATCTTCGGTGACTGTTTCAACAGCAAAACCACCGATCTCTTCTAACGCGCTGCGCCGGATAACGGCGCAAGAACCACAGAAAAAGGTAGCGTTCCAGTAGTCATTCCCCTTCTGTATTGGCCCATAAAAAAGTTCGCCTTCATGCGGCACTTCTCGGCCACTTACCAGGTTTCGCTCAAACGGGTCTGGCGAATAAAAGTGGTGCGGTGTTTGAATAAGCGCCAACTTATCATCAACTAAAAAAGCGCCTGTTGTCGCCTGTAAAAAAGCTCGGGTGGTAATGTGATCACAGTCGAAAATACAGATTAATTCGCCAGCTGTACGCGTTAAGGCATTATTCAAGTTACCGGCTTTTGCATGCTTATTATCTGAACGCGTTATGTAACCAACACCCGCTTGAGAAGCAAATGCCCCAAACTCAGCGCGTTTTCCATCATCCAGCAAATAAATATTTAATTTATCTGCTGGGTAGTCTAAATTTTGTGCGGCTAACACCGTATCACGGACAACTTCCAGGCTTTCATTATAAGTAGGTACATAAACATCTACTGACGGCCACTGGCTTATATCCTTGGGAAGCGGCACCACTTTTCTTTCCAAGGGCCAGGCCGCCTGAAAAAAACTCAACACCAATACCAGCCATGCGTAGCACTCAGCCGTTAATAAGCCAAAGCTTAAAAAGGCTTCCAGACCAGGCTCTGTAATCAGTGTTTCTGTTATTCGCCAGTAAATATAGCGGGTTGCGGTTATAGTGGTGAGTAGCGCCATGCCCAGGCGCATTCGTTTAGATGCGACCTGTCCCATTACAAGAAGCAAAAGCGCGGTCATCAAACCGAAGATTAACTGATTATGGATAGTCATTGGCGTAGAAACTACCATCGCCAGAATGGGCAAGCAGATCAGCAGCAGCAATAAAACCCAGCTTTTATACAGCAAGCTTTTCATTGTTTGGCTCTCGAGAGCGGTTGTGTCGCTAAAACATCTGGGAGTAATCGCATAATATTGTGTGCGATGACTTCCAAGTCATTAACTACTGCTGACGTATAGGCGTATTGCAAAATTGAAATTTGTTGTGCATGGGCTTCGGAAACCGCTGCGTCACGATGGACTGCACCTAAAAGAGAAGCGCCTAACCGTTTTTTTAGCAATCCGTAAACGTCATTACTTAGCTCATTGCGTAAATCCAGCTGGTTAATAACGTAGTAAATATGCCCTTCAACACTTGCAGGGTAAAAACTTTTATTTTCAATGGTAGGCAACACGGCAAGCGACGCGCTATCAGCTAAAAGCGCTGTCACGCAAAGCGGTTTTAGCCTGCACACAGCATGGAGCGATCCAGAGTGCCCCGGGGGTAAATCAGCTAATACAATATCGCCAGGCGATTTGCAAAGCCCTTGCAGCGCTTGCTTGAAGGCCTCCGGTTTATTTATGAGAAAGCTTTCAAAATTATATCGCTCTTCATAAGTGGAGTGACCATACGCCAAAACATTAATACCGCTAGGTGTTGAACGCACCAGATGCCGCCAGTCTGCCGAGGTACCTGCATGGGCTACATAGCCTTGCGTATCATTAACAGGAATACCGAAATGAAGCTTGAGTGCATCTTGGCTATCAAAATCAATGACCGTTACGTTTAACCCTAAACGCTGGAGTGTGTAGGCAAGGTTCGCAGTTAATGTAGTTTTGCCAACGCCACCTTTAGGAGAAGCGATACAAATAAGCGTCATGAATTGATTTGCCTTAATAGTGACTTTAAAGAAGCTTTTTTATGATCGTTATGCTCTGGTTCTTCAACACTGCCACTATAAGCTTTAAAAAGATGATCAAAGGGAGGCTTTTGAGAGGATGTAGATAGTGGAGAGGTTCGCTTGGTGCCATCATGAATACTTGAACTGTCCACGCTTTGCACAGGTTCTGCTCGCTTTTCTTGAACGTGCAAAGAATCTTTCTCAAGGGCTACCGGAGAAAGGTAAGAAGGCTTAATCGCTGATGCAAGAGGCTCTAGCCCTTTCTGTGATAATCCAGGGGCCTGATTCGCAATGCTTTCAAGCAATTTCCAGCGTTGCTGATGATCGACGTTAGGTGAACTACCTGTTTCGAAATGACGATAAGAGAAATGATCACCGACCTGCCCACCTAAGACATTGGCATTAGCTTTTTCACTCATTATTTATCATAACCTCTTAATATATAATAACTTTGTCATAGTATGTCTAGCAATACCTCCCTATCTGCTCAGCTTTGCGCCCATACTTTTACACTAGCCGCAAAGGCTGCCTTTTATACTAATTCCAGCTTCATTTCAACAGTAAAATTAGTAAATTACAATTGCCTAATTTATAGAGATTCAAGTAACAAGCGGATTTCTATTAACAATTGCAACATCCATTCATTGAATACCTATTTGTAATAAAGAAAATTTCTAGAAGTATTCAACATCATCGTGTTTCAAAAATGGCCAACAAAATAAATTATTTTATGGCTTCGGCCATGCGAACGCTGACTGAAACTGCTGAAGTCCCAGCCCAGATAAAATCAAAATTAGGCCCACAAACGTGGAAGAAAGAATTGGCTCGCCCACTACAAAGTGGAGCAGCATTAAAGAAACGGGAGGCGAGAGAAAAATCAGGTTCGAGACTTTAGCTGTTCGCGATACACGCTGAACCGCCATCTGCCACAAGACAAAGGCGATGCCCATTTCGAACAAACCAACATAGACCCCTGCCCCGAAAGCTGTCCAGCTATGCCATTGAAAACCTGGGCCGATTAGCAATAAAACCGTCAGTATGGGCAGGCCGACAGTAAAATTCTGCCATTGGCCGACTAGGGGCTGACGCGTGTCACGCGCGTTAAGTAGCCAGTAAAACGCCCATAAGAGTGTTGAGGAGAGAGCTAATAACACACCCAAAGGGTCGGCAAACGAAACATTCAACACGGCACCGCGCGTTGCGATAACCCAAACACCCGCATAGGCCACCAACCCGGCAATAACATCAAAGCGCGTTAAACGCTGGCCAAGCAGTGGCACAGCCAGAAACGCCATGGCGAGCGCCCATGTGTAGTTAAGCGCCATCGCTTCTTGCCCAGGCAGGCGGTCGTAAGCGGCAAACAGCACTAGGTAATAAGCCGCCGGGTTCATCACACCTGCCCACAGCGCCGTTTTCCAGCCATGGTTCAGCGCCTGCTTCATTGCGCCCTGCCGAATGACGAGCCCGCCCATAAGCAGCCAGGAAACCAGCACCGCGATCCACATCAGCTCAAGTGGACTCATCCAACCCAATCCCACTTTAAACGCGGTAGCAACGGTCGACCATAAGGCCACCGCCCCGAGCCCATACAGGATAGCCTGGCGATCCTGACTCATCGGTCGACATGCCCTAGGTCACGGTCAGGCTCGATCTGATCGCGAACGCGCTGCTTTAACACTTTGCTATCCGGAAAGCCACCATCGCGCTTGCGCTCCCAAAGCAATATGTCATCACACCAAATTTCGAAGGTGCCACCATGGGAAGGCGCAAGCGCTACCTCATCGAGGCTTTCTCCAAAGGTTGAAAGCAGCTCCTGCGCATACCAGGCGCTGCGTAACAGCCACTGACACTGGGTACAATAACGAATCTGAATTCGTGACACTTTTGGGCTCCCGCTCAATATAATATGGCATTGTGGTACTGCATTTTGTCACCCCAGGACAGTAACCGCCAAGGAGCACTAATGGCCGAACATGATGTTTCTCAGTCGCGTCTTTTTGAATGGCTGACAGGCGATGAGGATAGCCGCCTCTGTGATGACATACCCGAAGGAGCATGCAATGAACAGCCGCGTAATTTCTTTCTGCATTTGTGGGCCTCGCTAGGCAATAAGTTGGCCGATGAGCTATCAAGCGCACGGCTGGTCTTACCCTGGTTGATGGGAATTATTGGCGCGCCGGTGTGGATGATCGGACTGTTGGTGCCTATTCGCGAAGCGGGTGCCCTGCTGCCTCAGATATTTGTGGCGGGCTTTATTCGCCTGAAGCCCAAGCGCAAGGGCGTATGGGTAATGGGAGCGATACTTCAGGCAGTCGCGGCCTTTGCCCTCGCCGGGCTAGCGTTGACCGGTAGTGGCAGCGTGGGCGGGGCCGCTGTCTTGATCGTCCTGATAGCTCTGTCACTGGCACGGGGTCTTTCCTCTATTGCCAGCAAAGATGTTATGGGTAAGACCATTGCCAAGCGTCGGCGCGGAACGCTCATGGGCTGGAGCGGTAGCATCGCCGGGGCCGCGACACTTGTCGCGGGCGGTGTGTTGATGCTGCTGGGAGATCAACCGGGAAACCTGGCGCTGGCCGTGCTGCTATGTGCTGCTGCATGCAGCTGGTTAGTGAATGCGCTATGCACCGCACGTATCAAGGAAGTACCCGGCGCGGTGGAAGGTGGAGAAAATGCCTGGGACAGCATCAAACTTGGTCTGTCGCTCATGAGGGATGACCGCACTTTTTTACATTTTAACGTGGCCCGCGCCCTGTTACTCTCCAGCGCCCTGGCATTGCCTTATATTGCGTTACTTGGCCAACAGCAAAGCGGCGCTGACTTGGGCGGGTTAGGCCTGCTGGTGGTGGTTTCTGGTATTGCCGGGATGGTAGCCAGTCCCGTTTGGGGAAAGCTGGCTGATCAATCAAGCCGTCGCGTCATGCGAAATGCCGCTATAGGCACTATTATGTGCTGCCTGCTGGGGGCCAGCTTTGCCTGGTTACCCGGCGGCTGGACGCAAAGTGTCTGGCCTTATGCGCTGGTATATGGATTACTGGTGATTGTTCACCATGGAGTGCGCCTGGGACGTAAAACCTATATTGTTGATATGGCCACTCAAGATGATCGGGCGCTTTATGTAGCGCTTTCCAATACATTGACAGGCGTATTAATGCTGTTGGTAGGGGGCGTTATTGGCGCGCTGGCCCAATGGCTGGGCAGCGCAGCACTGCTGGTGCTGTTAGCGGTTACGGCCGCCGGCGCCATGCTGAGTGCCCACAAGCTCCCAGAAGTAGAATGACGATCAATATTGCAATGAACCGCAGCGCTCGCCATGATGGTAGACAAATAGCAGTGACATGCTGAGCTTTTGCTATTCTACAGCTTGATAAGTGATTTGAAATGCCGCTTAGCTCCAGCGCTGATACACAGCGCCATGGCTACGGAAGAACCAAGGCAGCAATAGGAATCCTTAGATGAAACGATCTCCCTTGATCAGCCCCGAACTACTCGAACGCATCATTGACGCTTCTGAAGACGGCATTGTGGTTGCCGAACAAGAAGGTGATGAAAATATCCTCATTTATGTCAATAAAGGGTTTGAGCGCCTGACCGGTTACAGTGCCGATGAAATTCTTTACCGCGACTGCCGGTTCCTGCAAAACGATGACCGCGATCAAGAGGCACTAAACACCATTCGCGATGCGTTGAAAGACCTGCGGCCCTGCCGTGAGGTTCTGCGCAACTATCGCAAGGATGGCACCATGTTCTGGAACGAGCTTTCCATGACGCCAGTGTTCGATGAGTCTGAGAACCTGATGTATTTCATCGGCGTGCAGAAAGATGTGACTGCGCGTATCGAAGCACAGCATGCCCTGGCCGAATTACAAAATAGCGATAACCCGCCCCGTGTAGAACACGCTTTATAAAAACCTAAAAATGTCTTGACCTTCAACCCATACAGCGGTATATAGCGGCTAGGCGCTGAAACAGCGTTTGGCGCTTCCTTTTAAAAGAGAAGCCGTTGTGATGCCGGTACGCCGGCGTGGGTTGGAGGGCATACCATGAGCCGTAACCCCTTAAATCGTGAAAACTACTCGAACGAAAACCTGGAAGTCGACGAATTCGAAAATCTTGATGCCGTCAACGATGATCAGTACAGCAAGCACAAGCCCAGCAAGGCCGATACATTACGTGCTCGTCGTCAGGTAGAAGCCTGGCTTGAAGAGCGCCGCTTGCAGCGTGCCATTGAAGACGACTGGGATGTATAAGCTGCACGCCTGATCGGCCTTCCAAGAAATATTCGTACAAGGGGCAGCGAGTGTGCATGCCCTTTGCACTTGATACTTGCCTCACATTTCATGCATGGGCTAATGCATTCATGCCCCCTCTTCTGGCCTTTCCAGACGCAGCGCACTATCATTTGAGCCCTACTCCAGCATATTGCTGTCGTTATTCATCAACCTAACGGATTTCCATGGCGCAATACGTATTCACCATGAATCGGGTTGGCAAAGTTGTGCCGCCCAAGAAACAAATTCTCAAGGATATTTCGCTCTCGTTTTTCCCGGGCGCCAAAATTGGCGTTCTAGGTTTGAATGGGGCCGGTAAATCCACACTGCTACGTATCATGGCCGGTGTCGATAAAGAGTTTGAAGGTGAAGCTCGTCCGATGCCGGGTATCAATGTGGGTTATTTGCCCCAGGAGCCGCAGCTCGACGACGAGAAGAACGTTCGTGATACCGTCGAAGAAGCCTTGGGCGCTATCAAAGAAGCACAGGAGAAGCTCGACGCGGTTTATGCCGCCTATGCTGAACCCGACGCTGATTTCGATGCCCTGGCAAGCGAGCAGGCTCGCCTGGAAAATATTATCGAAGCCGCTGACGCCCATAACCTTGAGCGCAAGCTTGAAGTAGCGGCCGAGGCACTTCGCCTCCCCCCTTGGGACGCTAAAGTGGGTAATTTGTCAGGGGGCGAGCGGCGTCGTGTCGCGCTTTGCCGCCTGCTACTGTCAAGCCCCGATATGCTGTTACTGGATGAACCTACCAACCACCTGGATGCTGAATCGGTGGCCTGGCTTGAGCGCTTCCTTCATGACTATAACGGTACCGTGGTTGCCATTACCCACGACCGCTACTTCCTGGATAACGTCGCGGGCTGGATTCTCGAGCTTGACCGCGGTCAGGGTATTCCTTTTGAAGGCAACTACTCTCAGTGGCTGGAACAGAAAGAACAGCGCCTGAACCAGGAAGCCAAGCAGGAAGCTTCACGTCAAAAAGCGATCAAGCAAGAGCTTGAATGGGTTCGCAGTAATGCCAAGGGGCGCCAAGCTAAAAGCAAGGCGCGCCTTAACCGTTTCGAGGAAATGCAGTCTGGCGATTTCCAGAAGCGTAATGAGACCAACGAAATCTACATTCCGCCTGGTCCGCGCCTGGGTGATAAGGTTATCGAGTTCCACAACGTCACCAAGCGGTTTGACGACAAGCTGCTTTATCAGGATCTTTCCTTCACCATTCCGCAAGGTGCGATTGTCGGTATTGTAGGGGGTAACGGTGCCGGTAAATCCACGCTGTTCAAGCTGATTACGAGCAAAGAGCAGCCGGATGAAGGTAACGTTGTTATCGGCGAAACGGTCGATATTGCCTATGTCGAACAGCTGCGTGATGCACTCGACGACAAACAGACCGTTTGGCAGGCCGTGTCTGGCGAGCAGGACATTCTCAATATCAATGGCTACGAAGTGTCATCACGCGCCTACGTGGGCCGTTTCAACTTCAAGGGCAACGACCAGCAAAAACGCTTGGATGAGCTATCGGGCGGGGAGCGTGGCCGTCTGCAGCTAGCCCAGACGCTGAAACAGGGCGCTAACGTACTGCTGCTGGATGAGCCCTCCAACGACCTGGACATCGAGACTTTGCGCGCACTGGAAGAGGCCCTGCTGGCATTCCCCGGCTGTGCGATGGTGATTTCTCACGATCGCTGGTTCCTCGACCGTATCGCTACCCATATTCTGGCCTTTGAAGGTGACTCTGAAGTTGTCTTCTTCGATGGTAATTACACAGACTATGAAGAAGACCATAAAAAGCGGGTAGGCAACGATACGCCCAAGCGAATGAAGTATAAGCGTATTGATGCCTAATACTTACCCACGAAGTATCAGGTAGCGTTACCTAATATGCAAAAAGCCCCGTTCGGGGCTTTTTGTTTATCTGACTATTAACTTGGCCAGTACCAGTCAAGTGCGTTAACGGCGTCGACCAGTAAACAGTGAAACGATAAACAGAATTAGAAATAGCACAAATAGGATTTGGGCAATAGTAGAAGCAACGCCCGCAATACCAGAAAACCCTAGCACGCCTGCCACAATCGCAATAATCAAAAAAAGCATCGCATTGCCCAGCATCGTCTTACTCCTTTTCCTTGGTGACGCTTTTCCATTTAAAAGCGTACGTTCCTTACGTACGATTCGCTTTGACACTACTTAGCTTTAGCGACAACGCGCTATTCGTCAAGAAATTGAAGTTAACTTGACTACCACTTCTCGCGAGGCGATAAATATTTTGCCTTTGAAAACTCGGTATGCAATGAATGACTAATTAAAACTGGACGTTAAAAATAGTAAGCACCCTTGGTAACACCTTGGGCGATAAACCGCATTGTCCACTTAAACGGCGCGAGAAAACGCATGCCGCCTGACTCTATTGCAAGATGCGCCTGATGCGCTTCATCAGAAGCCATCTGGCGAAGCAGCGCATGCGAACGCTGATCACCCACAATCAGCTGCGTTTGCTGATCTTCAAAATGTTTTCCAGCAAGCTCACGCGACGCTGCAATCATGCCCATGCTCAGTCGGTCACTGGCCAGCCCTGAGACAGCCCCCATACCAAAAGCGGACGCATAGAAAAGCGGCGTAAAATAACTGGTACGGCTATTTAACTGCGCCAAGCGCTCTTCACACCAGGCCATATGATCAAATGCCTCAGCGGCAGACTGCTCCATTTGCTGACGTGCATGAGGCAGCGCCGCTGTCGCACTCTGCCCTTGGTAAAGCGCCTGATTGGCCACGCCAATCAGATGATTGACACGCATCAATCCAGCGGTATGGCGGCGCTGGTGGCCGTCAAATGACATCTCGTCCAGCTTGCTTGCCGGATGGTTACGCTGCGCTCGAGCCGCGTGAGGAATCATTGAGCGCAAGGCGGTATCGAACTGCTGAATCAAACAATCTGACCGGCTAAGTTGACGCTTCATGGCTCGCTCCGCATAACGGCAAAAGGGATAATGAAGATGAGGACAAAAGTGGCTGGCGCTATTTAGCCCGCAGGCCACGTAAATTGTCGGCCACCTAATAAATGCATGTGAATATGGTAGACCGTTTGCCCGCCCCTTTCGTTGCAATTCATCACAACGCGATAGCCATCTTCGGCAAAGCCCTGCTGCTTGGCAAGGTGAGCCGCGGTGAACTGCAAACGCCCGATAATGGCCAGATCGGCCTCATCGATATCGTTCAAGGTAGCAATGTGCTTTTTAGGAATAATCAGCTGATGCGTAGGCGCCGTCGGGCTAATATCGTTAAAAGCGATGACATCGTCGTCTTCAAATACGATATCCGCCGGGATTTCACGATTGATGATCTTGCAGAACAGACAGTCCATACCATCTCCTTTTTTATCTTTACGTCCAGCGCTGCCCTTGTAACATATTTAACGAAAGCGTCGCTGGGACAATAGATGACGCACAAGTGGCGCCAAAATAAGCTCCATGGCAAGCGACATACGCGCGCCCGGCACCACCAAGGTATGTGGCCGGGTCATAAAGGCATCCTTGATCATTGCCAAAAGCCAGGGAAAATCCACGGTTGAAGGGTCACGAAAGCGTATTACCACAAAGGATTCCGAATCAGTGGGAATATCCTGCACTTCAAAGGGGTTGGAGGTATCAACGGTGGGTACGCGTTGAAAGTTGATATGCGTGCGCGAAAACTGGGGCTGGATATAGCGCACATAGTCATTCATACGGCCCAAAATCGTATCAATGACCGCCTCTTGGGAGTAACCGCGCAGCTTGGTATCCCGGTCGATTTTCTGAATCCACTCCAGATTCATGGTCGGCGCCACGCCTACCAGAAGATCAACATGGCGGGCAATGTCGTAATTCTCGGTAACCAGCCCCCCGTGCAGCCCTTCATAGAACAAAAGGTCGGTACCGCAGGGCAACGACTGCCACTCCGTAAAGGTACCGACACGGCAGCCCGCCTCAATTTTCTGTTTATCTTCGGCATGAATATAGTGCCGAAAGGTGCCCGTCCCGTGCTCGCCATACTCAATAAACAGCCCTTCAAGACGGTCCAGCAGATTTGCCTCAACCGCAAAGTGAGAAAGCTCATCCTTGCGTTCTGGCTCCTCACGAAAGATCCGGTGTAGGTCATCACGCGTATAGCGGTGAAACGCATCACCATCCACCACGGCGGCATGCACGTCTTCGCGTAAAAACATGCGCTCGAAGCTTCGTCGAACGGTGGTGGTGCCCGCCCCGGAGGAGCCCGTTACCGCAATGATCGGATACTCGCGCGACATTAAGCGCCCCTCGCTTGTGCCAAAATCTGCAACACCTGCTCGGGCACTGCCACAGGCTGACCCGCTTTCAGATCAATCAATAGCTGATTCACCCGGGCAGTGGCAACAACACGTTCGCCATCACGCTGCACAATGCGCTGGTAAACGGTGAGCGCCTTGCCACTGGGCTCGGGCACCGCCGTTTCTATCACCAGCGCATCAGGCCAGCGGGCTTCGCTTTGGTACTGCACGGCTAGGTCAGCAACAACGCTTGGATAGCCGTGCATATCCCACTCCACCAGATCAAGCGCTGCAAACGCTTGAATGCGGGCTTCATGCAATAGTGACACCAGAGCATCATGCCCTAAATGCCGCCCGTAATTCATGTCGGTGACCCGTACCGTCAAGGGATGACGATGAATGATCGCTTCAGCAGGAAATTCCAGCTTTACACGTTCCATGCCTGCTTCCTTTCGGTAATGTAGGGAACACCTGCAATGATGGATTACATGAGATTACGATTTCTGTTCACGCGCAATAGCACGATAGGCGATATCGCGACGATACTCCGCCCCTTCCCAGCAGATCGCTTCCACCCCTTTGTAAGCCTGCTGCTGAGCCTCAAGCACACTATCACCGAGCGCGGTGACACACAGCACCCGCCCGCCTGATGTGGTGATTTCTCCCGTGGCGTTTTGTGCAGTACCTGCGTGGAAGACCTTGCTGTGCTGCTCGGCATCATTCAGGCCGCTGATGACATCGCCTTTACGGTAGCTGCCAGGATAACCACCGGCAGCCATTACTACACCGACGGCAGCGCGCGGGTCCCACTGACACTCCTTGCCAGCCAGCTGGCCTTTGGCACCGGCCAGGCAAAGTTCAGCCAGATCAGAGGTCAAGCGCATCATGATCGGCTGGGTTTCTGGATCACCAAACCGGCAGTTGTATTCAATTACCTTGGGTTGCCCGGAAGCGTCAATCATCAGACCGGCATACAAAAAGCCAGTGTAGGCATTGCCTTCGGCCGCCATACCTTTAACGGTAGGCACAATGACCTGCTCCATAATCCGAGCATCGATTTCGGGGGTAACCACAGGCGCTGGCGAATAAGCGCCCATCCCCCCTGTGTTAGGGCCAGTATCGCCATCATAGGCACGCTTGTGGTCCTGGCTGGTGGCCATCGGCACAATGCTTTCGCCATCCACCATGACAATAAAACTGGCTTCTTCACCCTCAAGAAACTCTTCGATTACCACCCGGGCGCCGGCGTCGCCAAAGGCATTGGCTTCAAGCATATCGCGAATGGCCACTTCGGCTTCCATTTCGCTCATGGCCACAATCACGCCTTTGCCAGCGGCCAAACCATCCGCCTTGATAACGATAGGCGCGCCGACCTGTTTCAGGTAGTCCAAGGCAGGTGTTACAGCGGTAAACGTTTGATAGGCAGCGGTCGGGATCTGATGGCGAGCCAAGAAGTCCTTGGTGAACGATTTGGAGCCTTCCAGCTGGGCAGCGGCTTGTGTCGGGCCGAAGATAGCCAGCCCCGCCGTTTGAAAGCGATCCACCACACCGTCTACCAACGGCGCTTCTGGGCCTACCACGGTCAAGCCGATATTTTCCTGGCGTGCGAAGGCTTCAAGCCCAGCCAGATCAGTCGCTGCAATATCGATATTGGTCAGCTTGTCTTCTGTTGCGGTACCGGCATTGCCTGGCGCCACAAATACCTGCTCAACATTACTGGATTGCGCCAGTTTCCATGCCAGAGCATGCTCGCGGCCGCCGCCACCTATCATCAAAACCTTCATGTTCTTCCTTCTCGAACGGGAGAGCGATTATGCGCCGCATTATGCCACAAGGTGGTCCTGCATGGGGTCAGGAGGTTTTATCCTCGTCATCCTCATCACGGGTAGTGGTCGTTTGATTCAGTGTCTTCTGCCAAAAACGCATGTTCTCTTCGGCAAGCTCGCGCATGAACTCCATGGGCGTATGGCGCATGGCCTGCTGCCACTGGCTCTGCAAACGCTTTTGCTGCTCAAGCATCAGCTGCGTGCCCTGCTCAAGGTAGCGCGCCAGCGGCAGTGGAGACGACATGTCATACACCCGGATCAACTGCGCCAGCAAATCGTTGGAAAATACTTCGGCTTCATTGTCGGACTGCTCCTGTTCGATAATGATCGAGAGCAGAATCGTGCGCGTCAGATCTTCACCACTCTTGGCATCCTCAACCCGGAATGGCTCTTCTTCAATGATTAAACGCCGCAGGTCTTCAAGCGTTACATAACGGCTTTGCTGGGTATCGTACAACCTGCGGTTGGCATATTTGCGAATTACGCGCACAGCGCATCTCCTTAAACGCGATAGGGGTTGTTCCCCAATGCTATTATTGTGCCTGCACCACACGCCCATGCAAGCCATGTGCTCAGATTAGCGTGCGATAGTGTGCCCATCCTTTGACCAGTAGATGTCTACCATGAACTTGATTTTGCTTCATCCCGGCGACCTTGATCAGCAGGGCTACGCGCGTATCAGAGACCCGCGCAGGCTTGCCCATTTACGTGATATCCACCGCGCTACTCCTGGCGACCGGCTGACCGTTGGTGTTCAGGGTGGTTTGATGGGCAAGGCAGCGCTTATTGAGCTCACCCCCGATCAAGCCGTTTTTGCGCTGGAACCGTTAGCGGATATTCCACCGCCTGCCCTGCCCGTTCACTTGGTGCTCGCGCTGCCCCGCCCACGCATGCTGGCCCGAACGCTTGAGCATGTTACCGCACTTGGGGTTAAAGAGATTACGCTACTGCACACCAAACGCGTAGAGAAAAGCTACTGGCAGTCGCCCGAGCTGCTGCCTGAGAAGATTCATCAGCATCTGGTATTGGGGCTGGAACAGGCGCGCGATACGCAATTACCTAGCATCATGCTAAGCAAGGGATTTCGTCTTTTTCTTGAAGAACAGCTGCCGACCCTACTTCATGAACGGCGCGGCCTTGTGGCCCATCCCGGCATGCCGATGGAGTGCCCTCGTGGCATTAGCGAAAACACGCTGCTGCTGGTCGGCCCTGAGGGTGGGTTTATTCCATGGGAAGTTGAGAAACTGCTGGAAGCCGGTTGCCAGGGAATACATCTGGGCCCGCGTATTCTTCGCGTTGAAACAGCCGTGACGGCGCTACTGTCACGGCTGTTTTAAAAGGCTATTTACGATTGGTTGTCTTCGGGGTCATGATGAACTACCTTCGCATCGTCCCCGCACTGGGGCTCCTGCAAGAAGGTGTTGCGTACATCCAGCAGCCCCAGATGACTAATGGTGCGGCGCCCGAGCAGTAGCGGATAGAGCATTTCCTCGCGGTCACGCAGGCTAAATTGCTCTTCATAGATGGTGTCGCCCATACAGACTTCCATCAGCACCACGGGGCGCTCGTCACGGCCACCTGCTCCACGTACTGTCTGCTCACGGTAAAGCGGTCGCTCTAAGCGGTCGCTAAACTCTTCGCCACTTTCCTGGTCTTCCAGTTTCAAACGAAAGCGTACCCAATCTTCGCCATCTTTCTCGAAGGTTTCGATATCTCGGGCATCCAGCGATGAAGTCAGGGCACCGCTATCCAGCTTGGCTTTCACCATGATGCCCCATGGCTCGATAGTGGCATTTTCAACCCAGCCAAACACATCGTCATCGCTTGCCATTACGCTTGAAACCAACGTACCTGCCAATACACCACCTAGCAGCGTTTTACCCACAAATCCCATAACATCATCCTTGGTGAAATAAGCGTTCAATTATTACCTAACGGCTCTGGCGCAACCTTTCAAGCAGCGACTGCGTGGCAAAGGCATCCGGCGTTAGCCCCTGGTCGCGCTGGAATGCGCGCAACCCTTCCCGGCTATTAGGACCCATCACGCCGTCTGCTCCACCTACCGAGTAGCCAGCCTCATTCAAGCGTTGCTGAAGCTCTTTGACATCATCACGGGTCAAAGTTGCTTCATCTCTTGGCCAAGACTGCTGAATCCCTTCGCGTCCGGCAATTTTATCGGCCAGGGTAGCGACTGCCAGCGCGTAACTGGTAGCGTTGTTGTAGCGTAGAATCGCCCGAAAATTGGGCCCGACAAGAAAGGCAGGGCCTTCAGCTCCTGCAGGGACAACCACAGCGGCGCTATCAAAACGGGGCAACTCGCCCTGCAAGGCACGCACGCCCTGACTAGCCCACTCGGCGCTGCTGCGCCGCTCGGTTTGGGCATAATCAAATGACCCCGGAAGCACCACTTCAACGCCCCAGGGCTGGCCAGCTTGCCAGCCGGCCTTGGCGAGATAATTGGCGGTTGACGCCATTACATCAGGAATACTGCCCCAGATATCGCGGTGCCCATCGCCATCGCCATCAACGGCATAGGCTTCGAAACTGCTGGGAATAAACTGGGTATGGCCCATGGCGCCTGCCCAGGAGCCTTTCATGCGCTCAACAGAAATATCCCCCTGATCAATAATACGCAGAGCAGCAAGCAGTTCGCCGCGGGCAAAATCTCGTCGGCGCCCATCGTAAGCCAGGGTCGCTAGCGCCTCAATGGTTGAAAAGTCGCCGAAGTTGCTGCCGTAATTACTCTCAATGCCCCAAATAGCCACGATGATTTCAGCGGGTACGCCAAAGCGCTGCTGCATCTCAAGCGCTGTTTGCCTGTTTGCCTCCAACTTCTCGCGCCCATTATTGACGCGTGTATCCGAGGTAGCTGAATCCAGATATTCCCAGACAGGCCGTACAAACTCCGGCTGGTAGCGATCCAGCTCAATTACCCGATCACGATAACGCACCCCATCCAGCGCTGAGGCAAGCGTTGCCTCGCTAATTCCTTGGGTAGAGGCATGACGACGAAACTCGTCAAGCCACTGGGAGAAATTGGCATAGCGCAGCTCTTGAGCTCCACGTGCATCCACTTCAGTCATCAAGTGAGGGCTGGCTTGAACGCTCCCACCGAACAGCATGGAGGCCATGCCCGCGGTAAGTGTTGCATGACGAATAATATGGCGAAGCGGTAATTGGGTCTTAAATGGCATAGCGTCTATCCTTGGGCAGTCCTTGGCATGGCTGATAATGGATCAGAAAATAACTAGATACCAGACTTTGTACGAAAACGGCCGTGCACACTGACCTCACATATCCACCCAAGCCTTATCAACTCCTGAACCTAAAACAGGCGTTTCCAATTACCAGCTACCGTCAGCGCTTTTACTCGTCCGTCTCTTCAAGCTCGGTTCTCGCAATCAGCCAGCGCTGCCACTCACCAGGTATTACATAGGGTTTGGCAAATTGAGTGGGCGCACTTCGCCACGGCTGATGACGTTCAACCCCATAAGGCAGTGAGTCCAGGGCAGGCAGCCAGTAAGCTACATACAGACCTTTAGGATCGTAGTAGCTTGCCTGCTTAAGTACGTTGAAGTAGCGGTCGTGACGCGAGTCACGCCCCACCCCTGCGATATAGCGCCAGTTACCCCAGTTACTGGCAACGTCGTAGTCAATCAAGCAGTGTTCAAACCACCGGGCGCCCAAGCGCCAGTCGACGTTCAAGTCCTTCACCAGGAAGCTGGCTACGTTCTGCCGCGCTCGGTTAGAGATCCAGCCCGTATGACGCAGTTCCAGCATCGCAGCATCGATAAACGGCACCCCGGTTTTGCCCTCGCGCCACGTATTGAATGCCTGACATGGGGCTGGAAGTGGTTGAGGACCAAACAGCTTAGCTCCTTCAAGGCAGGCCGCCAGATGAAAGTATTCACGCCATAAAAGCTCAAATGTGATCCACTGGCTGGATTCGTCGCTACCGTGCGTTTGCTCCCAAGCATTCACCGCATCGTGAACCTGACGCGCTGACAGGCAGCCACGCGCCAGCCAAGCTGAAAACCGTGTTGAAAAATCGGCTCCGAGTAGGCCGTTGCGGGTTTTTTTATACTTGGCGGGGCCATTCTGGCGCCAGATGTAGTGTTGCATGCGCTCATTGGCAGCGTTCTCACCGCCTACATATACAACGGCCTGGCGCTCATCGGGCTGCCAATGGGCTGTTTGCGCGCATACCGACTTCAGCGGAGGAAACCCCCGAGGCGCCTCTGGCCAGCCAGGGAGCGTAATGGGTGCCGCGAATGCTTGAGGAATAGAGCAGTCTTTCTCTACACAGCGGCGAAACGCTGAAAAACTTTCCGGTAATTCGTCAAGCTCGAAGGGAAGCGAGCCGCAATCTAAAAGCCGGCCACTTTCCATTACGCTGAGCGTAGAGGTGCTGGGTAGTGTCTGGGCAACCTTTTGGATCTGCAGCGACTCTTCAAACCCCGGGTGCCGAGCAACGCGCACTTCGCGGGCGTTATATGAGGTCGCTAGCTGCACGACGGCTTCAGCAGGATTGCCAATACGTACCAGCAAGTCGCTGCCTAGCTGTAGCAGCTCTCCGCGCAGTTCCATCAAACTTTGCCATAAAAACCGTAATCGAGCAGGACCGATACGTGGCGTTGGCTCGCCCTCAATCACTGGTGCAAGCCACTGGCTATTCAGAACATAGAGACACAACAACTGGTCAGGTCTTGAAGTAAATCTTAGTAAGGGGTTATCGGCGACACGCAAATCGTCTTGCAACCAGACTATGTCGATCGTGTTGTTCATGATCTTGCCTCCTCGGCATGCGTTGCTGTCTGGTTTTATCGTGGCCGCGCGTGTTGCAGTAACACACGGCCCCAGCAGCGCGCTTATCATCCAATAAAATAAGCGTTGGTATTGCTTAAACGCACACTGAATGCGTCAGGTAAACAGGTATCGCCAGGGTTTATAAGGTAGATACGGTTGGCGAACCAAAAACATGGACATCATAACTTATACAGTACAATTACTGTACATAAACATTTAGATTAAGTTTTAAAGGCATACCTTTTTGCTAGCTATAAAAAAAGCCATCCGAAGATGGCTTTTCCGAATTAATCGCTGTTAACCCCTTACTTAATCAGGGTCGTTGGCTCGGGGCTGGCGCTTGGCATTTTCATGGGTTTCCAGCCCACTTTTTAACTCATGGGTTAGCGGGTCATAGTTGGGCCGCAGCTCATCTTTCACCGTACCACTCCAGAGCCGTGAGCCTACAAAGTAACCAGCACGGCCAATAACATGCGCCGCTACAGGGGCCGTCATCAGGATGAACACGATGATGGCAAAAGAACGGGCGACAACCCCTACTTCAGCAAAATGCATGGCGGCCGCCAGCATAATCAAAATAACGCCCAGGGCGGCTGCCTTGGTAGTGGCATGCATACGTGTTAACAGATCGGGCAGGCGTAACAAACCGACCGCTGCCAATAACATGAACAGAGAGCCTGTGATTAAAAGCCCCCCTTTTATGGCCTCAATCATCGCGCGGTCCTCCCCGTTCCAGAAAACGTGCAAAGCCAATAGCGGCCAGAAAGCCCATCAGCGCAATAACAATGGCGGCATCCAGAAAGCTGGCCACACCTGACTGAATGGCATAAACCCCTACTAGCCCGACCACGGTCGTGGAGAACAGTTCAAGCGCCACGACCCGGTCAGGGAGGCTTGGCCCACGCACTACTCGAACAAAGGCCAATATCAACGCAAAACCCATGATGACCTGACTTATTAACAGTACCGTATCCATTAGCGAAATAACTCCAGGGCCCGGTGCTCCATTTCTTTCAGGTTCCGGCGCAGCTCTTCTTCATCATCAAGAAACATGGCATGGATATAAAGTACTTTGCGGTCGTCGGAAACGTCCAGGCTCAAAGTGCCCGGCGTTAAGGAGATCAGGTTGGCGACCATGGTGATTTCCATTTCAGTACGTGCAGAAAGCGGCATGGCAATCACACCGGGCTGCATATGCCAGGGCGGCGTCACGATATCGAACGCAACGCGCAGGTTGGCTTGTACAAGCTCTTTCAGGAAAAACCCCAGAAACCCAATAATTCGCGGTATTCGCGCAGGATATCCCTTAAGAGCACTCACCTGAGGCTCAATGAGCACCAGGGCAATATAACCAAAAACCATGCCTACCAGTAGGTTCAGGCCTGAAAAGTCGCCGCTTAGCAATACCCACGCCAAGCCGAGAAGCAGGTTCCAGATAGCGCCGGTCATGGGGTTTCCTCCCCGCCAATAGTGTCCGCCTCGACGTGTAACTCACCCGTCTCCAGCAAGGCCTCCTCGGCACTGGCCGAGACGCCCAGCACCGCCTCGATATAGCCGTCCGGCTCAAACAGCTGATCGCCAATCATATTCATTACGAACATGATAGGTTCGGCAAAAATACCTATCAGGAGTGAAAACAGAGCCAGCACAGCGACCGGCAGATACATCATCCACAGGCTTGGCTTGATCAAACGGCCATCGTCACCGCCAGGCGTGCTGGACACCGGCACATGGTTCTCTTCCGGCAACGCCTTCCAGAACACTTCATTCCAAATCTTGACCATGGAATAAAGCGTCATTAAGCCCACCGCCAGAGCAATGCCAGTCACTACATACGCCTCGGCTTCGATACCTGCGCGCACAATCACGAACTTGGCAAAAAAGCCCGATAGCGGCGGCACCCCAGCCAGCGAAAAGGCAGAGATAAAGAAGGCCACGGCAAGCCAGGGGCGCTCTTTATAAAGCCCGCCCATTTTTTTCAGCTGGTAGGTGCCTTGCAAGCGGTGCGTAATACCGCTGATCAAAAACAGATTCGTCTTGACCACGATGTTATGCATGATGGCAAATACGCCACCGGCAATTGCCAGCGGAGTGTATAGCGCCAGCCCCAGAATCATGTAACCAATCTGGCTGACGATGTGAAACGAGAGAATACGCCGGAACTCGTACTGCGCCGCCGCACCCAGCACACCGGTCACCATGGTAAGCACGGCCCCCCAGAGCATAATATCCTGCAGGTAGCCCATGCTTTGATCAAAGATTAAAGTGAATACGCGGAAGAGCGCGTATACCCCTACCTTAGTCAAAAGGCCTGCAAAAAGCGCTGAAACCGCGACGGGTGGCGTATGGTAGGAAGCCGGGAGCCAGAAAAACAGAGGGAACGCTGCGGCCTTGATACCGAAAGCCACCATGAACATGACGGCAAGCACCTCCACCATGCCATCGTGCTCAGCCACTTCTATTCGTAGCGCGATATCTGCCATGTTCAGGGTGCCAACGGTACCGTAAAGCAGGCCAACTGCGGTTAAAAAGATAACCGAAGCCAGCAGGTTCAACGTTACATACTTGATTGCCCCTTCCATCTGCGCCCGCTCACCGCCCAGAATCAGCAAGGCAAAGGAGGCCACCAACATGACTTCAAACCACACGTAGAGATTGAAGATGTCACCGGTCAGGAAGGCGCCTGCCACCCCGGCGAGCAGCAGGTGCATCAGCGGATAGTAGCCAAACTTTTCATGCCCGCGCCCGGTGGTGGCCAGCGAATAGATCCCCATGGCCAGTCCAATGATACCGGTCATCAGAATCATCACCGCGCTTAGCATATCGGCGATCAGGGTAATCCCGAATGGGGCCGGCCAGCTCCCCATCTGCATGGTGATATAGCCTTCAGAAAGCGTGGCTACAAACAGCCAGAGGCTAGCAACCAGTAGCGCGATATTGCCAGCGACGGCGACAAACCGCTGCATCGGGCGTGAACGCCAGAACAGCAGGGAAACCGCCCCGGAAAGCAGGGGTAAAAGAACGGGAAGAGCAACTTCAGGCCTCACGTGTCGGTATCCTTCATCTTATCCAGATCATCGGCCTTGACCACTTCATAGGCGCGGCGAATCAACACCACGGCAAAAGCCAATACCCCAAACGCGATCACAATGGCGGTCAGAACAACCGCTTGAGGCAACGGGTCGGCAACATCCCCTACCGGCTGAAGCATGCCTTCAGGAATCAATGGCGGCGCACCACGGGTCATTCCCGCCGTCGTAAAGATCAACAAGTTGGCAGCGTTGGAAAGCAGCAGCAGTCCGATCACCAGCTTCACGATGGAGCGTCGCAACATCATGAAAATGGCCGTTGCATACAAAATCCCAATCGCCAGCGCCATTAACGGTTCCATACGTGTCCTCCGCTTACCTTAAGGCTCATCCTTGTCCACCTCCATTAAGGCCATGACCATGCCAACTACCGAACCTAGCACCGCCAGATAAACGCCAATATCGAAAATCAGCGGCGTTGATGCCTTGAATTCAACCACTGGGATCGTCCACCATTGGGCCGTTAAAAATGGCTGGCCCATAAACCAGGAAGGTAGTACCGATATCATGCCCAGCAGCAGACCCACGCCAATCAAGTCGCGTGGGTCTACCATGCGTAACACTTCTTTTGTGGCACTCACCCCGAAAGCCAGCAGGTAGAGCGTGAACGCCCCCGCCGCGACCAGCCCGGCAATAAAACCGCCGCCAGGTTCATCGTGCCCCCGAAGCAGTAGAAACACCGAGAACATCAGCTGCAACGGCATTAAAAAACGCGCGGCCGTATTGAGAATGATCGTCCCTGACTTAACCATCGTACGGCTCCTTGGTATCTGTCTTGCTGCCTTCAGCGGCCGTTTTAGGACTCTCCGGTTCGTGGCGCAGCTTGAGCATAGCGATCACCCCGATAGCCGCTAGCGCCAGTACAAACATCTCGCCCAGGGTATCCAGCGCCCGGTAGTCGACCAAAATAACGTTGACGATATTGCGCCCGTGAGCGAGCGGCGCGCTGTTTTCCACCATATAGGTGGAAATGGACTCAAACTGGTCGATGCTCCAGGCCGTCATGATCAATAGGAACATCAGAATGCCCATCATCGCCGCTACCGAACCATCACGAATTCGCTCAAGATTGGTGGAAAGATGCGAAAAGCGCGGCAGCCTGAAGAGCACCAGCACCAGCAGGATAACCGTGAGGGTTTCAACCAGAAGCTGAGTAATGCCCAAGTCGGGTGCGCTAAACAGGATAAACACAAGCGCAATAGAGAAGCCCATAATGCCCACCGATGCCACAGCGCCAAGCCGCGAGCGGGTAATGGTGGCAAACAGGGCGCTCATGGTCATGGTGCCTACCACAATGATTTCGTGGAATCGTACATCAAGGTCAAAGGCGATAAGCGGCGAGTGGCGCACCAGTATGGAGTTGCCAATCAGCGCGATTAGAACAACCAGCATGACCAGGATATAGTTACGCATATAGCCGTTCTGGAGTATGCGGGTCTGCCATTCGGAAAACTGCACCACACCATTCAGCAAGTGCTCATAGCCGGCTTCAGGGCCATGGCGCATGATGGGCGCCAGCAGTGAAAGCCTGGCACGCACGTTGTCCCAATATTTAAACAGCAGAAAGCCCAGGCCAAGGCTTACGACCGACATGATCAATGCCAGATTAACGCCATACCAGAGCGACAGCGTTATCTCCACGGGTTGGCCCGCCACAGCGCTCGCCGCCGAGGTTAGCAACGCATCAGCGCCGAACATCGCTGGCGCTATGCCAAATACCACGGAGCCTACACTTAAGAGCCCTGGACCAATCAGCATACTGAAGGGTGCCTCATGAGGCACTTTAGGCGTTTGGCGACGCGTTCCATAAAAAGGACGCAATGCAATAATGGCGGCAACGGCAATAGTGAGCACCGCGCTAATGAAGACAAATGGAACCAGCAAACCTCGGTAACCCTCGGCCCCCAGCACTGCCTCAAACTGAAGTTCCTTAGCAATAAAGCCGAACATGGGCGGCACTCCAGCAAGTGACAGTGCAGCCACTAGGGCAATCATGGCTGTTACCGGCATCAGCGGCCGCAGCCCACCCATGGCCGTCACATCCTTAGTGCCTGTTTCGTGGTCCAGGTTACCTGCCACCATGAACAACGCCCCCTTGTACAGGGAGTGCGCAAGCAAGAAAGTGACAAACGCCGTCATGGCATACTCAGTACCAATGCCCAGCAGCATCGTCAGCGTACCCAGCGCCATGATGGTTGAATACGCCAACAGCTTTTTGACATTGGTATGGTGAATGGCCAAAAAGGCACCCACCAGCAGCGTCGTCCCCCCCACCAAGGAAAGAATACCCACCCAGAGAGCCGTGCCACCCAATTCCGGCTGTAACCGTGCAAGCAAATAAATACCTGCTTTTACCATTGTGGCGGAGTGCAGGTAGGCGGATACCGGCGTTGGCGCGGCCATCGCATTGGGTAGCCAGAAATGAAACGGAAACTGGGCTGACTTGGTAAAGGCGCCTAACAGCAGGCAGATTAGCATGGGGGTGTAAAGTGCATGGTCGCGCAGGTCGGTTTCCATGGCACGAATATCGCTTAACGACCAGCTGTCACTGGCAACCCCCAACAATACCAGCCCCGCCATTAAGGCGAGCCCGCCCGCAAAAGTGACAAAAAGCCCTTGGCGGGCAGATTTGCGAGCCTGCAAATCGGCATGGTTAAAGCCAATCAGCAGATAAGAGGTAATACTGGTCAGCTCCCAGAAAATGAACAGCGTAACCAGCCCGTCTGCCAGAACAAGACCCAACATGGAAACCATAAACGCCATCAGCGCTATATGGAATCGCGCGATATCTGGGTGCCCTTTTAAATAGCCGCCCGCATAAATAAATACGCAGGCGCCAATTACGGTGATCAATAGGCCAAACAGCAATGACAGGCCGTCGAGCAAAAAGGTAAGACTGATCCCCAGTGAGGGCACCCACTGCCACTCTAAAAGCAGCGAGCCTTCTTCAATAATCGTGGGGGCCTGGGAGAATAACCAACCAGCGATCAGCGCAGGAAAAAGAGCCAGTACCCAGCTTGTACGGTCTGCAAACCAGCGATGCATTAGTGGCGCAAGCGCGGCTAACACAAACCCCATTAAGACGGCGAATTGCATCTAGCGATATCTCCTGAGTAACAGTCCCACGCTGGGCGGGTCCTTGTGACGTACGGGGCCTCTCATGGCAAGCGGACAACGTGGTCCATGTCACCCGCTTTTTACCCAACAAACCTGTGTATAGCGCAAAGCGCCCTGCTTTTTGCAATCAGGCAGTCGCGCTTTAATTAGCGCGCTAAACGTTAACTAGAGATGATCTAAAGTCGTAGACTCTATAACAGACAACCAGCTGTTACCAGCCACCCCTTTAAACGAAATCAACTAGATAGCTTGCTTATTTTTATTAATGTGTTTTAACTGGTAATTGTTTTCATGCTAACTAAAGCCACCCTGAAAGTTCATTATTAATCACTTCTAATAAAGCATCCATGTGATCTTCACGATCATTTAAGCAGGGAATATAGCTAAACGTTTCGCCTCCTGCGGCGATAAAGCTGTCATAAATCTCTTCTTTAATTTCTTCAAGTGTTTCAACACAATCGGCTGAAAAGGCAGGCGATAAAATAGCGATATGTTTATGGCCTTGCCTAGCGAGTGTGGCTACATGCTCAACGGTTTGCGGGCCTACCCACTTTTCAGGTCCGAATTGCGACTGAAATGCCGTATCCACTTCTTCCTTGCTAAACCCTAGCGCTTCGCGCAACAGGCGCGTGGTTTTATGGCACTGGCAGTGGTAGGGGTCGCCTTCCAGCAAATAGCGCTCGGGCACCCCATGGTAGCTGGCGACTAGCTTGGTGGGTCGCGTTTCAAGCTGGCTGTATACGTCGGTGACCGAGTTGGCGAGCGCTTGTATATAAGTGGGTCGATCAAAATAGGCGGGCACCGTGCGAATGGCCGGCTGCCATTTCATCTTCATCAGGGCACGAAACGCTTCGTCATTGGCCGTGGCCGTTGTGGGCGAACCATACTGGGGGTACAGCGGAAAGAAAACGATACGCTCACACCCCTTCTCTTTCATGCGGCCCAGCACGCTTTTAGTGGAAGGATTGCCGTAACGCATACAGAAATCGACTTCGACATTTTCTCCATATAAGGCTTTTAAACGCTCAGTGAGTTTTTCGGTCTGGACGCGGGTAATAGTTAGCAACGGACTTTCATCTTTCTCTTTGTTCCAGATGCTTTTATACGCTTTACCTGAGGAGAAAGGCCGCTTGGTCAAAATAATCAGTTGTAACAGCGGCTGCCACTTCCAGGCAGCATAATCCACGACTCGCTTATCGGATAAAAACTCGCTTAAATAGCGCCGCATAGACCAATAGTCGGTAGCATCGGGTGTGCCCAGGTTGGCCACAACAACACCCACTTTAGCGCTAGGTACGCCCGGGTGACTGGCTGGGGCATTCGTCAGACGACCCTCTCCCGCTTGATCCATTACAACGCTATCAGTCATTACGCTTACTCCCAAAAGGCGACTTCGTGGGTAAAAATCTTAACACTTTTCAGCAAAGCCGCGGCATAAAGTTATACTATCAACATTATTTGTATAACCATCGGTTAAAATGCGTCTAAGCCTTTGATGCTGGTACTGAGCAACTTGCTATCGCTTTTGCTCAGCACGCTTTGCGATGGCGCCCTCACGACGGTGGTCGCGTAATACGAAATAATCGAGGAAACTCGGCACGCTCATACCATATACACAAAATCGTTTTATTGGCTGTCATGCGGCGTTTTGCCCAAGCACTGCCGGGCAATGGCTCCAAGACTCGTTAAGACTACTGGCACAAAATCCATATCTAGCGTTATTCAAGGAGTTTGCAATGAGCCATCACTTCGTCTTGAACGCCGCTCCACCCGTTACGCTGTATCACGACGGTCACTGCCCGTTCTGTCAGGTAGAGGTCAACTGGTTGAAAAGACACCCATACCGTGAGCACGTAAGGTTAGTGGATATCCAAGATAGCGATTTCAATGCCGAAGAGACCGGTCGGCCCTTCGATGAACTGATGGGGCAGCTGCATTTAAAGGATCGAAATGAGCAGTGGTACGTGGGCATGGATGCCAGCCGGGCCCTATATGCGCTTCTGGGCTACCGGCGGCTGGTAAGGCTTTCTTGCTTACCGGGCCTGCGAGGGGTAATGAATGCAGGCTACCGTTTCTTTGCCCGTCGCCGGGTTCGGCTAGGGCGGTGGTGGGCGCAACATCACATCAAAGGTTAATAATGCTATCTGAATGGCGCAGCGTTGTGCTAATCAGAACGATCAGAACACCAGCGGCATGCGTGATGTCAACGGCTCGCTATAATGCGCATCACGGCCAATCATTTCATCCTGGGGCACATGCTGAACCAGGTACGCCCGGTGAATACCGGCCCGTTTCAATTCTAGATAGACATCATCCAGAGAACGAAACAGCATCGGCTTGCTACGCTGGGTGAGCATATGCCGCTTGCCTTCCATATCTTCAAGTTCAAGTTGATAAAACCGACTGCCTGAATGAGTGATAACACGGATTTCAAAGTTATCGTGACTATCAACGAACTGTTTAAGCGCTTTCAGCTCCATGGTTCCCTCCTATTATTGGATACAACAATAGAGCACAGGATGACTGCGCCCTATTACATTCCTGTTACCTTTACCTTGGCACTACTTGACTAAGAGGGCAACTTTTCAGGAGAGTTCCGGAGCGCTAATATGCTAAGCGGGTCAAATTATTGGTACTCGGAAGGGTCAATAGCCTTACCCAACGAATTACGGTCAATCCAGTTACCGCCTTTGGTTTCCTTGTAACGAAAAACCACCTTGTCACCGACCGTTACCGGCAGCTCAGCATCTTCCGTTTGATAGCTGTATTTTTCACCCTCAACGACCAGGTAATAGCGATAAAGATCGGGCATGCCTAGCCACTCTTTAAAGGGCCCTTCCCGCTCCAGCTCCTGAAGCTCTCCACGCCCTTCAAGCTTAGGAAGACGCTGACGATTACCACGCCGAAAACCACCTGCCATGTCTTACTCCCGTATGTTCTATTGCAGTATTCGCAAGTCATGAAGGCGCACCAACGGTGCCTTACCCTCATATCTCATTCATTCACCAAAAGCCTGGCCACCATAGCTATCCGGGGCCAAATCTTCAAAACGGGTATATTTACCAATAAATGCCATATGTACCGCACCGATAGGCCCGTTACGCTGCTTACCAATAATCAGTTCAGCAATGCCCTGATTATCGGGGTTATCGGGGTTATACACTTCATCACGATAAACAAAGGCAATAACGTCCGCATCCTGCTCGATAGCTCCAGATTCGCGCAAATCCGACATGACCGGGCGCTTGTTTGGGCGCTGCTCCAGCGAGCGGTTAAGCTGGGAAAGTGCGACCACAGGACATTGAAACTCTTTTGCTAGCCCTTTCAGCGAGCGTGAAATCTCCGAGATCTCACCCGTTCTGTTTTCCGAAAAGCCAGGGATCTGCATCAGTTGAAGGTAATCGATCATGATCAGCGCCATGTTGCCATGCTCACGTACAACGCGGCGCAGTCGAGAGCGCATCTCATTGGGCGACAGCGCGGCCGTATCATCAATAAACAGCTGCTTGTCTTTTAGCAGGTTGACCGCTGAGGTCAGACGAGGCCAATCCTCGTCTTCCAGTTGACCTGAGCGCACGCGGGTTTGATCGATACGCCCTAGCGATGACAGCATCCTGAGCATCAGTGACTCGGCAGGCATCTCCATGGAGAACACCATGACCGGCTTATCGCTGGAAATGACCGCGTGCTCCACCAGGTTCATGGCGAAGGTGGTTTTACCCATGGAGGGACGCCCGGCAATGATTACTAGATCCGACGGCTGTAGGCCCGAGGTCATCTCATCCAGATCACGAAAGCCTGTCGAAAGGCCGGTCATTTCGCCTTTCATGTTGAACAGTTCATCGATCCGGTCGACAGCTTTGGTCAGAAGCTCGCTCATGCCGATAGGACCGCCCGTTTTTGGGCGTTCTTCGGCAATCTGAAAGACCAGACGCTCGGCTTCGTTGAGTAGCTCATCGGCAGGCCGGCCTTGAGGAGCAAAGGCACCTTCGGCAATCTGGTTAGCTGCCCGGATCAGCTTTCTAAGCGTTGCCCGCTCGCGCACGATGTCAGCGTAGGCGCGAATATTACTAGCTGAGGGCGTATTACGCGCAAGCTCGGCCAGAAAGGCAAGCCCACCCACCGTGTCCAGATGGTCACGGGCTTCCAGAGCTTCCGATAGCGTGATCACATCCAGCGGCTGCCCTGATTCGGCCAGGTGGATCATGACGTTAAACACCAGGCGGTGCTCGTAGCGGTAGAAGTCATCTGCGACCAGGCGCTCGGACACGTTGTCCCACGCCTGGTTATCCAGCATTAGCCCGCCCAGCACTGACTGCTCCGCCTCTAGCGAATGCGGCGGCAGCTTGATCGCTGCCGTTTCCTGATCAGCAGAAGGCTGGTCCATAGCGAGCTCCTTTCAACAGTGCAGCATAGCCGATAAAGGCCACTATCTTAATCGGACAAACCGTTGGCCACTACCGCTAGGCCATTGCTTATATGTTATTTCTAAACAGCTAAGATAACTAAACCCTGTCAGCCACTTAGAAATAACCCTGATCATAAATAGCAAAGGGCGCGGGAAGTCCCGCGCCCTTTTGGCGTTAATAGTGTTAGCAAATATTATTCTGCAACAACTACCACGCGTACAACGGCGTCCACTTCTGCATGCAGGTGGAGGTCGATGTCGTATTCGCCAGTTTGACGAATCGGGCCTTGCGGCATACGTACTTCGCTCTTGGCAACGTCGATGCCAGCAGAGGAAATAGCGTCGGCCAGGTCACGCGGACCGATAGAACCAAACAGCTTGCCTTCGTCGCCAGCTTTGGACACCAGAGAAAGCTCGATGTCGTTCAGCTGTTCAGCGCGCGCCTGGGCTTCTGCCTTGCGCTCAGCGGCTTGAGCTTCAAGCTCGGCACGCTGTGCTTCAAACGCTTCAACGTTTTCCTTGGTGGCCGGTACGGCTAAGCCGTAAGGAACCAAGTAGTTACGACCATAACCAGGCTTAACAGTGACCTTGTCACCCAGGCCGCCCAGCTTACCAATGTTGTCGAGCAGAATGACTTCCATCTCGTAAACCTCTTGTCAATTGCCGCGGGCAAGGCGTGCGCGAATGTTCGCAAATGTATCAATCAGCCCCAACAGCAGCACAATGAGAATCGTGGGCCAGGTCATGATCAGCAACACATAAAATGCTACTAGCCACAGCCCGTTCATCCCCTTTAATCCAATATAACCATGCACTAACGCAATGCCAGCAACCAAAAGCGGAATCCAGCCAAGCACCGCCAACGCATGCGCCCCCAGTATCATGCTGACCACACTGAGCACCGCCAATACGGCAAGCTCTTTAGGTGTGAGTCGCAACGCATGAAACTCTTCACGAAACCCGCCCGGATTATACAACCCGGCCTGCCAGCTTCGTGCCAGGGCCAAACATGCAATAGCCGCCACCAGAACCACAAGACCCGTTACGCCCCCCACCACAATGATGGCAAGCTGCTGGGTGTTGTACCCCTGATTAGCCAACTCCGTGAGCATATGGTCAACGTCCGATGAACCCTGACGCAACTGCTCAAGCATTAGCTCTGTACCGCCAGGCGGGCTAAAGATGCCGAACTGCACCATCGCTGCGGCCACCAAGGCGCCCACAATCATGGCTTCGCTCCAACGCATCCTTTCACGCAGGATGACGGCCATCAGCGTTACCAGCAACACGCTGGCAAGCGGAATCACATCCCCCTGCGCCCACCAGAAACCTGCCGGTAGCGCGGCTGCGATAATGACCGGCAGCGCAGGCGCAAAGCCTTTACGCAGGGTCACCAAGGCAGCGATAGCTGCTCCTAACCAGAACAGCCATGGCACTAGCGTTGCAAGTGCCGCCCCGCCTGCGGCGTAGGGCAGCCCCCGCATTAGCCATCGTGCCAGTGCCAGCATCACGTTAACCGCTTACTGGTGGCTATCGGAGTAGGGCAGCAGCGCCAGGTAGCGCGAGCGCTTGATAGCAGTCGCCAGCTGGCGCTGGTAGCGTGCTTTGGTACCGGTGATACGGCTCGGAACAATCTTGCCGGTTTCGGTGATGTAAGCTTTCAGGGTGTCCAGATCTTTATAGTCGATCTGCTTGACGCCTTCAGCAGTGAAGCGGCAAAACTTACGGCGACGGAAAAAACGTGCCATGGATTAGCTCCTTAAAACGTGCAGTGGATAGAATCAGGCAGTTTCGATTTCAGAGTCGTGGTCAGCGCGCGGCTTGTCTTCGCGACGCGGACGCTTCTCTTCTGCCGGTTTCATCATCGGGGAAGCTTCAGTGATCGCTTCCTTGCAGCGTACAACCAGGCTGCGGATGATGGCATCGTTGAAGCGGAAGATGTTCTCGATTTCTTCGAGCGTCTCACCAGTACATTCAACGTTCATCAGCACGTAGTGGGCTTTGTGGATCTTGTTGATCGGGTAAGCCAGGTGACGACGGCCCCAATCTTCCAAGCGATGCACAGTGCCACCGTTTTCGGTAACGATGCTGGTGTAGCGCTCGACCATAGCCGGCACTTGCTCGCTCTGATCCGGGTGGACCATAAACACGATTTCATAATGACGCATGGGATCTCCTTGCGGTTTGACAGCTTCCGGTGTGCGCCTTCACCAACAGGCGAAGAACAGCGACAGGGAAGCAAGGAGTTAACTGAAATGCATCTGATATGCCGCTAATGACAACCAAAGCATTTAACAGAACTTGTGTTCAATCAGGCTTGAAAGCCTACGCCCACTTGCAGACAAACGGGCGCAGGTATTCTAGTGGGCAAGCGCCTAACTTGCAAGCTGGCGCTGACGTACTGCTTCAAACAGACAAATACCGGCAGCCACTGACACGTTCAGGCTTGATACCTGACCCGCCATGGGAAGCTTGGCCAGGTTGTCGCATGCCTCGCGGGTCAAACGACGCATGCCCTTGCCTTCGGCGCCCATGACAAGCGCGGTGGGTCCGGTCATGTCGATGTCATACACGCTGGCCTCAGCCTCACCCGCTGTGCCGGTAATCCACACGCCCGCGTCTTTAAGCTTGGCCAGTGTACGCGACAGATTGGTCACCTGATAAACCGGCACCACTTCAGCCGCACCGCACGCTACCTTGCGTACAGTCGCGTTGAGCGGCGCCGCCTTGTCTTTTGCAACAATCACGCCGTGCGCCCCGGCCGCATCGGCGCTGCGCAGGCAGGCGCCAAAGTTGTGAACATCAGTCACACCATCCAGTACCAGGAGTAGCGGCGGCGTTGGTGCTTGCCAGGCGCGCAGTTTTAGCCAGAGCGACTCTTCCCCTTCCGGCGTCAGCGGTGGGCAGAATGCGACCACCCCTTGGTGAGCCGCGCCCTGGGTTAACTGATCTAGAAGCTCGCGTGGCTGCTCCTTGATTCGTGCACCGCGCGCTTGCGCCTGAGCCACCACTTCCGCCAGGCGGCTCCCGGCACCCTGCTGCACCCACAACTCACGAGGCGTTTCACCTCGCTCCAGCAGGCTCTGCAGGGCATGCATGCCATAAACCTGATCCAACCCGTCGGGGGTACGCACCGTACGCGCCCCACCACGTCGAGATGACGCTGACTTCATGCTCAGCTTCTCCTCGGTGTTGACTGACGCGTGCGTCTTGGACCGCGACGCGTTGACGGCTTGTCTTTCTTGGGTGCTGAATCACTCTTGGCTGCGTCACCTTTAGGTGTATCACCACCACCTTCACCACCGCGACGCTTGCGCGGCTGACGGCGCGGGCGCGGCTTGTCGTCGGTCAGGCTGAAATCGATCTTGCGATCATCCATATCAACGCGCGCGACTTGAACCGTGAGGCCGTCACCCAGGCGATAGGTGGTACCGGTGCGCTCACCTTTCAGGCGATGCTTCTCCGCCTCGTAGTGGTAGTAATCTGATGGCAGCGACGTTACGTGCACCAGGCCTTCCACGTAGAACGCATCGAGGCGCACAAACAGGCCGAACTGCGTGACTGACGCGATAGTGCCTTCAAAGGTCTCGCCCAGTTTGTCAGACATGAACTCGCACTTGAGCCAGCTCTCGACATCTCGGGTTGCTTCATCGGCACGCCGCTCAGTCATTGAGCAGTGTTCGCCAAGCTCGAGCATCTGCTCAAAGGTGTACGGGCACCACTTGCTCGGCGGCTCGACCGGCGCACCTTCAACACGCATGACGGTATTTGTCTGCCGCGGCCCGCGGATTACCGAGCGAATGGCCCGGTGAACCAGCAAGTCGGGATAGCGACGAATCGGCGAGGTAAAGTGTGCGTAGGCCTGATAGGCCAGACCAAAGTGACCCTCATTCTGAGGCGAGTACACGGCCTGATTCATCGAGCGCAGCATGATCGTCTGAATGATATCGGCATCGGGGCGGTCAATGATCGCCTCGCGCAGTGCCTGGTAATCCTGCGGCGTGGGCAGATCGCCCCCACCGACGGAAAGCCCGAGCTCATTCAGGAACAGGCGCAGCTTGTCCAGACGCTCCGGCGTGGGCCGCTCGTGAATACGGTACAGCGCCGGCAAATCGTGCTTGTCCAGAAAGCGTGCCGTGGCCACGTTAGCGGCCAACATGCACTCTTCGATCATCTTGTGCGCGTCGTTACGCGTGCGCGGCACGATCTTCTCGATCTTGCGCTCATCGTTGAAGATGATGGCCGTTTCGGTCGTATCGAAATCGATCGCGCCGCGCTCATCGCGCGCTTCACGCAGCAACTTGTACAGCTCATGAAGATCCTGCAGCGGCTTGACCAGCTCGCGATGCTCTTCACGCAGCGCGCCACCCTCTTCGCTCTCTTCATCCAGCATCGCCGCCACCTTGTTATAGGTCAGGCGAGCATGGGAATTCATCACGGCTTCATAAAATGAGTAGCGGCTGATAGCACCCGTCTTGGAGATATTCATCTCACAGACCATGACCAGTCGATCCACGTGGGGGTTCAGCGAGCAGAGGCCGTTGGACAAGAGCTCAGGAAGCATGGGAACTACCTGGCCGGGGAAGTACACGGAGTTGCCCCGCGTGCGCGCTTCGTCGTCCAGCGCGGTGCCCGGCCTTACATAGTGCGAAACATCAGCAATCGCGACCAGTAGCTTCCAACTGCCCGACTTCGTTTTCCACGCGCAAACGGCGTCATCGAAGTCCTTGGCAGACTCGTCATCAATGGTGACCAGCGGCGTGTCGCGCAAGTCAACACGATGCTTTTTATCCTCTTCCAGCACCTCGGCAGAAATGCCGGACGTCTGATCCAGCACCTCGGGCGGAAATTCAGCAGGAATATCGTAACTGCGAATTGCAATATCGATTTCCATGCCGGGATCCATACGCTCACCCAGCACTTCAATCACTTCACCTACCGGCTGGACGCGGGTAGCCGGCTGCTGAACGATCCTGGCCGAAATTACCTGACCATCCTTGGCGCCAGCGCAGGCGCTATGCGGGATGATAATCTCTTGAGTGATACGCGGGTTTTCCGGAATCAAGATGCCGAATTCAGGCGTATTGCTTCGGTAAACGCCGACAATGGTCTGCGTATTACGAGCAATGACGTCGGCGATAGTCGCCTCATCGCGGCCCCGCCGGTCGGTGCCGCTAACCCGCGCCAGCACATGATCGCCGTGAAAGACACGGCGCATTTGACGTGGCGGCAGCACCAGATCCGGCTTTTTACCGTCATCACGCAGCAAAAAGCCAAAGCCGTCGCGGTGTCCAAGCACCTTACCTTTAACCAGATCAAGCTTGTCGATCAGTGCATAAGCGCCGCGCCGGTCACGCAGCACCTGGCCATCGCGTTCCATGGCAGCAAGGCGACGCCTGATCGCTTCATGATGGTCTTCATCTTCCAGGCCCAGCATGCGGCTCATGTTTTCATGAGTGATCGGCTTGCCATAGCTTTCAAGCGCCGCGAGCAGGTATTCGCGACTAGGGGCTGGGTTATCGTATTTGTGCGCTTCGCGTTCAGCGTGCGGATCATCACTTAACGTCCAGTACTTCATGCGATCAACATCCTTGAAGGCGTCTTCGGAAGGCAGTGAAAAAGCGCAAACGCCAAGCGTTGCGAGCGAGGGGTTTCAGCTTTCATAGTGCTGAAAAATTCAATGTTTTGTTTGGTCATGGATGCAGTATAGCGCTGCACGTTCCATGACCCAACCATCTTGAGCGTCGATTACGCGGTTTATGCAATAAAATCAGTTTTCAGGGCTTGCATTTCATCAACACAAGCGTATCATACGCGCCACTTGCCCAGATGGCGGAATTGGTAGACGCGCTAGCTTCAGGTGCTAGTGTCCGTATGGACGTGGAGGTTCAAGTCCTCTTCTGGGCACCATCTTTATCGTGTTATCCTCTTTTCACGATACGAAGTGGTGTGAAAGCAAGTAAATGTTTGTATTCGCCCAGGTGGCGGAATTGGTAGACGCGCTAGCTTCAGGTGCTAGTGTCCGTATGGACGTGGAGGTTCAAGTCCTCTCCTGGGCACCATACGAATACAAACAGATGTAAATGATGCGCCCAGGTGGCGGAATTGGTAGACGCGCTAGCTTCAGGTGCTAGTGTCTGTATGGACGTGGAGGTTCAAGTCCTCTCCTGGGCACCATTTAAAGGTCCCGTCCGCATCATTATGCTTTTTATCCCCCTGTAATTGTTTTATTCCCTATTTATTCAATTTAGATGCCGCCATTCTCAATATGCGGCATGTACGCTTGTTACCTCTTACTGTCCCATCAAATTTGATTATCGGCCTAGCAATATGGGCTGCCTAGCAATATGGGCTAATATTTAGATAGATGGGAAGTAGCGCTAGCCTGAAGCGGTTTACGCAACCTCCCACAGAAAATTCATACCTTACTGAAACCGCCCCGGCCGTTTCGACACTTCTTCCAACGCCCAGCCTTGGGTGCGCAGCTCCCCTTCCAGCACGGCCTCGATTTCTGGCGAAAGATTCGGGAAAAAGTTGAGCCCGGTGCGCTCTTCTATTTCATTGATAGTGACCAGATAGTTTGCCAGCGGCTCGTTGCCGCGCACATCCTGGGGCATGATGAAGGCCAGCGCTAAAGGGGCATCAGCATGTGGCGCCACGATTATCTTGTAAAACGCCTCCGGCACCTCGACAAACCCCACCCGGTTGAACACGTTATCCATAAAGTGCTCGGGAAATATCGGCCCGGTAATCACCTGCAACCGGTCAAAGCGTGGCGCAAAATGATCCATTACCGACTGCTCCAGCCGCTGCCATAACTGGCGGTTCAGGTTGGGCCGCTGGGGGGACATATTGCTCATCAAGAACGTATCGACCTGAGCGCTGCGCCCGTGGACTGCGGCAATGGCATAGTTGGGCGCCATGTGACCGCGGTCATAGCCACTACCTGAATAGCTATCGGTGGTAATCGGCCAGAGCGTTCGCCAGTCGGCCTGAAAGTTGGGCCGCGAGCCGATGCGCGTATCGTCATCTACCGCTTCGAGCTGGTAACTTACCCAGAGCGGATTGACGCGCACATCGGACCAGCCCACCAGAAACCCATCATTGCGTAATACACGGTGAAACGTCGTGGGATGAAAGCCATCCCAGGTGGGTACGCCCATCCATGTGTAGTCATCCTGATGCTGGCGCTCCTGAAACTCCCATAATCCGGCACCGGCTACTACAAACAGTACGGCAATACCCAAGCGTCGCCCTTGCTGACGCAAGCGCAGAAGCGATCTTCCCAAGTTCCCCACTCCCTACTCTTTAATTTTTTATCTCTTGCTTATAACACGCGGTCGTTGCCATGGCCGGTGCCTGTTCCAAGGTTACCAGCCAAGTGAAAACATGGTTTCAAGATCATGACGTGAATGTACCTGCATAGCATTCAGCGTTTCCGTATCGCTGATGCCCTCCACTGCATTAAGGCGCTCGGTGACAAGCTCAGCAAGGCTTTCAAAATCCGGGGTACGCGCAATGGCTACCAGGTCGTAACGCCCACAGGTGGAGTACACTTCACTAATGCCTTCTACATCCGCTAAACGCTCGGCCACTGCTTTAACCTGACCTTTTTCAGTGTTGATCAAAATAACTGCGTTTTGCATGGCGCCCTCACTAAAATGTAAGTGATACGGAAATGAGACTGGAGTATAACAGGCCTGATTTAATCCGCAGCTTGCGCTGCACATGACCAAGTACTTGTACCTTGCCCCTTTCAGTCTCCCACTGCGCCAACGCTCGCTAGCATGACTTGCTTATAGGAGTATCGGGCGAAGGGGTGGAATGAATGGACAGCATGAAGGGATAGTTTGGCGCCAAAAGCTGTCCTAGATGAGCTGACATTTGTCGTTCGCAGCTTAAAGAGAATGGAAATAGGCAATCGATCTTAAGGAGAAATCATGGCCAATCAAAGCCGTCGGCATTTTTTACGGAGCAGCGCACTGGGTTTAGCCGCCCTTCCCTTGGGCCTGGGAGTTCTATCCAAAACGGCCTTTGCGCAGTCGCTTCCGCGTCTTGACCCATCCGCGCCCAGCGCGCAGGCGCTGAATTATGTCGAAAAGGCTAGCGACGCCAGCGACCATCCTGCCTATGAATCGGGTGAGCGTTGCGACAACTGCATGTTTTATACTGAAAATACCCAAGGTTGTCAGCTGTTTCCCGAAAACAGCGTTGAGCCTGGCGGCTGGTGCCAATCCTGGGTAGCGCAAGGCTAGGCCAGTTTGATCATTAAAGGGGTGATTTTTACTTTTTCTCCTTGGGCTCCTCTTCTACCGGCCAATGATAGCGATGGGTAACGCGCCCTTCATCCATGGATACCAGCCGGACAGGGAATCCCCAGAGTTCGTGCAGATGCCTAATAACGGGATAAACGCTGCGCCCAAGCGGGCGTCGGCTATCCTGTACATGGTGTAGGGTCAGAGAGCGATCGCCACGAATCGCTGCCTCGACTACCTGCACATTGGGCTCTTTCACGGAGAGCGCGTACTGGGTGGAAAGCGCGTCGCGTACCCGCCGATACCCTTGCTCATCATGAATAGCCGCCACTTCAAGCGTTTCTGACTGATCATCATCCACAATTAAGAAAAGCTTCAGATCCCGCATTACCTTGGGGGATAAAAACTGCTGGATAAACGACTCATCCTTGAAATTGCGCATAGCAAACTCAAGCGTCGTACGCCAAGGCGTACCGGCAATATCCGGAAACCACTGACGATCTTCCTCCGTAGGTTCTTCGCAGATTCGCTGAATATCCCTGAAGATGGCAAACCCCAGCGCATAGGGGTTGATGCCGTTGTAATAGGGACTGTCGAAATCTGGTTGATTGATCACCGCTGCGTGAGATTGCAGGAACTCCAGCATCAAGCCTTCATCCACATCGCCCTCGTCATACAGTCGGTTCATTAGCGTGTAATGCCAGAAGCAGGCCCAGCCCTCGTTCATTACCTGGGTTTGACGCTGCGGATAAAAATATTGCGCCAGCTTACGCACAATCCGTACGATTTCACGCTGCCAGGGCGCCAGCAGTGGCGCGTTCTTCTCGATAAAGTAGAGCAGGTTTTCCTGGGGCTCGGGCGGATAGACGCCCCCCACATGCAGGCCCAGCGGGTCTTCATCGCTGCTCAGGCTGCCAGGCAAAGGTGAGGCGTCAGGAGGCGGCTCAGGAATCGTCCGCCACAGCATGTTGACCTGGGTTTGCAGGTACGCCTCACGCTCATCTTGGCGCTTGGCCTCCTCCTCGGCGGAAATGGGCGAGGGGCGCTTGTAGCGGTCTACCCCATAATTTTGCAGGGCATGGCAGGCATCTAGAAGCTGCTCGACCGCATGCACACCGTGGCGCTCTTCACACTGGGCAATGTACTGCCGCGCAAACACCAGATAGTCGACAATCGACTCGGCATCGGTCCAGGTACGAAATAGGTAGTTACCCTTGAAGAATGAGTTATGCCCATAGCAGGCGTGGGCCATTACCAGCACCTGCATCATTAAGGTGTTCTCTTCCATCAGATAGGCGATGCAGGGGTTGGAGTTGATCACAAGCTCGTAAGCCAAGCCCATCTGGCCGCGCTTGTAGGCCTGCTCGACAGCCAGAAACTGCTTGCCAAACGACCAGTGATGGTAGCCTACCGGCATGCCCACGCTGGCATAGGCATCCATCATCTGCTCGGTGGTGATCACCTCAATCTGATTGGGATAGGTGTCCAGGCGATACTCATCGGCAAGCGCCGCCAGCCTGTCGTTAAAGCGTTCAAGTACGCTGAAGTTCCAGTCAGAGCCAGTGGCAAGGGGCTTTTGCGACGCATTCATGGCGTACTCCTCAACATGCGGTTCACGCACCTAATTTGCTTGACTCAAGCGGCGCTTAAACAGTTCACGGAAAACAGCATAGATCTCGCTGGCTTCAACGATCTGACGCATGGCAAAGCGTTCAGGAAACTGACCCGCCACGCTTTCGTACTCATGCCACAGCGACTGATGATTGTGGGGGGTAATTTCCACATACGCGTAATACTGCAGCTGCGGCATAAGTTGCTTGACCAGCAGGTCGCGGCAAGTATTGGAATCGTCATCCCAGTTATCCCCATCCGAGGCCTGGGCCACGTAAAGATTCCACTTTTCAGGCGGGTAGCGTGCCTGGATGATGCTGTTGACCAACTTTAGGGCGCTGGAAACAATCGTTCCCCCGGTTTCACGTGAGTAGAAGAACTCTTCCTCGCTCACCTCGCGTGCCGCGGTATGGTGGCGCACAAACACCAGCTCTACTTTTTCGTAATGCTTTTCCAAAAACATATACAGCAGAAGAAAGAAGCGCTTGGCGATATCCTTGTGGTTCTGTGTCATCGAACCGGAAACGTCCATCACGCAGAACATGACGGCCTGGCTTGAAGGCTGCGGCTGAGCACTGAGCTGGTGGTAGCGCAAATCGTAGGTATCGATGAAGGGTACCGCTTCGATGCGTTTTTCAAGGCGCTCGATTTCCGCCTTCAGCTCGACGATACGTGTAGGGTTGCGCAGCACCGGATCTTTACGCTCCTCCTCTTCCAGCGCCTGATGGGCCGCCTGCAAAGCACGCTTGATCGGTGCGCGCATGGCGATCCTGCGGGCATAAGCTTCACGCATGGAGCGGGTAATACTAATACGCGCAGGTACTCCATCGCGAGACAGGCCCGCACGCACCATCTTGATCTCTTCTATCGACTTGAGCGGCTTGTGCTGCAGATGGGGAAGCTCCAGACCGTCAAACACGAATTCCAGAAACTCCTCACGGGTTAGCGTAAACGCAAATTCGTCGTTGCCCTCCCCCTGATTGGAAGCGCCACCTTCGCCTGCGCCTCCCCCGCCTCCTTGACCGCTGGGTCGGCGAATCCTGTCTCCCTGCAAAAACTCCTTGTTGCCCGGGGAGACAATATTACGTGCCCCGCCCGGGCCATGCTGAAACACCGGCTCGGAAATATCCTTGGTCGGAATGGATATTTTCTCACCGCGCTCCATGTCGGTAATGGAGCGACGGTTCACCGCTTCTTCCACCGAGCGCTTGATATGCTTGCGGTAGCGCTCCAGAAAGCGCTGGCGGTTAACTGCGCTCTTGTGCTTGGCGTTCGGTCTTCGATCTATAAAGTAGGTCATGCGACCTCCTTAAACCCGGAAGGTAGGCGCTACTATTGCGACTTGCGTACGCGCAGATACCACTCGGAAAGTAGCCGTACCTGCTTCTCGGTATAGCCGCGTTCCACCATTCGGGCCACAAAGTCCTCGTGCTTTTTCTGGTCCGACTTCGAGGCTTTGGCGTTAAACGAAATTACCGGTAAAAGCTCTTCCGTATTGGCGAACATCTTGTGCTCTATGACGCCTTTCAGCTTTTCATAGGACTGCCAGCTGGGGTTCATGCCGTTGTTCTGGGCACGGGCACGCAGCACGAAGTTCACCACTTCATGTCGGAAGTCTTTCGGGTTGGAGATACCCGCCGGTTTCTCGATCTTCTCAAGCTCCTCGTTAAGCGATTGCCGATTCAAAAGCTCGCCGGTTTCCGGGTCGCGGTACTCCTGATCCTGAATCCAGAAATCCGCGTAGGTGACATAGCGGTCGAAGATATTCTGGCCGTACTCGCTATAGGATTCGAGGTAAGCGGTCTGGATCTCCTTACCTATAAACGCTACATAGCGTGGCGCCATGAACTCCTTGATAAAGCCCAGGTAGCGCTCAAACACTTCAGACGGCAGTTGCTCACGCTCCAGCGCCTGCTCAAGTACGTACAGCAGGTGCACCGGGTTGGCGGCCACCTCGAGGCTGTCGAAGTTGAACACCTTGGAAAGAATCTTGAACGCAAAGCGCGTGGAAAGCCCCTGCATGCCTTCATCCACCCCAGCCGCATCGCGGTACTCCTGAATCGACTTGGCGCGCGGATCGGTATCTTTCAGATTTTCGCCGTCATACACGCGCATCTTGGAGTAAATGCTGGAATTTTCGGGCACTTTCAGGCGCGAGAGCACCGAGAACTGCGCCAGCATGCGCAGCGTATCCGGCGCGCAGGGGGCGGCGTTGAGCGAGGAGTCTTCCAGCAGCTTCTGGTAGATCTTGATCTCTTCAGAAACCCGCAGGCAGTACGGCACCTTGACGATATACACCCGGTCAAGAAACGCCTCGTTGTTGCGGTTGTTGCGAAACGCCTGCCACTCGGATTCGTTGGAGTGGGCTAGAATAACGCCATCAAACGGAATAGCCCCCATTCCTTCTGTAGGGTTGTAGTTCCCCTCCTGAGTAGCGGTCAGCAGTGGGTGCAGCACCTTGATGGGTGCCTTGAACATCTCAACAAACTCCATCAGCCCTTGGTTGGCGCGGCATAGCCCGCCCGAGAAGCTGTAGGCATCCGGGTCATCCTGGGAGTAGAGCTCCAGCTGGCGGATATCCACCTTGCCCACCAGCGAGGAGATATCCTGATTGTTTTCATCACCAGGCTCGGTCTTGGAAATCGCGATTTGGTTAAGCCGGGAAGGATAAAGGCGTACCACGCGAAACTGTGAAATATCACCGCCGTACTCTTTCAACCGCTTGGCTGCCCAGGGCGACATCACGCTCTTAATATACCGCGGGGCAATGCCGTACTCTTTTTCCAGAAGCTCGCCATCCTCCTCGGGTGAAAACAGCCCAAGCGGCGACTCATAAACCGGCGACCCCTTGATGGCATAAAAAGGGATACGCTCCATCAGTAATTTTAAACGTTCGGCAAGCGATGACTTGCCGCCACCGACAGGCCCGAGCAGATAGAGAATCTGCTTGCGCTCTTCAAGGCCCTGAGCGGCATGACGGAAGTAAGCCACGATCTGCTCAATGGCTTCCTCCATACCGTGAAACTCGGCAAACGCCGGATAGCGGCGTATCACCTTGTTGGAAAAGATACGCGACAAGCGCGGATCTTTTGCCGTATCGATAACATTGGGTTCGCCGATGGCTTCCAGCATACGCTCGGCAGCGCTGGCATAAACCTTGGGGTCACGACGACAAAGCGCCAGATACTCTTCAAGGCTCATATCTTCTTGCTGAACGCGGGCGAAACGGTCTTGAACGTGATCAAAGATGCTCATGGAAATCTCCTATGGCCATCCCCAGACAGTCACCACTAAGACAATATTGTTGTTGTGGTGTGCCAATCGAGGTGTCGCTCTATTAGCGTAGCCAGCATTAGCAAAATGTGATGACGAAAACTTCAACGCAAGCATCTGCCGGCCCAACCGGGGTGCTTGTCAAGCCCTGGCTTAAAAACATAGGCTATTGATAGGTAGGCACTTTGACGCGTCCGGCATTAACCAAATAGCGTTTAACGCTTGAGAAAGCGCGCAAAAAACGCCGCTGAGAGGCAGCGGCGTGATAAAGATTAGGGAGAAAGAGCCTCGCAGGCGTCGCGTATTAACGGCTGTTTTCAAGCGCGGCCTTGATGTCGGCAATCAACAGGTCAAGCAATTCAACGGTCGTGTTCCAGGCGCACACAAAGCGCGCCCCACCTGCGCCAATAAAGGTGTAGAACGTCCACCCCTTGGCCTTGAGCGTATTAATCGCATGCGCTGGCAGCTCAACAAAGACGCTGTTGGCCTGGGTGGGGAACATGAGCGACACCCCAGGCAGTGCCTGCAGTCCAGCAGATAGATAATCGGCCATGGCATTGGCATGCTGGGCGTTAGTCAGCCAGGCACCACTTTCCAACAATCCAAGCCAGGGCGCTGAAATGTAACGCATCTTGGAGGCTAGTTGGCCTGCTTGCTTACAGCGATAGGAAAAGTCTTCCGCCAGGTCTCGGTTGAAGAACAGAATGGCTTCGCCCATCGCCAGGCCGTTCTTGGTCCCGGAAAAGCACAGCGCATCAACACCTACCTGCCAGGTCAGCTCGGCAGGCGTAGCATTCAGGCCGGCACAGGCGTTGGCAAAGCGTGCACCGTCCATATGCAGGCGCAAATCATGCTTGTCGGCAATGGCGCGAATCGCCAGCAGCTCCTCTCGGGTATACACCGTACCCACTTCGGTGGCCTGAGTCAGCGATACCACCTTGGGCTTGGGGTAGTGAATGTCGCTTCGCCGGGTGACCAGCGCCTCGATGCCTTCAGGGGTAAGCTTGCCGTTGGCCCCCGGCGAGGTCAGCAGTTTGGCGCCATTGGAAAAAAACTCAGGGCCGCCACATTCGTCGGTTTCAATATGCGCAAGCTCGTGGCAAATCACGCTGTGGTAGCTACGCCCCATCGCCGAAAGCGCCAGTGAGTTGGCGGCCGTACCGTTGAAAACAAAAAACACATCGCAGTCGTAGTCGAACATTTCACGAAAGCGGTTTGCGGCCCGCTCGGTCCAGCGATCATTGCCATAGGCCAAGTCGTCGGCCTGGTTCGCTTCCATCAAGTATTGCATGGCTTCCGGGCAGATACCCGAGGTGTTATCACTGGCTAGAAATCGCGGGGTACACTCCGAAGTCATGGTGTTGATCCTTTTCACTGACGTTGTCTTTCACTGACATTGTCTTTTACTGGCTCTGTTACAGCGCAAGCTGGGTGCCACTCGCGCCTTAAACATCACTTTATGCTTAATAAGGTGATGGGCCTGTCAGTCTATCGCCATTTGCGGATAAGCGTCACCCGCTACTCTCAACGGCTTCAAAGCGCGGCGGCCAGGCGCATGCCCTGATCGATGGCACGCTTGGCGTCCAGCTCTGCGGCCTCATCGGCGCCGCCAATAACGTGCACTCCCTTGCCGGAGGCTTCAAGCGGCGCGATCAAGTCGCGTACGGACTCCTGGCCTGCGCAGACCACAACGGTATCCACCTCAAGCACCTGCTCATGGCCGTCGCGGCGGATATGCAGCCCCGCATCATCAACTTTCAGGTATTCGCAGCCGGTTAGGGTGGTAACACCGCGCGCTTTCAGCGACGCGCGGTGCACCCAGCCCGTGGTTTTGCCTAAATACTTGCCCGCCTTGGACGTTTTACGCTGGAGCATCACAATCTCGCGAGATACAGGTGGGGGCACAGGCGCTTTCAAACCGCCCCGCTCGCTAACCGCAAGGTCTACTCCCCACTCATCGCACCAGGTGTCGATATCCAGCGCCGTGTGCTCTTGATGGGCGAGCAGCTCGGAGACATCAAAGCCGATGCCGCCTGCGCCAATCACGGCCACCCGACGCCCCACCCGGGCAGGGTTTTCAATTGCTTCGGCGTAGCTGATCACACTTTCATGGTCGGCCCCGGGTAACGAAAGCGTGCGCGGACGCACCCCGCTTGCCAGAACAACATCGTCAAACTCGGTCAACACTTCCGGCGTGGCGGAGGTGTTCAAGCGCACCTCGACGGCATGCTTTTCAAGCATCACGCGGTAGTAGCGCAGGGTTTCGTTAAACTCCTCCTTGCCAGGAATCTTACGCGCATAGTTAAACTGCCCGCCAAGCTGCGCACGCTGCTCGAACAGCACTACGCTATGCCCGCGGCTGGCCGCCGTGACCGCCGTGGCAAGCCCGGCTGGCCCACCGCCCACTACCGCTACGCGCTTGGGCGCCGTGGCAGGCTCGATGACCAGCTCGGTTTCATGGCAGGCGCGGGGATTCACCAAGCAAGAGGTCAGCTTGCCGGCAAAGGTGTGATCCAGGCAGGCCTGATTACAGGCAATACAGGTATTGATCTCCTCTGCCAGCCCCGCCTCGGCCTTGCTGACCCAGGCAGGGTCAGCCAGAAACGGCCGGGCCATGGACACCATATCGGCATGGCCTTCGGCCAGCACCGCTTCGGCCACACTGGGCATATTGATTCGGTTGGTGGTCACCAGCGGGATCGAGAGCGCGGCTTTCACCCGCCGGGTCACCTCGGTAAAAGTCGCCCGCGGCACGCTGGTCACAATGGTGGGCACCCTGGCTTCATGCCAGCCAATACCGGTATTGATCAGGTTCGCGCCCGCCGCTTCCACGGCTTGACCAAGGGTGACAATCTCTTCCCAGCTGCTGCCCTCTTCCACCAGGTCGATCATTGAGAGACGAAAAATAACTATAAAGCGTTCACCCACGGCTGCCCGAATGCGCCTGACGATTTCCACGGGAAAACGCATGCGGTTTTCAAAGCTTCCGCCCCAGCTATCCGTGCGCTGGTTGGTGCGTTGGCAGATAAACTGATTGATCAGGTAGCCTTCCGAGCCCATGATTTCCACACCGTCGTAGCCGGCCTTCTGGGCCAACAGCGCGCAGCGCACGTAGTCGTTAATCTGCTGCTCGACCTCATCGCTATTTAGCGCACGCGGCGTGAACGGATTGATCGGCGCTTGAATGGCCGACGGGGCCACCAAATCCGGCGAGTAAGCGTAGCGCCCGGCATGGAGAATCTGCATGCACAGGTGACCACCTTCGGCATGCACCGCCTTCACTACCTGCTGGTGCTCTGCCAGGTGCGCCTCATCAGTCAACGCATGGGCGCCCTGAAACACCGCGCCTTCCGGATTGGGTGCAATGCCGCCGGTCACGATTAAACTTACCCCCTCGCACGCCCGCTCAGCATAAAATGCTGCCAGTCTGGCAAAGCCGTTGGGCGCTTCTTCCAGGTTGGTATGCATGGAGCCCATCAGCACGCGATTAGGCAGCGTTAAATGACCAATGGTAATCGGCTGAAAAAGATGTGGGTAAGCGGGCGCACGGGTCATCACGGTTCTCCTTGGCGTTATTCAAACAAGCGTATGACATCCTTGTCACCGCGTACAGTCTTCGCTTGCGACAAGCTGTAAAGCACGTAACATTACCCGGCTAACGACAAGGAAACTGTGATGCCGCTGATCTACTTTCTACCGCCACTTGCCACCGTCCTGATCTGGTCGGGCAACATGACCATCAACCAGTTAGCGGTGGGTGCCATTGCGCCCAGCAGTATCGCCTTTTTACGTTGGCTGCTGGCGCTTCTGGTCATGACGCCGTTTGTCCTGCCCGCCCTCATTCGCCACCGCGATGAAATAGGCCGCAACTGGTACAAGCTGGCCGCGCTAGGACTTTTAGGTATGGGGTTATGGCAAGGGCTTGCCTATGTGGCGGCTGAAACCACCACGGCCACCAATATGGGCATTCTGGCTGCCATGGTGCCGCTTCTTACTGTGCTGCTGAGTGCGCTTATTCTGCGCGAGCCGCCCACGCTTGGCGGCGTCATGGGCGGCGTGCTGGCCTTTATTGGTGTAACCGTGCTGCTGGGCCGTGGCAATCCCCTTTCGCTACTTAACCTAGAGGTTGCCCGTGGCGATGCGCTAATGGTGGTGGCCGCAAGCTGCTACGCGCTTTACGGCGTCATGCTCAAACGCTGGAAAATGAACTTACCCCCCTGGGTGATGCTCTATGCCCAGGTATGTTTTGCAGTGCTGTTTCTGCTCCCACCTTATCTGATGGGCCCCATGACCCCGGTAGATAGCCAGAACATCGGCCTGATCGTGTATGCGGGCATTCCTGCATCCGTCATTACCACCTATTTGTGGATGCGCGCCGTCCGCCAGATTGGCGCCAACCAGGCGAGCATTTTTATCAATCTGATGCCATTGTTCAGCGCGCTAATCGCCATGGCAATGCTTGGCGAACAGGTGGCAGGCTTTCACTTTACCGGTGGGCTTCTGATTCTGGCAGGCGTGGTCATGGCGCAAACTCTGACCCGCCCGCTGGTGCGAGGAGTGGCGGCAAATAAGCCAGGCAGCGCCTCGCAGTAATATACTAAGCTGTTTTCTTTTTATTCTGGAACCCCCTGATATGTCCCTAGAAGAACTGCATCTGAATCTGCGCAACCTGACGAGCGATGATTACGATCAGCTCAAGACATTGATGGACGCTGTCTATCACGATATCGGCGGTGCCTGGCCCAGGCACACGATCGACAAGCTGATTCAGGAGTTCCCCGACGGCCAGATTGCCATTGAAGACGATGGCAACCTGGTAGGCGTGGCACTGACAGTACAGGTGGATTACGACGAGTTTTCCAACCCCCACAAGTATGACGACCTGATTGGCCACCGTGAAATCATCCTCAACAACCAGGAAGGCGACGCGATGTACGGGCTGGATGTGCTGATCCATCCGGACTACCGCGGCTACCGTCTGGGGCGACGCCTTTACGAAGCGCGCAAGGAGCTGTGCCGTTCGCATAACCTCCGCGCCATCCTGGCTGGCGGGCGAATCCCCGAGTACTACCAGCACGCCGATGAGCTGTCCCCGGCTCAGTACATCGACAAGGTCTCTCGCAAGGAGATTTACGATCCGATTCTATCGTTCCAGCTGGCCAACGACTTTCAGGTAAAGCGCCTGTTGCGCAAATATCTGCCGGAAGATGAACAGTCCAGGGGCTACGCAACGCTTCTTGAGTGGAATAACATTCTCTTTGAGCCTGCCGAGAACGTGCTGGATACGCGTCCGACCCAGGTGCGGGTAGGCGCCGTACAATGGCAGATGCGCGAATTTTCCTCGGTGGAGGCCGCGCTCCAGCAGATTGAGTACTTTGTCGATGCGCTCTCGGATTACCAGAGTGACTTTGCCGTCTTCCCAGAGCTTTTCACCACCCCGCTGATGGGCTTGCAAGACCGCGCCGCTCAGCAGGACCAGATGGGCGCCATCCGTTTTCTGGCAAGCTTTACTGAACGCTTCAAGGCCGAGCTTTCGCGTATGGCGATCTCCTACAATATCAATATTGTCGGTGGCTCGATGATTGAGGTAGGCGAGGACGACCGGCTATATAACGTCTCCTATCTCTTCCACCGCGACGGTGATGTGGACAAGCAAGCCAAGCTGCATATCACTCCCCAAGAGCGCCGCGACTGGGTGATTGAAGGCGGCGACAGCCTACAGGTATTCGATACCGATGCAGGCCGCGTGGGCATCCTGATCTGTTATGACGTGGAGTTTCCGGAGCTCGGTCGCCTGCTGGCCGACCAGGACATGGATATTCTGTTTGTCCCCTTCTGGACCGATACCAAGAACGGCTACCTGCGGGTTCGCCACTGTGGCCAGGCACGCGCCATCGAGAACGAGTGCTACGTGGTGCTCTGTGGCAGTGTCGGCAACTTGCCCTCGATTGAAAACCTGGATATTCAGTACGCACAATCCGCCGTCTTTACCCCTTCGGATTTTGCCTTCCCCCATGATGCAGTACTGGCGGAAACCACACCGAATACCGAGATGATCTTCTTCTCGGACCTGGACCTGACCCGCCTGACCGTGGTGCGCGCTGAGGGCTCGGTGACGAACCTGAAGGACCGCCGCAAGGATCTGTTTGACCTACGCTGGCGCGACTGGTCGTTGAAGTCCGGCTCCAATCGGGATGAGTGAGGAATAAAAAAGCGTCACCTCATCTACGCAAAACGCCGCCCTCTGGGGGCGGCGTTCTCATATCAATTGCTGGCTTCAATCGGGCCAGACAAGATGCGCTGGCACGCGGCCTTTTGCATCAAAGGCCACGCCTTCATCACGCAGCTTTTGGTGCTGGCGGGTAGCGCCGCCGTGGTCAGCAAGCTTGAGTGAAGCAGCAATTACCCGATGCCAGGGAAGCTCGTGGCCATCGGGCAAATGGCGCATGGCTGAGCCCACCATGCGCGGGGTGGCACCTTCCGTCATGGCGGCGATACGCCCGTACGTGGTGACTCGCCCCGCCGGAATCTGATCGACAATCGTATAGATCTGCTCCAAAAGCTCGGGGCGTGCCATGAACTGGTTCTCCGTAATTATCTCAGACTGGCTGAATTATAGAGCTTCAACCAGTTGATCAATTGCCTGGAAAGCTTCTTTTAGCGCCGCATCACGCTGTGCTTCACCCATGTTCAAACCTTCTGCGTACACCACTTCAACATCGGTAATACCCATCAAGCCTAGCATGCTCTTCAGGTGCGGCGTTTGGCTATCCATTTCCGTACCGGCATACATACCGCCGCGTGCAGCCAGAATGATCGCCCGCTTACCTTCAATCAACCCTTGCGGACCGTTTTCCGTGTAGCGGAAAGTTTCTCCGGCACGCAGTACGCGGTCAAACCAAGCTTTTAACTGTGAAGGAATGCCCAGGTTGTACATCGGTACTGCAATCACCAGCACATCGCTCGCCCGCAATTCCGCCAGCAGGTTATCAGAGTGAGCGGCCAGGGCTTTCTGCTCGTCGCTGCGATCATCAGCTGGTGTCTGCCAGGCGCCCAGCTCGGCGATATCCAGATGAGGCAACGCATTGGCAACCACGTCACGTTTAGTGACTTCTACACTGTCGCGGGCAGCCGCACGGCTTTCGAAATGATTGGCCAGGGCGATGGATTGACCGTTTTCACCAAGTACGGAAGAGGTAACCAGCAAGGTACGAGTCGACATGTAAATGCTCCAGACACATAATAATTAAGAGGAATGGGGCTATTCTACGGTGATTCTGATTAATCAAAAGCGCAATGATATGCGCGCCATATTCGATAAAATCGAATCGTTATGGCGTCCATAAAAAAACCCCGCACGCGGCGGGGTTCTTAACTGGCTGGCCTTACTGCTTTTTAGGCCATGCCTTGGGATCGACTTTATTGGCCAGCTTGGGGAACTGGCTGGGATCGAAAGTGGGCTCTTTGCCCGCCTTCAACTGCGTTTCGTAATCCCGGAACAGGGCGAAAGCAGTGGGTGAAAGCAGCAGGATTGCCACCAGGTTGATGATCGCCATCATGCCCATGGAGAGATCGGCAAAATTCCAGATCGCGCCCAGGCTGGCTACCGAGCCGACCATGATCATCGCCAGCACCGCCAGACGATAGATAAAGACGGCGACCGGCGCACGCTGGCCGGCAATATACTCGATATTGGATTCCCCATAGGAGTAGTTGGCAATTACCGAGGTAAACGCGAAGAGCAAAATAGCAATCGCTACGAACATGGCGCCCCAGTCGCCCACATGGGTTGAAAGCGCCATCTGGGTCAGCTGAATACCGTTGTTCTCGTTACCGGCCAGAAGCTCCGGCCCCGCCATGATGATGATGGCAGCGGTTGCCGTACAAATGACCAGCGTGTCCAGAAACACGCCCAGCATCTGAATAAAGCCTTGGGCTGCCGGGTGGTTCGGCCGCGTGCTGGCCGTTGCCGCCGCGTTGGGCGCCGAGCCCATACCCGCCTCGTTGGAAAACAGGCCGCGCTGAATGCCGTTCATGATCGCCTGTGAAATGGCATAGCCCACGGCGCCGCCCGCCGCCTGCTCGATACCAAACGCGCTTCGCACGATGGTCATGATGGCCGCCGGAAAATCAGTGATATTAAGCGCGACCACGACCAGCGCCAGCGCCAGGTAAAGTAGCGCCATTAGCGGCACGACCAGCTCAGCGACCTTGGCAATGGATTTCAAGCCACCAAAGATGATGGGCGTTACCACCACGACCAAGACTAACCCCATGGCCCAGGTGGGAACGGCAAATGCCTGCTCCATGGCCTGGGCGATGGAGTTGGCCTGTACGCTGTTGAACGCCAATCCAAACGCTATGATCAAACAGATGGAAAACAGCACGGCCAGCCAGCGCAAACCCAGGCCACGCTCTATATAGCGGGCAGGGCCGCCCCGGAAGGTGCTATCACCATGATCCGTTTTATAGGCCTGTGCCAGGGTGGATTCGATAAAGCTTGTTGCCATACCGACCATGGCGGTCATCCACATCCAGAAAATCGCCCCCGGGCCGCCAAAGTAGATCGCAACCGCCACACCCGCCAAGTTGCCGGTACCCACGCGTGCGGCAAGACTCGTGGAAAGCGCCTGAAAAGAGGATATACCTTTACCGGCATCACGAGAGGTTCGCAGCAGCTTGAACATGTGGCCGAAATAACGTACCTGGATGCCGCCCGTTCGTATCGTGAAGTAAAGGCCTGCGCCAATCAGCAGATAGATCAGCACACTGCCCCATAAAAGACCGTTGCCGCGATCAACGAACGCGGTCAACAGTTGAGGAATCGAAAAATCCATACCACATGCCCTTTTTTAACTTATCGAAAGCGCTTCATTCTTCATGCCTGCACCAAAATGGCAAGAAAATTGGCGTATTTATTCATATAACGCTTGGAATAGACGCTAACTCTTATTAAGCGCCTGCTATTCAATTAAGAGCACTTCGGTCCAAAAAGAAAGCATCGGCGCGAGCTAAAAAGCCCAATTGCGTCTTAAAGATCTAGAGCCTCGCAGCCATTCAAGGTAGCCAGTATACGCCGTGACCCGCCTTGATCGCGGTGTTCACCCAGCCAAATGCCTTGCCATGTACCAAGCGCTAGGCGTCCATCGCGCACGCCAAGCGTTATCTGCGTGCCGAGTAGGCTCGCGGCTACGTGAGCCGGCATATCGTCCGGTCCTTCAAGGGTATGACGAAAGTAATCAAGCCCGTCGGGTACCAGCCTGCGCATAAAGGCGTCCAAGTCATGACGAACGTCGGGGTCGGTATTTTCATTGAGCGTGATGGAGGCCGAGGTGTGCATTAACTGAAGATGCAGCATCCCCGCACTGCACTCGGCCAAAGACGGCAGCGCATGCACCACCTCGCCAGTAATGAGATGGAAGCCGCGTGCCAATTCCGGCAGATGAATTTCCTGCTGATGCCACATAAAACACTCCTTTGTTTTTAATGCGTCAGGGGCACGTCACGGCGTGCCCTTCTTGTCAGGTTCACTTCACCATAGCCTAATCGCAGGACTAAGATACCCGTCATTGCGATTGGCTTTCTTCATGGCAGGCACACACTAAAAGCGCCAGCTTCGGGTAACGGCCGCACCCGCCCGGCAATTTCCCGCTCCAGGTAATCAATAAACGCGCGAAGCCGGGTGGGCACATGACGACGCTGCTCGTATACGGCGTAGAAATCAGCCCGCACGCCCTGCCAGCCGGGCAATAACGGGCGAAGCGCACCGCTGACTAGGTGTTCACTGACATCCCACCAGGAGCGCAGCATGATCCCGTGCCCATCCAGGGCCAAGCGGGTAATCACTTCTCCATCGTTACTCGCCAGCCGCCCGCTGACTTTTACCGACTGAATATCACCGGACTCGCCGCAGCGTTCAAATCGCCAAAGCGGAAAATCCGAATCGTTCTCACGAATCACCAGGCACGCCTGCTTTCCCAGATCCGCCGGGGTAGTCAGTGGCGGCATGCGGGCAATATAACCAGGCGCGGCACACAGCACGCGCCGATTGGCGAGAATGGGTCGGGCGATCAGGCGCGAGTCCGGCGGCTCGCCAATGCGAATGCCGATATCAAAGCCGTGATCGCTCAGGTTAAGCGGAAAATTGGTCAGCTCCAGCCAACCGTCAACCCCTCTGTGTACCGAGCAAAACGTGGAGAGCAATGGCGCGATATGCCGTCTGCCAAAGCCAAACGTAGCATTTACCCGCAGCCGCCCGCCCAGCGTATGGCGCTCGTTATCGCCCAGCGAATTTTCAAGCTCCCCCAACTCATCCAGAATTAGCGCCCCGCGAGACAGATAGCGCTCGCCCTCCATCGTGAGCGTTAGCCGCCGCGTCGTGCGCGCCGCAAGCTCCACCCCCAGGCGAGCTTCCAACTGTTTTAACCGCTTGCTTACCGCTGAAAGCGAAAGCCCCAACTCGCGGGCAGTCGCCGTTAAACTGCCGGCTCGGGCCAGCTGTTGAAAAAACGCCAGATCATCTAACGCTGACATGAATTCTCTACTTTTAGGCAACAATAGCTTTCATGGTAGCCTGATTATTTTCATTGCCATAGCCACTACACTTAGCGTGTCGTTATCCTCTCAACAACAAGTCAGGAGTTCACATGGCCCACCGTATAGCAGTCATTGCCGGCGACGGTATTGGTACTGAAGTGATGCCCGAAGGCCTGCGCGCCTTAGACGCCGCCGCCAAGCGTTTTGATATTGACCTTGAGTTCACCACCTTTGAGTTCGGCAACTGCGATTACTACCTGGAGCACGGCAAGATGATGCCGGACGACTGGTTTGAACAGCTCAAAGATTTCGATGCGTTGTTCTACGGCGCGGTGGGCTGGCCTGACAAGGTGCCTGACCATATTTCGCTCTGGGGGTCACTGCTGCAGTTTCGCCGCCAGTTCGATCAGTACATCAACCTGCGCCCCTGCAAACTGATGCCTGGTATCAAAAGCCCCTTGGCCGGGCGTGAACCGGGCGATATCGACTTCTTTGTCGTGCGCGAAAATACCGAGGGTGAGTATTCAAGCATCGGCGGCAAGATGTTCGAAGGCACAGAGCGCGAAATCGTCGTTCAGGAAACCGTGATGAGCCGCACTGGCGTTGACCGTGTACTCAAGTACGCGTTTGATCTGGCGCAAACCCGCCCGCGTAAAAAGCTTACCTCGGCGACCAAATCCAACGGCATCTCCATTACCATGCCCTACTGGGATGAGCGCGTGCTGGAAATGGCCAAGCAGTATCCAGACATCAGTGTGGATAAATTCCATATCGATATTTTGACCGCTAACTTTGTGCTGCACCCGGACTGGTTCGACGTGGTAGTCGGCAGCAACCTGTTTGGCGATATTTTGTCCGACTTGGGCCCCGCGTGTACTGGCACCATTGGTATTGCGCCTTCAGCCAACATCAACCCCGAAGGCAAGTTCCCCAGCCTGTTCGAGCCGGTACACGGCAGCGCGCCGGATATTGCGGGTAAAGGCATCGCCAACCCCATTGGCCAGATCTGGTCTGGTGCGATGATGCTTGAGCACCTGGGCTATAAAGAAGCCAGCGATGCGATGGTGGCGGCTATTGAAGAGGTACTCGCCGAAGGTAATCAGAGCGTACTCACCGGCGACATCGGCGGTAAGGGCACCACCAAAACGCTAGGCGAAGCGATTGCTGACACCATTGCTAAATAACGTTTATTTGGCATAACAACGAGCTGCCCGAATGAAACACGTCGGGCAGCCGTATGCATGACTTATAGCGACTTATGTTCTACCTTTTGTTTGAGCCAGTATTTAAGACAGTATTTAAAACAGTTTCGGATTCGCTTCGCCAATAGCACTAATAACAAAAGCTAGGACAATCCCATGAAACTTGGACGTCGTCAGTTCCTCTCGGCAACGGCTGCCTTAGCCGCTGTCGGCACTTCATCTCCGCTCTTTGCTTTTCAAAACTCTCAGGGCGCCGTTCCTGACCGTTACCCTATAGATGCTTGGAAAGTCGAGGATCCACGCTTCAACAACTATATGATTTTCAATAGCTCTTTGGAACGTCACTGGAGCGGAGGGCTATGGACCGAAGGTCCGGCATGGAATGCCGTGGGACGCTACGTTGTATTCAGTGATATTCCCCGGGCGCTGCAAATGCGCTGGGACGAAGCAACCGACCAGGTCAGCGTTTTAAGACACAATGTCGGGTATTCCAACGGCAATACGTTCGATCATCAAGGGCGTTTAATTTCTTGCGAGCATTACCCATCACGCGTATTGCGCTACGAATGGGATGGCAGCACCACGGTGCTGGCTGAGCGCTATCAGGGTAAACCACTGAACGCCCCTAACGATTTAGTGACACTACCTTCAGGTGGCGTGATCTTCACCGACCCAGGGTATGGCGCTCACTTTGACTACGAGGGTAAAAAGCGCGCTTTGGAGCTCGAAACAGCGATCTATTACGTTGATGACAGCCTTGATGAGCCGATCAAGCTCACCGAGGAGATCTACAAGCCCAATGGAATCGTGCTGACGCCGGATGGCCGCAGCTTCTACGCCAGCGATAGCGCCCCGACCCACTTTGAAGAACCCGCCCGGATCATTCGCTGGTCGCTTAGCGAGGATGGGCGAAGCGTTAGCGACCGTCAGGTAGTCGTCACCAGTGAAGACACTATTTTCGACGGCATGGCCTGCGACATAGACGGTAATATCTGGTCGAGTGCCAACGGCGGCGAAGGTATTGATGGCGTGGTGGTGTTCTCGCCGGAAGGCGAGCTCTTGGGCCGCATATTATTACCCGAGGTTTGCTCTAACGTATGCTTCACTGGCCAGGGGCGTAACCGCCTGTTTATGACAGCGAGCCAATCCATTTACACCATTTACACGGCGACTCGCGGTGCGTAGATACTGATTCCATCTTCTACTCTATCAGTTAAGCATCTAACGCTTTTGATATTGCAACCCTTATAGCTAGATTTGCTCGGCTTTCATAATGTTGCGCATAAGCAACAAAAGAGCCTCACTGAATTTCATCGGTGAGGCTCTTTTGTTTTAAAAACGCCTATAAAGTAGCGATTAACCGGCCAATTTCGCAGTAATCTTGGCCACATGCTCACCCTGAAAACGGGCTAGCTTCAGTTCACGCTCGCTGGGCTGGCGAGAGCCGTCGCCGCCGGCAAGCGTTGCGGCGCCGTACGGGTTGCCGCCGCTTACCTCTGAAATATCGAACTGCTCTTCAATGCCGTAACCAATGGGCACAATCACCATGCCGTGATGGGCCAACGTCGTCCAGGTGGACGTGACCGTCATCTCTTCGCCCCCGCCGGTACCGGTCGAGGTAAATACGCTGCCTACCTTGCCACGCAGCGTGCCATTGGCCCAAAGGCCACCGGTCTGATCCAGAAAGGTGCGCATCTGGCCTGCCATGTTGCCAAAGCGGGTAGGCGTGCCAAAAATAATCGCGTCGTAATCGGCAAGTTCTTGGGGAGTGGCTTCGGGCGTATCGTAATCCTGCTTGCCGCCTGCCTTTTTAAAAGCATCCTGGGGCATGGTTTCAGGCACTCGCTTAACGGTTACCTCCACGCCATCTACCTTCTTCGCGCCTTCAGCAACGGCCTTGGCCAGGGTGTCAACATGGCCATACATGGAATAGTAAAGTACCAATACCTTCGACATTGTTTACTCCTTCAAACTGCGTTTAGAGGCTTTAACGGCATTCCCCACGGGAATAACTACACCATAGCCTAGCGTGAAGCTTATAAAAGCGAAGGTTTTCATCCCTTCTCTTCGATTTCTACCACTGTTTTGCATTGTGCAGACACACAGGTGTGACTGGTTTTTAGCATTCGATGCTAAGCGTCCGTAGCAGAGAGCACGCTATGTCTTCACTTATTAAAACGCCTCGCTACCATGGCGTTTTGAAATCCTGTCTTATATAAAGACCCTCGCCATTTTCATAACCACGACGTCAACGCTTGTCCAGCCTTGCAGGCGTGCTAAACATAACACGTGGATATTTAACTAATAACAAGAGGCCGCACATGCTGGAGCACTGGTTCAACTGGATGCTTGATGGACAACCGCCCGCACAGCAGCGTGGCCAATTTGCCAGTGGTCGTTATCAGCTTCACACCCCGGGGGTGCTGGAGCTTGTGCCTAATAGGTTAACGCCCAATGCGCACAGCTGCGTTTTTTCAGCGGCCATTCACGGCAATGAAACCGCCCCAGTTGAGTTGCTGGGTGATTGGCTAAGCGCTCTGGAAGCAGGCACAATCAAGCTGGGTGCCCCGGTACTGGTGATACTGGGCAATATTCCCGCCCTGCGCGCTCAGAAACGCTTTATTGATACCAACCTGAACCGTCTTTTTAAGCGCGACCTGGCAGACAGCGGCGCCGAGCCTGAACGCGCCCGGGAGCTGATGACCGCCGTCGATCGATTTTTTGCCGCCCATAAAGCGCTGCCCAAACTGCACTATGATTTGCATACCGCGATTCGGGGCAGCCTTTACCCGCGTTTTGTGGTCGAGCCATTTTCCGACACGCCCACTAAATCCGAGCAATGGCAGTGGCTGGCGGCTGCCGATATGCAGGCAGTACTTCATCAGCACCAAACAAGCTGGACATTTTCGCACTACAGCAAGCACTATCATCAAGCCCAGGCATTTACGTTTGAGCTAGGCCGTGTTGCCCCTTTCGGCCAAAACGACATGGCGTCCCTTGGGCCCATGCAGGCGCTATTAACCGCGTTGAGTGAAGGGAAAGTACCGTCACGGCAATCCCCGAGTAGCATGACGTTTTTCCGGGTGCAGCATGAACTGATGCGCCAGGCCGATGATTTTACGCTCTGCTTTGATACCCATACGCCCAACTTCAGCCGCTTTGAACCGGGCACCCGCTTGGCCTGCGATAGCGTGGCGGGGGATTTCATTGTGGGTGATACTCCTCTGCACGTGGTGTTTCCCAATGCCGGCGTGGAAATAGGTGCCAGAGCGGCGCTTTTGGTAGCGCCGGTTCAAACCGCTGCCTGACTCAAAAAAATCTCTATTAGCACTTTAATAACAACAATTTAGGGGCTATTCACTTTCCCAGCATGCGGCGCATTTGGCAGCTTTCCTACATTTATCGTATAAGGAAAGCACGCAATTTCCGCTGGGCCTGATAGAATCGCCACTTTTTTCGCGCCAGCCGCACTAAAGCCTACGTCAATTAAATACGTTGCTACCGCGGCAACTTTGTACTGGAGCCTATGTTTATGGCCGCTACCCCTCTTGAAGTGCGTAATATAAAAAAGCGCTTTGGCGATACCGAAGTCCTGAAAGGTCTCTCACTCGAAGCACAAAAAGGTGATGTGATCACACTGATTGGCGCTTCAGGTTCAGGTAAGAGTACCTTTTTGCGCTGCATGAACTTGTTGGAGCAGCCCGATGAGGGCGAGATTATTCTCCACGGCGACACTATTCGTTTTAAAGAGACCCGGCGGGGGCGTGAGCCAGCCGACATAAAACAGGTCGTGCAGATGCGCGCCAAGCTGTCGATGGTATTTCAGAATTTCAATCTCTGGGCGCACATGACGCTGCTTGAAAACATCATTGAAGCGCCAATTCATGTACTGGGTAAATCCAAGAAAGAGGCAACCGAGCACGCCTATGCGCTGCTGGAACGTGTCGGTTTAACCGCACGCGCCCACGCCTATCCAGCGCAGATGTCCGGCGGCCAGCAGCAGCGCGGCGCTATTGCTCGCGCGCTTGCCATGGACCCTGAGGTGATGCTGTTTGATGAGCCCACCTCAGCCCTTGACCCGGAGCTAGTGGGCGATGTGCTCAAGGTAATGCGCGACCTGGCCAATGAGGGGCGCACCATGGTGGTAGTCACCCACGAGATGAGCTTTGCCCGCGACGTTTCAAGCCAGGTGATCTACCTTCATCAGGGGTTGGTCGAGGAGGCCGGCACGCCAGGCGACGTTCTAGGCAACCCGCAGTCGTCACGGCTCAAACAGTTTCTTACCCCTAATTACTGATCTGCGAGGCTACCATGCTGGATTTGCAAGGGTACGGGCCCCGCTTGATCGAAGGCGCCGGGGTCACCGTTCAACTGGCCGTTTTATCGCTGCTTTTAGCCATTGCGCTGGGGCTTCTTACTGCCACGGCCAAAATGTCACGCAGCTGGCTGCTGCACGGTATCGCGACGGCCTACACCACCCTGATTCGTGGTGTACCGGACCTGGTACTGATGATGCTGTTGTTCTACGGCGGTCAAATTGGCGTTAACGCCATCAGCGATATTCTTTACTACGATTTCGAGATTGATCTTTATATCAATTTTAATGCCTTCGCCGCTGGCGTGTTGACCATTGGGTTTATTTTTGGCGCCTATATGGGTGAAACCTTCCGAGGCGCTTTCATGGCAGTAGATAACGGTCAGGTAGAAGCAGGAAGGGCCTATGGCATGAGCAATGCCTTGGTATTTCGCCGCATCCGATTTCCACAGATGATGCGGCATGCGCTGCCGGGGCTTTCCAATAACTGGATGGTGCTGCTGAAAACGACCGCGCTCGTTTCGGTGATCGGCCTGACCGATATGGTCCGTGTGGCTGCCGAAGCCTCCCGGGCCACTCACGAGCCGTTTGTGTTTCTAATCCCTGTAGCGGTTGCCTACCTGCTGATTGCCAGCGTCTCGGAGTGGATCTTCGCCCGGCTGCAAAAGCGCTACGATATCGGCTTCGGGGAGCATTGACATGCCAGATATTTCCGCTTGGTTTAACGATCTTCTATCCGGCAATCTGATTTTTACGCCCACTACAATGGGCTATTATTGGACCGGGCTGGTTACCACCACTCAGCTGGTATTTCTATCGCTGGTGATTGGCCTGGTACTCGCCGTACCGCTGGCCATCATGCGCAGTTCCCGGCGTAAATGGATCAGCCTGCCCGTATACGTTTATACCTACGTATTTCGCGGCACCCCGCTGCTGGTTCAGCTGTATATTATTTACTATGGCGTGGTGTTTTTTGACGGCATTCAGCAAAGCTTTCTTTGGCCAATCTTTCGTGAGGCGTTCTACCCGGCGCTGATCGCCTTTACGCTCAATACTGCCGCCTATACCACCGAGATTTTCCGGGGTGCCATCAAGTCAACGCCCAAGGGTGAAATTGAGGCGGCGCGTGCTTACGGCATGTCTCAGAGTTTGATGATGCGGCGTATCATTATCCCCAGCGCTTTTCGTCGTGCCCTGCCCGCCTACGGTAATGAGGTGATTTTCATGCTTCATGCCAGCGCCATTGCAAGCGTGGTGACCCTGATGGACCTGACGGGTGCGGCCCGGTATGTCTACTCGCGGTTTTATACGCCTTTTGAGCCGTTTTTGTTCGTGGCGCTTATTTATCTCTGCCTTACGTTTGCCATCCTGTTCTTCTTCCGCTTTCTGGAGAAGAAATTACTGGCTCATCTTAAGCCACAAACTCTTTAAAAAGTCAGGCTTGAACACAAGCGTCAAACAAACGTTGGTTCACATGATGTTTTTCTCTTTTCGCCAACCCCAACCTGGGTTACGTTAAAGAGGATTACTTTGCGTGAACCTGTTTTACAACGGAGTTTAATAATGAAAAAACTGCTATCGGTTTCCTTGATCGGTTTGGCTGTCGCTGCGGCCTCTTCTGCCCAGGCACGCGACTACGATCACGTGCGTATTGGTGTTGATGTTCCTTACGTGCCGATGGAGTACCGCACAGCTGAAGGCGACCTGACCGGTTTCGACATTGATCTCGGCAACGCCATGTGCGAACAAATCGGCGTGACCTGCGAGTGGATCGAACAAGAGTGGGACGGCATCATCCCCGGCCTTCTGTCACGCAACTACGACGCCGTCATGTCCTCCATGACGATCAACGACGAGCGTCGCCAGCAGGTGCTGTTCTCCGACCCCTACATCACCATGCCGTCAGCCTGGTTTGCGGCAAGTGATCTAGATATCGATGAAGCCAACGAAGAAACGCTTGAAGGCCTGACCATCGGCGTTCAGCGCGGCACACTCCAGGACAACTACGTCACCGATAACTACAGCAGCGTGGCCGATATCAGCCGCTACTCCACCGCCGACGATATGGTGCTGGATATGGACGCTCAGCGTCTGGATATCGTGTTCCTCGACTTCCCGATCGGCCAGTCAACGCTGGTAGAAAACGACAACGGTGACTACACCATCGTGGGTGAGCAAATCACCCAACCTAAAGAGTACTTTGGTGACGGTTTTGGTATCGCCTTCCGCCAGCGTGATGAAGCGCTGGCCGAGAAATTCAACGAGGCACTCGCCACGCTGAAAGAAGACGGCACCTACGACGAGATTTTCGCTCGCTACTTCGGCGAAGAGTAATCTCTACCCTCCCCGGCCTCGCCCGGGGAGGTTCTCACCTTATTCCCCCTGCATTCATCCTCTCTCACTCCTTACCTGATATTTACCGCTTTCTGTGCGTTTAACGCCGCTCGGTTTTGCCTGGCTTGCTCTCAAGATGAGCAAATTCAGTGAACTAGCCGTGCTACTATCAGTCTTTCAAAGCAGGCTAGTGACCAACAGGGAGGTTTTATGGCTAATGCATTGTCACCGTTACGACCCTCTTCCCACTGGACGGGATGGGGCCAGTGGCTGGCGCTGATCACCATGACGGTGGATCATCTTACCCGCTACGTACTCCCTTGGGATTTGAGCTGGGCAGGCTCCTCCATTGGCCGAATTGCCTTTCCGCTATTTGCCGCCATGGTGGCTTGGCATGGACTGTTCAATACGCGTAATCCACTGCGCTATTCACGGCGTATCCTCATCATTGGTTTAGTGGCACAAGTGCCTTACATGCTGATGCCACGCGCCTCCGATGTACTGATTCTTAACGTCTGTTTTACCCTGGCCAGCGGCTTGGCCCTGGGGACGCTGGTGCGTCTGGGCTGGCAGCATTACCAGCAGCAGACCCTGGGGTTTGGCTGGCTGCTGCTAGGGGCAGCAGTGGGAGTCACGCTTTGGTACCTACTGGGTTTCTGGGTAGAGTACGGCCACAACGGCCTGCTGCTGATTCCGCTATTCATGTTTGCCATGCACGCGCTCAGCCAGGCGGACTCGCATTTTCAGGCGCGTTTATGGGCAGGGCTTGCCGCGTTCCCGGTACTGTGGATCGCCGGGCAGATGAACGCCTCGGATATGGCTAAATCGTTTACCGTAGGTACTTGTGTTCTAGTACTGATACTCGCCGCAGGCGCGGCGCGCCGAATCCCTGCCGTGCAAGTAGCCATGCCACGCAGGCTCTGGCTTGCCTGGTACCCCGGGCATTTTGCTTTAATTGCCCTGTGGCTACTGATCACTGGTCGAATTGCGCTGGGCTGGTAGGTTTTAGCGTTGCACGGAAGATAAAAAAGCCGCCTCACAATGAGGCGGCTTTTACATTACAGCGTATTGGAAAAACTCCACTCAACCGGAGGAGCGTCAGGTATCAGCGCCTGGCAGGCGCGGACTTTTTCCAGCAGCTCCGTATGGGTAGCCGCCACCACGTTCACGTGGGCCAGCTTGCGCCCTGCCCGCTCGGCTTTGTCGTAACGGTGCAGGTGCGTATTGGAAAGCGCCAGCATGGCCGTATTGTCGCCTTCCCGGCCGATAACATTGACCATGCAGGTGGGCGCAATGGCCTGAGTGCTACCCAGCGGCAAACCCTGAACAGCCCGCAGGTGGTTCTCAAACTGGCTGGTCACCGCGCCATCCATCGTCCAATGGCCGGAGTTATGCACCCGTGGCGCCATTTCATTGGCGAGCAGGCTGCCATCACGGGTCTGGAACAGCTCAAGGGCCAACACGCCTACGTAATCCAGCTCATCCAGCAAGGTGCGAATATACGTATCGGCAGTTTGCTGAACCTGAACGTCCAGGTCCGGCAGTGGCGCTACCGAATAACGCAGAATACCGCCCACGTGCTGGTTTTCCGCCATGGGGTAGAAAACCACCTCGCCATCACGGCCGCGCACGGCAATCATGGATACTTCACGCACAAAATCGACAAACGCTTCGACGATCAGCTGCGCATGACCAATGCTCTGCCAAGCCTCGGCCGCCTCTTCCGACGCTTTCAATACCGCCTGGCCTTTACCGTCGTAGCCTTCAGTGACGGACTTCGCTACCACCGGGCAGCCAAGCTCACGGGCAGCGGCTTCAAGTTGCTCGGCGCTTTCAACGACGCGATAAGACGGGGTGGGGATGTTCAGGCGGTCAAACAGGGCTTTCTCTTCAACCCGGTTCTGGCAAACCTCGATTGCCCGGCTGCTAGGGTAAACCGGCTTGTGCTTTTCGATCTCCTGCACAAGCATTACCGGTAGGTGTTCGAACTCATAGGTCACGACATCGACCTTGGCAAGAAACTCGGCCAGGTGCTGGTTATCCGGGTCAACAATAACCTCGCCAATGCCCGCGCTTGGGTTACCCGTGGTATCCAGGAAGGTGAACCGGTTGCCTAGCGGATAACCCGCCAGCGCCAGCATGCGGCCTAACTGGCCTGCGCCTAGAACGCCAATGTTCATGGATGTCTCCTTATTCTGTATCCGGCGCGGGGCGCGGGTCCGGGTTATCCAATACCAACTGGGTCTGTTCAGTACGGAAAGCCTCAACGGCATCGCGCACGGCACTGTCCTGCAAGCCGACAATCTGTGCGGCGAGCAGGCCCGCATTGGTGGCACCTGCCTTGCCAATCGCCAACGTGCCCACTGCAATGCCACCCGGCATCTGGGCGATCGAAAGAAGTGAATCAAGGCCTTTCAACGCCTTGGACTCAACCGGCACGCCCAGCACGGGTAGCGGCGTTTGCGAGGCCACCATGCCTGGCAGATGAGCTGCCCCCCCAGCGCCGGCCACAATTACCTGCAGGCCACGTTCCGCTGCACTTTTGGCATAGTCGAACAGCAGGTCGGGCGTCCGATGAGCGGAAACCACGCGCGTTTCATAAGCCACGCCCAAACGCTCCAGCATCGTCACCGCGTGCTCCATCACCGGCCAATCGGATTTGGACCCCATGATGACGCCCACTTTGGGTGCGCTATTCGACGACATGCCATTCTCCCCGGCCAGTGGCCTTATAAAATGATAAAAGTGCCGCACGCCGAAAGAGGCTGCGCACGCAAAAATAAGGCGCATAGTTTACCAGAGCTAGGCGGCAAGCGGGTGTTCACAAATGTCGCGAAATTTTCATCAAATTAAACATTGAAAAGCACCTGCGTTGGCGGCATTGTGTACGTGTCATTTCAGACTTATGGAGTCACATGAGTACGGCATACTCGACTGCTCGCGCAGAAACGCTGGATCCTCCGCGAAGTAGCCCTGACCTCGATGTCAGGGATCTAGAGAAACGCACGCGCCTGATGCGCATCATTACGCGTTTGATTGCAGTTTCAGACCTTGGAAGCCGGGAAATTGCCCGCCAGGCAGGACTTCCAGTTCAAAAGGTAAGCGACCTGCTCGCCGGCCGGCTTGAGCACCTGGATATTGATGAACTCAATGTCCTGCGTCGAACACTAGAATTGGAGGCGCCATAGCAGTAGCCTTCCTTTGACCCAAACGACAAACGCCTCGCAAATGCGAGGCGTTTTTTATTGAGTCGATTAGCAGGTAGCCAGCTAGACTTCGCGCTGCTCGAACTCTTCGGCGGCCTGAATCGCCTCTTTCTCAGAGGTATGCTCAGAAACCACGACCTCATTTTCCGGCTGGGATACATCCACGACTTGATAGCCAGTAATTTTTTCTTTCAGGTCGCTGACATCAAACACAGGGTCGATACGGGCTTGTCGGGTAGACATTCTACTCTCCTTGGGTTTACGACAATTGGCGTATTACCAGCGTAGAAGACAAAACCGTTAAGGGAAAAGGTGCTGGGCCGCTTTTGATTAATGGCAAAGTCAGGTCTACCTATAGCGTCGATATAAAGAGACCGCCGAACGCAATCACCACAACTACCGCCCAGGCGGGAAGTTTCCATACCGTTAGCAGTAAAAAGCCTGTCAGTGCCAAGGCAAACTCATAAGGCCCTATCACGGCGCTTGTCCATACCGGCTGATAGAGCGCCGCCCCCAGAATCCCCACTACCGCTGCATTGGCACCGCGCATTAGCGCCTGAGCACTGCCCCACTGGCGAAAGCGGTTCCAGAATGGCAGTACGCCGATCAGCAGTAAAAACCCGGGTACAAAAATTGCCAGCAGGGCCAATAACGCACCGACCAGCCCATTAACGCCCGGCACCAGCGCGCCTAAATAAGCCGCAAAGGTAAACAGCGGCCCCGGTACGGCCTGCGCCGCCCCGTAGCCGGTTAAAAACGCATCCGGCGTTATCCAGCCTGACTGTACCACTTCAGCTTCAAGCAGCGGCAGTACCACATGCCCACCGCCAAATACCAACGCGCCTGAGCGGTAAAACGCGTCGATAAGATCCAGCCAAATAGCGCTCTCCGCTAACAGTGGCAGCAAAATCAGTAGCCCAGCAAAGAGACCCAAGGCCATGGCGCCTACCGAACGCGACACTCCAAAGTGAAGCGTCGCGTTTTGTGAGGCAGCAGCAGTCTCCCGGCACATCACCAAACCCACCAGGCCACCGAGCATGATGGCACTTACCTGACCAAGCGACCCACTCACCCCCACCACCGTCAACACGGCCAGCAGCGCAATACCGGCGCGGGTTTTATCGGGGCACAGGTTACGCGCCATGCCCCACACCGCGTGAGCCACAATGGCGACCGCTGCCACTTTCAAGCCGTGAATAATGCCACTGGCAAGCGGGCCATCCAGCAGCGATGCCCCGAGGGCAAACAGCACCAGCACCATGGCCGAAGGCAGTGTGAAGGCAAACCAAGCGGCCGCCGCCCCCCAAGGCCCGGCGCGCAGTAACCCTATGGCAAAACCCACCTGACTACTCGCAGGGCCGGGTAAAAACTGGCAGAGCGCTACCAAATCCGCATAGGCAGTCTCAGTGAGCCAGCGACGACGCTCCACAAATTCAGTACGAAAATAGCCCAGATGCGCCACCGGCCCGCCGAAAGAGGTCAAACCGAGCAGCAAGAAAACCCTGAAGACCTCGCCGATATGGGCACGAGCGGCCATTTGTTGCGTCATGGCACCGGTTCCTTGAAATAAAATGCCGAGCATAAACGTCACGTTTGACACGGTGATGACAATGAATGAACAAAGGAAACAACGCTCAAGTAGAGCACTGCAACCGTAGCGCGTGGTAACGAATCTCGCGAGGCACGAGCAAATAAGGCACCCGCGAGAGGCGGATGTTAAGCCGCCCGGCCGTGCCACCAAATCTTGTTTTACGCCCCCTTCACCTAACCCCGGCAGCGCTCGCCGCGCTGCTCCCGCGGGTGCGCCTGTCGGCTTACCACGCGCTACGGGTACGGGTACGGGTACGGGTACGGGTACGGCGCCTATGTTGGGTAATGTAACCGTAGCGCGTGGTAACGAATCTCGTGAGGTACGAGCGAATGAGGCACCCGCGGGAGGCGGCTGTTAAGCCGCCCGGCCGTACCACCTGATCTTGCTTTTACGCCTCCTTCACCTAACCCCGGCAGCGCTCGCCACTCTGTTTCCGCGCCAAGCCGCCGCTGCGGGCGCGCCTGGCGGCTTACCACGCGCTGCGGATACGGCACCAAGGTTGGGTAATGCAACCGTAGCGCGTGGTAACGAATCTCGCGAGGCACGAGCGAATGAGGCACCCGCGAATGGCGGCTGTTAAGCCGCCCGGCCATACCACCTGATCTTGCTTTTACGCCACATAACCAACCCCGGCAGCGCTGGGCGCGCTGCTTCCGCGGGTGCGCTGGCGCTTACCACGCGCTACGGGTATGGCGCTTGCCCCAGCCTTGTGAACGGGTGGACGGTCCTTATTCGCTTTGGTCGGTGACCGCCCCTGTGCTTGCCGAGCTTACCAGCCGTGCATACTTGGCCAGCACACCGCGGGTATAGCGCGGTTCTGGTCGCTGCCAGGCTGCCTGGCGGCGCATTAGTTCGTCGTCGGCCACGTGCATCTCTATGGTATCCGCCTCGGCATCGATGGTGATGCGGTCGCCATTTTCCACCAGCGCCAGCGGGCCGCCTTCGAATGCCTCGGGCGATACATGCCCGACCACAAAGCCGTGGCTGCCGCCGGAGAAGCGTCCATCGGTAATCAGCGCGACATCATTGCCCAAACCACGGCCCATGATCGCGGAGGTGGGCGTGAGCATTTCGCGCATGCCGGGGCCGCCTTTGGGGCCTTCATAGCGGATGACTACAACATCGCCCGCCACGACGGTGCCGTCGTTAATCCGTGCTTGGGCTTCTTCTTCTGAACCAAACACACGTGCCGTACCCGAGAAGCGCACGCCTTCCTTGCCGGAAATCTTGGCAACCGCACCTTCCGGCGCCAGGTTGCCGTAAAGAATCCGCAGATGGCTTTCGGCCTTAATCGGCTTATCCAGCGGTGCGATGATCTGCTGGTCGTCCGGGTAAGGCGCAACGTCAGCCAGGTTTTCCGCCAAAGTATTGCCGGTCACCGTCAGGCAGTCACCGTGGAGCAAACCTGCTTCCAAGAGATTCTTCATCAGCGGTTGAATACCGCCGAGCGCCACCAGCTCGCTCATCATGTAGTGGCCGCTGGGGCGAAGATCCGCCACTACCGGCACGCGCTTGCCAATCTCGGTAAAGTCTTCAAGCGTCAGCTCAACGCCGATAGTGCGCGCCATGCCAATCAGGTGCAGCACCGCGTTGGTCGAGCCACCCAAGGCAATTACCACGGTAATCGCGTTCTCAAACGCCTTGCGTGTCATGATGTCCGAAGGTTTGATGTCGCGCGCCAGCAGCTCAAGCACCGCCTCGCCTGCGGCCTTGCAGTCATCGCGCTTTTCCTGGGAAATCGCGTTCTGTGCCGAGCTTCCCGGCAGGCTCATTCCCAATGCTTCAATGGCCGACGCCATGGTATTGGCGGTGTACATACCTCCACAGGAGCCGGGGCCGGGGATCGCGGTTTCCTCGATGTTCTTGAGCTCAATCAGGTCTATATCGCCACGTGAATGGGCGCCCATGGCTTCGAATACCGAGACGATATCGGTATGCCCTTTGCCTGGCATGATCGTGCCGCCGTATACAAACACACTGGGGCGATTCAAACGCGCCAGCCCCATCACGCAACCCGGCATGTTCTTGTCGCAGCCGCCAATCGCCACCAGGCCATCAAAGCCTTCGCAGCCCGCGACAGTCTCGATAGAATCCGCGATGACCTCCCGCGAGACCAGCGAGTACTTCATGCCTTCAGTGCCGTTGGCAATGCCGTCAGAAATGGTGATGGTATTGAAAATGACGCCCTTGCCGCCTGCGGCATCGGCACCATCACGGGCCAGTTCTGCAAGCTCGCCAATATGGCTGTTGCATGGCGTCACCATACTCCAGGTAGAAGCCACGCCCACCTGGGGCTTTTTGAAGTCGTCGTCGGTGAAACCCACGGCACGTAGCATGGCGCGGCTGGCGGCTTTGCCCACGCCATCTACCACCGGGGCGGAATGGCGGCGAGTATGGTTCGATGTATCGGTCATAGGGCTCTCTCTTGTGTTGTGCACGGTATCAACACAGCTTGAGGTGTTATTTCGCATCCCGCAATACGTTTAACTTATGGCACCATAGCACTGTCTCTTAAGCACTATGCCTTACCGCTACTCCCGTGAAGGAAATACCGCTGCATGTCGTCACACTCCCTGCTTGCCAATACATCGTCCCTTACGCCGGGTTTTATGGTGGTGCATGCCAACCGCCTGGAAGACCTGCGCGGGCTAGCGGTGGAGTGGATGCGCCTTCACCCGCTAGGCCCGCTTGAGAACGAAACGATTCTGGTGCAGAGCAACGGCATCGGCCAGTGGCTGAAGCTGGCCCTGGCAGAAGACCCGGCGCAAGGTGGCGCGGGCATTGCGGCAGCGCTGAACGTTACGCTGCCCGCGCGCTTTTTATGGCAGGCCTATCGTACGGTGTTAACGCACATCACCGGCGACGCCCAGGCGGTGCCTGAGACCTCGCCGTTTGATAAGTCGCGCTTGGTATGGCGCCTGCTGCGCTTACTGCCTAGCCTGGCAGAGAAGCCTGCGTTTGCCCCGTTGGCCCGCTTTCTGGAAACTGACCGCGACCAGCGCAAGCACTATCAGTTGGCCGAGCGTCTGGCGGATCTGTTCGATCAATATCAGGTGTACCGCGCCGACTGGCTTGAGGCCTGGGCAAAAGGTGAGGATGTGCTGATTACCGCCAGCGGCCAGGCCCGGCCGCTGGAAGAGCACCAGCGCTGGCAACCGGAGCTGTGGCGCGCCCTGCGTGATGACGTTGCCGTCACTCAGGGCGAGGCCGGGCTGAACAGCAGCCGCGCCCAGGTGCATAGCCGCTTTTTAGAGGTGGCCGAACAGCTTGAAGGTCAGGCTTGCCCCTCAGGTTTGCCTCGGCGGCTGATTATTTTTGGCATCTCCTCACTGCCCCAGCAAACCCTTGAAGCCTTGGCAGCGCTTTCGCGCTGCTGCCAGATTGTGCTGTGCGTGCACAACCCCTGCCAGTTTTACTGGGCAGATATCATCGAACATAAAGATTTGCTACGCGCCAACCGCTACCGCCAGCAGCGTAAAGCGGGCATGCCCGAAGCGCTGGACGTCCTCGGTGATGGCGATGTGGACAGCGCCCTGCATCTGCATGCCCAGCCGCTCTTGGCGGCCTGGGGCAAACAGGGGCGCGACTACCTGCGCCTGCTGGATGAGCATGACGATGCAGGCAACTACCAAACCCTGTTTGAACAGCAGGCGCTGCGTATCGATATGTTCGAGCCCTTCAGCACGCCGGAATACTCCTGCCTGCTCAGCCAGCTGCAGGACGATATCCGTGAGCTGCGCCCGGTGGCCGAAACCCAAACCACCTGGCCCGCTGTTGATGTAAACCAAGACGACTCGATTGTGTTTCATATCGCCCACGGCCCCCAGCGTGAAGTGGAGATTCTGCACGACCAGTTGCTGGCCGCGTTCAGCGCCGACCCGGAACTACGCCCGCGGGATATCATCGTCATGGTGCCGGATATCGACCGCTACGCGCCGCATATTGAAGCGGTGTTTGGTCAGTACCGCTCAAACTACCGCACCGCTGGCCGCGATGACCCGCGCTATATTCCCTACACGCTTTCAGACCAGGCCAGCCGCCACCGCCTGCCGCTGATGATTGCCCTGGAAAAGTTGCTGCGCCTGCCGGAACTGCGCCTTTCGGTGAGCGATCTGCTCGATCTTCTGGACGTACCCGCCCTGCGTGCCCGCTTCGGCATTGAAGAGCGCGACTTGCCCACGCTTAACCGCTGGATTGAAGGTGCGGGTATCCGCTGGGGGTTGAATGCCCAGCAGCGCATGCAGCTTGATTTACCCCAAGGCTTGAGCCAGAACACCTGGGCGTTTGGCCTGCGCCGTTTGTTGTTGGGCTACACCGTAGGTGTGGCCGATGCGTGGCAGGGGATTGAGCCGTTCGACGACATCGGCGGTCTTGAGGCCTCGCTGGCCGGGCCGCTGGCCACGCTGCTTGAAAAGCTGGAAACCACCTGGGAGGTTTTCTGTAAGCCTACTACCGCGGCCAACTGGGTTATCCGGCTGCGCGAGCTGCTGGAAACCTTCTTTCTTACCGATGATGCCGAAGAAAGCGTGATGCTGACCAAGCTGGAAGGCGCGCTTCAACAGCTGTTCGATAGCACCGAAGAGGCCGAGCTTAATGAGAATCTGCCACTTTCCATGGTGCGCGAACACTGGCTCTCGCAGATTGATGAGCACAGTCTCTCCCAGCGCTTTTTAGCCGGGGCGGTCAACTTCGCCACGTTAATGCCCATGCGCGCGATTCCGTTCAAGCGGGTGTGCCTGCTGGGCATGAACGACGGCGAATATCCGCGCTCCCAGCCGCCGATGGATTTCGATCTGATGGGCAGCGACTACCGCCCCGGCGACCGCTCGCGGCGTGAAGATGACCGCTACCTGTTTCTGGAAGCGCTGCTTTCCGCTCGCCATCAGCTCTACATCAGTTGGGTGGGCCGTAGCCAGATCGACAACAACCCCATGCCGCCCTCGGTGCTGGTGGGGCAACTGCGCGACCACTTGGCCGCTGGTTGGCAAAGCCAGAACCAAGACAGAGAGCCGCTTCTGGATGCGCTTACCACCGAGCACCCGCTGCAGCCATTCAGCCACCGCTATTTTGCCGCTGGCGCCAGCTCGACGTCGCAGGCGCGGCTGTTCACCTATGCTCATGAGTGGCACGCGTTGCACGCCCCACAAGACAGTATCGTTGAAAAACAAAGCGCCCTGCCCGCCTTTGAGCAGGAAATTCCGCTTACCCTGGCCCAGCTAGGCAGCTTTTTACGCGAACCCGCCAAGGCGTTCTTCAATACCCGCCTGGGGGTTTATTTTGAGCAGGAGGCCCTGACCCAGCTGGACGTGGAGCCATTTGTGCTTAACGGCCTGCAGCACTGGCAGCTGCAGGACCAGCTGATTGCTGCCCAGCGCCGCGCGGTGGATAACGGCGAGCCTCGCGAAGAGGCCATGTTTGCCGCGCTCGAGCGTATCAAGGGCCAGGGCGTGCTGGCCGTGGGCGCCTTTGGCGAGCGCATGCGCGAAACGCTGGCCGAACCCATGCAGGCACTGTTCGATGATTACCAGGACATGCTTGCTGAATGGCCCTATCCGGAGGAAGCCCCTCAGGCGGTTGCGTTTAGCGCCCATGCGCTTTCGATTAACGACTGGATTAACGAACTTCGCACGGATGAGGACGGCAACCGCTGCCGCCTGCTGCTGCTCAGCAATAGCTTGGTTAGCCAGGGGCGCGGCCGTGGGCAGTACCGCTGGCAGCATCTACTGCGCCCTTGGGTGGCGCACCTGGCGGCCAATGCGGTCTCGCCCATGACGACGCAACTGCTTTCCAAGGCGGGTCATGTGCGCTTTGCACCGTTAGACGCGGATACGGCGCGGGATCATTTAACGACTATCTTGCAGTGCTGGCAGGATGGCATGGCAGCGCCCCTGCCGCTGGCACCCCAGGCAGCCTTTGCCTGGCTGGGCAAAGAGGGCAACCCGGAAAGCACGCCCGAGAGCGACGCCTTCAGCGCAGCGGCAAACGCTTATGAAGGTGGCCGTTTTCAGACCGGCGAAGTGGCACAAAGCGCCTACCTCGCCCGCCAATGGCCCAGCTTTGAGGCGCTATTTAACGCACGTACCGGTGAATCTACCGGCCAGGGTCACACCTTCGCCTCACTAACAGAAGTACTCTATGCGCCCCTTTATCGTGCGGTGAAAGAGTAGCATCGCTCGGTAAAGGAATAGCGGTCCGTCTAATCTCGCTGGTTAACCAGAAATATCCGCTTGGCCAGCGAGATCATTTCCGGATCGCCGGTGTTCTTTTCGGGCACATCGGAAAGCTTGATGACCGGCAGCCAGCCTTGGCCTTCAGGGCGCGCCTCGACCATCTTGATCACCATGTTCATGGGCTCCTCACCCACGTCGTTGGTGAAGTTGGTGCCGATGCCAAACGCCATGCCGATACGGTCTTTGCAGAAGGCATGAATGCGCTCGATCTTTTCCGGGGTGAGCGCATCGGAAAAGATGATCGCCTTGCTCATCGGGTCAATACCCAGGCGCTCATAATGAGCAATCGTCTGGGAGGCAAAATCGATAGGATCGCCGCTATCGTGGCGCACGCCGTCGAACAGCTTGGCAAACTTCTTATCGAAGCTGTCGAAAAAGGCCCGCGTGGTAAACGTATCGGTTAGCGCGATGCCCAGGTCGCCCCGGTACACATCTACCCAGTGCTCGAGGGCCAGGCTATTGGCCATCTTGAAACCAAAGCGCGCCCCGTGGAACATGAACCACTCGTGGGCGTGGGTGCCAATCGGCTTGACACCGTGGCGCATGGCCAGCAGCACATTGCTGGTGCCGGTAAACGATTCGCCGCCATGATGGTGAAGCGCACCCACCACACGGTCGTGAACGTCAAAGGAGAAGCGTCGCCGGGTACCGAATTCAGCGATTTTGAGTCCCATGCGACGGTAAAGCTCGATCTTCTCCTGAGCGCGCTGCTCGATCACCGCATCCGCTTCAGGCGTGACCGTAATCCCGCGCAGCCGATACCAAAGCTCGCTGATCAGCGCCATCAGCGGCACTTCCCAGAGAATGGTGCGATACCAGGGGCCTTCGATGACCACCGAAAGATCCGCCCCCTGCTGCTCGATAATCACTTCAGTGGGGTCGTAGCGAAAACCGGCAAGAAAATCGAGGTAAGTAGGATCAAGATAAGGGCATGTTATTTCAAGATAGCGCTTTTCATCATCACGCAGGTGAAGCTTCGCCATCTTATCGATTTCGCGGCGAAGCTCAGCACCGAACCCATCAGGAAACGCATGTTCGCCACGGTTAATAAAGGCGTAACGCGCATGGGCATACGGAAAGCGTTTAATCACGGCATTCTGCATCGTGATTTTGTAAAAGTCGTTATCCAGAAGCGAGGTCAGCATGGAGTCTCATCATCAACGTGAACAGAAGCCGCGGTAGCGTAAACCGGTTGCCCGCAAAGTGGCTAGCCGACAAGATTAGCAGGTGACGGCGCCGGCTCCCAGCCCACACCGCTCGTGAGTGCCTTTTGCTCCCTGCTTTTTGCTCCCTAAGGGGCATCGCGATATAGTGCCCCGAACCGCCCCTTTTCCCGCCGGGGCGTGCTGCTTTTTGTGTCTGCTTGCGCCTGCTCCTGGAGATCAGTGATGAGCCACCCCGCCCCACTCAACCCCTTGAGCTTGCCCCTGCACGGCAGCCGCCTGATTGAAGCCAGCGCCGGTACCGGTAAGACCTTCACCATCGCGCTTTTATACGTGCGCCTGGTATTGGGTGGGCGCAGCAAAGAGGACGACGACGCTTTTATCCGCCCGCTGACGCCGCCCGAAATTCTCGTGGTCACGTTTACCAACGCCGCAACCCAGGAACTACGCGAGCGGATTCGCAACCGGCTGGTGGAAGCCGCCGAGGTCTTTCGTAATGAAGCAAGCGCTACTCAGCCAGCCGGCGACAAGCTGCTGCTGGAGCTGCGCAGTGATTACCCACCCTCGGCCTGGCCCGCCTGTGCCCGGCGTTTGGCGCTGGCCGCCGAGTGGATGGACGAAGCCGCGGTGTCCACCATTCACAGCTGGTGCTATCGCATGCTGCGCGAGCACGCCTTTGATAGCGGCAGCCTGTTCTCGCTAAACCTGGAAAACGACCAGCGCGAGCTTGAGCAGGACGTAGTGCGCGACTACTGGCGCAGCTTTTACTACGCCCTTGAAAGCGATTCGCTTGAAAGCATTGTGGGTTACTGGCAATCCCCCGATGACCTGCACGCCAGCCTACAGCGCCTGCTGCCCGAGTGTGATGCCCTGGGCGAGCTGCGCCCGGAGCCGGAGCAAACGCTGACTACCTGCCAGGCCGCCCGTGCCGCCAAGCTTAATGAGTTAAAAGCTCCTTGGGCTGCCTGGCTGGATGAGCTGGTGCCCGCCCTGGAAGAAGCCGCCAAGCAGAAAGCCTTCAAAGGGCAAAGCTTCAACGCCAAAAGCCGCGCCAACTGGCTGGGGGCGCTGCGCGAATGGTGCACAGGCGACACTGACCGCCCCACGCTGACCGATGCCGCCTGGAAGCGCATGACGCCTGATGGCATGGCCGACATCTGGAAAGTGGGTACGCCGCCCTGTCCCTATGTATGGGAAGCCTTGGCCCAACTGCCCGGCGAGCTTAACGCGCTGCCCGAGCCACGTAATGACCTGCTGATTCACGCCGTGCAGTGGTGCCGCAAGCGCCTGGAGCGCGAGCAGGAGCGCCGTGCCGAGATGGGCCCCAACGACCTGCTCACCCACCTGGACCGCGCCCTGCAAGGCCCCAACTGTGATGCGCTGGCCGCCCAGATCCAGCGCCAGTTTCCGGTTGCCCTGATCGACGAGTTTCAGGACACCGACCCGATTCAGTACCGCATTTTTAACGCGGTGTATAAGGTGGCTGAACCCCGCCGCGACAGCGCGGTGATGCTGATTGGCGACCCCAAGCAGGCCATTTACGCTTTCCGCGGTGCGGATATTTTTACCTACCTGAAAGCCCGCCAGGACACCGCAGGCCGCCATGTCACACTAGGCACCAACTTCCGCTCCTGCAAAGCGATGGTTGAGGCGGTTAACCACTGCTTCCACTACGCCGACCAGCACGAAACGGGCGCGTTTTTATTCCGTGACGAGGGCGGCGATAACCCGCTGCCGTTTTTACCGGTGGGCGCAAAAGGCCGCGACGACCAGCTGGTACTGAATGGCGAGCCGCTGCCCGCCATGACGCTGTGGCAGCTGGAAGCGGACGAGCCGCTTTCCAAAACCGCCTACCAGCTTGAAATGGCCGAGCGCTGCGCCTCCCATATGACCATGCTGCTGGAAGCGGGCCGCAACCAAAAAGCAGGTTTTGAAACGGCGGGTGAGCTAACTCCATTAAAGCCTTCCGATATGGCGGTGCTGGTCAACGGCCTGCAGGAAGCCCGCGCTATTCGTCTGGCGCTAGCCAGCCGGGGTGTTAAAAGCGTTTATCTCTCGGATAACGACAAGGTGTTCAGCTCGCCGATTGCCCAGCAGCTGGAAACCTGCCTGCGGGCCTGCGCCGAGCCCCAGGCCAACTCGCGCCAGGCGGAGGCCAAGCTGCGCGCAGCACTGGCCACCTCGCTGCTCGGGCTTAGCTTGAACGAGTTAGATCACCTCAATCAAAGCGAGCTTGCCTGGGAAGCACGGGTGGAACAGTTCAGTCGCTACCACCGCCTGTGGCAGCGCCAAGGCGTGCTGCCGCTGGTGCGCAAGCTGATGGTGGATTTTAATATCCCCGCCCGGCTGCTTGAGTTTACCGACGGTGAGCGCTTGCTAACCGACTTGCTGCACCTGGGTGAATTGCTCCAGCAGGCAAGCCAGGAGCTGGACGGCGAGCACGCCCTGATTCGCTTTCTGGCGGAAGCGATTGCCGACCCGGAAAGCCACGGCGACAGCCACAAGCTGCGCCTGGAGAGCGATGCGGATCTGGTCAAGGTAGTCACCATTCATAAATCCAAGGGGCTTGAGTACCCGCTGGTATTTTTACCCTTTATTGCCAACCACCGCCCCACCAAACAGGGCGATGTGCCGCTGCGCTGGCACGATGGCGAAGGCAATCTACAGCTAAGCCTGAGCGCTGATGATGAAACGCTAGCCACCGCCGACCGCGAACGCCTGGGCGAAGATTTACGCAAGCTTTACGTGGCCCTGACCCGCGCCCGCCACGCCACCTGGCTTGGGCTTGCGCCGTTAAAAGAGGGCGAAGGCAGCGCCCTGGGCTATTTGCTTAATGGTGGCAAAACCATTGCGCCCAGTGAGTTCGGCAAAGCGCTTGGCACGCTGGTCGATAAAAGCGAAATAGCTTTTGGCCCTGCGCCGGAACCTACAGCCTTACGTTTTACACCCGCCCAACAGCACGAAGCCCTGGGGCAGGCCCGCACGCCCACACGTTCCGCCCGTGAGCAGTGGTGGATTGCCAGCTACTCGGCGCTGCGTACCACAGGCGGTATTTCAGGCGGGGACCTCAATACTCCCGCCTCGCCCACGCCGGAGCCCACCACACCCCAGGAAGCCACCACGTTTGAAATGCTGGATGAGCCGCAAGACCTGCTTAAAGGCTCCCCTCTAGTCGGTAGCGCCCCGAGTGTAACCACTCACTCCTCTTTTCACTCCTCTCTTCACTTCCCCCTGCAGGCCGACAGTGAGCAGCCAAGTGCAGCCACCAGCCACTTGCACCGCTTCCCGCGCGGCCCTGGCCCCGGCACCTTTCTGCACGGCCTATTGGAGTGGGCAGGCCAGCTGGGCTTTGCCAAGGCGCTTGAAGACGCCGCCACCCGTGAAGACACCCTGCGCCGCCGCCTGCAGCTGCGCGGCTGGCAGGCGTGGTATGAGCCGCTGGCAGGCTGGTTTGAGGATCTGCTCAGCACCGCGCTGCCGCTTCCCAGTCAGCAAGGAAGCGTAGCGCTTAACCAGCTAAGCGGCTATCAGGTAGAATTGGAGTTCTGGTTCGCCGCCCATCAGGTGGATACCCAGGCGCTGGATGCGCTGGTTAGCCAGCACTTACTCCCCGGCATGGCCAGGCCTGCGCTGGATGCCGACACGCTCAACGGTATGCTGAAAGGCTTTATTGATTTGGCGTTCGAGTTTGAGGGGCGCTTCTACGTGCTGGACTGGAAATCCAACTACCTGGGCGCGGACGACAGCGCCTACACCTTTGAGGCACTGAGTGCGGCACTGCTTGAAAAGCGCTACGACCTGCAGGCCGCGCTTTACCTGCTGGCGCTGCACCGGTTGTTAAAAGCCCGCTTGCCGGACTACGACCCGCGCAAGCACCTGGGCGGCTCCCTCACGGTATTCTTGCGCGGTAGCCGCACCGTGGCGCGCGGTGTACACCCGGAGCCCGCGCCGGTTGAGCTGATTGAAGCATTGGATGCGTTATTTGCAGGCACGGCCAGCAACATAGGCCTGAAGGAAACGGCATGAGAGATTTACTTACCCTGGACCTGTTCGGCGATAGCGAGCCGCCAGCGCCGGAAGCCGCCCCCTCAAAGCCGGCTAACCGCGTGGTGGAAATCCCGGCCCGCAAGCCACACCCCGCCCTTAGCGATAGAGACGCCCTACTGGCGCTTTTCGAGCGCTGGGTAGCCCGCGGCTGGCTGCGCGACCTGGACCGCGCACTGGTGGCCTTCTTCGCCCGTGAGGTGGGCCAGGTACCGCCACTGCTTCTGCTTGCCACCGCACTTGCCAGCCACCAGTTGGGCCGTGGCCACGTATGCCTGGATTTAAGCGCCACGCTAAGCGCGCCGGATTTCGCGCTTTCGCTACCGCCTGAAGGCGATGACCTGAGCGACCCGCCGCCGCTACCCAGTGAAGTGCTGGCCACGCTAACGCTTGCCGAGTGGCAGGCGGCGCTTGAGCACCCCGCGCTGATCTGCAGCGGCCACGGCAATACGCCGCTGGTACGCTCGGATGCCCCGCACACCACGCGGCTTTACCTGCGCCGCTACTGGCAGTACGAACAAACCCTGCACCAGGAAATTACTGCGCGATTAAGCGTTACTGGCGCTAGGACTGCCCAGAAGGCAACACCCAGCGTTGGTCGCTCATTACTGCTTAAAGACGCCCTAGATACGCTGTTTCCCGCCACCGACATGCTGGACTGGCAGAAGGTAGCCTGTGCGCTGGCGGCGCGCAGCCACTTTGCGATTATTACCGGCGGCCCCGGCACCGGCAAGACCACCACCGTGGTGCGTCTGCTTGCTTTGCTGCAAACCCTGCAGCTGGCCCAATCGCCCAAACAGGCACTGCGCATTCGCCTGGCCGCACCTACCGGCAAAGCCGCCGCCCGGCTGAATGAATCCATCGCCGGGCAGGTCAGCTTACTACCCACTGATAAGCTTGCTGCCTTGTGGGAGCCCAATTCATTGGGCGAAGATTCATGCACTGAACAACTAAGTGCCTCTATTCCCACGGAAGTCACCACCCTGCACAGGCTACTAGGCGCAAGGCCGGATACCCGCCACTTCCGCCACAACCCCAACAACCCGTTGGCGCTGGATGTACTGGTGATCGACGAAGCCTCCATGGTGGATATCGAGATGATGACCGCCGTGCTCAGCGCCCTGCCCGCCCACGCCAAGCTGGTGCTGCTGGGCGATAAGGATCAGCTGGCATCCGTGGAAGCTGGTGCCGTGCTGGGCGATTTATGCCGCCGCGCCGAGGCCGCCCACTACACTCCGGAAACCGCCCAGTGGCTTGCCGAGCTCACCAGCCAACCGCTGCCCGAAGCGCTAACCTGCCCCAACGGCCAGGCGCTCGACCAGGCAATTACCATGCTGCGGGTAAGCCATCGCTTTGACGCCGCCAGCGGTATTGGCCAACTGGCCGAGGCGATCAACCAGCCGTTAAGCGCCATACTCAACGAGCGCGATAAACAAAACGCCGTACACAGCGCGCTACGCCACGGCTACGCCGACCTGCATCATTTGGTGCTGGGTGGTGAAGATGACAGCGCCCTGGAGCGTTTGGTAGTTACCGGCTCCCCGGAGCGCTTCCCCAATGCGGGTAAAGGCCGACTCGATAAGAGAAGTAACGAAGAACTCGCCCCGCCCACGGGTTATCGGCACTACCTGACGACGTTGAACAAACAGCGCCCAGACGTAACGCTAACGTTTGAAGATAACCGCGCCACCTATAACAGCTGGGCCAGCGACGTGCTAAAAGCCTACGGCCACTTCCAACTGCTCTGCGCGCTGCGCAAAGGGCCGTGGGGTGTGGAGGGCTTGAACTTACGCATCGCCAAAGTACTACGCAGCCATAAGCTTTTGAGCGCAGGCGACATTGAACTAGAGAAAGGCTGGTATGAAGGCCGCCCAGTGCTGGTCACGCAAAACGACTACAGCCTGGGGCTAATGAACGGTGATATTGGCATTACGCTCGCCGTGCCCGACCCGCGCACGCCGGGCCGCTCACTGCATCGAGTCGCCTTTCCGACCAGCGATCCTGAGAACCCTATCCGCTGGGTACTGCCCTCGCGCCTGCACGCGGTAGAAACCGTCTTCGCGATGACGGTACACAAATCCCAGGGCTCGGAGTTTTTACACACCGCCCTACTGCTACCCCAAACGCCCAATCCGATTCTGACGCGTGAGCTGGTTTACACTGGCATCACCCGCGCCCGCGAATGGCTTACCTTGGTGGAAGCCAAACGCGGGATATTGAATGATGCGGTTGTTCGGGCGGTTATGCGGGTTAGTGGGACGGTGGCTAATTAAAATTTATATTACTGGTTCTAGCATTGTCAGTTATCAGCCAGAAGCAGACTTTCAATATAACGCCGCCAACACGCGTAGCTTTAGAGTGGAGGCGAAGCCGCAACAGAAAAGCTGTTGCCTATCCTTACCCAGTCGGGTTCAATGATAGGCGGTTTACACAGTTTTATTTACAGGCTCCTTTATTATACCTATATTAAATTACCTAAATGCTCTAGAAGGTTGGCACCCTTCTCAGTAACTTTTGACCAAGTATCTATGGATTTATTAAGTTCGGCGGCTTTGTTCGTTGCTGACTTCATATGCTCCCATGCAGACCGAAGCTTTTCAATCGGCTCAGTCCCGTGATTATCTTTAATAACGTCGGAATTTTCTATAATTTCACCTAAACCGTCGACGTAACATTTTTGAAGCGCCTTAGACCCGCGAATAGACAGATCATGTAAGCCACGCTTAAGTAACGCGATTTGGTCATTTATAAAGTCCACCAACTCATTCGAGAACTCACCTATCTCAAGGCTTGCTTCTAGTTCTGCTATTAGCTCTTGAATTTTTAATATTTCTTCTTCGTCAAATGTTGGCTCGTCGTCGGTAATAATGAACTCAGCGAACGAAAAACAGACTAGGAGTTCAGGCGTAATATATTTCCTGTAGTTTGCCCATGAGGCGTTCACATTCTCTAAAGCCGTAGCTCGGTATGCATTATTAATATGAGATTTATATTTGTTTTCGGGCACTCCTTCCTTTGCAAGGAGCCGCTCTGTTATTTTTACTTCATTTCTAAGAAGTTCAACTAGCCGAATAACTTCAAATGCGTCAAGTTCGTCTCCTTGACCATATGTTAAAACCTCACGCCATGCATCAATTGTTTTCTTCTGATCATTTTGACGTTGAGCATTTAAAAGTAGCCATCTAGCTCGTGAAGCTGAATTGTTCTTTTCATCTTTTTGCAATTGTATAACTCCTTAGGTATAACGCCCCAATAAGCGGTGAATAATTGTTGGCTAAAATTGTGAACGAAGTGAACGTAGCCAACTGTTAGGCGTCCGACTTGATTGGCTTGTTATGTTTCATTTTTATCCCCCAACACTATACTCTGCGGTGCCATTAGCACCTCTAGTTCAGAATCAGGCTCAGAGCGATAGATCGCATTTTTTTGTCCAGAGAGGTTCTAGCAACCATACCTTTCTGCATGTCACTATAAGTTTCTTTGGCAAATCTTTTGGCAACGTCAAGATTCGTTGTCTAAGACTGTCCAAACCGACCACTAATGAATTCAGCTTCGGACATACCTCGGAAGATTGACATGCCTTCAGTTAATACACCTAGGTCTGATTTTGGAACATCATCTGGGCGAAGAGTTACGACCGGCCCTTCCCATTCGGCCTGTCTCCCCTTATAAAGCCCAAAACGGCCACCGTCTTTGAACATCCTGATGTAATTAAAAATATCATAGGCGTGGTTACAAATGTCACTGCCACCAGATATACCGTATTGCTTGATATGCGAGTTAAAAGCTTCAGTATCACCACTACCTGCTTTAACCCCAAACTTAGATATCAATGAATCGATTAAGTCAACATCGTTATTGAAGCGCAATGACAAATCAGCATGGTATAGATCAGAATCTATACCCATTTCAATTAGATAAGCCCTAGATTCATCAATAAAACTCAATTCAGCCTCCTTGAAATATAACGCCCAAATAACGGGTAAGTGCAGCGGCTCCGCCGCGTAGTGGCACTTGTCTCCGCAAGGAGCGCAGCGACGAGTGCCTAGTTGATTTGCTTGTTATGCATCAACTTTCACTAAGTGAGGCTTCTTTTTAAGGTAGCGCCATGCCCATGGCTGAATGTTGAACGGAAAAACATCACCGTACTGCGACATACTCGATGCGATCCTAATAACTCTGTTTGTGATGAGTTCCTGGACAATGCCATCTGTATAGCGAGCCGAAACTGTTTTCGTATCGTTTTCAATATACTGATTCAGAAACACTTTCTCTTCTGGAGTTAGCTGGTGCAACTTTTCTCGATAGAACTTCATCTTTAGTAGATGGGAGATGCGACCTTTTGCCCATTTAAAACCAGGAATGAAAAGCTCAGCAGCTAATAGAGATACGCAAAGAAGCCAAACAACACCTAGCCAAGGTTGAGCCAGCTCCTTCGCCTTTTCTAAACCAAGCAGTATTGTCAGTTTATCGCCACCAAAAAGTAAAATGCTGGTAAGCACTAGCAAGATGAAAGCGTGCTTAGGGGATAGTTTGAGCCAGTCAAAAATCTTCTTTGCTTCCAACATAATCATCCTTTGATGCATAACAGTTATTATACACCCCTCTACATAACCTGAATGAACTCGGCGGCGCGTTCACTCAGATTATACAGCCCATCATTCACGAACTATTCTGTTGAAATTAAAATAAATTAAGTATAAATAGGCAGCATAGCATAGATTATCGTGCCAGCTGTATAACACACGGCTGAATCAGCATGCAGCTTTCGCTGGAAGGGCCGCTTTGGGTCGAAAGGCGTCATTTATCAATTGGCTCATAATACTCTATCCCGGTCACTATAGCCTCAACCGGCTGCTATAACTCCAAGCAACACCCTTAATCTTACTCAGCGAAAAACATACTGTATGCCGTTTAAAAGGGCGATAAGTCGTGGTTTCTGAAACGCTGAATAAGTCGTCTACCGGCACGCCCTTGCATGAAAAGTAGTGGCGTGGCAGATAGCCGCGTTCGCGGGGGGCAACCGTCCGTAGAGCCGGCCGGCAGAATGCCGTTGGCCTGCCCTTGTATGAGCTGCTTGGTAGCGTGAACCGTTGGCGAGAATTCTGCATCGTGTATTCCCTGCGGCGTTTTTCGCTCTAATATTTCGAGGCTAGCAGTTAATTTAGATTAATCCCATCGCGGCGGCTTAGTTTTTTAGTCGAAGACATTGGCGTTGGCAATGGCTTTTTCCGAATTATCTTTAAGATGTGGCGCGCGTAGAGGGATGTGCGTTCAGGTAGATTTCCCTGGTTACTTTCTTAGCTGCTCGCTCAGCGCAATAAAATCTTCCGCCACGAAATCCCACGCTTCCTCGGCAGCTAAATCCTTTTGCTGCTGCGGGCCGTACTCCGTGGGCCGGGGGATGAATGCCGTTTTCATGCCGAGTGCTCGCGCGGCCCGCAGGTCGGCGTTGTGTGCGGCGCACAGCATCACCTTTTCGGGCGGCAAACCCAGCAAACGGCACGCGCCCAGATAAACCTCCGCGTCTGGCTTGTAGTGCTCGAATAGCTCGGCGCAGAAGATCATGTCCCAGGGCAGCTCGGCGTGGCGGGCCACATCCACCATCAGTGAAATGTTGCCGTTGGTTAGCGTAGCGATGATGTAGTCTTCTTTCAGTTGCGTGAGACCGCGCTGCACGTCCGGCCAGGGCGTCAACCGATGCCAGAATAGGTTGATGCGATCAATGGTTGCCTCGTCCAGCGCAATACCGTGTTGACCAAGAAGCTGAACCAGGCTTTCGCGATGCAGATCGTCGAGGTCCGTCCAGGGGATTTCGCCCTTGCGTACCCTATCCATCGAAGGCGCGTAAAGCTGCCGCCATTGATCCGCCAGCGCTTCACCGGACAGCTCGAAGCCCAGCTCTTTCTCCAGCTCTTTTCCAAGTTCTGCGAACTGATGAATCAGGCTGGTTCGCCAGTCGACAACCGTGCCGAACACGTCAAACACGATGGCTTTCATTAATGCCTCCTCAAGGGATAGTTGTTATTAGTGGTAACGTTATAGCAATCAGAATGCTTCAGCTGAGCATACTTTGCTTTATTTCACACCCACGAAAGGAAGTGGCGGCCAAGGTGGCGAGCGCTTACCCCGCGCTTGGTTAAATTTATTCGCAAGCCCGGCAGGTTTCACCCTGCTCTGCCATAGTAAAAGACTACCCAGCAGCCGCACTCATGGAGAAGAGAACATGACCCGTACCACACGCGTAGAGTCCGTCAGCGAAGATCAAGAGGATGCCATCATGGGTTTAGCGTGGCGTGTCATAGACGTTACCGACCCCGACGCCCCGCAGGAAATTTCACGACACAACCTTGAGCCCGAGGCTATTGAAGCGGCGCGGCTCTACGAGGCCGAAACCTCAAGCGAACCTGGGTCCGACTCGGACGATACCCAGGATTACGACGCTTCGCAGGCGAATGTAGGTAAGAGTGACGAATAACCCTTTCAAGAGTTATGAACGGCTAGCAGGTCCGTGCACAGCCTAGCTAGCCTGCCACCACTGCACTATTTGCGGCTCAAGCTGACCGGTGGGCGGTAGTTGCCCATCTCGCGCGAAGTCGGCCCATAGGGCGCGCAGGCGCTGGCCGTGCTCAAGCAAGGTGGCTTCATCCACGTGTTTTACCAGGTCGGCATACTGCCAGCTGGCGGGTTCGCCCAGCAGCAGCGGAAGCTCAATCGTGTGCGCGGCGCCAAACGGGTAGCGGCCCTTGCCCCAGTCCAGCCTGTAAATGTAGGCGTTGCCCCCGGCCTTCGCGTGTCGGCGGGCAAATTTAAGTGCCTCCCGCTTGTACACCTTGTGCGTCGTGGAGGCCACCATCGCCTTGGTGGCCGTCTCGCCTATTAAAGGAAGCTTACGCAGCCGCATCAGGTTGGGTGACATCACCAGAAACATGGCGGTTTCTTCTTCGGTGTGGCCAATGAAGACGTCAAACTTCGGCGCAGCGCGGCGCCAGGCGGCGTCAGCTTGGGATTCAGCAGGCAGCGGATAGTGGCCGTACTGGGTGCCAAACGGCATGGACGATTTCAGCCCAAAACCCCGTGCGGCTTTCGCCACGTGAGGCTGTGTGCGCAATATTTCATCCAGCGGCGCATCATCTTTTAAGGTGGCGGCTTTTTGGCTCATCTTAGCGTTCATTTTCGCCCGGCCGCGGCTGATGCCCAGCGGCGCGCTTTGGATGATCACGCGCTGAAAAAGCCCTTCTGTGCCTTCAGCAATCATCAAATGGGCCGCCGCTTCCCCGCCAGACGAATGGCCGAACAAGGTGACATTGCCGGGGTCACCGCCCATGGATGCGATGTTGGTATTGATCCAGCGTAGAGCTGAAATAATATCAAGCAGCCCCAGGTTGGCAGGCCGGTTAGCGTAGCCGCCCAGAAAACCCAACAGGCCGAGCCGGTAGTTCACAGCCACCACGATCACGTCTTGTTCAAGCGCGAGCGGGCGCACATCGAACACCGAGAGATCCCCGGCGCCAAACACATAGGAGCCACCGTGTATCCATACCATTACAGGGCGCGGCGCTGTGGAGGGGCTATCCGGCACGGTGACCGACAAATGCAGTTCACCTTCGCGGGGGTGAAACTCTCGGGCGGTAACGCCAAGCGCTTCATTCAGCTCAGGAATAGTATTTTGCGGTAATGCTGGCGACCACTTGGTGGCGTAGATGAGATCGGTGGCTGGCGGTTCGTCTTCTGGGGCGCAGAAGCGCTGAGTGCGGGCGTAGAGAATGCCCGTCGCGCGTATAACGCCACGGTCGCGCCAGCCAATAATCTCGCCAGCGGGGGTGTTAAAGCTAGGCATGTCGTGGTCGTTCGGCTTAGAGGCGGGCATAAGGCTCCTGGGATTATTTAGTCATGCAACCGCGCGCATGAGCGCGGCATCGTTCAAGTTCCAAGTACTACACTTCCCAGCTCGCCTATCGCCGCCAAGGCCGAATGAGGTTTAGCCAATCGGCTGCAGCGTACTTAGGTAACGTTAATTTGTCCGCTTGCCTGAACATTCGATGGGTTGTCGACTGTTGATAGACGACCAGACTTCAACATTTGAGTCACTGCGTAGTCCCAATTTGGCAATACACTAGTCTCTTGTGACCAGTTTACTACCGAAGCCTCGTCGCACCAAAGTTTGAGTTTAGGCATTACGTTGCGGTGGGGATTAGTAGCACGATAGGCGGACATCACTTGTTGGTCGTGCCAGGAGGTTAACGTCCAGAAGGTGAGCCCTTTTGTTTTCCTTAATCGAACGCCAAGATTCCCAGGTGCTCTTTTTGCCTGGAGTGCGGTTTTCAACGTGTAGATCATGAACAGCGGAATATAACGTAATGAACGAATCCGCAACCGAGTCACCGAAACGAATGCCATTGCTATACCTTTACCTAACAGGTGTTAGATGGCGTGCTGGATGAATGGATAAAAGCGACTACGCGTTTATCAGCCGAGTGCAGCCTGCTCCTACATGCCACCAAAGTGCAGGTATCAAGGAACCAGCCACTGCCCTACCCAATTATTGGCGCGTGAGAACTCTGCGCGTCGATGGCTTTGGCCCAGGTGCAATGCTTCTATCGCTTGAATATCCAACCACAGCACCGCAAAAGCGTTTTCGTCTGGCGTTTTGGTATAGGCCAGTGAATCAGCAATCGGCTCGCCCGGCGCCGGGCCGCTGCTGTAGGCGCTGCGGGCATGTTCAGGCAAGCGCTGCCACTGCTCGCTGATTGCTTCGCCAGTCAGTAGGGTGACATTGGCCTCTATACGTATTTGCAACTGCTCAGCCGCATCCCATACGTGCAACGCGGCTACGGGTGTGGCGCGCAGGGCGCTTATCTTTTCTGAGTGAATATCCGTATAGATGGCAAGCGTTGCCGCCTGCTTATCAGCATCGCGCAACACTACCGTGCGCGCTTGCGGCATACCATTTTCGCTAACGGTGGCCAAAGTGGGATAACGGGACGGTGCGTGGCGGTCGTTTACGCTTAGGGTCAGGCGCGCCCAAAGGTGGTCATAGAGTAGCGGCAGCTCTTCTGCCCAGGGGTGTTCGCTTATCGCCATGAGGCACCTTTAGATCAAAGATTAAGCAGGGTCTTATACACGTGCGGTTATTTATAGCACGCGCTGGAATCGTCGCGGGCTAAAGCCTGCGCCTACAGATTATTCGGATGATAAGCGTTGAGCTTTACTTGTGTGCAGAAGTCATTGGACGCACTTGCGCATCACTGCCTAGACTCAAACCTCCTTTCTTATGAGTACCCGGCACATGCGCGTTTTCTCTAACCCGGTCGGTGCCGGTTCGTTGTGGTTTGATAATCTGGTGACGGCCGATGGCGTGCCGGTGGCTTACGACCCCCAGGCACGGGCGTTTATTCCCATGCCGCCCTTCTGCGCGAACCGTGAAGTGATTGGCTGTAACTGGGTTGCCCCTAAAGAGGGCGAGTTCTGCCGCGCCTGTGCAATGACCGCATTGGCTCCGGACCCTGAAATCCCTAACGCGATTGCTAACTGGGCGAAAACTGAAGCCGCCAAGCGCTGGGTGATTGATAACCTGGGCCGCTGGCATTGGTTTAGGCCGGAAGATCCGGGTGCGCCGCCCACGTTTCATATGCTGGCCGAAGGTGCCACGCCGGTGCCCATGGGCCATGTAGGCGGTGTGGTAACGATTAGCGTAGCGGAGGCGGACCCAGTACTGAGCACCACGCGCCGCGAAGCGCTGGAAGAACCCTACCGCACCATGATTGGCCATATGCGCCATGAAATCGCCCATATGCTGTGGTGGCGGTTAAGTCTGCGGGAAGATTTTCTAGACGCCTTTCGTAAGGAGTTTGGCGATGAACGTGCCGACTATCCGGCCGCCCTTAAACGCCACTACACACAAGGCCCGCCAGCAGATTGGCGTGAACGGTTTCTCTCTACCTATGCCTCATCCCACCCTCATGAGGACTGGGCCGAAACCACGTCTCACCTACTGCATTTAACCGACATTACCGACAGCTTCGTGTCATCCGGCATGGATTCACCGGAGCTACCCCGCGACCACAAGTGGGATGCCTACGCCGAGCCGGACGCCGAGCGCCTGATCCATATTGCAGCGGCCCTGGTGGCCGGGGTCAATCACGTTAACCGCTCCATGGGGCTTTCAGATATTTATCCGTTCGTGTTATCTGACGTGGCAATGCACAAGCTTGCCTTTGTGCATGAGTGGTTACGACGCGGCGCCCAAGGCCTTTAAACACTAAAAACAATTCGCTAGAACGCGCGGCTCTTAGGCATTGGGGCCGCCGCCGTTGATAAACGAGTAGAGCGCGATATCGGTTCGAAACTCCCAGCCCAGCTTGCTCCAAAAGCGCCTACCGGCTTCGTTGTCGATCAACAGCATTATGAGATTTCTGGATGCCTTCATTTTTAAGCGCATCCAGGCACAGGGTTACCAGTTTCGAGCCGATGCCCATATTGCGATGGGATACCGCGACCGCCAGGTGCTGAATAAAGCCCCAGTGCGCGTCATGACCGCCCATAATGGTGCCTACCACTTCTCCCGCTGCCTAGGCCACAAAGCTTAAACAGGGGTTACGCTGCAGATACCGGGCAATGCCCTCGCGGGAATCCGCATCGCGCAACCGCACGCCTTGCGTATTCAACCATAGCGCTACGGCCGCGTCGTAATCTTCAATCGTCATGGGGCGGTAGTGCATCAGGGGGTTCTCAACAGGTAGCTACATCTTGATCGTTCTGCTGGGCAGGGCTGGCAAAGTCATCCTTCTGCTCTGCCCACTTCAGCAAAGCATCAAGCGCCGGGCAGAGCATTTGCCCCCATTCGGTAAGGCGATACTCCACTTTTGGCGGCACCTGTGGATAGACCTTGCGAGCCACAATTCCATCCGCTTCCAGCTGGCGTAGCTGTTGGGCCAGCATTTTCTGGGAGATACCGGGGATTAGTTTTTCAAAATCTGAGTAGCGCTGAACGTTGCCATCAAAGAGGTGGAAGAGAATGATGAGCTTCCAGCGCCCTTCCAGCATTTTTAATATATTTTCTACATCGCTTGCGGCGCTAGTAGGCGTATAAATCTTTCTCATTGGTGAGTCACTTACCTTTTTGTGCGTTCTTGTTAACCAGTAAGCCTAGGCAGAAGATTGGCGCTCATCAACGCTTGAAGAGATGCCTATCATGAATTTGTCGCTACCTGAATCCATCGCCACCTATTTTGAGATCAGCAACGGTGGGGATGATACTCACCTTGTCGATTGCTTTACGCAAGATGCCCGGGTGTTTGATGAGGAAGAAACACACCAAGGCCACACGGCTATTCAATCCTGGTTACGCGCCGCTCGTCGTAAGTTTGAATATCGCGTTACGCCAGCCAGTGTTGATCAACAAGGCAGTACCGTTATGGTTGCCACGACCGTCACCGGTAACTTTCCTGGCAGCCCGGTTCAGCTTGATCAAACCTTCCAGCTAGCTGGTGAGCAAATTCAGTCATTGGAGATCCACTAATGAACCTGAACCTGGATGGACGTCGCGTATTGATAACCGGCGGGAGCAAAGGGATGGGCGCAGCCGTGGTGGCGCTCTTTCGCGAAGCAGGAGCAAAGGTACTGACAACCGCACGCGCCCGCACCGCCGCACTGCCTGAAGAGCTGTTTATTGCCGCTGATCTCACGGCTCCCGAGGGTTGCGCCACGGTGGCCGATGCGGTCAACGCGCGGTTGGGTGGCGTGGATATTATCGTGCATGTGTTAGGCGGCTCATCAGCACCGGGCGGTGGGTTCGCAGCACTTGGAGAAGCGGAGTGGCAGAGGGAACTTGATCTCAATCTCTTTCCAGCCGTGCGGCTGGACCGTGCCTTGTTGCCCGGCATGCTGGCCCAGGGCGAAGGGGTGATCATCCACGTGACGTCTATTCAGCGTGAGCTTCCCCTGCCTGAGTCGACGACGGCTTACGCGGCTGCCAAAGCGGCGCTGTCCACCTATAGCAAGAGCCTATCCAAAGAGGTATCGCCCAAAGGCGTGCGCGTAGTGCGAGTAGCGCCGGGCTGGATTGAGACAGAAGCATCCGTTGCCTTGGCGGAGCGGCTTGCTCTGCAGGCAGGCACTGATTACGAAGGCGGCAAGCAGATCATCATGGAATCGCTGGGCGGCATCCCGATTGGCCGACCCTCAAAACCTGCTGAGGTGGCCAATCTGATTGCGTTTCTAGCGTCACCACTAGCAGCCACCATCACGGGAGCGGAGTACGTGATTGATGGCGGCACTATTCCCGTGGTGTGAGATTAGCCGTGGCAAAATTGATACCGTTCAGCCTACTCTTAGCGCCCTACTCTTTTGTATGAGTGTTGGTTTTGATTTTAGAAGCCGATGCCCAAGCGCAGCGCTTGCAGGCCATCAAGCCTGACGCTTACCTCATCAGAAAACACGGGGTGGCCTTCCACGGTTAAATCCAGGTCAGCCTGAGTTCCGCGATAGGTAATACTTACCGTAAGGTTCGCGGAGGTGCTAATAGGCGCCAGCACACCGTACTCAACGTTATCGACGCTGACGGAAGATAAGCCGCGGTTATCCAGCTGTTGCTGAACTTCCTGTTTAACGGCATGGCCGTAATAGAAGTACACTTCGGTATAGCCCAGCGCGACCAGCACAATCAGTGAAATAAGCTTTCCCATTATGTCCTCTTGAATACAAAACCTGGGTTGCCAACATGGCAGGTAGTTGAGAACGCAGATAATGCCTAGGGCAATAGACGCGTACAAGCATAAGAAAGCAAGACGCTTTATTTACCTGAGAATAGATTGTGCTTGAACGCTCGCGAGCCTGAGCGGCTTCCATCTGAAACTCTATTAAAAGTTAGGCACAAAAAAGAGCAGGCTCAGTGGCCTGCTCTTATAGCATGCGTTTGCTGCGTTACTATATCGGTTAGCTAACCTGTGGCTCGCGCACCTCGCGGCAGTCCCGAACGCTTTGTGCCAGTTCGCGGGCAAGATCATGCACACCTTTGACAGCTTCATCAGGCGTTGCGGCCTGTTCGATGCAATCCACCAGCGCAGAGCCAACGACAACCGCATCGCTGAATCGGCCAATGATGGCGGCCTGCTCGGGCGTACGAATACCAAAGCCGACCGCGATGGGAAGCTGGGTATGTTCGCGAAGTTGGCTCACCGAGCGTTCCAGTTTTTCGGGCGTGGGCGCGCTGCCACCGGTGACACCTGCCACCGAGACGTAGTAGACAAACCCGGAGGCGTTGCCCAGCACCTTGGGCAGGCGCTTGGCGTCCGTGGTGGGCGTGGCCAGGCGGATAAAATCGATACCGTGCTGGGCAGCGGGCTGGCAAAGCTCGTCGTCATGCTCAGGCGGTATATCGACCACAATCAGACCATCTACCCCGGCGCGGGCAGCGTCGGTCAAAAAGCGCTCAACGCCATAGCGGTAGATGGGGTTGTAGTAACCCATCAGTACGATGGGCGTGGTGGTGTCTTTCTCGCGAAAGGCGCGCACCATCTCCAGGGTTTTGGCCTGGGTCTGGCCTTCTTTGAGGGCACGTAGGGCGGCTTTTTGAATCGCAGGGCCATCGGCCATAGGGTCGCTGAACGGCATGCCCAGTTCGATCACGTCCACCCCGGTACCGGGCAGGCCGTCAAGAATACGCTGTGACGTAGCCATGTCCGGATCGCCCGCCGTGACGTAGCTCACCAGCGCCGGACGGTTTTCGGCTTTGAGCGCGGCAAAGCGTGCTGCAAGACGCGAGTTGGGATTCATGGCAGTCTCCTTATGTACGCTCATTTGAATTTTTCCCCCAGGTAGTGGGCCACGCTCATCATGTCTTTATCGCCACGTCCGCTCAGATTGACCACCATCAGGTGATCGCTGGGCAGATTCGGCGCCCGCTTGGCAACTTCGGCCAAGGCGTGGGCGGTTTCAAGGGCGGGGATAATCCCTTCAAGGCGGCAGCAGGTTTGGAAGGCTTCAAGCGCTTCGTCGTCGGTGGCCGACACGTACTCAACGCGGCCCTGCTCGTGCAACCACGCGTGTTCTGGGCCGATGCCTGGGTAATCCAGGCCTGCCGAGATGGAGTGGGCGTCGATAATCTGACCGTCTTCATCCTGCAGCAGGTAGGTGCGGTTACCGTGAAGCACACCGGGTGCGCCGCCATTCAGGCTTGCCGCGTGCTGACCGCTCTCAACGCCCTTGCCGCCAGCTTCAACGCCAATCATCTCGACCGAGGCATCGTTCAGGAATGGATGGAACAGCCCCATGGCGTTGGAGCCGCCTCCAATGCAGGCAACCAAAGAGTCCGGCAAGCGGCCTTCTTTTTCCTGCATTTGCGCGCGGGTCTCGTGACCAATCACTGCCTGGAAATCGCGCACCATGGCAGGATACGGATGCGGGCCGGCCACGGTGCCGATGATGTAGAAAGTGTCATCCACATTGGTGACCCAGTCGCGCAGCGCTTCGTTCATGGCGTCTTTCAAAGTGCCGGTGCCTGAGGTGACCGGAATCACTTCAGCACCCAACAGCTTCATGCGAAATACGTTGGGCTGCTGGCGTTCGATATCCGTTGAGCCCATGTAAATCACGCAGGGTAAGCCAAACCGCGCCGCCACGGTGGCGGTCGCCACGCCGTGCATACCGGCGCCGGTTTCGGCGATGATGCGTTTTTTGCCCATGCGTTTGGCTAGCAGCACCTGGCCAATGCAGTTATTAATCTTGTGCGCGCCGGTATGGTTAAGCTCTTCACGCTTGAGATAAATCTTCGCACCGCCAAAGTGCTCGGTAAGCCGCTCGGCGAAATAGAGCGGGTTGGGCCGACCTACGTAGTCGCTCTGAAAGTAGGCGAGCTGGCGCTGGAATTCGGGGTCATCTTTGGCAGTGTCGTATTCGGCCTGCAGCTCAAGAATCAGCGGCATCAGCGTTTCGGCAACAAAGCGGCCACCGAATTGGCCAAACAGGCCGTTGATATCAGGCTGGATCGCAGATTGGTTCATGATGACCTCTCAAAGCGGAGTAACAGTTGCATTGAAAGTAGCGCAAGCAGGCCGAGATAAAAATCGATAAGATATCGTTAATATGTGAGCTGGAGTCAACTGTCGATGCAACACAGCATGCCACCCTTAAGCGCTCTGCGAGCCTTTGAAGCCACCGCGAGGCTTGGCAGCGTGACCGCCGCGGCGGATGAGCTAAGCGTGACCCACGGCGCGGTTAGCCGCCAGCTTCGCAGCCTGGATGAACATTTCGGCGTCGCGCTGTTTGCCAAAGCGGGCCGAGGCATTGAGCTTACCCACCATGGCGAACGGCTTTATCACGGCATTGGCGAGGCGTTTACTCGCCTGCGCGATAGTTGCGCAGATCTCAAGCGAGATGTGGAGGAAGCGCCGTTCACACTCGCCTGCCCGGGCAGCCTGTTGGCGCGCTGGTTGATTCCCCGGCTGGGCCGCCTGAATCGCGAGCTTCCCCAGCTCAAACTGCAGGTTGTAGTCAGCGAAAGTGAACTGCCCGCCAAGCAGGACACTATCAGCGCTACTCTGGCCTTTTCCGAGCCGCCCTGGCCCGCCGAGGTAGACGTCGTAGAGTTAATGCCTGAGCAGATTGGCGCGGTGGTAAGCCCTCACCAGCAAGACAAGCTCGACCCCGCAAAGCCCGAGACGCTTTTTTCCAGCAAGCTGTTATACACCGCCTCACGCCCTCAGGCCTGGCCGCAGTGGGCAAGCGCCCAAAAACTTGAGTTGGCACACCTTGAAGAGGCGTTACGTAAAGGCCAGGGGTTTGATCATCTCTACTATTTAATGGAAGCCGCCGTGGCAGGCCTGGGCGTGGCCATTGCGCCAAAACTGCTGGTGGAAGATGACTTGAAAAGCGGACGGCTCATTGCGCCCTGGGGGTTTATCGAAACACCCGCCAAGCTTTGCCTATGGCTGCCCCGCCACCACAATAGCCAACGCAGTGAACAGCTGGCCGAGTGGCTTAAACGGGAGTTGGGCGGTACGGATTTATAAACCTAGCCATTACCTTTTTTGTGCCAAGCATTGAGTAGCTGGCCTCAGGCCCATAACGCTAAATGCTCTATCGAGGATAGCTTTATACAACTTTATCTAGCTCCAAGAAACGTCGTACACGTTCACTTCTTGGGGAGTGGAAAAAGATCTCAGGAGCCGATTTTTCTATAATAATTCCCTTTTCAAGGAACACTACTTGATCCGAAACATTGCGGGCAAAATCCATCTCATGGGTCACAATAATCATAGTGTAACCTTCGCTTGAAAGATCTTTCATTACACTCAGAACCTCCCCTACTAATTCCGGGTCAAGTGCTGAGGTCGGTTCATCAAACAGCATTACCTTTGGCTGCATGGCCAATGCTCTAGCAATGGCTACCCGCTGCTTTTGCCCGCCAGAAAGTGTCGCGGGGTAACTCGCAGCTTTTTCAGCCATACCGACTTTATGTAGAAATGCCATGGCACGTTCAACCGCATCGCTCTTTTTAAGCCCCTGTACGTAGATCAACGCTTCTGTCACGTTACGGAGGACATTTAAATGGGGCCATAAATTAAAGCTTTGAAAAACCATTCCCAACTGAGTGCGTACTTTCGCTAGCTCACGTCGACTCATCGGCTTTTGAGTTTTATCCTGTAGGCCAATCCGTTCTCCATTAATACGGATTTCACCTCGATCGGGGGTTTCCAGCCAATTTATACAGCGAAGTAACGTCGACTTTCCTGAACCCGACGACCCCAAAATACTAACTACTTCACCACTTTTTACTTCTAAGTCGACATCACGTAGTACTTCGATGCCATCAAAACTCTTTGATAAATTACGAATACTGACCTCTGGTTGCTCAGGCATTGTTAAACCCTCTCTTCTCGCCAATACGTCCCAGGAAACGGATACCTTGCTCCAGCGCCAAACTAATCATCCAATAAAAACCGATTACCACAATAAAAGCTTCCATAGGAATAAAGTACGTACTCGATAAACTATTGGCAGCAGCAGTTAACTCTCGTACGGTAATAATCACTAAAAACGCAGTATCTTTTAATAGGATAATTAGCTGATTACCCATCACTCCCCGTGTTCTAAGCACTAGCTGTGGCAAAATAATTCGTAGAAACATTGTTGGACGTGAAAACCCTTGAGCAATCGCGGCTTCTTCCTGACCGCTTGAAAGCGTTATCCGGCTACCTCGTAGAATTTCTGCAAAATACGCGCCATGGTAGAGCACCAGGGCCAGTACGCCTGCCTGCCATGCGGTCATGCGTATGCCAACACTAGGCAGGCCATAGTAAAAGAGGTAAGCAAGAATCAAGAAAGGCAGCATTCGCATTGCATCGATAAAGATACGCAGCGGTATTTTCAATCTTGGCCTGACGCCCTCCATTGAGAAAAGCAGTAGGCTTCCCAACAGAAAAGAGAGCACTGCCGATATCGAAAATATGGTTAGCGTGTTACCAAAGCCTTGCCAGAACACATCACGCGAGGCCCATAAAATTTCCCAGTTACTCATTTATTCCCCTTATAGCTATGCACTGTTTTAATAACGTTGCACTCCAGCTACATTGCCAAGCGGTTAGCCTTGCGCTCTGCTATACGTTGGCCCCAAACCAATAGCCCTATCATTGCCATATAAAGGGCACCTGCGGCCAAAATAGGGGGTAATGGGTCATACGTGACGGCGGAAATTCGATTGGTGACGCGGGTTAGGTCAACGATACCAATCACGGCAATAGCGGGGCTTCCTTTCACCAAAAATGACATCTCGTTGACAAGGTTCGGCAGGCTTGTAATAACGGTTTGAGGCAACATAATTCGGCGAAAGTACACCCACGGGGTCATACCAACAGCCATTGCTGCCTCGCGCTGCTCCTTAGAGAAATTATTAAAAGCAGAGCGCCATATTTCCGCGTTAAAAGCGGTTGTATTAAGCGTTAACGCCATAATGGCGGCGGTGCTTCGATTTAAATTAATGCCCAATGTCGGGCCCGAAAGGAAGATAAATAAAATAAGGGTAACTAAAGGCGTTGCTCTAGCGAGACTGATATAAGCCCCCAGCAACTGGTCTAAAAAAGGGATCTTTGCCAACCGCAAGAGGGCTACTACTAACCCCAGGAATACGCCTAATAGAATGGAAACTCCCGATATCCATGCTGTGGTCCAGGCGCCCTGTAACAGCAAGCCCCACGCATTACCATCCATCGCATCGCTCCTTTTGGATCACAGCATGCCTGCCCGCTAAGCAAACATGCCGTGAAGTGCCTGAGTAAAAGGTGCATACCGTATTAGGCGAGGATTACATGCCTGCCATTTCGTGAAACTCAGCCACACTGGTAATAGGCGTGGTTGGCAGGTCATCAAATGACTCCCCAAACCAGACCTCCTGGAGTTCTTTCAAGCGACCCGAGTCTCTTAAATGAGCCATAAAGTCAGTTAGGTAAGTTAATAGCTCAGGGCTATTTTTGGGCACTGGCCAGGCAACAAAGCCAGGACCGGAAACAGCTTGCCCTGCTGCAAAGATATCGCCCCGTTCATTGATAAGATCATTAACCGGTACTGCTGAGTTAATAACGTAGTCGAGACGACCATTTGCGAGATCAGCATAAATTTCTGGGTAAGCTTCATATTCCATAACAGTCCCCAAGCTTCCACCACTTTCTTCCAACATGGCTTCAAGTTCAGGGAGTCGGCTTAGCAATACACTGCCCGCTTGTACGCCAACTGTTTTACCATCTAGGTCAGCAATACTATTGATACTGTCATCGTCAGCACGCTTAATATAAAAGTGCTGCGCTGACGCAAAAGGCGGTGCGTAATTGAATACCCGCAACCGTTCATCAGAAACGGATGCGCCTGTTATTGCCGCATCATACTGGCCGTTAGATACAGCCGCTAACAGCCCTGTCCAGGGCAGGATTTCCTGCCGAATCTCAAAATCTGCGTACGCTTCTAATTCGACAAGCACATCTGCAATAAAGCCGTCGGGATCATTACCACTCATAAAATTGAAGGGAGCATAGTTATCTTCTGTGGCGACACGCAGATAACCCCGCTCTTCTACCTCCGGCAAATCAGCTGCAAGCGACATTAATGAAGCTCCCATTGCCAAACTGCCAATCGCTAGCAACGCTCCTTTTTTTAATGAGTAGTATGTTGTCGATAACGTGCTCTTTGTCTGACTAGAGCCGCTCCAGGAAAGCGGTACAGCATTGGAAATAGTGTGCATGGCTCGTTTTCCTTGATGAATATTGACGTGATTTCAACCGGTGCTGAGCAATGCCCCCAGCGATTTCCACCTTAGATTTTTCTACTCACACTGCTTAGAGCCAGTTACAAAACATTCATAGGACAGTTAGTGGCATAAAATATGCTTGGCACAGATGGAGAAAAGTTTTGCAAAAGCGATTGCTAGCAAGCAAATGGCGCTTCCACTTAGCGGTTACCCTACTGTGTCGAGGGTTTGCTTATGATGATTGGTGTGTCTGTACAGAAAAACGATGATCGTTGTTTACAGGAACAGCTAAGAACTGTGCTATTGGAAGCGATACATGCAGGTAGTCTCCCCAGTGATGAAGCCCTGCCTTCCTGCCGAAAGCTCTCTCATCAATTGGGTATTTCTCGCAATACGGTGGCTATTGTTTACGAATCGTTGACGGATGATGGCTATATCGTTAGCCGCCCGCGCAGCGGCTACTACTTGCACCCCGACTATTACCCAGCAGCGTTACCGTCAGCCTCTCCAGAAAGCGTTATGTTAGCCAGACGAAGCGGAATGCTTAAAAGCACGCTGCAACCGCACGCTTTAAGGGATAAACATACGCATATTGCACCAAATTGGCACAGCCGCTTGACCCAACGGCCAAGCCGCTATGAAGGAATTCTAAAGCCCAGCAACTGGCGTAATTACCCCTACCCTTTTATCTATGGTCAGTTAGATACGCAGCAATTCCCTCTTCCACAGTGGCGCAGCGTTACCCGGCGGCTACTCAGCGGGTCGCGAGATAAAAACTGGTTAAATGACCGCATCGATCAAGATGACCCACTACTAATCGAACAGCTATGCAAGCGTGTGCTGCCCAGAAGGGGCATCTTCGCCCAGCCCGATGAAATATTGATTACTCTGGGGTCTCAAAACGCGCTGTATATGCTTTCTAAACTGCTGTTGGATAGCCGCAGCAAAATGGGAATGGAAAACCCGGGCTATCGAGAGGCCGCCAACGTCTTCCAACACTTCGGCGCATCCATCGAGTTTCATCAAATAGATTCTCAGGGGATGGTGTTGAGCGAAGCTTCGACTCGCTGTGACTATCTATACATAACTCCCAGTCATCAAGTCCCTACGGGCATCACAATGAGCCAGGGTCGTCGTCACTCGCTGATCCAGCAAGCCATTAGTTATGATCAAATCATTATTGAAGACGATTATGATGCTGAATTACACGGCGATAAAAATGCTTTTCCCGCTCTAAAAGCAGGCCTTGCCAGTCAGCGGGTTATTTACCTAGGCAGCTTTTCAAAAGCCTTTGCGCCTGGGTTACGGCTTGGCTATATAGTGGCAGACTCGGACCTTATTGACGAAATGCGGGCGTTAAGGCGTTTGATGTATCGTCACCCTCCTGGCGGCTCTCAACAGCAGGTAGCGCAATTTATCGCTCAAGGGCACTATGAGCGCCATCTAAAAACGCATACCGCCGATACTGATCGTCGCCGGGATACGCTGCGTGAGGCGCTAGAGAGATATATTCCCGAATTTGCCTGTCACAGTAGCCCAAGGGCCAGTGCCTTTTGGCTCAAAACACCGGCCAGCTTGGATACCCAGCGCCTCGCTTGGCAAGCCTCTCAACATGGGGTACTGATTGAGCCTGGCTTCCAGCATTTTTTCGATTCGGCTCCGCCGCGCCATTTTTTAAGGCTCGGATTTCAAGCTATTAGCACTGAACAGATAGTCCCCGGCATTCAACAGTTTGCTGATGCGTGTCTGCTTTCAGCCTGCAATTAACGACTCTTTATTACGCCCGCTTCATCTACCTGCACGCACTACGCCATTCAGGCAGAGATTTAGCGACTAGCGGACATGAGATGTCACACCAATAGTAAATAACTGGCTCTAGAGCTTTTGCCGCCTTCCCTCTTAAGGTCATGGTTCGACTAACAGAGAGGTAGTTATGGCAATAGACGCGGATTGGTTGATACCTAGCCTGACGCTGACATTCCTGGCAGGAGCAGTCAGAGGTTATGCCGGCTTTGGTTTCTCAATAACGCTCGCCTTAGGCCTTTTATGGGTTTTACCTCCGCTTCAAGTCATCGCGGTGGTACTACTGCTTGACCTTTTAGGTGCACTGGGGCTACTGAAATACGCATGGCAGTTTGCCGATCGGCAAATTCTTGCCCGCTTGCCCCCCCCTATGCTGGCTTTTTCCTTAACAGGTCCTCTAGCATTGGCGTCACTGCCTGCCGGTGCAGCTAAATTGCTGATCGCCACACTTTGCTTACTTGGTGCCTTAGCCAGTTTTTGTCGCCCTGGTACGATTGCTCTCTCCAGGCGTCGCGACTTGGCAATGGCACTTCCTGCAGGTGCTGTTTCTGGTCTTGCCATGAGCATTGCATCAGCGGGCGGCCCTCCGCTAATGCTCTACTTAATGCACACCACGTTAGATGCTGCCCGAGCAAGGGCAACCGCCATTCTGTTTTTTATCGCCGCGAGCGCTACCGCCGTCATGGGCTACGCCTTAAACGGTGCCGTTTCCTTACCAACATTAACCGTTAGCGCAGCCCTGTTACCGGCGGCGTTACTGGGCGCATCAGTTGGTCAGCGTTGCTTTCAGCGCTATCCGCCTGTGTCTTACCGAAAGACGGTCAGTCCTTTATTAGTCGTGATGGCGCTATGGGTCTTAGCCAGCGAACTATGGACAATTTTTCTCTCATCGTCGTCCTTCTAATCCGCTTCAGCCTCTTTTATAGGAGATATCAAATGACAGCTCTCACCAACCATGATGGCCAACATATCGACACACTTAAAGCCTATGACCAGAACCATGTTTGGCATCATCTAACGCCCGGTGCTGCAGCAGAAAAGGGTGTTTCCATGTTTGTCCGCGGCGAAGGGCTACGCCTTTGGGACAGCGAGGGCAAAGAGTATCTAGATGCTACAGCGGGAGGTGTCTGGGTCACTAATGTCGGGTATGGACGTAAGGAAATTGCCGACGCAGTTTATCAGCAACTTATCGAACTTAACTATTTTGCAGGCTCAATGGCCAGTAAGCCCGCCGCGCAATTCGCCGCTAAGTTGTTACAGCACATGCCAGGGATGAGTCGCGTGTATTATTCAAGCTCAGGCTCAGAAGCCAATGAAAAAGCCTTCAAAATGGTTCGGCAAATTAGCCATAAGCACTATCAAGGTAAAAAACACAAAATTCTTTATCGAGAACGAGATTATCACGGTACCACGCTGGCAACCTTGGGAGCATCAGGTCAATCAGAACGGCGAGCTCAATTCGGCCCTTTTGTCCCCGATTTCATAGAGTTTCCCCACTGCTGCGAATACCGTAACCAATACTCAGATGCGGAAAATTACGGCCTGCAAGCCGCCGAAGCTTTAGAACAAACAATTCTTCGAGAGGGGCCGGATAACGTTGGCGCGGTTATTTTGGAGCCTATTACCGCTGGCGGCGGGATCATCACTCCCCCTGAGGGTTATTGGGAAAAAGTTGGCGAGATTTGCAAACGGCATAACATACTATTGATCATGGATGAAGTCGTATGTGGTCTTGGCCGAACCGGTCAATGGTTTGGCTACCAACACTATGATATCCAGCCAGATATTGTAACGATGGCGAAGGGGGTTGCCTCTGGATACGCCGCTATCTCATGCACCGTGACCACGGAAAAAATTTATACATTACTTCAGGAAGCTCCCGGAGATACGCTGGGGTATTTTCGGGATATTTCTACCTTTGGTGGGTGTTTGGCCGGCCAGGCAGCGGCCCTTTCCAATCTCACTATTATTGAGCGGGAAGGATTGGTTGAGAACAGTGCAGCCATGGGTGAGCGTTTGCTAAATGGCTTCCAGCGCTTGGCCGCTAAATATCCCATCATCGGCGACGTGCGCGGTAAAGGACTCTTTGCAGGTATTGAGCTAGTAGAGGATCGACATACCAAGCAGCCGGTTGATGAAGCAGTTCCCATAGCCATTGCGGCAGAATGTAAAAAGCTGGGGCTACTCATTGGGCGCACTAATCGAAGCTTGACTGGCTATAACAATATCCTTAATTTCAGCCCCGCATTAACTGCCACAGTGCAGGATATAGACCATATTGTCGATCTACTTGATCAAGCATTTGAAAACGTTATGCAAGTCCAAGGGTTAGCCGCGACATAAAATGGTCCAACAAAATTAACCTCCTTCACATCCTTTACTGATTAGACGCCATTAACGTCCCCCCGGCGGCGATAAATAAGCCGCCGGTGGCCCGATTAAAGCATTTATAACGATGCAGGCTTTGGAACCAGCGGCTGATGCTGGAGCCAAGGCCTGCATAGGTCGACATCAAGGTGAAATCGATCACCAGCCAGGTTACCGCCAGGATTACGAACTGAATCAACTGTGGCTAAATGATCAAAGCAAAGGTAACGCCAACGTAAGTCAGCTAGGTCAGCTAGGTCAGCTAGGTCAGCTAGGTCAGCTAGGTCAGCTAGGTCAGCTAGGTCAGCTAGGTCAGCTAGGTCAGCTAGGTCAGCTAGGTCAGCTAGGTCAGCGTATTCAAGTAAAGCTCCTTGCAGTTTTATTGCCACATCCTTACGTAGGCTTTAAATCAGCAGTAACCAAAGTAGTGACGCCCATAGCTCCGCTCAACTAAACCTGCTAGATATTCACTAGCATCTTACGGTGCTGGCGTTACCCGCAGTACTCGGCCTGCCGGGTTGTCGGTGAGTAAATAAATAGCGCCTTCGGGCCCGGTACGTACATCACGGATACGCTCATCTGGTCCTCCGAACATCCCTTCACTATCCTCGGCTTGAGTTCCGTCTTCGGAAAGCCTTACCCGGCGTACTTCTTTACTCACCAGTGCGCCAACGAACAAGTCACCCTGCCACTGCGGAAATAGCTCACCTGTATAAAGCGTCATGCCCGAAGGGGCAATCGAGGGCGTCCATTCCAGCAGCGGTGGCTCGGTGCCGGGGTACTCTTGGAAAGGCGTTACACGAGCACCGGTATAATCCAGGCCAGTAGTGGCGATCGGCCAGCCGTAATTAGCGCCTGCTTTAATGATATTAATTTCATCACCGCCGCGCGGGCCGTGTTCGTGAATGATCACGCGCGGATGCTCGGTGTCTACCACCAGCCCTTGCACGTTGCGGTGACCATAGCTGTAGATTTCTGGGCGAGCTTTGTCATCGCCAACAAAAGGGTTATCGTCTGGCACGCTACCATCACGATTGAGACGCACAAGCGTGCCTATGTGGTTATCCAGATTCTGCGCTTCTTCGCGATAGTCAAAGCCGTCGCCCAAAGTCAGTATCAATGTTTCGTCTGGTAGCCAAGCCAAGCGTCCACCATAGTGGGCGTCGCCCCGTTTAGCGGGTTGTACACGAAATATTTCAGTAACGTCTTCTAAGCTATTTTCCGTTAATACCGCGCGGGCCAGGCACGTATGGTTAGCTTCCCAGTTACCACAGGCGTAGCTTAGAAACAGCTGGCTGTCGTTTTCAAACTGCGGTGAGAGCAGCACGTCAAATAGCCCAGACTGGCCCGATGCGTAAACCTCGGGTACGCCACTGATAGATTCAATAAGCGTTTCACCATCAGAGCTTAATAAGCGCAGACGCCCTGGCCGCTCAGTGACCAGCATGCGCCCATCCGGAAGAAAGGCGAGTGACCAAGGGTGTTCCAACCCTTCGGCAATGGTAGTGATCTGATACGGGGGGATGTCTTGCGCATGTACCGCTGGTGCGCCCCAGGCCAAGCCGCTCACACTAAACATCAATGCCAGGCTTGCCACACCAGAGCGATGCGCGCGTTTTATCGAGCGAGCCCTTAACCAAGCAAACAGCCCACCGGCCAGCACCGCACTTATCAGCATTAATCCCCATCCCAGGGTTTCTCGCGTGGCGGCGATCAGCGTCGGCATCGGGGCGAAAGTATCGACGACCGTAAAGGTAAGCGTCAGTGCTAATACCGCCCCCACAATACTCAGCAATGCTTGAAAACGGCTGCCGAAACGGTGAGCGATAAACACCGCGAGCAATTGCGAAAGCAAAAAGCCTACCGAGAACAGCAATGCGTAAACAGGCGCGAACGTGAGCAGGTCTTGCAGTGTTGTCGTCAGCCACAGGCCCATGGGTATTTCCACTCCCATATCCTGAAGCGCGACTAAGTTAATCTGCGTTTGAATGACGCTTCCTGACACAATGCCAACGAGTAACGCGATAAGAAAGCTGATTATTGTAGATATCCATCCAGGCTTGTTTGTCATCGTTGCGCCTCAATTGAAAGGGAAGCAATTGGCTTGTTATGCAAATTACTGTCTTTTAAATTTGGTTTGGATTCATGAAATAAACCCAGTAGGGTTGATCGTAAATTCAACCAAGGGAATTCTCATGCAACGATATCCATTGTTTGCCGCTGTGTCGTTAGGTCTTTTCGCTGCTGCTACCACCTCTACTGCGTCAGCAGAAACCGCTGCGCTGGAGCAGCAGCTAAAAGATCTACAGTCGTTTCAGGTGATTGCGCATCGCGGCGCCAGCGGACATGCTCCAGAAAGCAGTATGGCGGCGTTGGAGTTAGCTCACGATTGGGGAGCGGACTATCTGGAACTGGATATTCAGATGACCTCCGACGGTGAACTAGTGGCCTTTCACGACGGTACTCTTAAGCGCACCAGCAATGGCGAAGGCCACATTAACGACTATACGCTTGCCGAGCTTAAAGACCTGGATACGGGATCGTGGTTTAACGACGCCTACCCTGACCAGGCGGATGCCGCTTTCATCGGTGCCGAGATATTAACGCTCGAGGAGGTCTTCAACCGCTTCGGCCAAGATGCCCGTTATTATCTGGAAACCAAATCACCAAAACTTAACCCGGGTGTGGAAGCGGGACTGGTTCGCCGCCTGGAAGCCTACGACATGATTAATACCGGACGCGTGCTGATCCAGTCCTTCGATCAGGAAAGTCTTTTGAAGATTCACGAGCTGAATGCGGATATCCCGCTGATTCAGCTGGTGTGGTACTCGCCGGACGAAAAGAACGAAGCGCGCCTGACCGAGTGGACCGGCGTAACGCCGGGACCTGAAGAGATCACCAATGAGGATTTCCTGGCGGTGGCCGAGTATGCGGTCGGCCTGGGCACCAACTATCTCTATGACGGCGAAGACGTCATCAATGAAAGCTTCGTTCGCCAGGCCCAGGAAAATGGCCTCGCGGTGCACGTCTACACGGTGAACGATACTGATGAGATGCAGCAGCTAATCGATTGGGGTGTGGATGGTTTGTTCACTGACTACCCGGACCGCCTGATCGAGCTTGTTGAATAACGCGCTTAATAGAAGCCTCTAGTCCCACTTAAGCTGCTCGATCACCTGTTCTACCCTTTTACGCGCGTCGCCCTGCAAGGTTTCCAGCGGTAGCGGCAGGCTAGGGCTACTTACGTTACCCAGTATTTCGGCCACCGTCGCGATGACCCGCAGGCTCCCGCCGTATTCGCGGTAAAGCGTCCATAGCGGCTCCAGTTCGTTCGACAGCCGCTGAGCTGTTTGGGCATCGCCTGCCCGGGCGGCGCGGGTAATCGCCAGCGCCGTTTCAGGAAATAGCCCGCCTAGCACGGAATACCAGCTATCGCACCCCGAAATTAGACCGGTGGCCGCGACGACATCGCCGCTAATACCCAAAGTGACATCCTCTGGAACCAAGGCACGCAACCGCTTAACCCGTTCGCGGGCAGCGTTGAGATCCGTACTGACCGGCGGGATCTTGATAGACTGCACCTGCGGTAACTGAGCAATGCGGCCATGCAGCTCATCGCTGAACTCAAAGTGGGTCGTACCCGGATTATCGTAAACACATAGCGGCACGCTTAGCGAACGGCAGACCGCTTCATAGTGGCTAAACACTTCGTCATCGGTCAGCTTTTGATAAGAAACCGGCGCCAGCAGTACGCCACTGGCGCCTGCCTGCTGGGCATCTTCTGCTAATGCCAGAACATCGCGCGTGCGCAATGCGCCAATGCCGACAATCACCGGCACATCGCCTGCGCTGTCGACCGCCAGCCGGGCAACGCGAGCCCGCTCCTCTCGGCTGAGATAGGCATAGCTACCGGTTGAGCCCAGCACGCCGATAGAGTCCACCTGCGCCTTGGCCAGGAGTTCTACCAAACCGGAAAACTCGTCCTCACGAATCCCCTGCTCGTTCATGGGCGTCAATGGAAATGCACTCAGGCCGGTAAACATGGGCAGCTATCCTTAAAATGAAGGCGCTTGTTGATAACCGTCATGATAAGTATGCCGATCATCTTCAGACGAAATACGTCTGAAATTACCAGACAATATGACACGAGGATAGCTAGGCGAAAATCGACAGGAGAATGAGTAAAGAAGGCCCGGCCCAGCGTTATACATCCCCGCGGGGCCGGGATACTAGCTAGTTTTAAGGATGACCACTACCACCGGCCGCGCCATACACATTGCCCGTGGTAAAGCTGGATTCCTGCGAGGCAAGCAGCACGTAAACGCCCGAAAGCTCTACCGGCTGGCCAGGGCGGCCAAGGGGGGTATCTTCACCGAAGCTCTGCACGGCTTCCTGGGGTTGACCACCACTGGGTTGTAGAGGCGTCCAGAATGGACCGGGAGCGACTGCGTTCACGCGAATACCCTTCTCACCCAACTGTTTGGCAAGGGCTTTGGTAAACGCGATGATCGCCGCCTTGGTCATGGAGTAATCCAGCAGGATCTTGGGCGGATCATAGGCCACGACCGAGGACGTATTGATGATGGCCGCACCGGCTTCCAGATGAGGCATGGCCGCCTGGGTAATCCAGTACATGGCGTACAGGTTGGTCTTCATGGTGGCGTCAAAGTCGTCGTGGCTAAGGTCGGTAATCGACGGCTTCCACTGCTGGCGTGCGGCGTTGTTGACCAGGATATCCAGCCCGCCTAGCTGCTGTACGGCCGTTTCCACCAACTCGCTGCAGAAAGCTTCGTCACGAATATCGCCGGGGATCGCCACGGCGGTACGCCCTTCGGCCTCGATCAGCTCGATCACTTCCCGCGCATCGGACTCTTCTTCGGGCAGGTAATTGATCGCCACATCCGCACCTTCGCGGGCATAGGCAATGGCGGCTGCCCGGCCGATACCTGAATCACCACCGGTAATCAGGGCCTTTCGGCCTTCCAAACGGCCACTACCGCGGTAGCTCTCTTCACCGTGGTCAGGTCGCGGGTCCATTTCACTGGCAAGGCCTGGCCAATCCTGCGGCTGTTCAGAGAACGGCGGTGCGGGATATTGGCTAGTGGGATCTTGTTTCTGTGGCATGGAACCTCCTGTAGAGCTTGCGCCAGCCGCGCCAGTGCTGGCGGCTTGAGAAGAAGCGGATGATTGAGCGAAAGCGGGTGCGGCAATGGCCGCGACCATGCCGGTCGCTAACCCACCGACGACTTGGCGGCGTGAAGGGTCGAACGAGTTGATCGGTTTCACCATAACCTCCGTGTATTGAGCAGTGCTTGGATTTAAACGTTTACTGGCCTAGCGCAGTCTCCAGTACGCAGGTCAGAACATAGGCTCTATTGACTTTAGTATTAATTAGCAAGATTACAAACCCGTGCAAAATGAGTAGCCGATGCTCGTAAAGCGCAATTTTGTACAAGCTGCGCCAAGGCGTAGGCGCTAAACTAGCGCTATGCAATTTAGATAAGGGGGCTTAGCAATGGGGCAATCGGCAAGCCGCTTTCAGTTCACTAAAAGCCAGCATATACCCACACTGAAAGTGTTACAGGCAGCGATGTTCGATTTTCGTTATGACCCTCACGCGCATGAAGAGTACGCCTTCGGAGTGACGCTTTCGGGCCGCCAGGATTTTTTCAGCGGCGGGCAATATCACCGAAGCCCGCCGGGCAACGTGATTATCTTTAATCCCGATGACGTTCATGATGGCCAGCCAGGCGGCAATCACACGCTCGATTACGTCATGCTGTATGTTCATCCCGATCAGGTGAAGGCGCTGTTTGACGACGCCCTGGGCCAGGAAACAGCCGCTAACTTTCGATTCGATACTACGCAGGTGCAAGACAAGGCGCTACGCGAGCGGATAACAGAGGTTGCCCGGCTTATTACCATGGCAACGGGCAGCCAGATCGACCAGGAAAATGCGCTCTACCAAGTCGTTGAGCGGATCACCCAACTGGGCGGTGCTTTTCAGCCTGGGCGTACCAGCACCCGGCCCGATACGCTCCTTGGCTTGGCGAAAGAGTATATTCACGCGCACCTGGATAGCGACTTATCGCTTGAAGCCATCAGCTAGGCGGCGCATCTTTCGAAGTTTCATTTCTTGCGGCTATTTCGCCAACAGCTAGGCATCACGCCCTACCAATACGTGATCAATTGCCGGGTTAACGCAGCGTGCAGTGCCCTTGAAAATGGCGCATCGCTTAGCGAGGTGACATTCCGATATGGGTTTACCGACCTCAGCCATTTTAACCGGCGCTTCAAACGCATATATGGCGTAACGCCCTACCAATATCAGCGCCATCTTATCCGCTGAACAGAGAGATTTTTATGCTAGCCATTCTTGCTTACGCCTTAGGCGTAATGTATTCCCCTGGGCCGGTGAATTTTCTAGGCTTGAATGCCGGTATGAACGGACAGACGAGAACGTCGCTGGGTTTTTGCCTGGGCGTAGGCACGGCGATGCTACTGTTATTTTTACTCTTCGGTTGGGCCGGTGCTGCCTGGATCAATGGCGGGCTGCTGATAGCAGTAAGCGTTGTCGGCTGTGCTTATATTATTTATCTGGCGGTACACATCGCCAAAGCACGCGTGGAGCTCGATTCGATTTCCCAACCACCGCTGACGCTACGCTATCGCGATGGGCTGGTTCTGCAACTGCTTAACCCTAAAGGCATTGTGGCAACCCTGCCCATTGCCACCCTGCAGTTTCCCGCTGCTGGCATTCAAGGGGCTAACTTGGTGGTTTGGTCGCTGGGATTGGCCCTTCTTGCCGCAGGCGCCCCGGGAAGCTACATCTTGGTAGGCAGCCTGGTGGGTAGCCGAATTAACAACCCCGCCTTTTTCAAACGCTTTAATCAGCTGATGGCCTTGTTACTGGTAGGTGTTGCGCTTTCTATTGGTTATGAGCATGTTTGGGTAGTTTTGGTGGGCGAATAAAAGAGGTATTCATCCACTTTACGCCTCTTTACCACCCAACATGTAAATGTATCGCCATGAATGACATTGCATGAAAGCCCCTAACAGTGCTTTTTGTACCTGCAGTTTTCCAAGGGTTGTTCTAGGCTATGAGGTGGAAAAGTCATTTGGCTTTTCAAAGCGAACACCAGGAAAGCACAGGAGTTACGATATGAACCATGGATCGGATGGACAACGAAACAAGAGTGAGGAAGCTCAAAAAGCCAAGCAGGTGATTGATAAAGACACCCCTCGCGACGCTGATACCCCGCAAAAAGCCTCACAGCATGAAGAGCCGCGCCCTTATCGGCCAGACGCAAACGTTGATAACCAGAAAAGCGAAGAATCCCGTTCAGAGCCTGGCCACAATACCTCTGGCAAGACCGCGCCATATTCAGGCACTCAGGTGGTCAAGGAAAAGCGCGCTCATAAAGACAATATTGATAAGAAGTCTGATGAAGCCGACCCTCAAGGGAGCGAGTAGCTTACGCCCGCAACCCCTCACGCTTTTCTTTACACAGCATAGGGCCAATTAAAGGCCGCCTTTATAGGCGGTCTTTTTAATTCTCTTTTATGCATTTAAAGATGGTGCCGACATTAGGAGCCGAGCCCGGGCCGCCTATGCCTGAGTACGTACCTTGGTAGAAAACGTCTTGCTTTGTACTAGTTACCCTTTCTTGCGTACAATTGCCCGCCAACGAACTCCCCCGCTTTTGATACATCGCCATGGTGTACCACCTTTTTAGATAAATGCGTGGTTCTGTGCTTAAGGTACGAATCGGGTACACCCAGTATGGTTATATGCAGTATTAAAAGACATTAAATATGTATATTTACACAGCGTCATTAAGATGCAAGTGATTGATATAAATACGTTAACCCCAGCAGATGCGGCACGCCGTTTTTCTGTGGCACCCATGATGGATTGGACAACCCGGGACTACCGGGCGTTTGCGCGCACGTTAACCAAACGGGCGCTGCTGTATACCGAGATGGTTACCACGGGCGCCATCTTACACGGCTCGCCGCGTGAGCGGTTTTTAGGTTACAGCGACGTGGAGCATCCGATTGCCCTGCAGCTTGGCGGTAGCGATGCTGGAGAGCTTGCCGAGTGCGCAGCGATTGCTGAGGCGTGGGGTTACGATGAGGTCAACCTGAACGTGGGCTGCCCAAGCGACCGGGTGCAGAACAACATGATTGGCGCCTGCCTGATGGGTTACCCGGAAAAAGTCGCCGCAGCCGTGCGCGCCATGCAGGCCACGGTATCGATTCCGGTGACGGTGAAGTGTCGTATCGGGATTGATGATCAGGATGAAGACGCCGACCTGGCGCGCTTTATCGATATAGTGGCGGACGCCGGTTGTGGCACCTTTACCGTGCATGCGCGCAAGGCGTGGCTGAAAGGTTTATCGCCCAAAGAGAACCGCGACGTGCCGCCACTCAACTACCCGCGCGTGCACCGCTTAAAGCAGGATCGCCCTGAGCTGCATATCGGCATCAATGGCGGGATTAAAACGCTCGAAGAGTGCCAAGCTCAGCTTGAGCATGTGGATAGCGTGATGATTGGCCGAGAAGCGTACCAAAACCCCTGGCTACTGGCTGAGGTCGATGCGCTACTTTATGGCGTTCCCGGCCCGGCGGCTAGCCGTGTTGAGGCGGCCCGGGCGTTTCGCCCGTATATTCAGCAGCGATTGGATGAAGGCGCGAAGCTTAACCATATTACACGCCACCTGTTGGGGCTTTTTCAGGGCTGCCCGGGTGGCCGGCGTTTTCGGCGTCTTCTGTCAGAACATGCCCATAAGGAAGGCGCCGGGCTGCGCCTGTTTGATGATGCCATCGGGCTGGTTAGCGAACCCTCGCCCGAGCCCCGTGTGCAAGAGCATGCGCAACAACAAGAACAGCCCGCCACGTTTTAACGTAGCGGGCTGCGGTGTGCGGTGATTAACCTGTTTTAATCAGGGCTTAGTTGCCGCGCACGCCTTTCTCAATACGCTCACCGACTTCCTGATCGATATTGCGCCAGTACTCAAAGGCGCGCTCCAGCACGGGCTCAGTAACGCCATTCGACAGGTGGCCCACCACGTTAGATACCAAACGATCACGCGCGGCGTCATCCATTACCTCACGCACCAACGTGTGAGGCTGGCTCCAGTCGTCATCGTCCTTACGCAAGGTATAAGCGGTACGCACAAACTCACCGCTGGTCGCCCATACGGCATCTTCCGGGAAACGCTCTCCATCGGCTTTGGGGCCGCCTTTGCTGTTCGGAGCATACACTGGGTCAGTTGAGTGATGAATTCGCATCGCCCCGCCCTGGGTATAGCTATTAACCGGGCATTTAGGCGTATTGACCGGGATATGCTTGTAGTTCACTCCCAGGCGAGCCCGATGGGCATCGGCGTAGGAGATCGAACGCGCCAGCAGCATCTTGTCGGGTGAAAGCCCCGTCCCGGGCACCATATTGTTGGGCTCAAAAGCCGCCTGATTGATTTGGCTATGGAAGTCGGTGGGGTTTTCATTAAGGGTCAGCTTACCCACTTCCATCAACGGGTAGTCATCGTGGGGCCACACCTTAGTGAGGTCAAAAGGATTGTAGCGATACATCTTGGCGTCTTCGAAAGGCATGATCTGCATATGCAGCGTCCAGGTGGGATACTCACCGCGCTTGATGGCTTCAAACAGGTCACGGCGGTGATAGTCCGCATCGTTACCAGCCATCTGCTCGGCCTGCTCCTGGGTCATGCACTTGATGCCTTGGTCGGTCTTGAAGTGGTACTTCACCCAGAACCGTTCACCTTCGTCATTTACCCACATATAGGTGTGGCTGGAGTAGCCGTTCATATGCCGCCACGTAGCGGGTACGCCGCGGTCGCCCATCAGCCAGGCCACCTGGTGAGCGGACTCAGGTACTAACGTCCAGAAATCCCACTGCATATCGTGATCACGCAGGCCGTTATCGGCGCGGCGCTTTTGCGAGTGGATAAAGTGCTGGAACTTCATGGGGTCGCGAACGAAGAACACGGGGGTATTGTTACCCACCATGTCGAAGTTGCCCTCTTCGGTATAAAACTTCACCGCAAAACCCCGAGGGTCACGCCAGGTATCCGGGCTGCCACTTTCACCCGCCACGGTTGAAAAGCGGATCAACACATCGGTTTTGGTGCCCTTTTTTAAAAATTTGGCCTTGGTGTACTTGCTAACATCATGAGTGACTTCAAAGTGGCCGAAGGCGCCGCTACCTTTGGCATGAGGCTGACGGTCGGGGATCATCTCCCGGTTGAAGGCCGCCATTTGCTCCATTAAGAAATGATCGTGTAGCACAATGGGGCCATCTGGCCCTACCGAAAGCGAGTGCTCATCACTTGAAACCGGAATACCTGCACCCGTGGTCGTATGTTTTGAATTACCGCTCGTCATTCCCTTTCCTCCATGTCACGGCCGGCACGGCGCCTGAACGCCGTGTTTATAAAATCTACGTATTGAGCAGTCGTTGTTATTTTTAATTTAAGCTAATAAGACTCCCTCACAGGTATAGTAAAGGGCGTGACATTACGCCATTTATCTAACTGAATTGCTTATTTATTGTGCCGATAGGCTTTTCGCATAACGTGATTAATACAGCGCGTCGGGAGGTGGTGTCAGGCTTGAATGAAAACTTTCCATGGCGGTTTCCGCCTCTTCAATCTCATCAAAGCGGGCGATGTGATAAAGCGCCTCGCCTTCATTGGCAAGCGGTAGCCGACTCATGCCAATCACAATACCATCGGCCATGGAGATGACTTCCTCCTCCTGATTACCAAACGGGTCAGCGACTTTACCCAGCACTTCCCCTTTGGCTACACGAGCACCCAGCCTGGTCCGAGGCCTTAAAATGCCGTCGATGGGGGCTCGCGCCCAGCTAGATCCATTGGCGAGCTCAGCGGGCGCGGGTGAACGGCGGCGCTGCTCGCCGGTGAGCATATTCAAGCGGCGCATTACGCGTAATACCCCACGCACGCCAGGCGCAATGGCCCATTCATCAAACCGAAGCGCCTCGCCTGCCTCATAAGTCAGCACAGGAATGCCACGATTTTGCGCATAGTGGCGCAGGCTGCCCTCGCGCAGCTCGGCATTGAGTATGACAGGCGCGCCGAAGGCATCCGCCATACGCTCAGTTTCACTGCCCGGGCTTAGCTGCGCGCGAATTTGTGGCAAGTTAGTGCGGTGGATCGCCCCGGTGTGAAGGTCGATGATATGCGTGGCCTGATCCACAATCTCCTCACGGAACAGCGCGGCTATTCGCCCGCCCAGAGAGCCATTTTCACTGCCCGGAAAACAGCGGTTGAGATCACGCCGGTCAGGCAGATAGCGAGTTTGCTGCAAAAAACCGAACACGTTAACCACGGGGACGGCAATCAAAGTACCGCGCAAACTGTTAATCGCTTTTGAGCGTAGCAAGCGGCGGACAATTTCAACGCTATTGATTTCATCCCCATGAATTCCGCCACATACCAATATAACGGGCCCCTCTTTGCGCCCGTGGACGACTTCAACCGTAATATGTAGTGGCGTATGAGTATAGAGACGCGCTACCGGCACATCGATTTGAGAACGTTGCCCAGGCTGTATAGTGTGCCCAGCAAGTTGAAAAGGTGCTCGCGCCATCTTGAGTATCCTTTTTTCAGCGTGATTAACCATCATACGTATGGCTTTGTTTAGCTCATGACTATCAGCCTATCGCACGTATTGAATCTATGTGCTTGAGGTATGCAGGTTTGATAACACAAGCTATGGGTTTAATCATCTATCCATACAGTTTTGAATGTAAAAACCATGCAGTTTCGGATAAAATATAGACATCCCATGTTCTTACTGAGGTTGCGTTTCCATGGCAAGAAAGACCAAAGCGGAAGCGGCTGCTACTCGTGAAGCGCTGTTAGATGCTGCCGAGGAGGTATTTTTTGCAAAGGGTGTCGCACGTACGTCTCTTGAGCAGGTTGCACGCCATGCGGGATTGACCCGTGGCGCGGTCTACTGGCATTTTAAAAACAAGGGCGACCTGTTTATGGCGCTGGTGGAACGCGTACGCATGCCATTCCAGTCGCTGATGGAAGCCGTCAGTAAAGCCGATGAAAAGATTTCCCCGATGGAAGCGATTCGGCTTGCCTGTCATGCTGGTCTGGCACGTCTTGAGCAACCTTCTCACCAGCGTATCCTGTCGATTTTGCTGCATCGCTGCGAATTTTTTAGCGACATCAATCCACTCGCCATGCAGGATGAAATCGGTGAAGAGTGTTTCTCCGAAATGCTGGCCGTGTTCAAGGAAGCTGAACATCAGCAGCTGCTGCGTGAAGAATTAACCCCTGAAGTCGCGACCCGCATGATGCAGTCGGTGCTTGGCGGTCTTTTTCACGATTGGTTGCGCACACCTGATGCATTCTCCATTCGCCAGCGCGGCGGCGAGCTGATCGATACGCTGATACGTATCATGCACCGCTAATGGCTAGTATTCGCGGCGATTAGAATGAGCGCTCGCTTTAGGTATTCTTTATGGGCGCTTTGCTTTAATACACGTGCGCAAACTGGCAGCCAATACCGATCCCAATTTTAACGCACGCGATTCAATGCTATAGATTCAAGCGCCCAATAATTACCTATTGTTCAGGCTGAATAGCCCGCATGGTGGTGTTTATGACGCAGGCGTAAACGGTTGATGCGCACACGTGTATCCAGATACTTCTGTTCACTGACGCTGCGATAAGTGCCCTCTTGAGCCAGGTATTTAACTAATACCCGACGCTCTCCTTCCTGTGGGCAATCACCCTCCTTGCAGTGCAGCCTTACATGGCTATTGGGCTCGTTATCAATCACCGCCCGGGCAAACTCTTCACCCTCGCGGCTTGATACAATTACGGTGGCGCCTAGCAGGCAACGCCTTGTAAATGGCTGATAGCGGTGCAACCCGCGATGCAAGCTATGACATATCAGCGCCGCGACGGGTGAGGCAATCGCAAACGACAGCCACACGACCAGAACGCCTACCGGAACCCGCAGCATCCCCAGCGATATCCAGCGTAGCGCCAAAAGCTCCGTGGCAAGTGAAAGGCTTCCGGCAATCAGCACTAGAAAGGTCAAGGCAAGCGTTGCGGGTACACCCGCAAACCCCAACGATACCAGCGTGCTGGCCATATGATCATCACGTAGGCTGTCACGCTCAAATAGCTCAAGCGGCGCTATACGAAGCAGCACTAATAGCCAATAGAGCGCTAGCAGAGCGATTAGAATAGTAAACACGATAGTTGGGAACTGCAGTGTAGCAGAAACAATAGGTTGCATGGCGTGTCCTCCTCCAGGCATATCACCCGGTGCTGTTTTCGCTTGCGATGATTTTATTAGTTCAAGCTGAAAACGATTAATCTCTTTTAGCGTAGACCAAACTATTCTTCTCTGCCTTTGAGTGTCTTGATTCGTGTCATCTCAACATAAAAAAAGCGGGTGCTGCCTAAAGGCAACACCCGCTCATTGACCACTTAGCGTTTTTAATCAACCATCACTGTTGGTCATGCTCTAGTGCTGGCTTCTGGCTATCGCGATTGGGATGCCGTTTGCGGTAGAGCCAGTCGGAGACAGTGGCAATCATGGCGTAGAAACTGGGAATAAACAGACTGCCCAGAATCGCAACCGACGCCATACCCACGGCAACCGTGGTACCGATATGGTGGCTGCTGACGTCACTGGCGCCTGTCGCCAAGGCCAGCGGCAAGGTACCAAAGATGAACGCAAGCGATGTCATGACGATCGGCCGGAAGCGCAGTTCCGCTGCGGTAATGGCCGCCTCGCGAATCGTCTTGCCCTGCTCTTTACGCTGCAGCTCGGCAAATTCCACGATCAAGATGGCGTTCTTCGCCGCCAGACCCACGACCACCAGCATCCCGATTTGCACGTACACACTGGTATCCAATCCGCGCAGAGCAATACCTCCGATCCCGCCCAGGAAGGCAAAGGGCGTGGCAGTCAGTACTGCAAGCGGTAGCGACCAGCTTTCGTACTGAGCAGCCAGGATCAGGAACACCATCATCATACCGAACACGATGGCAAGCGTTGCCGTATTACCCAGGTTGGCTTCCTGATAAGCCGTACCGGTCCACCCCATTCCCCAGTTGGGGCCTAGCGTGTCCATTACGACCTGGTCCATGGCTTCGATGGCCTGTGCCGAACTATAGCCAGGCGCCGCACCACCCTGGAATTGCGCACCGGTATATACCCCAAACCGCGATACTACCGAGGGACCGACCTGGCGCTCCAGCGTAACGAATTCAGATAACGGTATACGCTCGCCGTTTCCACCGCGCACGTAGACGCTACTCACATCATCCGGCGTTTTACGGAATTCATCTTCGTTTTGCAGATACACCTGAAAGTTACGGTTTTGGTAGCTAAAGAAATTAACAAACCCATTACCAAAGGTATTGGCAAGTGCCGAGTTGATATTTTCCAGCGCCACGCCATAGCTCAAGGCTTTTTGCTGATCAATTTCAGCCCGGTAGGAAGGTACGTTAACGTTAAACGTGGTAAACACTTGATTTAACGCTGGGTTCTGATTAGCGGCACCCATGATTTGCAGAGAAGCTTCATAAAGCTCACGGGGCGAGGCGCCATCAAACGACTGCAGGTAGCCGGTAAAACCACCGGTGGTGGAAAGTCCCATAATGGGCGGAACGTTAAAGGCCATGGCAGAACCGCCGTCAATGCTAGCCCCTAACTGCATAATCTGCCCGACCAAACTGCCAGCCGTTAGCTCGCGGTCCCCCCACGGCACCATATTGACGAAGATAATCCCGCGCGCCGTATTTACCGCACTTGCCAAAATATCGTAACCCGCTATCGCTGAGGAGTGTTGTACCCCAGGGATATCTTCAATCGCAGAGCTGAGCTTTGCCATGTAGTTCTGGGTACGGTCAAGCGAGGCGGCATCAGGTAGCGAGACGCTCACCAACACGATGCCCTGGTCGGTTTCTGGCACCAGCGTTGAAGGCGTATTGGCGTATAGCCAGTAAGAGCCTGCGCCAACGGCCACCGTCAGTGCTAGCGCTATCACCCAAAAGCGCACCAGCTTGACAACAAACCACATGTAGACCGCGGTGATACCCGCAAACATACGGTCAAACAGGCGCAGCGGCGTAGTGATTGCCCGCTTGAATGCTGACTGGCGGGTATGGTGCAGGTTGTGCTTAATAAAGATGGCGGAAAGCGCTGGCGTGAAGGTCAATGCCATCACCGCTGATAGCGCTACGGATATCGCCACGGTTATCGCGAATTGCTGATAAATCTGCCCGGTAAAACCGCCCATGAAGGCAACCGGTACGAAAACAGCGGCCATGATCAAAGAGGTAGCAATAACCGGCCCACCAACTTCTTTCATGGCACGAATCGTTGCGTCGTGAACAGAAATATCATCTTCTTCACTAAGCACACGCTCGACGTTTTCAACGACAAGTATCGCGTCATCCACCACGATCCCTATCGAAAGCACCAATGCAAACAGGGTCAGCAGGTTGATAGAGAAGCCAAACAGGTAGAACCCGGCAAAGGTACCAATGACCGAGACCGGCACCACCGACATGGCAATGACGGTGAAACGCCAGTTCTGTAGAAAGATGAACAGAATAACGATAACGATGAGGAAGGCTTCAATAAAGGTATGGAATACCGTCTCCACCGATGCGTCGATAAACTGCGTGGTGTCGTAAGGCGTTACATACTCAAGCCCTGGCGGGAACCGATTGGCAAGGTCCGCCATGGTCTCGCGAACTGCATCCGCTGTCGACAAGGCGTTGGCGCCAGGCTGCTGGTTAATGATGATGGGCGTCATGGTGGCGCCATTCAGGCGTGCATCAATACCGTAAAACGAGGCACCCAGTTCGATGCGAGCTACATCTTCAAGGCGCAGTGACGAACCATCAGGGTTGGTGCGCAAATAGATGTTGCGGAAATCGTTGGTATCCGACAGGCGACCGCCTGCGGTAATTGTGTACGTATAGGCGCGCGGCTCTCCCTGGGGCGTTGCCGCCAGGTTACCCGCAGGGATTTCCGTGTTCTGCGCGCGAATGGCGCTGGCCACTTCGCTGGGCGTCAAGTCGTACTGCGCCAGCTTGTCAGGGTCCATCCAGATACGCATGGCGAACTCACCGCCGCCTAATACCTCGGCATTACCTACGCCCGGTACCTGGCGCAGTTCGTCGAGAACGTTAAGAGTGGCGTAGTTCTGCATGTAAACGTTGTTGTAGTCGCCATTAGGAGACGTCAAAGCAATCAACATCAGGATAGAATCAGAGCGCAGCTCAACCGTGACACCCTGGGACTGCACCTGCTCAGGCAGCTGGGAAAGGGCTCCCTGCACGCGGTTATTGACGTTGATGGTGTTGATATCCCCATCGGTGCCTATATTAAATGCCACGCTCAGGCTCATGATGCCGTTATCCGCGCTGTTGGAGGTCATGTACAGCATGTCCTCAACACCATTGATCGCTTCGGCAAGCGGCGCCGCTACCGTTTGCGCAACGGTTTCAGCATCAGCACCCGGGAACTGGGCCTGAACGGAAACGGTGGGCGGCACAACGCTTGGATACTGCTCGATGGGCAGTATCCGCATGGCCATGGCACCTACCAGCGTCAGGATAATCGCCAGTACCGTGGCGAAAATCGGACGACTGATAAAGAAGTTAGAGATATTCATTATTGGGCACCCTCTTCCCCTTCACCTGCGGGCATACCACCAGCACCTTCAGTCGTCTGGGAAGCAGCGTCGGCTTGCTCTTGCTGCTCTTGAGCTTCCGCTTCTTCAACTCGCTCAACCACTTCATCGGCATTGCCATCAAACGCCAGTGGATCAATCGTCATTCCTGGCTCAATACCTGCCGGGTCACCCACGATGACGCGATCACCCTCTTCGAGACCATCGGCAATAATTTGCCAAGGGCCAGCAACTTCGCCTAGTTGAACCGTGCGCTCACGCGCTTGGTTGTTTTCATCCAAGACAAAGACCCGTGGGCCCATCAAGCCTTGTGTTGCCGCAATTTCAGGCACAGCAATCACGTTAAAACGGCGTAAGCCGTCAAGGCGAACCCGTACAAACTGGCCGGGCAGTACGTCACCGTCAGGATTATCAAACGTGGCCGATGCCTGGACCGTGCTGGTACCACTATCAACCCGCGAGCCTAGAAACCCTAAACGGCCTTCAAGCTCTGAGTCGTCTGCGCCACTCAGACCCGGCACGCGCAGGCGCGCGGTAATATCTGAGGCATCACCGGCTTCGCCTAACTGACGACGTAGCTCAAACGCATCGCGCTGGGGCAGCTGGAAGCGTACTTCCAGCGGGTCCAGCGGCGTAATAGTGGCAAGCTCGGTTCCGGAAGTGACAAAGTTGCCTACGTTGATCTGGCTCAAGCTGATCATGCCGGATACCGGCGCTGTCATGTTGGCGTAGCCAAGGTCCAGATTGGCGCTGGTCAATGCAGCTTCTGCCTGGGCAACGTTGGCTTGGGCCACGCGCTGCTCGGCCTGCGCCTGGTCATACTGCTGGCGGCTGACGGAGTTCTGGCTTAAAAGCTGCTCAAAGCGCTGGGCATCGCGCTGGGCGCGAGAATACTCGGCGCGCGCGCTCTGCAGGTCAGCTTCACGCTGATTGACCGTTGCCTGATAAAGGTCAGGCTCGATGGTATAAAGCGAGTCGCCTTCTTCTACCATTTGGCCCGGTTCGAAATGACGCTCTTCTAGGTAGCCGCTAACCCGCGCCACCAGCGTCACTTCGCTATCGCTACGCAGTAACGAAGGATAGGATTTATTTAACGGAATATCCTGACGAGCGACTTCCGCTACTTCCACCTTATGAGGCGGCGCTTCTTGCTGCCCGCCCTGTTGCTCTTGAGGCTGTTCCTGGCCACAGGCCGTTAACGCTAGCGCGGCAATCAGCGTGACTAGACTCGCTCGGCGTGAGTGAATCACCTTTCTCATACGTTGGGTTCCCTTGATCTTCTCGAAACGTTGACTAACGACGCTGCAATACTTTTACTTTCGCGACGGTTACATGCCAGGCGTGGGCGGCGCCCCAATATCCATGGCACGCTGATAGCTGTCTTCACCGCCGTCTGGCAGGGTAAAGCTGACCTGCTCGCCGGTTAACCAAGCGTTGACTTCTTCAATGGCTGGCACGTCGAGCAGGCCTGACTGCTGGCGCAGCGAGAGAAGGTTCACCACATAGTCATAACGGGCTTCTGCATAGTTGGCGATAGCGTTGTAGTAGTTCTGCTCGGCATTCAATACATCGACAATGTTACGAGTACCGACTTCATAGCCCGCCCGAGTGGCTTCCAGTGCACTCTGGGTAGATACGATGGCCTGCTGACGCGCTTCAACCGTTTCGACGTTGTTGCTTACCTGGGTATATAGCGAACGTACCTGCTGGATGGTGGTACGCCGCTGTGATTCAAACTCGTACTGAGTACTTTCCAGCTGATAGGTGCCCTGGCGAATGCTGGCACTGGTGCTGCCGCCGGTGTAGATAGGCAGGTTGGCAGATATGCCCACCTGGCTTGAGGCGTCATATCCGCGAACGGCGTCGATGTCATTATCGGCATGCTGATAGTTGGCAAACGCCTGGAAGGTGGGCAGGCGGCCAGCGCGGGCAATATCGACACCCACACGGGAAATTTCGATACCTGCCTGCTGAGCAAGCACCTGCGGGTTACGCTGGATGGCCTGCTCGACCCAGTAGTCGCGGTCAGTCGGCGAAGGCAAGGCAACGGGCATATCGCCCAGAGAGTCGATATCGGCATACCGCTGGCCGGTCAACTGCTCAAGCACTTCAAAGGCAACCTGAAGATTGCTTTCTGCCGCGATGCGATCCGCTCGCGACTGGTCGAAGCTGGCACGCGCCTCTTCCACTTCGGTAATTGCAATCAGGCCCACTTCAAACTGTTCGCTGGCCTGCTCCAACTGGCGTCCAATGGCACGTTCCTGGGACTGCCGCGCTTCCAGCACCTCGTTGGCACGCAGGATATCGAAGTAAGCGCTCGCCACATCAATCAAGAGCTGCTGCTCGGTGGCGGCCAGCAGATACACCTGCTGATCAATCTCGCGCTCGGCTTGAGTCACCTGCTGGCGCGTTACTTCGTTAAAGAGCACCTGGGTGGCTTCCAAGGTGAGTGACAGGCTGTTAAAGCGATCTTCATCTCCGCGGCCTACCCCGGCATCGGCACCAGCTCCCACACCGGTATCGGGCACCGCCCTGGCTGATGACTGGCTTTCAAACTGCTCATGATGTACCACGTTGCCTGACGCATTGACCTGCGGCAACAGCCCGCCTCGCGCTACATCCCTGGCAGCTTCCACACCGGAGTACTGAGCACGTGCAGAATTCAATGAGGCATTGTTATCCAATGCATCGCGGGTAATGGTAACAAGGTCAGCCGCCTGGGCAGGCAGCACAACAGATGCGGTTAAAACTGCCAATAGCAAGGGTCGTAAAGGGGCATTGACTGCCCAGTGTGCCAGTCGCATGGAAGTGCCTCTAGGTGTCAACGAAGGGTGATGCTGCTCGCCAGCCATCTTACAAAGAGTGGCATTATAGTTACATTCATGTATGTATGCTAGACTTGAAGTCTGCCTAATTGTATGTACACATAATTGTCAAGCTGCGCCCCCTTAACTTAGACCAAAGCATGGTATGGGACCGCTTTTTTTGATTCAAAGTTATACTATTTCACCCAATGTAATAGGCCACGCCTGACTCGCAGAGCTATGCACTTGGCCTCTTCCTGATGCGCCAGCGCCAATAAGCACTATCCACTATTATGTCAGCGTGCCTTTTTCACAGGAGAGAGCCATGTATAAGTTAACGTTTTTTGTCCCTGTCGATGCTGCCGAAAGTGTTAAGGAGGCGGTGTTTGCAACCGGTGCTGGCCACATGGGCAATTATGAGGCCTGCTGCTTTCAAACCCGTGGCACCGGTCAGTTCCGCCCGCTTGAAGGTGCCGACCCGCATATCGGCAAGGTGGGGACTCTTGAGCATGTGGAAGAGCTCAAGGTGGAGCTTGTATGTGATGACGACCACATTCATGCTGCCATTGCGGCGCTAAAGCTTGCCCACCCCTATGAAGAAGTGCCTTACGATGCCTGGCAACTGGCCAATCTGTAATCCACCCTAAGCGCTTCCAAAATAGCGTTCGCGGTCTTCCGGCGTGATGGTACTTGTGCGAAGCGGGAAATGATCTTGTGGCCGGTCGTTATAGAAGTGGCGCAGCGTGCGCTCGATAGTGGGAAAGGCCAGCGCATCCCAGGGGATTTCATGCTCGTCAAACAGGGCCACTTCCAGACTTTCGACCCCGGCGCTAAAGCCGCCCGTAAGCTCTGCACGAAAAATCATGTACACCTGATTGATATGCGGCAGGTCAATCAGGGTATAAAGGTCACCTAGCATTACCTCGGCATGGGCTTCTTCGCGGGTTTCCCGCATAGCGGCCTGCTGGGTGGTTTCGGCATTTTCCATATACCCGGCGGGCAGCGTCCAGTAGCCTTTGCGCGGGGAAATAGCGCGCTTGCAAAGCAGTACTTTTGTGCCACTCACCGGCAGGGTACCGGCCACAATACGAGGGTTTTGATAATGAATGGTGCCGCAGGCATCACATAGATAACGCGGCCGGTCGTCGCCTTCAGGAATCGCAAAGCGTACTTTTTCACCGCATTGGCTGCAAAAATTCATGGCGTGTTCCTAGGACTTAAGGCCAAGATGACCGCGTGCTTGACGCGTGTTACCACGGCTGGGTAAAAAGAGACAAAGTGATTGGATACCCCATGTTAGAGAATCTGCGCCAAAAGCTGCAACTGCTCTCCCCGAAACGGCTGGATCAGTTCAAGATGTTGGAAGCCGCTGTGTTGATCCCTGTGGTTGACCGCGCCTCGCCTACACTCCTGTTTACGCGCAGGGCGAACCACCTGAGCACCCATAGCGGGCAGGTGGCCTTTCCCGGCGGAAAGCGTGAGCCCGAAGATAGAGATCTTTACGCCACGGCCCTGCGTGAGGCCCAGGAAGAAATTGGGCTGGACCCTACACAGGTTGAGCCGTTGGGCAGGCTCTCGGATGTGATTTCGCTGCATGGCCTTCGCGTGACACCCTGGGTGGGCATCATTCCGCCCGACCTGCCGTTGGTTGCCGACCCCGGCGAACTAGACGCCATTTTTGAAGTTCCGCTTAGCCATTTTCTGGAAGACCGGCGTACGCATACCGACGTGATTACCGTTGATGGCGTTGCCCATTACGTACCCAGCTACCACGTGGACGGCCATGTCATCTGGGGGCTTTCAGCGATGATGCTTGTCGAGTTGTTGGCTGAGGGATTTGGCATGTCCATTGACCTGTTTCAGCAACCTTCCGGAACGTTGCAGCACTATCCGGAACGTAAAAGCCGGCTTTCTCAACAGCCTGAGGCGCATCAGGCAATACCCAAGAGCATACGTAAATGATGGCTTTTAACGTCTCTTCTTCACCAGTATTTACCCCCACCGCTCAAGTGGCCATTGTGGATGCCCTGGTTGAGCAAGGCTGGTATGTCGGCCAGGACGTTATCAATCGTGACCTTTGCAAGGCCCTGCATGACGAACTCTTACATATGGCAGAGCACGACGCGCTTGAAGAGGCTGGTATTGGGCGAGGCAACCAGCATCATCTGCGCAAGGACATTCGCGGCGATGCCATTCACTGGCTTGATCGCGAAAGCGAGGCTCAACGTTACTACCTGAATGCCATGGGGGAGCTTCAACAATCGCTCAATCAGGCACTGTTTCTAGGCTTATTCGAGTACGAAGCACATTTTGCCCACTACCCTGCAGGAGCTTTCTATCAGCGCCACCTGGACAGCTTTCGCGGCCGCGCTAACCGGGTCATCTCTACCGTGGGCTACTTGAACCCTGACTGGCCTGTTGGTGGCGGTGGTGAAATGGTGATTTATCACCCGGATGCTCCGCATAAGGAGATTGCCCGCGTGATCCCTGAAGCCGGAACGTTCGCCTGCTTTTTATCGGAAACTATTCCCCACGAAGTACTGCCTACCCGTCTACCCAGGGCAAGTATTGCCGGCTGGTTTAGACGTAACGCTTCGTTAGGCGGCGTGCTGGACCCCGCGAGATAACAGCGGCTGGGCAAGGCTGACTGAAATAATACTTAGCTTTTTTTTATACCTATCTGCTTGTATAGAAATAAGATTTAATAATTTTTTAGCAAAAACATTGAAAACTTGGTCACAGCAACTACAGTAATAAGTGTCTCAGCGCAGAACAGCGCTTGACCGCGAAACTATCCCCGTAGTTGTTCGCAAGAAGTTAGAAAGTGGCAACACATTTAGGAGTAATAGTCAGTTGAAAGCACGACAGGATGTTGTGTAAGGATTGAAGCTTCAGGGAGTGATGTTAATCACAAAGAAGCGTTACTAAATTTTAAACCGGCATTATAGGCCCATGTTTAAAGATTCGGTAACAATCATATTCATCTGCTATTAATTGAATTAGGTATCGACGTAAAACGTTACGCCTACATACAAGTGCAAGGAGCATGAGTTATGAAAATGATCAAATCCGCTGTTATGGGTACTCTGATGGTTCCAGCTTTCGTACTGGCAGCAGGTACCGCATCCGCCCAAGAGAACACTGCTACAACGACCACTACCGTTGAAGCAACCTATCTGACCACTGCTCCGACAGGCACCTTTTACGCCGACGCGCTGACGGGCAACAATGTTCAAAGCACCGTTGAAGACGATGAAAACATCGGTACCATCAATGACCTGATTATTGATGAAGACGGCCAAATTCAAGCTGTTATCATCGGCGTTGGCGGCTTCCTGGGTATGGGTGAGAAGGATGTAGCTATTGAGTGGGATTCACTCGAATTGACTCACAACCAAGACAACGACAACTACGAAATTCGTGTAAACGCTTCTCAAGAAGCACTTGAAGAAGCGGACGAGTTTGACCGCGACGCGAACACCAATAACTAATCGGTTATTGTTAGTCTCAAAAAGCCTTGGCATTTGCCAAGGCTTTTTTTATGCCGTTTTAATATCGGCTTCAACATAAAATATTAGCAGCAAATTCAATAGCCAGATAGGCTAACAAACACCAGACAAAATAAAGCGCCACGTAATTTTACGTGGCGCTATTGTGTTGCTAAACCATTAACCTTTTAGTTTGGCAGTCATGCTGATATCAGCATTTAAAACTTTTGAAACCGGGCAGTTGGCTTTGGCAGCTTCAGCGGCTTCTTGGAAGCTGGACTCATCAGCGCCATCAATTTCAGCCACTACGTCCAGATGAATTTTGGAAATACTGAAGCCTTGAGAATCCTGTTTCAGGGTAACGCTTGCGCTGGTTTCAATGGAATCAGCGGTATACCCTTTATCACCCAGAATCATTGACAATGCCATTGAAAAGCAGCTGGCATGTGCGGCACCAATGAGTTCTTCCGGGTTGGTGCCTTTTTCGTCTTCAAAACGCTTTTTGAACGAGTAATTGGCATCCAGAACGCCGCTCTCGGTTTTAACGGTACCTTGACCGTCTTTAAGTCCACCTTCCCAACGTGCGCTAGCTTTACGATCCATGAGAACTCCTTGTGTACAGATAGCTATCAGCCAGCTTGATCAATATGGCTCCTACCTGATCAACTGGGTTAAAGAGCCGCTCGTTCTTGAACAAGTCGGCTGCCTTACTCAGCGTAGCTGATTTTAAGCCAACTGCCGAACCCAACTCACCAGACTTACCCCAACAAGCTGGGATATTAGCGGAAATGACGGCTGGCTTTCCTCGTTGCGCGATCACCCTTATGCTGGCTAAAAGGGTAAAAAGATAAATTGCCAAGGACGTCCAATGTCAGCAGCCGATGCGCTACGCCTGATACTGCTCTCTACACTGTGGGGGCTATCTTTTATTTTCATGCGCGTCGCAGCGCCCGAGTTCGGCGCCGTTCCTCTGGTGCTTATTCGTATGGGGGTCGGTGCACTATTGCTGGTCCCGCTACTGCTAAGCCTTCACTATCTGCGCCTTATTTGGCAGCACAAAGGGCCGCTGCTGTTTCTGGGGCTGTTCAATCACGTTCTTCCCTTTTCCCTGTTAGCGCTGGCGACTACACGTCTGGAAGCGGGGTTTACGTCATTAATCAATGCGACAACGCCTATTTTCACGGCGTTACTAGGTGCCTTATTTTTTGCAACGCCGGTTCAGCGTCAGCAATATATTGGCTTGGCGCTTGCCTTGCTGGGCGTCTACGTCCTGTCTGCCAATCGGCTGGACTTTGCCTTGGGAGGTGATGGCTGGTTTATTCTTGCCGTACTGGCCGCAACGCTTTGCTACGGTATTGCAGGCAATTACTCGAAAACACGTCTGAGCCATCTCCCCGTTCGGGTACTGGCGGCGGGCAGCTGTGCGATGTCAGCCCTAATGCTTCTGATTCCCGGCGTGTGGCTATGGCCAAGCGAGCCGATCAGCTCGCTTGCCTGGGGCAACGCATTGGCACTTGCCACACTCAGCACCACGCTGGCTTTCCTGCTCTACTTTGGCCTTTTAGCCAGCGCTGGCGCCACGGCCGCATCGACCGTTACCTTTCTGGTACCTGTGAGCGCACTCTTGTGGGGCTATCTGCTGCTTGGGGAAACCCTAAGCCTTCAGGTAATTGCTGGCATGGTTATCACACTGCTAGGCACTGCCATCGCCATCAAGCTGTTGCGACTCAGGACTCGCGGTTCACCGCTACCAACGCGTCCCCCACACGAATAGTGCTTCCCTCCCCCATCTGAAGGGTCGCGTTTTGGCCGAAATAGCCGCCTTTTAATGCGGGTTGGGTCTTGAGGGCAATCAGGGTCTTAAGCGGTTCGGCAGGCTCGCGCACTTCGGCGGTTTGCTGGTCTACCGTGGTGATCTTGCAGCGCTTGCAGGGCTTACGCAGGGTGAATGTGAAGCCGCCGTTTTCTGCCTGAAGCGTTTTCCAGCGATCTTCCGCCCAGGCCTCGTTGGTTTCAACTACGATACTGGGCCGAAAACGGTCCATGGGTACCGGCTGGCTTCCGCTCTTTTCCAAAGCATCGTTCAGCGCCTGCAAGGAGCCGGTTGACGTCACCAGGAAGGGGTATCCATCGGAGAAATGCGTATGGGCTTCTTCCCCCTCAAGAAAGTCCGCTTCCACCGAGCGTTTGAACTGAGGAGCAAAACGCACAAGCGTCAGGCCTTTTGCCTGCTCGCCGAGTGCGTCTTCCAGCCAGCGGGAAACCGCTTCGCTTTCAGGCCAGGCCTTACAGTGATCCTCCCAGACATGGACGATACGCAGGTTGCCCTGAGGCTCTTCAAGCGGTATGGAAATAGGCGCAACGCTTGGATGCGAAAGCACTAACGCATCAGCGGTTAACGCCACCTCTACCGTTGCCAAGGCGGGCAACTGGCGCTGCGTAACAAACCGCTGCTGGGTATCAACCAGCATCCACCGGCGATCCCAGGCAAGCCCGGTCGACAGTAACTCGCCTTGCTGAAGGCTGATGCTTTTTAAAGACTTAACCGGGTAAATATTGAGTTGAACGACCTTCACGATAGCCTCGGCACAAACGAAATAAGCCACTCTAGCCAGTTAGCATGCTTATCGCTAGCCCCGCTTGAAAAGCTAAAGCGTACCGCCGCTTTCAATACGATACCCAAGATCAATGACGTTACCAGCAGGTGCTTCCCCCTGAATGCTGGCCAGCAAGGCTTTAGCTGCCGCCTCACCAATTGCCTGGCGCGGCGTAATTACGCTAGCCAGGCGTGGCGTCATCGCTTGCCCGACATCATGGCCATGAAAACCGGCAATGGCCATCTCCCCAGGCACATCGATTCCCTGACGTTGGCATTCAAAGTACGCCCCTACGGCCACATCGTCGTTCGTACAAAAAATGCCGTCTGCTTCAGGGTAATCGCTTAAAATCTGCTTTAAAAGCGCCGACCCGACGCTATAAGAGGAACGCTGGCTGCTATGGAGCGCGACTGGCGTCAAGGCGTGCGCTTGCATGGCCTGATGGTAACCCTGCTCGCGCTGACGGGTTCGTTCATCCAACCGTACCCCCAGATAAATCACCCGGCGCCGACCGCGGCGAATCATTTCACTGACCATGTCAAAGGCGGCGTTAACATTATCGTAGCCCACCGCCTGCTGTAACGGCGGGCGGTGGGTGTCCATGATTTCTACGACAGGAATGCCGGCGGTTTCCAGCATACGCAGGCTGCGCTGGGTGTGATTACGATCCGAAAGAATGATCCCATCTACATTATAGGAAAGCAGCGAGGCCAAGCTGCGCTCTTCAAGTTCCGGGCTATAGCCATAGTGAGAAAGCATTAAATGGTAACCAGCGGGCTCGGCATATGCCTCAATGCCGACGATGACGTCGGCAAATACCTGGTTGGTCAACGAGGGCACCAGTACGCCAATAGAGTGACTAGTCGCCCTGGAAAGCAGGTCGGGGGCCCGGTTGGGGATATAGCCCACCTTTTCTGCCGCGCTGAAAATGCGTTCACGCAACCCTTGTGAAACGGTTTCCGGTGCTCTTAGACAGCGGCTGACTGTCATTTTGGTGGCCCCCACCTGGTCAGCAATATCTTGTAGCGTGGGTCTTTTTTTCTTCAAACGGCTACGGCCTCTATAGCAATGGAGCGCCTGGCGTGCGATTTGAAAAGTTGCCAAGCGTGTCGGTAAATCGGCTCACAATCTGCTCGGGAGAAAGCTCAATGGAGACGGTAAAGGCTTCATCGTTTCCCGGTGACTCCAGATCGGCCAACTGGCTGGCCAGCATATTCTCGCCTTTAAAAAAGTGTCCTTCCCGCGTTTCCAGACGTTCGCGCAGCAGGTCGCGGCTGCCTTCCAAAAACAGAATTTTAAGCGCGGGATCGCCTTTGCGCAGGCAGTCACGGTAACGCCATTTTAATCCTGAACAAGCAATGATCACGGTCTTATCCTGCTGACGATATTTTGCAAACAGCTCGGCCAGTGTCTCAAGCCACCCCTGGCGATCATCGTCATTTAATGGCGTTCCGCTGGCCATTTTGGCCACGTTAGCGGGAGGATGATAGTCATCGCCGTCAATAAAGGCAGCCCCCAGTGAGGATGCGACCTGTTTGCCAATCAAGGATTTCCCACACCCCGATGCCCCCATGACCAAAATACGATAAGAAGTGGGATTCATTGGATAATTTCTCCAGACGTGCGACCTAGGCTCCCTAGTTCTAAAACCTTTGTCGTCATAATGCCAGATTGATAGCAGAGTTGAATATTTAACGAGGCGTACAAACACCGACCTTGTTACCGGTAACATAATAGTGGAAGGCTAGCGACCCGGTTTGGCGGTGTCAAAACAAAACCAGCATTTTACGACCAACGTATAGGTCTGGTAAGCGAAGGCATGGCGCGCTACATTATCCTATTGCATCCCGTTTCGGAGCTGATATGCCCGCATTTGAGTCTTGCAGTGAGCTGGAGTTGGACCATCAGCTCTGTTTTGCGCTGTACTCCACCTCGTTAATGATGACAAAAATCTATAAACCGCTTCTCAAGGAGTTAGGGCTTACCTACCCACAATACCTGGCCATGTTGGTGTTGTGGCAACAGGATGGTATTACGGTAGGAATGTTAAGCAAGCGCCTGTTGACTGACCCAGGCTCGCTGACACCTTTACTTAAACGCCTTGAAGCTGACCAACTGCTAGTACGCCAGCGTAGCCGCCAAGATGAGCGCATTGTGGAGCTATTCTTGACCGACAAAGGCCGTGAAATGCGTGAGCAGGCACGCCATATCCCGAGCTGCATCGTTAATACCAGTGAAAAGTCGGTAGAAACCCTGTCTCAGTTAAAAGACGATCTCGTGCAGCTACGCAATAGTTTGCAGAAAGGCCAATAATTTTGAAAAGGCACAGGGAAAAGATTTACTGAAATTTATCTTGCGCGCAAAACAAAGCTGCAATAAATTAAAGGCCAAAGCAGTATTTCAATTAGAAGCAGGAAAGGAAACTTGTTATGTCTATCGAAAAAGTTGTTTACCGTGCCCATGCCACCGCAACTGGCGGCCGTGAAGGCCAAGCCAAATCCTCTGACGGCGCACTGGATGTAAAACTTAGCACTCCCAAAGAGCTGGGCGGAGCAGGCGGCAATGGCACCAACCCAGAGCAACTCTTTGCGGCGGGCTACTCTGCCTGTTTTCTAGGTGCCTTGAAGCATGTTGCAAGCCAGGAGAAGGTAAAGCTTCCCCAGGACACCTCCATTGAAGGTAGCGTAGGTATTGGTGCCATTCCCACCGGCTTCGGTATTGAAGTCGAGCTGACAATCAGCCTGCCGGGGCTTGAAAAGAGCGTGGCCCAAAACCTGGTCGATAAAGCCCACGTTGTTTGCCCCTACTCTAACGCTACGCATGGCAACATTGACGTTACACTGACGCTGGCTTGATTCTGATTTAACTACCCAGCGCTCGTGCGACCGCCCTGCTTGCATGCAGGGCGGTGGTGTCATAAAGCTTCACGTACGTATGCGACTGCTCGACCAGCAGTGCGATCTCGGTACAACCCAGGATAACCGCCTGAGCGCCCTGCTCATGCAAATGATCAATGACCTTAAGATAACGTTGCCGAGAGTCGTCGTTTACTTCCCCCTGGCAAAGCTCATCAAAGATAATACGATGCACGGTCGTCCGCTCGGCTTCATCCGGCACAATGACCTCAATGCCGAACTTATCCTGCAAACGCGCCTTATAGAAATCCTGCTCCATGGTGAAGCGCGTACCCAGCAAGCCTACGCAGGTAATGCCGTCCTGTTTTAACTGCTCGGCCGTCGCATCGGCAATGTGCAGCAGTGGAATCCCAATGGCCTGTTCGATGGCTGGAGCCACTTTATGCATGGTGTTGGTCGCCAGAAGCAAGAAGTCAGCTCCGGCCCGCTCCACCGCCTGGGCAGCTTCAGCGAGTATTTTTCCAGCTGTCTCCCAGTCGCCCTGTTGCTGCAAGGCTTCGATTTCTGCGAAATCCACGCTGAACATGGCAATCCTGGCTGAGTGAAAGCCGCCTAGCGCCTGCTTCACGCCTTCATTCAGAGCGCGGTAATAGCTCTGCGTTGATTCCCAGCTCATTCCACCCAGCACGCCAATTACCTGCATTGTGTCTCCTTGTTCCTATATACATTTATTTTATTAACCGGCTAATAACATACCCTCTTGTACTCATTTCTTACTACCCTCATAAAGCACTTAGCGAGGAATTACTTAAGATGCCAAAGGATAGAACACTCTGACTTTTAGGCATTACCCACTAACGAAACAGCGAGGCAATGATGAGCGATACGTCCTATACCCCACCACGCGTTTGGAAATGGGAACCCGGCAATGGCGGAAAGTTTGCCAACATCAACCGCCCTGTTGCAGGACCAACCCACGATAAAGCGCTGCCCGTTGGCAAGCATCCGCTGCAGCTCTACTCGCTGGCGACGCCCAACGGCGTAAAAGTGACCGTTATGCTCGAGGAGCTTTTGGAACAAGGCATAAAAGAAGCTGAATACGATGCCCATTTAATACAGATTGGTGAAGGCGATCAGTTCGGCAGTGGCTTTGTGGATGTAAACCCCAACTCCAAAATCCCCGCACTGATGGATCACAGCACTAATCCGCCTCAGCGTGTTTTTGAATCTGGCGCCATTCTTCTCTATCTGGCTGAAAAGTTTTCCGCTTTCCTGCCAAGCGACCCGGCCAAGCGCACCGAGTGCCTTTCCTGGCTGTTCTGGCAAATGGGTAGCGCCCCCATACTGGGCGGTGGCTTTGGCCACTTCTATGCTTACGCACCCGAGAAGTACCAGTACCCTATCGACCGTTACACCATGGAAGTAAAGCGTCAGCTGGATGTGCTGGACCGTCATCTAGCCAACAACCGCTATATGGCTGGCGATGACTACACCATCGCCGATATGGCCATCCACCCCTGGTACGGGGCGTTGGTCACCAATCGCGTTTATGAAGTGGCCGAGTTTCTGGAAGCCCACACTTACAAGAACGTGCTGCGCTGGGCCGAAGAGATTGATGCCCGTCCGGCCGTTAAGCGAGGCCGCATGGTTAACCGCACCTTTGGTGAACCCAGCGAGCAGTTGCACGAACGCCACGATGCCAGTGATTTCGAGCATAAAACCCAGGACAAGATCTAGCGGCGCCGCTGAAAGTGTAGAAACGCAAAAACGGCCCCAAGGGGCCGTTTTTGATTTGTACGCAGCACTGAGATTTAAAAGGGAAGAACACCAGCCGCTTACGTTAGCGGTTTGACTGACGCACCCCTTCAAGGCTTGAATTTGTGTGAGAAACACCCTCTTTGACCACGCTTAACGAGCCATCGGTTTCCAGAATAACCGCATGCGCTTCGCCTACACTCCCAAGGCCGTTGCTACGGATCGCGGCACGCACTTCATCCTGGGTAACGCGAGACTCCCGCAGCGCTTTGGTAAGAAACTCACCGCGATAAAGCAGCATTAAAGGCTCGCCGGTCACTAGGCGCTTTACCCAGCGCTTGCGTACGCTTAGCCAGGTAATCGCGAACTGCAGAAAAATCAGCAGTCCCAGTGCAAGTGCGCCCTCAGCCAAGGCAACATCCTTGGAAAGCAGAATCGTCGCAAGCGTTGAGCCAAGCGCCACGGTCACGATAAGGTCAAACGCATTCATCTTGGAAAGCGTCCGGTTACCTGAAAGGCGTAGAAACAGCACCAGTACGCCGTATGCCAGCAAACCCACAATGAGCGTACGGAAAAGATTTTCCCAACCGTTAAAAAATATAGAATCCATAACGTCCTTGTCGCAGACACGCAGTGTGCCGAAGAGTGAAAACCTGTTACCACTGACAAGCTAGCGGCTATTCAGGCTGCGCGCCAGTATCTGGCCGGGTCAGGCGTGCTGCTGTTCCCACCAGGCAGCATATGAACTGTTGTGCGGCGCCTTGCCAGTTTCATCAGGCGCGTCGTCTTCCCACCATACAGGCCCGCGTTCGCCAAGCGCCTCCTTGGCGGCCTGCACACACTCACGAGCCTTACGCAACGCTTCATCATCGCCTTGATTTTTGGCACTCTTCACCGCACGGCGGGCATCCATAAGCGCATTGACATGGGTCTGCCGCTCATCCTCACTCAAACGAGGATTGGTGCAGCGCCACAGGCGGTTTTTAGCCACGAAATAACGCCCGTCAGGCGTATGCGGATAGGTATTGGCCATGGGCTCCTCCGAGTTGCCGATAGCCGCGCTGACCTACCGCGGCCAGGCCTGTTCTAGAAGCTTCTTGAAAGCGTGATGGCGCCGTACTTGTCCTGCTGGTCCTGCCCATCGAACTCACGCGTGCGCTGAACCGCAGCGTACGTCACCTGCCACTCATCCCAGGCAAGAGCGAGACCCGCGGCAGCTTCGCCTACCCACTCTTTGCGGTCAACCGAGTGGCTATTGGAGAACACGTTGCCATCCAGCGTTAGGTTGTGCGCTACGTAATAGCCTTCGACATTGGCAAATAGATACCACTGCCAGCCAGTCATGCTTAGCATGCGACCGCGGTTGCCTGGGTTAGGTGTGAGCGTAGGAATACCGCTGGCATCATCACCCCAGCGCACGCCATAACCCGCGCTTGCGTAGGTATTAAGATTACCCAGCGCAACGCTGACGCCTGGGCCGTGAGCCAATCGCTTACCGGCGAAAGGCACGTTATGCCACCATTGACGGCGCATGGTGAGGTTAAGCAGCGGCTCGTCGTCTAGCTGGTTGTCCCAACCACGAGGCCGGTCACTGTTGGTGATACGATGCACTTCACGCTGAATGCTATCGGCAAGCGATGAAGGGCCAACGAGACCAACATCCAAGTGCAGGTCGGTTGCCTGCTGCCAACTATTACCTACCGGAATATCCTCATAAAGCGACATGCCTACATACACCAAACCTGCATAAGGGCGGTCATCTTCAATCAGCTCGAGGCGTTCAATATTGTCCGGCGTGTAGATCTGATGCACCAGCCTAAAAGCCACCGAATCCGCCTGACCAATCACGCTGTCAGGTAACGACGTTGCCAGGCGCTGCGTCCAGTTTTCAGGATTGGGTTTAAACGCCCAGTTAAGCTCGAAACCACTGGTGAAATGGCCATCGTCGCTGCTAGCCATTCCGTCGTTTTCATGCTTGATGGAAAGAACATTGTTATCTGCACTTGCCAATACAGGTAATAGGCTTAATGCGGCCATGAGAGGAAATTGGCGCCAGCGTAGCAGGCGAGGGTTATGCATTGCTCGTTCCTTGAGTAGAGAGGGCAAAAGGCGTTAGCGCCTGTAACAGGCGCTAATAAACATTGCTGATTGTATGTAAAAGTGCAAAAACATAGCAAGCAAACATTCTTTTTTCCTTCCCCAATTTTTTTGCTTTGAAGAAGCAATTCTGAAAGTCTTACAGAATGTTTTTTGCCCTTGGCTGACCATAGTCTTTAACGACAGTTTTAATGATAATTGTTGATGACAGTTGTTAATACCAATTGCTACCTACAGGGTAGTAGAACTCATCAAAGTTTGAAGCTTAACGCTCACCAAAAAGCCACTGCGGCGTGATTTCATGCTGGCCATTTTCATCGGTAATATAAAGCGAGCCTTCGCTTACCATGACCGCCCAGTTAATAGCGCGGGGAAGCCCTTGAGCAATCGTCGCCAGCGCTTCTTGAGGTAAGGCCGCCACGTGAACATTTTTAAGCGTCATCACGCTTGGCAACACCTTGTTTTCCCAGACATCAATTCGTCCGTAGGCCAGCAGCGATACACGCTCGGCACGACGCGAGCACCAGGTCAGGCGCTCGGCATCGGGCAGGCCTACCTCGACCCAGTGAAGAACCCGGCCATCTAGGCTCTTCTCCCACAGCGCCGGCTCATCCACATCAGAAAGCCCTCGCCCAAAGGCCAGCGATTCGCTGTACCACAGTACGTAAGCAATCAGCCGCGCACTCATCCGCTCTTCGGTTTCAGAGGGATGGCGTGCAATGGTAAAACGCAGGGTTTCATACACTCCGCGATCCAGGTCGGTGAGATTAATATCTACTTTATAAGGTGTCGCACTTAAAGCCATTGGTGTATCCACAGATAAATTTTGGTTAGTTTACCTGATGCCTAACCCGATAGGTGTCAGGCGTTGCGGTAATCAGCGGTTAACGTGCCGTGCTGTAACGTATCAGCCTCATGTGCCGGCTCGCGCCACGTTTCCTCAAGTGCAGCCTGATACCATGCCTGCATGGCAGGTAGCGCCAGCATCCGCTTAACGTAAGCGCGGGATACTTCGCTTAGCGGCAAGCCAAACGTTTGCACTCGAAACACCACCGGGGCGTAAAAGGCATCTACCGCAGTGAACTCGTTACCGGCTAAAAAAGGCCCGCTAAAACGTGCAACCCCCTCCTGCCAGCGCGCATCAAGACGCTCTATATCGCTGCTGAGCCCGGCCGACACTCTATCAAGCGCCACACGTACGCCGCAGTTCATGGAACACTCGTCACGCAGGGTGGTGAAACCACTGTGCATCTCTGCGCAGGCAGAACGTGCCCAGGCGCGAGCCACCTTATCTTTCGGCCATACCTGTGGGTGCTGCTCAGCCACGTACTCAATAATTGCCAGCGAATCCCATACCGCAATATCGCCATCGACCAGGCAGGGCACCAAACCAGAAGGAGAGAAGCGCGTAAAGGCTTCACGGCTGGCCCCCAACCCGCCCCTAAAAGGCACCAGCTGCTCATTAAAAGGAATATCGAGCGTTTGCATCAGCACCCAAGGGCGCAGTGACCAGGAAGAGTAATTCTTATTGGCGATATACAGGTCTGGCATTTGAGCGTCCTTTCAATCAGAGGAGAGAATCTTCTGGATAAAGTATATATTCGAAACAACTACTTTTGTCTGCCCCCCCTTGCCTGTGTCTTCCTAGTCTCCAGCTTCTTAAACCAAGGTCGTGTGTTTAACGCTTGCCTTCATGTTCTAACATGCTGCCGACACAATGTTACCGATAACATCAATACTCGGTTCGACAACACTTACCCTGGAGCACGCACATGGATGGATGGACGCAAACGATGTCGGCAGGCCCACTGCTGGGCATTGCCGCCGCTGCCGTCTTGCTACTTCTGATACTGATCATCAAATTCAAGGTCCATGCTTTTCTTGCCTTGATTGTGATCAGCCTATTGACTGCCTTTGCCACCAACATCCCCTTTGAAGCCATCGTGCCTACCATGATTCAAAGCTTCGGTGGAACGCTCGGCTCCGTTGCTCTGCTGGTGGGTCTGGGTGCCATGCTGGGCAAGTTGGTCGAATACTCTGGGGGAGCTCGGGTACTGTCCGACAAGATGATCGACCTGTTCGGTGAGAAGCGCGCGCCGTTTGCTTTGGGTATCGCCTCGCTGCTGATGGGTTTTCCGATTTTCTTCGATGCGGGCTTGATCGTCATGCTGCCGATCATCTTTGCCGTGGCGCGCCGCCTTGGCGGACCCATTCTTCTGTACGCCATGCCCGCCGCCGCCGCTTTCTCGGTGATGCACGTGTTCCTGCCTCCTCACCCGGGTCCGGTCACTGCCTCTGAGCTTTATGATGCCAACCTAGGGCTCTTGATGCTCACCGGCGTGATCATCGCCTTTCCGATGTGGTGGGTCTCCGGTTATATGTGGGGTAAGTTTGTGGCCAAGCGCTACCCCTTCCCGCTGGGAAAGAGCCTATTTGGTGAAGTAAAAGAGGAAGAAATCACCAACCCACCTGCCGTGGGCACCGTCATTTTCATGCTGACGCTACCCCTGATTCTGATTTTCATGAACACCGGCCTGGATTTTCTACGCTCGGTGGGCGCGGTGGATAGTAGTCAGGGCTGGTTCCAACTGATGCGCGCCATGGGCAGCACGCCCGTTGCACTGCTTATTTCCACACTGGTGGCCATGCTGGTGCTTGGTCATCGTCGGGGTATGGAGGGCAATGCGCTTGAGAAGGTACTGGATTCCGCGCTGGCACCGATCTGCTCGGTGGTGCTGATTACAGGTGCGGGCGGCATGTTTGGCGGCGTTCTGCGTGCCTCGGGCATTGGCGATGCGCTCTCTGGCTCGCTTAGCGATTTAGGTCTGCCGATCATTCTGGCAGCCTACATAATTGCCGTCATCATGCGCCTGGCCCAGGGTTCCGCCACCGTCGCGCTGGTAACCGCGGCTGGCCTGATGGCACCTGCCGTCATTGGCGGGGACTTCAGCGCCATGCAGGTAGTCGCCATTACCGTCGCCACCGCGGCAGGCTCAGTATTTGCCGGCCACGTTAACGACTCCGGATTCTGGCTGGTCGGCCGCCTTCTGGGCATGGATGTTAAAACCACGCTCAAGACCTGGACCGTTCAACAAGCGCTTGAATCCGTGGTTGGCTTTGTTTTCGCCTACCTTATTTTCATGCTGTTTTAGGGGATTGTGATGACCCAGACACTGTTCAATATTCGTGATCGCCTGGCTTTGGTAACCGGCTCATCCAGAGGGCTGGGTAATGCTCTGGCAAGGGGACTGGCTCAACAGGGCGCGCGCGTCATTCTGCACGGGCGGGACCTAGCGCTTGTTCAAGCAGAGGCCCGCGCCGTAGCGCAGGAAACCGGTGCCGAGGTTGAGGCCGTAAGTTTTGATGTCACCGATGCCAAGGCCGCCCAGCAGGCGCTGGAGACGTTGATTAATCAACACGGCGTGCCGGATATTCTGGTCAACAATGCGGGGCTGCAACGTCGCGCTCCGTTCAATGAATTTACCCCGTCCGACTGGGACGCGCTGGTCGCCACCAACCTGTCGAGCCTGTTTTATGTCTCCCAGGTAATTACCCGTGCCATGGGCGAGCGCGGCTCGGGCAAGGTCATCAACATTGGCTCGGTGCAGTCCAAGTTGGCCCGCGAAACCATCGCTCCCTACTCTGCCACCAAGGGCGGCGTTGCGTTGCTCACTCAGGGCATGGCTGCGGATCTGGCGCGTTTCAATATCCAGGTCAACTGTATCTCTCCAGGCTACTTCAAGACCGAGATGAACACCGCACTCTGGCAGGACCCGGCGTTCAATCAGTGGGTCGAGAAACGTACCCCCGCCCAGCGCTGGGGGCACTTCGATGAACTGGTTGGCACCCTGGTGTATCTGTGCTCTGACGCCTCAAGCTTCGTCTCCGGGCAGAATATTTTCGTTGACGGTGGCATGACCTCGGTCGTGTAACGGCCGCCCCCATAGGAAGCAGCGCTATGCAAGCATTAGTCATTCACGGTAAACAGGATCTGCGCGAAGAAACGCTCGCCCTCCCCGAGCTGGCAGCTGGAAAAATCAGGCTGCGCATGGCGTTTGGCGGGATTTGTGGCTCGGATCTTCACTATTACCATGAAGGTGCCAACGGAGCCTTTGTCGTGCGCGAGCCGCTGATACCTGGCCATGAGATGGCCGGCGTGGTCGAACACGACCCAAGCGGCAAGCTGGCGCCGGGAACGTCAGTCACCCTGCACCCCGCCACCTTTGGCACCCCCCAACAAGGTATCGAGGACAAGCCGCACTTATGGCCGGAAGGCGCCTACCTGGGCTCCGCTTCCACCTGGCCACATACCCAAGGCGGCATGAGCGAGTATTTGGATGTAGACCCCGGCATGGTGCGGGTTCTACCCGTGTCCCTTCCGCTCAAGCGGGCGGCTCTGGCCGAGCCTCTGGCGGTTGGCCTGCACGGCATTAAAGTGGCAGGTGGCGTTGAGCGACAGCGTGTTCTGGTCTGCGGGGCAGGCCCCATCGGGCTACTCGCCGCGGCGGCGGCACTCGCCAAAGGTGCTAGCGAAGTGAGCATTACTGATGTGCTAAAAGGCCCGCTATCACGGGCACGCGCGCTCGGCGTGCAGTATACCTATCGTGTAGGTGTGGATGAGGTTCCCCAAGAAGCTTTCGATGTGGTGTTGGAGTGTACAGGGGTGCCGGCGTCCATCAACGGTGCCATTCTGGCGGTTCGACGTGCAGGTATCATCGCCCAGATCGGCATGATGCCCGCGACCCCACAGCCGCTTGCCTTGGCGCCGCTGATAGCTAAGGAAATCCAGATGCGTGGCTGCTTCCGTTTTTATGATGAAATCAATGAAGCCATTGCACTGTTGGCCGCCGACCCTCGTTTTGATGACATCATCACCCATGTGCTGCCCGCCAGTGATGCTCAGAACGCCTTCGCCATCGCCAAGGATTCTGAAACCTCCGGCAAGGTGCTTATCGAACTTTGGCCGTAACGCGCCAAGGGTCAAATAATAAAAGAAGCGGGCCATGAGCCCGCTTCTTTTGGCTAACACCTGCGTTTAAAAGTTGGCCTTGCGCTTCTCGACAAACGCGCTCATGCCCTCTTTCTGCTCTTCGCCAGCAAAGCAGACGGCAAATAGGGCGGTTTCCAAGGCAAGGGCGCTATCCAGATCCTGATCCATCCCGGCGTGAACCGCTTGTTTGGCCCCACGTACGGATTGCGGCCCGTTGCCTTTAAGCTGCTTAGTGAGCTCTTCCACATAGTTTTCAAGCTCGGCTTGGGGCATGACGCGGTTGACCAGGCCGATGCGCAGCGCTTCCTGGGCGTCGATCTTGCGCCCCGTGGTTACCAGGTCGATGGCCATGGCAGGGCCAACGCGGCGAGGCAGGCGCTGGGTGCCGCCAAAGCCGGGAATAACGCCCAGCAGCACTTCAGGCTGGCCGAATACGGCGTTATCGCTGGCTACCGCCCAGTCGCAGGCCAGCGCCAGTTCGCAGCCGCCGCCAAGGCAAAACCCATTCACCAGCGCGACCACCGGCACCGGCAATGTTTCAAGACGCTTGATGGTACGCAGCGCCTGGCTTGCAAAGGCGCGCGCCTCTTCCGGGGTCTTATCGCGCATCTCCGTAATATCGGCCCCAGCCACAAAGGATTTCTCGCCTGCCCCGGTAATCAATACGGCGCGTAGGTTGGCTTGGGCTTCAAGCTCAACCAAGTGGGCTTCCAGCGCGGCAAGCACCTCGCTGTTCAGGGCGTTCAGTGCCTTGGGGCGGTTAATGGTCAGTCGCACTACCCCATCGTTATCGGTTTTTTCAATCACTGCTTCGCTCATGTTGATTCCTTAATTGTTATCGCGATATTAGGCTTGCCTCTGCCCATCACCCTAGCGAACGCTTGATTGACAGGCAATGGCTTCTTTTAGCGCTCTTGTTGAGCCTATTTTTTTAATCGTAGCGATGAAAGCCCCGCCCCGTTTTGCGGCCAAGATAACCGGCGTCCACCATTCGTTTGAGCAGTGGGCAGGGGCGGTATTTGGGATCGCCAAAGCCTTCTTGCAGCACGTTCATGATGGCCAGGCAAACATCCAGGCCAATCAAGTCAGCCAGCGCCAGCGGGCCCATGGGGTGAGCTGCGCCCAGCTTCATGGCGTCATCAATGGCTTCCGGTGTGGCGGCTCCTTCCTGAACAATAAACGCCGCTTCATTGATCATCGGCACCAGCAGGCGGTTGACGGCAAACCCGGGCGAATCACCGATGGGAACCGCCGTTTTACCCAGCGCCTGGGCAAGTTGTTCGATACGTTGAACAGTGGCATCGGAGGTCTGCTCGGCTCGAATCACTTCCACCAGTTTAAGCACCGGTACCGGGTTGAAAAAGTGCATGCCGACAACGCGCTCAGGGCGCTCGCATACGGCTGCCAGGCGGGTCAGTGATAGTGATGAGGTGTTGGATGCCAGAATGGCATCAGGGCTTAGTCTGCTTAACTCGTGAAACAGCTTTTCCTTGAGGGCTGGCTGCTCAGGGGCCGCTTCAATAATCACGCCACAACCACCAAGCGCATCAAGAGAAGTGGTCGTCGAGAGGCGCTCAAGTGCCGCTTGTTTATCCTCTTCGCTAATCTTCTGTTTTTCAACCAGTTTGCCCAGGCCCTTTTCAATACTGGCCCTGGCCCGGCTTAACGCCTCCTCAGCCACATCGTACAGGTGTACATCAAACCCGCTGGCCGCTACCACCTGGGCAATGCCCTGGCCCATGGTGCCCGCGCCTACCACGCCGATCCTGTCACTCATGCTCGCCTCTCCTTGTTGATTGATTAATGCCGCCTGGCCTCTTCGCGCAGTACGAATTTTTGTATCTTGCCCGTCGAGGTTTTGGGCAGCTCGCTGAACACGACCGTCTTGGGTACCTTATAGCTGGCTAAATGCTCGCGACAGTGGGCAATAATGTCAGCCTCGGTGACTTCACCATAGCCCACTTTGAGTTTTACAAAGGCACACGGGGTTTCTCCCCACTTCTCGTCCGCCTTGGCGACCACGGCGGCTTCCTCTACCGCGGGATGCGCGTAAATAGCGCTTTCCACCTCAATGGTCGAGATATTTTCCCCACCGGAAATAATGATGTCCTTGGAGCGATCCTTTATTTCGATATAGCCGTCTGGATGCCAGACGGCCAGGTCCCCGGTATGGTACCAGCCGCCTTCAAAGGCCTGCTGGGTGGCCTGCGGATCTTTCAGGTAGCCTTTCATCACCGTGTTGCCGCGCATAAGCACTTCACCAATGGTGTCGCCGTCTTTGGGTACGGGTGCCAGTGTTAGCGGGTCAGCCACACACAGCGCTTCAAGCATATGGTAGCGCACGCCCTGGCGGGCCTTGATGGTGGCGCGCTGCTCCAGCGGCAGTTCATTCCAGGCCTCGTGCCAGGCGCATACGGTTACCGGGCCATACACTTCGGTTAGCCCATATACATGGGTGACTTCGATACCCAGGGTTTCCACGCCGGCAATCACCGATGCCGGGGGCGCGGCACCTGCGGTGGTCACTTTCACCGGATGATCGAATTCTCGCTTATCTTCGGCAGGCAGGTTGACTAGGCCGTTAAGAATGATCGGCGCGCCGCTAAAGTGGGTAACGCGTTCCTCATCAATCAGTTGCATGATCTTTTTAGGATCGACTCTGCGCAGGCAGACATTTACGCCCGCATTGGCCGCGATGGTCCAAGGAAAGCACCAGCCGTTGCAGTGAAACATCGGCAGGGTCCATAGATAGACCGGGTGGTGCGGCATCGCCCACTCCATCACATTACTCACCGCGTTCAGGTAAGCGCCCCGGTGGTGGTAGACCACGCCCTTGGGCTTGCCGGTGGTGCCGGAGGTGTAATTAAGCGAGATGGCCTGCCACTCATCTTCGGGCAGCCGATAGGCATACTCCGCATCGCCCTCGGCAAGCAGCGCCTCGTACTCAACTTCTCCTATCGCCTGGGTGTCGCCCAGAAATTCTGTATCCGCGACGTCAATGATCAACGGCTTGTGCTCAAGCCGGGCAACGGCCGTCTGAATCACCTCAGTAAACTCGGGGTCGACGAGAATCGCCTGGGCCTCGCCATGTTCAAGCATATAGCTGATCGCGTCGGCATCCAGGCGAATATTGAGCGTATTCAGCACGCAGCCCGCCAGCGGCACACCAAAGTGCGCTTCAAACATGGCTGGAATATTGGGCAGCATGGCGGCCACCGTTTGCCCTGGCTGTATGCCGCGCCGTTCAAGTGCCGAAGCAAGCTGACGACAGCGCGCCCAGGTTTCGGCCCAGCTACGGCGAATCTGACCATGCACCACAGCGGGGTAATCGGGGTAAATAGAAGCCGAACGCTCCATAAAGGTAAGCGGCGAAAGCGCCACGTGGTTCGCGGGTGTCGCGGGAAGATGTTGTTCAAAGATGGAAGGCATGCAGGGCTCCTTTATAAGCAGCGTTTGCCGGCGCTGAAACATAGCCCAGCCGGTAAACGCCTATTTTTATAATCTGCTGATAGCCACTGTTGTATAGGGTGCTTTGCGCGCTGTATATAGTCCAGAAGCAGTACCGCCGCCTTTAAGGCGGCGGTCAATGGTGATTAGCGGGCTAGGCAACCTCATAGTCACTTAAACACTGTATTCCCGCCTCAATTACCGCCCGCTGAGCACGCCCCACCGGCAGCCATTGGGTAATGGCAAAGCGAGCGCTTTGTAGCTTGGCGGTATAGAAAGGGTCGGCACTGCCCTGATCAACGGCCGCCTGAGCGCTAAGGGCGGCCAAGCCCATTTGCCAAGCGCATAAAACATGGCCGGTTAGCGTTAGAAAGGGGGTGGCATAGCCTTGTACGGCATCGGGGCCTGTTGCAGGGTCACTGCCCTGTTCAAGCACCTGCTGTTGGGCAGCGGTCAAATCCTCAAGACCCGCGGCCAGCGCATGTCCTAAAGGTGCCAATGCAGCATTTGCATTCAGCTTTTCAACCGTGGCGGCCACTTCTCTTAACAAACCGCCGAACGCCTCGCCCCGGTCGCGCTGCAGCTTACGGCCCGCTAAATCCAGTGCCTGAATCCCATTGGTGCCTTCATAGATCGGTGCAATGCGCGCATCACGCAACAACTGGGCTGCACCGGTTTCTTCCACGTAGCCCATGCCGCCATGCACCTGAATACCGGTTGATGCGATCTCTACCGCCTGGTCGGTCGAAAAACTCTTGACCACGGGAATCAGCACGTCAGCGCGGGCTTGAGCTGCCTGGCGCTCGCTCGGCTCATTGCCGTGACGGGCGGTATCCAACTGCGCGGCGCAGTAGAGTGCCAAGGCGCGCAGAGCATCGGTACGGGCGCGCATGGAAAGCAGCATACGGCGAACGTCCAGATGTTCGCTGATCGAGCACTCCTGCCCCCCGCGAGCAGCCGACACGCGCCCCTGCTGGCGGTCGCGGGCATAAGCCAACGCATGCTGACAGGCCCGCTCAGCCACGCCGATACCTTGAATGCCCACTTTATGGCGCGCTTCGTTCATCATGGTGAACATATGATTTAGACCGCGCCCTTCTTCTCCTACCAGGTAACCAATCGCGCCGCCCTGTTCGCCAAAGCTTAATGTACAGGTAGGCGAGCCGTGGATGCCCAGCTTGTGCTCAATAGAGGCGCAGACAACGTCATTGCGTTTGCCCAGCGAGCCGTCGGCGTTGACGAGAAACTTGGGGACCAGAAACAGCGAAATGCCCTTGTTGCCTTCGGGGGCATCGGGCTTGCGCGCCAGTACCAGGTGGATAATATTCTCAGCGGCGTCGTGCTCGCCCCAGGTGATATAGATTTTCTGACCGCTTATCCGGTAGTGATCCCCTTCCGGCACGGCCTTGGTGCGTACTTTGGAAAGGTCCGACCCCGCCTGGGGCTCCGTCAGGTTCATGGTCCCGGTCCAGGTGCCTTCCACAAGCTTGGGAAGATACGTGGCTTGAAGCTGCTCGCTGCCGTGGTGGGCCAGCGCTTCGATAGCACCAGCGGTGAGCATGGGACAAAGCCCCAACGCCATATTGGCGCCGTGAAGCATCTCTTGAACCGCGCTTGCGACAACTTCAGGCAGGTTCTGGCCACCCAACGCCTCGGATACGCCGATACCGTTCCAGCCGCCATCAACGTAGGCTTGATAAGCAGCGGCAAACCCGTCCGGAATGGTCACGCTGCCGTCGGGTTGGCGTTTGGCGCCTTGGCGGTCGCCGGTGGCGTTTAGCGGCCCCCAGACATCGCTTGCAAGTTTGGCTGCCTCATCCAATACGGCTTCCACGACGTCGGGGGTGGTATCGCTGAAGTCAGGCAGGTTGAGCGAGCGATGCCCGAGCAGCTCTTCGAGCACAAAACGCAAGTCGCGTACCGGCGCGGCGTAGTGGTTCATGGCAACACCTCGATGAGAAAATAAAACAGTCGTTTGTTATAAACGTTCTGTCCGATAGTAGTTTCTCACCTTTAGCCACACCATTAGCCCAACGTCTCACGCCGGTTGCGAAGCCCGTGGCTTATTTACGCACGCTCACCTGCTCTACGTCATCGTAATAGGCAATATGGTTATCCTCTTCGGCAGGCGGACCCACCACTGGCTCGGCTACTCCCACATCGGGCACTGCTTCGGAAAGATCTTCCAGGTGCTCGTGCTCAAGTGCGCCCTGAATCAGCTCTTCGGTGATTACAAGCTCTGCCCCAGCGTTAGACATGGGCGTAGTGGCCGTAAACGGTGCCACCGGCATGGGCGCCGGGCGAACGCTACGCCGCCAGGAGAAGAACAGTAAAAATATCAGGCTGAGCCCGCCAAATGACCAGAAGAGCCCGGCATCACCGACTGCCGTCATGACCGGGGAAATCATCAACGGGCTGAGCGTTGCGCCAATCGAGTTGATCAGCAAGAGCCCCTGACTCATACGGACAAGCGCCCCGGCTGGCGCCCGGTCGGCCGCGTGGCTCACCGCTACCGGGTAAAGCGCAAACACGCCGCCGCCCAGCAGGAACAGCAAGACCGCCAGTAATGGCGTTGAAAGCGGCAACCACAGCATGGCCGCCGAAATCAGCACGCAAAACCCGCTGATGCCGATAAGAACCATCTGGCGATCATGCCGGTCGGACCAGCGGCCAATCGGGTACTGCAGCAGCATCGCCCCTAAAATTACCAGCGCCATCATCTGGCCTACCTGGTTAACGCTCATGCCAATACGCTGCAGGTAAAGCGGCAGCAGGCTATAGGCAGCGGCGACCACCATGCCTGAGCCCAGGCTGCCCAACACGCCGGTCGGCGTCAGCATGATCAAACGATACGGCGGCAGCGGCTCGGCGTGTTCAATCAAGGGCGACACTCGTGGAATCATCGCCATGGGAAGTACAGAGAGTGATGCCAGCATGCCAATCACCATAAACGGCGCCGTAACCCCCATGGCGTTGGTCACCCCGAGCAGCAACTGGCCGATGACGCCTGCGGCATACAATGAAATCATGTACAGCGCGAGCAAGCGACCACGCACCTTCTGCTCACCCGCCGTCAAAAGCCAGCTCTCGATAACCAGATAAACGCCGACCGTAGCCCAGCCGCCAATCAGGCGCAGCACAAACCAAGCCCAGGGGTCGAAAAAGAGTCCTTGAAGCAGCACCGTGACGGCCACTAAGGAGGCAAAGCTGCCGTAGGCACGAATATGCCCAATACGCAGCAGCAGGCGGTCGTTGAACATCGCGCCCAGCGCCAGGCCAATGAAATAGGCCGACGAGACAATTCCGATCACCGTGGCGGACTCGCCAGCAGCGTCCAGGCGCACGGTGATCAAGGTCGCCAGAAAACCGTTGCCAATACCCAGGATAAACAGGCCTAGAAGAGGCGCAAGCGCCATGGCCAGTAGTTGCCGCGACATGAAAAAAACCTCACCTTACCGAACGAGTTGTTAAGAAGCGCATTCTGCTTGAGAACCATTTTCGCCTCCTACACCACCAGCAGGCATTAAACGGGCGCGCAATTATTGCTTTGGATAGCACAAAGTCAATGCTTTTTCACTTCCCCTGCCTACTGTTCAGTGTTTTCGTAGAATAACGGTGTCATTACCAGGAAATTCGACTGCCAGCTGATGTTTTTCCGCCCACCACCTGAAGGTAGCCTCACTGAAAAAGCATACGTGCGTAGGGTCATTGATATAATGCCAGCATGCAAAGGCAGCCGGCGTGGTTACCCGTTTGGTCATTAGCCCCAGATAGCCGCCGGGCAAGAGCAGCCCCAGTAGCTGGTCAAGCACCTTGCCTGGCTGGGCCAGATGCTCAAGCACTTCGGTGGCGGTAATAAACGCATACGGCTGCGTTAAAACTTGGGTATCCGGGGCATAAAAGACATCGTAGATCGCCATGGGATGCCCCGCTTCCTCGAACATTAAAGAAAGCGTTGGCCCCGGCCCTGCGCCAAAGTCCAGCCCGTTAGCGCCGGCGGGCAGTTTGGCCAGCAAAGGCGTAAACAAACGCCCTAAAAAGTGCCGGTATCCCGTATCATAGGGGGAGTTTTGATGCCGGTCGTACTCGGCTTTTTCGTCTCTAGCATTTAAATGCTGTTCAGGCGGCACAAACACCAGTAGACACGTGGCACACTGGTAGTAATCACGACGACGATCCTGGTGATAGTGTGTAACAGTCGTTGCATCGCATAGCGGGCAGCATCGCATCGTCGTCTTCTCGGATTTTCGGTTTTGGATTAAGGAAAGTGGCATGCTCACAGGTCTGGACCATCTTGTTGTAACCGTGACGGATATAGGTCGCGCAGTTGACTTTTATTCACGCGTTCTGGGGCTTGATGTACGCTACCGCGATGCCCAGCGGGTAGATTTGATGCTTGGCGATACAGCCTTGCGCTTGCATCAAACCGACACGGACATTGAACCCATTTCAGCGACTCCAACGCCCGGCAGCCTGGATTTGTGCCTGCGCTGCCAGCTGCCGCTGGATGAATTCAAGCAGCACCTGGACGTACTGGGCATCGAAGTCGAGCTTGGGCCGGTTGCCCGCCAGGGAGCCAATGGCGCGATCGAGTCGGTTTATTTGCGCGACCCCGATGGGAATCTCCTGGAGATTTGCCGCCCGGCCCGATAGACATAATCGCGGATACCTGCTCAGGCTGGCTACTAATGCTTAGCCGCGCCACGCACGGTATCATAGTGCGCTGAAAGCGTATCCGCTTTATTGATTCATCCGTAAAGGGTAGGAAAACATGCACGACAGTCGTAATGAAGCGCCGATAGAAGGCGAAATCATCTCCGAGTACACGACGAAAGAGCCTGCAAAAGAGCCCGATACCACCATTGCCATGGTCAATTATGTGCTTTATCTGGCAAGTTTTGTGGTGGGTTTTACCTCAGTGATCGGGGTGATTATCGCCTATATGTATCAAGGTAAAGGCCCTGCGTGGCTGGACGAACACTACCGCTATCAAATCCGTACGTTCTGGATCGGCTTGCTCTACGGCATTATTGCCTCGGTATTAACGCTGGTACTCATTGGCTTTCCGCTGCTCCTGGCGCTTGCGGTCTGGTTTATCGTCCGCTGCGTCAAAGGGTTCAAAGGCTTGCAGGAAAAGCGCGCCCCAAGCAATGTAGGCAGCTGGTTACTGTAACGTATGACCGAACACACAACGGCACTCTCCCGGCGCTTTTCTAAAGCCAAGGCAATTGCCTGGCTTTGGCGCACACTTTCCCGCTGGCCCCTGCCAAGGCTCTGGCGGTTTGCCTCAACCCTTGGGCCCCTGGTCTACCGGTTTAGCCAGCGCGAGCGCAAGGTCACGGATCTCAACCTTGAGGTTGTCTATCCAACGCTTGGCGAAAACGAGCGCAATACGCTCGCCAAGCAGAGCCTGCGCCACTCTACCGCCACCATGATGGAGCTTGGCTATGCCTGGATGGCCGAGCCTTCGCGTATTGAAGCGGGCATTGTGGAGGTTCATGGCCGCGACAAGCTGGACAGCGCCCGCGCCGAAGGTCGGGGAGTCATCGTGCTGGCGCCGCATTTTGGCAACTGGGAAGTGCTCAATTTCTGGCTTTCAAGCCACTTTCCGTTTACCGCCATGTACGAGCCGCCCAAGATCGCCGCGCTTGAGCCAATTATTCGCCATGGCCGCGAGCGTATGGGCGCCCAGTTGGTTCCGACCAACCCGCGCGGCGTGGCAGCGCTTCTCAAGGCGCTCAAACGCAGTGAAGCCATTGGCATTCTTCCGGATCAGGAACCCGACTGGGGCAGCGGCGTATTTGCACCTTTTTATGGTCATAATGCCTACACCGCAACGCTTTTACCCAAGCTGGTCGCGCGCACTCAGGCAAGAGTGGTCACCGGCGTTGCCTTGCGTCTTCCCGGTCGCGGCTTTGCGATTCATTTTCTGGATGCCGATGAGCGGGTCTACAGCCCCGATGAGGTGCAATCCGCCAGCGGCGTGAACGCAAGTGTAGAAGCATCCATTGCGCTTGATCCGGCCCAGTACCAATGGGAATACAAGCGCTACCGCAAGGTGATCGAAGAGCAGCAGGGTCACCCGGATGCCAACGATTTTCGGCTTTACTGAGCCTACTCATCATTTTGGCGGGCGTACACGTCATCCAACCGTTCGATATCGTCTTCCCCCAGATATGCCCCGGATTGAACCTCAATCAGCTCAAGTGGAATCTTGCCGGGGTTCTCCAGCCGGTGCAGCGCACCAATAGGAATATAGGTTGACTGGTTTTCGCTCACCAGAAAGCAGCGCTCATCGACCGTTACCCGCGCCGTACCGCTGACCACCACCCAATGTTCAGCGCGGTGATGGTGGCGTTGCAACGACAGCCGACCGCCCGGTTTGACGGTAATATGCTTTACCTGATGCCGCCCGCCGGTATCAATGGCCTGAAAGCTCCCCCAAGGACGATGAACCTGAGGTGCCAACTGCGGCTCGCTGCGTCCAGCCTGAGTAAGCGCGGCCACCAGTTGCTTGACCTCCTGGGCCCTGTCGCGATGAGCCACCAGCACGCTGTCTGGGGTTTCCACCACGATAAGATCCTTGACGCCCAATGTGGCCACTAGCCGATGCTCTGCAATCACCAGCGAATCCGTAGTTGATTCAAGCAGCGCGTCGCCTTGAGTAACATTGCCCGCCTCATCCGGTGTGGCTATATTCCACAACGCATCAAAGCTGCCGATATCGCTCCACTGCGCATCAAGCGAAACGACCGCCGCGTTACTGCAGTGCTCCATCACGGCATAATCAATGGAGTCTGACGCGCAGTCGCAAAACGCCTGTTCATCAAGGCGCAGAAAATCCAGGTCACGCTGCGCCAGGCTGACCGCTTTTTGGCAAGCTGCCAGCATAGCGGGCTGAAGGCGCTTAAGTTGCCCAAGGTAGGTAGATGCGCGGAGCAGGAACATACCGCTGTTCCACAGCGTATTGCCTTGTTCAATGAGTTCGGTGGCACGTTGACTATTTGGTTTTTCAATAAAGGCCGTAAGCTTTTGCCCGTTACCCAGCGCCTCCCCGCAGGCAATATAGCCATAGCCGGTTTCGGGGTGCGTGGGCACGACACCAAACGTTACCAGATAGCCCTCCTCAGCCAGGCTAATAGCCTTATTCACGCTGTCCTGAAAGGCGTGCATATCGCCAATAACGTGATCGGCGGGTAGCACCAGCAGCAGCGGGTCCTCACCGGCGTCGCTTGCCAATAACGCCGCACAGGCAATCGCCGGTGCGGTATTACGCCCTTCAGGCTCGAGAACAATGCGCGCCTCCTGGCCTATTTCGCGCAGCTGTTCGGCCATTAAAAACCGATGGGCCTGATGCCCCATAATAATAGGCGAGCTGGTGGTTAAGCCTGTTAAGCGATCGAGCGTTTGTTGAAGCAGGCTTTGCGATGACGTTAATCGCAAAAACTGCTTGGGCATCTGTTCACGCGAGAGTGGCCACAGCCGTGTACCACTACCCCCGCATAAAATGACCGGCTGAATCATGGTGTCGTCCTTGTAGGCGAAGCTATTGCGCCGCTTCAGTTCCACTTACTGCTCCAAACCCTTCTTGAAGCCAGCTACGCAGCTGGCTCATCCGGGCGGCTTTTTCTGGGTTTTCGAGAGTTGGCAGGGTACCGTCAACAAAACCATAGGCGTAAAAAGGCGCCAATAGCTCAGGGTCGCCACTGATAATATGCACGGGTACCGTGGCACTGGCGCCATCGCCGGTGATCAGCGGCGCTGGTTGATGGTCGCCCAGCATGATTAGCAGTGTTTTATCGTCCACCACCCGTTCGGCCCAGCGTCCGGTTACCTCTACAGCGTAGTTGACCGACCAGGCGTAGTGATCGCGAATCCGCTCGATATCCTGCCAAAGCACTTCAGGCGGGTCACCGGCATGCTCCCAAGGCGCGAAAATAGTGCCATCGCCGATGGTTTCCCAATCGTCGATCACCGGCAGGATAGGTGTCCAGGGGGCATGGCTTGAAATAAGCGCCATCTGGATAAAGACGGGCGAATCGCCGAGCAGGTGGCGCTGTAAGTAGTCAAGCGTGAACTGGTCAGGCATGGTCACCCAGTTAAGCGGGGGGCCTGCGTATTCAATATCCTCGGCTACCGCGATATCGTCAAACCCGTAGGCTTCGCCCTCCGGCCAGGCGAGGGTAATCGCCGGCATGACACTCAGCGTGCGCTGACCGGTCGCCTTGAAGTCATCAATCAGCGTGGAGCTTTGGGTACTCAGCATCAGCCGGTACCAGAGCTGATTGTCGATCCAGCGGCCGCTTAATAACGTGGCGTGGGCAAGCCACGACTGCCCCCCGCGGATGGGGGCCTCAAGAAGCCCTGAAACCACATGAAGACCGCGCTCTTCCAAACGACGCTCCATATCGGCAAGCGTAGGCCGCAATACATGGTTGTAACGTGGATCATCCAGCGCCGAAACACCGTAAGACTCCACAAACGTCAGCAGCACATTGCGCCCTTCAAGCCCCGGTAGTGCCCGGGTTTGAAGCGGTGCCGTTTCAAGCTGCTCGGCAAAGTACAGACGCGCCTGATGAGTGATGACGACCTGCTGCCACTGATAGCGCGTGGCTTCCACCATCGGCAGCGCTGCCTGATACACGAAAGCTTTGCCAGTCAAGTGCACTACGGCCAGCGCTGAGGCCAGTACTGCAATCCCAAGCGCGATGCCGCCCTTCAAGTGATTCAGAGGTAAAGGGCTGGTTGGCAGCAGCAGGCGGACCAGCCCCCAAAAAATACCCAATAGCAACACGGTGCCTGCAAGCATCGCGCAAACGGCCCAAACTTGGCCTACATTACCTACGAGCAAATGAAAAATTGAGCGCACTAAAGGGGTGTCTAAATAAAGGTTTAGCGATCTTCCAAAGGCCATGTAGGTAGCGGCATTGCCCAAATTGGCAATGGTTGCCAAGGTAACCCAGCTTATCAGGGCGACTCCCAGCAAGCGGCGAGGCATGCCTTTGGGAAGCACTAGCATAAGCGGCACTATGATCCATGCCTCCCATGCAATCAAAGGCTCGCCAATAGTGCCAAAGCGCCACCATAGGGGCGCTACAAGCAATACGTTGAGTGCTGACGCACCTAAAAACAATCGCCACATATCGCTCTCATTGTTCCCGATGAATGGATCATCAATATGGTTATTGTGGGCTTACAAAACGATCATCTAAAAAAAGCGGTGTAATAACGGCCATATATTAAATACACAGTGTGCATTAAGTACTAAGCGTATAATATTTGTTTAAAAAAACACGTCTGGATTGGCTTTTGCTCAATTATGTTAGGCCTGCACTCGAAAGGAACTCGCCTATGCGTTGTACGAATAATGGAAAATGGATGTTATTGCTCGGCTGTTTGCTGGCGCTGCCCGCCAGCGCTCAGGATGATGCACATTTCAATAGGGTCATTGAGCGTGCTCAGGCGCTCGCCAAAGAGGACTACCAAGCGCCCGAAGAGTCGCTTCCCCCGGCGCTAAAAGGCATCAGTTACGACACTTACCGGCAAATTCGCTTCGCCCCTGAACAGGCTTACTGGCGTGAGGAAAGCCCGTTCAATTTGCAGCTCTTTCATAGCGGCTTCTTATTTCAAACCCCCGTTACCCTCAATATCATTGATAACGGTGAGATTTCCCCCCTACCCTTTTCAACCGATGATTTTCAATACGATGACGATGCAAAGGCGCTTCTGGAGCACGATTTAAGCGGCAGCGGCCATGCGGGATTCCGGCTTCATTATCCTCTTAATAATAATGAGTATGCCGATGAGTTCGCGGTTTTTCTCGGCGCCAGCTATTTCCGTCTGGTGGGCAGGGATCAGATTTTTGGGCTATCAACCCGCGGGCTTGCCATCAATACGGCTTCGGCCGAGGGAGAAGAATTTCCGGCCTTTCGCGAGTTCTGGCTCTACAAGCCTGACGAAAATGCCGATGAAATCACCCTGCTCGCCTTGTTGGACAGCCCATCGCTAAGCGGTGCCTACCGCTTTACGCTGCGCCCAGGTGAGCAGACCGACGCTGAAGTGGAAGCCAAGCTCTTCGCACGTGATGATGTAGCCAAGCTAGGTACCGCCCCGTTGACCAGCATGTATGCCTTTGGCGAGGCAAGCCAAGCACACCAGGATGACTTTCGGCCTCAAGTACACGATTCCGACGGGCTATTAATGCATACCGGCGCTGATGAGTGGATATGGCGACCGCTGAGCAACCCCGAGCAAGTGCGCATTTCGAGCTTTTCCGATGATAACCCCAGCGGTTTTGGCTTAATGCAGCGTGAGCGTGACTTTGACCGCTATCTGGATATGGAAGCGCAGTATCATCGCCGGCCGAGCCAATGGGCCGCACCCATTGAGCCTTGGGGCACGGGTCATGTCGAACTGGTGGAGATCCCCACGGCTGATGAAACCTTCGACAACATCGTGGCTTACTGGGTCGAGGATGAGCCGCTTAAGGCCGGAGAGTCACGTCATGTTCATTACCATACCTACACATTAAATGATGAGTCTGAGCTGGAATCGCTGGGACGCGTAGTACGCACCCGTCACGGTGGGTTATGGGGGCCTGGCGAGTCAAATCCGGAGAACCCACAGCGCCAGTTCATTGTCGATTTTCAGGGTGGAGCGCTGGACCGCATTGACCATGATGCACCGGTGACGCTGGATATCAGCGCCCAAACGGGCGAGATACTCATCCCTCAGGTCACGTCACTTCCCGATAACACCTGGCGCGCCAGCTTTCGCATCCCCGCGAATGGCGAGCCGAGTGATATTCGCCTGCGTTTAATACTGGACGGTCAGCCAATTAGTGAAACCTGGAACTATGTGTGGTACCCCGATGCCTAAGTTTAACGAATTACCGCCTTCCATTCCGGGCCTGGCATTGCGCCGAGCACTTCTAGCCGTGTTAGTCATAAGTTCCAGCATTGCGGGCTGTGTGGCGATGTCCCACGTGATCTCCGGCCTGGGAATCAGCTGGCAGATCATCATGCTGGTGCTGTTTGCGCTGACATTTACCTGGATCGCTCTGGCATTTTGGGGCGCCATCTGTGGTTTTGTCGTTTGCGCACTGCGCCTCGACCCATTGAGTCTGCGCAAGCAGGTATCGTTACTGACTGACGATTATCTACTGGTTAGCCGTACGGCCCTGATCATGCCGATTTATGCCGAACCGCCCATTCCCACCATTGCGGGCCTTGAAGCCACCTGTCGTTCGCTTCTTGAGCAGGCCGAAGCCGTTCACCAACGCCTTGAGACGCCACTAAGCGAGCACTTCGAAGTATTTGTCCTGAGCGATACACAAGACCCTGACAAGGCCAAGGTAGAAGCCGCCCACGTGGCCGCCCTGCAGCAACGCCTCGCCGGACAACTTGCGGTTCACTACCGCCGCCGCGAGAACAATCTGGGCCGTAAGGCGGGCAATATTGCAGATTTCTGCTGTCGTTGGGGTCAGAATTACGATCACATGGTGGTGCTGGATGCCGATAGCCTGATGAGCGGCGCAACGCTGTTGAATCTGGTGCATCGCATGCAGCAACAACCGGAGGTCGGTTTGATACAAACCGTCCCGATCCCGGTGGGCCAGCGTACCCTGTTTGGCCTTTTTACCCAGTTCGCCTCGGCGCTTTATAGCCCTATGCTGGCCGCCGGGCAAAGCTTTTGGCAGGGCGATGCAGCCAACTATTGGGGGCATAATGCGATTATCCGCACGCGGGCCTTTATGGCTAGCGCAGGCTTACCCACGCTTTCCGGCAAGCCGCCCATGGGCGGGGAAATTCTTAGCCATGACTTTGTCGAGGCCGCGCTGCTAAAACGCAGCGGCTGGCAGGTGCTGCTGGATACCACGGCTACCACGTCGGTTTCACTTCGCAATCCCTATGCCAGCGCATCGCACAACAGTTTTGAAGCCATGCCAAGCAACATGCTCGACTTTGCCAAGCGTGACCGCCGCTGGTTGCAAGGCAATCTGCAGCATTTGCGCCTGCTGACAGGCGCAGGCCTGCACCCCTTGAGTCGTCTGCACTTTTTATTCGGCGCATTTGCCTACTTGTCATCGCTGGTCTGGCTTGGGCTGCTGGTGTGCTCCAGCATTCTGGTGGGCTACCATGCAATTGATGAATCACCCACTCAAACGTTTTCGAAGTCATTACCGGTCGGGCTACTGGTTGTTACCCTAGGTATGCTGTTGGCGCCAAAATTCCTTGGCCTGCTGCTGGCCCTTGGGCAATCTCCTCATGCTTTCGGTGGTAGGTTAAAATTGCTGGCAAGCGCAGTGCTGGAGATCCTGTTTGCCGCGCTGATTGCGCCGCTGATGATGGCTTGGCATAGCCTGTTTATCATCAACGTGTTGCTGGGTCGCTCTGTTGAATGGCAAACCCAGCCTCGGGGCGAGCGCTCGTTACCCTGGAAGGAAGTATGGCAACATGCCGGCTGGATGACTCTGTGCGGCATTGGCTGGGCAGGCGCTGTGATGCTGTTTTCAACTTCAGCCTTTGGCTGGTTGACCCCTGCCTGGCTGGGCCTTGTAGCAGCGGTACCCATTATCAAGTATTCAAGCAGCAGCACCTGGGGCGGCGTTATCAATCGTCGTTTCGGGTTACTGCAAACGCCAAGCGACAGTTTGAGCCCTGCCCTGTTAAATGATTTTGCTGCTCTGATGGAGCGCGGTAGCTCAGGCCTGGACGCTATAGAGGAAGGGGCCTTTACGCTTAATACACTACCGAGCGAGCTGGGCGGGGATATGCCCAGCCAATCGCTGAAACAGTTTTCCGGGCAGGCGCAGGCGCCAACGGCATCTTCGCTGAAGGAGCCTCATTGATGCTCCACCATTTATTGAACTGGCTGGACAGCACTGGTGGGCTGGCCCGTTCAATGCTGGTGTATTGGCGACCTGGCAGGCAGAAAAGCCTGCAGCGCCTCTATCAACCTTTCATCCAGCCAGGCGATATCGCGTTTGATATTGGCGCCCATCTGGGGGATCGCAGTGCAGCGTTTCATGCACTCGGTGCTCGGGTTATCGCCTTGGAGCCTCAGCCCGAACTTGCCAAGTGGTTTCAGCGTATTGTCAGGCACCCGACCGTCACGCTGTTACCGTTAGCTGCAGGACCTGAGCCCGGCTTTGCCGATATTGCCATCAGTTCCCGCCACCCGACGCTTTCCACCCTGGCACTTGGCTGGCGGGAGCAGATTGGTGAGCGTAACGAAAGCTTTCGTCAGGTGCGCTGGGAACAACAATTGCGTGTGCCCGTTACCACGCTCGATCAATTGATCGAGCAGTATGGTGAACCCAGCTTTATCAAGATTGACGTTGAAGGTTTTGAAGCCGACGTGCTGGCGGGCCTGAGCCAACCGGTGGCGGCACTTTCGGTGGAGTTTGTGGCAGGTGCGCTTGACGTGGGCCGCGCCTGCGTTGCCCGACTAGAGACGCTGGGGGATTACCGCTTTAACGCTATCGCCGGTGAACAGCGCCACTTTCACTGGCCCACCTGGCAAACGCCAGAAACCATTATTAACTGGTTTTCCGCCCAGGCCGATGGCCTGGCGTCGGGCGATTTGTATGCCTGCCGTGTCGATCATCCGGTGGTCGGCCGCTGTGATTAAGAACCACTAAGCTCATACAAAGAACCAAGCCCAACACTCCGCTTTCAAGAGCTGACAACCTATGATTTACGATTGGCAAACGCTGACGGTTCCCACGCTTTCCACTATTGCAAAGCGCGACCCGGTTGCCGTACTGGTACTGGGCGCCATTGAGCAACATGGCACGCACCTGCCGTTGGGTACTGACCTGATCATTGGTGAAGGGCTGGCGGCTGCCATGCGTGAACATCTTGACCCGGCGTTGGACGTCATTTTCCTGCCCACGATTGCAGTAGGTGCCAGCGACGAGCACACAAGCTTTCCTGGCACGCTTAGCCTGCCCGCAACGCTTGCCATCAGCACGCTTGAAGCCTATGGCGAAAGCATCGCGCGGGCAGGCATCAAACGACTGGTACTGATCAATAGCCACGGTGGCAACAAGGCCATTATGGATCTGGCCGCCCTTACGCTACGCCAACGCTTTGATATGCGGGTAGTCAAAGCCACCTATACACGGCTGTCGGCTTTGGAAGGCGCTATCGCCGCTGAGGAGCTGCGCTATGGCCTGCACGGCGGGCTGCTCGAAACGGCCATGATGCAGTACCTGGCCCCTGCCACGGTAAATTTGGAGGGTTACCAGAGCGCCCCGTTGGGTACCCTACCCGATAACCAGCTGGTTGGCCCAGAAGGCTCAGCCACCTTTGCCTGGCTAGCCGAAGACCTGAGTCAGCACGGGGTAGCTGGCGACGCCCGCCAGGCAACCCCCGCTCTCGGCATGCGTCTGGTGCAGCATTACGCTACCCAGCTGGCAACCGTTGTTGCCGAAACCGCCAGGCTGCCAGCGCTCTCTTAACCATCATCATCGGCATGGTGTTCAAGAGCGCCTAATTCGTTAGCGGCTGCGGCTTTCCAGAACGTCGCCGAACAGGTGGCCAGCTCGGCTGGCCTTGGCGCTCAGGTAGCGATGATTCTGGTCGGTGACGCTCCCATAAAGCGCCTGACGCGATACCACTTCAATCCCGCCTTCGCGTAGGGCAGAAATCTTCAGCGGGTTATTGGTCAGTAGCTGTACTTGGGAGATACCCAGCGCATTAAGCATATCCACAGCAACGGCGTACTGGCGCTCGTCATCACCAAAGCCCAGCACCTGGTCGGCGTCTACCGTGTCCAGCCCGCCATCCTGCAGCGTATAAGCACGTAACTTGTTGGCCAGGCCAATGCCGCGCCCCTCCTGAGCCAGATACAGCAACACGCCACCGCCCATGGCCTGAATATCCGCCACGGCATTGCGCAGCTGCTCGCCGCAGTCGCAGCGCAGGCTGCCAAACAGGTCACCGGTCAGGCAGGCTGAGTGCATGCGCAGGGGCACCGCGCCTTGCATGTTTTCAGTCTGGCCAATGACCACCGCCACATGCTCGCGAAGGCCGTCCGGTTCGCGAAAGAGTACAAAGCGGCTTTCCGCGGCATCCTCAAGCGGAATACGCGCTTCACTGACGCGCTTGAGCATTCCCGGCGCACCTGCCAAGCATTTTTCCGTCTCTTTTGCATCGATTTCCAGCAGCTTGCCTTTCGCTACATCCTGCGCCACCGCATCGCTTGCCTTCTCACTAACCTCAGCGCATAGCGCAGCGGGAATCAGCAAGGCACGACGCATCAAGGTAAGCGCTCCTCGCTCGCCAGGGCCTGCAGGTTTCAGGCCGCTTAACAGCGAATGCGATGGTCGCCGCGTGGTCTGCACAACTGCCAACGCCTGTAAATCGCTTTCGCTAATGTGCTCAACCAACGGCAGGCAAGCCGCTTCAGCGGTGAGCGACATGCCCATGGCTTCCAGGCGATGACGGGTTAACACCAGTGAAGGGCGCGTGCCCGCAAGTCTGGCCAGCGTATCAACCGAGTCACTGCCTTCCAGTGCCTGTACCAGAAGACGCTGTTCGCTCGTTTTAAGCACCACCGGCAACCCTCGGCGAATATCGAAAATAGCGCGTTCAATGTGATACATATAGGCCTCCTAATTGCCCGGTGCAGCAGGTAGAGTACGCTTGCGCTAGGCCGTGCTGCCCCGCAAGATAAGACGGTTTTCTCAGCGCGGAGGCGTTATGCCCACCCCCCCTCGTCATAGTGGTTGTACTGATCAGGAAACATTGCTGGACATAGAGTCGGTGTGGCAGTGGCTTCAGGCCACGCGCCATGGCAAGCCCGGCCGCGCCCTCGACCACGATGCCGTGACGCCCGAGGCAGCTGAACTGCTGGCGTGCCTGACGCCGTTGGCCAGTCACTCGGCCTGGGTAATTGCCCAACTCGGGCAAAGCCTGGATGGGCGTATCGCTACGGAAAGCGGCCACTCGCACTATATCAATGGCCATGAGAGCCTGGTGCACCTGCACCGGCTTCGTGCCCTGGCGGATGCGGTAGTGGTCGGGGCAGGTACGGCCAGTGCCGATGACCCGCAGCTGACGGTACGCCATGTCACTGGCCCTCACCCAACGCGGGTGGTGCTGGACCCACGTGGCCGTGTGCCTGCAAGTATCAAACTGTTTCATACCGATTCGGCGCCCACCCTGCACATAGTGGGGCCGGAGACAGCGGCTTCGCCGACTGACGTCTCGGTGAAGCGCTGCGTATTGCCTCTCAATGCTCAAGGACAGTTCGCTCCAGGTGACGTGATTGCCCTGCTTAACCAGCACGGCTTGAAGCGCATTCTGGTGGAAGGGGGCGGCGTGACGGTGTCGCAATTCATTGAGGCGGGCGCTATAGACCGCCTGCATCTGCTGATTGCCCCACTGTTGATTGGCTCGGGCAGGCCCGGTTTGCAAATGACGCCCATCGAAACGCTTGAAAGTGCGCTGCGCCCGACCATGCGCCGATTCCGATGTGGTGACGACACGTTGTTCGACGTGCTGCTGCGCGCCGCCCCTTTCACCTGAGGGCGGAGCACGGTGGCGACGCCCCAGGGCCACCCAGATGCCCGGCAGGCTTGCAAGCAGCACCAGAACGCCATACGCCAGAGAGATCGCCACGCCCTGAGCCGTTGGTAGCCCGACCAGTGCCCAGGTGCCTGCTGCGGCCCCTTCACGCAACCCCCAGCCGGCCACAGAAAGGGGTACCAGCATGGCTAACAGCAGTACGGGTGCCAACGCCAACAGCTGCAAAGCGGCAATATCCACGCCGATAGCCCGCGCGGCACATACCATTACCAGGCCGTAACTCATTACAATGGCCAGTGAAGACCCCAGCTGCAAATGCCATACGCCAGGGCTAAACAGCCCCCGTTTAATATCCACCGCCATGGCGTGCCACCATGCAGGCAACTTGTGAGAAGGCAGGCGCGAAAGGCCTTGCCATAGCACAACGGCTAAAAATCCCAGCCCGCCCACCAGCATCAGACTTGTCTGCCAGCCAAGTACGGCGTGCCAAAGGGGTGAGAGCAAAAGTGCCGCCAGGGTCAACAATACAATCGCCACCTGCCCGGATGTGCGCTCAATAATCACCGCCCGCCAGGCGCTACCCCGTGACCTGGCTTGGCGTGCATGGCGATGGGCGCGCCCGGCATCGCCCAAGATACCGCCCGGCAATAGCTGGTTGACCAGTAGCGCAAGATAATACTCTCGCCATGCATAGTTAAAGCGTAGCGGCGTGCCCACTCGCCCAGCCGTAAACTGCCAGCGCCAGGCACTCAGCATGATTTGAAACACGCTGACAAGCAGAGCCAGCGCCACCCACCCGGCCGATAGCCGCTCAACCTGCGCCACCACCTCACGCGGTTCTACAAATAGCGCAACGGCGCCCAGCAACCCCGCGCTGATCAGGGCGCGTTTTATCCAGGGAGAGCGCAATGCCGATTTTATGGCCATGGGGTTATGCCCTACCTGCAGGCGTGTCCGCTAACGGCGTATTGCATTGAGGCAGCGCCAGCAGATCGCAATGCCCAACCCAGATACCGACCTCCCCGCAGGCCACCGAGCGCATGCGCTGTTCGCGCCATTCACCAATACGCGTGGCAGCTTCAGGCGCCTGCTCTGTCGCCGCCTCAGCCCACCCTTCAATAAGCGCCCTCATCAATGGCTGATGAACAGGGTTTTCCGCCGCCAATCGCCACGGCGTGCTGGCTTGCTCAACGTGATAGTTCGCCTGTTCCAGCGCATCGACCAACGCTTGATGGGCCTGGCCGCCCAGGGCATCGCCCAAACCCTTGTCGCGCCGCTGATGGGCAATAAACAGGGCTAAAAGCCAGTGATCTTCATCATCGCTCACTGGCTCCCCCTGGGCATCGGTAAAGCCCCACTCGCCGGTGACGCTGAGCGCCATTAAAAGTGCCTGTTCATGCTTTACGCAGTGTGCCACCAGCATGTCGATCCAGTGTTGCGATACCAGATCCAACAGCGCTGACGCGGTCATAAGTTGGGCGGCTTGCAAGGGAGCCTGCTCCAGCGAATCCAGCGATGTGCAGAGCGTTTCCACCGTAATGGCGTTTTTATTGCGCAGCGTGCCGACGCTTACCTTGGCTTCTTCTAACAAGGCCGCATCATGATCAACCAGCGTCCAGTGCTGGGGGGCGGGTAGAAACGGCGCTAGAAAGCGCATATTGCTGCCCCGGCCAGCCCCTAGATCCACCATATGCCAGGTTTGGGCACGTGCTTTTAACCACTCCGCGGCTTTACTTGGCAGCTGCTTGCTTCTGAAGGTGAAGTCCGCGTCTTCACGCAGCGCCAGCCAGTCAGTCGCGAATTGACTGCCTGCATGGTAGTCAGGCATCTCGCCATTCGGTTGGGCAAGCGGCTGGGTAAGTGCTTGGGCAAAGGCGGTGCCCGCTTCCTGCCAGTCACTCAGCATCTCACGCGTGGCCATGGCGCCGGCACGCAATTCAGCGCGAAGATCGGCATCACTGCAAAAACGGCTTAAGGCCTGTTCCAGCGCCACCACGTCACCAGGGGCCACTTTCAGGCCCGCGCCGCCCGGCAGGGTTTCATCCAGGGCACCGCCAGTGGTCGTAATCACCGGCAGGCCGCGCGCCAAGGCCTCGGTAACCACCATGCCATACCCTTCATACCAGGAAGGCAGCACCAGCGCGTGGGCGTTTTGATAAGCCTGCGTCAACGCCGCCTCGTCGCACTCGCCGTGTAGCCGGATACTGGCCTCAAGCCGGTTGATATTAATCAGCTGCTGCACCCGGTCAGCGAAGGCTGCATCCCGCAGGCCTCCATAGCAGTCGCATTGCCAGGTGTCGGTGGGAACGCCTGCCAATGCCCGCACCAATAGATCCTGTCCTTTGCGCGGAACCAGGGTTGCCACGCACAATAGGCGAATCGGCTCGCCCGGCCCAGACGCAGCACTTGGCGGAGCGGTTTCCACACCCGGCTCTACTACACTTATCCGGGCTTTTAATGGCATGGCGTATTGGTCTGCCAGGGCCTGCAACCGGCGCTCGGTAAATCGGCTGGTGACAATAATGCGCGAAACTGTCGCCAGTGCGGCAAGCTCACTTTGATGAAAATGCTCCTGCTCCGCCTCACTCAACCCCTGCTCATCGCCTAGAGGATGGTGGACCAGCGCAGTAATCATCAGGCGCTTGGCATGTTGGGCAATCACTTCTGGCAGAGCGCCCATGGCCAAGCCATCAATAATGACCTGAGTGCTCTCCGGCAGTGCACCTAACGCCGCTGCCAACTGTTCGGCGGCCTCTGCATCCGCGGCAGGAAAGCAGCCTGCCAGGCTGACCACCTCAACGGTGTGCCCTTGCTGGCGTAACGCCTCGACCATGCGCGCGTCGTAAATATACCCGCCGGTGCGCTGGGTCAGCTCGCCGGCAATAATCAGCGTTAGCGGCTCACTCATAGATCGCCTTCATAGCTTGCCCATGCGATATGGGATTCATGCAGTTTGACTTCCATGCGGGTAATTCCTTGAGCTGTCTTGCCCATGGTGCCTTCCCCTATGGCATCGGCCAGCCGGCTGAAAATAACGCTGGCCATAAACTCGGTAGACGTGTTCTTGCCCGCAAAAGCTTCTTCGTCATCCAGATTGCGGTAGTTCAGATGTGAAAGTACTTCCTTTAGCGTTTCGCTGGCCAAACCGATATCAATCACCAAACCATCTTCATCAAGCTCAGGGCGCTGAAAAATGACATCGACCACATAGGTAGCCCCATGGGTGCGCTGGGCGGGGCCGAAAATTTCCCCTTTGAAACTATGCGCAATCATAAAGTGGTCACGAACACATAGACGGTACATAAACGCTCCTGGTATTGATTAATTGGCAGTGGAGTAACGAAGACGGTGACAAAGCACATTGCTGCCTGATGAAAATAGCTGCGGGGCCAGTTGCGGCAGCATTTCAAAATCGCTTTCGCTATTGATAAGTGCATCCAGCCGGCTGTCGGCCAACAAGCTGAGCGCAAGGGTCAAGCGGCGCTGGTAGTCCCAACGCGGGCGTAATCTGGCGGGTAGCTGGCCTACCTGGCTTGCCCGCAGGCTAAGACGCTGTGAATGAAAAGCGCCACCCAGCGGCAGGCGAATCTCGCCTTCGCCAAACCAGCTCATTTCGATAATTCGGCCTTCATTTCCCACCTGGCCTAGCGCCTGGCGCAAGCCTTCGGGGTGGCCGCTTGCATGAATAACGCAGTCCTGATCGTCAGGCGCCTGATCAGGCGTACAGAAGGTAAGCCCCAGGTGCTCGGCGATTGTCTGGCGCTCCGGGTTGATATCCACCAGCGTGGCATTCACACCGACAATCCGTGAACACAGATACGCCACCAGACACCCGACGACGCCAGCGCCAATAACGGTAATCCGCTCACCCAACATGGGCTCGGCATCCCACACGCCATTAATGGCCGTTTCCATGTTAGCGGCCAGCACGGCACGCTCAGCGGGTACATTATCCGGCACGGGCAGCACCATGGCGGCAGGCACTACGTAGCGATCCTGGTGGGGAAAGAGACAGAAAACGGTTTTATCCAGCAAAGACGCAGGCCCCTGTTTGACCCGGCCAACGTTGCAGTAGCCGTACTTGACCGGGGCTGGAAACTGGCCGGACTGAAACGGCGCCTGCATGCGACCAAATTCGCTTTCCGGTACGCGGGCGTTGAATACCAGCGATTCAGTGCCCCGGCTCACCCCGCTGTACAGGGCATGTACCAAAACATCCTCTTCGCCAATAGCGGTGAGTGTTTCACGCTTGAGTTCACCAACCCTCGGGTGAGTGACCCAAAAAGCGGTGGCGGTAACGGTCGCCGACATGACATTTCCCTATTATTAGCGTTTTTATCCAATGAGCTGGGTGCCAAACGCTGGTCGTCCCACAGCACCCGCTTATGAAGTTTTTATGGCATTTCTTATAGCGTAGCGTAGAAAAAGCATTGGTCGATGAATGCACATGGCAAAACTAAATTAAGAACGGGGAACCCGATTTTAATTACTTCCCAACGACATCAATAGGCTATGGTAGAGATATGGACGATTCATACGCTTTGTACAAGAATGGTACATATTGAGATATTTGCATTACATAATTGACGGCGGGCAGCGTGACCGCTTTGCGAGACACTATGAGCCAACTCCTCAGTCCTCCTACTAATCACTGGTTACTTAACCGTCTTCACAGTGCCTCCGAGCTGGGCATAGCCAGTTTGGTGCTACTGGTAATTGGCTGCTTACTGCCTTCGCTGATGGCTACGGGCGCTAATTGGGGGCTTGCCTACGCAACCTATGCGTTAATAAGCCTATGTGTAATGTTTTTCTGGTCTCATGGCGCGCTTGGCTGGGCAAACCGGGTGACGCTATTTCGTGGCGTGCTTATTGCCTTAGTTGCAGGTGCGTTAGCCAATGACGCGTTTATTGATGCCATTTGGCTATGGCTGATAGTCGCCACCATTGCGCTACTGCTTGACGGCGTGGATGGCTGGATAGCCCGGCGAACGCATAGCTTTACTCCCTTTGGCGCTCGTTTTGATATGGAACTGGACGCTTTGCTGATACTGCTACTGTGTATTGGCTTGATTCAGGAAGAGGCTCTGGGGCTTTGGGTGCTGTTGGTTGGTGTGATGCGCTATCTTTTTATAGCCGCTAGCTGGCATTTTACCTGGCTGGCAGCGCCGTTGTTTGCAAGCTTTCGGCGCAAGCTGGTGTGTGTTTGGCAGGTTTCCGCACTCCTGCTGGCGTTGACGCCTCTTACACACTCGCTGTTTACCAGCCTGCTTGCGCTCAGCGCGCTCCTCTCGCTTGCCTACTCCTTTGGGCTGGATAGCTGGTGGCTGTACAAGCAATCCCGGCGCTGAGCCATACCCCACACTGATGGTTTAAAACGTGGCAGCTAATCTCTAGCAACAAACTTTATTGACTGAGCTGGCCATGTAACGCATTTAATTGCCGGGTGTGCTCTTCAAGCTCTAAGGTTGCTTCCTCAAGCTTGACGCGGCGTTTGCGTATATCGTCTTCATCGCCGCGGTTTAGCGCCTCTTCGAAATCCGCCTGGCGTTCCTGAACGTCCGCAAGGCTTGCTTTCACCTCATCGGTTGCCTCATTGAGAACACTTTCGTTAGTACAGTCGTTTTCCACTGCCTCTAGAGCGCGCTGCAAGCCTTGTACGCGGTGCGGGTTACCCTGCCCTTGAGCATGTTCCAACTGCAGTTGAATCTCTTCTGCCTTGTGTTGGCATAAAACCTCATCGGCACTTGCCACTGCAGGCAGTGCCATACCGGCCAGCAATGTCATAATCCCTACTTTGACGACATATTTATTCATTTTGCTTTTCTCCTTGAGTGACTTATCGGGCCGATAAATATTGAAGCATTTATGCATTGCTGGAGCTTGGAACGCAAAAGGGAGCCGTAGTTCTGACTATTAATCCCCTGATACCAACGAAAACACACCAGTCGAGCGTATAACAAAGCGGTTGAGTTGAACGGCAAAAGTCTTTTAACTATCGTTCGCTACGCTCTAATGTTCACAACGGAAGTAACATGATGATCAAAGCCGGGACCAGCGCAAAAAAAGCCCCCCCTTTTGCCGGGTGGAGCTTCGCTTTTGCCATTTCAGTAATGTTGGCTATCTCCTCGTCAGCGACGGCGGCAGTGAACGTTCAAGTAGCCGCAGCGGCCTCGCTTACCAATGCGCTTAACGAAGCGATTGCTAGTTATGAAGCCCAGCATGATGTGGTCATAACGCCTATCTACGCTTCTTCCTCAACGCTTGCCCGCCAGATCGCCAACGGCAGCCCATCCGCACTGTTTCTTTCAGCCAACGTCGAATGGATGGACTGGTTGGAAGCCCAAGGCATTAATATTCAGCAGCGTAGCGATTTACTCCACAACCGCCTGGCGCTGATTTCTTCAAGCCCTGACCTGCCGGAGCAGTTTACTCCCGGTGAAGGCGCTTCTATCGCAACCCTTTTAGGGGATCGCGACCGGCTCTCGGTGGGCGACCCTGACCACGTACCCGCCGGCATGTATACCCAGCAGGCGCTTGAAGCCTTAAATGAATGGGATGAGTTACTCCCAAGACTTGCTCAGGGCAACGATGTGCGCGCGGCGCTTACCCTTGTTGAACGCCATGAAACACCGGTAGGCGTGGTCTACCAAACCGATGCGCTCGCTAGCGAGCGCGTTCGCATACTGGGGCTTTTTCCGTCTGAGACCCATGAGCCGATTACCTACCCTGTAGCGTTAATTAACGCCGAGCAGAACGATGCTGCGGTTGCCTTACGCGAGTGGCTTGAAAGTGAAGAAGCGCTAGGCATCTTTGCCAAGTACGGGTTTGATACAGATATGGGCCAACAGTGACCCTATCGCCCGCCGAGTGGGAAGCCATCCGCCTTAGCCTGTTGATCGGGCTGGCTGCCGTTGCCTGGATTCTACCCTTGGGTATTGGTGTTGCCTGGCTGCTCGCTCGGTATGAGTTTCGTGGCAAGGCGCTGTTGGATGGCCTGATTCATCTGCCGCTGGTACTTCCGCCTGTGGTGGTTGGCTACTTACTGCTGGTGGCACTGGGCAGGCAAGGCATTATTGGCCAGTGGCTATATAGCACTGTGGGCGTATCGCTGCCGTTTACCTGGCAAGGGGCTGCCGTGGCCAGCGGCGTGATGGCATTCCCGCTGCTGGTGCGTGCCCTCAGGCTATCCCTTGAAGCGGTTGACCCCAAGCTTGAAGCGGCCGCCAGTACCCTGGGCGCCAACCGGTGGCGGGTATTTACCACCATTACCCTGCCGCTGGCGATCCCCGGCCTGCTGACCGGTACGGTGCTAGCTTTCGCCCGGGCGCTTTCCGAGTTTGGTGCGACGATTACGTTTGCTTCCAACATTCCCGGTGAAACTCGCAATCTCCCACTGGCGCTTTACACCCTGATTCAATCCCCCGACCAGGAAGCCGCTGCCGCACGCCTTTGCATTATCGCCATTCTCATAGCGCTTACCTCCCTGGTTATTTCCGAGTGGCTGGCGCGCCGCACCCGACAACGCCTGCAGGAACGCGATGGCTAGCTCAATTACGACTCTGCCCAACACGCAACGACTGGCACTGCAGGTAGATCAGCAGTTGGGTGATTTTCATCTTGCCGCTGAGCTTGATCTTCCCGCGGCGGGCGTAAGCGGCCTGTTCGGCCCCTCCGGTAGCGGCAAAACCAGCCTGCTTAGGCTGATCGCCGGGCTTGAAAAACCCAAACAGGGCGTAATGACATTGGGTGGGCAGACCCTGCTGGATACCCAGAAAGGGATTTTCGTGCCGCCGCACCGCCGGCGTATTGGCGTGGTCTTTCAAGAGGCACGCCTGTTCCCCCACTACCGCGTGCGCGGCAACTTGACCTATGGCATACGCAGCCTGGCCCCGCAACGTTTTGATGAAATAGTGGAGCTATTAGGCATTGAAGCGTTGCTGGAACGCATGCCCGGCATGCTATCCGGTGGCGAGGCCCGGCGTGTGGCCATTGGCCGGGCCCTGCTGAGCGAGCCACAGCTGCTGCTAATGGATGAGCCATTAACCGGGCTTGATGGCGCCCGCAAGGATGAGCTGTTGCGCTATATCACCCGGCTCACCCAGCAGGTGGATATTCCGGTGATTTACGTTAGCCACGATGCAAAAGAAATCACGGACATTGCCGATCATCTTGTGGTACTGAAAGCCGGTCAGGTTCGCGCCAGCGACAAGCTAGGCGCGCTGCTTCAGCGCTTTGATTTAACCCATGAGCTTGGAGGATTTGACGCCGCCTCGCTACTGGAAGGCATTGTAGTGGCCCACGATGAAGCGTACGGCCTTACCCATCTGGCTCTCGATAACGAACATCAGCTGGTATTGCCCGGCACCTCAGCGCCTATGGGCAGCCGCATACGTGTGCGCATTCTGGCGCGAGATATTGCTCTCGCGCTTACTCCGCCCGCCAACACCAGTTACCGTAACCAGCTCAACGCCACTATCAGTGATTTCGCCATACTTCCCGAGGCGCCCTATACCGTCGAGCTACATTTACGTATCGGCACGTTTGTCTTACGCGCGCGGCTGACGCGCAAATCCTGGGATGAGATGGGCTTAAAGCAGGGTATGCAGGTAACGGCATTAATTCGCAGCGTATCGTTTAATGCGCTTTAACCCTTTAACCGTCACTCAAATACCTGACTTTTAAACTAGCGCTGCTTAGGATTGCGTTTTTCAACGTTGATTTATAAGCGCTGTTTTTATAAATAAGCTAATACTGAGATAGTTAGCCAAGGCTATGTTAGTTGGCAGCAATAAACTTTATATTTTAACCACTTAGATTTTATTTGCATTCAATCATGCTAGGATTCATCGCTATCAAGTACCCGGCTTTTCTTTTTATGCATGTGCATTAACCAATGCTAATAGAACGCCATAGTCGGTACGTTTTTAGCGAGAGAATTTACTTACCATGACACCCGTCACTCTAATATTTCTGGCTATTTCCATGTCGGCTGATGCCTTTGCCGCTTCTATCAGCAAAGGCGCTGAATTGAAAAAGCCAAAGTTTCATCATGCGATCGGCATTGGTCTGGTATTTGGCGTTATCGAAGCGATTACCCCAGTACTGGGTTGGGTAGCAGGTGTTGCTTCCCAACGCTTGGTTCAGGCCTGGGATCACTGGATCGCGTTTACGCTGTTATCCGCCATCGGCTTACATATGATTTACGCCGGGCTTAAAAAAGAGGACAAGATAGAGCACCGCAAACAAACTCTGTGGCTGCTCATTTTAACCGCCATTGCCACCAGCATTGATGCTATGGCCGTAGGCGCAAGCCTTGCTTTTATCGATGCCGATATTATTGTCACCAGCTTAGCCATTGGCCTGGCGACTACCGTGATGGCTTCCATCGGCACGCTGCTTGGCCATAAATTCGGACAGTTCGTCGGCCACTGGGCCGAATTAATCGGCGGTGTTGTGCTGATCGGTATTGGCGTAATGGTCCTTATTCAGCATACCGGGATATTATAAAAATGCGGGAAAGCCTTACCCAAGGTCGGCAATAGCGCTAACTCTCTAGCCCTAGCCGTTGATGCCACTCGGCAAGGCTTTCATCTGGGTACTCGTCGAAACATTTATCTTGTGGCTGTACGCTTACCTCGACCCAATCGGCCCGGCTTCCCAACATCATATGTGTCCGCTCAGGCGGTATCGGCAAATCCGTATCAATTGCCGAGGCAAAAGGATGCACTAGCTCGGGCCAATCGGGATCGTAAACCCATAGCGCTGTCGCACAATGCTTGCAGAAATGTCGCTCCCCAGTGCTTTGCTCGCCATCAATAACCGCTCGATAAATCGAAATTTGCTCATCACCCTTTACACTGAGTGTTTTGCTTGTTCCACTGAGATTGATTGCGAAACCGCCTCCGCCCGCCGTTTTGCGACACACAGAACAGTAACAGAGATTGAATGGGTAGGGATGGTGTGACTCCACGCTGAACGTCACGGCTTGGCAATGGCATGACCCTTCGAGCAACATAGTTACCTCCTTTTTAACAGATACCCGCAACGGGCATCAGCAAAGCTGAATAACCGGATAATTTCTTAGCTATTTTCTTAAATACTTTCTTACTATAGGCACAACAGCATTAAGCCGTTGTTTTTAAAGAATAACTATCGTGGCTAAAGCGTATGTGCTCTCTCCCTTTACTTTAGCACACGGTGACGCCAGCGCTTTCAATGCAGCAGTCTTCGTCGTTTATAAAGAGATGCATTATCGCGCAGCCGAGCTGCCCTATACCGTAACGGTAGAGCTACGTTTAGCAATTGGCACGTTTATATAATGGGCACGGCTGACGCATAAAATGGGCTTAAAGCAGAGCATGTAGGTCATTCGCAGCGTACCATCTAATACTCTGTAGTAAATTTTATTAACACAACCCCTATTAAAGCGCTGCTTTTAAAGTTTCAAGTAGGCAAAGATAGAGCACTTATAACGTATGCTAAATAGACACGGTTCTCTTGAGCAAAATAATAAGTGTCACGTTTACCGTAGATGCCAAACCAAATAGCGACGTAATACAGGTAGGCCATCAACAGATAAACAAATAGCAAAAATATATCTATCATTTTTAGTTCATCACTTCTTAACTAGCTTTATGCAAAGCTCTGCATTAGGTTGATTTAAGATCTTGGCGGCCTTTCTACCGGCATTCTTAATTGCTGATACTCGATACTATTGCCTTAATCATTTCTGCTTACTCGCTCTTTTGAATTAGGAGAGGGACATATGGAGTTCGTGCGTTCAATCTTTCAGCAGTCTCCTGAGATAGCCCTTTTTATGGCGCTCGCGGGCGGGTATTGGATAGGTAAGTTTCAATTCGGGAAATTCCAGCTTGGGGGCGTGGCAGGGTCACTGTTGGTGGCTGTTCTGATCAGCCAGGTGGGGGTTCCCATCGACAACGGCATCCGGACAGTACTATTTGCCCTGTTCATTTATGCGGTTGGGTTTGAGAGCGGCCCTCAGTTCTTTCGCTCCTTGGGGCGCCGCTCGCTACGCGAAATTGTGATGGCTGCGGTCTTGTCTATCAGCGGTTTGATTACCGTTGTTCTATTGGCCAAGATTTTCTCCCTCGATAAGGGGCTGGCCGCTGGAATCGCCGCAGGCGGTCTTACCCAATCCGCTATTATCGGTACGGCGAGCTCAGCCATCGCTCAGCTTGGCCTTTCACCCGAGCAGACCCAGCAGTTGCAGGCTAACGTGGCAGTAGGTTACGCCGTTACGTATATCTTTGGCTCTCTCGGCGCCATCCTTATCTGCGTCAATTTACTCCCGTGGTTTATACGCCGCGGTATCCGAGATGATGCCGTCAAGGCAGAAGCCGAGTTATTAGCAGGCGCCAAAGTATTCGGCCCTGGTGAGAGCAGCGCTTTGCCAGAGCTCGTTAGTCGGCTCTTCGAGGTACAGGCAGCGTCAGGAAAACGTATTGCTGATATTGAGGCGATGACAATGGCCTCTCCCATTGCCGTGGAACGGCTCAAGCGCAAGGGTGAAATCATCGGTAACGAACCTGACATGGCCCTTCAACAAGGCGATATTCTGCTGCTGGTTGGACACCGCCAGGGCATGGTGGGATTGGGAGCCAAGATTGGGCCTGAGCTGCAATCATCGGAAGGCATGGAAATGATTATTTCCACTCGTGATGTGGTGGTCACCAACAGGGAGTTCGCAGGGCATACGGTAGGCCAGATCATTGCTTCAACGAGAGAGCTGAGACACGGCGTATTCGTGCTAGGCGTCAAGCGTGGCGGCATTCCTGTCGAGATCAAAGTAGATACAAGCATACGCGCTGGGGACGTGGTCACCATCTATGGGCTTCAGGAAGATCTGCAGCGCATCGCTAAACGCGTGGGTCCGGTGATTGTGCCAAGCGATAAGACCGACTTTGTGTTTCATGGGCTCGGTGTGGTCGTTGGTCTTTTAATTGGTCTGTTGGTACTGCGCATCGGGTCTATCCCTCTAACGCTTGGCAGCGGAGGAGGAGCCTTGTTGGCAGGCCTGATTTTCGGCTGGTACCGTAGCCGCAATATGGCTATCGGCAATATGCCCACTGGTGCTTCCACCCTGCTGCGCGACCTAGGCCTTGCGGGCTTTGTGGCAGTTGTCGGCTTGCAATCCGGTCAGCAAGCGGTACTCACCGTCATGGAGAGTGGTATATCCATTTTCCTGATCGGCGTGGCTGTTACCATTATCCCCTTAATCATCACCATGCTGGTGGGGCGCTATCTACTTCACTATGACAATGTAGCGATTTTTGCCGGCGCCCTATCAGGCTCTCGCAGCGCTAACCCTGCCTTTGGTGAAGTACTCGACAAAGCAGGCAATTCAGTACCCACGGCTTCCTTTGCCATTACCTATGCCTTGGCCAACGTTTTCCTGACGCTGCTGGGGCCTCTCATCGTTGCACTGGTTTAGCAACAACCCGTCCATTCATTGCAGGGAGAGCAGCATGAACGATTACAGCCAGTATGCAAAACTTAGTCCGTTTGAGCTTAAGGATGAATTGATAAAACTAGCCTCAGGCAAGGAAAACCGTACCATGCTCAATGCAGGGCGCGGTAATCCCAACTTCATGGCCACCCTGCCGCGGCGGGCTTTTTTTCAGCTAGGGCTGTTCGCGGCATCAGAGTCGGAACTCTCCTACTCCTATATGCAGCAAGGGATTGGCGGGTTGCCCAACATCGAGGGTATCGAAGGGCGCTTTGAGCGCTTTACCAGCGAGCATCGTGATCTTGAAGGGGTGCGTTTCCTTAGCCGCAGCCTTTCCTATGTACGCGACCAGTTGGGACTATCGGCCTCACAATTCTTACATGAGATAGTCGAAGGTATTCTCGGGTGTAACTACCCAGTGCCACCCCGCATGCTACGTATCAGTGAAAAAATTGTTTGCCAATATCTGGTCAAAGAGATGGTAGGCGGCTCCCTGACGGCTGGTCAGGTAGATGTCTTTGCCGTTGAAGGTGGCACGGCCGCAATGACTTATATATTCGACACCCTTAAGCAGAATGGCTTAATAAAACGCGGCGATAAAGTGGCCATCGGCATGCCGGTATTCACTCCCTATATCGAAATTCCGCAACTTGATGAGTACGGTCTGGTAGAGGTGGCCATTAATGCCGACCCTGCCAACGGCTGGCAGTACCCTGATGAGGAACTCGAAAAATTGAGGGACCCGGACATCAAGGTCTTCTTCTGTATTAACCCCAGCAATCCCCCTTCGGTTAAAGTAGATGATCGAAGCCTGGATAAGATCGCTGATATTGTCAGTAATGATCGGCCCGATCTTATTATTCTGACCGATGATGTTTATGGCACTTTTGCTGACGACTTCCGCTCACTGTTTGCTGCCTGCCCCCGCAATACCATTCTGGTTTACTCCTTTTCGAAATACTTTGGCGCAACCGGCTGGCGGCTGGGAGTGGTAGCCACACATCAGGGCAATGTGCTTGATGACATGCTGGCCAGCTTGCCCACTGATATGCAGGAACAGCTTGAGCGTCGCTACAGCTCCATTATTCCCGATGTAAGCGAGCTAAAGTTCATTGATCGTCTGGTCGCAGATAGCCGTACTGTGGCGCTCAACCATACTGCTGGTCTCTCCACGCCCCAGCAGGTTCAAATGGTACTGTTCTCACTCTTTGCACTTATGGATGAGCATGACACGTACAAAGCTGCCTTGAAAAAGGTTATCCGCCAGCGTGAGAAGGCGTTGTACCGTGAGCTTGGTATTGAACTTGAAAAAAATCCCAATGAGGTCGACTACTACACTCTGTTGGACCTAGAAGAGATTGCCGAGAAGCTATACGGCGGCGACTTCGCCAACTGGGTGAAGACCAAATTCACCACTAATGAGCTGCTGTTTCGTATCGCCGATGAAACCGGCATCGTTCTATTACCTGGCCGAGGTTTTGGTACCCAACACCCCTCGGGACGAGCTTCACTTGCTAACCTTAACGAATACGAATACACCGCTATCGGCCATGCTCTTCGCGCCCTCGCCGATGAGTATTACACGGCTTTCAAGAAAGAAACTGAGCACTAATGAGAGTACCGCTGTCAGCCTGATGCAAGGCTCGCAGCGGTATTATCATTGATCCGGTTAAAGCAGTCAGATGAGGCAAACAACAAACGATCCATGGCTGAAGTAGAGTGAAGTCAATCGTTACTACTTCGATAACGCCATATGCAGCAGCGGGTAAGGTTTGCCCTGACCATCCAGCGGCGAGCGCCCTATAACCGAAAACCCGATGTGCTGATAGAAGCCAACTGCCTGCTCATTTTGTTCGTTCACATCTACCTTGGTGGCCGCCTGTGTCTTGATAGCGTGGGATACCAATAGCGCACCCACACCTTGGCTGCGAGCGTGAGGGGCAATAAACAGCATTTCAATATTGCCGTCGCTAACCCCGCTAAAGCCGACGATATCGCCAGCATCGTTTCTGGCTACCATCAAATCGATTGCATCAAAGTACTGCTCAAGAATAAGCGACTTGAGCGCCAGTAAATCGCTTTCTGCCAGGAAATCATGGGTCGCACGAACGGAGGCCTCCCATACTTCAATTAACACGGGGTAATCGGCTTTGGTGGCTTTCTCTATTTTCATCACTGCACCAGATGAACCTGAACCAGTTCCATCGTCGACATGCGCGACGAGGGAGTGCTCAGTACAACAAGCTTTATGTAAACGTGTTGATATACAGCGCTTCTACTTTATCGCGTGCCCACTGCGTTTTGCGTAAGAACTTCAATGAGGATTTGATAGAAGGATCATTATGGAAACAGTTGACGCTAATTTCTGCGTACAAGCCATCCCAGCCGTAGCGTTCAACCAAGCGGGTTAAAATCTTTTCAAGGCTTAAGCCATGTAAAGGGTTGTTAGGTTGCGGATGGTTCATCGAGTGATTCCCGGTGGCATAGTCAAAACGCTATCCAACTAACGGTGCGATAGACCACGAATGTTAACAGAGGAAATGGAAAAGCGCGGCGAAAGTAGCCTTCCGCCGCGCTTATTTAGGTTAAGCGAGCGAAAAGCTTTTCGCTCATCAAAGGCCTGAACCTTAGCGGTGTAAGTCGAACCGATCGTTCTCATCAACCGGCTCCCAGACGGTGCCCATATCGATGAGATTGACGAAGAAATCATTGGTCAGCTGGCCCTAGCGATGAGTGAAGATACCATCGGTGTTGTTATCACCAGCATTGATACCGATAGCCCGCATGCCACCCAGGAGCGCGGCCATCTGGGGGGGGGGCGCTAAGGTTCAGCATAAATGCCCGGTCGATCATCAAGTGCTCGGCCGGAATAGGCATCGACTGCTCCTGCATATAATTGCGGAACGCATCGTGCCTAGGTTCGAGATAGGCATGGGCATCCACTTCGGTCATCTCCTAGGATGTGTCAGTGCGCCCCGGCGTGAACGGCACTGTAAGCTCATGCCCAGCCGCCTTCGCGGCCATCTCGACCCCAACGCCACCCCCCAGAACGATCACGTCCGCCAGTGAAATATTGGCCTCAGAAGCGCCCTTATCTTCTCCAACTGGTCGATCACATCCGCCACGCCGCCGCGCACGTTGATATCCCAGCCGGTTTGCGGTTTGCGGTTCGAGGCGAATGCGCGCGCCATTGGCGCCGCCGCGATGGTCCGTCTGGCGGTAAGTACAGGCCGAAGCCCAAGCAGTCTCCACCAACTGCTTGGCGGTGAGCTCGGGGTCGGCAATTGCCTGCTTGAGCGTCGCGATCTGTTCATCAGAAACCAGCGGCCCTTCGTGCTTGGGCACCGGATCTTGCCAGACAAGAACCTCATTGGGAACCTGTGGCCCGAGGTAGCGGGCACTCGGCCCCATATCGCGATGCAGCAGCTTGTACCAGGCACGGGCGAACTCGTCGGCGAGAACGTCCGGGTTATCGCGATACTCCTTGGATATCTTCAGGTAATCCGGGTCGACAATCATGGCCATGTCGGCCGCGTTCATCACCGGCGGGTTTTTCCTGCCTTCCACGTGCGCATCGGGCACCCAGAATCCATCTTTAACCTCCACAGGCTCCCACTGATTGGCGCCAGCCGGTGACTTTTTGACCTTCCACTCGTGGGAGAAAATCGTCTCAAGATAGGTGTTATCCCACTTGGTGGGCGTGGGCGTCCAGACGCCTTCAAGGCCCGAGGTGATGGTGTATTCGCCTAGGCCGGTTTCGTGCTTGTTGGCCCAGCCCACACCCTGCTCGTGAATATTGGCTTCTTCAGGCGCCCCGCCGACGGCGTCCGCTGGCCCGTTGCCGTGCACTTTACCGAAGGTGTGGCCACCCACGGTCAGTGCGACGGTTTCGCGGTCGCTCATCCCCATGCGGGCGAAGGTTTCACGCACGTCCATCGCGGATTTCGCCGCATCTGGCACGCCGTTAGGGCTCCATGCATAAGGCACCGACGACGCTTGTGAAAAACCTGATTCATCGAAGTAGTAGAGGTCGTGCTCGCCTTGATCTTCTCGCTCGTGAAGCGCCTTCATCAGGCCTTGCGTGTTGCGAAAGTCCGTTTCGTCACGCTGGGGCTTGAGTGAGTGCCGAATGCGCTTGAAGCTATAGCCATTTTTTTCAACGCCCGGCGCAGTGTCACCGTGGCGACAGACTTGCCGGTTTCTTTTTGAAAGCGAGCCTGTAAGGCGCGAATCTGATGGGGATGCTCGGCTACTAACGCTTGCAGTCGTTTGTGATCGTGTTCATTGAGAGCGGGTGTTCGTCCACTACGCGGCTTGTCGATGAGCCTATCAAGACCGGACACTTCCCATTGCTTGAACCATCGTGAGACGGCATCGCGGCGAACTTGAAGTACCTCACTGATTTGGTTAATCGTATAACCTTGGTCACTCAGCAGAATGGCATGCGCCCGACGACGGAGAGCGCGCTTCTCGCCATGGTGATAGGCGGAGGCCAGCGTCTGTTGTTCAGGTTCAGGGAGAGGGGCAACGAAGCGTTTTTCCATGGTTCTGTCCGTGTCAGAAATCCTGGCATGGATATACACTAAATTTTAGATCAGCACTTAGCATAACAATGCCTCCATATATGTCTCATTAACGGTTTCTATAGCATAAACCTATCCTATAGATGTAATGAGACTATCAGTTAATGGTCTACGCTTTAAACAATCTTTAACGGCACCGAGTTCAAGAGACAGCATTGAGCTGAGGAGACAGCATTGAGCTGAGGAGAAAGTATGGACGTTCAAAAACAAGCGCCACATTCCCGCCCCGCATTGGATGCTGAAACTCATGCATTGGCAGAAGAGCTTTTCCAAGTAATTCGACAGGGCGACACGAAACGCGTTCGCCGATTGCTGGAAATGGGGCTTGTCCCCAACTTATGCGACAGCAAAGGCGACAGCTTACTTATGCTCGCCAGCTACCACGGGCACCTCGATATGGCCAGGCTGCTTTTACAGTATGGTGCAGATCCGGAACTCGCTAACGAGCGGAACCAAACCCCGCTAGCAGGCGCCGCCTATAGAGGTGATATCAATATGGCGCGTCTCCTCCTCGCTCACAAGGCTGACGTGAACGGCCGAGAGCCGGGGGCGAAAACACCTTTAATGTTTGCGGCAATGTTCAATCGCGAAGAGATGGTCGAGTTGTTGGTGGAGCAGGGCGCGGACCCATCGCTAACAAACGCAGACGGAATGACAGCGGCTATGCTGGCACAAGTAATGGGCGCGGAGAAAAGCAGAGCAACGCTCAATGCCTGACAGCTTATAGTCAACAGAACACGCTTTAGCAGAAAATGATTAAGGAGCAACGTTATGAAAGATCAAAGCGATCACCAGCCACAGAAAACCTTAACTACCCGCCAGGGCCACCCGGTGACCAACAACCAGTCGCAGCGCACGATCGGTAGCCGCGGTCCGGCCACGCTCGAAAACTACCACTTCCTGGAGAAGATCAGCCATTTCGATCGCGAGCGCATTCCCGAGCGTGTGGTACACGCACGAGGTTTCGTCGCTTATGGTGAGCTGGAAGTGACCGGTAAGATCGGCGACGAACCAGCCTCTAAGTATACCCGTGCCAAGTTATTTCAGCATCCCGGTAAAAAAACGGATCTTGCCATCCGCTTTTCTACCGTAATCGGCGGCCGAGATTCTTCCGAATCAGCGCGTGATCCACGCGGTTTTGCAATCAAATTCTATACTGAGGATGGAAACTGGGACCTAGTAGGGAACAACCTGGCGATCTTCTTCATTCGGGACGCGATCAAGTTCCCTGACGTCATCCACGCTCTAAAACCTGATCCGGTAACGTTTCATCAAGAGCCCAACCGCATTTTCGACTTTATGAGTCAGACGCCGGAATCCATGCATATGCTTACGCACTTGTTCAGCCCGCGCGGCATTCCGGCTACCTACCGCCATATGGAAGGCTTCGGCGTCAACACTTACAAAATGGTGAACGAGAAAGGCGAGACCTTCCTGGTAAAATACCACTTTCACCCACGCTGCGGCATCGCAAGCTTCACAGACGAGGAAGCGGCGAAAGTACAAGGCCAGGATTTGGGGCACGCCTCCAGGGATATGTACGAAGCGATCGAAGGCGGCAATTACCCGCAGTGGGATATGTATGTGCAAATCATGGAAGACCACGAGCACCCCGAGCTCGATTGGGACCCACTGGATGACACTAAAATCTGGCCTGAAAAAGATTTCCCTCTACGCCATGTGGGTGTGATGACGTTGAACCGCAATGTCGAAGATTTTTTCAATGAAAATGAGCAAATTGCTATGGGGACGGGCGTTTTGGTCGACGGCCTGGACTTCTCCGACGATAAAATGCTCGTGGGGAGGACCTTCTCTTATTCGGACACCCAGCGCTACCGCCTGGGTACTAACTATCTGCAGCTCCCGGTCAACCAGCCCAAGAACGCCGTCCAACAAACCAATCAAACTGGTGGCCAGGCTTCTTACTACCGGGACATGGCACCCGGTCAGAACCCGCATGTAAATTATGAGCCATCAATGCACGACGGTTTGCATGAATCTACGCCAGAAGGCGATTTTCATCCGCCCGAAATTACCGGCCAGCTGACGCGGAGCGTACTCGAGCGTCGCAATGATTACCAACAGGCCAGAGCTCGGTTTGAAACCATGATGGAATGGGAGCGAGATGACTTGGTCAATAACATGGGCAACCTACTCGGCCAATGCGAGCGGGACGTACAGGAACGTATGTTATGGCATTTCCTGTTAGTTCACGATGACTATGGCAATCGAGTCGGCGAAAAGCTGGGCATAACCGCCAAAGATGTCAGTCACCTGGAGCCATTACCCAAGCAGGTGTTGACCGACGAGGACCAGCGCCGGTTGAAGAACCTCGGGTCGAACGGCGACAGCATCAACCCCGAGGTTTGGGGCCAATGGACGAGCTCGGTAACCAACCATATGGCGACCGCTGAGGAAGTCATGTCAGGAAAGCTATAGCTCTCACTCATTTAGGTCAAGCCTAGATGAACAACATTACCCACGAGCCGGAGAACAAGCGTTTCGTTCTCCGGCTCGTGGCGCAGGGGCTGCCGTGGCGGACTTCGCTTCACTTGCTGACGGTGAGGGCGTTGGGCACGCTCTCTATTACCATGATGTTGAAGGTAACCTGGCAGCGCACCCGCAAGCATCGACCTCCGGCTGGCCTATTGTAGGGTTGCGCTCTACTGATTTTTCAGCGACCGGGTTGCGGACTCTATGGCCAGAACATAACCTTGTCTGGCTCTGGTTGGCATCGCTGTGTTGGTTGTTGGCCTACCTTATCTGCGCGGTTTCAGTTGCACGATACTGAAGGCGAAGATGCCTTCCCGCTCGAATAACACGCCACATTCGTCCTAGTGTTTACGTCACCCTGTTAGCGGAATAGACGCTAGGGCGTGGCTTGGACCAGCCGCTCCAGTCGTTGCATAACGGTCAGATTGTTGATCTGAGCGCCTCCCACGCATTTTCCATATCGCCGTTCTGATAGGCCTCTGTTCGGACACGTTATTCTCCTCGACTAAATGGCGCGATTCTAAGTTAGCGTAGACGATATTTCGGGCCGCACCAGGGCCGAAAGTGCCATCGCCTACTATGAGTAGCATTGCAAAAAACTATAAGACAGCACGATATATTGAAGGATCGATCACTTGTCTAGGCGGTTGGAAAGCGACGAGGCTTTGAGATTCAGAAAGAGCTGATACTTTTTAATACCGCTTTTAGGAAGCGACGCGATTCATCAGGGCCAGCGTACTATGAACGATGAAGACGCTGACCCCAGCCATTATTTAACGGCTAGCGAGCATTTTTCTGATTTCGTCATTCAGCTCTTTGAAAACGTGACGTGGGCTGACTTCATCGAGCATCTCAACAATTCGTTGGGTTTGAGCTACCGTCAATTCGCGGTTCCCAGTGATGCTTTCGAGTTTGACTTTGACGACGTGGTCGCGGATATCATCTTCTAACGCGCGGTTAGCCACCATGTCAGAAATAACCTTGCTTGACTTGGCAAACTGAATGAAATCCTTATTTAACAGCTCGTAGGATAGCTCGCCTTTGCGGTTGGTATAGGTCTTTACAATCGCTTCATACTCATCGCTATCTACGGTAGCCAGTTCTTCAGCTGTCTCCTCTTGGGCGCTCGCATCCTCTTTCTCGGCACTGAGCTTGACTTTGCCGCGACGCGAATAGGGCATTCCGGACGTCAGCTCCATGGCTTCCTTGAATGCTTCAAGGGGAAACAGTTTCAGGTCGGTATTATGGGAAGGATCAGGCTCGCCCGACTTGCGGTTGACAGTGGCAATGCCGGGTTGGTCGGTATCGTAGCGCATGATGACAATGCCGGAGTGACCACCCCGAAGTTTCTGGCGATAAGCGGCGGCCTCGATAGTGGACAGTTCAACCATTATGGTTCTGATCATAAAAATTTCCTTTTTTTGAGATAAGTACCCAACACTGGTCTATATAACGCTGAGCGTACCGATAGCCTGGCTTGCGTAAAGCAAAGATAAAGACATCCAAGTACGGTGTTTAATTAATGGATCGTTTTGATATTGGCACGGTACTCTATTAATGCATCAATGCGCTCAGCCCCAAACACGTACAGTGTTCATTAACCTTAGCAGAACAATTAGAAACGGTATTAGCCCCCTTTTTTATCAACTCCGAGCCCCCTGACCCGCTGCCTCAACCTACGAAGAGCTGCCATGGATGACAATCGCCCGAATACGCTGGACAAAGCCACTAGTACTGGCTCGATTTTGCTTGCCGTTATACAGGGCGTTGCGCTGCTGGCGCTTCATCTGGCAATCGACCACGAGCACTGGTTGGCCGGTGACCAGCGCTGGCTCAAGGCGCTTTATACGGTAACGCTCGCTCTGCCCGCGTTTTATCTGATCAGCATGGAACGGCTACATGATCGCCTCAATTTTCTACCGCTATTGCTGGCCCCGCTGCTGTTTTGGCTGGGCTGGCACCTTGGCTGGGTCGAACAGACGCCCCAGCAGCCGTGGGCGCGGCATCAGTTTACTTTTGCCTTCTGCGTGGCGCTTGGCGTGGCGCTATTCATCCTGGCACTGTTTTTTCGTAGCAGCGCTGTCAGCAGAACCTGGCCTACCGCTTACGCACCGCTGCTGAATTACTCTTGGAGTTCGCCCTGACGCTTGCCCTGTTGGCGCTATTTATTGGCGCATTCTGGAGCCTGCTATGGCTGGGAGCGGCACTGTTTGCCGCGATTGGCCTGGGCTTTTTCGAAAAGCTTTTCAGCGAGCCCGTTTTTGTCTACCCCGCCACTTGGCTGGTGATCGGTTTGACGCTGGTGATGATTCGAAACCGCTTTCGCCTGATTCAAAGCGTGCGCCAAATGGGGGAGGCGCTTATCAAAGCGCTGCTGCCGCTGGTGGCGCTTATCATACTGCTTTTCTTTGCCGTGCTGCCCGCAACCGGCCTGCAGCCCGTGTGGGATACGGGCAGAGCCTCCTCCATATTAATGGCGCTGATGTTGACCCTGCTTTTGTTCTTCAACGCGGTGTTTCATCAAACCCAAGGATCGCAGCCTTATTCGACCTGGCTACGCCGCATCATCCTACTAGCCGTTGTGCTGTTGCCTGTGGGAAGCGTGCTGGCCGCCTGGGCGCTCTGGCTACGCATTGATCAGTACGGTCTCAGCCTGGACAGGCTATGGGCTGCCCTGCTGCAAGCGCTAACCGCGGCGTTTACCGTGAGTTACAGCCTGCTTCTTCTCTGGCGCCGCCGGGCAGCGCTTCCCGCCCTGCAGCGCGCCAACGTCGGCCTGGCCCTGCTGGTGGCTGTTGTATTGATCGTGGTCAACACGCCGCTGGCGGATATGCGCCACTGGGTGGCCGAGCACCAGGTCAAGCGGCTGCTGGATGGCCGCACAACCGCCGAGGCTTTCGATATCAACTACCTGCGCTTCCAGCTCGGCCAGCCGGGCACCTTGGCCTTGCGGGCGCTGGCTGACGGTGAATTTTCCCAATCGCAGCCTGAGCTGGCTCGGCGTATCGAGCTTTCGCTCAAACAGACCGAGCGCTGGAGCCAGGATCCGCTGGTGGATACCCAGAACCTGACTGACGTAGCCCGGCAGTTCAAGACGAGCCCAGAAGGCGCTTCACTTCCCATCCCCTTGTTGAATCTGCTGGTTGAACAGAACTCTGTCTGTTTAAGCCAGACCGAACCCTGCCAGGCAATACAGATAAGCAATGAATCCCTGTTCCAATGGCTTATTTACGCGCCCTATAGCACGCAGGGCCAGGCTTATGCACAAATCAATGCCGAAAACCTGAACGACTGGCAGCAAACAGGCACACTGATTGCGCTGGGTGCCGTGCAGGCTCAATTTAATAACGACTGCCGAAGTACCCAGCCGACAACCGACCTACAGCGCATACCAGAGATAGTGAGTACTTACCGAAGCGGTAACTGCCTGTATAGCTCGCAGCCCACGCTCGAAAGCATCAGGCAGCAGCTTTTTATTCAATCTGATGAAAACAGGCAAGCACAGCGGGAATAGCCCGTTGTGCTTGCCTGTTCAGTTACCGAGCGAGCCTTTCTCTCTTTCTTTCTAGCCCGGTCTCTCTAGCTCTTTTCTATATGCTAGCCTGGCCCAGCTCTACCAGGTCATTGCTCTTCCTGCCATTCAAGGATGGCTGGCTGGCTGGGATGGGGTATCTAGCGTGGCGCTGTGATGACTAACCAGAGGGCCGGACAGCTTACGCAGCGCGACGTAGAACACTGGTGTCAGGAACAAGCCAAACAGGGTGACACCGATCATACCCGCAAATACAGCGGTACCCAGCGCCGCCCGCACCTCGGCACCTGCGCCGGTGGCAATCACCGAAGGCAACACGGCAGCCGTGAAGGCGATCGAGGTCATGATGATGGGCCGCAGACGTAACCGGCAGGCTTCCAGCGCCGCCTCCACCACGCCCTTACCTTGCAGTTCAAGCTCGCGGGCGAACTCCACAATCAGGATCGCGTTCTTGCATGCCAGGCCAATCAGCACCACCAGCCCCACCTGTACGAAGATATTGTTGTCACCACCGCCAAACCAAACGCCAATCAAGGCTGCCAACATGGACATAGGTACGATCAAAATGACAGCCAACGGTAACGTCCAGCTTTCGTAGAGTGCCGCCAATACCAAAAATACCAGCAGGATCGATAAGGGGAAGACCACCAGTGCCGCATTACCCTGGGTGGATTGCTGGTAGCTCAGGTCGGTCCATTCCAACGCCATGCCCGGTGGTAACACTTCGGCCGCCAGCGCGTTGATAGCGTCCATGGCCTGCGCAGAAGAGAGCACTCTAGGGTCAATTTCCCCGGCTAGATCTGCCGCTGGGTAACCGTTGTAGCGCAGTACCGGATCCGGGCCAAAGGTTTGCCTGATATCCACCATCGTGCCGATCGGCACCATTTCTCCCTGATCATTGCGAGTCCGCAGCCGAGCGATGTCTTCTACGCTTGCCCGATAAGGGGCGTCCGCCTGGGCGATGACTTGCCAGGTGCGGCCAAAACGGTTGAAGTCATTCACATAGGTCGAGCCCAGATAGGTCTGCAGAGTGTCGAACAGCTCAGTCAAAGGCACGCCCTGGGCTTTAGCCCTCAACCGATCCATCTCTGCATCCAACTGTGGCACGTTGGACTGATAACTGCTGATCGGGAAACTCATGCCCGGTGTTTGAGCAATCGCACCCTGAAGTTGATTAACCGCCTCCTGTAATGCTCCATAACCAAGATTACCGCGATCCTCAATAAACAGCTGAAAGCCTGAACCATTGCCCAGACCCAGAATTGGCGGCGGCATAAATGAAAACGCAAACCCCTCTTTCAAGCCACCAATGCCTTGATTAATTCGGGCGTTTATCTCCGCGGCGCTAAGGCTGCGCTCACCAAAAGCACTGAGAGTCAGAAACGCCACGCCGGTGTTGGAAGTATTGGTGAACTGCAGCGCATTCAGGCCCGGAAAGGCAATGGCGTGCTCCACGCCTTCGGTCTCCAGGGCAATATTCACCACATCCTGGAGCATCTGATCGGTTCTCTCCAGAGACGCCCCTTCCGGCAGAATGACGCCCGCAATCAGATACAGCTTGTCCTGCACCGGAATAAAACCGGGCGGCACCGTCTTGAACATCACCCCGGTGCCCATCAGCAACAACGCATAGACCACAAACACCGCGCCCCGATGCTTCAGAGATCGCGCTACTCCTCCTTGGTACTTGTTTGAGCTGGCATTGAAAAAGCGATTGAAGGGACGGAAAATCCAGCCGAACAGCTTATCAATCACTCGGGTAAGACGATCCTTAGGCGCATGATGGGGCTTAAGCAGCATTGCTGCCAGCGCGGGTGACAGGGTAAGGGAGTTAATGGTGGAGATCACCGTGGAGATAGCAATCGTCACCGCGAATTGCCGATAGAATTGCCCGGTTACTCCAGAGAGAAAAGCCATGGGGATAAACACCGCGCACAGCACCAGGCCGACAGCGATGATAGGCCCGGATACCTCTCTCATTGCCTGATGGGCGGCTGCCTGCGGCTTTAGGCCTTCCTCAATGTTCCGCTCCACGTTTTCCACCACCACGATGGCATCGTCCACCACAATACCGATGGCCAGCACCAGCCCAAATAAGGTTAGCGTATTGATGGAGTAACCCAGTAGGTAGAGCGCCCCAAAAGTACCGATGACCGATACCGGCACGGCAAGCAAAGGGATAATAGAGGCACGCCAGGTCTGTAGGAAAAGCGTGACCACTAATACCACCAGCAACACGGCTTCCAGCAGGGTTGCTATCACCGACTTTATAGAGTCATTCACAAAAATGGTGGTGTCGTAGACTGCCTCATATTCAACGCCTTCAGGGAACTGTTCGGACAACTCCTCCATGGTGGCCACCACCTGCTCGCGGATCGCCAACGCATTGGCTCCCGGCGCCTGAAAGATACCGATTGCCACCGCATTCTGGCCGTCTAACTGCGAGCGAAGGGTATAGTTCCCGGCCCCCATTTCCAGCCGCGCTACATCTGAAAGCCTGAGTATCTCGCCGCTTTGGCCACGCTTGAGCACGATGTCGCCAAACTCCTCCTCTGTTTCCAGCCGCCCACGAGCGTTGATCAGCGTCAAGAAATCACTCTGTTCAATAGGTTCGGCTCCCAACTGCCCGGCGGAGACCTGCACATTCTGCTCGCGCATGGCGCCCACAACATCACTGGCCGTTAGGTCGCGGGCGGCAATTCGATCTGGGTCCAGCCAAGCCCGCATGGCGTAATCACCACCGCCGAAAATTTGCGCATCCCCTATCCCTTCGAGCCGAGCCAGTTGATCGCGGACATTCAGCCGTACATAGTTGCGTAGGTAAAGGGTGTCGTATTCGCCACCGGGAGAGGTCAGGTGAACGACCATCAGAAACGTTGGCGACTGCTTCTGGGTGGTGACTCCTTGACGACGCACCGCTTCAGGCAACCGAGCTTCAGCCTGGCTGACGCGGTTCTGTACCCGAACGGCAGCCTCCTCGGCATCGGTACCTGGGCGGAAGGTGATGGTCATTTGCAGCACGCCATCAGAGCCCGCGACGGACTTGAGGTACATCATGTCCTCAACGCCATTGATCGCTTCTTCCAGCGGCGTGGCGACCGTCTCGGCGATCTCCTTTGGGTTCGCTCCAGGGTAAACCGTACGGACAACCACGGAGGGTGGCACCACGTCTGGATACTCGCTAATCGGCAGATTGGGAATGGATATTAGTCCCACCGCCAGGATGATAATCGACAGCACCGCTGCAAAAATCGGTCGGTCCACGAAGAAACGGGAGAAGTTCATGACGGTTTATTCTTCCCTGGCAGCAATGGTGGGTTGAGCGTTAATCGGCGGAATATTCGCCACCTGTTGAGGGGAGACTTCCATGCCCGGCATGAAAACTTTTTGCACGCCGTTGACGATCACCCGGTCGCCGGCAGTGAGTCCTTCAGTGATCACCGTCATTTCGTCGACTTGTCGCCCGGTGGTTACCGGGCGCCGCTCTGCCAGGTTGTTTTCATCAATGACATAGACGTAGCGGCGATCCTGGTTGGTCAATACCGCCTTGCGGTCCACCAGCAACGCTTGCTCTAAACGAGCGACCGGCATCTCGACCCGCGCAAATTCCCCAGGACGAATATGGCCATCCGGGTTGGCTAACACCGCCCGGAACTGCAGGGTTCCCGTGTTAGGGTTTAAACGGTTGTCGATAAAGTCCAGGGTGCCCTTGTACTGCCGCTGCGAGTCGCCGCCCAGTTCAATCGTCAGGATGTTTGGCGCCTCACCGGCCAAAAGTGTCTGACTGGCAAACGCGGCCTGTTCGTCCGCTTCAAAGTAGACATGAACCGGATCAATACTCACCAGCGTGGTCAGCAGGCTCTGATCGGCGTTGGCCAGATTGCCGCGGGTCACCATTGCCCGACCAACGCGACCACTAACAGGCGCCGTAATGCGAGTGTACTCAAGGTCAAGCTCGGCGGTATCTAACGCTGCTTGCGCGGCATCCACCATGGCACGAGTATTGTTCAAGGCCGCTTGGCGTTGGTCATGCACTTCCTGAGAAATAGCCTGGCGCCCCAGCAACACGCGGGCACGTTCGGCTTCGCTTCCTGCCTGGGCCAGTTGGCTCCTGGCCTGAGCTAGATCCGCCTGGGCGGCGCCAACACGTGCCAGATAAGGCCGCTGATCGATCAGGAATAACAACGCCCCTTGCTCTACCAGCTCACCTTCTTCAAACACTACCTCCTGGATATAGCCGCTAACTCTAGCTCTTAGCTCCACCGTTTCCGCGGCCTCCACTCGGCCGGTGAATGACTCACTTAACACTACCGGCTGAACCACGACTTCCGTTACGTCGACTTCCGGCGGTGGAGGTGATGAAGATGCTACGGACTCCTCGCTCTGGGCCTCGCATCCAGTAAGTAAAACCGTTATCAGTAAGAGCAGGATCACTGCCCCTCTGCTTACAAGCGGGGTTCGTTGAGACAGGCTTACCATGGTTACTTGCTCCAATGGCTATCGGAAACCGATAGCAGCGTCAGAATCGACAGTCGATGGTGGTGGCATAAAGGGGCTAAACAAATGGACATCATCGAGCGCCCATCAAATGTCATTCACCATAGGTGAGGCGAGTGCGTTCAAGGTAGCGCGTTCCTGCGGCATGATTGCCTAATTCTGTCGTGGGTCGTAAGCAGCTGAACAAGACTGGCGGATCAAAATAGCAAAGGGTTTTCGCGTCTATGCATTGTGTCTGTCTGATGACACACAGCGTGGGTTGCCAATTTCTACGAGGTACTTGCCTGATTCTGCAAAACAGATGAAAAAGCATCTGATTTATAAAACGTAGGCATATACTGCAATCTGTTAAGGAGGAAAGCCATTGACCGTTATCGTTCCTGAGCAGATCGCCCATTTCAGCGACAGCCTGCCGCAGCAATTGATCCAAGTCGTCCGCCGCTGGTCTCCCCTGGAAGAACTACAGGATACGGCGATTGCCGAGGTCCAACTGGTGCGCGCTGACGCTCCTGCCAGTTTTCACTGCGCCGTCTATGAACCGTCCCTGTGCTTTATTATTCAAGGCAGCAAGACCGTGCTATTGGGTGATAAGGAGATTGTTCACAGCGGCCTAAGTTACATCGCGAGCGCCGTTCACCTGCCTGTGGTAGGCAGAGTTGACCATGCCTCTCCAGAGAAACCCTATCTGGCGGTTAAGGTCTCGGTGGAGCCTCAGGAAGTAGCTGGAGTGATACTGGAACTGGGTGACAAGGCACCGCCCGCAGGGGGTGATGCTATCTGCCCCGAGATGGATTGCGGTTTGAAATCGGCCCCCATGGATGCCCGTATGCAGGGCGCGCTCTATCGGTTATTAAGCCTGCTTGATTCACCGGACGATATTAAGGTGCTTGCCCCCTTGGCCCGGCGGGAGCTAATCTATCGAGCCCTGATGGGCGACATGGGGCCTCACATGCGCCGGTTTGCTGCATCGGATTCTCAAGCTAATCGTATTGCGCGGGTTATTTATGCTCTTAAAGAGCGCTATGCCCAGCCACTTAAGATCGGTGAGCTGGCGGCGACCGTTAATATGAGCGAATCGACGCTTTATCACAGCTTCCGACAAGTCACACGAATGTCACCCCTGCAATACCAGAAGAAGTTGCGCCTACTCGAAGCCCGGCGACTAATGCTGGCCGAGGGGCTGGAAGCGGCCACCGCCAGTTACCGAGTAGGTTATGAAAGCCCTTCCCACTTTAGCCGCGAGTATAGCCGCATGTTCGGCGCTCCGCCCCGTGCCGATGTTAGCCAGTTAAAAGGCACCGCGATGGCCTCAGCGACCGCTTGATTAAGGCTGGCAGGCGCAAGCCATTTAAAGCTCCCCGCGCCTGCCTATTTCAGGTCACTCAGGCGGTGACGCTGTTTTCAAACATGCGCCCCAGCGTTACAGACTTTCCAGACCTTTAAGCAGCTCTTCGTGGAAACGTTCGGGTTCCTGGATTTGCGGTGAATGGCCAAGCTCCGGGAATTCGACCAGCGTGGCCTGGGGGATGGCATCGGCGGCCTGCTCACCCAGCACATCGTAACGGCCCAGGGTTTCCTGAACATCTTCCGGCGCTTGCGCCTTGCCGATGGCGGTGTTGTCCTTCTCGCCAATCAGTAACAGCGTAGGCATCTGCAATTGATCAAATTCATGAACTACCGGCTGGGTAAAGACCATGTCTGAAGTTAGCGCTTGGTTCCAGGCGACCAGCTCTCCGTCTTCGCCTGCATACATACCCGCCAGCATTTCCACCCAACGGTCGTACTCCGGCTCCCAGGTATCCACGTAGTAGGTACTTTCCTGATAGGTGCGAATACCCTCAGCGGTTTTCTCGAGTTCGGCCTGATAGCCTTCATCAATGCTCTGATACGGCACGCCAAGAGCTTTCCAGTCCTCAAGCCCAATCGGGTTGACCATCACCAGCTGCTCGGTCTGTTCTGGGTACATCAGCGCAAAGCGTGTGGCCAGCATACCGCCCATGGAGTGGCCCATCACGGTCACGTCATCTACACCCAGATCCTCCAGCAGCGCCTGGGTATTAGTCGCCAGTTGATGGAAACTGAACTGGTAATGTTCCGGTTTGGTCGATTTACAGAATCCCACCTGATCCGGCGCGATGACGCGGTAACCTGCATCGGTCAGCGCTTCAATGGTGTCTTCCCAGGTGCCCGCACAGAAGTTCTTGCCGTGCATCAGCACCACCGTGCGGCCGTTGGCGCTGCCCTTTTCCGGCTGAACATCCAGGTAGGCCATCTGCAACTCCTGACCCTGGGAGCTGAACTCGAACCGCTTGACCGGGTAGGCATATTCGAAGCTGGACAGTTCGCCGTCGTATTCAGGTGCGTCTTCAGCCGAGGCGCTGCCGACGTAGCCAACCGCGAGCGCGGCGCCCATACAGTTCACCAGTAACGTACGTGCAAAAATCGGACGTACCATTGTGTCGCTCCTCTCTTCCATGGATTTAGTGACATGAAGAGTATGGCAGCAATTGTCAGACATGCCGCTTCAAGCGACTAGTGAAGTCTCAACGCAAACACGCACTTGACCACTGCATCACAAGCTCTGGCTCTTCCGTATGCTCATCCAACTGCTCACCGGCTGTCACGAAGCCGTGCTGGCGATAAAAATGAATGCTGGACGCATTCCTGGCGTATACCGTGAGCTGTAAATTCGACCTCCGGTTTTTCGCATCATCAAGCAGCGCCGTGCCAAGCCCCTGGCCGTGAAGCCTAGGCTGTACGAAAATCGCCGCCAGCGTATTTTCATACAGGCTGTAGAATCCCACTACCCGTCCTGAAACCTCCATAACACGGGTGTCGGAGGCGGGAAGATAAAGATGGCGCATATCGTCCAGCTTCGATTCCCAAAAGCCAGGCTCGATAAAGTCATGCACTTGAATAGAAGCGGCAAGCCAGATGGAGAGGACCGGCTCGATATCGGACGTTTGGCATGCACGTATCATGGAAACACTCCTTGTCAGTAACAGGCTCGCTCATTTATCTACTGCAGGGCCTCGTTGAGTGCCGCCAGACTTTCGGGAGAGTTATCGAAGCGTTGTCAGTGAAGTGCTTCTTGTGCCCATGTTGGCGCAGAGTCGAGGTGAAGATGAACCGCCACGCGGGAGGTGGTCTCTTCATTCAGCAAGCCCGCCGGTACCCACATCAACGCCGTATCGCGCAGCTTATTGGGAACTGAACTGCCACATACCGAGCAGAAATCATTGCGATAGCCCGTTGGCCTTTGAAAAGAGCGAATACCGGCCTGACCGGCTACCCATTGAAAATCCACTTCCCTGACAAAGGTTGCCGCATTGGCGGTAGAGCCTGTCGTTTTGCGGCATAAAGAGCAGTGGCACTGGTAAAGGTTGGGAATCGTCCCTTCGATCTCGAACTTCACCTCGCCGCAGAGGCATTCACCGGTAATCATCAGTTACCTCGAACGTACTGGGTAACGCCTGACCAGCGGGATTTAATTTTTCAAACCGCGCCCTCTTGATGCATCCCGTCAGCAACAGCGGTATACCCGCGGTCAGACACCCCAGCGCCGCACCCCATAGCGCCCCGCCCGGCGCGGAAAGTGTTATCAGTAGAAACACGAAGCCATTCATCAGCAGAACGGCTCCCACGATAGCCAAGGGCTTCCAATCAGGGTTGGCGCGCATGCGATTTCCTTTTTCGTCATGATGACCACAGCGTCTTTTATTCATGCATCGCCACCATGGCCGAGCCCGCTGCGCTGCACTACGCTTGAACTAATTTTCATATTTTGCAGCAGGAACTTACATGCGCACACTCTCACGCAAACAGCAGATTCTGGGCTTGGTCGGCTGGCTGGTGCTGGCTTATATCGCCGCCGGCATAGGCGCCGTGGCTTCCATCAACGCCGCGTCTTTCTACGAATCACTCCAACAACCCGCCTGGGCGCCGCCAACTTGGCTCTTCGGGCCAATGTGGACGACGCTTTACGGCCTGATGGGCATCGCCGCCTGGCTTGCCTGGCGCGAACCCGGCGCACGGCCCGCGCTTGTGGTATTCATAATACAGCTAGCGCTCAACGCCCTCTGGACCTGGCTATTCTTCGCTTGGCAGTTGGGCGCTATCGCCTTTATCGGCGTAGTCGCGCTCTGGGTGTTGATTTTAATTACGCTGGTGATGTTTTGGCGGCTCAAGCCGTTGGCGGGTGTACTGCTGGTGCCTTATCTCGGCTGGGTCAGCCTGGCCTGTGCGCTGACCTGGAGTGTGTGGCAGCTTAATCCGCAAGTGTTGGGGTGATTTCAACGTCATAACGATTAAATCACTCAATGCTTGTTAGGGACTGCCCAAGGCTGGGGTGCCATGGTGATTCTCTCACGTCTATTGATGTGCCTTTGGCCTTCGGGCTTTCCGACAGCGGCATGGCGCTGGTCAACATGGTGGAAGGAGCCACCTTCTTCGGCTCGACTTTGGCACCATTGCGCACTCATTTCCAATACAGCTTTGTAGTGAGGGCGACGCTACCATGAAGAAGGCTTTCGGCGTGCTTGGCATAGTTATATTGCACTGCTCAGAGTTCCCCTTATGAAATCACTCTTCGCCGCAGTATAAGCCTCTCTATCCGAACTAAATTCAGCCGCCCATGCCCGTTTATTCTGCTCATAATTTCTTGCTATTCCAGAGTTAGTACGGAGTTTGTCACGGAAAGCTAACCGCTGTTGCCATTCTTGACTGTCATAAACTACAAGATGCAAGTGATGTGTTCGACGTCCTTCAGCCCATCGCATAAGCCAGCGTCGCCTAGCTAATGAAGCGTTGAACTCCATTGATGTCGTGTATTTTGCCTGGCACAAAGGTTCCAGCAGAGCATCAGCGCACTGCATCGCCTCGACCCCCGCTAGGATATCGATAATAGGTTTGGCTGAAAGGCCTGGTACAGCAGTGCTTCCGATATGTTCGACCGCCAAAAATCTACCAGGAAACAAATGAAGAAGGCGATCGCGCTCTTCTTCAAACAAAAGCGGCCAGTTTTTGTTATATGGGAAAATAGCCACCTCTTCATAAATTGCCCTGCTGAGTGATTCTTCTTCGTTCACGACTCACCACTTCCTTGTAATATCACGCTTGCAGCACAAGCAAATTTATAGAGCAGCAAAAAATTTATACCTGTGCCTTTAATAGCTTCGCTCACTACAGAGCATCAAGGCTCTTTCAATGTTATTTTTCATATAAGCCACCAGCGCCTTCATGCCCTCGCGCTTGCCTTCCCACCGATCATTCACTCTTCCAAGGTAGCCTTCGCGGGCGTACTTCAACAAAGCTGCATGCTCACCAGGTGCCTGATGTTCAGCCCATGCCGTGGCGACATCTTTTGGGGCAACGTCACCTGTCTCAGCGGTCAACCACATGCACGACAAGGTCAAGACCACATTGCGCTCGTCGCCTTCGATGTCGTTTAGAAGGTTAGGTAACGAATCACGGATGGCTTTTTGAATATCAGTCACGGGCACCGGCTCGAAAACCTCGGTGGACTTTTTTCCATACAGCGACAGGCTGTTATCCCTTACCTTCTTCAGAACAATGGCAAGATCAGGATCACGGACGGGTTCCGGGATGCTTCCGGCCTCGAATTGCGCTCGTAACCACTCCCCGTAAACAAATTCAGCCCGAGGCGGAAATTGCCAAGGCACGACATCAGAAGCCGACACCACCGTCAGCTCCAACGGCCTGATAGCCTGTGAATTTCCTATCGCGCCGGATATGCCCATCAACTGTGCAACCAAGGTCTTCCTTTGCTCAAAGGTAGGCGGGTTAGAAACAGCAACCAGAATATCTACATCGCTATCACGCTTTAAACCGCCAACGACAGCTGAGCCGAAGAGATAAATACCAACGATGGACTCACCAAGCACATTTTCAACGATTGAATGTGCCTGTTTTGCTTCATCTGGTATCACTGAATTTGGCATATCCTCTAGGTTTCCTCTCGACCTAATACCCGCATCAGTGGCCGTACGAAGCGAGGTCCAGGCCCATAGGGAAGAACTGTTGGCGATTGTTGTGTACTACCGCACAAAATACCCAACGGGTAGCCATTCTTCGTCCTCCCTTCTCAATGTTACCGTCTCTATCGCATTGTCCTCATGCTCAAAACTTGAAGCATAGGTAATGACAATATATTCCCCGTCAGGAGCATTAGGTAAGGAATTAGCTAACGTTGTACTGCTCACTTCTCTATCTTCTAATTCACCTAAAGGCTGGCGCACCTGCACTAAAGCTTCTACCCATTGAGCAACTGACAACTGATTCTGAAACAGTGAGCCCGTCAGATTCCAACTTTCTTCATATTCGCCAGCATCAATCGTTTCCAGCCACAAAGAAGCGGACTCTATTTCAGTATCATTAGTTGCCAAAGCTGGTTGTAAAAAAACGAGGAAACAAACTAAACAAAAAGCCTTTTTCATGAGGTCTCTCCTTAGGGCAAGTAGCGCATAACGCTTTCAGCACGCGTGCCCATGGCATGAAGCTGAAGGCACAATGTTAGAGGATCGCCGTGCCTGCACTTCTTATTAGCCGCCATATTCAGAAACCTTATGCAATTCATATAGTTGTCCGTTTATTTGCTCTTTAAAAACACCTTTTTCAATGAGCCTGCGAATGGCCTTTTGAGCCATTCCATTAGATATTCCTAGTTTTTGAGCGACGGTCTTGTGGATATGTCGTGGCCATGGTTGACTTGGAAGCTGTAACCTAACTTTATCGATAATTGCATCAGTTAGCTTCATTCCGCTGGAAGGAGCTATGCCTATTCTTTTCAGCCTTACCTCACCGTTATGATAACGAACTAATCTATATTTAGCTTCGCACTGGTCACAATCCATATTTGAAACTGATCCAGGAAATGAGTTAAGCATGGTAGTGATTACTGACGAGCAATCTTCACACTCAATTTCTTCCGTAATATCTTTACTTACTTCAAGGTAGAAACTGCCCTTGCTCTCATCATAAAGAGATACATATCTAGATTTACATTCGCTGCATTCCACTTTCTTTGCTGTGTTTTTCTTTGCCCTTTGTCGGTAGCTCAATTCCGATTGACACTTGGGGCATTTTATAGATATATCTTTATGGATTGACTTTCTTGCAATCTTTGGCACTGGGCGCCTTCCAGAGACCTCATTTATCATTTTTGATAAGTCATTTCGCAACGAAAGCAGTTGAATTTCTTTCTCTTTTTCACTTTTCTCAGATTGGCTAGCTTCTCTTTCCAAGACCCTTTCAAGCCTATCGGTAAGCTCAAGAACGTATTCTTGTAGTTCCTGCTTTTCTTCCCTTTGTTCTTCTAGCTCTTCACCAATTACTCCCTGCCAATCACTTAACGACGTATCATTTACGGACTTTAACATTGCCAGCATTTGTATAGCGCTTACTATGCGCTGTTCTCGACTATTAACTAGTTCTTGAATAGTTTCAAAGTCACTGGCGTTGAGTTCTTCCTCTAAGAAAGCGCTCAGTTGCGATAGCTGATCAGATAGGTTTGTCACTTTCTCAGACGCTTTTAAGGCATAAGTTCTGAGATTTTCTTGGTGGGACTCTTTAGCTTCCGAGATGGAAGTTCTGTGGATCGATTCAGAGTAAAGGAAAGAAACTATCCATGTGGCGAGAATCGACAGCAATGTGAGTATAGTACTCATCAATCCTGTTTCCCGAGTCGTTAGAGTCGAGAAAGATAAAACAAGCAACACTGTTAGCACGCCCATAACCAACAGGATCAACGCGATGCTTGCTACCGTTTTTGTTTTCATCCTACTCCGTACCTTTGAGCTATGAGCTGAGTGACAGCTAACACCGAGCTTTGCGGCAATTTTGGAATCGCAGAGCGATGGAGAAATTACCCGACAAAAGCGAATTGTTAGCCATTTTCCCACTCACCAGTGTGTAGCTTCCGGTCAATTTCCTTCATTACTCGCTCATTCACCTTTGATGAGTGATCGATTGCATCAGATCGGTGGCCTGCATAATGGTAAACATATCGTTGTGATGCCAGAGGCCATTGCCATTTGCAAGAGTCGTTGATGCAGTAAACAAGTCGACCATCATAATCGTTAACATTCAATACGGACTTACAGGTTGGACAGCGAGGCGTCAGCTCATCGAACTTGTATTCAGCTCGGAATTTGTTCGGCGGAATCCACTTCCAGCTCCAGTCAATTCCTAGAATATGGTCACCTGTATATTTTGTGAAACTTGGCTCCTTGTTTGGAATCAGTTTCGTAATCACCGGGATGAGCAAGACGAGGATAGGAATACCGATTATGAGGAGCCAAAGCGGAATAGGAACGTTAACGGTAATAGTCGACCAAAGCCATTCTGCACCTAAAGAGACATATTTCCAGAGCCCAAAAAAATGTTGCCCTACAGCAAGAATAGCGGCAAGGATTATTCCCGCAATTACGGAACTCCATACAGGATCTTTCCAAACCTTCCTCAAAGCATGATCTCCATTCGCTTGGCTAACAGTGATTATACGCCCGGCTGCATAACCTCAATAAATAACTCATCGCGTTCATGAGGTTACTCAGCCAGATCGATCAAGTCGACTCTATTGATTTCTTGGCAGCAAAGAAAAATTTGGCATCATATCCAACATTCGCGCGCTGGCGTGATTTGTAACTCCCAATAAAACTGTATAAAAATACATATGGTAACTGAAATAGGGCAACCTTACGAAGCTGATGGACAGGGTTAGGGCTACTTGCGAGTAAAACGTTATGGCCTTCGCGCCGAGCAGACGTATTACCATTGGATTCGCTTCTTCATCCGCTTTCATGGAATGCGGCGCCCTGCCTTAATAACGGGCGCTTAAGTTGGACAATGGCTGGGGCATCTAACGATAGAAAAGCACGTAGCAGCCGCCACACAGAATCAGGCATTCCGTTTAAACCACTGGCTTTCTCAAGATAAGATCAAACCGATGCCAGTGATGCGTTACCAACCCGCCTTCAGCAGTAACGCGGTTTCGATGCCGCCTCCGCACCCTAGATCAATGGCATGGCCGCTGCCTTTAGGTAAGCACTCCTCCCCTAGAGCAGGCCGTAACAGTGGCGAGGCGTCTCGCGTTTGATTGACGCAATAGAAGGCTTCCCAGCCCCTCTTATCGTTGGTGGTCAATGTCAGTATTCTCTAATCGCTACACGCTGCGGTGTTGAATTTTAATAGCCTTATCTAATCGAAACTAACACGCAGCGCCGTCACTTGCCCACTTGCATCTCCCCCACTCGCCTCCTACACTGCGCTGGATACTGCTTGACGGGGTGCCGGTGATATCCGGCTGAGATGGCGCAGGGCGTAGCAATTTTTTTTTGCTGCCAAGCGCTGGTCCCGCTGAACCTGATCCGGCTAATGCGCTGTTGCTTACAATAAGTTCGCAGCGCGGGTACCGGCGTAGGGATCAAGCGATGGCGCCGGCTAGCTCTCTCCCACGATCGCTCGCCACCCTTTCGTGCCATTTCCTCGATCTTCTCGCCTGCCCTTCGGATCATTACTCCCGGAGGATGTATGGGCTATCGCTTTACTGATTTAACCACTGCCTGCCATAACGATTGGCGCGCCTATGTTGAGCACGATTTTGTGCGCCAATTGGGTAGTGCCACGCTGCCTGAAGCGTCGTTTCGCCACTATCTAAAGCAGGATTACCTGTTTTTGATCCACTTCGCCCGCGCCTACGCGCTGGCCGCCTATAAAAGCCCCACCCTTGCCGATTTGCGCCAGGCCCATGAAGGTTTGAAAACCATTGTGGATGTGGAGCTGGGTATGCACGTGGGCTTTTGCCGCGAATGGGGTATTTCCGAGGACGAGCTTGCCAAGCTGCAAGAATCCCGGGCGACCATGGCTTACACCCGCTACGTATTGGATACCGGCAACCGCGGTGACCTGCTGGATTTACACGTGGCGCTTGCCCCCTGCTTGGTGGGCTATGGCGAGATCGCCAACTGGCTGAACGCGCAATCCTCCACAGTGCGCGGTGGCGATAACCCGTTCGATGCCTGGATTGCGATGTACGAAAGTGAGGAGTTTCAGTCCGCCATGCAGGCGGAGCTTGAATGGCTCGATGCTCGTCTTGCCGACGTTACCCCTGCCCGCTTTGACGAACTCACCAAGATATTTCGTGACGCCACTCGCCTGGAAATCGATTTCTGGCAGATGGGCCTGGAACTGCTTGATCACGACCTGACTGACTAAACCCGAACAACAACCACAACAGAAGGAAAATGCCATGAGTAAAACTAGCCACTTTCTAGCCGAAACCGCCCAGGTGGATGCCGCCGCCATTGCCCCGCTGCCCGGCTCGCGCAAGGTGTATCTCGAAGGCTCGCGGCCGGATATCCGCGTGCCGTTTAGGGAAATCAGCCTATCACCGACCAAAACCACCGGCATCGATGAACAGAACCCGCCGCTGCTGGTGTACGACACCTCCGGCCCCTACACCGACCCCAACGCCCAGATAGATTTGCGCCGTGGCCTGCCCGAACTTCGTCGGGCGTGGATCGAAGAGCGCGGGGATACCGAGTTTCTGGAGGGGCTCACCTCTGATTACGGCAAGCGCCGCGCCAACGACCCCACGCTTGCCCAGCTGCGTTTTGATTTACCCCGCACACCGCGCAGAGCTAAAGCAGGCAAGAACGTCACCCAGCTGCACTACGCCCGCCAAGGGATTATCACGCCGGAAATGGAGTTTATCGCCTTGCGCGAGAACCAGCGCCGCCAAGCGCTGGGCGATGCTGAGGTGGAGCGAATCTTGGGCCACCAGCATCGCGGCCAAAGCTTCGGCGCCAGCATTCCTGAAGAGATCACGCCGGAGTTTGTTCGTTCGGAGGTGGCCCGCGGCCGGGCGATTATTCCTAATAACATCAACCACCCGGAAAGCGAGCCGATGATTATCGGGCGTAACTTCCTGGTCAAGATCAATGGGAACCTGGGTAACTCGGCGGTCACCTCTTCGATTGAAGAAGAAGTCGATAAGATGACCTGGGGCATTCGCTGGGGTGCGGATACCATTATGGATCTTTCCACCGGGCAGAACATCCACGAAACCCGCGAGTGGATCATCCGCAACTCGCCGGTGCCCATCGGCACGGTGCCGATCTATCAGGCGCTGGAGAAAGTCAACGGCGTGGCTGAAAACCTCACCTGGGAAGTCTTTCGCGATACGTTGATCGAGCAGGCCGAACAGGGAGTGGATTACTTCACCATTCATGCGGGCGTACTGCTGCGCTATGTACCGCTCACCGCCAACCGCGTAACTGGCATTGTCTCTCGAGGCGGTTCGATTATGGCGAAGTGGTGCCTGTTCCACCATCAAGAGAGCTTTCTTTACACCCACTTCGAGGAGATATGCGAGATCTGCAAGCAGTACGACGTGGCGTTCTCACTGGGTGACGGTCTGCGCCCCGGCTCAATCGCCGATGCCAACGACGAAGCGCAAATGGCCGAACTCAAGACCCTGGGCGAGCTGACCCATATTGCCTGGAAGCACGATGTGCAGGTGATGATCGAGGGGCCTGGTCACGTGCCCATGCACCTTGTTAAAGAGAACATGGATAAGCAGCTTGAGTACTGCGATGAAGCGCCCTTCTACACCTTGGGGCCGCTGGTGACCGATATCGCACCGGGCTACGATCATATTACCTCGGGCATTGGGGCCGCCATGATCGGCTGGTTTGGCTGCGCGATGCTTTGCTACGTCACGCCGAAAGAGCACTTAGGCCTGCCCAATAAAGACGACGTAAAGACCGGCATCATTACCTACAAGATTGCCGCCCACGCGGCGGACTTGGCCAAGGGCCATCCGGCGGCACAGCGGCGTGATAATGCCCTTTCCAAGGCGCGGTTCGAGTTTCGCTGGGAAGATCAATTCAACCTGGGGCTGGACCCGGACACCGCGCGGGAATTCCACGATGAAACCCTACCCAAGGATTCGGCCAAGGTAGCGCACTTCTGCTCCATGTGCGGGCCGAAGTTCTGCTCGATGAAGATTAGCCAGGAGGTACGAGAGACCTATCGCGACCGCACTCCAGAAAGCGCCAGCGACGCGGAGTCAGTCAAGCGCGGCATGGAGGAGCAGGCGGAGAAGTTTCGCCAAGAAGGCAGCAAGTTGTATCAGGAAGTGTAACGTTCGCTCGTCAATGTGAGCGTTATAGTTGTTTGCGCCCGCCGATAAGGCGGGCGCTAGAGTACGGCCTTCTATTAAAGTTTGTGTTATCGCTTACATACTCCATACATCTTGGGTAGGCAGTAACAACAAAATACCTAAACAAAATAGAGCGGTGATCTGAAATACGCTGGTCATTTGCCAAAGCTCTGCACCCAGCCCAGCCAGGGTGGGCGATATCAGTTGCCCGGCTGAAATAAGAAAAAAGGTCAGCCCAAAGCCAGTAGAGGGTGCTTCAGGAAAACAGCTGACGCTCCAGATACCATACAGGGCAGTGATTAGTATAAACGTGGCGCCAAACACCACGGCCGACATGGTGAGCACTAGCATTCCGTCACTCGCTATAGTGAGGGAGGCTATTGACGCAGCAATAGCCAGTGTCGCCCATCGCAATACCCTAGCCAGTCCAAAGCGGGTTACCAGCTCTCCGGCCAGCCCTCCCGCCACACCGGCAATACCCACGACCACCCAGAATATCACTCGGCCTGTTTCAGAAAACCTGTTTTCACTCGCAATCAATTCCACCGAAAACGTCCAGTAAACGGACGTTACCAACCCGAACAACAATGCGCCCAGCAGTAAACGTAGCACCGATTCGTTCTTCAACTTACGCCTCAGCAGCGCCCATATGGATTCGCGGTCGTCGCTTAAGCCACCCGACGTTGCTTTATTATCAGAGGGCTCATGTTGGGTAGCTTCACGCGTAGGTCCCGGCATTATCAGGAAATTCCACAGGGTGGCAATGAGTGCGATAAATGCAAAACAGAGCCAAGCCAACTGCCAACGGGGGCCTGCGATAAGTGCCAATGGGCCAGAAACCATCACCCCGAAACTGGTGCCAGAATTAATGATGGCGTAATAGCGGTTCTGCTTTTCGGCGCGGCACAGCTGCTTTATGGCATCGGAAAGCGGCGGATAAGCCAACCCTGGGCTGCAACCGGCAAGCGTAACGCCTATGGCCAGTCCTATAGGATTAGTGGCCAGGGCGACCAACAACATGCCCAGCGCTGCGGTTATTCCGCCCACTATAATCGGCAAGCGAGGGCTAAAACGACGCACCAGTAGTGGGCTAATAAGGGTTGCCAATAGATACCCCAGATAAGAGGCACTGCCAATAGCGCCTACTGCGGCTTGGCTTAAACCGAAATCATCTCTAATAGCAGGCACAAACAGCCCGTAGGTATAGCGCGACAATCCGTAAGTAGCCGCCACGATCAAGAGACCAGCGCCAATCACATTAAAGGCTGAATTTCGTTTTAGAAAGAGGGGCAAGTACATATTTCCAAGCCTCCCAATGGCGCGACGTTAATAGATCAATGAACGTTTGATCACGCTCAAAACGTATTAATCAATTACCTGACTAGCCTTCCTCTGGGAGAGACTGGGAAAGTAGCTTGAGGGAGGCTTTCAATGCAGAATCAATTGGCCAATCCTGCATAAAATTTTGCGCTTGAATAATGGCGCCGTCGAAAAGTGAGTAAATAGCATTAACCAACTCATCGAAGTCGCTAGGCTTCATCCTGGGTTGGTATTCACTTAGCACATCATTGGCAATGATGTGTCTTACGCGGTCTTTATGGTCACGTACAAGTGCTCTGATGGGGCTTTCCTCGTTGCTGAACTCTCCGGCCATATTGATGAACCCACAGCCGCGATAGCCTTCATTGCGAATCTGGTCGCCCCACAGGCTATACATGGCGGCGACACGCTTATCGATCGATGGACACTGCGCAATTCGCTCCTTTAGCTGCTGTATCCATCTCTCTTCGCGCTGCTCAAGCCAAGCAATAGCCAGTAACTCCTTACTTGGGAAATGCGCATAAAAACTGGCTTTAGCGACCCCCGATTCACTAATAATCTGGTTGATACCCGTAGCGCAGTATCCTTGTCGAAAAAATAGTCGGCTGGCAGTTTCGATAATACGCTCGCGAGGCCGGGAGGCTGACAATAATTGCGCAGTCATCAAAAAACATCCTTGAACAGACAGGTCTGTCTATATATTTAGATTCATGTATTTAATCCGTCAAGGACTTTAATTATCGAGGAGATAACTAGTTAGGTAGGGGATGGTGTTTGTTTACTGAATGGTCTTACAAACGCAAACAGGGGCCTAAAGGCCCCTGTTGTCGACGTGTTACGCTAACACGGCAAGATTACTTTTTCTTAAGGCTATCTTTCACGCCGCCTTTAGCTTTCTGGCCTTCACCCTTTACTTGCTGGGCCTTGCCTTTGGCTTCAGTCTTGTCGCTACCGGTTACTTTACCAGCGGCTTCTTTAACTTTACCACCGGCTTTGTTAGCTGCGCCTTTTGCTTTATCGTCTTTTCCACTCATGCTATACACCTCTAATCCGTTAGTAGGAAACACGCTGAATGGAGGAGATACATCGTCCTTCACATTACAGCTGCATTATTAGAGTAGCCTTTGTTAAAAAAGTTGCCTCATTTTCTTTCAGGTAATTGCGTTGGCTCCCAAATATTGAGCAGATAATGCAAACAGGCCATGACGAGCAGGGTTAACACGAGCGCCACGCTCATGGAGGAGAACCGGTAAAGCGCACTATATACAAGATCCTGGTTAGGCCCTAACGACTGGCCAAATAAAATACCCAGCGTGGTCATACCGCCAAACCCCACGCCAGAGCCACCGCCCTCACGAACATGCGCTCGGGCAAAGAGCATCAACCCCAGCCAGTAAAGCAACACTACGAGTAGGAAATGATTGCTCTGGGTGTATAACAGCAGCTGCATCACGAGCGCCATATTGCACCCTAATAGCGTGCCAATGGCACGCTTACGCGCCGACACGCGTGCGCCAGCGTACCCCATGGCAAACAGCACCAGAATCGTTGCCATCTGCGCCGAGAGCGAGCCCTGCAAATCAAATATCTGAAACACAACAAACGAAAGCGTGGCGGTTATACCCCCGATGAGCGTTTCATGGCGTATTTGTGCCTGCGTCTTTGTGCCTTTGGGTGGCGGTTGACGCGGTTCAATATCAGGAAAGAGGGTATACATCAGCATGGCGATCAACACGGCGAGCACACTGGCCACAAAATTCGAGGTCAGCAAATCGGCTAAATCCACACTGGGGTAGCTGGCAAAATGCAGCAAAATGCTCAGCGTTAAAACGCCGTTGGCGCCAAACAGAAACAGCGGCCCTTTCGCCATCAAACTAAACCGGAATAGAAACATGCACAGCACGACCAGCGTCATGGCCACCGGCATGTGTTTGAGCAGGCCTACCACAATGCTGACTTCCAACGCATTCACCGATACGTTGCCCAAAAACTGACGGATGATGCTGACGTTCAAGATCGGCACCATCCCCAGCAGAAACATGGGAAAAACGGTAAAGAATACGCCGTAGTTCCAGCCCATCAGTTGGCTTATGACAAACCCGAGCGTGCCGCCACCAGCCACACGCAGGCACTGGCGCAGACCGTTTTCATTGAGGCCATGGTAAGCCTGGGCCTCTGGGTTAGCGTCGCGACCGCGAGGCACTCGCTTTGAAAACCAGGCCCCTATGCGATGGATTGACCACGCTCTGGAATCCGTCGATTTCGTATCGGCAGCTCCCGTATCAGCAGACCCTGCATTATTAGACCCGGCATCAGTAGACCTGGTATCTGTAGACCCGATATCAGTAGACCCAGTATCAGTAAACATAGTGCAGCCAACTGATCAGATGCGTTTGTAGCCAGGCAAACGGATGGGCCAGAGCGTGTTCGCCAGGCAACAGCTGCACGGTGGCCCGAGCGCCGCTGGGAGGCGGCATTAACAGCGGCTCATCCAAAGCAATATGAATCCGCAGGCGTTGGGCATCACGCACCCAGCGATCAGAAGTAGGAATATCGGCCAATTGGCCATCGGCGGCCAGTTGGCCTTCGCGCACCCCGGCGTCAAAAGCGCTGACCCGTCCTTCGAATATGTGTCCCGGCCAGGCATCAAATACCACCGCGGCCTCATCGCCAGGACGCACGTGACGCAGGCTTTTCTCGCGAAAATCGGCAATGATATCTACGCGCTGAGTGACCAACGCCATCACCGGCTGGCCCGCCTGCACATAGTCCCCCGCCTGTAGCTGCAGGTTGGTCACCTGGCCTGCTTCCATGGCGCGCACCTCGGTGCGCGCTACATCCAGCTGCGCCTTTTCAAGTGCATTATCGGCCTGACGCAGCCGCAGGTTGGTATCGCCCTCTTCCCCCAACTGCACTTCCAGGCTCTCGATTTTCGCCTGGGCGGAGGCCACTTCTGCCTGGGCGGTATGCTCGGCTGCTACCTGCTGGTCGTACTGCTGGCGAGAAATGCTTTGCCGTCCGATTAACGCTTCTCCCCGACGACGTTCGCCTGCACGCTCTTCAGCGGTCGCCTGGGCAGATGCAAGCATCGCCTGCGCGGCGGCAAGCTCCGCTTCCAGGCGGGTGTTGTCACGCTGGGCCTGCTCACGGTTGAGCCTGGCTTGCTCCAGGGCAATCAGAAAGGGTTTGGGGTTAAGGCGAAAAAGTACATCCCCCTTGGCGACCTGCTGATGGTCGCTGACCACCACTTCACTTACCGGCGCGCTTAGTTCCGGCGCGATACGCGCTACCGGACGCATGACCCTGGCTTCAGGGGTCATCGGCATAAAGCTGTCGGCGATCAGAAAATAGATAAATAACAAGGCGAAGGCAGCCAGCGCCACCTTTACCCAGCGGGCAAAGCGTTGATCAGGAGACATGGGGGTTTCACTCGTTATCTCTCGCCGCCTTTTACAGGCAGCGGGCGCTTTTAGTAGCGCAGGTGCAATAGAATACTTTAGTCTAACAAACAATTAGCAAGCTAACAATAAAGTTAACCCTCTGTAAGTATTCTAAGAGCGAGCAATTATTCCCCATAAAAAACCCCAGGGCCGAATGGCCCTGGGGTTAGAAAGCGATTAACGCTTTTAAGATTCTTTAGAACCGATAACGCAAACCGACACTTGCCGCATCGAAATCGTAGGCTGATTTATCCAAATAGCGCATGTAGTCCGCACTGATGGACAAGTTATTGGCGACATCCACTTCACCACCCACGCCGTAGGAGAAACCGCTTTCACGGTCGAGATCAAAATCAACCTCGGTCAAGCCTACTAGGCCATAAAGGCGTGCGGTTGGCGCAATAGGTGCAATACCCTTGGCATAGGCACCAATCAGGTAGTCAAGCTCGGCGCCGCCGTCAGAGCCGCCAGTACCCAGGTGCCCTTCGAGTGCGAAGTAATCGTTGAACTGTGCACCGCCGCGCAGGCGCAAGCCTACGTCGTCGCGCGATGAACCGCGGTCCGGGTCCAGGCTCCAGAACATGGCATCACCTGCCACATAGCCTTCAGGGTAACCAAACGTTTGTGCCTGTGCCGATGCCGCGAATGCACTCGCGCCAACCAGGAATGCCGCAGAGGTGAGTGATAATACGGTCATCTTCATAGCAAGTACCTCAATTAAAAAACACTGTTTCTTTACTCAATGCTATTGTGGTCCATACGCTAAAAGAACGCAACTTTTAGCGCTGCCTGGAAAGGCTAAGTGCAATAATTCCACTCACCACCATGGCACCTCCTACCATCTGACCCGGGCTTAACATCTGCCCCAGCACAAAGTAGCCGATCACTAGCGAGGCCACAGGCTCTATATTCATCACCGGGGCGTTTCGTGCCATATCCAGGCGCGGTACAAAAATGAACAGCGTCGAAAACCCTGTAGCATAGAGCAGAGCCAAAAACCCCAGCCCCAGCCAACCCTGGCTGTTCTCAGGCAGGCTCATGCCGCCCGGCACCACGCCTAGAATGCCACCTATCACCATGGCGAAAAACACCGTCTGCATGGTTAACAGGCTGCGTAGCGTACTACCCACCTGGCCCAACCGATGCTCGGTAATCCATAGCGCACAGGCGAACGCAAACGCCGCGGTGAGTCCAAAGCCAATGCCGGCTACCCATCCAGGGCCCATATCATCAGCACTGGCAAGCCAGATGGGAATATCCAGCACCACCAGCAGTCCGATCAGAATCGTGCCCATGATAAGACAGCTGCGCCAGGTTGGCCTTGGCCCCCCCAGCGCCCAGCTTAAGAGTGCCAGTTGAATGGGGAAGGTATTGACCAAAAGTAGCGCGATGACGACCGGCAACCTAGCCACCGCGGAGTAAAGGCTCAGGCTTTGAATGGTGATCAGCACCCCTACCGCCAGTTGCCAGGGCCAGGTGCCGCGCGGCAGCCACAGGCTTTTTTTCTGAACCAGTACTAGGGTGAATAAAATAATGCAGGCGAGCCCCGAGCGGGTTAGCACGGCGAGCAATAAGCCTGTACCGTTATCAAAGGCGAGCCTTGCCGATACGTGGTTAGCGGCAAACATGGTACCCACCGTTGCCAATAGTAGAATGGCTAAATGGCGGGGTAATGTGCGAGGTAATGACGTAGCAGACGATGAAGCAGACATAGGCACCCTAGGGCTTTTTTAAAGGTGGCAAATGCCCAGCATGCCTGCATTTTGTGTAGAAGGCTAAACAAATACTGACGTGTATTAATGCTCCATGTGGCTTCTTAAACTAAAGTACAAACTTCACCCTTACTTCCTTGGCAGACACTTTCTATGAATGTACCGGTGCTGGTAATCAACTGCGGTTCTTCCTCCATTAAATACGCGCTGATCGACTCAGACCCCGAAGCGCCGCGCCTGGCAGGCCTGGCGGAACGTCTGAGTAGTGCCGATGCCTGTTTAAAGGGTAAGAACAGCGTCGGCGAGCGGTTCAATCAGCCGCTACCCAATGCCGATCATACCCAGGCCCTTAGCGCTATATTGGAGCGTCTGGAAGGACGCATTCCAAAAGCGATCGGACACCGTATCGTTCATGGAGGAGAGCAGTTCACCCAGGCCGCTTTGATTGATGAGAGTGTAGTCAGCGCCATTCAAAGCACCGCTGCCCTGGCTCCATTGCATAACCCTGCCAACCTGGCCGGTATCGCCGCTACCCAAAAAGTGTTTCCCGAGCTCCCCCAGGTGGCGGTATTTGATACCGCGTTTCACCAGAGCCTGTCGCCTACGGCCTACCGCTACGCTCTGCCGGAAAGTCTGTACGCCGAGCACGGCATTCGCCGCTACGGTTTTCATGGCACCAGCCATGCGTTTGTCAGCCAGCGTGCGGCTGCCCTTAGCTCACGCGGGGCTGGCGGCTGGCTAACCGCACACTTGGGCAACGGCTGCTCGACCTGCGCGGTGTGGAATAATCAGAGTAAAGACACCAGCATGGGGCTCACCCCGCTGGAAGGCTTAGTGATGGGTACCCGAAGCGGTGATGTTGACCCAGGTCTGCACGCGCATTTGCACCGCCAACTGGGCTGGTCGTTGGATCAAATCGATGATGTGCTGAACAAGCAAAGCGGCCTGCTGGGGCTTTCTGGCCTGACCAATGATATGCGCGAAGTTGAAGAAGCGGCAGAAGATGGCCACGAAGGCGCCCTGCTGGCACTGAACATTTTCTGTTATCGCATTGCCAAATCGCTGGCGGCGCTTTCCTGCGCACTGCCTAGGCTGGATGGCGTTATTTTTACCGGGGGTATCGGTGAGAACTCCCCCATTGTGCGCCGCCAGGTAATCGGCCTTCTACCCCACTTTTGCTTTGCCCTGAATGAGGAGAAGAACGAAGCGATGATACGCGGCCAGGAAGGCAAGCTGGATGTTGAAAACCATCAGGGTCCTGAAGTGTGGGTGATTCCTACCGACGAAGAAGGCCGTATCGCGATGGAAACGCGTCAGTGTGTGGAGGCCCAGGCATGACTAATGCTGCTCAGCCACAGGCCATCCTGCTAGTCCCCACCAGCATAGGCGCTGGGTTAACGTCTGCCTGTCTAGGGTTGATCCAAGCACTCGACACCATCGGTCTGAAAGCCGGTTTTTTAAAACCGTTTATGCAAAACGAGCTGAACGGCCCGGGCCTTGACCGTTCAACTGCGCTTGTTTCACGCACGCTCAACCAGCGTCCGCCCTCGCCTATTTCCCAAGCCCGCCTGGAACGTCTGCTGCGCGATGACCAGACCGACGAGCTGATGGAAAACGTGGTGGAGCTTTTCGATCAAGTGACCCAGCAGGCCCATCGCGACGGCAGCGCGCTGGACCTGATCGTGGTGGAAGGCGTAGTGCCCACCCAGCACACCACCTACGCCACGCAGACCAATGCCCAACTGGCTCACGCGCTTAATGCGCGCATTATTCTGGTCAGCACCGGTGATCTGAACGAACCCCAGCGCCTTGCCGAAGAGCTGGATATGCACGCGCGAAGCTTTGGCGGGGTGAGTTCCGCCCGTACGCTGGGCGGCATTTTAATGCGCATGAAAAACCTGCCTTACGGCCAGGAGGATGACCTTTCTGCAGCGCCCGGCACCATCAAGCCTCAGCTTGAAGAGCCGGTGCTGAATGAACTGCGCCGTTACTCGCCGTCGCTTGCCACCGAAAGCTTTCATTTAATCGGCATCGTGCCGCATAGCAAAACGTTGACCGCACCGCGTACCCTGGATGTTGCTCGCGCGCTTAATGCCACGCTTTTGAATGAAGGTGAAGCCGCTAGTCGGCGGGTACTGTCGACTAGCCTATGCGCTCGCAGCGCTGCCAATGCGCTGCATATCTTTACGCCGGGTAGCCTGGTGGTTGCCTCAGGCGACCGTGATGACGTTGTGCTGGCCTCGGCACTGGCTACCATGAACGGTACCCAACTGGCGGGTATTCTGCTGACCAACGGCTTTTTGCCCAACGACAACATGATCGAGATGTGCAGGCCGGCACTGAGAACCGGGCTTCCCGTTCTTGCGGTTGAAACCGATAGCCTGACCACCGCCCAGAACCTGAGCCAGCTGAGCAGCGAAATTCCTATCGATGACTTCGGGCGGGCCGAGCAGGTAGCGCGCTATGTGGCCGCGCATTTGGATCTGGAGTGGCTAAAAACCACCCTGAGCAACAGTTATATGCAGCGCTTATCGCCCTCAGCGTTTCGCCACCAGCTGGTCAAACAGGCGCAACAGGCCAAAAAACGCATTGTACTACCCGAAGGTGATGAGCCGCGTACCGTGGAAGCGGCGATCATTTGCCAGCGGCGCGGCATTGCCAACTGCGTGCTGCTGGGCAGCCGCGAGAGCATTGAGGATGTGGCCCGCAACAGGGGTCTGACGCTGCCTGACGAGCTCACCATCATCGACCCCGAAAGCAGTCGCGCCCACTATATCGAGCCTATGGTAGAGCGGCGACGCGGCAAGCTTAACGAACTTACTGCTGAAGCCCAACTGCAGGATAACGTGGTGCTCGGTACCATGATGCTGCAGTTGGATGAAGTGGATGGCCTGGTATCCGGCGCGATTCATACCACCGCCAATACCGTGCGCCCGGCGTTCCAGCTGATCAAGACTGCCCCGGAGTACAGTCAGGTATCGTCGATCTTCTTTATGCTGCTGCCTGAGCAGGTAGTGGTGTATGGCGACTGCGCTGTTAACCCGGATCCCGATGCCGAAACGCTTGCCGAAATTGCCCTGCAAAGCGCTCGTTCAGCAGAAGCGTTTGGTATCGAACCCCGCGTGGCCATGATCAGTTACTCAACGGGTGATTCCGGCACAGGTGCGGATGTGGACAAAGTGCGTGAAGCCACGCGCATCGCTAAAGAGCGTGCTCCGCACTTACTCATCGATGGTCCGCTTCAGTACGATGCAGCGGCGATTGAAAGCGTGGGTAAGCAGAAAGCCCCCGACTCCCCGGTAGCGGGCAGAGCCACGGTGTTTGTGTTCCCGGATCTCAATACCGGCAATACTACCTATAAAGCAGTGCAGCGTAGCGCCCGCGTGGTGAGCGTTGGGCCGATGCTTCAAGGCTTGAACAAACCGGTGAACGATCTTTCCCGAGGCGCGCTGGTCGATGATATTGTTTATACCATTGCCCTGACCGCAATACAGGCCAGCCAGCGGGAAGCCTGAATCGTCGTATTTGCGGCTCAGTAAACAAGCCAAAAGAAAAAGCCCCGGGCAGTTTAACTGCCTGGGGCTTTTTTAATCCTGCCAGTTACCTGACGCGGATAGATTGGTACAAATAGATTAGGTCCACATGGGTACCATGGATTCCAACACAATCACCAGGCTCATCGCGGTGATGGTCAGAATTGATACGCCAAATACACGCTTGGCCCAACGTACGTCATCATCCAGACGGTAGCCGCAGATGGCCAAGTACAGCCAATAACCACCCATGGTCAACGCGACACATAGGTAGCCGGTACCCGCCTGACTTGCCAGCACCAAGGCTAATGAGGCTGGAATAAACGCCACGATGTAGCCCAGGATATGGTGCTTGGCCCGCTTGATGCCGTGAACCACCGGCAGCACCGGAATCGAGGCACGCTGGTAATCGGCATAGCGGAAGATCGCAATCGCGTAGGAGTGCGGCATCTGCCAGAGACAGAAAATCAGCAGTAAAACGATCGCACCGCTATCGAAGGTACCCGTCACCGCGCAGTAGCCGACTACCGGGGGCATGGCGCCTGACAGGCTACCCACGACAGTGCCGTACTCGGAGTGGCGTTTCATATAAAGGCTATACACTCCGACATAAACGCCCCACCCGATTACCGCCAGTGCGACCGTCAAGCCATTGGTACCCAAGGCCAGACATACCACACCGCTGATACCCAGCAGTGCCGACAAACCTAAAGCTTGCGTGATAGAAACGCTGCCCCTAACTAAAGGGCGATGGCGCGTGCGCGCCATCAGCGCATCAATATCGCGATCAATCACGTTGTTACAGGCGCAACCTGAAGCGATCACTAAAGCAATCCCCAACATGACCGAAGCAAACGTCACCAGGTCAAACTCACCATGCGCGGCTAGAAAGTAGCCACCAAGGGCGGCAATCAGATTGCCGCCGATGATTCCTGGCTTGGTTAGCTCAAGCAAATCGTGCCACCGATTGGGCATGGTGGTTAGCCGATCATCATGTTGAGATGTAGATGCTGCATGATCCACAGCGAACCTCCTACCACCAGGGCGAGAATCGACACCGTGAAGACGAAGGACAGCATGTTCCAGCCCTCTTCAGTCTTGAAGTCCAAGTGCATGAACATCACAAGCTGAACCAGGATCTGCAATATGGCTGTTACAACAATGATACCCACGTTTACTGGCAGGCTGAACAAGCCCAGCATGACAGCGCCAAAGGGAATAATGGTCAGTACCAGAGAAAGGATAAGACCTATAACGTAGGACTTTACCGATCCGTGGCTGGATGATTGGCTAGAAGAGCTCATATCACAGCACTCCCATCAGGTAGACGAAGGAGAATACACAGATCCAGACGATATCCAGGAAGTGCCAGAATAGGCTCAGGCACAGGATACGCGGACGCGTCACATCATTCAGCCCTTTGGTCGACAGCTGGACCAGCATCACCAGAATCCAAATCATACCGAACAATACGTGCAGACCGTGGGTACCTACCAGCGTAAAGAACGCTGACAGGAAGGCGCTGCGATCCGGGCCCCAACCCTCATGGATAAAGTGATGGAATTCGTAGACCTCCATCCCCAAAAAGCCAAGACCCAGGATAAAGGTAATAGCCAGCCACATTTTCACCTGGCCAACGCGATTGGCATTCATTGCCAATACGCCCATACCAAAGGTGAAGCTACTGATCAACAGGGCAAACGTACCGCCAAGGATCAAAGGTAGTTCAAAAATATCCGCGCCGGTCGGTCCACCTGCCGTGCCCCTCATGAGCACGGCGTAGGTAGCGAACAGTGACCCGAAGATCACCAAATCGCTCATTAAGTAGACCCAGAAACCAAATACCTTGGTAGCACCAGCATCGTGATGCTCATGCTCATCGGCATGAGCATCGTGATGTAGCGTTTCAGTCGCCATTACGCTTGCGCCTCCACACGTTGTTGATGGGCACGCTCGATCCGCTCGACTTCGGCAGCCGGTACGTAGTAATCGATATCGTCGTTAAACACCCGACCCAGGAAGCTCACCAGCATGCCTACAGCGCTAAACGCAGCAAGCCACCAGATGTGCCATACCATGGCGAAACCAAAGATCATCGCAAAAATACTGATGATAGGTCCTGCCGCAGTGTTCTTCGGCATATGAATATCGGTGTAAGGTGTATTTTCCAACTGCTCGTTGCTACGCTGCTTTTGCGACCAGAAGCTGTCGATATCGCCAACTACCGGCAAACGCGCAAAGTTGTAGAACGGTGCAGGAGATGAAGTAGACCACTCAAGCGTACGGCCATCCCAAGGATCACCCGTTACATCTTCATAGGCCTTGCGATTACGCGTACTGATAACGATCTGGATCACTGTACATGCGATACCCGCCATAATGATCAACGCACCAACAAACGCGATAATCATGTACGGCTGCCATTCAGCGTTCGGGTACGACTGCATACGACGCACGGCACCGTAGAAGGCCAGGATATACGGCGGGATAAACGCAACGTAGAAGCCAATCAACCAGCACCAGAAGGCACGTTTGCCCCACTTCTCATCCAGTACAAAGCCAAAGGCTTTCGGGAACCAGTAAGTCAGACCCGCCATCATACCGAACACCACACCACCGATAATAACGTTGTGGAAGTGAGCGATAACAAACAGACTGTTGTGCAGCACGAAGTTCGCCGCCGGCAGTGCCAGCATTACACCCGTCATACCACCGATGGTAAAGGTGATGATAAAGCCAAGCGTCCACAGTACCGGTGAGGTCAGTTCCAGACGACCACGGAAGATAGTGAAGATCCAGTTAAAGACTTTCACACCGGTCGGGATCGCAATAATCATCGTCATGATGCCGAAGAAGGCATTGACGTTGGCCCCTGCACCCATGGTGAAGAAGTGGTGCAACCAAACGATGAACGACAGTACAGTAATGGCAATCGTTGCCCACACCATGGTGTGGTAACCGAACAGGCGCTTGCGTGCAAAGGTGGCAATTACTTCAGAGAACACACCGAAGGCTGGCAGAATCAGGATATAAACTTCAGGGTGACCCCATGCCCAGATCAGGTTGACGTACATCATGACGTTGCCGCCCATGTCGTTCGTGAAGAAGTTCATCCCCAGGTAACGGTCAAGGGTCAACATGGCCACGGTAGCGGTCAGGATCGGGAAAGAAGCAATGATCAGTACGTTGGAGCACAGTGCGGTCCAGGTAAAGATCGGCATGCGGAACAGGGTCATGCCCTTGGTGCGCATTTTCAGGATAGTAACGAAGAAGTTGATACCCGACAGCGTGGTACCTATCCCGGATATCTGCAACGCCCATATCCAGTAATCGACCCCTACCCCGGGACTGTACTCTATCCCCGATAATGGCGCATAAGCCAGCCACCCTGTAGTGGCAAACTCACCGACGAACAAAGAGATATTGATCAGGATGGCCGAAACTGCAAACAGCCAGAAGCTCAGGTTGTTCAAGAACGGGAACGCAACGTCGCGCGCACCGATCTGCAGCGGCACCACCAGGTTCATTAGGCCGACAACCATTGGCATGGCGACGAAGAAGATCATGATAACGCCATGGGCGGTAAAGATCTGGTCATAATGGTCAGGCGGCAGAATGCCTGCCGAGCCACCAGCCGCTATCGCCTGCTGGGTACGCATCATCAAGGCATCCGCAAAACCACGCATCAGCATGATCAGCGCCACAATGAAATACATGATACCGATTTTTTTATGGTCAACTGAGGTGAACCAATCGTTCCACAGCCAGCCCCACTTACGGAAATAGGTCAACGCGCCCAACAACGCCGCGCCGCCTAGAATTCCCACGATACCCGCTATCACCAGAATGGGTTCGTGGAGAGGAAAGGCCTCTAAGCTTAGTTTACCGAACACGGTTATTCTCCCGCCTCATTGCTGACGGTTTGGCCATCCTCGGCCTCTCCATCTGCTTGGTTGTCGGTCGTTTGATAGGCTTCATTGCTATCGATTGCTGGCGCGCGAGGCGCATCCTGAGTGTCGGTGTCAGGGTCGCTGCCGGTATGGAAGCTGGACACCAAGCGCTCATAGAATTCAGGTGTTACGTCAGAGAAGTACTCAACGGGATGGAACGACGAACGCTCCGCCAGTTCAGAGTACCCTTCTGGATAGGTCAGCGTATCAGATGACTGCGCAACTTCAGCAACCCAGGCGTCAAAGTCAGCGTCTGAGGTGACGTGAGCATCAAAAATCATGCCGGCGAAGCCAGCACCGCTATAGTTGGTCGAACGACCACCATAAGTGCCAATTTCGTTTGCCTGAAGATGAACGTCGTTATCCATTCCGGCCATGGCGTAGATTTGGCTGCCCAGTTGAGGAATGAAGAAGGAGTTCATTACTGAACCTGAGCTCACGCGGAAACGAACGGGCGTATCCACCGGGAAGGCAACTTCATTTACCGTTGCAATGCCTTGCTCGGGATAGATAAACAGCCATTTCCAGTCGAGTGCCACGGCCTGGATTTCAAGCTCGGCCACGTCGCTTTCAAGCGCACGGTGAGGATCAAGGTCGTGCGAGCTTTTCCAGGTAATCACGCCCAGAATGGCGACGATGACGACCGGAACCAGCCAGACAATAGCTTCGATCCAGTTAGAGTGCGCCCAGTCGGGCAGGTATTCAGCCATCGTATTGCTACGGCGATAGTACCAACCAAACACTATCGTCATGACAATAACGGGGATGACCACGATCAGCATCAGGCCAAAAGAACTCAAAATCAGTGAACGCTGGGTTTCACCGACCACGCCTTTTGGGTCCATCAAGGCCGAGCTACAGCCTGCGAGCAGCAAGCAAAGCGCAATGAGCACCAGAGTGCCTGTCCTGCGCCAGTAGGAAGGTTGTTGCATGGTGCGATCTCGTCAGAGTTGCGTTACAAAACTAGCCGCCACACAGCAAGCCAAACGTTATGCCATATGCCAACTAACTATCACCCCATACTTTTCCCAAAACACTCCACCAGCATGAACTGCCTTTGCTCCGGGAAAAATATGCGCTACCGGGGTAGGAAGCAGGTAGCGGATTGAGCCGACATCCTAACATGAAGGAGGCCAGTTCTAACTGGCGTATTTTCCTTTGATCTAAACAGCGAAGCAAAGCGACGATTTGACGCACCCGGGTGCGACCTAAGGGTGTGACATCTGGCAGATTGAGGCGGGAGGTGAGCTGACCAGAAGCGTCTGCCCGGTAAAGCGGGCGAGCAGCTCAGGTGCGCACCCTTCATTAGTCACGATTGTGTCGAAATCGTTCAATGAAGCGAAGTAGGCCGGACGTACAACCCCGAACTTGCTCGCATCAACGACCAGAAAACGCTGCAACGCCGAGGCAATGGCCGCCTGTTTGGGGGCGACCTCATGAAAATGGAAACAGCTGACGCCACGCCCACAGTCGACCCCGGCGGCTGAGATAAACGCCTTATTGATACCGATTCGCTCGATGGCGCCCTGTACATCGTCACTATCAAACGACTGAGACGCAGCGCAGTAGACCCCACCCAGAAGAATAAGACGCACGTTGGGCAACGTGGCAACCGACGAAGCAACGTTAAGTGCGTACGTGACGATCGTCAGCTCGGCAAAACGGCCAAGCTGGCCCAACAGAGGAATCAGCGTCGAGCCACAGTCGATAAACAGCGTATCGCCCTCTTCGATGGCGCTTGCCGCGCGTTCACACAGGGCGTGCTTCACCGCACAGTGGCTGGCCTGCTGCTCGTTGAGATCATACACCGGCGTAACGCCTGGGTAGCGGGTCATCACCAGCCGCCCCCCAAGCAGCGTCATCGACGAAGGCTGCGTTGAAAGGTCGCGACGTATGGTCATTTCCGAAACGCCGCACAAGATGGCGGCATCGCGCAGATGCAGCGTACCGCCACCGGCAAGCGTTTCCTCAAGTAGGTTCAGGCGCTGGGCACTGCGGTCGTTCATGCAGAGCTCTCCTTACAGGGCGTTATTATGCGTTTTTTATAATGTTGCGCGAGCGGCCACGCAATTACCATCTCTTTTAAAGGCAGGGCTTTTCCCGCGCTTTACCAAGCACTTGCCCTCTCCCCCACCCAAGAGCTGCCGCATTTAAATAACGTTAGTCAGCTTTGTTATAAATCGACGTTAAAAAAATAACACGCAATGTTATAATTCTAACAGCCACGCCAGTTCACATAATTCCAATCCTGACTAAATCGTGGTTAATTTTCTTGAGGCTTACATGACGGCTCCTACTTTTATGCGTACTTCCCATCTCGCCACTCTGAGTGTCGGCGTATTAATGGCGGGTATCACCCCGGCGTTGGCAAACGACTCCCAGCCACTTCATCCGCTGTGGTCATTTGCCAACGTCTCGGTCAACTACCTGGATTGGTCCAACGGTACTGAGCGCCGCACCGCTTCAAATGCGGCCAAGAGCGACTTCACCTATGTAGAGGTAGAAGGCGGTGCCGGCTTCAGTTGGGGCGAGTTCTACGGCTTTTTTGATTTCGAAAATCCGACAAACGACCAGTTCGATCAATCAAGCGGCGGCAAGGACAACTTCCGCACGGCAGGCAAGGTAACCTCCCACATCTACCTGGGCAATAGTCCGCTATCCCTTTATGCCCACGTTTATGATTTCCGCGACTACGGCTATGAAAGCCGCGAACAGGATCAAATTTTGGGGCTGGGATACCGCACTACTTTCGCCAACGGTTTGTGGTTCAAACCGTTTATCGGCGCCGCACGGGTACAAAGTAATAGCTACACGGGCATGAACGGTTATATGGCCGGCTGGGTCGCGGGCTATGATTTCGCCGCTTTGAATCAGAACTTCAGCGTGACTAACTGGCACGAGCAGACCTTTGGCCGTGACGACGATTACCTGGAGCAGAACTACGTCGGCGACAAGGCGGGAAGCGTGGGCACCAATGGTGCGCTAAGCTTTTGGTGGCAGCCCACTGGCCTGATCACCACGGGCGTTCAGTATCGCTACTCCGATAACAAGCTGGGCACGCCCAACGATTATCAAAACGCGATGATCTACTCCGTCAAGCTCAACTTACTTTAAACGAGCCCCCCTCGCGGACTCAAAGGATCCCCATATGACACTCCTTATGAGCTTGGTTGGTATGATCACTCTTGTGATCATCGCCCTGATCTTTTCTTATGATCGCAAGTCGATTCGCCTGCGCACGGTGCTCGGTGCCTTTGCCATTCAGGCAGGTATCGGTGCTTTTGTACTCTATGTGCCTTTTGGTCAGGCGGTTCTACAGACCATCTCCGCCGGGGTAAGTCAGGTACTGGTTTATGCCAACGACGGTATCGGTTTTCTGTTTGGCGGCCTGGCAGACGTCGATAACATCGGCTTCGTGTTTGCGATCAAGGTTCTGCCGGTCATCATTTTCTTCTCTTCGTTGATTGCCGTACTTTACTACCTGGGCATCATGCAGTGGGTCATCCGGATTCTGGGCGGTGCCCTGCAAAAGGCGCTGGGCACTTCGCGTACTGAATCGCTTTCCGCGACGGCAAACATCTTTGTGGGCCAGACCGAAGCGCCGCTGGTGGTGCGTCCGTTTATCGCCCGTATGACGCCTTCCCAGCTGTTTGCGGTGATGTGCGGCGGTCTGGCATCAGTAGCAGGTTCCGTGCTGGCAGGCTATGCCGCGCTGGGCATTCCGATGGAGTATCTGGTGGCCGCATCCTTCATGGCGGCGCCGGGTGGTCTGCTGTTTGCCAAGCTGATTATGCCGGAAACCCAGGACGCCACCGACAGCGACAGTATCTCCAGGGTCGATGAAGAGCTTCAGGAGCAGGAAGACAGGCCCACCAACGTGCTGGACGCGGCGGCCTCCGGCGCTACATCCGGCCTGATGCTGGCGGCCAACGTAGGCGCCATGCTGCTGGCCTTTATCGGTTTGATTGCCCTGATCAACGGTATTCTGGGCGGTGTGGGTGGCTGGTTCGGGTTTGAGTCTTTAAGCCTTGAAATGATTCTGGGCTGGCTGTTTGCGCCGCTCGCCTTCATGCTGGGTGTGCCTTGGGCAGAAGCCACGCTTGCCGGCTCCTTTATCGGCCAGAAGCTGGTGGTTAACGAGTTTGTCGCGTTTATTAATCTGGCACCCTACATTGATGGGGAACAGGTGGTCGCCGCGACGGGTCAGTTAATGACGCCCCATACCATGGCCATCTTGTCATTCGCCTTGTGTGGCTTTGCCAACCTGTCCTCCATTGCCATTTTGTTGGGCGGATTGGGCAGCATTGCACCCACGCGTCGCGCTGAAATAGCCCGCTTTGGGGTAAAAGCCGTATTGGCCGGTACATTGTCCAATTTGATGTCCGCCTCGATTGCCGGCTTTTTCATCGCGTTAAGCAGCGTTACCAGTTAATTCTGTCTAACGTCCCGGGCACTGTGCGGTTTTGTGCAGTGCCCGTTTATATTTTCTGATTTGCGAGAACTTCATGACCGCTTCTACTTCGATTGAACTTAACCAGGCTGCCCGCCAGGCGTTATCCCTGATGGATTTAACCAGCCTGAACGACAGCGATACCGACGCGACCATCGAAGCACTTTGCCAGCAGCTTAAAACGCCTTACGGCAACCCGGCGGCCGTGTGCGTCTATCCGCAGTTCATTGTGACCGCTCAGCGTGCACTCACTGCCCACAAATTAAACGAGCTGGTAAAAATCGCCACAGTCACCAACTTCCCGGATGGCGGTGACGACATCATGGTTGCCGCCCGTGAAACCCGCGATGCGGTTGCCTCGGGCGCCCATGAGGTTGACGTGGTTTTCCCCTACCGCGCACTCATTGCGGGCGACGAAGAAACCGGGCTTGAGCTGGTTGAAATGTGCAAAGCCGCCTGTGCGGGCCAGGCCCAGTTAAAAGTCATCATTGAGTCAGGCGAGCTCAAGGAGCCAGCGCTTATCAAACGCGCCAGCGAGCTTGCCATTCAAGGTGGCGCCGACTTTATTAAAACCTCTACCGGCAAGGTGGCCACCAACGCCACGTTGGAAGCCGCAGAGATTATGCTGAATGCCATTAAGGCAAGCGGCAAAGACGTTGGCTTTAAAGCCGCAGGTGGCGTACGCACCACAGAAGAAGCCGCTGAGTACCTGGCGCTAGCGAGCAAGATCATGGGTAGCGCCTGGGTAACCCCTGCGCACTTTCGCTTTGGCGCATCGAGCCTTTTAGGCAATTTACTGAACACACTGGGCGGCGTAGAAAGCGCGGCACCACAAGGAGGCTACTAATATGCTCCCGCAGGAACTGATTCGTTTAAAGCGTGATGGCAACCCGCTGGCAGCGGCAGATATCAAAACGTTCATTCAGGGCATTGCCGATGACCGTATCAGCGACGCTCAGATCGGCGCCTTCACCATGGCGGTATTTCTTAACGGCATGAACCGCGAGGAAGTCGTGGCCCTGACCACCGCCACGCGTGATTCAGGTCACGTCATGCAGTGGGACTCGCTCAATTTGCCAGGACCGGTTGTGGATAAACATTCCACCGGCGGCGTGGGTGATCTGGTGTCATTAGTGCTCGGCCCATGGGTTGCGGCATGTGGCGCGTTTGTACCCATGATTTCAGGCCGTGGCCTTGGCCACACCGGCGGTACGCTGGACAAGCTTGAGTCGATCCCCGGCTACGACCCCTACCCTGCCCCTGAGCGCTTTGGCGATGTAGTGAAGTCCACCGGCGTTGCGATTATCGGCCAGACCGGCAACCTGGCACCGGCGGATAAGCGCATTTACGGTGTGCGTGACGTCACCGCGACGGTTGAGTCCATTCCGCTGATCACTGCTTCCATTCTGGGTAAGAAGCTTGCCTCCGGCCTTGATGCACTGGTCATGGATGTCAAAGTCGGCAGTGGCGCGTTTATGCCCACCACGGAAAAGTCCCACGAACTTGCCAAAAGCATCGCCTCGGTTGCTACCCAGGCCGGCACACCGACGACAGCGCTTTTGACCGATATGAGCCAGCCGCTGGCACCGTGTGCGGGCAACGCGATCGAAATTGTTGAGACGCTGGAGCTGCTGCGCGGCGAGCGCCCCAACAGCCGCGTAATGCAGGTCACCCGTGAGCTGGCCGTGGAAATGCTCATGGCAGGCAAACTGGCGAAAAGCCGTGATGACGCCCTGAGCCAGCTTGAAAAAGCCCTGACCTCGGGTGCGGCAGCCGAAGTATTCGCGCGCATGGTGCGCGAGCTGGGCGGCCCGGGTGACTTTATGGAGCGCTCCGACAGTTACCTTGCCAAAGCCAACGTGGTTAAACCCGTGTATGCCGAGCAGTCGGGCAATGTACTGCGCATCGATACCCGCGCAGTGGGCATGAGTGTGGTGGAGCTGGGCGGCGGTCGCCTGCGTAACGACGCTAGTATCGATCATAGCGTGGGCTTCAGAGCCATTGCCGAGCTAGGCACCCAGGTAGATAGCCAGCAGCCGCTAGCCTTCGTTCACGCGCGTAGCGATGAACAGGCTGACCGCGCCGCTGCCCAGCTGCGTGCTGCCATCACTATTGGCACGGGTGAAGCGACGATTGATTCACTGCTCCAGGAAACTTATCGCGGTGAAGAGCTTTAATTAGCACCGTCTGACGAGGAAAACGCCATGAAACGTGCAATTGTGCTGGTACTAGACTCCTTCGGCATTGGCAGCGCCGCCGATGCTGCCGCCTTTGGCGATGAAGGCTCGGACACCTTGGGCCATATCGCTGCCGCCTGTGCGCGTGGCGAAGCCGATACGGCTGAGCGCTCAGGCCCCTTAAAGCTGCCCAACATGGCCAAACTGGGCCTGTTTCACGCCCACCGGGATAGCACCGGCACTGTTGCCGAAGGCGTTGCCCTACCCGAGGTGCTCGAAGGTGCCTACGCGCATGCCCAGGAAATTTCCAGCGGTAAGGACACCCCGTCAGGCCACTGGGAAATCGCTGGCGTGCCGGTACGTTTTGACTGGGGCTACTTCAGCGACAAGACCGAAAGCTTCCCTGCTGAGCTGCTGGATAAGATTGTTCAGGCGGCGGACCTGCCCGGTGTGATCGGCAACTGCCACGCCTCGGGCACCGAAATCATTGCCCGCCTGGGTGACGAGCATGTGCAAACCGGCAAACCGATTGTGTATACCTCGGCAGACTCGGTCTTCCAGATTGCCGCTCACGAAGAGCACTTTGGGTTAGATCGCCTTTACGCACTGTGCGAAACCGTGCGCGAGCTGCTGGAGCCTTACAACATCGGCCGAGTGATTGCCCGCCCGTTCATGGGTGAAGACAGCGCAAGCTTTGCGCGTACCGGCAACCGTCGCGACTACAGCATAGAACCGCCTTCGCCCACCGTACTGCAAAAGCTCGCCGATGCCGGTGGTGAAATGGTATCGATTGGCAAGATTGCCGATATCTACGCCCACTGCGGCATTACCCATAAAGTTAAAGCCAGCGGCCACGATGCGCTGATGGACGCGACCCTGGGTGAAGTGGCGCGCACTGCCATGGAAACCGGCGACCGCCCGACCATGATCATGACCAACTTTGTCGATTTCGACTCGGTCTACGGTCATCGTCGTGACGTGCCGGGCTACGCGGCCGCCCTTGAGCACTTTGACGCTCGCCTGCCGGAGCTGCTCGCCGCGTTGAATAATGACGATCTGCTGATCCTTACCGCGGATCACGGCTGCGACCCCAGCTGGGAAGGCACCGAGCACACGCGTGAATACATTCCTGTGATGGTCAGCGGCGCTGGGTTCGCGCCGGGGCCGATGGGCGCACGCGATACCTTTGCCGATATTGGCCAGACGCTGGCGGATTACTTCGACCTCCCTGCAATGGACGATGGCGAGAGCTTTTTATCTTACGCTGCCTGATGGCGCCATTTAACAAGACATAAGGAAACCACATGGCTACTCCGCATATTAATGCTGAACAGGGTGATTTCGCGGATACGGTATTGATGCCCGGCGACCCTCTGCGGGCCAAGTACATTGCCGAGACCTACCTTGACGACATACGTCAGGTAAACGATGTGCGCGGCATGCTGGGCTATACCGGCACCTATAAAGGCCGCAAAATTTCCGTTATGGGCCACGGCATGGGTATTCCGTCGGTCTCGATTTACGCTAAAGAGCTGATTACCGATTACGGCGTGAAGTCAATCATTCGCGTGGGTTCCTGCGGCGCGGTACGCGACGACGTTAACGTTCGCGACGTAGTGATCGGCATGGGCGCGTGCACCGATTCCAAAGTGAACCGCATGCGTTTCAACGATCACGACTTTGCCGCGATTGCGGATTTTGAATTGACAAGCCACGCCGTGGCCGCCGCCAAGGCGCAAAATGTGCCGGTGAAAGTGGGCAACATCTTCTCGGCTGACCTTTTCTACAACCCGCAGACCGATATGGCCGAGCTGATGAAGCGCTACGGCATTGTGGGTGTCGAGATGGAAGCCGCAGGCCTTTACGGCGTTGCCGCCGAGTTCGGTGCCCGCGCACTCACCATCTGCACCGTATCAGATCATATTTTGAAAGGTGAAGCGCTCTCCAGCGCTGATCGTCAAACCACCTTCAACGATATGATGGTGATCGCGCTGGATACCGTCCTGCGTGACGACGCCGCCAACGCCTGATTAGGCTAAACCGAGGAATCATTTATGAGCCAAGCAGACTCTGCTCTGGTCAACACGTTGCTTGATGCATTGAACAATGCCTACGTCCCTTATTCCGACCACCCCGTGGCGTCCATCATGGAGTGCCCGGACGGCCAACAGTTCGTAGGCGCTAACGTCGAAGTCGCCCACTACAAGGGGCTTTGTGCGGAAGCATCGGCGATTAGTGCGATGGTAACCGCTGGCCAGCGCGAACTTGCCAAGGTGTATGTGATGGGGCCGGGCGAGCACCTGTGCACGCCCTGTGGCGATTGCCGTCAGCGCATTCGTGAGTTCGCCACGAACGATACGCAAATTATGGTCATCTCCCGCCAAGGCGAAATACTCAAAACCTACACCATGGAAACACTGCTGCCGGACGCCTTTGGCCCCGAGCAATTGCCTCAACGCTAGGCTCCTTCATTACCGCGGTTATTGCCGCATCAGGCTGGTTGTCGCGTATGCCGCCGTCTCCATGACGGCGGTTTTTATTGCCTCATGAACCTCATCGGCTGCACTGGCCTCGTCTAACAATTCCTCGTACTCTGTAAGACACTTTATATCGCGTGATATGTACGCCTACTCATCAAGGAGAACGCCATGGCGGCCTTACTGCCCAACGTCGACCCCACTGGGCTACTCGAATACTCAGTGGTTTATACCGATCGTTCGCTCAACCATATGTCGCAGCAGTTTCAAAGCGTGATGCGCGATATTTCGACCACGCTGAAAGAGGTCTATAACGCCCACTCGACGGCGATTGTTCCGGGCAGCGGCACCTTTGGCATGGAAGCGGTCGCACGCCAGTTCGCCTTGGATCAGAAAACGCTGGTGATCCGTAATGGCTGGTTTAGCTACCGCTGGACCCAGATTATCGAGATGGGCCGCTTGACCGACCAGCACACGGTGCTTAAAGCCCGCCGCGTGAATGCCGATGATCCGCAGTCTCCGTTTGTGCCCGTACCCGCGGAAGAAGTCGCCGAGCGTATCCGCCAGGAAAAACCTGCCGTGGTATTCGCACCACAGGTGGAAACCTCTGCCGGTTTACTTTTGCCCGATGACTATATTCGCACCGTGGCGCAAGCGACGCGTGAGGTTGGCGGCCTGTTTGTACTAGATGCCATTGCCGCAGGTACGCTGTGGGTAGATATGCAGGATCTGAGCATTGATGTGGTGGTCAGCGCCCCACAAAAAGGCTGGAGCGGCTCGCCGTGCTGCGCCATGGTCATGCTTTCTGAACGCGCTACACAGCGTCTGGATGACACGCACAGTAACAGCTTCGCCTGCGATTTAGGCAAATGGCACGCCATCATGCAGGCTTATGAAAACGGCGGCCATGCTTACCATGCCACCATGCCCACCGACGCCCTGCGCCAGCTGCGCGATATCATGCAGGAAACCCGTGAATACGGTTTTGAAAAGGTAAAAGAGGAGCAACGGGCGATTGGCCATGACGTACGCGCCATGCTTAAACACCACGGGTTTGTTAGTGTGGCGGCGGAAGGCTTTGAAGCGCCGGGCGTGGTGGTCAGCTATACCGATGACGCTGGGCTTGTGGCCAAGTTTGCCCAGGCGGGCGTTCAGATCGCCGGCGGCGTGCCGCTAATGTGTGATGAAGGCGATGACTTCCAGACCTTCCGAATTGGCCTGTTTGGCCTGGACAAGCTTCACGAAACACAGCGCAGTGTGGACAATCTGGAACAGGCCATCAATTCGCTAGGCTAACTATCCCAAGCGGCCATGCCAGGTATGCGCGATGCCAACTTGGCGATCAACTGTCTGCCGATTTGAGCCCCCGAAGGCAGACGGTTGATCGCCGGCTCACAAGGTAGCATCTGGCGCTTCTTCTGCTCCCTCCCTGTTATCCGCAACCTTTTCTACATCCACAATACCCGAGCGGCTAACCACCACTTTCCAACGCGCCAGGTAAGGGGTGTCTTCACTCCCCGTCTCACGCACCACCAGGTTGAACAGATGACGCCGCTCCACGCTTTCACGCACCGCCTGACCATCTTTTAACCGATAGATATGGTGTTTCTCCTTACTCATCAGGCGGGTCAGCATCATAAGATCAATATGCAACGTTTCCCGGGTATGTTCATAGCCGCTTAGAAATCGGGTAGGCGACATGCGCGAGCTGGAACGGTAGTGCAGCACCATCTCTTCACGCTGGGCCACCGTACGCCGTCGCATCTGCTGAATATCTTTATCCAACGCGGCATAGCGCTTGTAATCAAACCATTCAAGCTGACGCCCCACCATGGTATTGCTGGTCGGGTCGACATACTGGCGCCGCCACTTGGGCCTCCCCCGACGCAATAACCGCCAAAGCGTATTGCGCAAGTCGTCCTTGAACACCTCGCGCATGGCGTAAAGTAGCGCCATGGCCAGTACAAACAGCGCCGTAATGTCGCCCACCACCTCGCGCAAGCGCAGCACGCTCAAGGTAACACACGCCATTACCACGGCCGTGGCGAGCGCTTTGACCGCTTTTTGCTCTCCGCTACCCAGCTCCAGCGATTCCTGCTTGAGGGTAATGGGATATTCAATCAGCCGCCTTAACAGACGCATCTTATTGGACATGCGCGTCGGGTCAGCCATCACGCGCTCAGCGTTGTACTGCTGCTCGCGCCGATATTCGCTTTCATGCTCACAAACACTGATAAAACGGCGCTTGATATCGCTAAAATCGCCGCCCCTGGGCATATGCGCCACCAAAGCAAGCAACTGCTGCTCGGTAAACCAGGAAAGGTAATTATCAATATTGGCAAAGTACTTATACAGGCGTTCATCGGAAGGCTGGTGGCGACGCAGCTTCTTTAAAATGTTTTCACTTAAATCCTGCATTTCATTTAACTGCTCGCACAGTGCCTGGCTACTTTCCTGAACATCGTCCGACTCATTTTGACGTTCACTACGCAACTTACGTTCGCCAGCTAAGAGTTTCTGGGTCGTCCGCTCCATGGCCACTACATACTGGTAGGCGTAAAGACTCAGGCTCAAGCGGTAGGACTCGCTGCCCAACTGATTTCGACTAACCAGCCGACTATGCACCAGCGGTAGATGATAGGCATCACTGGAGTAAGTTCGCGAGACGTTAATTGAGGCGTGATAAAATGCCTCTTCGGAAATGACATGAGTGTTCAAGCCAAGTTCTGCAGGCATGAAGAGATAGACATCAAGCCGGTGGGATGTCTCCTCCTTAAGCCGCCGGCTAAGGCGCAGATGGAAGCTGTTTTTGCGCTCAACGCTGATCACCTGCTCAATCTCCTGCTTTATTGCCTATCGTGATGATATACCATGGCATTAATTATAATGGTGAGTCATCTTGCGCGGTTATAGTGCACGGTCATGTTACACGATCGATTCACCTCTTTGCCTTTGGAGCCTGGGAATGTCCATTGCCCGTTTCTCACCCTTTGAGCTGCTGTTGCTAAAAAGCCGCAGCCAAGTAGATACGGCAAAGCTGCTGCTGTTAGCCTGGGTACTGGTTCATCGTCAGCATGTTTCGGAAGGTCAGCGACGCCGCCGCCTGGCTCAGGTCTCCGTGCACTTTCGTCATGGACACGACCTGGCGCCCATCATACACATTGCCCAGCAACAGGACCTGAAAGCGATCCAGCTTGCCGCAGAAGTGCTTCGTAAGGAGTGCTCTAAAGAGCATAGCCTTGGTGTGATGCATCAAGCCATTACGGTGGCAACGGACAGCGGCGAGCTCTCATTGGCGAATCACTACATCCTGCGTTTTTTGGCGGATTTACTCAACGTTGCCCCTCTCACGCTCAACACCCTGTTTCAGGAGCTGACGGGCAGCCCTTTGGCCGCGCCGGAAGACCCTAGCCGCGATGCGTACTGGCGAATACACGACGCCGATTATTATGCCCAGAAAGCGCGTGAGGCCGAGACCGCCCAGCAACAGGCGCGCGAAGCCCAGGAAAAAGCCGAGCGTCAGGAAAGAGAACGCCAACAGGAAGAGGCTGAACGTGCGCACGCTAAAGCCCAGGCCGAGGCTGAACGCGAAAGAAACCGTCAACAAGAGCAAACCCGACGCCAGGAGCAGCGCGAGCGCAAAAAACGCCAGCAACAGGAGTCCCAAGAGGGGGCGAAGCAAAGGAACTCTTATCAGCGTGCCTCATCACCGCCACCACCCGATCGCACAACCCGTGCCCTGGCCGTGCTGGGTTTGATGCCAGGTGCAAGTCAGGTGGAAGTGCGCAAGGCCTATCGGCGCATGGCACAATTACACCACCCGGACCGTTTCTATACCGAAAGCGAGCATCAAATTGCTCTCGCCTCGGCACGTTTTCAGCGCATCAAAAGCGCCTATGATTATTTAATGCACACCTACCGATAATAACCGGCCTACTTCTATGCGCGATCTGTACCAACGCCTTGGCGTTTCTCCCCAGGCAAACGATGAGGAGCTGCAACACGCCGTGGCTCGCTGCCCCAATAGCGCCTTACGCCAGGATGCTAAAGCTGTCTTCGAGGTGCCCAAACACCGCGAGAGCTACAACCAGACGCTCACGACGCTAAGCGACATTGGGCAACTGCGCGCCCGACTGGGGTTAACCCACGGCGCGCACTGGCAGGGTGATGTGGCCAACGATTTTTCGCTACCTGCCGACCAGGCCGTTTCCCGTCACGACGAACTGGTCGACCGCGTCAGCCAAGCGGTTGTACTTTACAACCGCTTGCGCGGACTGCGCGGCATCTGGCTACTTATCGTCACTTTCATCGTTGGTACGGGCATAGGTGTTGGGCTTGGGTTTACTCTGAGCCAAACGCTCGCTGCGTGAGGCATTGGGCGCACGTTCGCGCTCATCGCGCTTAACTTCGGCCTGGGTAGGTAGCGGCGCTGGCTTAGGCGGTGTGGGCCTGTGCTTGGGCGATTCCTGTCCCTCGTCCCCATTGGCATTTCCAAACGAGAGCTCAGTGCCTTCGTTAGATGCCATGCGGTCTTCAGAGCGGGCCTCCATGCTAACACTCAGACGCGGCACACCCAGGTCGATGGCCTGCTCTTCCATCCGCTGCTTCAATAACAGGTTAAAGGCGCGGGATACGTCCCACTGCATTTCCGGCGCCGTGCGAAAACGCATGCGCAATATCGGGCAGCCATCTTCAAACCCCTGCACGCCCTGCATTTCCAGCGGCGACCAGATGTAATGGCGCATCATCGGGTCCTTACGCAATTCCTGCGCGGTTTCCTGCATCAGCGTAATCGCATCGTCAATTTTCATATCATAGGGAATGCGAATCCGCATCAGCGCAATACCAAACTGGCGCGACATATTATGGATCGATTCGATACGGCTGAAGGTAATGATATGCACAACGCCATCCAGGTCGCGCAGCCGCACGGTGCGCAGCGTGAGCCCTTCCACCGTTCCCATATGGCTGTTGATGAGCACAAAATCATCCACCGCCAATGAATCTTCAATCAGGATGAAGATGCCGGTAATCAAATCCTGCACTAGCGTCTGGGCACCAAAACCAATGGCCAGACCAATCACACCGGCACCCGCCAGCAGCGGCGTGACGTTAACACCTAGATTCGCCAGTCCGGCAATAAAAGCGATGATTAAAATCGTGACAAAAATCACGTTACGGATCATCGGCGTAATGGTTTGCGCGCGTGCCTGGTTGACCCGCCGACCTCTCGCACGGCCTGACGAGGTAAGCGCCCGCTGAATTGCCGTATCGGCAAAGATCCACACCAGCCACGCTAATAGAATGGTCGCCCCCAGACTCACCAGGGCCTGGCCAATACGTGCACTGGCAACAGCCTGTTGCCCAAGCCCAAAGAGCGAGCCACCCCATACCTGCATGAAGAGCTCGGCAAACACCATCCACGAACAGATATGCGCCAGTACAAAGCCAAAGCGCTCCAAGCGTTTTCGGTATTGGCTGTAGCGATGACGATGGCGGCGTTTTTCAATCCGGGCCGCCTGGCGCCTTAACAGGCCGGTAATCACTAAAGTAAGCACCAAGAGGCTTGCGGAAATAATCGAGCGTGCCAGCGCCGTGCCCACATCACCTACGGTAATAAAGATGGCTAGTAACGAGCCACCGACTAACAGTAGCGCTGGTATATGCCAAAGCCCGCCCAGCGCACGGATCATCTCGACCGCCGCGCTGGCATCACGGCGCTGTTTATAGGGGCGATTACAAATCAGCTGGCGTACGGGGCGCTTGAACTTAAAGATAAACCGGGCTGATAAGAGCGCCGCCAGCATGTTGGCTAACACTGATATCAGGCTTGCAAGCTCCCCTCCTAGCAATTCCACCAAGCGGGTAGAGTTAACAGCATCTCCCAAGGCAATCAGTGCTCCGATCACAAACAGCCCGCGCAGGGCGCGCTGCTGCAGCAACTGAACGGCGGTAAATCGATGCCCCCGGCTGAAAAAGGCAATGACCGTCTCAAACACGACAGAAAGCGCTCGTCCACACAGGCAGATGTAGGCCACCACCAGAACCAGCATCCGCCCTGGGTTATATGACAGCAGTTGGCCAATTCCTAATGTAATCGCAAAGGCCAGCGCCCAGGGCAGCATGCGGCGCAAGAAGTGCGCGGCAAGCAGCCACGCCTTGGGGTCGCGGGGCAAATCCAGGGGCCAGTTCCGCCGGGTGGCGATCAGTCGCCCAAAGGCAACCATGACCACCAGCAGCGTGATCCAGATCACGGCTAGAACCGCGCCATCTGCAATGGCGCGAATTGCTGCGCCCTGGCCTGCACCATCATTAAGCGCGCGCAGGTCGGCCGCACCTTGCACCAGCTGTCTTGACCACTCATCAATTGGCGAGTCGCCAGCTTGCGCCTGCTCGCCGATATCGGTCAGCGTATCGGCAAGCGCTCCCAAAAGCCCCTGGCGCACCACTGTCTCTTCCTCGGCGGCATCGGCGGTAACCTGCAGCTCACGCAGTGAGTTCAACAGCTCAGTGCGACGCTCTTCATTTTCAAGCATGGCAATGACATCATTAAGCGAGCTTTGGAATTCATTGCTGCTAACGTCTGCTTCATTACTGGATTCTCCTCCCAAGTTGGGTAGCGAGACGCCGGGTACCTGCGCCTGGGCCGGCACTAGGCTGACCAGTACAACCAAAATGAGGCTGATGACAGTGTTGATTATCCAGTGCTGTCGCACGCCTTACTCCCAAAATGGATAGGTAAATGTTCCCGTACGGTGAAGTAGCTAACCATTACTCGCTACTCAACGGAATCGGTTCAGCCATCATGCGTGGCTATCTTCATACGCGACTATCTTCGTGCGGGACTATGATAGGCTGATAGTTTAAACGTTCATTTCACAGGATGCCGAGATGACGCTGCAAGCTCCCCCAAACCGGTTTAATAGTGATGGAAAACTGCGACACGTAGGTGTTGAAATTGAGTTTGCCGGTCTTCCACCACGTGATACGGCCCAGGTAGTACGTGAGCTGTTCGGAGGTGAGCTTAACGTTGTCAGCCCTCACCGCCTATTGGTTGAGAACAGCCGCTGGGGCGTATTCGGTATTGAGCTGGATACCCAGTATGCCCATCCTGACCAGGCGTTGCTTGATGAAAGTAGTGATCAGGATAGCGAATGGAAGCGGCATCAGCACCAACGCCGGGTGGAGTTTCATCAAAAAACCCGTGAATTGATTGGTGATATGGTATCAGGCTTGGTACCCACGGAGCTGGTCTGCCCGCCAATTCCGTGGAGCGAACTTGAAAATCTGGATACCATTTTTCAGGCGCTGCGCGACCAGGGGGCTAAAGGGACAGACGCCAGTCTGCTGTACGGATTTGGCCTGCATCTTAACCTTGAGGTCGAGTGTTTGAACGTTGAGTATCTATTAACGATGCTGCGCGCTTACCTGCTGATGGCCCACTGGCTGCGCGACGAGATCCAGGTGGATATCACTCGCGAAGTGCTGCCTCATGCCAATCCTTTTCCCAAAGACTACGCGTTAAAGGTTTTGGATAGCCGCTACCAGCCGGACCTGGATACGTTTATCGACGACTACCTGCATTATAACGCCACGCGAAACCGCGAGCTTGATCTACTTCCTTTATTTGCTTATCTGCGCCCTGATCACACTCACGAATTGCTGCATACGAAGCTCATCAAACCCCGCCCCACTTTTCATTACCGGCTGCCCAACGCCCAGCTTTCACAGCCAGGATGGGGAGCAGTTACCGAGTGGAACCGTTGGGTCGAAGTGGAAAAATTGGCCGCGGACAAGACAGTCCTTCATGCACGCTGCGCTGAATATATTGCCGAGCACAACCGGCCCATCTTTTCACGCCTGAAAGACAAGCTGATGCAGTGGGCGAAACGGCATTAATGTGAATGCATGATCATTTTATGGATACTTGAAGGGAAGTTATCTGAATGTCACGGCCGCTGATCGGAATCACCACTTCAGATGCTAAAAGCCAGCTTGCCTGGTGGTTTGACTGGTTTGCCGTATGGCGCCATGGCGGGAGGCCCTTGCGCTTATCCCCTTCCCGCCCCCTACCAGGCTACCTTGATGGCCTCATCATTGGCGGTGGCGATGATATCCAGGCCACCCTTTATGGTGGCGAAATCCAGCTGGACGTTCGCCTTGATCCTGCCCGCGACGAGCTGGAACTTGCGCTACTTGAACGCTTTATTCCGCTGAATACGCCGGTGTTGGGCATCTGCCGGGGAGCGCAGCTTATCAACGTGCATTTAGGTGGCACCCTGGACCCTGATATTTACACCACTCATGAAGGGTTAAAGCGGAGACGCACGGTACTGCCACGTAAAACCGTGGACATTGTTGGCGACAGCCAGCTCTACCAGCTGCTGGGCGTTACCTGGTGCCGCGTCAACAGTCTTCATCATCAGGCGGTCAACAAGGCGGGTAAGGGGATCGAGATTGTGGCCCGCGACCGGGATGGACTGGTACAGGGTATCGAGTCCCGCGAGCATGACTTTTTAATTGGCGTGCAGTGGCATCCAGAATGGCTGATTTTCAATCGCCCCCAGCAGCGCCTGATTCGGGCACTGCTGGACGCCGCCAAACAGCCGCTAAACGCTACGCGTTAAGCACCGCCAGTGCAGCATCGTAATCAGGCTCGTTTTTGATTTCGCTGACAAGCTCACTGTGCAGTACGCGGTTATCGGCATCCAATACCACCACGGCACGCGCGCACAGGCCAGCCATGGGGCTATTACATAGCGCCACGCCCCAGGTTTCCTGGAAATCAGGATGACGGAAGGTCGATAGCGTTTTGACGTTATCCAACCCTTCAGCGCCGCAAAACCGCTTGGCGGCAAACGGTAAATCCGCAGACACCACCAGCACCACCGTATCGGCAAGGTTGGAGGCAAGCTCGTTAAAGCGCCGCGTGGACATGGCGCAGGTGGGCGTATCCACGCTGGGAATAATATTGAGTACCTTATGCTTGCCTGCATAGGTATCCAACGTGACGTCTTGCAAGTCGCTATTGGTGAGCGTCATCGCAGGGGCTATCTGCCCTTTGGCAGGCAGTAAACCAGCGACATCCATTGGCTCGCCTGCACGGGTAACCTGTTGCATTGCGTATTCCTTATATCGTTGATGATGAATGCGTTCTTACCCTCTGAGAAGCCATGGTAGGCTATCTTCCGCGCTTTGCCGACTCATTGCGAAGTGCAGGTTCAACGTTTGCGCTGCATTTCACCGAGGGAGTGATATGGCCTGTGTACTGATCGTTAAAACCGGTGACGCTTATCCAGAAGTGGTCGACCAGCACGGCGATTTTGAAACGCTATTTTTAAATCAGTTAAGCACCACATTGTCAGCACATTTACACCTGCAGGTATGGGATGCCAAGCGTCAAGCCAAAGCGCCTGCCTTGGATACATTAGCAGGCATTGTGATTACCGGCTCCCATAGCATGGTAAGCGACGCCGAACCCTGGAGCGAAGCGCTTAAGCCTTGGCTACAAGAAGCGTTGGAAAGTGATATTCCCATGCTAGGCGTCTGCTATGGGCATCAGCTAATGGCGGCGGCCTTTGGCGGCGTCAGCGGCTATCACCCGGCTGGCCGCGAGTCAGGCACCCACGGCGTGGAACTAACGCAAGAAGGCCAGCAAGACCTGCTGTTTGGTCAATTACCGCCACGCTTTGATGCCCATCTTTCCCATGCACAGACCGTTTTGCAGGCGCCCGCTGGTGCAACTGTGCTGGCCCATAATCGTCATGATGCTCATCAGTCGCTACGCTACGGCTCACGCCAGTGGAGTGTGCAATTTCATCCCGAATTTACCCCGGCCGTCATGCGCGCTTATATAGAGCGCCAGCGTGCTGCACTGCGCGACCAAGGTGAAGACCCCGGCAGTCTATCTGCCAACGTGATGGAGGCGCCTGAAGCGGCTAGTCTACTGACGCGTTTTCTGACGCTTGTATAGCGGCCTGCTTGCGCTGATCTCGGCGAGAAGCGAGCCGGTCCGCCAGACGGGTTGGCTCAGGCAGTTTGGTGCGCCCTAAGCAGCGCATCACCCATTCAAGAGAGGTTTCCAGGCTAATGCGGTGGCCAGGAGATACAAACAGCGGCTTCACCTTATTACGTGAACGCAACACTGCACCGATGGTGTCGCGGCCTGCGCGCAGCGGCACCCAGTCGCCTCGCTCCTCGCCTACCTCGTCATGCTTTCCGTATAGACGAGACTTGGCAACCCCAATCGTGGGCAAGTCGAGCCACAGCCCCAGATGCGCCGCGATACCCAGCCTTCGTGGATGGGCAATCCCCTGCCCATCCACCATGATCAGCTCGGGCATGACGCTGAGCTTCTCAAACGCGCCTAGCGCGGCCGGAATTTCACGAAACGAGAGCAACCCTGGAATATACGGCATGCGTGTGGGCTCGCGGTGAACAATCTGCTCGACCACGGTGAGATCTGGCGCTGTGGCCGGGTCCCAGCGCAGTAACACCACGGCAGCCCGCGTTGTATCGCCGTTATCCTCAAAGCCAATATCCATGCCAGCAATATGGGTAACCGGATCAATACGGTCAGTTAACTCCAACTGCTGGGCAAGCTCTTTTTGCAAGGCAATGGCCTCTTTGGGGGCCAGATTCCATTCATGTAGCGCTGTTTTCATCGTCGACTCCCTGTCGTGTTTGTCGGGACGTCTTTAGCGTAGCAAAAAAATGCCCCCGCACCGTTTCCGGGCGGGGGCATTTTGGGGTGCGGCAGATACCGCTAGCGAGCGCTTATACGCTTACGCTTCGCGACGACGGATCGGCGCATCGCCATCGTCACGGCGGCGGCGCGGAGCACGCTCAGGCGCACTATCTTCACTGATTTCCAACGGACGGCCAGCAACGCGGGCACGTGCCATCTTGGTCAGAATCGTGGCAGGCAGCCCGCTGGGCAGCTCAACAACAGAGAAGGCGTTACGAATATCGATACGACCGATACGTGCACCTTCAATACCGCCTTCATTGGCCAGTGCGCCAACCAGCTGGCCTGGCTTGACGCCATCTTTATGGCCAACGGATACGCGGTAGCGGGTCATGCCTTCGCTGGGTGTGCGAGCACGCTCACCACCACGTTCGGCGCCACGCTCACGACGAGCACCCGGCTTGGCGCTGCTGCTGCCTTCACGCGGTGCACGCTCTTTACGCGGTGCCTGCAGGCGACCAATCGGTGCCTCATCAGCACGCGCCATAGCGGCAAACGCGCAGGCCAGCTCAATAGGGTCATGACCTTCTTCAACCAGACGCTCGACCAGCGCACGCTGCTCTTCAGCGCCTTTGGTCAACGCAGCTACCACACGGTGGTGGAAGACTTCGTCACGGTGGGCGCGAATGGCGGCTTCGTCAGGAAGCGGCATTTCGGTCATTTTCTGACCGGTTGCCTGCTCCATCCAGCCCACTTTACGGCCTTCACGGAAACCGGCAAACGTAATCGCAATACCGCTACGCCCAGCACGACCGGTACGACCGATACGGTGCGTATAGGCTTCTGCATCTTGTGGCAGGTCGTAGTTGATAACGTGCGTAATACGCGGCACGTCAAGACCACGAGCAGCAACGTCAGTCGCAATCAGCACGTCGATCTTGCTACGCTTCAAGCGAGTAATCGTACGCTCACGCAGGCTTTGATCCAGATCACCGGACAGGCCAGCTGCATTTACGCCGCGAGCAGTCAACTGCTCAACCAGCGTGGTACAAGCAGCACGGGTACGCACGAAGACGATAGCGGCATCGACCGGCTCGACTTCAAGAATACGCGCCAGTGCTTCAAGCTTGGCACCGCCATCAACACGCACGATGCGTTGCTCAATGTTTTCGCCAGTAGTAGTGCGCGACTCGATCGCCACTTTTACCGGGTTAACCAGGTAACGGTTAACAATGCGCTCAATTTCAGTCGGCAGTGTTGCCGAGAAGAACACACGCTGTGCATCTTTCGGGGTATCGGCGACCACACGTTTAACGTCGTCGATAAAGCCCATGCGCAGCATTTCGTCAGCTTCGTCTAACACAAGCGCTGACAAACCATCCAGCTTCAAGCTGCCGCGATCCAGGTGATCAATAATACGGCCAGGGGTGCCAACGATGACTTGGGCACCGCGCTTCAGCGCGCCTAACTGCTCACGGTACTCTTGACCACCACACAGGGTTGCCACTTCAAGACCCTGCAGGTTTTGACCGTACTTACTAAATGAGGCTGCAACCTGCTGAGCAAGCTCGCGGGTCGGGGCCATTACTAATACTTGGGGTACACGACGCTGGATATCCAGACGTGACAATAACGGTAAAGCAAATGCAGCGGTTTTACCGGTACCAGTTTGTGCCTGGCCCAGCATATCGCGACCTTCCAGCAGCGCAGGAATAGTTTGCGCCTGGATGGGTGAAGGGATTACATAGCCCTGTGCTTCAACAGCAGACAGAACAGCAGGCAATAGAGCCAGATCACCGAAGCTCGGCGAGGCGACAGAAGTCGAGGTCATTAATCACACCTTGGTAGGCCGGCAGTACCGGCAAAAAACATCGTAAGCGTCTCTGACTCTGTTATCGCTGCATAAAACGCATCAATAAACAGACTCCGCTAAGCGGATAATGTCATCAGTGGAGTCGGAGACGCCGGTCGCACCTAGCATCCGGTTGGCAAACTATTATCAAGGGCCAACCGCTGTGGCGACCTTCTGCGCCGATTTCACCCGTTTGGTGAAATGCTGGAGGCGCGCCATCTTCACAGCAATGAACATCTGCAACTGGCTAGATGTTCCCGCAAGCTTTCCTGCGTATGAATATACAGCTACACAGGTAAATGCTTATCGTCGTGATGGAGGGGTCAACACATGCGAGGAGCGCGCATCCTAACACTGCATTTCATGAATGACCAGTCTTTTTACTTTACCAATATTAAACGTCTCGGTTTGCAGCTGTGTTGATATGGTCTAACTTAATAGATGCCTTTGCCTGTTCAGTAATTCAAGGAGCGATATATGAACTGGGACCAAATTGAAGGTAAATGGACTGAAGTAAAAGGCAAGGCACGTGCCAGCTGGGGCGAGTTTACGGATGATGAGCTTGACCAGATCGGCGGCAAGAAAGACCAGCTGGTTGGTAAACTACAGCAAAAATATGGTCTTGAACGTGAACAGGCTGAAAAACGTGCCGATGATTGGGCAGACAGTCTATAAGCTGCCTGATTTTTCATTTTGATGACTGTTTCGCTATAGGTAGTGAGTGGCCTGCACTAATAATGTGTACTGAAAAAGCCGCCCCTACTATTTACTAGCCACAGGGAGAGAAGCTATGCGTAAGTCAATGCTAACTACCGCGATTACTACGGCACTGCTAGGCAGCCTGGCATTTGGCGTGCAGGCTTCAGAGCAAGAGCCACAGGGTATGTATTCTGCTGACGATATTCTTGATGCAGATGTCTATTTTGCTAACGGGTCTGGCGATGAGATTGGCGAAGTAGACGATATTTTGTTTGATGAAGATATGCGCATCAGCGCCTTGGTCATCGAAAGTGGCGCTGTTCTTGGCTTAGGGGGTCGTGAGATCGTTGTGGGCACCGACTACTTCTCACTTGAAACCCATACCGAAAGCGATGGTGATATCGAACATCGTATTATCCTGGACGCCAGTTCGGATGAAATTGCAGCATTTCCTACCTATGATCGTGACTGGTGGGAACAGACCAAAGTTAATGCGCGTAGCGCTTGGGAAACCACACGCGATGGTGCTGAAAGTGCCTGGCAGAGAACGCGCAATGCTGTCGCCAACGACGAGTAAGCGCTTTTATACTGTGCTTGGTTAACCGTTAAAATAAAGGGGGCCGCCTTATCAAGCGGCCCCCTTTATTTATTGCTTCAGCACTACCGTTGTCCTTACGCTGAACGAATGCCCTGCCCCGGCAAGCGTTCCCGATCATGGGGGCGCTCGAAATCAAGCAGCGGCCCAGCGGGCACGATACGTGTCGGGTTGATGTTGTCATGGCTGTAATAGTAGTGGCGCTTGATATGATCCATATCGACCGTTTCAGCAATGCCCGGCCACTGGTAAATCTCACGCACGTAGTTGGCCAGATTGGGGAAATCTTCAATGCGCTTGAAGTTGCATTTGAAGTGGCCATAATAAACGGCGTCAAACCGAATTAACGTAGTAAACAGGCGAATATCTGCCTCCGTCAACCACTCTCCCGCCAGATAGCGCTGGGTAGCCAGACGTTTTTCGACGCGCTCAAGCGCTTCAAACAGTGCTTTTACGTGCTTTTCATAAACACTCTGCTCGGTGGCAAAACCCGTCTTGTATACGCCATTGTTAATATGATCATAAATATCAGCGTTGACTTCATCGATGACATCGCGCAGATCCTCCGGGTAAAGGTCCAGCGCGTTGCCCGTCAGCTCGTCAAAGGCGCGATTGAAAATACGCATTAAATCAGCCGACTCATTATTGACGATCGCACTGCGCTTTCTGTCCCACAGCACCGGTACGGTCACACGGCCTGTATAGGTAGGGTCCGTCATGGTGTAGAGCTGATAGTGATAGTCCACGCCGTTAAGCGTATCTCCGCTCGACCCTTCATCGCGATGGTACGTCCAGCCTTTATCTAGCATCAAAGGGCTTGTATGCGACACCTCTATAAAGGATTCGAGCCCTTTAAGCTTGCGCATAATTAGTACTCGGTGCGCCCAAGGGCAGGCAAGCGAGACGTAGAGGTGATAACGGTTTTTTTCCGCCGGATAAGCATTGCCATCGGTTTCTGGCTTGTCGCCCACCCAGTCGCGCAACTGAGCGGATTCACGGACAAATTCGCCGCCGCTTTTTTTGGTGTCGTACCACTGATCGTGCCATTCGCCATTAACGAGCAGGCCCATAGGTCATCTCCTGAAAGCGTAATTAATATCAGGCGTTTGCCTAACTCGTTTCAGCATAACCTGATAGGGTGGATGCTCAAGCGGATGTTTTACCGCGTTTCATTCGAGGGAATCGAACTGTTCCGGGCACTGCTCACTCACAGCCTGCTTTAATGCCGCAGCCATGGCATGAGCGGCGGGACCGGCGCGGTCGCGGTCACGAAAGATCATCTGCACGGGCACCTCACGAATGCCGCCAGCAGCGAGCGGAAGCGGCTTCAGCTGCCCTGCCCGGATCTCGTCGGCTATACGCGTCTCCGGCATCCAGGCAAACCCGAGGCCTCGCTTCAGCATGTCCAGTGAGGTATTCAAGTGGCCGACGGTCCAGCGCTGTTCGGCTTTAAGCCAGCCGGCGTTAGTGGATTGACGCAGCGCCGAGTCACGCACGACCAGCTGTCGATGCTGCGCCAGATCGCGAAGATCCAGTGCCCGCCCCAGCTGATGCAACGGATGATCAGGATGAGCCACGGCGACAAAACGCACGCTCACCAGTGGCTCGCCTAAAAAGCCCTGCGCTTCAATGCCTGATATCACTAAATCAGCGCGGCCATCGTAAAGCATTTCTATTCCACCATTGAGAACGCTTTCATGCAGCTGCACACGTACCTGTGGGTAGGTTTCTGAAAAGCGCTCAAGTGCCTTGGCCTGCGCTGACGCTGGAAACACCTGATCAATCGCCAGCACTATCTCAGCCTCAAGGCCCGCTGCCAGACGTGAAGCAACGTCCTCCAGCGACGCCGCACTCTCGATCAGCTGGCGCGCGCGGCGAAGCAGCAATTCGCCAGCCTCGGTCAGGCGTACCTGACGACCAATGGGCTCAAGTACCTGTACACCCAACTGCTCTTCCAGCTTATGAACGGCATGATTCAAGGTAGAAGGACTTTTATGCACAACTTCCGCCGCGCGCGCAAACCCTCCGTGATCCACGACTGCTGCCAGCATTTGCCATTGTGAAAGTGTTACCCGAGACATTTCGATTTCCTCAACGCTTCACAGCGAAATCATCCGCCTAATCTTCGAAAAATACCGCTAGAATGCCAGCAATTCACCGTGAATATTGTATTTTCACACTACATTTCACTTATATGTCAAATAAGTGATAATTGGCTGCTGCTATTAACCTCTCTTAGAGGTAGCACTTTTTAGCTTTGATGCTCTAATCGAGCCCACAATGGCTTCTCAAGGCCCTAGTTAACTTTTTGTTACAAAAATAATAGCGATAAAGGGCTTAGCTTAAGGATGAAAGGAACATATCTTACTTAAGTTATCCTCTCTATAGCAGCGGATCATGACTTAATTAACATTTGAATTTATATAAACTGCTGTTTTAATTGACAATGGAAATATATTTTTCTTAGTGAATTTACTTGCAACTTAACCAATCGCTATAAAGCTTTTACACATAGAGAATGTTGTCTATGGTTAGGTTAACAAAGAAGGCGCTAGCAATGTTGGTAACAGTAAGATACATGAGACATCAGGTAACATTTCTTTACGTAAACGTTTACTTTTGTTAGCAAAAACCTTCCATAAACAAACATAACCCTAAGTATTATTGATTTTCTGACAAGGTCATGTGGCTTGTATGGATATACAGTCTATGCACTCCCCACTTCATGGGGTAAGGTTCCGGAGCTTGCTTCCATATTACTTTTTTGATCACGAACTCGGCGGCCTATTTACCCATGTTGCGAATCCTACATTCGCTGCCCCGCACGCATAAACTGTTACTGTTACCCGTGGCCACAATGGTCACTGTGTTGGGCGCACAAAAATTAATTACAACTTATCAAGATCTGAATCAACCCCACACCCCGCTTGAAAGCGTGTTAGTGCCGCTTCCAAGTGACTCAGCTCCCGGCATTCCATCGCTTCACCAAGAGCGAACGCCGGTCGCTGATGCAATCAACCGTGCCTCCCGCGCGATTGATGCCACCCGCGAACATATCCCGCTTAGCGATTTAACAGCCAAGGAGATTGTTGACCTTGACGTTATTTCCAGTGCTGAAGCCTCTCTCGCCGATACGACCCCGCCAAGTACTGTGCTTGATCATGGCGCACTTCATATGGCTATTGTTGTTGGCACGCTGACAAGCGGCATGCTCGATGTCGACACTACTTCTTCTGTCGAAATCGCCGATGCCACTTCTTATGAAGACTACGGAATCGACCTATTCGACGACGTTTCATTTCTTGAGCTTGAGCTCGCTGCTGAAGAACCGTTTGTACCGGAATGGGAAACACATCTTGTTGAATCCGGCGAGACATTTGCGGTGCTGGCGCAAAATGAGCTGGGTCTAGGCTACAGCGAAGTATTGGCACTGCTGGATGATTTGCCAGAACCGCGGATGCTGACCAACTGGCAGGCAGGTCATAGCTTTGACTACCAGCTGGATGAGAATGGCCGTTTGATGGCGCTTCGCATGATGAAAAATACCCGTGATGGGGTATTGGTCGAAAGCGAAGACAACCAGTTTGCCGTTACTGCCATCGAGCGACAGGGCGAACCGGTTCAGCGCCTTTATGCAGGTAGTGTTAGCGGTAGTTTTGCCCGTTCAGCTCAGGCTACGGGTTTAAGCAGCAGCTCTGTTACCGAGCTGACCAAACTGCTCGAGAAGAAACTGGATTTTCGACGTGATAGCCGCCGGGGTGATCAATTCCAGGTGCTGGTCGAGTCCGACATGATCGAAGGTGAAACGCTCGATTCGCGCGTGCTGGCGGTCAAGTACAACGGCGAGCGCATGGATCTTACCGTAGTGCGTAACGCTACAGATGATAACTTCTATACACCTGACGGCAACAGCCTCGATCCTTCCTTTGCGCGTTACCCGTTTGAGGGTAGCTACCGCTTGAGTTCGAACTTCAACCCTCGTCGCAAGCACCCGGTTACCGGCCGCGTCAGCCCACATAATGGTACCGACTTTGCCATGCCGATCGGCACCGCAGTGGTTGCCCCGGCTAACGGCCGCGTCGAGCGGGTAGCCAACCACCCTGCCGCCGGACGCTACATCGTGGTACGCCACGATAACGGTTACCGTACACGCTACCTGCACCTTTCTCAGCCTCTGGTCAGCCAGGGCGATCGGGTCACCATGGGCGAGCGTATTGCGCTGTCGGGCAATACCGGGCGCAGTACCGGCCCTCACCTGCATTATGAAGTCATCGTTAATAACTCGCCGGTGAACGCCATGACGGTCGATCTGCCGGAAAACATGGGGCTAAGCGGCGATACGCTGATTGCTTTCCAGCGTCAGGCCGAGCCTATGCTGGCCGCGCTGGATAGCGGCGAGACAGGTACCATCAGCGTTGCAGGCTATCAGCCGGAGAGCGATGCCGAATAGCTGGCCCAACGCCTCCCCAAACAGTAACGCCGCCCATTGGGCGGCGTTACTGTTTAAAGGACGACAATTTTCAAACTGCAGCTTGTTGGCATGATGCTACACCGAGCGTTGCAGAGCGGCGAGCAATGAAGCGTCGCGGCGGTAGATATCCGAACGAAACTCGACTTCGCCCTCGGCATTTGGCCAGGCCGTTAAATAGTGCAGTGCCACCGGGATACGCTGGGGCAGGTTGACATTGCGGTCGCTGCCACCGCTATTTAACAGCGAGCTTAGCTGATAGCGGCTGCCACTATCTTGCAGCAGCATCTGGGCAAACTCTCGCACTCCCTCCACACGTACACAGCCGGAACTCAAGGCCCGCTGGTCGCGCTGAAAAAGCCCTTGGGCTGGCGTATCGTGCAGGTAAATCATGTCATTGTTGGGAAAGCGCACCACTACTCTTCCCAGCGGATTGCTGCTACCTGCTACCTGGCGCAGCATGACACCTCCGGGGCGCTGCCAATCCACCTCGGCAGGGTCTAGCTGTGCACCGGCCATATTGATGACCTGCATGTTGTTTTGGCTCAGGTAATCGGTGTTCTGGCGTACCCGAGGCAGCACATCCTCACGCATGATAGTAGGCGGAATAGTCCAACTGGGATTAATCGTCAGATGACTGATAGACGAGTGAATGATGGGCGTTTCGCGGTGCGGCGATCCTACCACCACCCGGGCATTCCATTGCTGGCCACTCGGGCGGATATAGTGCAACTGGAAGCCAGCGATATCGACCCAGACCCGTGGCTCACTGGCTTGCATGGGGCCGATCCAGCGGGCACGCTCCAGATTAACCCGTAACTGATCGACCCGGGAGGCGGCGGGCGCATTAAGCGCCAAACGCGTCTGCTCACCGACGACACCGTCCTCCTTAAGCTGGTGGCGCCGTTGAAAACGCTTTACCGCCGCTTCAAGCTCGGCGTCAAAGACACGCTTATCACCCCTTGCTACCTGTACGCCGATCATTGGATAGGCGCTACTATCCGCCGAGAGCAGACCAGTTTCACCCCACAGTGTCAGGCGCTGGCGCAGTGTAGTTACGTCATCGTCAACATCCCCCGGGCGCAGCGACTCCTCGCGTGAGCCAAGATAAGGCGCGCTGCCCAACGTGGCGATATGGCGATACTGGCTTAACGCCTCACGCAGTTGCTCATACTCGCTGGAGGCTGGCCGCGCCAGAGTAAAAGCACGCTCAAGGTCTTGGTCATCAACCGCATGAGCGACTCTCAAGAGCGAGTAGCGCCGCTCAGGACGCGCAACATCCCAGTTGGGTTCTACGTCTCGTGGGTTGACCTTGCCACGCTCCAGATGGTCAAGCGCCAGCAGCAACGCGCGGGTTGCCTGAATATCAAAGGCTGCCTGAGTAGACTCCCCGGCATTCTGGCTACTCTGAAAGGCCCCCATCAACCTGTCAGCACGGTAATCTGCAGGGTTTAAACCATCGTTTTCGAGCGTATTGAGCGCAGCAACCAGTGCCTGAACTGCCGATTCACTCTGCCAGGCCAGTTTTTCGTTACGCAATTGGTAAAATTCTTCCACCGGCAACAGCCCCTGACTGCCAACCAGGCCCTGCTGAGTAAGTGCTTGTTGAAGCGGCTCATTAGCCGCGTACGCCGATGTTGCACCGAAGGGAATTTGGGACAGTGTCAGACCTAGAGCGGCCCCTATCGCCCATTGTCTTAGTGACTGCATCTCGTTCATCGCCCTCTCCTTGCGTTACTATAAGTTCCCATTTGCGGCATGCTTACTTTTATCATAGCCGTTTACTTATTTTCGTCGTCAATATCATCGGCAGGATTGCTCTGTATGGTAAGCCGTTTGCACCCTTTTTCCGTGTTGTGCTGTGTGCCGTTAGCGTTACTTAGCCTTCCCCTTCAAGCGAGCAGTTTTTTTTCAAGCGTTGTCGCCGCGCCGCCTCCCGGCGTTTTACCGCTTCAGCATCAACTTCTTCAATTAGCCCCTAGCGCCCCCCCTGAAGCTCTGCGCCTTGCAGCACAGGCGCTTAGCTGCGCTGACCCGAACGCCGAGCGGCTGGCCGTCATCGACTACTCGCTACCGTCAACCGAGCCCCGGCTGTGGGTGTTTGATTTGCATGAGCATAAACTGCTGTTTGAAGAGTTGGTGTCTCACGGCCAAGGGTCTGGCGATGCTTACGCCGAGGCCTTTTCCAATACCCCCGAGAGCTACCAATCAAGTCTTGGGCTATTTCGCACCATGAACAGCTACTATGGCCGCAACGGCTATTCATTACGGCTCAACGGGCTTGAACCCGAGGTCAACGATCTGGCCTATGAGCGTGCGATTGTGATTCACGGGGCTGACTATGTAAGCGACGACTTTATTGCCCAAACCGGACGCCTGGGTCGCAGCCACGGCTGCCCGGCGGTTCGTCAGGATATTACTTACCCGCTGATTGATAGCTTACGCGAGGATCAGTATGTGTTTGCCTATTACCCCGACCAGGAGTGGCTTGCTACTTCAAGCTTCTTACGCTGCACGCAATCCCATTCCACTCATTTGGCGCAGCGCTAGGTTCTGCCTGAAAAGTCGGCGAGCGAAAGCACTTTTCAGATAAGGCCTAGGCAGGTTCTTCTGGCGCACCGGCGTTCTTATGCCATGCTAAGGAGCATTAAGCTCACTAACGCATGAGGCCTTATGACGCAAGTAAAGAAGCTGGATCTCGCTTTACAAGGCGGTGGCGCGCACGGTGCTTATTCCTGGGGCGTAATTGACCGCCTGCTGGAAGATGATCGTATCGAGATAGAAGGTATCAGCGGTACCAGTGCCGGTGCCATGAACGGCGTGGTGATGGCGGATGCTCTTACCCGAGGCGACAAAACACTCGCCCGGCAGGCCTTGAAGGAATTTTGGCAAGCCGTCAGCCGTGCCGGTATGGCAAGTCCCATAAGACGCTCGCCCATGGATGTCTGGACCGGCAACTGGAGTCTTGATCGCTCGCCAGGCTACATGGCTATGGATATCATGACCCGCCTGGTATCGCCCTACCAATTCAATCCAATGAATATCAATCCGCTGCGTAAAATCGTCGCCGAGCATATCGACTTCGAGCGCGTGCGCCGCTGCGAGCAGTTGAAGCTGTTCGTGACCGCCACCAACGTGCGCTCAGGCAAGCAGCGGGTTTTTCGTCGTCAAGAGATGAGCTTGGATGCAGTCATGGCTTCCGCCTGTCTACCACAGGTCTTTCAAGCGGTTGAAATTGACGGCGAAGCCTACTGGGACGGCGGCTACATGGGCAATCCGGCGCTGTTTCCCTTGATGGAAGAGTGCAGCTCGCGGGATATCCTCCTGGTGCAGATCAACCCCATCAGCCGCGAAACAATTCCCACCACAGCCGCGGCCATCATGAACCGGCTAAACGAGATCACCTTCAATTCCGCCTTGATCAAAGAGATCCGTATGATTGCGCTGCTTCAGCACGCCCTGGAAGAACAGGGCATCGAAAACTGCTACCAGCAAGCGCTGTTTCATCGCATCAGCGGTGAACAGGCGCTGGAGAAGCTTTCGGTATCCAGCAAGCTCAATTCAGAGTGGGCATTTCTTTCTCACCTTTTCGAACATGGGCGAGCCGCCGCCGAGCGTTGGCTAGATGAAAACTTTGCCGCCATTGGTCATCACTCCACGCTGGACGTGGACTCGGTATATCTACACGAATAAACAACACTGATTAAATGGCACTAATGTGATGCATGCTGCCCGTGCCGTGCCCGCCCATGGCGCGGGCATGGCGGCATTGCGCCTCCCACCGCCTTACTCTAAAAACTTAACCATATGAAATTTATTTAAAAAACCGCCATTGGCGGGCTATTTGCTTAACTAGGCTTTGTGGTGGTAGGCGTAGACCAGGCCCAAGCGGGTACGAGTGCGTCGAGCCAGACCTTCAACGACGAAGGCTTGTTCTCGTAAACACGTGACGCGACATAGCGATTCGGCGTTACGTGATGCTCAACTGGTTATCCCGTGAGGCCATTCCATGGACATACGTAACAAAGCCAATCGTATTCGGTTGCTCAACTTCTCGACGCCACAAATGCGCGCCTTCCACCTATCGTGGTTTGCATTTCACGTCTGTTTTTTCGGCTGGTTCGGCATTGCCCCGCTAATGGCGGTAGTGCGTGAAGACCTTGCGCTGACCCAAACGCAAATCGGCAATACGATTATTGCCTCGGTGGCGATTACCGTGATCGTCCGGCTGCTGATCGGCCTTCTGTGTGATCGCCTGGGCCCGCGTAAAACCTATACCGGCCTACTCGTGCTTGGCTCGATCCCGGTCATGGGCATTGCCTTTGCCGACAGCTTTGAAACCTTTCTGCTGGCCCGTTTAGCCATTGGTGCTATCGGCGCCTCATTTGTGATTACCCAGTACCACACTACCATGATGTTTGCGCCCAATATCGTGGGCACGGCCAATGCGACCAGCGCAGGTTGGGGTAATTTGGGCGGCGGCACCACACAGATCTTGATGCCACTCATCTTCTCAGGACTATTGATGCTCGGCGTTAACGAAGCGCTCGGCTGGCGTCTGGCCATGGTGGTGCCCGGCGTGGTGCTGTTCATGACCGGTATTGGCTACTGGCTATTCACCCAGGATGCCCCAGACGGCAATTTCAGCGACCTGCGTGCCCGTGGCGAGCTGCCCGAGGCCACCGGTGAGAATGGCGCCATGCAGAGCTTTCTAGCAGCGGCCAAGGACATCCGTGTCTGGGCGCTATTTATCGTCTACGGGCTGTGCTTTGGCGTTGAGCTTACGATCAACAACATTGCCGCCATCTACTTTTTTGATCATTTCGAGCTGAGTCTGGCCACCGCCGGACTGATTGCCGGTCTGTTCGGGCTGATGAATATTTTCGCCCGCACACTGGGCGGCGTGTTCTCGGACTTGTTCGCCAAGCAGGGCGGCCTGAAGGGTCGCGTGCGCTGGCTGTTTATTGCCCTTATTTGCGAAGGAATCGCACTGATCGCATTTTCGCAGATGCATGTTCTGAGCCTGGCTATCGGCATCATGCTGGTGTTCAGCCTGTTCGTGCAGATGGCCGAAGGCGCCACGTTCGGCGTGGTGCCGTTTATCAACAAGAAAGCTCTGGGCGCCGTTGCAGGCATTGTGGGCGCGGGCGGTAATGTGGGTGCTGTCTCAGCCGCGTTTCTGTTTCGCAGCGAGAGCTTGAGCTATCAGCAGGGGCTTTTTTATCTAGGGCTAACCGTGTTGGTATTGGCGTCATGTGTACTGGTCGTGCGTTTTAGCGACGCCACCGAAGCACAGGAAGCCAACGCGTACCGTAACGCAATGGGTAATGATACCAACGCGGGAGCGCTTTCATTACGTTAAACCCGCTATTACGCCACCACCAGGCATTACGCTAACCAAGACCGTTTCTACCCTGGCCGTGCATACGCGCCGGGGTAGAATGGTCAAGGCGGCGAGGAAAAGGAAAACGCCATGTCATCTGCCAAGCAGTTGCTCTTGACCGCTATACGTTGCGATATCGACACCCTTACCCATTTGGCCACGACCTCGGAAATGGTTGGCGATATCAGCCGCTTTATCCATATGCTTCAACGTGAGCGCGGCGCTTCTACCGTTTATCTTGCCTCACAAGGTCAGCGCTTCAAAACGCGTAGGCAAACCTATTTGATACATAGCCAGGAAGCCGAAACGCTGATGCGAAAACGCTTGGAAGCGCTAGGTGAGGAAGCGCGACCTCAGGCGGCAGCCCGCTTATTGCGCCGAATTGCCGCAGTATGGAGCGCATTGGACGAACTGAACGCCCTGCGCCGCGCCATTGATACGTTTGCCATTGCCCCGGATGCGGCCACCCAGGCTTACAATCATCTGATCAGCGGCCTGCTCGCCGTGGTGTTTGAAGCGGCCGACACGGCCGATGATCCGGATATCACCCGTACCCTGGTGGCCATATTTCATCTTATGCAGGGCAAGGAGCTGGCCGGTCAGGAGCGTGCCTGCGGTGCGTTTGGCTTTACCCTTGGTCATTTTGATGACCGGCATCGTCAGCTTCTCAGCCAGTTGATTGACGATCAGCAGCGCTGTTTTACTACTTTTATCGAGTTTGCCACGCCAGAAGCCGAGCTTGGCTGGCAGCAAGCAGTTTCAACCAGCACGCTTACCGGCATCCAACAGCTGCGCGAGGCTGCCTGTCAGCCGGTTTCCAACCACACTACTTCGAACGCGGTGGGCGAAACCTGGTATGAGCTGACCACACTGCGTATCGATGCGATTAAAACCGTGGAAGATGCGCTACATACTCAGCTTACGACGCTTTGCTACCGCAAGATTGCCCAGGCTCAGGCAGCGCTTGAACAGGCAAAAACCCAACCTCTCTGTCCTACTAGCACGCCCTGCGAGCAATTGTTGGCCTTGGGCCAGGCGCAATCGCTTGGCGACCTGACCGCCAACGCCCTGAATTCCCCGCTTGGCCGGTCGCTGATTGAGCTTACCCAAGCGCAGTCCAGTCGTTTGCAAGGTTTGAGCGATGAGCTGGAAACGACTCGCAAGACACTGCGTGAGCGCAAGCTTATCGAACGCGCCAAAGGATTGATCATGGCGCACCAGTCCATGAGCGAAGAAGAGGCTTACCGTTTCCTGCGCAAAACGTCGATGGATCAAAGCAGAAGCATGGCGGACATGGCACAAGCCATTCTCGATCTTTCCCCCATACTGAAAAAGGATCAGACACGCTCACATTAGATCACTCATCAATCACCTATCCACGGTTTGCAAGATGCTCATGTATTAGCCATTCTAAAAGTCCCTGTCTATGGCTTAGCAAGGAGTGCCAACCATGCAACACGGCGTGTTACTAATCACCGGCGCCTCAAGCGGCATTGGTGCAGCGACGGCACGCGCTGCCGCCCGAGAAGGCTATAAGCTGGTACTGGCTGCCCGCTCAGCCGACAAGCTGGAAGCACTCGCCCATGAGCTGGGTCCTGAAAACGTACTGACCTGTGAGCTTGATGTTACCGACATGGAACAGCAGCAGGCGATGATTGATCAGGCCCTGGAAACCTTTGGTCGCCTGGATGCGGTATTTGCCAATGCGGGGCAAGGCGGCTCATCGGGTGGGTTTAGCAGCGCTGACCATACGACGTGGCGCGAGATGATTCTAACCAATGTCTATGGCGTGGGTCTTACGCTTCAGGCGAGCTTGCCAACCCTTAAACGCCATAAAGGCCACGTGCTGTTAACAGGTTCTGCTGCTGGTCGCACCACCATTCCCGGTTCCATGTACAGTGCTACCAAGTGGGCAGTTACCGGCATAGGATATAACCTTCGTGAAGAGCTGCGGGGTAGCGGGATGCGGGTTACCCTGATCGAGCCTGGCATGGTCGATACGCCCTTTTTTGATGAATCGCCTGAAAATGCCCTGGAAGATCGCGATATCGCAAACGCGGCTATCTATGCACTTTCTCAACCGGTTCATGTCGATGTAAATGAGATTCTGATTCGCCCTACCCCACCGACTGAGTAACCGAGCAAATATGTTATGCAGCCCTGCGTGGGCTGCGCCTTGTATTTCGCCTTCTTAGCCCGCATAACACACTACTACCAAGCGTGCTAATGATTTAAGCCGCGTGCTTTCCCACTGCGTACGCGTCCTGATCTTTCAAACACGCCCCACGTTTTCAATAGTAGGTGAATTATGAGCCAACTTTCCTCGACGGCGCTTTCCGTACTCGATCTAGCCCCTATACGCCAGGGTGGCAGTGCCGGTGAAACGTTTCGCGATAGCGTTTCTCTGGCACAGCGGGCCGAGCAGTTAGGGTATACCCGTTACTGGCTTGCCGAGCACCACAATATTGCCGGGATCGCCAGCGCGGCAACCTCGGTATTAATTGGTCATGTAGCGGGCCAGACATCCACCATCCGAGTGGGCAGTGGTGGCATTATGCTGCCTAACCACCCGCCGCTGGTGATTGCCGAACAGTTTGGCACACTGGAAACCCTTTACCCTGGGCGCATCGACCTTGGGCTGGGACGCGCCCCTGGTTCTGATGGTGCAACCATGCGCGCAATGCGCCGCAGCATGCACGCAGGTGTCGACGACTTTCCCGAACAGCTAAACGAGCTACGTCGTTACCTGGGTGATGAAGAGCCCGGTCAGCAGGTGAAAGCGGTGCCTGGTCAGGGAACTAACGTGCCTATCTGGCTTTTGGGTTCGAGCGGCTACAGCGCACAACTGGCGGCCAAATTAGGCCTGCCGTTTGCTTTTGCCGCGCAATTTGCTCCCGGTTATCTGTTTGAGGCGCTGCGCCTTTATCGCGACAACTTTCGCCCTTCCGAGCATCTGGATAAGCCCTATGCCATGGTCGGACTGCCGGTTATGGCTGCAGAAAGCGATGCCATGGCTCACTACCTTGCTACCTCGGCCCAGCAGAAATTTCTTAACCTTATACGTGGCAAACCTACTCGTTCGCTTCCTCCCGTGGAGCAGCTGGACTGGTCCCCCATGGAACAGTCACAGGTAAACCAGTTCCTGGGCGCGGCCATTATTGGCGGCCCCGAAACCGTCAAGGCGGGGCTTGCTGATTTTCAGGCGCGCACAAGGGCGGATGAGTTCATGATCAACAGCGACTTCTTTAGCCACGCCGACCGCCTGCGCAGTTATGAAATTGTGGCAGACGCCGTGCGATGAGCGCAAAGCTCGACGCACAAGGCACATTACGGGGTTTTAAACGCATGGCCCCCGTTTCGCTGTTCGTGGTGGCGTTTGGCCTGGCTTTCGGAGTCGCCGCCATTCAGCACGGTTTAAGCAGTCTGGAAACGCTGCTAATGAGTGGGTTGATATTCGCAGGCGCATCACAGTTTGCCGCCCTGGAGCTCTGGGGGCCCACCCTTCCGTTAACCGCTCTTGTCGCCACCACGTTTGCGATTAACGCCCGTCATTTATTGATGGGCGCCTCACTGTACCCCTGGCTACGCCATCTACCTCCCGGCCAACGCTATGCCTGCCTGGGGGTAATGAGCGATTCCAACTGGGCCATGGCCGTCGGTGACCATCAGCGTGGAGAAACGAATGTAGGCGTACTGTTCGGTGGAGGCATCGCCCTATGGACCGCCTGGATGCTGGGCACCTGCCTGGGAGTCGTGTTTGGTAGCGGGATTAGCGAACCCCAACGGTTTGGGTTGGATGTGATTATGGGCTGTTTTTTACTCGCCATGCTGGTCGGCAGTAAACACAAGCCCTCGCTTGCCCTGCTACTCCCCTGGTGTGTAGCGGGTGGTGCCGCGCTTCTGGCGCTTTACTACTTGCCGCCCAATGCGCATGTCATCGTAGGTGCCTTGGCGGGTGGGCTAACCGGTATGCTCATCCCCCAGGCAAACCCGCAAAAGGAGACCTAGCGTGCCCTTAACCACCACTACCGCTCTTCTGGCGATTCTGATCATGGCATTGACCACCTTTACGACTCGTATTGGCGGCGCAATTATCATGTCGCGTATTCCTATTGGCCCTAAGGTAGAGCAGTTTATCAACGCCATGGCCGGGTCAGTGCTGGTAGCGGTCATTGTACCGCTTGCGGCCCAAGGCGACTGGGGAGCAAGGCTTGCCCTGCTAGCGACCCTTGTGGCTATGTTGTTAGTGCGCAAGCCGTTGATAGCTATTACAGCGGGCGTGGCTACCGCTGCACTGTGGCGCCTTGTATAACTGCGGCGTCTTGTATAAATGCTAAGCTAGCCGGCCGCGTTATTTGTTTTACTGCTCTTGATCAGGTACTCATAATGTCCGCACTTACCTTCACCCCAATGACCGATGACGCTTTTGCACTTTTCTGGCCCACTTTTCAGGCCATTGTGGCTGAACAGCAAACCTACGCAATCGATCCCAACATTAGCTATCAGGCGGCGTACACACTCTGGTGTGAAGTCCCCAAAGCCACGTTTGCGGTAAAGGATGCGTCAGGCGAATTGGTGGGCAGCTACTACCTGAAAGCCAATGCGGCAGGTCCGGGCGATCACGTCTGTAACTGCGGCTATATGGTAACCGCAGCTGCGAGAGGCAAGGGTGTTGCCCGTGCCATGTGCGAGCATTCTCAACAGCTAGCCCAAACGCTTGGGTTTAAGGCCATGCAGTTCAACGCCGTGGTGAGTACCAACGAGGTAGCCGTGGCGCTCTGGCAACGGTTAGGGTTTAGTATCGTGGGCACAGTGCCCAACGCTTACCGACATGCGACACAAGGGTTCGTGAATACGCATATCATGCACAAACTTCTGTAATTTCTTTCTACTTCCTCAACTCCTTCCGCTTCGGGCCGATACTATAGCCACCACAATTAGCCTCCCCCTTGCTGATTGTGGTGTGACTACCCCTCCTTATATGTCCTTGCATCCCCTCGAATGAGAATTACCTTGATGAAAGATTTCCCTGTGAAATATGCCCTAGCTGGTGCATTAGGCTTGTTAATTACGATGTTGGTGTTGGTAGCAACACTTGGCATCCAAGCAGAGAAAAGTGCCGTCACAAGCCTAAACGAGCTGGATGAAGTAGCTGCCCACCAGGTAGCGTTTATCACGCAAACCGAAGTTAACTTGATGCAGATTTGGGTGCGCCTTGAACGTCTTGATACTTACAGCGAGCGTGGCGAAACCGCTTTAGCCCAAAGATCATTAGAGTTTGCAAACGCTTCTTTAAAGCTGGCTGATACGCGTTTAGATGCGTTTTTGGCTATTCGCGTACCCAACGACTCACCCCGCGCGCCGTTAGTTGCCACTATTGAATCTGAATACCAGCGCTTGATTAGCGATTCCTTTAGACGCGATCTTGAGGCAGGTGATATTGCCTCTTTAATGGGGCACCGTGACCGCTTTAACGAACAGTTTGAGACTTTCACCAGCGGTGTACGCGATTTCAACCAGAATGCTCAAGAGCTGGCGGAAACCACCGTTTCAAACGCGCATAAGCGTAGCCAGCGCGATATGTTCATTAATATTGGCTTAATCTTTTTGGCGTTGGTGGTATATGTCATTGTACAGCTAGGCATTAATCGCCTTATCGTTCGCCCGCTGCAACGCGCTGTCGCTTTATGCGAAAGCGTGGCGCAGGGCAATTTGACCAATACTATCGAATCGCGTGGTCGCAACGAAATAGGTCGCCTTTATAGCGCAATGAACGATATGCAGGCGAAGCTGCAAAAGATGATAGAAACGCTTAGCCAAAGCAGCAGCGCTGTCGCCTCAAGCTCAAAGGAAATTGCCAGTGGCAGCCAGGACCTGGCTTCTCGCACTGAGCAGCAGGCAGCGGCGCTTCAGCAAACAGCGGCAAGTATGGATGAGATTTCATCTATCGTTCGGCAAAATGCCGACACGGCCTCTCAAGCGGAACAGTTGACGGTTAACGCTGCCAGTAAAGCCGAACACGGCCAAACCGAAGCCAAGCGGGCAGGCCAGTGGATGCAAGAGCTTGAGAAGGACTCCCATAAGGTTCACGACATCGTTCAGGTAATCGACTCCATTGCCTTTCAGACCAATATTCTCGCGCTAAACGCCTCCGTAGAGGCTGCCCGTGCGGGCGAGCATGGCCGGGGCTTTGCGGTCGTGGCAAGCGAAGTACGTTCATTGGCGACCAAGACCTCCAACTCGTCGAAGGAGATCCGCACCATGATTGAGGATATTGCGCAGCGTATCGCCGAAGGCGCCAACCAAGCCATGCACAATGGTGAAAGCATGGGTGAGGTTAATACGGCTATTCGCCACGTTACTGATATGATGCAGGAGTTGACCTTAGCAGCCAAAGAGCAGGAATCAGGGATTGCGCAAATCAGTACGGCAATCGCTCAAATGGACTCTGCGACACAGGAAAACGTGTCTCTGGTAGAAGAAACCAGCACAGCATCCGCCTCTCTTGAAGGTGAAGCTTCACGCTTGGCGGAGCTTGTGAGCGCCTTCAAATTACCTAACACAGGGCAACCCGTTTCTCTTGCACGTGCCCCTTCATTAAAACCGACCGCTTCGCTGCCACCCAGCAAGCCCGCGGCTCTTCGAAAAAACACCACCTCCGAACCTGAGTGGGAAGCGTTTTAAACCCAACAAGTCCCCCCAGGCAACACCCGTTGCTTGGGGATTGCCCCACTATTGGCTATAGACAATCCACTGTACGTTACTTAACCCGCTAGCCGATCATAATTCAGCCAAGGGGCGCTTTTTCGCTGTTAGCGGAGCCATAGTAGCAATAGTGCCTTACGGGACTTTGGAATCAGAAGCCTCTTGAGTTAGCGCCTGTTGAAGGCAGCGCTCGGCTTCGGCGCTTCCCATGGCATTCAAGTGCTCAATGTTACGCTCAGGTATTACCGAGGTATCACCGTAAAACTCGATGGCTTTTTCTACGCTCGCCTCACGCAGTAGGTGTACCATCGCGTAGGGCGAGCGGTTGGTGTAATTCGAAGCGTCGTCTGGGTCGGCATCTTCAAAGCAGTAGTCAGGGTGAAAAGTCGCTAGCTGATAAATGCCTTCATAGCCCTGTTCGGCCAAAATGCTTTCGGCCAGCTCCACATAGTCCAGATAATGATCGAAATCCTTGAAAAGCGTTGGGAACACCAGCAGCGTGGTTTCGGTTTCCGGATGCTCATCAAGCCACTGCACTTCCGCCATCAGCTCTTCCAAAGCCACTTCAAGCTTTTTAGAGCGCACCACTTCCACACGAATAGAGTCACGCTCTACTTCACGCTGGGCGAAGGGGCACACGTTATGGGCAACAATAAAATTACGTACCCACTTCAATGTCTGCTGGGCAACAACATCATCTGAATATTGCATTACTCTTTACGCCTGCGCTGTCACTTGTCTGATACGCGCCAGTGTACACCCTTATAGCTACGGAAACTCATGAGCTAATCCAAGTGCCTAGCCGTGCTCCAAGAAGCACTGCAGCGCTACATCATAGGATTTGCGAATATGATCATCCAGAAGCTTTCGCGCCGTTTCTGCATCGCGCTTGAGAGCAAGTTCTACCAACTCATGGTGCTGTTGATCCAGCTCCTGTCGAATCACCGGCATTTTGGGTCCTAAGCGGCGATAGCGATCAAACTGATCATGCAACTGCTCAATAAAGCGCAGTAACCAAACAGAGCCACAGGGAGCCACCAGCGTGCGGTGGAACTGGGTATGTAGCCTTTCCCATTCATCGTCTTTATCCAACGTCATATCGGCGCATTTAAGACGATGTTCTGCTGCCAGCAGATCGGCTTCCCAGGCGGAATCACCGCGAACAATAGCCTGCTCAAATGCCATGACCTCAAGCGCCAGCCGCATCTGTGCAATATCATCCAACTCATCACGGGAAAGAGTGGGCACCCGAAACCCCCGCTGGTTTTCCTGAATTAGCAGGCCGTAGGCCGCCAGCTTGTTCAAAGCCTCACGCAATGGACTCAAGCCAACCTGGTACTGCTCTTTTAACGCATTGATCGCCAGCTTTTCACCAGCGGCAAAGCGCCCTCCTACCAAGTCTTTGCGTAAAATATCGTAGATACGGCTTGATGCCGTGCTTGCAGAGGGTTGAATGTATTGGTTCATGGTAAATCCTTTCATCCACCGTGACGCGCGTGTTAATTATTCAGTATTGACGACGGTTAACGCTCTCGCCTATATTCTACCTCAGCTAAATAATCGATTTTTTATTTATAAACGATAAAAAGAGAAAAATATGTTTTTTAAGATCCTTTCTATCAGTGTGCTGCAACAATGAAACAGACAGCCCTGTTCTGGGCCTTTTTTCGTGTCGGCATTTTTGGCTTTGGCGGCGGCCCCTCGATGATACCGCTGGTACATGCAGAAGCCGTTACACGCTATAAATGGCTAACAGATGAAGAGTTTGCCGATATATTGGCGATTGGCAATACGCTCCCCGGCCCTATTGCAACCAAAATGCCCGGCTATATCGGCTATCGCGTGGGAGGGGGGCTAGGCTGCATCGTTTCGGTCATCGCGGTCATTCTACCCATGATTGCGGCGATGATCGTCATGCTGGGCATTTTCAGCCGCTACCGCGATGTTGCGTGGATTCGCGGCATGGGGCAAGCCGTAGTACCGATAGTCATGATCATGATGGGCCAGTTGGCCTGGGATTTCTTTGATAAATCGCAAAAGGCGTTAGGTTGGCTGGTCAGTAGTGTGATGGCCATCGTTTCCGGCGCGCTGATCTACTGGCTGGGCGTTCACCCAGGTTTTATTATCGGCGCGATTCTGCTTGCCGCGTTTATCCCCTTTTCCAAAATCAAGAAAGCGGAGCGCTCGGCATGATCTACTGGGAGCTTTTCCTAGCATTTTTCATTCCCAATATCGTGGGTTACGGCGGTGGCCCTGCCATCATTCCGTTAATCGAAGCCGAGGTTGTCGGTCGTTACGGCTGGATGACTTCGCAGACATTTGCCGAAACCCTGGCGCTCGGTAACGCCTTGCCAAGCCCTATCGCCACCAAGATGGCAGGCTACGTGGGCTATGAAGTGGCGGGTATTGGCGGCGCCTTTGTGGCAGTCGCTGCAACGGTGGTACCTTCGCTTCTGCTGATGATTGCCGCGCTCGGGCTTTTATATCGCCACCGCGAGTCGCCCCAGGTCAAACGCATGAGCCAGTGGGTGCGCCCGGTGATCGCCATGATGATGGCCTGGCTGACGCTTGGCTTTCTGCTCGAAGGCGTCAACGGTGCAGGCTGGTTGCACACGGTGATCATTGGCGTAGTAGCCGCTATCGCGCTGGTGCGCTTCAAGATCCACCCCGCCTTCGTGGTCATGGCCGCCCTGCTGTACGGCGCTTTTGTCATTGCCTGATTCGCTTTCCTGATGTCCTACCGGCCGCTGGCTGCCTTCAGCCAGCGGCCGCAGGCTGGCTATCTACGCCTTTCCATCGCATCATGGCACTCCCTTTTTCTGGATGCCACTTAGCCACGCCATGCAACCGCCTTCCCTCCACTCAAGCTCATCCCCCCTTAGCGGCTTTTTCAGCGTTTTTCGCTACAGCCGGCGTGCCCTTGGCTTAGTGTGGGAGACTTCGCGCTGGATGATGTTCGGTCTGGCGCTCTGTACTCTGGTAGCCGGTGTATTGCCTGCCGCTGGTGCGTGGGTAGGCCAACTGATTGTTGATGGTGTAGTAAGCGCGATGGAAACCTACCGCGATAACAGCGCCGCCAATCTGATGGTCACTATTACCCCCGTACTCGAGCTTGTGGCTTTAGAGGCACTTATCATTGCGCTTATTGCATTGGCCCAGCGCGGGCTTTCTGCCCAACAGTCACTACTTCGCGCTCTGCTGGGCCAGAAAGTGAACGTGATGATTTTAGAAAAAGCGGGCACGCTGTCATTAAGCCAGTTCGAGGATTCAGAGCTTTATGACCAGCTGACACGTGCCCGTCGCGAAGCCTCCACGCGGCCACTGGCACTGGTGAATAAAACCTTCGGGCTATTGCAGAACGCCATATCCCTTGTCAGCTTTAGCGTATTGCTCGTTCAGTTTTCACCTTGGGCGCTGTTGATACTGGCGGCAGGCGCCTTGCCGGTGTTTATCTCAGAAGCCAAATTTTCCGGCGATGCCTTTCGACTATTTCGCCGGCGTTCGCCCGAGACGCGTATGCAGGGCTACCTGGAGACGGTGCTGGCCCGTGAAGACAGCATTAAAGAGGTCAAGCTATTCGGTCTTGAGCCGCTGTTTTTACAACGTTACCGCGATATTTTTAACCGCCTGTTCACGGAAGACCGCCGCCTGACGCTGCGCCGCGAGGGCTGGGGCTTCTTGCTTGGCCTGCTGGGCACGCTGACATTTTACGCCGCCTACGGCTGGGTGGTGATAGAGACGATTGCAGGCGCTATTACCCTAGGCCAGATGACCATGTATTTGATGGTGTTCAAGCAAGGCCAATCCGCGCTGTCTGCAAGCCTCACGGCGATTAGCGGCATGTACGAAGATAATCTTTATCTCTCTAACCTTTACGAATACCTGGAGCAACCTACCGAGCAGGAAGGCGGCACACTTCTGCAAGGAACTCTTCCTGGTGATGGGCTGCGCTTTGAAGACGTGAACTTTGCCTACCCAGGCGGCAAACAAGTGTTACAGCATATTTCGCTGCACCTACCGCCCGGTCAAAGTCTTGCGTTGGTGGGCGAAAACGGCTCGGGTAAAACCACGCTTATTAAATTGTTAACGCGGCTTTATCACCCCACTCAAGGCCGAATTCTCCTTGATGGTAGCGATCTTCGTGATTGGGAAGCCAACGCACTACGTAAACGTATTGGGGTCATTTTTCAGGACTTTGTGCGCTATCAGCTGCCGGTGGGTGAAAACCTGGGTGTTGGCGACATTCAGGCGTTTAATGATGAAATGCGCTGGCAGCAAGCGGCCCACAACGGCATGGCCGATAGCTTTATAAAGCGCATGCCTCAAGGCTATAACACCCAGCTAGGCCGCTGGTTTAAAGATGGTCAGGAACTCTCCGGCGGGCAGTGGCAAAAGATAGCGCTTTCGCGTGCCTACATGCGCGAAGAAGCCGACATTCTGGTGCTCGATGAGCCGACCGCGGCCATGGATGCTGCCGCTGAAGCCGATATATTTACCCGCTTTCGCGAGCACAGCCGCGATAAAATGACCATTCTGATCTCCCATCGCTTCTCGACCGTACGCAGCGCGGATCTCATCCTGGTCATTGATCAGGGAAAGATTATTGAGCGCGGTACCCATGAAGCGCTACTCACGCTCAATGGCCGCTACGCTCATTTGTTTCACCTTCAGGCGAAAGGCTATCGGTAAGTAGAGTTGCTCTATACCTAGAGCAGAAGTATGACCAAAACGCCTGATCAAGCGGCTTGGCGATACCCCCGCAGGGCCTTGCGCCCTTTACGGGAGTAGCTGCCTTTGCCCTTTTTGGGCGCTTGCTGCTGCATCTTGAACATAGGGGTTCGTAACTGCGCTTTGAGCGCGTTATCACGAATCTTGGACTGTTTCATGGTGGCTTCCTAAAGGTAGTTTAACTAAAAGCGGTGCCTGTTCTGACAGGCACCGCATAGACATCATGAGCTGCTTAACGTTCCTAAGCACTCACTGAAAATCACTCATCCCAGGTGGGCGCAAAGTCAGGGTTCGCAATACGTTCCTTGCGATCCAGCTTGGCAATATCGGCCATTTCGCTTTCGCTTAGCACGAGATCAAAAGCGGCAATATTGCTTTGGATATTACGCGCTTTGGTAGAAGAAGGAATCGTGATCATGTTGCGCTGATTGACCCAGGCCAGGGCAATTTGCGCAGGCGTTACGCTATGCGCATCGGCGATCTGCTTGAGGGTTGCATCATCCATTACCTTGCCCACCGCCAGCGGCATAAAGGCAGTCACCTGAATGCCGTGCTGTTCGCAGCGCTCAACCAGCTTGCGGTTCTGAAGGAAGGGGTGCACTTCAATCTGGTTGGTCAGGATTTCGCCTTTACCCAGAATCTCCACGGCTTTATCAAGCTGCTCAATGGTGAAGTTGGATACGCCAATATGGCGCGTTTTACCTACTGCCTTCACCTCTTTAAGGGCGGTTAGATAATCTTCCATCGGCACTTCGTTATCCGGCGATGGCCAGTGAATCAGCAGTAGATCAACGTAATCGGTGCCGAGCTTTTCGAGGCTTTCGTCAACACTCTCTTTCAAGCGCTGAGGTTCCAGATTGTCGAACCACACCTTGGTGGTCAGAAATATGTCGCCACGCGGAACGCTGCTGTCACGAATCGCTTCACCAACACCTTTCTCGTTACCGTAAAACTGGGCAGTATCGATATGCCGGTAGCCCGCTTCAAGTGCGGCGTGAATGCTCTCTTTAAGCGTATCGCCTTCCAGGCGGAAGGTACCGAAACCGGGGTTAGGCATAACCTTTTGCATCATTAACATCCTTTTCTATTGATAGCGTGTTAATTAACATGGGGCAGCCGCCGCGTGACTTCAACCACCCATTCAAAAAAGCCCTTAATAGGTTTGACGTTAACCAAGCGAAATTTGCGGGCTTTTTGATCCACGTTTGGCGCTATAAGCGATAGAATTATAAAAATTCGCTTGCTAACATTCTCTTGCTAACAAAGACGCCGCCCATGCCCCCAGATAACGACACGCTTGCAGCTACCGATGCCTCGCTGCCTCCCATTCATCGCCAACCGGGCTTTCTAAGCTTTCTTCTTTCTCGATTAGCGGCTGTGTTTGCCATGCAAATTCAGGCCATTGTGGTGGCCTGGCAGGTCTATGACATTACCCGGGACGCCATGTCGCTGGCCTATGTAGGGCTTGCGCAGTTTCTGCCTATGGTGATTTTATTGCTGCCCGCAGGCGATGTGGTCGACCGCTTTCCACGAAAGCGCATCCTGCAACTGAGCTGGGCGGTACAGGGCATTTGTAGCGCATTGCTGCTTTTATTAGCCCAGGCTAACCACGGTAGCGTCACTGAATTTTATGCCGTGCTGGCCCTGTTTGGCTGCGCCCGGGCTTTTACCGGCCCTACGCTGCAAAGCCTGTTGCCCAATATTGTGCCCCGCGCCCAGCTGGCCCAGGCCATTGCGCTAAATAGCTCCATCATGAAAGTTGCCGTGATTAGCGGGCCCTTACTGGGCGGCGTGCTTTACAGTGTGGGCGGCGGCAGCCTGGCCTATGCCGTATGTTTGGGCTGCTTTATCGTCGCGCTGGCCTTACTGGTGCTGGTACCGGTGCGCTATGTCGAGAAAGCCAAGGTATTGGAGAGCACCGCCTGGAAGCGTTTTTCCGCCGGCATTCGCTATATCCGCTATCAGCCGATTATTCTGGGCGCCATTTCGTTGGATCTGTTTGCCGTGCTGCTGGGTGGCGTCGTAGCACTGCTACCCATTTACGCTCAGGAAGTCCTGCATGTGGGCCCGGAAGGCTTGGGTGCATTGCGCAGCGCGATTGCGGTGGGCGCGCTATTGATGGGGCTTTATCTTGGCGTTCGCGGTATCAAGCGTCGCGCCGGGCATGTGATGTTTATAGCCGTTGCCGTGTTTGGGTTGGCGAATCTGGTATTCGCGTTCTCCACCCTGTTCTGGGTGTCGATGATCGCCATGCTGGTCGCGGGTGCGGCCGATATGATCAGCGTTTATGTGCGCACCACCGTGATTCAGCTGGCAACGCCCGATGAAATGCGCGGCCGGGTGAATGCCGTCAACATGCTGTTTATCGGCTCAAGCAACGAATTGGGCGAGTTCCGCGCGGGCAGCATGGCCGCTGGGTTTGGCGTGGTGCCCGCTGCGGTGATTGGCGGCGTGGGCACGCTGGCAGTGGTTGGCCTGTGGATGCGCCTGTTCCCGACGCTACGTCGGGTCGACCGCTTCGATGATGCTCGCTGAGGAAAGCGTATTCGCGGGGCTGCTCGCCACCAGACTCACCACGCTGCCCACCAGAATCACGCAGGGTGACGGCAGCGGATGATCCGCCAGGCGTTGGGGCATATCTTTAAGGGTGCCCACCAACGCCTGCTGTTCGGGCAGGCTGGCATTGGCAACCAGCATGATCGGCCATTCATCGGGCAACCCGGCCTGGCGTAGCCCTGCACAAATCGCCTCCACCTTGGAAAGCCCCATATAAAACACCAGGGTTTCATCGCGGCGTGCCAGGGTTTTCCAATCGGGCGTGCCGCCTTCACGGCATAGCTGTGCGGTAATAAAGCGCAATTGCTGAGAGTGGCCCCGGTCGGTGAGCGGAATTCCCAGACTCGCGGCAGCAGCGGACGCCGCGGTAATGCCGGGCACGATGTGTGCGGGTACATTGGCATCCGCCAGGGCGGCAAGCTCTTCGCCCATACGCGCAAAAATACCCGGGTCACCACCTTTCAAACGCACCACCGATTTTCCAGCGGCCGCCAGCTTGACCATCAAGGCGCCAATTTCCGCCTGAGGCATGCTGTGATGGCCGCTGGCCTTGCCAACGTAGTAGCGCTCGGCTGAAAGCGGAACCAGCCCCAGCACATCGTCGCCTACCAAGCGGTCATACACGATAGCATCGGCCTGCATTAACAGCCGGGCGGCTTTCAGCGTTAACAACTCCATATCGCCGCTGCCTGCGCCGACCAGATACACATGCCCGGCCGTGCATTCGCCGCGCAGCTTGAGCGAAGGCGCGTTTGATGCGCTGCGCGTTGAGCGCTGGAACGGCGACAGCACACGCTGCGTAAAGCGCATCGTGGCCTCAGGCCACTTCTGTATAAGACGCTTGCTTAGCACGCGCATGTGAACGCTCCTCTTCAATCAGGGACTTCAATTCAGGCAAACAACTACCGCACTGGGTTCCACAGGCAAGCCGGGCGCCCAAAGCTTCCACGCTACCATCTCCTGCGCGAATGGCATTAACAATCGCCGTTTGACCCACCTGGTGGCAGCTGCAAACCACGGGGCCGGTATCGGCGGCGCCATCTTCGCACCCCGCCAGCAGCCGGCGCCGATGCTTATCGCTTATGACCGTCTCGTTAAAACGCGCTTCAAGCCAGGCAAGCCCGGGCAGTTCGCGCGGCGGGCCGACCATCAGCCACCAGCGCAGCTTACCTTGCACAAGAGCCGCCGCGCGCAGGCGGCCATTGCCGCTGTCTTCACACCACAGGGAAGCTCCATCGGGTAGCCATGTCGCCAGTAGCGCCAGCCAGTCATGTACCGGCCTTGCATCTGCCAGCTGCCAGCGCTGGCAGCCCTGCATGGGCACGCGCGCCCAGTAATCGCTTTTACACCACGGGGGTGCTTCCTGCGGGCTATTATCCCCTAATGGTTGGGCAATCAACAGCGTTGCCTCCCAAGCCGAGTTAAGCGGCGCTAGCGCCACCGCGCCGTGCTTGGCTTCCGGCTGGCCTGACACAGGGTCGGTCAAAGCTTTTAGCATAGCACCGCTACGCGCCGATTTACTGAACGCATCGCTCCAGTGCATGGGAATGAATACCTCACCACGCCTCTGAGCATTCGAGATTCGCACCCGCCCCCGGTACTCGCCGCTTGGGGCAGACAATACTGCCAGCTGCTGGTCATCAATGCCATACTGCACGGCATCGCTTGGGTGGAGTTCGATAAACGGCTCATAGCGATGGTTCATCAGCCGGGGCGCGCGCGCCGTCCGCGTCATGGTGTGCCACTGATCACGAATACGCCCGGTATTCAGGCGCAGCGGGTAGGCATCACTCAAGCGTTGCTCGGGCAAGCGCGGCGTTATGGTGATGAATTTGGCGCGTCCATTGGGCGTGGCGAATTCACCATCTTCAAACAACCGCGCCGTTCCGTGAGGCGCTGAAGACGTAACCGGCCATTGAATCGGCACCAGCGCGTCGTAGCCCTCGCGCCCAAGGCCCACCAGGCCGGAAATATCGAATAGTCGTTTGTTCTCCCTTTCATTCTCGAAGCCGGAAAGGCGCGCGTGCTCGTCAAATATTTCATGGGGATGGGTATAATCAAACGCCTCGTGAAAGCCCATGCGTTTGGCGGCTTCGCACATAATCCACCAATCGTGACGCGCTTGGCCAGGCGCGGGTAGCAAACCACGCTGACGTGAAATACGCCGCTCGGAATTGGTGACCGTGCCCTCTTTTTCCGACCACCCCGTCGCTGGCAAAATGATATCGGCGTACGCTAGCAGATCGGTATGGCTTGCGCATTCAGACACAATCACCAGCGGGCACTTTTCAAGCGCACGCCGCACGCGGTCGGCATCCGGCAAGCTGACTGCCGGGTTGGTAGCCATTATCCAAAGCGCCTTTATTTCGCCCCGCTCAACCGCGTCAAAAAGCTCAATCGCCTTATAACCGGGCGCCTGGGGCAATTCGGGCGTTAACGTTTCAGTTGCCCAAAAGCGGGTGACTCGGTCCAAGGCGCCGGGCGTATGGTAGTCCATATGCGCGGCCAGCTGGTTGGCAAGCCCACCCACTTCGCGACCGCCCATGGCATTGGGCTGGCCGGTAATCGAAAAAGGCCCCGCCCCCGGCAGGCCAATTTTGCCACCCGCCAAGTGGCAGTTAATGATCGCGTTGCATTTATCGGTACCGCTGGAGGATTGGTTGACGCCCTGGGAGTAGAGCGTCACGACATGAAGTTGGCTGGCAAACCAGTAGTAAAAGGTCTCCAACCGTTCAGGGTCGATATCACACATGGCCGCCACGTCATTAATATCGTGGTAACTCGCCGCTAGCAGTGCTTCGTCAAGTCCTTCGGTATGGCGATCAAGGTAGAGCTGATCCAGCTTGTGGTTCGCCGCCATCCAGGCTAGCAGGCCGTTAAACAACACTGCATCACTTCCTGGCGCAATGCCCAAGTAGAGGTCAGCAATTTCACAGCTGTCGGTCACGCGCGGGTCGATGACCACCACCCGCATCAACGGGTTGCGCGTTTTGGCGACCTTCAAGCGCTGATAGAGTACCGGGTGATTCCAGGCCAGATTCGAGCCCACCAGCACCACCAGTTCGGCCTCCTCAATATCTTCATAGTTGCAGGGAACGGCATCCGCGCCCAACGAGCGTTTATACGCCGCTACGGCTGAGGCCATGCAGAGTCGCGAGTTGGTATCCAGATGAGGCGTGCCTAAAAAGCCTTTAAACAGCTTATTGGCCACATAGTAATCTTCAGTTAACAGCTGCCCCGAAAGATACGCAGCGACGGATTCAGCGCCATAGGTGGCACGAGTCGTCTGCAACCGCTCAGCCAAAACGGTTAACGCCACATTCCAGTCAACCGCTTGGCCATCGACCCAGGGTGTGGTGAGCCGGTCATGTTGGCCAAGGGTTTCGTGGAGTGCTGAGCCTTTGACGCACAGCCGCCCAAAGTTGGCGGGGTGGTCACGGTCGCCTTCAACGGCAATGAGGGTATCGCCTGCCACGGTGGCGGTGACGCCACAGCCGACACCGCAATAAGGGCACGTCGTGTTTGCTTTACAAGCCGAGCGTGTGGCCTGGGACATACTGATTTCCTCCCGCTGAAAAAGCAAAAGGCGCCCAAGCGAGCCTCAAAAGAAGCCTGCCTGGACGCCGTTGTCTCAGGGACACCTGCACCGGTGCCAAATGTCGCACTGCTGGAATGAGAGCACATTTATTAATGGCCTATTGTCTGATGGCGTTAGCGTTGTTATTTGCCCGTCAAACTCGATGGCTGCATTTTATTGTGCCGATAAACCTGTCTGTGCTTTGTTGCTTGTTGCCAAGGTAGTAGCAAGGCCTGCGCCAACAAGCCAATTAAAATAAAAAGATATTCTTAAACAGAAGGTTAAAGTAGAAACAAATACCTACCTGTCTATCTGGCAGGCACCTTTTGTCCCGCCATTGGCTATTCACGGTGCATCTCTGCCGCGAAGCGCACCAATAGCGTGCGCAAACTAAGCAAAGGCAGTTGGCAAGGCTTAGTCCTGACTCTTTTTTTATAAATTAAAGATTTGAAATAAAAGACAAAAACAGCTAACGAACAATATTTGGCTGATAAATTGCTCTCTACTGAATAGACAAATTTAATACTAGCGGGTAGCCAACGGTGGCTGCTCTGCGTTGAACCCCGCTAACGGGTTTAGCCTTAGCTACCGGGCAATGAAGCCTCTGATACTGCTTTCTTGGCAATTCACTTGCCAGGGACGCTGTATCAGGGGCTTTTTTTTGTTGGTGTTTTTTTCAGCGCTGCGTCACGACAACATTTACTGTGGCACGTTTTTATAGACAGATATTTATAGCCAGGCATTTGCAGCCAAGCGCTAAACAGTAAGGAGCAACCTATGATCGCTATCTCTCGGTGCTCGTCTGATGATCACTTAGTCATTATCGGCAACGGCATGGCAAGCCATCGATTGCTAGAGGCCGTCGTTAAATTGCCTCATCGACCCAAGCAGATAACGGTGATTGGCGCTGAAGCATCTCCCGCCTATAACCGGATACTGCTCTCGCCACTGCTCGCCGATGAAATGCCGCCTAGCGCCCTCTCATTAAGAGATACGCAGTGGTATGCCGAGCAAGGTATTACCCTGCACCTTAATGAACGTGTGCTGAAGATTGACCGTGAAAAGCAGTGTGTAGTAACCAGCTGCCGCACGCTAGCTTATGACCGCCTGGTGATTGCCACCGGCTCACGCCCGACGCTACCTGAGGTACCCGGCATTGGCCTGAACGGCGTGTATGGGTTTCGTACTCTGCAAGATGCCGACACGCTCGCAAAGCTTGCCCTACAGGGCGGCGAGTGTGTCGTGGTCGGCGGCGGCCTGTTGGGGCTCGAGGCCGCTGAGGGGCTTCGCAAGCGGGGTGCCAGCGTCAGCGTTCTACAGCGCGGCGAGCGATTAATGAATCGTCAGCTGGATAGCATGGCCGCTGGGCTGCTTGAAACGACGCTTGCCCAGCGTGGCTTAAATATTTTCACTCATGCACGCATCAGCCACTTTGAAGACGACGGTGCTGGCAGCTTAGCCGCAGTTGTACTGGAGGATGGCCAGCGCCTGCCTGCCCGGAGCGTCATCGTGGCAACTGGCGTTACGCCTAACGCAGAACTGGGCCATCAGGCAGGCCTGGCAACGCAACGCGCCATTATGGTTGATGACACGCTCACCACCTCAGACCCGCGTATTCACGCATTGGGTGAATGCTGCCAGTTCAAGCAGCACACTTACGGCTTGGTCGAGCCGATCTGGCGCCAGGTAGATGTCTTAGCCAACACGCTTTGTGGCGATGGCAGCGCCCGCTACCGTGAAGCTCCGACCGCGACCAAGCTTAAAATCAGCGGCGTGGCCCTCTACGCGTTTGGCCCCACCGAGGCTGCGCCAGAGCATGAAGTACTGCATTACAGCGATCTGGAAAGCGGCGATTACCGCCGCCTGTTACTGCGCAACGGCCAGCTGGAAGGCGCCGTGCTATATGGCGACACCCATTCCGGCCCCTGGTATTTCGCCCAGGCGCTGGCCAAAACCGACCTGGGTGCCTGCCGCCAGGCGTTGCTGTTCGGTGAAGCCGATGCCAACGCCCTGCTTCTTGATAACCCGCCCACTCCCTTATCGACGCTGGAGGCAGCTTAGCCATGTCCACCACTTCTAAACGCAACGTGGTTATTATTGGTAACGGTATGGTCGGCCACCATCTGGTCGAGCAGTTGGTTGAAAACGGCGCCCTGGCGCAGATGAACGTCACCGTGTTTGGCGAAGAGCGCCACCGCGCCTATGACCGCGTGCACCTTTCTGAATATTTCAAAGGCCGTGACGCCGAAGCGCTGGCCCTCTGTGATGCCGATTACTACGCAAGCCATGGCGTTACGTTCAATAGCAGCGAAGCAGTGGTATCCATCGACCGCGTGGAAAAAACGGTTTCCACCGAGCGCGGCCATTACGCCTATGATCACCTAGTACTGGCCACCGGCTCCTACCCCTTCGTGCCGCCCATTCCTGGTAATGATCGCGAAGGCTGCTTGGTTTATCGCACGCTGGATGATCTCGACGCCATCCGCGATGCAGCGCAAAGTGCGGCCACCGGCGTAGTAGTAGGTGGCGGTCTGTTGGGTTTGGAAGCGGCCAACGCGCTTCGCGGTTTGAATCTGGAAACCGCGGTGATCGAGTTCGCCCCACGCTTGATGCCCATGCAGGTGGATGCTGAGGGCGGCGAGCTGCTGCGCGAAAAAATCGAAGCGCTCGGCGTTCAGGTACTGACCGAGCGAGCCACCCAACGCATCGAAGACGGTGAGGCAAGCCGCCATCGCATGGTCTTTCAGGATGACAAGATACTGGAAACCGACCTGATCGTGTTCTCGGCGGGTATTCGCCCGCGCGATCAACTTGCCCGAGAGTGCGGCTTGGAGGTCGGCGAACGCGGCGGCGTGGTGATCAACGATCAGTGCCAAACCAGCGACCCGGCGATTTTAGCCATTGGCGAAGTCGCGCTCTGGAGTAAGAGCATTTTCGGCTTGGTGGCGCCTGGCTATCAAATGGCTAAAACAGCGCTTTCGACGCTCACCGGTGGCGATACTTCTTTTGCCGGCGCTGATATGAGCACCAAGCTTAAACTGCTGGGTGTGGACGTAGGCTCAATTGGCGATGCCCATGGCAATCAGAACCCCGGCGCGCGGATGTTTCGCTACCTTGACCCACTTACCCAGATTTACCGCAAGATGGTGGTCTCAAGCGATGGCAAGAAGCTCTTGGGCGCTATGCTGGTGGGCGATAACAGCGTCTACGATACCCTGCTTCAGTACTACGCCAACGGTATCGAGCTGCCCAAAGAACCCGCCTCATTGATTTTGCCGCAAAGCGGCGCCGCCCCGGCGCTTGGCCCGGACGCCCTGCCGGAAACGGCGATGATCTGCTCGTGCCATAACGTGACCAAGGCCAGCATTTGCGCGGCCATTGACGCAGGCGCCAGCGACTTGGGCGCGGTAAAAAGCGATACCCGCGCCAGCACCGGCTGCGGTGGCTGCGCATCGCTTTTGAAAAGCGTGGTGGATCACGAGCTGGCCGCACGCGGTGTTGCGGTGGACAAGTCGATTTGCGAACACTTTCAGCACACCCGCCAGGAGCTTTACGACATCGTGCGCGTCGAGGGAATAAAGACCTTCAGTGAGCTGATCGAGAAGCACGGCGCTTCGGGCACACACCATCTGGGCTGCGATATCTGCAAGCCCGCCGTAGGCTCCATTCTTGCGTCCTGCTTTAACGAGCCGATTACCGATGCCGCGCATATTCCGCTGCAGGATACCAACGACACCTTCATGGCCAATATGCAGAAGAACGGCACGTACTCGGTAGTACCGCGTATTGCAGGTGGGGAAATCACACCGGATAAATTAGTGGTGCTGGGACAGGTAGCGCAAAAGTATGGCCTTTATAGCAAGATCACCGGCGGTCAGCGGATTGACCTATTCGGCGCCCGCCTGGAAGACCTGCCCGATATCTGGGGCGAGCTGATCGCTGCCGGCTTTGAAACCGGCCACGCCTACGGCAAGTCGCTACGTACGGTTAAATCCTGCGTGGGCAGCACCTGGTGCCGCTACGGCGTGCAGGACAGTGTGGGCATGGCGATCAAGCTTGAGAACCGCTACAAGGGCCTGCGCGCACCGCATAAGATCAAGTTTGGCGTGTCCGGTTGCACCCGCGAATGCGCCGAAGCGCAAAGTAAGGATATCGGGATTATCGCCACCGAAAATGGTTGGAATCTCTACGTCTGCGGCAACGGCGGGATGCGCCCACGCCATGCAGAGCTGTTTGCCACCGACCTTGATGACGAAGCGCTCTACCGCACCATTGACCGCTTTTTGATGTTCTACGTACGCACCGCCGACCGCTTGCAGCGCACCTCGGTATGGCGGGAAAACCTGGAAGGCGGGCTGAATTACCTTAAAGAGGTGATTCTCGACGACAGCCTGGGCATGGGCAAGGAACTGGAGCGTCAGATGCAAACCGTGGTGGATAACTATCAGTGTGAATGGGCGGGCGCCATTAGCGACCCGGACAAGCTCAAGCGTTTTAGAAGCTATGTCAACGACAGCCGCCCGAACCCATCAATCATCATGACCAGTGAGCGCGGCCAGCTACGGCCTGCCTAATCATCATCATTTCAAAGGGATACTCCATGACCGCTACCGCAATGAAGCACGCGCCTTTTACGCAAAGCAGGAAGGCACCGACCGGCCAGAAACTATGCAGCAGAACCGATCTGGTCGCGTTTTCCGGCGTCGCTGCCTGGCTGGAAACGTCTCAGGGGGCAAAGCAAATCGCGCTGTTCTACTTGCCAGGCCACGAGCGTGAGCTTTACGCCATTGACCATCACGACCCGTTTTCCAACGCTAACGTCATCGCCCACGGCATTGTGGGCGATATAAAGGGCGCCACTGTGGTGGCTTCACCCCTCTACAAACAGCACTTTCGTTTGGAAGATGGCCAGTGCCTGGAAGATGAAAGCGTCAAGCTCCCCACCTGGAAGGTGAGCTTTAAAGGGGCTGATGTGTGGATTGAGGGTTAGCACTAAGAAACAGCACTGATGAACAATACCTATCTGCCAAGCCGCTTAAGCAAGCGGCTTGGCGAACACCGGTTAAGCGCTGGGTGCAACCGCCGCCCCTTGAATACCATGCTTTTCCAACAAACGGGCCACTTCGCCTTCCGCTTTGACTTCTTCAATAAACGCCGACAGAAACGCAGCGGCTTCGGGCGAACGTGCCTTGGGCACGCCCATAGCCTGCTGAATCATCATGAAATGGCCGGGGAGCAGCCGCATGCCGCCAAACTCTTCGATACCGGCTTCCAACTGCTGCTTGACGCCTGCGGCGATATCCAGCTGATGTTCCCGAAAGAACTCCACCACTTTGGGCGAAGTAGGAGCTCGGACTAATTCTGCGTGTTCAATCGTGCGGCTAAGGTACAGGTCGTAGGCGCTGCCCTTACCCACCACGATACGCTGTCCGGAGCGGTCTACCTCCTCCTGGGTCGTGATCGGTGAGTCGTCACGCACCAGGTAACAGCCTTCGATCAGCACATAGGGCGCGGTAAACTGAATATGTTCGCCGCGTTTGGGGTCTACGGCAAAAAAGCCCATATCGGCTTTTTCATCGCTGACGACCGCCACCGCTTCACCGGCCGTTGGGTAGACCTGAAGCTCAAGCTCTACCTCTAGCCGCTTGGCAATCAACCTGGCCAGGTCGACCGAGACACCGTAGGGCTGGTCCTGGCCGGCCTCGATACCCGCGAGAATCGGGTTGCCGACGTTGATTGTGGTTCGAAGTACACCGGTGGGTGCCATAATGGCACGCAGCGTCGATATCTCACTCATTGGCTTATTCCTCAGTGGCTTTATTACCAAGCTTCACTATACGGGTTTCCTGAGCGCCATCAAAAACGCCGCCCAGGTAGGCGGCGCTAGCAGCAAAGCAATATCGTTAACTTTCGAGAAAGTCGATCAGCGCTTTATTAAACTCATCAGCATGGGTTGCGTTAATCGCATGCGGGCCGCCTTTGATGACATGCGTTTTCGCTTTGGGTAAAAACTCTGCGGCACGCTGACCGCTGACCTCGAACGGCACGATCTGATCGCCGTCGCCATGAAGTATCAGCGTAGGTACATCGATCTTGGGCAGATCTTTGCGAAAGTCGGTATAGCTAAATGCCTTTACACATTCATAGGTTGCCAGCGGCGAGGCGAAGGCGGCGATATCGCGATGATAGAGCCGATTGGGCTCGCTGATTAAATCGCTGTTCTCGGCGGTTGAGAAAAAATCCTTGGTGAAGTCTTCCAGAAAAGCGATTCGATCACCGCTAACACCTTCCAAAAATCCATTAATGGTAGCGTCATCCAACCCGCCATCCGGGTTATCGTCTGCCTTATAAAGGTAGGGCGGGACGGCGGCGGCAAATACGCCTTTTGTCACGCGGCCAGTGCCGTAGCTTCCAAGATAACGGGCTACTTCACCACCGCCCATGGAGAAACCCACCAGCGTGGCATCGTGGAGATCAAGCGTATCAATCAGCTTTTTCAAGTCGGCGGCTAACGTATCGTAGTCGTACCCGCCGTCTGCCTGGGTGGACCCACCAAACCCACGGCGGTCGTAGGTTATGACCTTATAGCCCGCCTTTACCAATGCGGGTACCTGCTTTTCCCAGGAGCGGCCGCTTAGTGGCCAACCATGGATAAGTACCACGGGCTTACCTGCACCGTATACTTCGTAATAAAGCTCTACCGGCGTACCTTGCTCCGTGCCGACGCTCAGCATAGGCATTGTTAATCCCTCCCGTTGGCGTATGTTTGTCCATTAATGTGTTTAAAGGTTAGTACACGTTATTACCACTTACCAAAAGACGCTCAACCCGTATGGGAACAGTTTGAGCTTACGGGCATTCAACCTTTTCCCTCAACGCACATTGATACACCACGCAATCCAGGCGCTGATCGGCCACCTGAGAAAAAGCCGCCAGTTTATCAACTACTGTGAACTTCGCTTTTTCCAGCACGCGCTGAGCCGCCTTGTTTTCAACGGAAACGGTTGCTGTCAGCGTATCCAGCCCATAAACACAGCGCGCCTCTTTCATCAGGTGATTAAGCGCCTTGTGGGCGATCCCCTGCCCGCAGGCGTTTTCAGCAAGGCGATAGCCGACCTTCGCGCTGCCCTGATCAATATCGCGCAGATTGGCGCGCCCGATAATGACGCCTTTATGGCGAATAAGCTGGGGGCTCATACGGCCCTGAGCATTGAGTGCCAGACACTCGACAATATGCTGTGAGACGCCATGCGGGGTATAAAACTGCTCCCTGCGCGCTTCGATATGTTGCTCAAACCATGCCCTCTCTGCGGTCTCAAATGCCAACAGCTCAAAGGCATCTTCAGGGGTTAACAGGCTGAAGGCTAAATCCCTGGCATGACGAATACATACATCTATTTGTGGATACATCGCCGTTCGTCCTTGTAGGCGCAGCTATCGTTAGTGAATAGGCCATCAATATTGCTATGCTTGCGTGTTCCACGACTGGCGTTGGAGCCACGATTTTCATGAAAACAGAAGTACGCACGCTGGCATTTTCTGCCTTTATGGCGCTATTGATCGGCTGTGCCGGTATTACCGCGACGCTAGCCTCCAATTCCCAGGCTATTTTGCTCGACGGGTTATTTAATCTAATCTACTTTAGTGTAGCTTTAGTGACGATCAAGGTAAGTAAATTAGCCAGCCGCCCTGATAGTGAATCCTACCCCTTTGGTTACAGCTACTTCGAGTCGCTGGTCAACCTGTGCAAAGGGCTACTGATTCTAGGGGTATCCATCTTTGCGCTGGTAGATGCCATTGCCGCTCTTCTGACAGGCGGACGGGAAATTGTCGCTGGCCTTGCCGTTATCTATGCGTTATTTGCAACAATTGCTTGCTCTGTCACCGCGTGGGTAATGCACCGCAGTCAGCGCTATACCCATAGCCCGCTGATTACTGCCGATAAACTCAACTGGGTAGTCAATAGCATCATTTCCGCAGCGGTACTCGCGGCATTTTGTATGGTGGTGGTGTTTGAGCAGTTGAACTGGAACACCTTCGTGCCATATATCGATTCGGTGTTGGTCATTGCGGTCGTCGTGCTGTGTCTGGGCGTCCCCGTACGCATGGCGTCTCAAGCGTTGAAAGAGCTGCTTAACAAGACGCCGGAAGAAGCGATTGCCATGCCCGTGCGTGAAGCTATCAAGCGGGCTCTGGCAGGCACACATACCCAGGAAGTGCGCGTACGCATGGTTCGGCCTGGGCGACTGCTTTATGTCATGGTTCATGTTGTGCTTGCTGATGAGGGAGCGGCCACCTCATTAAAGGCGCAAGACGCCCTACGGGTACGTATTGATGACGAGATACGCCGCTGCTACTCTCCGGTTGTATGCGATGTGGTGTTTACCGCGAATACGCACTGGGCAGCACCGTCTTGTGGGTTATTGATTAACAAGACGCCTTAAGAACTGCTCTTAAATACCCCAGTTAAGGGCTACGCATTCCGGTACTCCTGCCCGGGAATGCGACAACACCCTGGCTGTGCCTTAATGTTGCTTATATACAGAATCCGAGAGCCAAAACATTTATTGCAGCGTTAACATAAAAGGCGCCCAGAGGCGCCTTCTAATAACAGCGGTTAACTTAGCTGTTGATAGCTTAAGCGTCCTCGGGTTCAAGCCGGTACACGCCGCCATTCTCTTCATCGGTCACGATATAAAGCATGCCGTCCGGCCCTTGGCGCACATCGCGAATCCGCCCAAGCGTATCGGTCAGTAGAATCTCTTCGTGGGTGACGTTTTCCCCATCCAGCACCAGCCGGTGCAACTGCTCAAGCTTGAGTGAACCAACAAACAGACTGTTTTGCCACTCGGCAACGCCATCAGCGGTGTAGAACGTCATCCCGGAAGGTGCCATATTCTCTTCCCAGACATAGGCAGGCGACGTTACGCCCGGCGCCTCAGTGCCCAGACCGATATGCGCTTCAGTAGTGTATTCGGTTCCAAAGGCGACCATCGGCCAGCCGTGGTTGTTACCTGCCTCGACTCGGTAGAGCAAATCTCCGCCATTAGGCCCATGATCAATGGCCCATAGCACACCTGTCTCTGGATGCAGCGCTAGCCCCTGGTTATTGCGATGCCCGTAGGAGAAAATTTCAGGACGTAAATTGCCTGGTGTCATGCCGATGAAAGGATTATCCGGGTGGGCGCCGCCCTCTTCCAAAAGCCGAATCATCTTGCCGCCAGGATTAGTGAGGTCCTGAGGTAGGTTCTGTGCGTTGCGATCCCCAATCGGGAAAATGATTTCGCCATTACCTGGGAAGACGATGCGCGACCCATAGTGAGCACCTGGATGCGTGCGCGGCACTTGGGTATAGAGCGTCTCGACATCGGTGAGCTCACCGTTATCAGTGTCAATACGCGCACGCCCTACCGCAAGGCCGGTACCGTAATCCGGCTCATACGTACTAAACGCGCGAGGATCGCCAGGGCTTGAGAAGGTAAAGTAGATCCACCCATTCTCGTCATAATCTGGGTGTACCGCTACATCAAGAAGCCCGCCCTGCCCGCCTCCTTCAACCGGCGTTTCATCGCTATCTGAACCGGCGATGGTCGGCAAATTTCCCAGTGCAATTACCTCATCACCATCGATCAAATGCAGACGTCCCGGGCGCTCTGTTACCAACATGCGTCCATCAGGAAGCCAAGCGACTGCCCAAGGATGCTCAAGACCTGAAACCACTTGCACTATATTGAAATTGGCCTCTTCACTCTGATAGCCAGCCTCAATGGTATCTTCGCTGACGCTAACATCAGCATACGCCGTACCTGCTGCGCCAAACAGCATTGCTGCGCAAACCACACGCGCTAGCTTCGAGGGAATGAAACCACGTCGTTGTTTATACATAAATCAGCCACTCCTGGCATTGATAATGAAACAAGCGGGATACAGCGTCTGCTGACTAGCCTAGGCGGCTTCAACGAAAGGGCAAATATAGTTAGAGGCCTTACTTTTATAACGACTGAATCAGGTAATAAAGCAGTACATTCATTGGGAAAGCGTTTGTCGATCAAGGCAACATGTCAAAAAAAGTTATCAAGCCGACGATAATGCTAATGGTAATAAAGAACATGAGCGTGCCCGCCATCAAGGCGCCTGCCGCTACATTGCCCATACCGTAACGTTGGCCTAGCAACGGATAGACACTTGCCATGGGGGCGCCTGCAAATAGTAAGCCACCGGCAATCAGTAAGGCGTCATTGCCCGCAATCAGCCACATGCAGATAAATACACCCAATGGATGAATAATCAGCTTACCCGTAACGATCTGGCTCACCTCCCCCACTACGCCGCGAATTTGCAGGCCATAGAGCGCGCCGCCAATCGCAAATAGCGCGGCAGGGCCCGCCGCTTTTGCCAACATATCGACTGCCTGGGTAACCGGGGCGGGCAAATGTGTGTCGGTAACGGCGATCAGTACCCCGATAAACAGACCAATGAGGATGGGATTTTTAACCAGTTGCTTGAGCGTTTTTTGGAGTGATTTCATGACGCCGCGACCGGCCTGCTGACCCGCTTCGGCTAGAATAAGCGCCAGCGGAACGATCAACAGGTTTTCGATTATCATATTCAAGGCTAAAAAGTTAGCCGCAGGCGGCCCGATAATCATCACCGCGACCGGGTAGCCACTAAACGCGCTATTAGACACTGACATTCCCAGCGAGCTGATACTTCCAATGGTCAGCGGCTGTTTTTTCAGCATAACGGTGTACCCGAGCGCTAATCCGAAAACACTCAGCGACCCTAGTCCGTAGGCCAGCAGGTAATTGATATTGAAAACTTCTTCCAGAGGGTTCTGGGTAATAGCGCGGATTAAAAGTGCAGGGAGGGCAATATACAGCACAAACCGGCTCACTCCCTGCATTTGCTCGCGGTTGAGAATGCGGATCCGCATGGAAAAGAAGCCAACGCCAATCAGTAAAAAGATAGGCGTGATGATGGCAGCGACTTCAAACATGCGGCGTATCCATACGAGCGTTGAACCTCATGAAGCGTCTGTTCCTAACGATATAAAGCAGACCACAAAAGCGCTGCCGTATAACGACACGTTATTTACTTTCGATAAATCAATGGGTCAGTGCGTTGAGCTCATCGTAAAGCGCTTTGGGTATGGTTATACCATTACGCAGGCTATTTTCTCTGGCCTCAAATCGGCGCTGTGAGGGTAGCCGGGCGCCCTGGCCTAAAATGTTTTCAAACAGCACTTCGGCGTGCTGAAGGTGATGGGCAGCTTGCTCTCCCATAAATACCGCTGGCGATATGGCGATAATCAGCTCGCCATGAAACGGTTTGCCGGTTTTCTGCTCATTGGCGGCCTGGGTTTCATGGCCCAACACATCACCAATCAGCGGCCCGGCTAATAGCTCAATCATGGTAGAAAGCGCCGAGCCCTTGTACCCGCCAAAGGTTAGCATGGCGCCCGCGAGCGCCGCTGCCGGGTCGGTAGTGGCATTCCCTTTATCGTCCACCGCCCAATTCGAGGGAATCGTTTTCCGGGCACGCTTGTGCAGCTCAATTTCACCGCGTGCCACGACACTGGTCGCAAAATCAAACGTATACGGCGTGCCGCCCGGCCGCGGCCAGGAGAAAGCGATAGGGTTTGTGCCCAGTAACGGCTTGGTGCCACCTGCCGGGGCTACAAACGCATGGCTTGGCGTCATGGCAATGCCGATCAATCCTTCGCTTGAAAGCGCTTCTACTTCAGGCCACAGCGCAGAAAAGTGAAAGCTGTTGTTGATCGCAAGCGCCGCGATTCCGATCTGGTTAGCTTTTTCAATCAGCAGCTTCTTGCCCATTTCAAAAGAGAGCAGAGAACAGCCTTGATGGGCATTGACCCTGACAACCCCTGGCGCTTGGTCAATGATTTCGGGCATGGCATGGGTATCCACACCGCCATTTCGCGCCGTGTTAACACAGCCGATCAACCGATATAGGCCATGAGAGTGGCACTCGTCACGCTGCGCGGCCAGAATATTGCGGGTGATAGCCTCGGCATGCGCTTGGCTATAACCATTGTGCTGAAGCACCTCAAGGCTTAAGGATTCAGCGTCTTGCAGGGAAATAGTAATTTCTTCACTCATAACCAACTCCCGCGCATTCTATTTATTGGGTACGCACTTATTAAAAAAGCAGGTAATTGCTTACCTGCTTTGGGTATTCACTGATTAATGACGACCGGCGGCTAATAGCGCTGGCTATTTTCTTACCAGCACGGCGTCAAATGGAATCAGGCTTCGCGCTTGCCGTCGACCAATCGACTTACCTTCAAAGGATTCGCTTCTTTCAGCGCTTCGGGCAGCAATGCCTCGGGCAGTGACTGATAGCATACCGGGCGCAGGAAGCGCTTGATCGCGGCGGTGCCTACCGAGGTAGTTCGGCTATCGGATGTTGAAGGATAAGGTCCGCCGTGTACCATGGCGTGGCATACCTCAACGCCTGTTGGCCAGCCATTGGCAAGAATACGCCCCGCTTTACGCTCCAGTGTAGGAATCAAGCCCTTCGCGGCATCTACATCCCCATCATTCATATGTAGCGTCGCAGTTAGCTGGCCTTCCAACTGCTCGGCAACCCGCTTCACTTCGGCCATATCCTGACACTCGATAATCAACGAGCTTGCACCAAACACTTCTTCCTGGAGCACTGTTGAGGCAAGAAAATCACTGGCTGAAGTGGCAAACAGGCCGGTTTGGCACTGGTAACTGCCGCTACCGGTTTCCCCACGCGCGATTTCACGCACGTTGGCTTCATCACTCAGCGCAGAAACACCCTTCTGGTAAGCCTCATGGATGCCCGGCGTCAGCATGGTTTGTGCACCGCTGCCCTCTACGGCTTTTTGTGCTGACTGAATAAAGGAATCCAGATCCGAACCTTTCACCGCAATGACCAAACCGGGGCTGGTGCAAAACTGGCCAGCGCCCATATTGAGTGAACTAACGAATGCCTCACCCAACGCCTGGCTATTGGCTTTTAGAGCTTCTGGCAGTAAAAAGACCGGGTTGATACTGCTCATCTCAGCGTAAACCGGGATGGGCTGGGGACGATTTTGAGCTGCCTGCATCAACGCCGTACCGCCGCTGCGCGACCCGGTAAAACCTACCGCCTGAATACGCGGGTCGGTGACAAGCGCCTGACCAATTTCATTGCCCGAACCAAACAGAAGCGAGAAAACGCCTTCCGGCAGGTTGCAGGCTTTTACTGCTTTTTGGATCGCCCGGCCCACTAGCTCGGACGTACCGGGGTGAGCGGAATGGCCCTTCACGATTACCGGGCAGCCCGCTGCTAACGCAGAGGCGGTATCGCCGCCCGCGACAGAGAATGCCAGCGGGAAGTTGCTGGCACCGAACACGGCCACTGGCCCTAAAGCGATATGGCGCTGGCGTAAATCAGCACGCGGCAGCGGCTGACGATCTGGCATGGCGGGGTCGATACGTACATCCAACCACTCACCGGCGCGCACTACCGATGCAAATAAGCGTAACTGGCCACAGGTTCTGCCGCGCTCGCCAGCAAGACGTGCTTGCGGCAGACCGGATTCCGCCATGGCACGCTCAATCAGCTCATCACCAATCGCTTCGATCTCATTGGCAATGGTTTCAAGAAAGGTGGCGCGTGCTTCTAATGAAGTTTCACGATAGGTATCAAATGCATCCCAGGCAAGCTGAGTTGCCTGTTCAACGTGGCTTCGATCGCCACCTACGTAGACCGGCTCAAGCAGCTCACCCGTTGACGGGTTGGTGGCTTGGATATTAACGCGTGTACCGGTGACGGCCTGCAGACCGATTAAGAGTTTGCCTTCCAGTGCCATGGTCGATCTCTCCTAGTAGATTCACATAGGGCGCCACCATCAAACGCACCTATTTGTATGAATAATACGTTTTGTATGCACGGTTCAGATGTTGATACATGGCGGCATTCGCTGCCTTTGAATCGCGTGCCAGAATCGCCTCGAGAATGTCAGCGTGTTCTTGACTCACTTTTTCCAGGTACTGGTAAGTCGTTTGCGAGCCCGACTCTGCTGACATCAACTTTGCGCGAGGTATAGCGCCGACATCCCACTGTTCATAAATAGTGACGAATGCCGGGTTATGTGTTGCTAGAGCGATCGCGGCATGAAAAGCAAGATCTTCATCACGCGCCTGTGTAGTGTGTTTACAGGCTTGAAGGAACTTTTGGTGGAGTTCTACCAAACGCTGTTTGTCTTGCTCATCGTGCCTGCTGGCCGCTAATGCCGCGACTTCCGGCTCAATAGTGAGACGTAGCTCGAGAATGTTTAAGATATCCTCGATCGTACTTAGCTGGATTTTCTTTTCAGGATTCTTATGTTCAGGAACTGAACGCAGTACACGTGTCCCGATCCCGCGACGGGTTTCCACAAGCCCCTGTGACTTCAAGTGAGTGATGGCTTCACGTATGACCGTGCGGCTGACGCCAAACATGTCACACAACGCTCCCTCAGGAGGGAGCTTGTCACCTACCGGAATTTCCTGGCGTGCAATAATGCTTTCCAACTGCTGGGAGACCTGCCGCGACAAGCTGCCACCATGCACTAAAGGTTTTATGCCAAGACTATTCATGCTTAACCAACTCTCACTAAGATCAAAGTTTCAGGCTTGTTTAGTGCCCTCCGTAATGCTTGGTACTATATAGCATCTGCCGCTTTTTTTAATCATACATATGACGATCAGTCATTTGGATGGCCTGTAGCGGCGAACTTTCCACCCTGATAAACCACTTCCGGCGAGTTGGGGTCAACTAAGTTACCCCGTGATTCAATTTCCTCACGCCACTGCTCAGAGCTATGACGCGGCTTCCAACCCAGAAACGAAACCAGCTGATTGTCCCACCACTGCTCAGCGTTGTCTGACGCCCCATAAATAACGGTGTTACCCAACTTGGGCGCCTGGAACGCACGCTCGAACAGATCCATCAAATCCTCGACGTGAAGCCAAGTGGCCAGCATGCGAGCATCAGCCGGCTTGGGGAAACAGGAGCCGATTCGAATACTTAGCGTTTCAATACCAAATTTATCGAAGTAGAGGCTCGCCAGGTCTTCTCCAAAACACTTCGAAAGACCGTAGATAGAGTCAGGACGGCGCGGTACCCGGGTATCAATTTTCTGGGTGCGCTCGTAAAAGCCAATGGTGTGATTCGAGCTGGCAAAAATGATACGCGGCTTATTTAAATGACGCGCCGCTTCATAAAGATTATAAGTACCAATAATGTTTGACTGTAAAATGCCTTCCCAAGGCTTTTCAACAGAGACGCCACCCAGGTGAATGATACCGTCACAGCCATCTACCAGTGCTTTTACGCCTTCGTAATCGGCCAGATCACAGACCATCACTTCTTCATGAGAAGCCGGATCTTCGATATCTGAAATATCGGAAAGGCGAACATTCTTGGCAAGTTTGGTTAAGTAAGGGCGAATCGCTTTGCCCACACCACCGGCAGCACCGGTGACTAATAATCTGTTCAGCATACCCATCTCCTGCTCGTTTATAATTACTAGATATCAAATGGTTAAAACAACCTGCTTATATTTAGAAACCGTAAAGAAACGCCGGGTTGTCTACCAATATTTTTTGACGCGTCGTTTCATCGGCCCAATTAAGCAAAACATCCAGCTGTTCGGCATCACTTGGGTACTGTGCTCGGTTGACGCCAACATGGGGCCAGTTCGATCCCCAGATAATCCGATCGGACGCATGCTGGATGACTCGTTTGGCAATAGGTGATACATCGGAGTAATCTGGCCCGCCCGTCAAGCTGGTTTCATAAGCGCCACAGATCTTGAACCATGCGTTACCCTTATCGATCAAACGCAGGATGTCGTCAACACGACTGTCATCGGCGGGTACTGGGTCAATGAACTTACCGATATGATCGATAATGTAGCGCCCTTTAATCTTCTGCAGCTCTTCATGATAGTCAGGCAGATCGCGACCGTTGAATTGGACCATCAAATGCCATCCCATATCCTGAATGACATCTTCCACGGCCAGCATACGATCAATACCCACCGCGCCACCCGGCAACTGCATGATACGAGCGCCACGTACGCCCTTCTCATGTAACCGCTCAAGCTCACTTTGCGGGGTATCCGGCGTAATGACTGCAATAGCGCGCGCGACGTTAGCGCCGAACTGCTCTAATGCTGCGACCAGAGCGCCGTTGTCGGTTTGGTAGGCATTTGGCTGGGTAATCACCACACGCTCCAACCCCAGCCACTGCTGCAACTGACGATAGTTATCTACCGTTGCCAGCTCAGCAATTTGCGGCCCGCCCGCTTGAGCTTCAAAACCGGGTAAGAAAACGTGTGTATGGCAATCTGTTGCTCCCGCAGGCGCCTTTAAACGCGGGGCTGGCCCAGCTAACGGGCGGGTGTTTTCTGGAATCGACATCATGCCTCCTGTGACTTGTATAAAGTTTTCTGCTTTAGCGACCTTTAATACTGCTTGGCCACATTGATCAACTCGATCAATTGATTACGCTCTGACTCTGATGGCATAACCAGCGGCGCGCGCACCTTACCTGCCGGCTTGCCGATGATGTCAGCGCCCAGTTTGATCAAGCTAACGGCGTAGCCTTTTTTCTGATCGCGTAGATCGACAAACGGAATGAAAAAGTCCCGAGTGATCTTCTTCACGGTCTCGTGCTCGCCTGCACGCAACGCTTTATAGAAAGTTGACGCCATATCCGGCACGAAATTGAACACTGCCGAGGAATAGGTATTAACCCCAATAGATAAATACGCTTCAGCAAAAATTTCGGCGGTCGGAACGCCACCAATATAGGCAAGACGGTCGCCGACTGTTTTAACAATCTTGTTCAGCGCCTGAATATCACCCTTACCATCTTTAAGGCCAATCAGGTTTGGGCACGCCTCGGCTAGCTGCTTGACCGATTCGGCATTCATAACACCGTTACCACGGTTGTAGTAGATAACGTTGATGGAGGTGCTGTCACACACTTCACGTGCATAGTTGACCAAGCCGTCCTGGGGGCATTCCGTCAAATAGGGAGGCATCAAAAGAATGCCGTCAGCTCCAGCCTCTTCGGCGATTTTGGCCTGCGCTTTTGCCATCTCAACGCTTTGACCTGCGCTGGCAATAATAGGCAACTGACCACCAATGGTTTCAACTGCCGTTGTCACCACGTCGCGGAAATCTTCCAGCGACAGGCTGAAGAATTCTCCCGTTCCGCCGGCAACGAAGACGGCAGAAATTTCATGGCTTACAAACCACTTTAAGCGATCCTGATAGCTCTCGCGGTCAAAGCGCCCTTGGCTGTCGAAATCTGTAATTGGAAATGACAGCAGGCCGTTTGAAATAGATGCCAAAGTGTTTTCGCGTGAAAAATTCATAAATGATTCCTGTAGCATGTCTCGTTGTAATACATCACACAACTATAGAGGGAAGCAGAGGCTGGATCAACATCAATCTGGTAAATATGAATGATCCAGCCTCTATCACTATTGAAGTTTATTTTTAAAACTTAAAACTGTATGTTAGCTGAACAGCATCATTGTGCCTGCCGGCATTGTAAGTAGCCCCTTCGCGAGTTTCATCCTTGCGCTTGTAAGTCACTGCAAGGGCATTTGCCGCATTGATTCGATACCCAACGCTAAATTCATGCTCCCACCGATCATCTTCACCAGTATACATACTGCCAGAGTCACCCAGCACATAAGCATAACTTGGATTCCAGGCCAGCCCGATCTGCTCGGTTAACGCGTAGCTTATATAACCATCAAAACGATTAACACGTGATCGTACTCCGCCCCCCTCTCTAAAAGTCTGATACTCATAACGATAGCGAGCGCCCACACGCCAAGCATCAGTAATTTTATAATTTAGCCTCAGCATGGGCCGGGCCGTTTCCGAACCAGGATTGAACTTGTACTCGAGCTTGGGCTGAAGCGACCAGCGTTTGGCCTCATCCAGTGTGTAAGAATAGCCAATCCCAAACAGGTTCTCGGCTAACTCCGATGAGCCACTAATCTCGTCTCGCCAACGGCGCTGGTGCTCAAATGCAAGTGACATATTATTGTCAAACACATGACCGACGCCGAACTTGATCTTGTAATCCTGGTTTTCGCGAAAGGTTTGCTCATACTTTGTTGCAATAGTGGTTGAGCCTGCATAAGCAAAACCACTAAATAAAGCAGCCAGCGTTGCCACTCCCGTTAAGAGTTTTTTGTTTTTCATAAAACAGCCTTATTGATTTGATATTTATTTTTTAGCGCCATAGATAGGTTCTAAAACCTAAGCTTTAGCACCGTCACACATAACACTTATAACGTATTATGTTTATTTGAAGCACTCTTACTCATTTCATAATAAGAGTGCTTATGGGGGTTAATTACTTATAAGCTACTTGCGGGTTATTACTGGCCATTTGCATTGCCCGCTTGCTGGAACGTGCAGAAAGAAGCATTAGAACCGCAGGAATCATTATCAAAGCACCGCAAAGCAGCATAATGAGGCGGCCATTAGTCGAGTTGGGAAGTAACGACAATCCCATGACCATAATGCTTCCCATCAGAATCAAGCGCCCCAGAATGATCTTCTGACCGTAATCAATCTCATCTGCTGCAGGATCTGCTTCAGTGCTCTCTACCGGCGTTTCCCAACGCTGCCACATTTCCTGACGTTCAGCCGCACGCTCGGTAGACTGAGCTTCGGGTTTATAGAAAAGTGTACTGAGCAAGAAGAAGCCGCCGGTTATTACCACGTGTGCACCGATGGCAAGTGAGACACGGAAATCGGACCACTCACGAGCCGTGATATCCATTCCCAGCATATTATTGACAAGATCCGGGCTCAGCCAAGCACCAACCGTATAGGAAACCATGCAGCCCACTACCAGCGTACCCCAGCCTGACCAGTCGGGCGTCTTGCGAATAATCATGCCCAGCATGGCAGGAATGGTAATCGGGAAGGTAATCAACGCACTTGCTGTTAACAGGATCTCAAACAAGCTCATGCTTTTCAGCGAGTTGATAAACAAACTGATACCAATAATGATCGCGCCAAAGCTCAAGGTTACAAAACGTGATACGCGCAGCATCTCCTGCTCAGTAGCATGAGGCTTAATGATAGGCAGATAGAAGTTGCGTACGAAGAAGCCTGCATTGCGGTTCAGACCTGAGTCCATTGATGACATGCTGGCAGCAAACATGGCGGCCATTAAGAGCCCAAGCATACCCGCGGGCATGTATTCACTAACGAAGGCAACAAATACCGCTTCGTTGGCCTTGGCACCTAGTGAAGAGAAATTTTCCATGAAGCCGGGGCTGTAGGCGTGCATGAACCATGCAGGGAAGAACCATACAATGGGGCCAACCAAGGCAAGGCAAAGTGTAAAAAGCGCGCCATAGCGAGCATTTTTACTGTTTTTAGCACACATGTAACGGTAGCCATTAAGCGTATTGTTCATCATGAATATTTGCTTAATGATTAACATGAATACCCAAAAACCAAATAGCCATGCATAACCATAGCCACTGCCGGTTAAAAACTCGCCATCATAGCTGGATACGATATGGCTAACGCTTTCTGTGTTTCCCCAGGCAACAATAAAGCAGACGAAGGTGACCGACATGATGATCAACATCTGTACATAGTCGGAGGCAACAACAGCCCAAGCACCACCTGTTACAGACATTGCCACTACGGCAATACCTGTAAGCAAAATGACAGTTTCAAGAGGAACGTTGAATACCGCTGAGGTAATAATTGCCAGGGCACTTAGCCATGTAGCGGCGGAAACCAAACCGTCAAACATGCTAAACCAGATAAACGTTTGCTCACTGGGTTTGCCAAAGCGCATCTTCAAGGCTTCTGCTGCAGTGACTACGCGCAGCTGGCGAAACCGGGGAGCAAAGTATACATAGTTCAGAAAATAGCCGGCGGCATTGGCCATAAAAAGAAAAATGATAGCAAAGCCACTGACATAAGCCTGAGAAGCTGCTCCTGTAAATGTCCAGGCGGAGAACTGGGTCATGAAAGCGGTGGAGCCTACCAACCACCACAACATATTACCGCCACCTCGAAAGTAATCGCTTGTATCACTGTTGAAGTTTTTGAAAACCCAACCGATTACCATCAGAAAAACCAGGTAAATTAATATTACCCAAACATCAATACTCATAAAAAACTCCTTATTCTTTGTTATTCGAACATCGGCTTTGCCGAATAGTTATAAAGCTGGCGCTTAGAAATAGACGCTTTTATGCAAACTGCTTACAGAAACCGATTAATAACTCTCTAGAGTATTATTCTTGATGTAATCAAAATTGATGCTTTCGCCCAATCCAGGCCGCTCCGGCATGTGGACATAACCGTCAGCATCCATCTCATCAGCAATAACATTGAGGTAAGCAGGCGCTTCGTCGTACTCCATATGCGGATGAAGCAGGCCGCGTTCATACCACTGACAGTTTGTGATGGCGCCTACTACGGCGAGATTCGCCGCACCGTTGCCATGGATTTCACAATCCATACCGAAGGCTTCAGCCAAATGGGCCACTTTTAAACAGGGCGTAATACCACCACCGTTGGCAACCCCTGCCCGCAAGATGTCACAGGCGTTATGCTGTACCCAGCTAGCACGGCTATGGTGTTTTCCAGCGATGGTTTCAGGGCCGATAACAGGTACGTCTACCTGCTGGGTAAGCCAACGGTATGACTCCATGGAATCTTCCGGCATTGGCTCTTCAAACCAGGCAAAGTCCAGACGAGAAAGAGCACGTCCAATCTTGAGGGCGTCTGTGCGGTTGTACCAATGATACCCATCCAGCATTAGAGCAATATTTGGCCCTACCGCTTCGCGCACCGCTTCACAGGCGCGGATATCCATTTCAACACTCGGTGCAAAACTAACCGGGGGCATCCAGGTATGCAGCTTGATTCCTTTATAGCCACGAGAGACAAGCTGCTCTGCAAATTGCGCGTACTCTTCGGGCGTTGAAAGCCCACCTGTCGTTTCATCACCGCACATTGTGCTGGCATATGCTTTTACCTTACTGCGCGCCCCACCCAGTAACTGATAGACAGGCACATCGAGTTGGCGTCCGGCCAAGTCCCATAAGGCTTGATCCAGAATAGCCATGGCTCTATCGGTCAGCTGCGCCCCACTACCTCGCTGGCGAAGCCAGAGATCCTGCCAGATTAATTCGCGAGCATGGACCGGCTTGCCTAGCGCTGCTTTCTTGAAATATTGCTCAACGATATACGGCCGAATTAGCTCTTGAGGGGCAAAGGCATGCCCCTGAACGCCGTTTTCTGATGTAACGCTAAGCATGGCAATTTGCGCTTCGCTAGGCTTACCAGCATGCGCGTGGCCAGCACTGTCTCGGGCTAGTTTGGATTCATAGCGGATTACGTCTACAGATATGGATTCAATTTTCATGGTACTTGGGCCCCTCGCAGGTAGCAGGCTCCTGCGTTTGTAATCAATACTTAAGATCATACATAATATGTTTGATACTAGTGATATCCATAGCCGACAACAATATAGACAATGGTATGAATGCGCTAAAACGTATCAATAGTATTGACATGCAATATATAAATATGAATTTAAGCTATATTGCGGTTACTAAAACCGCAAACTCAGGAGCACAAATGAGCGATAAAAAGCAAACGTTATATGTCGGGTGTGCATTAAGCGGCGAGCTTTATACCATTAACCTATCAGTAGCTACAGGTGAACTTGGGTATTGTGCTCATGAGCAATTACCCGGTTTGCAGAAACCAGGTGGCGCAATGCCGCTTACTATATCCCGTGACCGCAATACGTTGTACGCCGTCTCTAGGGGGGAGCCCTTTTTTATTGCGGCTTATAATATTGGTACACAGGGCCGCTTACAGCATATTGGCAACACACCTATTGAAACCAACTTGGCCTACATTCAGACAAGCATCGATGACAGCTATTTATTGAGCGCCTCGTTTATCGACCATCACGTATCGACTTATCCAGTGCAGGAAGACCACCGCATCAGTGAGTCCGCCAAGCATATCTGTGATATTTCCAACGCCCATATGCTCTCCATGAGTCCCGATAGCACCACCGTGCTGGCTACAGGCCTGGGTAAAGACGTTATATATCAATGGCAATGGCTAACTTCTCAAGCGAATGAGAAAGCCCCTCCTCCCCTGCAAAGTATCAACCAGCTACAGCTACCAGAGGGGACGGGGCCAAGGCATATCGCTTACCACCCAGTCCACCCTATTGCGTATATTATTGGCGAAAGAAACGGCACTATTAACGCTGTACGTTATAACGCTTCAGGACTAACCCTTGTTCAAACGGACTACTTGCCTGATCAGGTAGACGCCTTTCAAGCAGCTGATATTCATATTACGCCTGATGGGCGCTTCCTTTACGCTTCAGAAAAGGCAACTTCGACCTTGCACTTATTCAAGGTTAGGTCAGATGGAATTATTCGATTTGAAAAACTGTTCTCTACAGAAAATCGCCCCCGGGGATTTGCTATCACACCTGATGGTAATTACCTCGTAGCAGCGGGCCAATTTTCACATCATATTTCGAGCTATCGTATTGATGCTGAAACCGGCTATCTGCAATTCATTAGTCGCCTCGCTGTGGGGCAAAGCCCCGACTGGGTTGAAATGCTATAAGCGAGGCTTATTGCCAGGGTTGGTATCGGTTAAGTATGCCATAAGACTTTTCGCCAATTTTTGATAGCAAACATAATATGTATTATTTTTAAAATCCTATTTCCTTATCTCTCTTTCCTGCCTCATCAAGAGGCAGACTCGCTTGAATAATCATAATGAAAAATAAGGTTTATCCATGAAAAAAATAGCGACGTTTGCATTAACAGTTATCGCGCCCACCTTTGGCACCTCGCTGGTAATTGCCGAGGAAACGCACGAACTTACCTGGCAGAGTATTACCTTTGGGCAGTCAACTGACCTAAATTTTGGATCTACCATTCTTCCTGAAAAAATAGGCACAAACGAAGTTACCAGCAACGGACAGCCAGTCTCATCAGGCGCTTTGCTTGATAACGTTACGATTGAAAGCCGCGGTGGCAAGTTAGCCAACTCCCATGAAGGCGGCACGTTTTACTACACAACGCTCCCTACCGATGTAAATTTCACGCTTTCTGCCACGTTGACATTGGAACAACTGGGCCCCGAAACAGGGGCGACACCCAATCGCCAGGAAGGCGCAGGCATGATGGTGCGCGATATTATGGGAGCCCCTCGCGCCCACCCTCAACCGTTAGGACACGAAGAGTTTCCAGCGGCATCCAACATCGTTATGAACCTGCTGCATTCCCATACGCGTGAAAATGATGGGATGGCTAATGTAGCGGCGGTATACCGTGAAGGCATAAATGATCCGTGGGGTAATCCGGGTAATTTATTGAGCAAACAGGACTACGCGCAAGGTATCCCTCACGGTACCGAATATCAATACCGTATGACCCTGACCCGCACCGATGAAAACTTTACGGTAACCGTCGATAGCGAGCAGGAAAGCTACGCCAAGGAGCTAAGCGATGCCCCTGCCAACCTGGTAGAGGTGCAGGATCCCGACCACCAGTATGTAGGCTTCTTTGCTGCGCGTAACGCACGTATGAACGTTACGGATATTCACCTTGAGCTGAGCGATGCTGATACTAGAGACGACATTGCCTATGAGGCACCTAAGCCACCGCTGGTATGGTCATTGGCATCACCAGAAGTAACTAGCGTACCGGATTACGCGCTTCAAGCGATTGCCAACCAGCCCGGCGAATTCAGTATTACTCAAGCAGGCCAGCCTCTGGCAGAAAAACAGGCAGTCGAAGCCGGCGATCTCTTCAAGTTTGCGCTTGAGATAACCGCCCCCACCGATGTGGTGGTTTCATTTCACCCATCAGAAGGTCAAGGCAGTGAAGAGCACAATGGTGAGGAGCACAGCCAGCAGCTTACGATTGAACCTGTAACGCTGGCCGACCCTTATAATATTCATGTGGCACCGGATGGGCGCCCCGATCATGCCGGTGATCAAGCACAGCCGCTAGATCTGACGTCTGCCATAGCTCGGGTAGCACCAGGCGGAACCATTCATTTGGCCAGCGGTGAGTACGAGTCCATTGAAATCCCCCTCACTGCCAGCGGCTCCCCAGGTAAGTTGAAGCGCTTAACGGGAGAAGGCGCCGATGTGCGTTTTATCGGCATGGTGTCACATAATGCCCATTACTGGCATCTGGATCATATAGAGGTCGCGGGCGAGCGCTTGATCGTGCACGGCAGTCATAACCTGTTTGAGCATATCGTCACGCATAGCGCTCCGGACACGGGCTTCCAGATTACCTCTCCTGATAATGTTGGGCGGGCGCTTTGGGCAAGCCACAATACGGTTCGTTATAGTGAAAGCTATAACAATGAAGACGCCTCAGGTATCAATGCAGATGGATTCGCCGCAAAAATGCGCATCGGGGAAGGTAACAGTTTCGACCACTGCATTTCTCACCATAATATCGATGACGGCTGGGACTTGTTCAACAAGGTAGAGGATGGCCCAAATGGTGCGGTAACGATTACCAGCTCTATCGCCTTTAACAACGGGCAAACCTTCAACACCCAACAGACAGGCGGAAACCTGGGCAATGGGTTCAAGCTGGGTGGAGAAGGTCTTCCTGTACCCCATGTTGTCGAGGGCAACCTCTCGTTCAACAATGGAATGGATGGCTTTACCGATAACTTTAACTCCGGCACGTTAACCATTGATAACAACGTGGCAATCGATAATAAACGGTTTAATTTTATTGTTCGTCAAAGCCCCTATGAAGGCCAGCTTGAGCCTGCCCAGCTATCCCGCAATATCTCACTGCACCTTGAGAATGTAAGCGAATACAGTGATAGCGTGCATGGCAATATCAGCGATGATAACTGGTTCATTCAGGATGAAAACGCATCATCAAGAGAGCTGCCTTTTGATGACGAAACGATAGCCAAAATTAAAGCCCTGCTGCAGCAGGAAGCCCATACTGAAAGCGAACAGCGTGAACGCGCCTTTGCCCTGCAGCGGTTAGTGTTCAACCAATAAAAAACTAGCGTTGAGTGCTTAGTGCTATCCCTAGCATTAAGCACTCTTTTTAATACTGCAGCATGAAATGTTATGTGAGTCATCAACCATGCCAAAACGAGTAAAACGTTCAGCTATATGGCTGGCGTTAGCCTTGTGGGGCACCATAAATACAGGGGGAGCTATGGCCTATGCTTTACAGCATGAAGCAGTTTTGCCGCTTTGGGACGGGCAGCCCGAAGGAATACCAGATGGCCTTACGCCATTAGTAGAGGATCGCTCCAAGAACCTGTTCCGGCCTGATCGGGCGTTAACGGGTATCGTTGAGCCGAGCCTAACGGCATGGATTCCGGAGCGCCCCAACGGCACCTCCATTATTATCGCCCCCGGCGGCTCTTACAGGCGCGTAGTTCTAGACAAGGAAGGTATCGAGATCGCCAAGGCACTAGCACCTTTAGGCATTACCAGCTTTCTGTTGACCTACCGGCTGCCTGGCGAAGGACATGCTAACCGAGCGGACGCACCTCTCGCCGATGCGCAGCGTGCAATGCGCCTGGTGCGCGGACATGCAGACGAATGGGGTCTTGATCCTGAACGGATCGGATTTCTGGGCTTTTCTGCCGCCGGTCACCTGGGAGCGTCGCTTGCGACCGGATACGATCAGGCAACTTATGAAGTGGATGAGGCTGAGCAGGCCGTATCGGCCCGACCGGATTTCGTTGCACTCGTTTATCCCGTCGTGACAATGCAGGATGAGGATGTTCACGAAGGATCTCGTACCGCCCTGCTAGGCAATAGCCCTACATCGCAGCAGAAGCTGGATCGCTCGCCTGAAGTGCATGTAACAGCTGATTCACCCGAAACATTTCTAGTGCTGGCCGATGACGATCCATCGGTGCCGCCCGCCAACGCCGTCGCCTTTTATAGTGCGCTTCACGAGGCAGGAGTGAAGGCTGAGCTGCATATCTTCCGTGATGGCGGCCATGGCTTTGGCATTAGTGGCGCAAAGAGTAAGCCGGTTGCCGGCTGGCCACGTCTATTAGCAGAGTGGATGACGCAAATTGGAGTTATGCCAGAAACACTGACACAAGTTATACCAGAACAGTCGGAACGAAAGCGCTAATAATTAAAAAATTAATAGCGCTAATCTTATAAAAAATTTAATTACTGATTGCTGCGTTACAACTAACAGCTTCATTAATTAACCCAACACTTCATACCTCTTTTAACGCATAAGTATTAAGCGCCTCACGATTAATCTCAATGCCTAACCCAGGGCCATCCGGTATGGTCATCACACCGTGTTGATGCTCAATGGGCGTTTGTACCACCGCTTGTCGAAACGGGTTTTCCGTTCGATCAAATTCCATGATTGGTTCAAGCGGTTTTCGGCGCGGCGGGTTGGGCGCGAGTGCGGCCATAAACTGAAGGCTGGCCGCCAGGCACACCGCCGTGCCCCATACGTGGGGCACTAATCTTACGCCGTGCATGGCAGCCATATCCGCGACCCGGCGAATTTCGCTAAAGCCGCCCACGCCGCAAATGTCTGGTTGTACGATATCGACGGCTCTACGCGCCAGCGGTTCGTGCATGGCGTAGCGTCCATGCCAGTTCTCGCCGCTGGCCACTGGGATAGGCTGCCCTGCCCTGACGGCTGCATAGGTATCAATCTGTTCCGGGAGTACCGGCTCTTCAAACCAGTCGATACCAAACGCCGCCGCACGCTGGCCTACTTCGATGGCTTCCAGGTAGTCATAGCCGTGGTTGGCATCAATCATAAGGCGCACATCCGGCCCAATTGACTCACGCACGGCCTCAATCACTTTCAGGTCTTCTTCAACATCAAAGCCGATCTTGATCTTGACGGCGTGAAAGCCCTCGTGACGATAACGCGCCACTTCCGCCGCGACGTCGCTGACACGATCAACGCCCTCGCGGCAAAACGAACCGGTGGCATAGGCACGCACAGATTCACGAAACCGCCCGCCAAGCAGCGTGGAAACAGGTACGCCGAAGTGCTTGCCCTTGATATCCCACAGCGCGATATCGATACCGCTCAAGGCCGTCATGGTTAAGCCACGTTGGCCCTGATCACGAAGACGGTTATAAAGGTTGAGCCACACTTTCTCGGTTTGCAGCGGGTCTTCGCCGATCAGTGCCTGGGCGTATACCTGGACAATGGCAGCATTGGGCTTGGCTGGCCCCAGGCACTCGCCCCACCCAACGGTGCCGTCTTCACAAATGATTTCGACTAAACAGTGCTGGCGGCGTGTGAATGACATCGAAGCACTTTCAAACGCTGTTTCAAGCTTGTGATCCAGAATATGAGTCTTGACCGCTTCTATTCTCATGGCTGATTTTCCTGTCATGGCGTTATCTAAAAAGGCCAGGTAGCGTTAATGAAACCGCCGGGATATAAGTCACCAGCATTAGCGCCACAAACAGCGCCAGGAAGAAGGGCCAGATGGTGCGGACTGCATGCTCAATTTTGATTTTCCCGATCACGCAGCCCACAAACAGGCACGCACCTACCGGCGGGGTACATAAACCCAGCCCCAGATTCATCATCAAGATAATGCCGAACTGGATGGGGTCCATGCCAAACTGCATGGCGACCGGCAGGAAAATGGGCGTGCAAATCAGGATTAACGCCGCCATATCCATGATCATGCCCAACACCAGCAGAATCAGATTGAGCATCAAAAAGATAACCACGGGCTTGTCTGAAATCGTCATTAATCCGGTGGTTAGCATTTCAGGCACGTTATAGAGCGCCAGCATATAAGAGAAAGCCGATGCGCAGCCCACCAGAATCATGACCAGCGATGTGGTTTTAACCGATTGGATAACGGCGGCCTTAAAGGATGACCACTTAAGCTCACGGTAGACAAGCCCAGTCACGATGATGGCGTAGATGGCACCAAAGGCCCCGGACTCTGTGACCGTCAAGATGCCCGAAAGTACACCACCTACAATAATGACTGCCGTCATCAAGCCAGGCAGCGAGGCGACCAGGCTAAGCAACAGGGCTTGCCAACCGGGAAATGCCTCGCCTTTATAGCCACGCTTGACGGCCACAACATAAGCGGCCACGGCCAGGCTCAAGCACATCAGGATGCCGGGAACGATACCGGCGATAAACAGTTGGGTAACGGAAATACCGCCCCCTGCCGCTACGGCGTATAAAATCATATTGTGGCTGGGCGGGATAACCACGCCAGCGACCGACGAGGTTACCGTGACGTTAACCGCGTAGTCAGCGTCATAGCCCTTCTCTTTCATCACCGGGATAAGAATCGAGCCCAAAGCAGACGTATCGGCCACTGCTGAGCCCGAGATGCCGCCAAACAGCATCGAAGAGCTTATATTGACCATCCCCAGACCGCCGCGCATTCTTCCCACCATGGCGGAGGCCAGGCGAACAAGTCGGGTTGAAATTCCGCCGTGAAGCATCAGCTCGCCGGCAAAAATGAAAAAAGGAATTGCTAGTAGCGAAAAAACGGAAATGCCGGACAAGATACGCTGAAAGGCGACAAACAACGGCAACCCTTCATACATAAATGTAGCGACAGCGGCCAGTCCAACGGCAAAAGCGACCGGTGCTCCTGCGACAAGGCCGAGAAAGAAAATTCCAAACAGTATCATCAGCCCCATGACTTATGCCCTCTCAGCGTTTCGAGACAGTAATCGTTGCACTATATCCGCCCCTGCAAACAGCATGATCAGCACGCCACAAATCACTAGTGGAGCTGCACGCCAGCTTTCAGAGAGACCAATCATAGGAATGGCCCTTTCCATGTTTGTCATGACTAGCTTCCAGCCTTGAACCGTCATAAAACCACCAAATACAAGGATGAAAAGATCCGAGATGTGGTGCAGTAAGCCGCGCAGAAAAGGAGGGAAACTCTCACGAACAAAGTCGATATTCAGATGGCTGTGATACCTGACGCCGGCAGCGGCGCCCAAGCAGGTGATATACACCACTAACACCAGGGAGGTTTGTTCTACCCAGGTTGGCGTGTTGTTAAGCACATAACGCCCGAAGACCAGCCATCCGAAAGTAGCAATAAGAATGACCAGCATGATACCCGCCAAAAGCACGCATAACTCAGCCATGCCATCCAACACGCGGTCTACAGAGCCTTCTCTTGTCGTGCTTTTTCTACTGCTGGGTGTTTCAATTTCTATACTCACGACACATTTCCTTTTAATCTTTCGGCGGCATCAAGCCGCCGAAAGGAAGACATAAGAAAATTATTGAGCGGCTCTGATTTCCTCGATCAGCTCACCCGTGCCCGGGTTATTGGCGATAAAGTTTTCATACATCGGTTCCATCAATGCTTGGAAAGCCGCTTTATCTTCTACTTCATTAATTTCTACGCCGTTATCCAGGATAATCTGACGGCTTTCTTCAGAGCTTTCGACCCACAGCTCACGTTGCATGGTGGAAGCATTCATCGCTTCTTCACGAACGATTTCCTGGTCTTCTTCGGATAACTTGTCCCAACTGGCTTTGGCAACACACAGGCATTCAGGAATAATCAAATGCTCGGTTAACGAGTAGTATTCCGCTGCTTCGTAGTGGTTGCTGGATTCAAAGGAGGGATAATTGTTTTCAGCGCCGTCCAGAACACCGGTCGTTAAACTCTGGTAGACCTCTCCATACGCCATTGGCGTCGCATTGCCGCCAAGCGCTTCCATCATCTCGACGTAAAGATCGTTATTCATGACTCGAATCTTTAAGCCCTGGACATCTTCTGGTGTGTTGATCGGGTGCTTGGTGTTGTAAATGCTTCTGGCGCCTGAATCGAACCAGGAAAGCACTACCAGACCTTTCTCTTCCAGTGCATCAGCAAAGCGCTGGCCAATCTCGCCATCCATCACCGTGTGCATATGATCTACATCGGTAAACAGGAAAGGCAGCGAGAAAACGTTCGTTTCCTTAACAATGGGTCCCATGGGCCCCATATTAAAGTTGGCAAAATCCAACGCGCCGTTGCGGGTTTGCTCAATCGCATCAGACTGATCGCCCAGCACGGCATTGTTGTAAACACGAGGGGTAACGCGCCCTGCCGTTTGCTCTTTGACTGCGTCAGCAAAAGCTTCAAGCGCTACCGTATTGGGGTAACCGTCTGGGTGAATGTTCCAGCCACGCCAGTTATCGGCTTGGGCGGAAACAGCAGCGGCTAGTAACGATACGCCTGTGAGAGCAAACAGCGCTTGGCGACGGATAGTTTTTGTTTTCATCACGTAAACCTCTGGTTATGTCGTTTGGTTTTTTTCCAGCTTTTAGAAAGAACGCGCTACACCCACCAGGCGCTCTAACTGCTGGCGTTGCTCTTGGGTGGGCATGGTTAAAGGCGCACGAACGCTACCTGCCGGACGGCCGATAATATCCGCGCCTTCTTTAATTAAGCTAACCGCATAGCCTGCCTTTTGGTCACGCAAATCAATAAAGGGAATAAAGAAATCAGTCGTAATTTTCTTCACGGTGTCTTTATCCCCTTGGCGTAACGCTTTGTAGAACGTCACAGCCATATCCGGAACAAAGTTGAATACCGCGGATGAGTAGGTATTCACGCCAATGGAGAGATACGCTTCTGCAAAGATCTCAGCCGTAGGTACGCCGCCTACATATACAAGGCGGTCGCCGACCGTTTTAATGATTTTGTTAAGCGCCTGGATATCGCCCTTACCATCTTTCAAACCAATAAGGTTCGGGCAGGCATCGGCAAGGGTTTGCACGGAATCCGCGTTGAGAATGCCGTTACCACGGTTGTAGTAAATGACGTTGATATCAGTGGCATCACAAATTTGCCGTGCATACTCAACCAACCCATCCTGCGGGCACTCTGTCAGGTACGGAGGCATCAGCAAAATGCCATCGGCACCGGCTTCAGAAGCCGCATCAGCAAAGGCCTTGCCAGCTTCAACACTGAGTCCAGCGCTTGCAATTACCGGCAGTTTACCGTCGACCACTTCCACCGCTACACGAACAATCTGGCGATACTCTTCGAGCGTTAAGTTAAAAAACTCACCCGTACCACCGGCGACAAACACGGCAGAAATATCGTGGCTGATAAACCATGCCAGGCGCTCGCGATAGCTTTTTTCATCAAACTTCCCATTCTGATCGAAATCGGTAATGGGAAATGACAACAGTCCGTCTCCAACTGCTTGTATTACTTCTTGTTTGGAAAACTTCACACAGATTCCCTCTCGTTTTCTTACGCCAGGCAAATGGGTAATTTAACCTTTGATGAACAGTATTTGTAATACATCATACAAACTAGAAAGTAATCATCCCCAGCAGGCTGTGCAAGCGAAATACAATGGGTTTCGACCAAAGTGCTACCGTTTAGATAACGTCAAACGATCAGTTAATATTATTTAAGTATAAAAAACAACAGGTTATATTTTCAACGGCACTGCTAAGTAAACATTAACCGGTCCTTGAAGTACTGGTTTTTTGTATCCAGTCTAAATCTCAACCACAAGATCCGGTTTAAAGCGCAGTGGTTCGAATTCATCGGGATAACCACCAGGGTTGGCCAGCACACGAGTGTCTTGATAGATCATATCCACCGGTTCATGCACATGGCCGTGGATCCATAGATCCATTTTGCCCATCAGTTGCGGTAGGTGAGAGGCAAACGCAGGCGATAGCATGTCGCCTTTATACCGATCAGGAATGCATTCTTGAAGCGGTGCGTGGTGGCTTATGACGACTTTTGGGCCATCAAAAGGCTCTGCCAGTGCGCTTTCTAACCAGGTAATAGCCTCTTGATGCAGCTGCTGGCTCGCCTCAGGTGTAAACGTTACGCCTGGGGAGATTTGGATAATCTTGAAGTCAGGCATGTAGCGCAAGGCTTTGGCTTCGGTATGAGCAGGATGTTTCGTAGGATCATCAGCGTATAGCGCAAAATCGGTCCAGAGCGTTGTGCCGTAAAAGCGCACGCCATCAAGCGTGATTGCACGATTATCCAGTAGCTCAATACTGTGTCGCTTGGCCTCCTGGGCCAACGCTTCGCGTGTCAAAGGTAGGCAGGTGTCATAAAACTCGTGGTTCCCAGGCACAAAAATAACTGTTTGGTTTGGGAAACGCGCCCGCGCCCAAACAAGCCCTTCGCATTGGCGATGGATATCCCCTGCCAGTATGACAATGTCAGCGTCAATATCCGGTAGCGGGCGGCCACCCGCGAAATGCTCAAGGTGTAGGTCGGACAAAACACGTAAACGCATATTACTCCTTGTTTTTTTTACACATCTGTCCGAGCCGTTGACCGCCCACAACTCAGCAATAAATTACAGTTTATCGTTTCAAGAAGTTGCTCTTCACCAAATGGACTACTTCATCCATGCGCCCACTCAATACTGCTTTGGCAGAGTACAGCGCAGTTGAAGCAACTTGCCCTGCTTCAACTTTCGGCGGCATTACAAGCTCCATGGGGTTAACCGCGACATCCAGTAGCGCGGGACCCGGCTGAGACAGCCACTGACTGATGGCCGATTCCAGCTGATCTTCTCGTTCAACACGCTGGCCCCATAGCCCCATGGCCGTAGCCACTTCACCAAAGTCCGGATTTTGAAGCTCGGTGTAGGCGTCCAAAAGGCCCTCCACTTTTTGCTCCAGCTCAACGAAGCTGAGCGAGCGATTGTTATACACCACAATTTTTAGCGGGATACGTCGCTGCACCAGCGTCAGCAAATCGCCCATCAGCATGCTTAGTCCCCCATCGCCACACATCGCAATGACCTGGCGCTCGGGGTATGCCAGTTGAATGCCTAGTGCCTGCGGGTAGGCATTGGCCATGGTGCCATGCTGCAGGCTGGCCAGTGTCCGACGCTGGCCACTGGCTTGAATATGGCGCAGCATCCATACGTTCACGCTTCCCGTGTCGGCGGTAAAAAGAGCGTTATCGGCCGCTAGCCGGTCGATTGCCAGCGTTAATTCCTGAGGGTGAATCAATGAATCATCGCGGCTTGTATGCGCCGATTTTTCCAAGGATTTGACGTAGTGTTTGCGACACTTTTCCAGCCAACGCGGGCTTTGATTATTTTCGACCACCTGGCAGAGCGCTTCACAGGTATCCTGTACGCTGCCGACGATACCTACGTTGACCGGGTAGCGCTTGCCGATCTGGGCAGGGTCGCTATCCACCTGGATGATGGCTGCATCTTCCGGATAAAACTGTTTAAAAGCAAAATTGCAGCCCAGCATCAACAGCGTGTCGCATTCGGCAACGGCGTGGTAACCACCTTCCAGACCATAAACGCCGGTCATTCCTACCTGGTAAGGGTTATCAGGTTCGATAAAATCCTTGGCTCGGGATGTCCAGGCAATGGGCGCCTGGAGTTTTTCGGCAAGTGCTATTACCTGTTCACGCGCATCGCGGCAGCCTGACCCGGCAAAGATGGTAATCTTGCCGCCTTTATTGAGTTGCGTAACGGCAGGTACAAACGCTTCTGCGCTTGGGCGCAGGGAGTACTCAAACCGGTGTGTACGGAAGGCCAGTTGGCTTTCCGGCGTTTGGCTCATTACATCGCCCGGCACAATCAATACGGCGACGCCGCCTTTTGCCAACGCCGTTTGCGCGGCAAGTGCCGTCATGCGGCGGGCCTGCTCAGGCGAAGCTACCGTTTCACAAAACACGCTGTACTGTTTGAAAATCTGTACCTGATCCACTTCCTGTGGGAAGCTGCCCCCCGTTTCGGATAGCGGCACCTGCGTGGCGATTAGTACAACAGGAGCACCATTTCGGTGGGCATCAAACAACCCATTCACAAAGTGAAGGCTGCCAGGGCCGCAAGAACCGGCACAAAGCGCCAGTTCCTGGGTTAAATAGGCTTCGCCACCTGCCGCAAACCCGCCGACTTCTTCATGGCGCACGCCGATCCATTCAATATCGCTTTGACGCAACGCGTCCGTAAAGTGATTAAGTGTATCTCCAACGATCCCATAACAGCGTTTGGCTCCCGCGTTTTGCAGGGTATCGACCATAATTTCAGCAACATTGGCGCTCATACGCGACTCCATTCGCAAGGGTAATAGGATGTTCACGACTAAAGCCTAGCGGGTTATGTGCCTTCCTGCCGTCATCGCGTTTAATTCCTGCTCCTCTTCCAGACCTGCCACCGCATCTTGCTCGTGCTGCAAAGCAGCAAAAACTCGCTATACTCAATTGTGTGTCCTAACAGGAGGACCCCACTATGGCGCTACCCCTAATCCCCTTTAACGATCATAATGACGTTCTTCAATTCTGGTTGATTCAAGCGCAGCTACAGCGTACGGCCATGACGGCATTGGCAGACTATTTAGGCTAACCACCTAGTTTTCCTCGCGGTTTAGAAAAAAACTTATCGAAGCCAGAAGAAATTCTGGCTTTTTTATTTATTATGAAATCCTTTTCCATTCAATTATATAGGCAGCTAATGACTTTCTTGTAAGCAATTGCTTACAAGGTATAGCTTTTTACCTACATCTTTTTGACTAGATACAAGATCAAAAAGCGCCTACTATCACGCCTCGCGGCATATGCTGCGGTGCATTAATCATTGCCATAATAAGAACTTTTGATAAATTACTGAAAAGGAGTGCATGCCATGCAACACTCAACAACGCAATATCCGGCCACTAGTGAAGATATTATGAAAGTATGGGGCCAATGTGCCCAAGACCAGCGCGCTGCGTTCGATGCGCTGGCTGCTTATATGCGCCAGCTGTAAGCGCTTTGCGGTAATATTTGAATCAACGCCTCATGATGAGGCGTTATTTTTTTAGAGTCTGGTAACCTAGACCTCGTTATGCTCCAGCGCTTGTAGATAAGTCTCCTGCAGGATATACATGCGTTTTACATCCCGGTACTTGCCATTGATAAAGAACTCCTGAACCAGGTGCCCTTCCTCGATAAACCCGCTCTCTTCATAAAGATGGATCGCTTTGACGTTTTCCACGGCAACAATCAAAAACACCTTGTGAATATTCAAGATGGTAAAGGAATAATGCAGGGCCTGACGGATCAACGAGCGAGCAAAACCTTTTCCCTGGTGGTCGGGCGTCACAATAATCTGAAATTCTGCACTACGGTGGATGTAGTCGATTTCAATCAGTTCCACCAATCCAATGGCAACCCCCGCGCTATCTTCTGCCACAAAGCGCCTTTCGGCATTGTCATGAATATGCTTGTTATATAGCTCTTCGAGTTCATCAAACGATTCGTATGGCTCTTCAAACCAGTACGACATGATGCTTTGATTATTATTTAATTCATGCACGAAACGCAGATCGCTACGCTCCAGCGCACGTAAAAAAAGTAGGTGATTCATGGGTGCTGCTCTCATCGTGTAGTGGGCTATTGGCTAATTAATAGCTTAATTAACCCACTACGTGGCTTAATTGTGGCGTTTAAAAGAAAATAGCGCTGCTAGCGGGTGCTTCCGCCCTCAACCAAAACGCGCACCAGCTAAATGTAAGGTTAGTTGTTAGCGTCGGCCAGAGTCCCTTTATCTTGTAAATCAGCCCTTGAGCCCTTTCCAGCGCCCGATCATCGCGACGCTCGGGTATGCCCTCATCGCCATCTCACTGTTGATGTGAACCGGAAAATAGACCGCTTCTTTAAAGAGGCCGGTATAGAGACTGTTTTCTGCAGTTGGATGTGCCCTTTCACACTAGCAAAAGGACTTTGCATTGACAGCTTCGTCAGGCTGACCACACTTCTATTAACTGCTCTAAACATCAAAGGAGCTTTTTATATCTGAACAACAGACTAATTCACAATCCGATGCGCCAGAACCTACCGAGGCAGAAAAGGAGCAATGCAAACGTCACCGTAAACGTGAATACCCCATAAGGAGCTAGCCGTATGGAAAATATCAATGACGATATTGAAGCCTATTTACAGCAGGTAGTAGAGGAAGAGCAGAACCACGACCATGATGGCAGCATGAGCTCTTTCATGGAAGAAATTGGTATGGCTGATAAAGAGATGTTTGGTGTCTGCGTCACCAGCTCCGAGGGAAAAGTCAGAAAAGGCGGCAATGCTGACGAAGTATTACCGTTGGAAAGTGTTTCCAAAGCACTGGCGTTAGCGCTTGCGCTGGAAGATGTGGGAGCCGAGAAAATCTTTCAGCATGTGAGCAAAGAACCTAAAGGCGACCCGTTTCACTCTATAGCTGCTCTTGAAGAAGGAGATAAGGGCGTCCCTTCAAACCCGATGATAAACGCGGGTGCCATTGCAGTCACCTCAATGATTCAGGGTGCTGACGGCGAAGAGCGCTTTATCCGCCTGCGTGACTTTATCCGGCGTCTGGCTGATAACCCCGCTATTGATTACAACCACGACATGTATGAGGCAGAAGAAAAGGACTTAAACCGGGCGCTTTTTTATTATATGCGTAGTCACGGTGTAGTGTCCGGCAGCGAGGAAGATAGCCTTTTACCTTATATGAAGCAGACCTCTATAGAAATGAGCTGTGTCGATCTTGCACGTATTGCGGCTGTATTTGCTAATAACGGTAAGGCCCCTGGTTCAGATGAGCAATTGATTGCTCCTGATAACGTGCATATTGTACTGACGCTGATGTTTGCTACCGGTATGTATCAGAGCTCTGGTGAGTTTGCGGTAGACGTGGGGATCCCTGCAAAAAGCGGAATTTCCGGATTCATTATGGCCGTCGTTCCAGGCCGTATGGGAGTTGGCGTCATTGGCCCTGCACTAGATAATAGCGGCAACAGCATTGCTGGCATGCGTATTTTGGGCAAGCTCAGTAAACGCTGGAAACTCGCTGCATTTTCAAGTCATTAAAACAGCAAAATTTATAGAAAAACTAAAACGCAACTTGGGCTACTTGATGTATATGTAATTTGTACCGGCGCTATGTTCAGCTCTGGTTGTTTCTGCTGCCCGATCTTGCTGCTGCTCAGGTGGAGCCGGTGGTGACCTGGCATATCTGTTCATCGGCCTGTTAACTATTCCTTTAGTGTTAAGTACCCCAGAGTTATGCATAGCTATGCCAAGAGCTAATCATCGTAAAAATCACTTATTTATAAAGGAAAATTTCATGATTGATTTGCGTAGCGATACGGTCACTCGCCCAAGCGCCGCCATGTTAGAAGCCATGATGAGTGCCCCCACAGGTGACGATGTTTGGGGTGATGACCCAACGGTAAATGCGTTTCAGGAGCACCTTGCCACTTTAACAGGCAAGCAGGCGGCGTTGCTGTTCCCAAGCGGCACCCAGAGCAATCTGGTAGGCCTGATGGCTCATTGCGAACGCGGTGACGAGTATATCGTCGGCCAATCTGCTCACACTTATCGCTATGAAGGGGGCGGCGCTGCGGTGCTTGGCAGTATTCAGCCGCAGCCGATTGAAAATGCCAGCGACGGTAGCCTGCCACTGGAGAAAATCAGCGAAGCCATCAAGCAAGATGATTTTCACTTCGCCCGCACGCGCCTTTTGGCCTTGGAAAATACCATCGGCGGTAAAGTGTTGCCGGAAGCCTACGTTCATCAAGCCACCGAGCTCGCCCGCTCCCGAGGCTTGGCAACGCACTTGGACGGCGCGCGGATTTTCAATGCAGCCGTTGCAAGTCAGGTGCCGCTTGAACAGTTATGCCGCCCCTTTGACAGCGTATCGCTGTGCTTCTCGAAAGGCATGGGTACGCCGATCGGCTCGGCACTGGTTGGTTCGCGCACGCTTATTGAGCGCGCCCGCCGCTGGCGTAAAGTGGTAGGTGGGGGGATGCGTCAGGCAGGCATCATCGCCGCCGCCTGCCAGTATGCGCTTGACCACAATCTGCAGGATCTGGCCGACGACCACCGCCGCGCGGCACGTCTGGCCGAAGGTCTGGCCGCCCTCCCCGGTGTCGAGGTGACATCTCAAGCAACCAACATGCTGTTTGTGCGCATTTCAGAAGAGCACGTGCGGCCCCTTTCCACTTGGCTTAAACAGCACGATATTTTAATCGAGCTTTTATATGCCACGCGTCTTGTCGTGCACCGCGATATTGATGATGCTGATATCGACAAGGTGCTCGATGTGATGACAGCCTATTTCAAGCAGCACGCCGTTGCCTGAGCTTAATATTTGGATACTAACGGCTTAGAGACGCCGCAGGCCCCACATAAAGTAAGCCCCGCCAATGAGCGAGGCAACGAGGCCTGCCGGTATCTCATAAGGGAACATGACCTGGCGGCCCACCCAGTCAGCCAACACCATTAGCAGCATGCCGATGAGCGCAGCACCCACAAGGTGCTGTCGAGCGCGCGAAAACCCCGCAAGGCGCGCCATATGGGGGGCCAGCAGGCCGATAAATGAAAGCGGCCCGACCACCAGCGTGGCGCATGCGGTTAATAGCGCAACCAGCAATAGCAGCCCTAATCGTGCCCGGTTCAAGGTAACACCCAGCGCTTGAGCCATCGGCGCGCCCAGGGGGAGGATATCTAGCCAGCGGCTAAACGGAAGCGCTACCAGCGCAAGCCCGGCAGCTAGGCTGCCCACCACCACGGCACTGGTAACATCAACGTAATAGGTAGACCCTGCCAGCCACGCAATCACCTGCTGGCCACGCGGATCACCGCCCGACAGCAGCACGCTGCGCACTGCATCAAACAGGGCGCTGATCGCCACGCCACTGAGCAGCAGCCGCTCGGGCACAAAGCCACTGCGACGGTTCAAGACAACCAGTACCAGTAGCGTAGCCAGCGCGCCCAATGTCCCGATACCAATCAGCGCCAGGTTACTTGGGGCGGGCAGCAAATAAATACCCAGTATCAGCGCGATAGCACAGCCTCCGCTGATACCCAACACTTCGGGGCTTGCCATGGGGTTAGCAGACAGACGCTGCAATACCGTACCGGCGATTGCCAGCATCAGGCCACTGGCAGCGGCCGCCATGACGCGGGGTAGGCGCCACTCCATCACGTTCCAGTTGAACGGGCTGATCCATCCCCAGCCGTTGGCGCCCTGGCCTGACAACAGCCCCAGGCACGCGGCAGCCAGTAACGCCACCAGCAGCCCAATCGCCAAGCGATACGGCGCTGGATGGCGGCTTACCAGCATGCTGGGAGGCTGAGGCGGCCGGTCGCCTTGAAGCTTCAATCGAGGAATTAGCCATAACAACAGCGGCGCACCCAACGCACCGGTAATCGCCCCGGTGGGAATCAGTGTTGTCAGCAAGCCCGAAAAGCGCTGCAGCAAAAGATCAGTAGTTGCCAGTAGAACCGCACCCAAGAGCGTAGACCAGAGTAGTCGGCTGCCTAGTCGGCGGACCCCGGCCATGCGCACAATATTGGGCGCTGCCAAGCCTATAAAGCCGATAATGCCGACAACGCTAACCACACTACCGGTAATAAACACCGCAAGCCCAAGGCCTGCAAAGCGCAGATATTTGAGCGAAACACCTAAGCTTTTGGCGCTGGCATCGTCCAGTTCCAGTACGGCCAGAGGGCGTAACAGCAGCCATGCGGCCACGACACTGATGGCCAGATGGGGCCATAAGGAGACAACTCCATCCCAACCACTTTGAGCAAGCGACCCCGCTCCCCAAATCAATAGCCCTGCCAGGGTTTCATGATTAAACAGCAAAAGCGCGGTTGAAAGCGCGCCTAGGTAAAGGTTGACCACTAGCCCTGCCAACACCACCACAACGGGCGCAAGCCCTCGGCGCCAGGTCAGGGCAAATACCAATCCCATTGCCAGCCCACCGCCTGCCAGGACAACCCACTCCGGCCCCACCATCAACAATCCCGGCGCCATAAGCGTGGCGGCCATGAGTGCAAGATTGGCGCCAGATGCCACGCCTAGTGTGGTTGGAGAGGCAAGCGGATTGCGCAATACCTGCTGCATCAGCACGCCCGCCAGGGCCAGTCCGCCGCCAGCCAGTAGCGCGATTGCAAGACGCGGCCACCAGGTAAAATGCAGTAGCAACTCATCAACCTGAGTGACATCTGGAGTAAGAAGCGCCTGAACGCTGTGTCCAATACCCCCTTGCGCTTGCAAGGCCAGTATCAGCAGCACGATCAACGGCAAGCTGAGTAGCAGACAGGCTTTGGCGGGCGTATTGTGATACCGACGGGCTAGCATGGAAGTGATGGTCCTTCAGCAACCTTAAAGAAAGCGTCAACTAGCAATATCATTGGCAAAACCCGAGCAGGCGAAAAGAGCTAGAAAAATAAATTCAGGCTCGCGATTCTAAATGATAAGTATTACCACTACAATTAGGCGCTAAACAGCCAATCCTGCTGCCATTTTGCTGTTAGGAGCCACTTATGTTTGAAGTTCAGGATGCAACGTTTGTGATTAACCGCAAACGCTTACTGCAGCCTATTAATCATACGTTTCACGAAGGCAAGGTGTACGGCCTGATTGGCCATAACGGCTCGGGAAAATCGACCTTGATCAAACTGCTCGCTCAGCAGCAATTCGTCAGCGAGGGCGAGATCCATTTTGACCAACGCCCGCTAAGCGCCTGGGGCAGCCGGGAGTTTGCGCGTCAGGTGGCCTACCTCCCCCAGCACTTGCCCAGCGCTGAAAACCTGACAGGGCGCGAACTGGTCGCCTTCGGCCGTTATCCATGGCACGGCTTATTGGGCCGCCATAACCAGAAAGATACAGACGCGATCGAACGCGCCATTGCGCTCACTCATACCGAAGCCTTTGCTGACCGCTTGGTCGATACCCTTTCCGGCGGTGAACGCCAGCGCGTTTGGCTCGCCATGCTATTGGCGCAAGGCAGCCGCTTTCTGCTGCTTGATGAGCCGCTGGCCGCATTGGATATCGCCCACCAGATGGAAGTCCTTGCACTCATTCGCAAGCTCTGCGATGAGCTTGATCTGGGCGTCATTATCGTATTGCACGATATCAACATGGCCTCTCGCTACTGCGATGAACTGATGGCTCTGCACAGCGGACGCTTACTTGCCCACGGCACCCCAAACGACATGATGCGTAACAGCACCCTCGAAGCTATCTATGGGCTGCCCATGCAGGTCATGAAGCACCCCAATGGCGATCACCATATCGCAGTGGCACAATAGTGCAGTTTTTTGTAAAACGTATTGATTCGCAACTAACACTTCAACTGATAAGCATTATCGATTAAGCTGACCTACTCACTTTCAACCTGCGTTAACGCAATGTATTCGTTATCAGACTTTACGCAGGTGTGCTTGAGCTTTAAAAGAGCTCACGTTCGGGAGTTTCGTTATGCCGCCGCTAGCTCTGCATCATTCAGATCACGCTATATCTGAACATGTCTTGCCCACGCTCGCCGACTGTTACCAAGGGGCACTGGTGCTGTTTACCCCGCCTCTGATCGGCGGCATGCCACCGGCAGGTGCGATCAAAGCCTCGCGCTGGCGCAATACGGCACTGCTGGAGCAAGACCTGGAGCGCTACGCTGCCCGCTATCCTGGTGGAGACAAGCGTGCTATTACCTCGTTATGGTCAAAATGGCATTTCAGCGCGCTTACCGTACCTACCCTAGCCTCTCATCTTTTACTTAACCGCGACTTGCCGGTAGAGCTTGATGATGTGCACGTCATTTTTAATGAAGAGGGATGCACCAAGCAGCTTTGGCTGCCCCATGAAGGCGCGCTGTTGGAGACACAAGACTCTAGCGAGCGCTTTGCCAAATTGATTACTCAGCACTGGGTACCGCTAATTGAACGCTTGGCCGCCATTTCAGGCACTGCGCCGCGTGTGTTCTGGAGCAATGCTGGTGGCTACCTGAATTACTATGTAAACGTGCTTGCCGAGTATCCTGAGGTGAACCAGGAGGCTCTTAAAGCTGCACGAGTACTGCTGGAATCCCGCCATATTGACGGCCAGCGTAACCCGCTATTCGAGCCGGTGCGCACGTACACGCCCAAAGATAGCGATGAAGTAAAGCAGGTGCGCAAGCTTTGCTGCCTGCGCTATTTGCTGGATGAATTCAGCGTGTGCAGTAACTGCCCGCTGGAGGGATGTGACCGAGTGGCCCGTAAACGAGCCACTTAAAGGCTGCCAAGTCATCAGGTAGCAATCTGGGCTACCGCATCCTGGCTTGCCAGATCGCGCTGTGCGCCGGTTAGCTCATGCAACTGTCCCTGGGACATTTCCAGCAAGCGATCCGCGTGCATGAAGTAGCTGTCATCGTGACTGATCGCAAAGACCGTTTTCCCCATATCACGAAGGTGTGGCAGCAGCTCACGGTAAAACAGCCGCCTGAACTGCGGATCCTGATCGGCGGCCCACTCATCGAGCAGTAGAATGTCCCGTTCCTCGGCGATAGCCAAAAGAAGTGCCAGGCGCTTGCGCTGCCCTTGGGATAGCTGGGTATTGATTACACGATTACCCTCCCATTGAAGCTTATGCTGCATTTGCAGCCGCTCAAGCCAGGTTTCTACCAGTGCCGGGTCGGCCTTCTGACCATCAGGACCCATCGCCAGGTCAAACTGATGAAAGTCGGTAAACACACTGGCGAACCGAGCTCGAAATCCCTGCCACTGCGCGGGCGTAAGTGTTTGCCCATCCACCTTGATATGTCCGCTTTGCGGCTGGTACAAACCGGTTAACAGGCGCGCCAATGTGGATTTACCGCTGCCATTGCCGCCAATCAGGAACACCTGCTCCCCTCGTTTAAGGGTCAAATTGACAGGCCCAACATGAAATCCATCGCCCTGTTCACTTGCAGGGTAGCGGTAGGTAACCTCAACAAGCTCCAGACGCTGCCAGGACGCAAAGGTGTCATCGACTGCAAAGCCCGGCTGGTATTCAGCAAGTTCCAGGCTTGCCAGTTTATCAAATGCCACCTGAGCGCTAATCAGCGTCGGCCAGGCACCAATCGCCTGAATGAGCGGTGTGCGTAAAAATAGCAGGGTCAAGGCAAAGGTAGCGGCAACGGCGGGACTTGCCCAACCAAGCCCATTGGCCATGAAAAACACCACGCCGATCGCACCCAGCATCATGATATTCGACCAGTTGCCCGCACTCAGGTGATACGTGTCGGCCCGAATAATATGGTAGCGGTAATCCCGTGCATTTTGGGTGAAGGTTTCATCGAAGAAGCGCTTTGCCCGATCGCGGTTTAGCGTGAGCTCCTTGCGTCCTTCAATCGCCGATTGGTAATCCTTGTATAAACGGTCTTCGCTTTCCCGCACCAGGTTGAAGTGACGATACACCTTGGAAACCAGTACCCAACCGATGCCCATGGTAAAAGCAATCCACACCACGGTGATGACGACCATTTGCGGTGAAAGCCAGGCGAGATAGGCAATAGAAGCAAGCGTCAGCACCACGCCTTGAACAAGCTCCGGCAAGCGCACGAAACCAATCGTGATATTGCGTACATCGCTTGAAAGGCTTGCCAGCAACGTAGCATTACCGAGTTGCTCAAGGCGTTCGATATCCGTATCCAGGATGCGTTTAACCAACCTTGAACGCAGGTCATAGACAAAGTAATGGCCCAGTAGGGTGAGCGCCAGCTGCGTACCCAGCGTCACCGCCAGCAACACCGTTAAAAGACCCAGAAACTGGGGTAGCGCAGAAAGCGGACTTCCTACTTCAATCAGGCGCTGGTTGATAAAGGCGATCACCCCGACCCCCAGGCCCGCGCTGAACAGGCTCAGGCCGATGGCCCCTAGAAACGGCCAGCGATAATGACGAAAAACGACCTGTAACAGCTCCATGAGCGCTTCCCTACAGCAGTATAGGCGGCGAATTGTGACGCACTAACCTGCCAAGTCAATAAACAAAGTGATTTTCATTTACCTTGGCAGGTTATAACATTTGGCTCAGAGTACCGTGCAGGTAGGTAGTCTCCAGGAAAGGCGAGGATAGGCAGAAACCAGGCGCCTTAGGGTTCAGCGAATATTAGCAGTACGGTGCAACCTGCCACCCCTACTGCAAACGGCCAGAAACGGCTGCGTCGATCTTCAGGCAATTCCTCTTTAAGCACGTTAAGTACCAAGCCGCCAGCCACAAACGCATAGAGTAGACTGACAAAAGCTTCGGTTACTTCAACGATGACACCTACCAACCAGCCTACCACTACGGCACTGGCCAGCACCCACCGCCCTCTCGCCAGGTAACGCTCGCGATGATGGCGCACCAGCCCATGGTCATTAACCAGAAAATGCGCGCTCATGGCCAAAAAAAAGAACACAACGTCAGGAAAGTGGTTATCGCGATAAACCAGCAAATAACCGATGAGCGCGTTATACAGCGAGAAAGATCCTACATGTATCCAGAAAACGCCCTCAAGCTTTCGAAAGTTGGTCTTGACGCCATGCTGGTAAGGTTGGGAATGCCGGGTGGCTACCTGCTCAAGCCCGTAAAATGCGGCCAGGCCGATAAGCGCGACGATATACGCATTATGCTCAAGAATTGCCAGCAGCCCGTGGTCATTGATGGTTTGATGGGCTTCGCTCAAGGCAGGGAAGACATGGATGAAAACGTAAGCAACCGATATGCCGCCTGCCCACGAAAGCCAAGCGCTACGCGGTACAGCGCTAAGCTTTCGAAGCTTGTTGGCAAACACGTGCACAGCGGCTAAGCCAATAATAAACGCGATCTGCTGGCCCATGGTGGTTTCGCTCCCTGCGCACCGTTACGGTTATTCTTCAATCAAACAGGCTCATGCGTTTGGCGACCGTATCGCGTTTGATACGCCAATGAAATAGCGCCCCTGCCACGTGGAGGACGGTCAATACCAAAATGGCCCAGCCGATACGCTCATGCCAGGTATAAAGCTGGCTGGAAAGCGCCGGATGCTCACCCATAAGCCCTGGCAGGTGCCACTTAAAGAACTCGATCGGATAACCGCCGGTGGCGGTTGCCGCCCAGCCGAGTAGCGGCATGACGATCAATGCTAGATATAAAAGATGATGCACGCTGGTACTGACTATCCGTTCAAAGGCATTCAGGGGCGGGTCATGGTCGGGCACGACAAAGGCGATGCGTGTGATGACACGTAAGGTCATCAGCAGCAAGATGGTCACGCCCAGCGTCTTATGGCTGGTGTAAAGCAGGTTTGTGAGCGTATTGCCGATCAAATCAAAGGTGCGCTCATATCCCAGCGTTCCGACGGTAAAACCACTGGCCAGCGCCAGCAGCACGGCCCCGGCCACCAGCCAGTGGAGTACCCGGTGTGGATAAATATAGTGGTCCAGCTCGTGCATTCAGCGCTCCTAATGACAAGATTCTTTGGCATTCAGTCTAGTTCAGTCCTGCTAACGTTAGCCGATTAATCCCTCAACGCTAGAAAGGAAAACCTGCCGCCTCATACCGCTTCACTTGGCGCGGCTAACTGTTCGCGTATCAGCTCGCCCAAGCGCCTTGCAGGCTCTGATGGCCGATGGGGGGCACGGTGCAGCGCCAGCTCGATCATGGGCAGGGCCGGCAGGCCGCTGCTTTCATCCAGCGGGCGCAGCGAAGGCGTCAACATACTGCGCGTCACCACCACCACTGCAAGCCCGGCAATCACGATGGGCGCAAGCCCGGCCATGGACTGGCTGGTATAAGCCACCCTCCAGTTACGTCCGGCCCCCTGCAGGGCCTGCTCGGCTACCTCCCTGAACACGTCAGCGCCGGGCGAGTAAAGGGCCAGCGGTATGGGGTCGCTAAGCAAAGGCTGCTGGTTAACCCCTACCGCCCATACCAGCGGTTCGCGGCGGATAACGTCCCCACCCGGCGAGTTGCGCTGGCGGGTTACCAGGGCCAAGTCAAGCTCGGCGGCTTTTACCTGCTCGACCAGATGAGCACTCGTACCACAGATAACCTTCAGCCCCACGGCTGGGTAAAGCTGATGAAAGTAGGCAAATACCGATGGCAGCAGCGAGGCGTAATCCTCGGGGATTCCAAGTGTTAAGTCACCGGTTACCTGCTGGGCCTGCATATCACTCCAGGCTTCATCATTGAGGGCCAGAAGGCGCCGCGCATGGGTGAGTAAACGCTCACCATCGGGTGTGAACCTGAGTCTGCGCCCATCACGCTCGTGCAGGCTTAACGCTAAATGAGCCTCCAGCCGCTGCAACTGCATACTCACCGTTGACTGAGTATAAGACAAGCGCTTAGCCGCTGCGGTAACGCTGCCCGTATCCGCGATCGCTACCAGCGTACGCAGCAGGGTAAGGTCTAACGTGGGTGCGCGCATATATCACCTATCGTGATCAAAGCTATCAAAAAAGATCGATATTGTGATGTTTTGTTGGCGAGTATGCTGCTTTGCACATGTTCTAGGCAAGGAGACCGCTCATGCAACGCACTCACTCCCCTATTGTGTTTCCTCGTTGGTACAGCGTTGGCGCCGCTTTGGTCGCCGTCATCCTGTGGAGCGTGGCGCCTCTACTTGCCGAACGCGCGCATACTTCTTCACCGCTTCAGCTCACGGCGTTAACGCTGTTGGCCGGGGCGCTTGCCACGCTGCCGTTAAGCCGCCGCGTGAATGTTGCCAGCTGCAGCCGGGGCTGGCAGCTTGGCATCTGGGCAGGCATTCCTTTATTGATACTGGGCGCAGTAAGCACTTACTTTATCGGCATGCGGTTAGCCCCAGCCGCTGAGGCTGCACTAATTACCTATACCTGGCCGGTACTGTTTGTGCTTTTAAGCCAGTGGAGCCGCTTAGGAAAGCTGCGCTTGGCGGGCGTGACAGGCGCGTTGATTGCCTTCTCAGGCGCCGCGCTGCTGCTGGTACCCCAGGCGTTAAGCAGCGGCTTGGGCGGGGCTACCGTAGGTTATGGCTTGGCCTTGCTGGCTGCCTGCTGTTGGGCACTCTACTCCTGGTTAAGCCAGGCAGCACCGGTTTCCATTACCCCCTTACTGCCGCGCATGCTATTGATTGCCTGCGCAATTACCACGCTTGTAAGTGTGGGGTTTGAAGGCCAACTGGTTCTCCCAAGCGGTGAAGCGCTGCTGGCTGGCGTGGCATTAGGTTTAGGGCCATACGGCGTGGCCATGGTGGCCTGGGATAAAGCGCTACGTTGGGGTCATGCAAGCCTGGTGGGCAGCCTTGCCTACGGCGTGCCCATTCTGGCAGGACTTTTACTGGTGCTTGCAGGTGTCAGCGTACTCGACTGGCGCTTGCCTACCGCTGCCCTGCTGGTGGTGATTGGTTGCCTAAACGCTGGCCGGTAGGCCTGATGGTAACGGTGGTTCGCTGGTCAGTACGCTGGCCAGCAGCTCAGGTAACCAGGCGGGTTCAAAGGTATCACTGGCTTCTTCAAACATTTCAGCCATAGGCCACCACCGGTAGGCGGCGCCAGCCGACTGAAAGGCGTCACTATCAACCTCTATATCCATAGCATTGGGGCAACGTACTAGAAAGTAACGTTCGCACCAGCGGTCAACAGCATCTGACGCTTCACTATCAATCTCTTCCTCACGCCCTTCGCGCTCGCGCAAAAGAGGTCCTAGGGGGCAGTCAAGCCGGGTGGTTTCTTCAAGAACACGTCGTGCAGCGGCAGGATAATCCTCTTCTGGGATTAATAGGCCTCCGGGGGCGCACCACCGCTTTGACTGCTGTTCATCTTGTGAGCAAAACAGCAGCAGTTCACCCTGTGCGTTAACAATGGCCAGGCGTACCCAGCGGCGTGCTTCCAGTAAGTGACTCATCGCAATCCATGCCTATTTGTTTTAATGGCCCGAGCAGCAGCTTGAAACTTGCAACCTTGGCCCTTCGCCTCTGCCCTTACGTATAACGCCTTTATCAGCATAGCTGCTTTATATCAGTTTACTGTCCCAATTAGCGCGGCTCAGCAATCCCTTTCAACGCCTCTAGCGAGATCGTAAGTTCTGGCTGCCCCACGGCGTAGGGTGCGATTTCATAGACATTGAATTTCGCAAGCCAGCTACCTTCCAGCGGCTATACATCCTCCCTTACCTTCTTGTAATACGGCCGTGTCGTACGTTAAAGATTGAGAGTAGCCCAAACTTAAACGCCCCTGCCCACTTAGTGGACAAGGGCGTATCAATCACCAGTTCGCTAACCGCTTACATGCTGGGCTGCATTTGGGTGGGCTCGGCGCTGACTTCCAATTCGAACAATCCGCTACCCTGGGCGCTAAAGCCACGTGCGAGTACACGGTAGCTGCCTGGCAGCAGTTGCTGCTGCAGACGCGCATCAGTGCCAGAGCCGCCATCGTCGTCGCTGTAGGCAACGCCCTCGCCTTCAAGCTCAAGGTAAGCATCGAAATCACTGGAGCGCATATCCAGCGTTACCAGCGAGCTTTCATCCAGTTCAAGCTCATAAACCAGCGGTTCACCGTTAAACCAGCCGCTGATGGTCTCGTCAGGTGTTATAGCCCCCTCATTTCGCAGCTCAACGCCCTCAGGCAGATGATGAGGCGCCATGGTAATGGTGAACAGGCCGCTGTCGCTACCGTAAGCGGTACGTGCGGTTAGCTGGTAAGTGCCCGGCTCCAGGAAGTCGGCAATGCGTGCATCCAGATTACCGCCGCTGTCGTCATCTTCACGGTAATAACCGTTAGGGCCTTCAAGCACTAGATAGGCATCCACATCGCTGGATCCCATATCGATTTGATACATGCCGGCTTCTTCGACTTCTACCTGGTAGGTAAGATCCTGGCCACTGTACCAGCCGTTTAGCGAGTCGTTGGGCGCGATGGAGCCGTCGTTACGCAGTTCGCCGTCACCGGGCAGCTCTCGCGGCTCAACCGACAGCGTAAAAAGGCCACTACCTTCGTTATAGGGCGTACGCGCAGTTACCGTATAGTCACCCGGCGCCAGAAAGTCTGAAATTCGAGCATCCAGATTACCGGCGCTATCATCGTCTTCCCGGTAATAACCGTTCGGCCCCTCAAGCTCCAGATAAGCATCGAATTCATCAGAGCGCATTTCCAGCTGGTACATGCCAGCTTCTTCAATGGTCAGCGTAAACGCTCTGGATGTATTGTCCAGCCAGCTGTCCAGCGGAGCATCAACCGTCAATACATCGCTATCGCTTATCTCGACGACCCGACTGTTCAGCGTATAGGGGCCGTAGCTACTGCTATCGGCACCGCTGACTACGACCATGTAATCACCCGCTTGCTCAGCACGATGGCGCGCAGTGGGTGCGTTGCTCAACAGCTGAAGCTGGTCATCATATAGCGCAACAATACCATTTAGCGCGCCGCGCAGGCTGAACTCGACCAGATCGCCCTCTTCAAGATGAATCACATAACGGTCATAGCGGCTTCCGTCGTTTCCGTTAAGCAGATCGCCCGACGTGATTTCCCCTCGCATACGCTCACCGAGAGTGACGTTATCCAGGCCCACCAATGCATCCGCGGTTGTGGTTTGTTCGGCTGTCTGCGCATCCGAAGATGATGAAGAAGCATCAGCGGAAATGGTCTGTGCGGCTAAAAAACCGACAACAGCACCCCCTACTGCAACAAGCACTAATGCTAAAGGAGAAGACTTGGCCATGAGTGCGTCCTTGAAGAGTGGCAATGGTTAAGGCAGGCGATAATACGCAATGTTAGGAAAAAGACCCAATGAAAGTCATCGTTTTAAGGTACCAAATGACGCTCTAATACAGCTCGAGCGCACCGCATTAAGCCGCTGAAATGCAAGGGCATAACTGGGAAGGTAAAAAATACGCAACTTTGGAGCCAATTGCATCGAACGTCTTAAAGCTTGCTGAGCTTTAAAGAGCGCGTTACCATCCCCTAGCCTATCCGGCACCTCATTGATACTTGCGAGACTCTCGACACGAATAACTGAGGTACTCCAATGGGAGCCCCTAAACGACTACTCCGAACGAGTTGTTTAGCTGTACTGCTCATAGCCTTTACAGCAAATAACGCGTTTGCCAACGATATAGATGCACAGGAAGGCGTTGCTTCCTATTACAGTGACCGTTTTCAAGGCGCTTTGACAGCCAGTGGTGAAGCCTTCGATCAACAGGCACTGACAGCCGCACATCCAAGCCTGCCGTTTGGTACGAAAGTGCTGGTGACCCGCCCCGATACGGGCCAAGAAGTGGAAGTACTGATCAATGATCGTGGTCCGTTTGTTCAAGGGCGGATAATTGATCTCTCCAAACAGGCAGCGCGCAAGCTGGGCATGCTGCGCAGAGGTACCGCTCCTGTTATGGTCACGTTGCTGGATTAACGGATAACACACCCGCCAAGTGTGTGGTACCCCTTAGACGCTCAACGCAATTGCTGTTACGCATGATAGATACCTCCATAGGGCGCTCTTTTTCAGAGCGCCCTATTTTTTTGATTGCCTGTTGCACCGCTAAAAAAATAACGAACTTGCAAGCAGGTTAATGATCTCTATGCTGCAAGTACATTGATCCGACATGGCTTTGCAGGAGGCACCCATGCAATCACGTTATTTTACCCTTACCGCCTACCCCAACGGCCTGCCCGAGCGCGGGCTGTTTACCCTGGAAACTCAGGAACTCTCCGAGCTCAATCGGGGCGAAGTGCGCATTCGTAATCGCTGGCTTTCCGTGGACCCCTACATGCGTGGCCGCATGAGCGGTCAACACACCTATGTAGCGCCTTTCCGCCTTGGCCAGCCCATGGAAGGCGGCGCGATTGGCGAAGTAATCGCCTCCAACGATGAGCGCCTGAAAGAGGGCGATATCGTGAGCCACATGGGTGGCTGGCGCGATATTGCGCAGATCTCCGCGGAAGGCGTTTACCCGCTGCCCAGCGCCGATGTGCCCGAACAGGCCTACTTGGGCGTGCTGGGCATGCCCGGCATGACTGCCTGGACAGGCCTAAACCTGATTGCCGAATGCCGCCCCGGCGATAACGTGCTGGTCAGCGCCGCCAGCGGCGCAGTAGGTTCATTGGTGGTTCAGCTGGCCAAGGCCAAGGGCTGCCATGTGATAGGCATCGCCGGGGCGGCGCACAAGCTTGCCTGGCTTGAATCGTTGGGCGTGGAGCCTGTCACCTACAAAGACCGGGGCGCCCAGGAACTCAGTGATGCTATCCGCCTGGCAAGCCCAGAAGGCATTGATGTGTATTACGAAAACGTAGGTGGTATCTGCCTGGAAGCGGCGCTTAGCCAGCTCAATGAAGGCGCGCGCATTGCCGTGTGCGGCATGATCGATACCTATAACGCCGAAAAACCCGCGCCGGGGCCCAGTAACCTGTCGCAAATGGTGGTGCGCAAGGCTCGGATGCAGGGCTTTATCGTGGCGGATCACTGGGATCACTATCCCGAGTTTCTAAAGGAAGTAACGCCTCAAGTCGTTGCCGGTGACATCGACTATAAAGAAACGGTTAAAGAAGGGCTGGAAAGCACGCCCGATGCGTTTCTGGAACTGTTCGAAGGCGGTAACACTGGCAAAATGCTGGTTAAAGTGACGGACTGAGACTGACATCACTGTTTTCAAGCTTGTACTGCTTGGCTGACGTGCAGGGCCGCCCTCTTTTCGGGCGGTCTGGCTTTTTGGCCAGGGTTTATTCTCAAATCAGTTCGACCAAAAGCGAATTGATAATTAAAATGACCGTCAGACCAATGTGTTTTAACCCATCGTTTGCACCGAATGATGGGTTAACGCACGTTGCCAGCGGTTAGCTGGCCCCACCGCCCGCTAGCCCTTAATACGTTGCTAACAGGGGAACTCTCATGGATGAAAACACGCGAGCTCGGGGTAAATGGCCTGCCTTGCTTCTAGGCCTTTTTCTTGTTGTTGCTGGTTTAGCGCTCGCTATCGGCGGCGGCAAGCTTATCAGTCTGGGCGGTAGCGCCTATTACCTAATTGCCGGCATTGGTATTGCGGCTACCGGCATTTTGCTTGCTATGCGCCGCGGCGCTGCGCTTTGGCTTTACGCCGTAATTTTAATTGCCACACTGCTTTGGGCGCTGTGGGAAGTCGGCTTGGATTGGTGGCAGCTGGTGCCCCGCGTCGCCATTCTTGCGCTCATCGGCATTATCATGCTGCTGCCCTGGTGGCGCAAACCGCTTCACTCTCGCGGCGGAAGCCTTGCGCTGACGGCCAGCATTGCCGCTGCCATCGTGGTGGCCATTGCCAGCCTGATGGATGACCCGGCCCAGATAGAGGGCACCCTAGCTGAGAACCGTGCAAGTGGCGATGTAAACCCGGCCCAAGTGGCGGGCGATGATTGGCCGGCCTACGGCGGCACCAATGCAGGCACGCACTACTCATCTTTGAGCCAGATTACCCCGGAAAACATTGGTGAACTCGAAGAAGTATGGCGCATTCAGACCGGCGACGAGCCCCGCCCCAACGCCCCGCCGGAAATCACTAACCAGAATACGCCGCTGAAAGTTAACGACAGCCTGTACATCTGCACATCGCACAGTCGTGCCATGGCGCTTTCCCCGGAAACCGGTGAAACGATCTGGGAATTCGACCCACAAATCAGCACCCAGGGCGCCGACGACTTCTCCGGCTGGGCGCACATGACCTGCCGCGGCCTGGCCTATTATGATGCAGCCAACTACGCCACCAGCGGTGATGAAAGCGCCGACGTTGACACTGATACTACCGCTGAGACTTCCGCGCTTTTTGCTGACAGCGATGCCTTTGACATCGACGTTTCGCTGCTGGGCGGCTTTGAAGCCACCGCCACGGATGAGGGTGAAAACGCGCCTTCGGCAATTATCAGCCAGACTGACGTCATGTGCCCACGGCGCCTTTACCTACCTACCGCCGATGCCCGCCTGATCGCGCTCAACGCGGATACCGGCGAGCCCTGTGAAGGATTTGGTGAAAACGGCGAAGTGGATCTGACGCGCAATATTGGCAGTTTTGATCCGGGCGGCTACTACTCCACCTCCCCGGCCACGGTGACTGAAAATCTGGTGATTTTGGGCGGCCACGTGACCGATAACAGCTCCACCGATGAGCCGTCTGGCGTTATTCGTGCCTTCGATGTGCGCACCGGCGAGCTGGTCTGGAACTGGGACAGCGGCAACCCTGAAGAAACCGAGCCGCTAGCGGACGATGAAACCTATACCCGCAACTCACCCAACGTATGGGCGCCCATTAGCGTTGATGAAGACTTGGGACTTGTCTACCTGCCGATGGGTAACGCAACGCCGGACCAGTACGGCGCGGATCGTACCGAAAACGACGAAACCTACAGTGCCGGCCTGGTCGCGCTGAACCTGGATGATGGTCAGGTGGCGTGGGTCTATCAGTTTGTCCACCACGACCTGTGGGACATGGATATGCCGGCCCAACCGGTGCTGATTGACCTGGCAACCAATGAAGGCACCCAACCTGCGGTGATTCAGCCGACCAAGCAGGGCAGCCTGTATGTGCTCAATCGTGAAACCGGGGAGCCCATTGTTCCGATTGAAGAAATCCCCGCCCCTCAAGGCGCAATTGAAGGCGACTGGACGGCAGAAACCCAGCCACGCTCAGCGCTGAACCTATTGCCACCGCCGCTTACCGAGCGCGATATGTGGGGTGCATCGCCCTTTGATCAGATGATGTGCCGTATTCAGTTCAACTCACTGCGCTATGAGGGCCAGTACACGCCGCCGTCACTGGAAGGCAGCATTGTTTACCCGGGTAACGTCGGCGTGATGAACTGGGGCGGCGTCGCGGTTGATCCTGAGCGCCAGGCACTGTTCACCGGCGCCAAGTACCTCGCCTTCGTTTCACGTCTGATTCCGCGTGACGAAGTGGAAGAAGGTCAGGGTTCGGCCAGTGAACAGGGCCTTCAGCCCAACACTGGCGCACCTTATGCCGTTGAGCTAGGCCCTCTGCTGTCGATTTTTGATCTGCCGTGCCAAGCACCGTCTTGGGGCGATGTAGCAGGTATCGATCTGCAAAGTGCGGAAGTCGTATGGAAACATCGCAACGGCACCACCCGCGACAGCATGCCTCTTGGCTTGCCGATTGGCCTGCCAGTGGGTGTTCCGGCACTCGGCGGTCCGCTGACCACCGCAGGCGGTGTTACCTTTATGTCGGGCACGCTGGATCAGTACCTGCGTGGTTACGATATCACCACCGGTGAAGAGCTTTATAAAGCCCGTCTACCCGCGGGCGGTCAGGCTACCCCCATGACCTATACCGGCGCCGATGGCCGTCAATACGTTGTGGTAACGGCGGGTGGCCACGGCACCTTTGGCACCCTGATGGGTGACTACGTGATCGGTTACGCCTTACCCGAGTAAGACCTACCGACCGGCATAGTCAATCGAAACGAAAACGGGCAGCCCTTGGGCTGCCCGTTTTTATTGGCATTTTTATTTTCCAAGGACTTAAAAGCGTACTTCCAAGCCGCCATAGACACTTCGCCCCGGCGCCGGCTCATAGTAACGCCCAAAGGTGCCGTTCAAGCGCACGTTGGCATAGTGATCTTCATCAAACAGGTTACGCACACCTACGTAAGCGTTTAACAGCGTATCGCCACCCAGTTGCCAGCCATCACCTACCCGCAGGTTGACCAGCCAATAGCTGTCAATCTCCGTTTCATTGGCATTATCGGCCACCATGTCACCCACGTATTGAGTTTCAAGCGTGGCGAAGCGATGCGCCAGCCCTTCCCAGGTTAACTGGTTCACCCAGGTCTGCTCGGGCAGGCCAGGGATGCGGTTGCCGTCAAAGCGCTCGGTAGGCGTGGCAAAGTCGTCGAACTCATAGCGGGCGAGCGTTAACGCACTGTTTAAGCGCCACTGCTCGGCAAACTGCCAGCCAAGCGCCACTTCCAAACCATCTCGGTTGGTATCGCCCGCATTCTGATAAAAGGTGCGTCCGCCCTCATCAAAAGGCACCAGTTCATCGCGTACACGCACCGAGAACAGGGCGACGTCGTAATCCATGGCCAGCGGTTCGATATACCCACGCATACCGACTTCACGGTTCCAGGCTTTTTGCGGTTCAATGGACGGGTTGAAGCCGCCACCAACCGGGTTGGCAAACTCGGAGAACGTCGGCGTTTCAAAAGCGGTGCCTGTGTTGATATACACCTGATGCTGGGGGCGATAGCGGTAGCTAAGCCCGGCAGAGCCGCTCCACTCGTTATAGGTACGCTCACCGCTTTGGTCACCGTCATCTTCAGAGATATATCGATCATCTATGTCTAAATCCACACGGTCAAAGCGCGCGCCCAGGGAAAGCGTTACCTGCTCGGTGAGTCCCAAATCACCCTGAGCAAATACCCCGGTAGAGGTTGCCGTTTGGGTTTCATCCGCCACCTGCTCACCTACGCCGCCCTGGGCATTAACGTTGCGTCGGAAGCGATCGTCATCCTGGCGGGCCACGTCCACCCCCGCTACATAGTTTAACGGCAGCTCGCCAAGCATGATGTCATGGTGGTACTCGGCGCTTGCGCCCATATAGTCGCGCTGATAACCCAAGCGGCTGTCACCCACGTAAGGCAGCTGCTGTTCAAAATCGCGCCGAGCGATAAAGCCCTTCAGGTAGAGTTCGCCGGGACCCGCAGCCAGATCCTCATACTGCAAACCAATGAGCTGCTGATCGACATTCTGCCCGGCATCCAGTGCCAGCGAATTCGGCGCGGCCTGATGCCGCCCACGAGCCACCTCACCGGCATTCAGCGCGCCGGGGTCTTCCGAGCGCGGGTTTTCCAGAAGATTGACGATGGCCGTCAGCGCCCGTTCGCTGCCCAGTTCGCGGCGCAGCTTGGCATTGAGCAGGTATTTTTCCGTCGAGCTCTGGTCGCGGTAGCCATCCACATTGAGCGCTGAAAAGCTGACGTTGTGTGACCAGTCGCCCTGAGAGCCGCCGGTTTGCAGGGACGCCTTGCGATACCCGTCACTACCCGCTTCCACTCGCAGGCGCGTACCCGGGTTTTCGCGCCCATCGGCGGTGGTCACATCGATCACCCCGCCCGCGGCGTTGCCGTAAAGCACCGACGAAGGCCCACGAATCACCTCGATACGCTCGGCGCTATCCAGATCAATGGCGTCCAACTGCGCCTGACCATCGGGCAAAGTATAAGGAATGCCATCGACCATCACCGTAATACCGCGCACGCCAAACGGGGCGCGGGCGCCAAAGCCCCGAATGGCAATCCGCTGGCCTTGGGCAAAGTTATCGCGGTTCTGAATAAAAACCCCAGGGACGCCGACCAGCGTTTCATCCAGCCTAACACGCTGCTGGCCCTGGGCAATGGCTTCCTGGTCCACGGTGGAAACCGCCGCTGGCGTTGCGTAAAGCTCGCGCGCCAAACGCGGTGCGCTCACTTCAACCGTAGGCAATGCCTGTATTGATGATGTCTCGTTTTGCGCCCAAAGTGAGCTTGAGACCGCAAGACCCGTCAGCATTAGCGACGGCGGCAACAGTTTATACATGGATTCCCTTCCCTATTTCTTGATAATCGGTTTTTTGATAATTCGGTTTTTGGTAATTCGGCGTAACTGGGTGAACCACAACCTAAACGCTAAGTCTAACAAGACTAGACGCGTTCGCTAAGTTTGAACCCTGCGTCTACACTTGCAAGGAGTAACGTACCGATTAAGCAAAGGAGGCTTTATGGCGTTTACTGCAACAGATCCCATCAAGATGATTTTCGCGGTTATCTTGCCGCCGTTAGGCGTATTTTTTGAAGTTGGCCTTAAGGGACATTTTTGGCTCAACATCATTTTGACACTGTTTGGTTTTATTCCAGGCGTCATCCACGCGTTTTATGTCATCTTGAAGCACTAGCGACACTTACCCCGTTATCAACAGCCCGAGCCATTGGCTCGGGCTGTTTCGTTTGGGTGGTATTTAAACACTGGGGTTTGTATAAAAAATCGCTGGCGAGCGTAAGCCACTTTCGCACAAAGCTTAGCCTGTGTGGCGGCGCTGATGCAGGGCATGAACCTTTTCATCCAGACCGGCGATGGGGCCTTCTACTTCAAGCGCCGGTACTATCTGACCGATAGGCAAGGCCTTGACGGGCAACGGCGCTACGCCCATATCCGCCATCCAGCGCTCCAGCTGTTCGGATGAGCTGATGTAAACGATGCGCCCAAGCCCGGCCCAGCCGTGAGCGGCCGCGCACATTGGGCAGTGCTCACCGGTGGTATAAACCGTTGCGCTGGCACGCGCCTCAGGTGTCATGTGCTGGGCCGCCCAGCGCGCCAGCGTGAACTCGGGGTGCTGGGTGGCGTCAACGCTTGCAATACGGTTGCGGTCTTCCGCCAGAATTTCTCCCTCGGCACTGACCAGCACGCTGCCAAAGGGCTCATCGCCCGCCTCAAGCGCCTCTTCCGCGAGCGCCAGGGCCCGGCTCAAATAGGTCTGCTCTTGTGCCTTCATCGCGGATACTCCTGTAGGTTAGCCGCTCACGCCTTGCCACTGACCTCAGCGGACGTCTCGTCTGCCTCAATAGGCGTCTCGCTGAGCTGGTCACCTTCGCTGCGGGCGATCACCGTGGTGCCTACCAAATCGCCGGTCACGTTCAGCGCAGTGGCGCCCATGCCCACCAGGGCATCGATGGCGGTCAGCAGTACCACGGTTTCGATGGGGAGCCCCACTTGGGCAAACACCGTGGCAATCATGATGATCCCCGCGCCGGGCACGCCAGCGGTGCCTACCGAGACCAGCGTGCCGATCAGTACAATCTGCACCATGCTGGCAAAATCGAGCGGCACGCCGATCACGTTGGCGGCGAAGACGGCAGAAATCGCAATGCGAATCGCCGCGCCGTCCATATTGAGTGTAGCCCCTAGCGGCAGGCTGAACCCGTACACGCTGCGCGAAATCCCCAGGCGCCGCGCTGCGTTAATGGTCAGCGGCAGCGTACCGGAGCTGCTCTGCGTGGCAAACGCGGTCGCCATGGGCGTGCGCGCCTCCCGAAAGAAGGTGCCAAGCTTCACACCGAACAGGCGCATGATCACGCAGTAGATCACCAGCTGCAAAGCGAGTGCGATATACAACACCATCACCATATCGCCCAGCGACAGCAGCGTATCCAGGCCCTGCTGGCTGACCGTTTCGGCCACGATGGCAAACACGCCAATGGGCACCACGTGCAGCACGCCTGCCATCACCTTGAGCGTGACGCTGTTCAGTCCTTCGATCACCTCATACAAGCGCTCGGCCGCTGCCGGCTGGGCACTCTGACGCAGCTTCAGCAGCGCAAACCCGAACACTAGCGCGGTGAAGATGATGCCCAGCAGATTCTGATCGGCAAAGGCGCCGATGATATTGCTCGGCACGATATTGAGCACGACATCGACTAGGCCCGGGTTTTCCGGCGCTGTGAAGCTGGCGTTTTCATCCAGCGTCATGCCGCTGCCAGGGCTGAACAGTGAAGCCACGCTCAGCCCCACGACAATGGCCAGTGCCGTGGAAACGAGATAGTAGGCAAATACCTTGCCTCCCACGCGTCCTACGCTCCCCTCGCGCGATTGATTGATACCCACCATCAGGGTAAACAACACAATAGGCACGATCAGAAACGTCAGCAGGCGCAGAAGCAGATCGCCTACCGGGCCAAGCCACGTCGCGACCGCGTCACCGCCAAACAAACCAACGACCACCCCCAGCAACAATGCAATCGTGACCCTTAAGATCAACGAAGAACGCATATACCCCTTCAACAGCGCCGTCATGCATTCACCTTTACCAAGAAAGCTCATGAGAACCCATCAACTATAAAAGCCACCCTAAGGAGCCGGGAATAAAATACAACCTTTATATGCGACATAACCATGGGAGCTTGTTCAAAGAAGAGCCTGACTTGCGTAGCGAAACGCTCTTTCTATCAGCTTACGGATAGTCCACTGAAAAATGCTCGGGCCGTATAGGGGCCAGCAAAAGTCGTCACTTAGTCATTTCAGGTGAAAGTGCAACCCAGCACAGTCCAGCCGCCGACTGCTTGCTCAGATCTACGGTATGGGTACGCGTGTTGAGCGCTATTCTCAAGGATATTTACAGGTGCTGGTTGACCGCGACATTGAGGCCTGATTTATAAATCGAATACCAGCGAATGGTGCGTTGCCTGTCCAGCGAGTACACCGTCGCTGACTGCAAGCGACAGATTACCCACAGGTCTTGCAATATCACCGCAGGCGAATACGCCGGGCACAGAGGTAGCTTTGGCGTCGTTGGTTTTGATGACACGCCCCAACGGCGTCACATCAAGTTTACACCCCAGTCGTATGGCCAGCGCATTGGGAGCGGTCTGGGTGACAACAAATAGACCATCCAAGGGAAATACCCGGCCATCTGCCATTACCACCTCGACACCGTTCCCCGTCAAGCGCTCGACCGCCCCACGCTCGATATGCGTGCCACGCTTGGCGAGCTTTTCCAATTGCTCTTTATCAGGCTCAAAAGCGTCGTTTAGAAATAGGGTGGTCTGCCCCCAGTCGGGCAGTAATAATGCTAGGTGCATGGCCGCCTCAGAGGTTGCCAGCACGCCGATACGTCCACGGTTCAGGTCAAAACCGTGGCAATAGGGGCAATGAAAAACATACGTGCCCCATCGTTCATCTAGACCAGATAAAGATGGCAACTCATCCCCCACGCCGGCGGCAAGAATAACCCGGCGGGCATGCAGCGGCGCTGCCGTTGAATCGGCAAGCGTTAACGTAAAGTCATCCACTTCACCAACAATCGTTTCTACTTCACCCTTGTACCAGTCAACCGACGGATACTGCGCCAGTTCCGCATAGCCTGCCCCTGCAATGTCATGGGGTGTTTTACCATCCTGGGTCAAAAACCCTCGCGAGTGAGAGGCAAAACGGTTGCGCGGCTGACCCGCATCCAGTATTACCACCTTGCGTCGTGCCTGGGCCAGCTGTAGGCCAGCGGCCATTCCCGCATAGCTGCCGCCTACAATTGCCACGTCGTATATCATCGCTTGCTCTCCTTCCATTGAGTGCCTATCGCTCATACCTACTTCGGTAAAATCCTTGTCAAAAATTGTAGATCAGCGTGAAGATAGCAAGTCCAAAGGCTTGGAAAACCAACATAAGTTGACTAGTTTAGAAAGCCTTCCTTTTGTTAAAGGTATTCGTCCAATGCGCTATTGATGCTGCCGTCCTGTTTTCGACGGCCACGTTCTCCGTCCCTTATCGAAAGGGGAATGTCAGGCATTGATAGGGATGTCACATGAGGAGGACGTCTGGGTGCTTTAAGCGCCGGTGCGCTTGCCGCCGTTGAAGCGCTAGTACAGCCACTATCCGCCAGCACGATCATTAAGCAATTAGTATTAAATACTTAGCACTCGGCACGCAGTCAGCGGATACGAAAGAATGAAATATTACCTGGGCCTAGAAAATAATTACAAAAAGCCTTTGACGCGCGACGCCAATCGTGACACTGTAGCGTCAGTTGGTTAGCAAGCAGCATGGTTTCAGAAGTGTACGATCTTTTTCGGCAAGCCTGATATTGTATTCCTTGTTTCACCCGCTACTTCAATCTGGGTAATACCAGGAACATCATTACAGCGCATATGCGCGAAAGGATCTAATCATGGCAACTGGCACAGTTAAATGGTTCAACGACACTAAAGGCTTCGGTTTCATCGCTCCTTCTGACGGCAGCGACGACCTGTTCGCCCACTTCTCCGAAATTCAGTCTGACGGCTTCAAAACCCTTCAAGAAGGCGCTAGCGTTTCTTTTGACGTTACCCAGGGTAAAAAAGGCCTTCAGGCTTCTAACATCAAGCAAACTTCTTAATATTTATTATTAAGTGTTTGTTCAGACCTTAGGGTCTGACTAGCAAGGCCCGCCTCGGCGGGCCTTGTTGCGTTTGAGCTTGGTATAAAGTTGATCCAGGCCAACAAGCCGTTAACCACGACTTGCCCGCCCTTTCTTCTATGTGGCGTTTTTAGTCCATTTAATTACTCGCACATCAACTCTCACGGTTAGTGTCTCAAGTGCTGCCGCCCTTTCGCGCCCCTCAGCGTTTGCCCGGTAAAGATGCGGGGTCATGGCCAGCAGATCCGCAATGGCCTCTCTGCCGTTCAGCGTGACCGAGTAACTGACCGATTCCGCTGTTTGAGCAGTAAACCCTTTCGGCACTGTCTGTTCACCACTGCGTTCAGGCTTAAGCGTTGGGTAAATGATTTCACGCAGCTCGCGCAAATGGTTTGATCCTGCTTCTACCTGTAACAGCACCCCACCCGGCTTGAGCACCCTGGCAAACTCGCTCATTACGGGAAAACCAAACATGCATAGCAGCCTATCCAACGTTTCGCTTTGCACAGGCAAGTTAGCATTGCTGCCTACTACCCATGTGGCCGACTGGTCTTTCTGGGAATTCTGCTCTTGCTGACGGTTTTGCTTAGCCGCAGCCATGACCGCCCATTTAGAAATATCCAGACCAACCAGCTCAAGTTGCGTCTTATCAGACGCTGCCTGTGCTAGCTGACGCAGATAATAGCCCTCGCCACAACCGGCATCCAGGCAACTAAGCGGCATGTCTTCCGGCGCGCCGTTTAAGGCAGCGTGATTGATAGCGTCAGCAATGGGCTGATAATGCCCGTCATTCAGAAAACGCTGCCGAGCAGCCACCATGGCTTTGCTATCGCCGGGGTCGTGCGAGCGTTTGCGCTGAACCGGCAGCAGGTTTACATAGTCCTGCTTGGCAATATCATAACTGTGCCCGGCCGCGCAGCGCCATGCGCCTTCGGCTTGAGTGAGCGAGTCGCCGTCAAGCGGGCAGGCCAGGGCTTTAAACGGCAGGCTATTCATAAATGAAGATACTGTTGATGAAGCGGTAACGGCTCATGGTGAGTCTCTGCGAACAAGGCAACTATAAAAAGAGGGCAGTTTACCTGACCGGGCTAAAGCGTACTAACACACCGCTGCCCACTCCCTCTCCTCTACTCTATTTTTGCGGCAGCTTGCGCGCATAGTTTTTAAACAACCCGTGCTGCCACTGACGCACCGCGAGCACAGAGGTAGTACCAAAGCGCTGAGTGATAGGCAGCGTGCTTTCCCGCTCACAGAGTTCGTGGAACTCCTTGGCCAGGCGCTGCATGATCTGTTGCCACTCGTCGTTACCCGCCCGGGATAGCAGCCCGTTGAGCACCAGCAGCTTTTCGCTTTCGCTGTCAAAACGCGAGCGAAAGAACTCGTTGGCAATATACTGTTGAAAGAATTGCTGTATGGGCCCGCCTGGGCGCCAGCGAAAATTAGGCGCTACCCGCCGACGAATCCGGTTGCCGGGCAGAAGCTCGATCAGCGCCAGCCGCTCAAGCTTTAACAACTGCTGGGTACACTCCGCCTCGCTTAACTGGTACTGGCGATGAATATCGGCAAAGCTGTAGCCGTTGAGTACGCATACCGCGACCAGAAACAGTTCATGATCGTCGGCAATGCTCTGCTCCTGCGCCTGGGTAAGCTCCTGCAGGCGCCGCTCGTCGGTCTGCATGGCTTGGATGAGTTCGGCAAATTCAAGGTTTAGCTGCTCACAAATGCACTCAAGGCGTGCTAGCGTAATATGGCGCTCGGCGAACATGCGCTTTATCGAGGCCTCGCTTAACCCAAGCCACTGGGCCACATCGGCATAGGTTTTTCCGTGAGCGCGAAGTTGGCGCTTTAAGGTATCCAGCAACGAACCGGTTTGAGACACACTGCACTCCTGGCTAAAGTATCTCATAACGATACTTTACCGCACATATAACGCAACTTGTCTTGCGAAGGTTGCGCGAAATGCAGCCTTCACGGAAAGTCCTTCTGACTTCAAGACAACTATAAGGCTGACGACTCATGCAACGACTGCTCCGTACGCCGGGTGCCTGGCCCTATCTGATTGCCATCTTCCTCAACGCCTTTGTTGATCTAGGCCACAAAATCGTCATTCAGAACACGATTTTCAAAAGCTATGAGGGCACCACCCAAATCGTGCTGACAGCACTCGTCAATGCCTTGATTCTACTGCCGTTTATCCTGCTGTTCACACCTGCCGGGCATGCCGCTAATGCCTACCCCAAAGTACGTATCATGCGCATCTCAGCCTGGGTGGCGGTCGGCGTATCGCTAGGTATTACCGCCGCCTACTATTACGGCCTGTTCTGGGTGGCGTTTACCATGACGTTGCTGCTGGCTATTCAGTCAGCGTTTTATTCTCCGGCCAAGTATGGCTTGGTCAAAGGCCTGTTTGGCAAGTCACATCTGGCCGAGGCCAACGGCCTTATTCAGGCAGTCACCATTGGCGCCATTCTAGCGGGTACGCTTGCCTTTACTGCGCTGTTTGAGCACTGGGTGATATCGACCAACCAAACGCCGGGCCAGATGCTTGGCCATATTGCTCCGCTTGGCTGGTTGCTGGTGGCCAATAGTCTCATGCAGGCGCTTTTGCTGTACCGCCTACCGCTGGACAGCGCGGCTACCCCGGATGAAAAACTTGCCTGGAAACGCTACTGGCGCGGTCAGACCGCTCGCGAAAACCTCAGCATCGTGGCCCGCCAGCCGGTACTTAGGCTTTCGATTATTGGACTAGCAACCTTCTGGTCAGTGGGCCAGGTACTGCTAGCCGCTTTCCCGGCCTATGCCAAATCAGCGCTAAGTATCGATAACACGCTAGTGTTACAAGGCATTCTGGCCGCCAGCGGCGTGGGAATCGCCTTGGGCTCGATGCTGGCCAGCAAGTTTTCCCATAACCGTATCGAAACCGGGCTGATCCCGGTAGGCGCGCTGGGTGTGGCCGTGGGGCTTGGGTGTCTGCCGCTGTTTTCTACTCCGCTTACTCAGGCGCTTAATTTTGTGTTTATCGGCGTGATGGGCGGGCTGTTCATTGTGCCCTTGAACGCACTGATTCAGTTTCACGCCACCGAGCGGGAGCTGGGCACCGTACTGGCCGCTAACAACTGGATTCAGAACCTGGCCATGCTGGGCTTTTTGATCGTAACCGCGCTCTTTGCCCTGGCTGGCGCCGATAGCCGTTACCTGCTGGTACTCATTTCAGCAGTAGCGCTGGTTGGCGGCGCCTACACCGTGGTCAAGTTACCCCAGAGCCTAGTGCGCTTTCTGCTCAGTTTTCTGCTGACTCGCCATTACCGGGTGGATGTTCATGGCCTGGAAAACCTTCCTTCCCAGGGCGGCGTCCTGCTTCTAGGCAACCATATCAGTTGGGTGGATTGGGCCATGGTACAGATCGCAAGCCCCCGCCCGGTACGTTTTGTCATGCTTAGAAGCGTCTATGAACGCTGGTACCTGCGCGGTTTCTTCAAGGCGCTAGGCTGTATTCCCATTGAGCGTGGGAGCAACGCACGCCAGGCGCTGGAAACCGTTGCGGAGCAGCTTAATGCAGGCGAAGTAGTGTGCCTTTTTCCGGAAGGTGCGATCAGCCGCACCGGCCAGCTCGGTGAATTTCGCAGCGGCTATCAGCGAGCGTGTGAAATGGCCAACCCCGACGTCAAGATCGTGCCGTTTTATCTGCGCGGCCTGTGGGGCAGCCAGTTCTCGCGCTCCTCAAGCAAGCTGAAGGTACTTCGCAACGCGCCACTGCACCGCTCGGTCATTGTCGCCTTTGGTGGACCGCTACCCAAGGAGACCCGAGCCGATGTGCTCAAGCGACGTATCTTCGATCAGGCCACGCGCTCATGGCAGCACGCCATGGACGACCTGCAAACCCTGCCCGATGCGTGGATCAGAAGCGTCAAACGCCGCCCGGGTGAGCTTGCCCTGGCAGACTCGCTAAGTCGCCCCTTGAAGGCAGCTACGGCCCTTACCGCCAGCCTGCTGATGGCCAAGCGGATTCGCAAGCTCAGCCTTGCTCAAAACGTAGGTCTGCTATTGCCTACCAGCAGCGCAGGCGTACTCGCCAACATGGCAACACTGCTGGCCGGTAAAACAGTGGTCAACCTTAATTACACCGCAAGCCAAGCGGCCTTGGCTTCCGCGCTGGCTCAAGCCGAAATAAGCACCGTGTTCACCTCACAGCGCTTTGTAGAGAAACTTACGCAGCGTGGTCTTGATGTAGACGCCCTCCTGGCCAACCACCGTGTGGTTTACCTGGAAACACTGCAAGCTTCGATCGGCCGCATCGAACGGGTAAGCATGTGGCTGACCGTGCGCTTATTGCCCACCCGGCTTTTGCGCCAGTGCTTCTGCCGTTCGCACAACGGCAACGCCACAGCCGTCATCCTCTTTTCAAGCGGCAGCGAAGGCCAGCCCAAGGGCGTCATGCTCAGTCACCATAACTTGATGGCCAACATCAAACAGACGTCGGATGCGCTGAATACCGAGCACGACGATGTGATGATGGCCTCGCTGCCGCTATTTCATGCCTTCGGCTTAACAGTGACCCAGTTTCTGCCGTTAATCGAGGGGCTGCCGCTGGTGTGTCACCCAGACCCCACTGATGCAGCCGGTATTGCCAGGGCGATTGCCCGGAACCGGGCAACCATCATGTGCGGCACATCAAGCTTTTTGCGTCTGTTTACCCGTAGCTCCAAGGTTCATCCGCTCATGCTGGATAGTTTGCGCGTGGTGGTCGCCGGGGCAGAGAAGGTCGACGACAGCGTGCGCGAAGCCTTCCAGCATAAATTTCACAAGTTGATTTTTGAGGGCTACGGCGCAACGGAAACCGCACCGGTTGCCGCGGTTAACCTGCCCGATGCGCTGGATATTAACTATCTCCAGGTGCAACGTGGTGCCAAGGTAGGCAGTGTGGGCATGCCGCTGCCGGGCACAAGCTTCAAGATTGTCGACCCCGAAAATTTTACAGAACTGCCCACCAATGAGGCTGGCATGATTCTGATCAGTGGCCCACAGGTGATGCAGGGGTATCTTCACGATGCCGAGCGCACCGCCAGCGCATTGCGCGATATCAATGGCCAGCGCTGGTACGTGACGGGAGACAAGGGGTATCTGGATGACGACGGCTTTTTAACCATCGTCGACCGCTATTCGCGATTTGCCAAAATTGGCGGAGAAATGGTGGGACTCGCCTCAGTCGAGCAGGCCGTAAAAGCCGTACTGCCAGATCCGGACACCGCCGTCATGGCTGTTACCGTACCGGACGCCAGCAAAGGCGAACGTATCGTGCTGCTCTCTGAAACACCGCTGGATGCGCAATCAGTAAGATCAAGCATGCTGGAAAATAGCGTCTCACCGATGATGCTACCCAGCCACTGGCTTACCGTAGATGCGCTGCCCACTTTAGGCTCCGGCAAGCCCGATATTGCCGGTGCCAAGCGTCTGGCCCAGGAGAAGCTGGCCGAAAGCAGCGCGCTTTCCTCAGGGTGATGCCAATAAAAAGACCTTCATGAATGATGAAGCGCCTACGCGTCTTCTCCTGATCGGTATTTAACCGCCCGCCGAGCTTATTTACCCAAGCCAGCGGGTGGGCGCGCTTTCTAGTCGTATTGCCAGGATGGCCTCGCGCTGTCCACTATTCATTCTGCGAAGGCTTCACCCTGTACCGGGGTTTCTCAGCCTTTTGCTCGTCAGCTTTATTGGTGGTGTCATCTTTCCTGGCAGCTTCGTCGCTCTCTTCTGCGGTGCTTGGCTCTTCATCACCGGCGTCATCTTTCTCCGCGACAGACTCACTCTGTTCTGCGTCCTCGTTCTCCTCCCGACGCTCATGCACTTCCGCGCTTTCTTCCTCAGTAGTATCTTCCTCCTCAGAAGTAGACGCCGCTTCATCCAGACGCTTTTCATTCTCCGAGCGCGATGTGCTCTCTTTATCGCTTGCTGCCTGAACGTTGCTTTTAATTGATTCGCCTTTAGCGACATCATGATGGCTGATTACCACCACTTCGCGCGGCCACCAGTCGGGATGATTATCGCGAATAAACGCCATTAACCGTTCACGAACCGTCATTTCCGCTGCCCAGCCCGCAAGGGGTTCCGATGCCATTAGATAACAGGTAACCGTTTGCGCCGTTGCGGTTTGCCCCGTGACGTAGCAAAGCAGCTTGTGATGCTCGACAATAGCGTCCTCTTCCTTGGCAAACTCGATAAATTTTTCCCTGATAAGTGAAATATCGGCGCTTAGGTGAAGAATCAGCTCCAGGCTCCGGTACATCTTGGCACTTTTAACCGAGAGGTTTTCAAAGGGCTTGGAGGTAAAGTAGGTAACTGGCACGATCAACCGCCGATCATCCCACACTCTCAAGCTGATGAACGTGTAAAAAATGCCCTCTACATAACACCACTGCCCTTCGAATATCACCAGGTCGCCAATCCGGATGGGCTTGGCGAGTGAAAGCTGAAACGAAGCAAGAATATTACCCAGCACAGCCTGGCCCGCGATACCCACGAGAACGGCCAGCACGCTGGCGGATGCCAGGATAGACAGCCCCAGCGTTTCAAACAGCTGGATCTGGCTAAGCACATAAATCGAAACGGCGATTACGGTTGCTAAAATGATGCCTCGGCGCAGTGCGTACAGGGTGGTCAGTAACTTACGCTCGTCCTTGGGCTTGGTGTCATCAATTTCGCCGACCAATCGGCGCGTCATGCGTAGCATGATGGTATCCACTACGCGCAGGGCAATCGTGCCCACAGCCCAGGCCATCACCGCAATCAGCATGATCCGAAAAGTCGTGGTTGCCACGGCTGAAAAGGACACCACGTAATTAAGCAACGTCTGAGCTACTGCCGACATGGTAATCAGTGATACCGGGCTTTTGATTCGCGTCGCAAAAATACTTAGCGCGCCCGAGGGTAGCCAGCGCGCGACCAACCCGACAAAACGGTATACCCCCCAGCCGACAGAAGCGATTATCAGTACAAACAAAGGGATGGCGATCCACTCCCAGAGGTTGAGCATTCCCACTGAGGTCTTCAAACGTTCGGGAATATACCCTTCCAGCATGGAGGGGCCATGCTCTTCATAAAGCGTGGGAATTGCCGAAACGCTGTCCGGCATAATCAGCCAGATAGGATCCTGATCATCCAGCCGATACCGGCCTAACCGGATATCGTAGGTTTCGCCTTCAGCCTTGAGCGATGCGACCTCAATATCCCGTCGCGGCTCGCCTGTCCTTGGATTTTGCCCTGATGGGTCTTCAATGGCGGCATCCTGGCGCCCCGAAAGGTCAGAAGCGTTTATCCACTCCCCACGCCGAAGCACTTCAGCAAGCTGCTTGGCTAATTGCGTACCACGCTCCTGCTGCTCGCTACTCTCAAAGGCCGAAAGGTTGAGCACATGCGCCGCTGCCGCAAACTCCTCTTCCTCCGTCAACTGCAAAAAATTGCGCAGTGCATCACGCGGCGTTGACAGGCTCATATCCTCGGGCGCTTCATCAAGCCCTGGGTTTAACTCGTCAACTATGAACCAGCGGGCATCCTCGCTCTCTTCATTCTGCGCTTGCGCCAGACATCCGCTGGAAAATGCGAGCATTACGACCAGTACCATCCATACAGGCCACGCGCTTTGTGCTTTCATCATTGCCTTATTCATCCTGAGGGCGAAAAGTTCTACACCAACCGTTAGCAGGTAATACTGATGTATCCATGTCAGTGACGATGAAGAAACAAATTACAGCTTACGTTTATAGATGACGCAAGGCGAGGTCCTCGGCCCCACCGAGACAGGCGCCGGTTTGCCTTGGCATATTCATGTTCAGTTCAGCTAATGAGGCTATGCTGCGTGCAGTCAATCCGATACCGCTTGGGAAAGTGTAATGGTAACAAAATATTGGAGCGTTAATCGGCTGGCTCCTGCGCTTGCATTCATGTTGATGCTGACTGCAACCGGCGCGACGGCTGAGCCTTTGCGAGTCGAACAGCTTCAGCGCTGCGGCAACCTGCTGGAGCTGGAAAGCCAGGAGTTCTGCCTGCACGTGAGCGGGCTTGATGACACCAGTTTTGAGGTCAAGCTGAATGGTGCCCCGCTTCAGGCCGAAAACCTGAGCCACGATAACGACAAGGTGCGGGTGCGTATCTCAAGCGCTGAGACGCAAAGCGGCCCGCTCTGGTTTGAGCAGCACGAACAGTCCAGTAACCCGCTCTGGGTCAGCCTCAAAGGCAGCCATGTGCTGGCGGCCACCGATCAGGAGGTGGCCAAGAACATGGATGACATTACCACCTACGTGGATCTGATCAGCCTAATCATAGAAGAAGACTACGACGGTGCCGAGGAGGCCCAGCGGCTGGCCGAAAAATACAACGCTGAAGTCGTCGGCATGATCCCACCGCTCAATACCTATCAACTGCGCTTACCCGTCGACAACCTGGAGGAGCGCGATGCGTTGGTGCTCAGGCTAGGCAGCGAGGTCAGCATTGATGCGGTAGTGGTCGAAGAGACAGGCGCAGAAGAAAGCATTGAAAGTGAGACGAACAGCCCGCCCGCGGCGGATGACCAGGAGTGGGCATCGAATCGCTTTCTGGATGCAGTGAACTATTACCAGCGGCGTCTACCGCCCCAGAACGGGGATATCAAAACGCAGCCCATACGCATTGGCGTCATTGAGCGGGAGGTCGACTTTGATTCGCCGGATTTTGCCGATTACCTGGGCGACTGCCGCACCGACTCGCTTAGAACCTGTGTTTATGCACGCGATGCTGCAAAGCCCGATGGGCACGGTACAACGGTTGCCGGCGTTTTTGCTGCGGCCTGGAATGAAGGTGGCAACAGTGGTTTTCTACGCGGGCTGGACGAGGTAGGCCCAGGCTTTGAGGTGATTGTGGACCGTAATTCGGATGCAGGTATTACCGCCAATATCGCCGCCTCGGTGAACCTTGTGGAAGACGGTGCCCGAGTACTCAACTGGAGCTGGGGCATCCATCGGATAGGCGCTACCGACATTAACGGGGATGAGGTTGATTCATTAGTGCGCTCAGGCATCGCCATGAGCGGTTACGAAGAACTGCTTGAAGAGTTCTTCTTATGGCTGCGCCGAGAACATCCGGATGTGGTGGTCGTGAATTCAGCGGGCAACGCATCATCGTTTTCTGGGAGTGACGATTATCGACTGCCCTCCTCGTTCGTGACCGAGCAGCTGTTCGTGGTGGGTGGGCATGAGCGCAGTGATGAGGACGTTCCTGTGGAAGATCCCCGTTACGTGATCAAACGCGAAGCATCGAATATCGATATGCGCGTGGATATCACTGCGGCGGCCTGCGTACGCGGGTCTTCCCTGATAGAGGGTGAGCAAGGCGAGGCCCATTGTGGAACCTCCTACGCAACCCCGCTGGTGGCTGGCCTGTTGGCCGCCATGATGTCGATAGACCCAGAACTCACGCCAGCGCAGTTACGCATCCTGCTACGCCGCGGCGCCATGACCATCGGTGAAGAGTATGATTTCGAGCCGACAGATGCCGATGATCTGACCGCGCCCATTTTACCGTCAGAACGCGCCAATGATCTAAACCATCCGGATATCGGCCTTTCCGCTCGACTGAATATGTACAAGACGCTGGATCTAACCGTGCAGAGTCTGGAGAGAGAGCGTTAGGCTCCAGCAGGTGGCCGAATTGAACGCTTCAAAAGCCCACCCCGCAGGGTGGGCACACACATGCGATCCACTATGCCCTTCCGGGAAACATCAGCCTGCTGGCCGTACGTACCGTGACCACGATGGCACTCACGGCAACAACGATCAGAAACACGCCCAGGGCCAGCATGGCTCTGAAGCCAAACAGGTCAAACAGCGCCAACCCGATCATGCATCCGCCCAGAAATGAAAAAATCGTCGTCAGGTGGGTATATAGCTGCTTGCGAAAAGCATGCCGGTCAAGCGACGTATCGCGCGACACGAAAGACAGCAGGAACGAACCCAGCGCGATGCCGGCATCCGTCAGCGTGCCGGTCACGTGGGTGGCTCTTACCCGGCCGTTGGATAGCTGGGTTGACGTCGAGTTGTGCACCCCCATCAGAAAGCCCAGCGTGACCAGCGCTTCTGCATTGAAGCGCGCCGAGTACATGAAGATTTCAAACACCGAAAGCCCCGTCAACACCACCCCTTCGGCCAGCAGTATCAGGCAAAAGATGGTTCTGAGTCTCTGCCCCGCGATGACGACGATGCGTGCAAGCATACTGCCGATCACGAACGCCATTATCAACGCGGCCAGAAACATGAAACCGTGGGTGTCGGCGCTGGCCACTTCGCTCGACATCTGCGAGGCATTGCCGCTCATATGAGAAGGCAGAAAACCAAAGGCGCCCAGCGCCATGGCATTGAGAATACCGGCAGCCGTCGCAAGCACCAGTGCCAGATAACGGTCTTCGGTATGCGACCGGGCTTTCTTCTTTTTGATCAGCAAGGATACTCTCCCACCACCTGACAGACAGTGATTACGACGCTGATACAAAAGAATAGTTCTCGTTTATCTAATTAAGCACTTGCTTTATCAATGCTGGCCTCAGCCGTTAAAAGCCACGCCCCTCGGCAAGGTCTTCTTGAGTTCACTATGCTTAAAGTGCGTAAAACCTCTGGCATCTACTTAATAACTCGCTAAGCTCTTATGTTTTTACATAAGTTCAGGCCACGAAGGACATTATGGGTCTTCAAGAAATCGCTTTTGGCGGCATTTATCTCAGCCCCCTGCTGATTTACGCATTGATCGGGTTTGTCGCGACTCTAGTGGCTCGCTCACTTCTCCACTGGATCGTCGGGCAAACTGCGCTGTGGTACGAGGCATGGTTCGACATCTCTCTTTTTGTCATCCTCACGGCAGCCACCACCTTCATTTTTACCATTCTGCTTGAAAGCCCTTAAGAGAGACCCTTAATGCGCCCTTCGCTTCGTATTCTGCTTACCCTTGTTATTGTCGCGATTGCCATTGCCGCCGGTGCCTGGCTATGGCGCTACTACCTTTATACGCCCTGGACGCGCGACGCCCGCGTGCATGCTGAAGTCGTCACCATTGCCCCCGACGTCTCCGGTTGGGTACGCACCCTTAACGTGGCCGATACCGATTACGTTGCCCAAGGCGACACGCTGTTCGAGATCGACGATGCGCGCTATCAAGCGGCGGTGGATAAAGCTCAGGCAACGGTGGAACACCGCCAGGCAACGCTTGAGCTCAACCGAGCTGAAGCGGGTCGCCGCAATCAGTTGCGCAATAGCCAGGCGATTAGCGCCGAGGATCAGCAGATCGCCCAGGTGAATTCGCGCATTGCCGCCGCTGATCTTCAGCAGGCGGAGGCTGATCTGGCTAGCGCCCAGCTAGATTTGGAGAGAACCCGGATTACCGCGCCGGTCAGTGGGCATGTGCTGAATGTGCAATTTTCGGCAGGTAACTACGTCAACCGCGGCAATTCGGTATTGGCACTGATCGCCGCGAACTCCTACTACGTGGTGGGCTATTTTGAAGAAACCAAAATGGCCACGATTAACGTCGGCGACCCGGTGGATGTCGTTTTAATGAACGGCGATACTCACCTGAACGGCCATGTGGCGGGTATCGGCCGGGGCATTGCCGACAGCAACACCAACCTGAACCAGCAACTGCTGCCCCAGGTAGCGCCTACGTTCAACTGGGTACGCCTGGCGCAGCGCATCCCGGTACGTATTGCTCTGGATGAAATTCCCGATGAAACGCTGCTGAGTGTAGGCATGACGGCAACCGTTCATGTCCGCCCTGCCGAGCGCTCTCCCGAAACCCCAGATGAACGGCCCGAGTAAACCATGTCGCCGTTTGTTCACACGTATTTAATGCCCAACGCCACGGCGGTCAAATTTGCCATCAAGACTACCCTGGCGATGATGCTCGCGCTCTACGTCGCGCTTTTTTTTGATCTGGAGCGCCCTTACTGGGCGCTGATGTCGGCAGCGTTTCTCCAGATCCGTCCGATGAGCGGCATGGTGATTGAAAAAGGCATCTGCCAGCTGGGTGGCACCTTTATCGGCGCCGTGGCGGGCATCATTATCATGGCCCTGTTCGCCCAGGCGCGTATACCCGCACTGATTACCCTAACCGGCTGGATCATGCTGTGTACCTATGTCGGCTCGCTGTGGCGTAACAACTACACCTACGGCTGCCTGATGGCCGCGGTGACCGCCATGCTAATTGTGGTCATTTCCAGCGGTAGCACGCCTGCGGGGATTTTCGATATCGCAGTGGCTCGCCTTTCTGAACTGGGACTGGGTGCGGTCTGCGCAATGCTGGTCAGCTCGCTGCTATGGCCATCCCACGTGGGAACGCACCTGGCGACCCAAGCAGACAGCGTAATCAACGAAGCCTTCGAGCATGCCGCCCTGCGCCTAGAGGCCAGCGACGACATCCCAGCGATGCAGAAAGCCCTGCGCGGCAGTTTAGGGCCGTTAACTCTACTCGAATCCGACAGCCAGGCTGCCCGCTTTGAAGGCCCGGTAGGCCCAGGCCGAGTGCGCGCGACCCACGTACTAACCCGACGCACGCTGCGCTTTTTGGCCAATCTGCAAGCACTCCATCAACTGATGCACGACCATGCCGACCGGCTTGATCCGCAAAGCCTTGAGCTTGCCTGTCAGGTTGCTCGGGGCTTTCGTGATGCCGAGCACGACAAAGGCGTTGCTGAAGCCAGAAAAACGCTTCAGGCGCTACGTCATCTGGTGCATGAAAATAACGAGGAAACCACTTTGGCACCGTTGGACCGTCGCCTGCGCCTGGGGCTACGCGAATCCATTGGCCACGCCATGGTGATGCTTGACGCCCGCGAAGCCATCGCCTCCCCCGGGCGCTATCAATTGCGCTCATCGCCGCTGGCTTGGCATCGCGACCACTTGGCGGCGAGTATCAATGCGGTACGCTCCGGGCTGGTGTTCTCGCTGCTCGCGGTTTTCTGGATTGTTACCGCTTGGCAGAGTGCCATGATCGCCATGATGCTGGGCACCCTGTTTTCGGCCTTTTTTGCCAGCCGCGACAATCCTGTCATGATCACCATGATGTTTTACAAAGGCATGCTGGCGGCCATTCCCAGCGCCTTTCTGTTCGGCCATGTGCTGCTCTCTCAGGCCAATGGCTTTCCATTGCTGGCCCTTATTTTCGGCACGCCGCTATTTTTAGGCCTGTTAGGTGCAACCAACCCAGCCACCATGGGTTACTGTCTGTCCTTCACCATTTTCAATATCATGCTCACCATGCCCGGTAACGGTATGGACTTCTCTTTTGATAGTTTCGCCAACCGGGCAATCGCGGTAGTGATCGGCCTGAGCAGCGTGGTGATGGGCTTTCGCCTGCTGCCAGGGCTGGGGGCTCGGCTTAGGCGGCGCCGCCTGATCAAGGCAATATCCAACGATATTCACGAACTTAGACGGCGCTCCATTCGCGATGCCGAAACCCGGTTCAACGGCCATATGGCCGACCGCCTGCTGCATCTGGCTCAGCACGACGACATGCTGCCCGAAGAGCAGCGTCATCTGTTTATTCTTGGCCTGACCGGGCTTGATTTAGGCACCGCCACGCTGCGGCTGCGCGACCGGCTTGACGATGCGCCGCATCCCCTCATTCGTGAAGCGCATCAAAACGTGCTGCGTGCCTTAGCTGTCGGCTTTGAAGACAGCGCTACCGGCCAATCGCCGCAAGGCATTCGTGAAGCGGGCAAACAGCTGGAAGACGCCATTGCAACCCACGGCGATATACCCGCCGACCGCCGCATGCTGCTGGAAGGCCTGATTGAGCGCCTTGAGCTGGCTCTCGAGCGTCTGGCCCGCATCATGACAGAACACCCCGACCGCGCGCCTGCTCCACCGCCTCAGGCGCCTGTTCAAGCAGCAAAACCGCACTAGGGCGGTTCAGCCACGGAGAGTCAACATGCCTAACCGAAGGATCTGGCTCGCAGTAGCCGCCATGTTCTTTCTCAATGGCGGGCTGTTCGGTACCTGGGCTTCACGCATTCCTACGGTGGCGTTACAGCACGACCTGGATGGGGCGCGGCTCGGCCTGCTGCTGCTCGTGCTGGCCGCTGGCGCTCTGATCTCGTTTCCGTTGGCGGGCAGAGCTTCGGATACTCTCGGCGCTGCGCGAGCGACACTCGCGATTGCGGCCGCCTATACCCTTGCTCTAGTGTTGATTGCTTGCGCGTTCAACCTCTGGATGACGGCGGCGGCGCTGTTTCTCTTTGGTGCCGGCCATGGTGCCATGGACGTCACCATGAACAGTTGGGCGGGCGAGGCGGAGCGCTTCATCGACAAGCCGGTCATGGCATCGTTTCATGCCATGTGGAGCCTGGGCGCGGGCGTCGGCGCCGCAGCAGGCTATATGGCAGTCAGCCTGGAACTGTCGCTGCTTGCCCACTTTTTACTTATCGGCATTGTGATGTACGTGAGCATGACTTGGCTCGGGAGTATCGGCTGGCAATCTGAAACGCGGCCACGTCAGGCGGGTGCAAAACGCTTCCCCCTACCCCATGGCGCTCTACTCTGGGTCGGGATTATTGCCTTGTGTGCCTCACTCGGTGAAGGTGCCATTGCCGATTGGAGCGCGCTGTTTCTGGTCACCGTTACCTCGGCGACCACGGCTCAAGGGGCGATAGGGTACGCCGTATTCTCGTTAGCCATGGTCATCATGCGTTTGATCGGCGGTAGCGTGATTTCCCGGCTAGGCCCGACAAACGCCGCACGCTTTGCCGGGTGCTCGGCCACCATTGGCGTGCTTCTCGCCGTCATTCCCGCTACCTTCATGGCAACACTGCTTGGCTTCTTCTTCCTGGGTATCGGCTACGCGCTCATCATGCCACTGGCATTTTCCCGCGCGGCCAATGACCCCGACACACCGCCCGGTGTTGCCATCGCAAGCGTAGCGACGCTGGGCTATGGCGGCATGCTGCTCGGGCCGCCGTTGATCGGCTTTACCGCGCACTTTGTTACGCTGCACTATGCCTTCGCGATACTTGGCCTGCTGGCACTGTGCATCGTGTTCATTGCCTCATCACTCGAGCGCTTCTAGCGCCTGTTCAGCCAGCGCTGGTTTCAGCTAAGCCACGGGCAAATCGTTTAGCCGAACAGGCGCGTCAGGTGCTGGGCGTAAGCGGCCATATCGCGCTCGACGTCCGGTGCCTTGATCACGTCGTTGGCAATAAACGTGGGCATCGCATCCAGGCCAACAAATTCCTGAGATTTGTGGAACGGGAAGTAAACGCCATCGACACCGCGTCCTTCAAAGAAGTTATCCGCTTCATCGAAGGCGGCCAGCGGCGCATTCCAGGTGAGCGAAAGCATATAGCGCCGCCCTTGCAGCAAGCCACCGCTGCCGTACTGCTTGGTAGGGTCCTGGCGTGAGCGGCCGTCGCTGGCGTAGAGTGAACCGTGCCCGACGGTGAAGACTTCATCAATGTAGCGTTTAACGGTCCAGGGCGCGCCCATCCACCAGCCCGGCATTTGATAGACGATGGTGTCTGCCCAGAGGAATTTTTCCACCTCGGCTTCTACCTTGTAACCCTGCTCAATCACCGTTTCACGAACCTCATGACCCTGCTCGGCTAATGTACGCCTCGCGACATCATGCAGGGTATTGTTGAGCTCACCGCCAGAATGGGCGAACGGCTTGCCGCCATTGATTAACAGAATCTTCATTGTTAAAAACCTCTTACTGAATAGATGACCTTACCTGTCGATGGGCAATAGCCCTACCGGTATGGCTTGAATGTTGCCTATTATGGAATGGGCACAGAGATGGAAAAACCCGTCCTCTGGCAAGAGACTTTTGATATAAAATCAACAAACGTGTTTTAACCCAATAGGCGCGAGCCACCATTCCATTATGAAAACTACCCTTGAAGAGCAGCAGGCATTTATCACCGTGGTGGACAGCGGCTCGATCACTGGCGCCGCCGAACGGTTGGGTATTACGGTTTCAGGCGTCAGCCGGGCGCTTAATCGTCTGGAACGCAAGCTTGGCGCTACTCTACTGCGCCGAACCACACGACGCCTGGAACTCACTGAAGAGGGAGAAACATTTTTAGACCACTGCCGGCGCATTTTGACCGCCGTAGAGGCCGCGGAAGAGTCGGTTCAGGATCACCACGGCCAGCCTCAAGGGCGGCTGCGAGTGAACGCCGCGCCCAGTTTCATGCAGTTTGTTATTGTGCCGGTACTCGGTGAGTTTCGCGCCCGCTACCCAGGCATAACGCTGCAGCTGGATACCCACGACCGTTTTGTAGATCTGCTGGAACAGCGTGTGGACCTCGCCATTCGTATTGGGGAGCTTAACGACTCATCGCTGCATGCACGGCGCCTGGGCCATAGCCCGCTTCGCCTCTTGGCAAGCCCCGCTTACCTTGAGCATACGGGCACTCCACAAAGCATTGAAGACCTTGAGCACCACAGCCTGCTCGGCTTCAGCCAGCTTGACCACCTTAACCGCTGGCCGTTGCGTCGTGCCGATGGTGAGTACTTACGCATTACGCCCACCCTCTCCGCCTCCAGTGGCAGCACGCTGATTGAGCTAGCACTTCAAGGCGAAGGGATTGTCTGCCTGGCCGACTTCATGACCATCAAGCCCCGCAAGGCCGGTACTTTGGTCGATGTGCTGCCCAGCCATACCGAAATTCAGATGCAGGCCGTCAATGCCGTCTACTACCGCCAGGCCACCCTATCCCAGCGCGCCCGGCTATTTATGGATTTTCTGGCCGAACGCTTGCCGGGGGAATATTTGCAGGGTTAAAACTGTAAGTAGTGAATGGAATATCCAGTCATTCTGAACCTGGCGCTCAATATTACCTTTAAGAACTATGCTTATTTTGCAGTGCATCGCTAAACGCGGCAGCTAGAATTCCCGTGGGCATGGCAATAATACCGATGCCTGCCACCGCGGTTATACCTGCAAAAAACTTACCCAGAGCGGTGATGGGCGTGACATCGCCATAGCCCACTGTGGTCAGGGTAGCGATGCTCCACCATAGCGCACGCGGTACGCTGCCAAAGGCTTCCGGCTGGGCGGCGGCCTCTACCACGTAAAGACAGCAGGATGAAAACAGCAGTAATAGCCCGGCCACTCCGGCACTTAGCAATAGCTCATGGGTGCGCGATTTAAGGGCGCTCGCCAGGGCCGACCACGCCTGACTAAACCGACCCAATCGCGCCAGGCGCAATATGCGCGCCAAACGCAGAAGCCGCAGTAGAAAAGCATTGTTATGGGACATAAAGCCCAGAAAGAAAGGCAGAATGGCGAGCAAATCCACCAGCGCCCAAAACGAGAAGATATAGCGAATACGCCCTGTGACACCGCGATAACGCGGGTCTTCACCTATCGCATATAGCCGCAGCAGATACTCAAGCGTAAACACACCGATAAATATGGCCTCCAGCGCTGTAAATAGCCCTGGCGCCATTGCCCGAAGTGTCGGCTCGGTTTCCAGTATGGCGGTAAGAGAAGCAAGCAGAATTAACACACAAATAAGCTGGTTGAGCTTCGACAACCCCTTCTCATGCCAAGCTTCAGGTGCTAACTGGTGATAGAGTTCGGCTTTATTCATGCCCTCGCTCCAGCGGGCGCTGGTTGACGCAAATCAATCGTACGTACTGCCACAGTGGCATAAATATTCAGGCGTTTATTTCCTTGGGCGTCTCAGGCTTTATGCCTTTAATGGTTATAACCACTTCATTATTAACTAAACCCAAGTAAACCCGAAGGCACAATCGATTGTAATAAAAAAGGTTTGGCACCATATAGATGATTATCAATGCGTTACGGATGCCTTTAACGCAAAGCTCCAGCTTAGGCCGGGGGCTTGAAAACACCTGAGCTTACAGCGCCAAGCTTAGGACTCTACGTGAAACGCCATGGTAGCGTTGACGGCTTTTTTCCAGCCGGCATAGAGTTCATCGCGCTTTGCGTCTTTCATCTGTGGCGTAAATCGCCGCTCTAACGCCCACTGCTCGACGATTTCATCGCGTGATTTCCAAAATCCTACGGCAAGCCCGGCGAGATAAGCCGCACCCAGCGCGGTAGTCTCGTTCACTTCGCAGCGCAGTACGTCCACCCCCAGTATGTCGGCCTGGAACTGGGCAAGAAAGTTATTGGAGATCGCCCCACCATCGGTACGCAGCTCAGTCAGCGCAATGTCGGCATCCGCCTGCATGGCTTTAAGAACATCAGCGCTTTGGTAGGCGAGCGATTCCACCGCCGCGCGCACAAAATGCTCTTTTTGGGTACCCCTAGAGAGCCCAAACATGGCGCCGCGCACGTTGGAGTTCCAGTAAGGTGCCCCTAAGCCCGTAAAGGCAGGCACCATATAAACGCCGTCATTATCTTTAGCGCGCGTGGCGTACGCTTCAGAATCAGACGCCTTGCCCAACATTCTCAGGCCATCACGCAGCCACTGGATCACGGAGCCCGCCACAAACACGCTGCCTTCCAGAGCATATTCCAGCGTACCGTCCACTTCCCAAGCAACAGTAGTAAGAAGGCCGTTCTTGGAGGGCGTGGCGTGGGTGCCCGTGTTCATTAGCGTAAAACAGCCGGTGCCGTAGGTATTTTTCGCCATGCCCGGTTTAAAGCAGGCCTGGCCGAACAACGCGGCGTTCTGGTCGCCAGCGATACCCGCAATCGGCACCTCCTGGCCCATCAGGAATTTAGGCAACACGTTGCCGTATATTTCACTGCTGGATTTAATCTCGGGCAGCATCGATTCCGGCACGCCGAACAGTGCCAGTAGCTCCGGATCCCAATGTCGATCACGGATATTAAACAGCATCGTGCGGGATGCGTTGCTGACATCGGTCGCATGCACGGCACCGCCGGTCAGGTTCCACACCAGCCATGAATCGATGGTACCGAACAGCAGATCGCCCTTTTCCGCTTTCTCCTTAACGCCCGCTACGTTCTCGAAAATCCACTTCAACTTGGTGGCAGAGAAGTAAGCGTCAATTACCAAGCCGGTTTTATCGCGAATCATATCGGCGTGCCCGGCTTCACGCAGCTCATCGCAGATCTCGGCGGAGTGACGCGACTGCCAGACAATGGCGTTATGCACGGCCTGACCGGTATGCTTATCCCACACCACGGTGGTTTCACGCTGGTTGGTAATACCGATGGAAGCAATTTCAGAAACATCGACGCCGCTGTTATTAATCACCTCAGTCAAAGTGGTCAGCACGCTGGTCATGATCTCGCGAGGGCAGTGCTCGACCCAGCCTGGGCGGGTAAAAATCTGCTCGAACTCGTGCTGCGCTACGCTGGCTATCCGGCCTTCATGGTCAAATAGCATCGCTCGCGAGCTGGTGGTGCCTTGATCAATAGCGAGGACGTAGTTTTTCTGGCTCATGAAATGCCTCTCAAGCGGTAACGTTAAACGAATATTTTTAAAATCAGATCAACAGGCTGACTTAATAAACATAGGCGGCAAGCCCGGCAAGGATGCTGCCAATAGCGGGCCCCAGGACCGGCACCCAGGCGTAGGACCAGTTGCTCGTCCCTTTATGCTTAATGGGAAGTAGCGCGTGGCGCAAAAAATCGCTAGCCCCCAATCAAAGAAGATAACGATGCCATCGCTACTGTTACCGTTGGTTTTATTCAATAGCACGTTAGCTACCACCCCGCACCCCAACAGCGTTAATACGGCCGTCCCGGCTATTTCGTGTAGAAAAATTGTTTCAAGCATTGCCACTCAGCTGCCCCGTTTGGCCGACTCGTCACTCTTTGAAGCAGCCGGATGTTCTTTTTTGAAAATATCGTTTTCTTTTTTGGCATCCTATAGTGAGTATTTAAAAACACAATATTAAAAAACGAAAACTTTCCAAAAAACAATATAATCATATTATTTTTCAATAATTTAACTAAAAACTAGACATTAGTTTAAGCATGTTTATTAACTAAAAAACCACTAACCCAATCACACAAAGCCCAAAAATTGTCAACTAACGAACATTTCATTTTACTGCCGTGAACAGGCTCTCCTTCTTTAACGTATATTTTATTAATGCAAAAGCTCAGTAATTATTGGGTTAGCAAAACGTGACCTATACTCAGGTTGGCAGCGATTGAGCTTGCTACCCTAAGCCCGTATCAAAAGCGGGCCTGACCGCGTTTTTTTGGGGTCACTTATCAAGGAGGAACGTACTATGTCGAGGTCTGCACCGACGACCTATTTAAGCGGTATCCACCCGCTTCATGCCCTATTGCTTGCGAGCACTTTTCCACTTTTTCTTGGCGCTACGCTAAGCGATTACGCGTACTCGCAAAACTTCCATATCCAGTGGAGCACGTTTTCTTCCTGGCTAATTGCCGGAGGGCTTGTTTTCGCAGGCTTGGCTTTTCTATGCGCGATTATCGGCCTCTTTCGTGCCGGCCATCGCCGCGGGCTTGTCTTGGTTTATCCATTGCTCTTGCTGGTTATCTGGGTACTCGGCTTTATCAATGCGCTAGTTCATGCCCGTGATGCCTGGGCCATGATGCCCACCGGCCTTATTCTTTCGATCATCGTTACCGTACTGTCCGTCGCGGCGATTTGGATCGGTTTTTCTCGGCGCACCGTCGGAGCAACGTCATGAAACATTTCACACTTCGTTATACAACGCCTTTGGCACTGCTGCTGGCTGCCAGCGGCGCTAACGCTTTTGATGTAGAGCAGCCCTTCGGCCCTAACCCCACCCTTCCCGAACCGCAGCGCGGGTTGCTGCCAGACATGACGGTTCCTGAACCCGCCGAATGGGGCGACCGGATGCCTACGGTGCCTGAGGGCTACACCATCACCAGGATTGCTTCTGATCTCAAAGTGCCGCGGCAAACCATCATGCTACCCAACGGCGACATTCTGGTGGCCGAAGGCAGCGGCGGTAATGCGCCTGCGTTAAAACCCAAGGACGTGATCGCTGGCTATATCAAGGATCAAGGCAACACCTCTGTGGAAAGCGGCGACCGCTTGACCCTACTGCGCGATGAAAACGGTGACGGCAACTACGAACAGATGATCTTCGCGGAAGACCTGAACGCGCCTTACGGGCTGGCCCTGGTAGATGGCAATATCTATGTGGCTAACCAGGATGCGCTGGTGCGCTTTGACTATGAAGAGGGCCAGACAGAAGCCAGCGGGCCGCCTGAAGTCATTGCGCAGCTACCTTCAGAGATCAATCACCACTGGACCAAGGCGATGACCGCTAGCGCCGATGGTCAATATCTTTACGTGGGTATCGGCTCTAACAGCAATATCACCGAGCGGGGTATGGAAGCCGAGGTTAATCGCGCCGAAGTGTGGGAAATCGATGCCGAAACGGGTGCTCATCGGCCCTATGCTACTGGCCTGCGTAACCCCACTGCCTTGGCCATCCATCCGGAAACAGATCAGCTTTGGGCGGTAGTAAATGAACGTGACGAGCTTGGCCCGGACTTGGTACCTGACTATCTCACCTCCGTTCAGGAAGGCGGCTTTTATGGCTGGCCCTACAGCTACTGGGGCCAGCATGTCGACCCGCGCGTTAAGCCGGAAGACCCCGAAAAGGTGGCATCCGCCATTGCGCCTGACTATAGCCTGGGCTCCCACGTGGCACCGCTTGGTCTAGCCTTCTCTACTCCAGCCATGGGCGAAGAATACGCCGAGGGCGTTTTTGTGGGTGAGCATGGAAGCTGGAACCGTGCCGATCCGGTTGGCTACAAGGTAAGCTTCATCCCCTTTAACAACGGCCAGATCTCTGACAGCGACCCGATTGATTTTGCCAGCGGATTTCTTACCGATGACGACCGAGCGCTCGGCCGCCCGGTAGGCGTGACCGTTGACCCAGAAGGCGCGCTGATCATCGCCGACGACCTGACCAACGCGATATGGCGGGTAACGCCGGACAACCCACCTGCGCAGCTGGCTCCCGAAGTAGAAGAACCTGAAACAGAAGAGCCTGAAACAGACGAACCTGAAGCAGACGCGCCCGCCGAAGACACCGACCAGCCATCGGAATCCTGATAGGCTGACGGGCAATCAAACGCCGGGTGGTCATTCCCACCCGGCGTTTTGCATTCTGTTTTAAGTACGATTTCAAATACGATAGCGACTCAAAACCCCAGCAACCGCCTGCGAACAGGACGGATGGCCACCAAGGCCAGCCCGCCCAGGGCAAGCCATTCCAGCCACACGGGCAACAGTTCCTGCACATCACTTGCCTGCTCCACCGGGTTCCAGCCGGTCATACCCAGCAATACATCAAACGCCCAGCCTAGCAGCACGGTCATTGCCAGCACGCTGACGAGATAGATGGCCAGTGCCGGATTGCCCAACTCGCGGCGCAGAATTGCCAGCGTCGCCAAGCTGGTGATTGGCCCCGCCAGCAAGAATACCAGCGCCATGCCAGGTGAGATTCCCGCCAACAGCAGCCCGGCGGCCACTGGCGTAGCCGCCGCCGCGCAGATATATAGCGGAATCCCCACGACGGCCATCAGCACCAGCGCCAGCAAACCGCCCGAGTAATAAGCCAGCGTATCCGGCGGTACCAGGGTAACCAGTACACCGGCCAGGATTAGCCCGGCAAACATCCATGCACTGATGTCATCCAATAAATCGCTGAATGCATAGCGCAACCCAGCTTTCAGGCCAACGGGTTCGCCGGTGTCTGAATGGGGCGCATGGCAACCGGATGAAGCGCAGCAGCCACCAGACGTGGCCGGCGCTGGCGTTTCAGCTTCACGAGTGAACCCGACCAGCAGTCCGGTAACAATGGCGGTTACCAGCGCACCTGCGACCCGCACTACCGCCATCAGTGGGCCAAGCAATACGCTGGTAAGCAAGATGGAATCAACCCCTACCCCGGGCGTGCTGATTAAAAACGACGTAGTGGGCCCACGTCCGGCACCACCACGGTGCAAGGCAATAGCAGTGGGAATTGCGCCACATGAACATAGCGGCAACGGCATACCAATCACCGCCGCCCGTACGATGCTGCCAAGGCCGCGGCCGCCCATCCAGCGCTGTAGCAAATGCTCCGGCAACCATGCCTTGATCAACCCAGCAATTAGCAGCCCCAACAGCAGCCACGGGGCTGCCGTTAGCGCGATTTGCATTAGTTCGAAAATCAGCGTCATGTCATCACCTACTTGTCCACAGTGGGAATAGGGTCTAGCCTAAACCCTGTAATCGTTACAGGGTCAAGCTGATGAAAAACGCTTATCGCATTGGTGAGGTAGCTACCCGCACCGGCTGCTCACCGGAGAGTATTCGCCATTATGAAAAGCTGGGTTTACTGCCTACTCCGAAACGCAGCGAGCAGGGCTACCGTTACTACGACCAAGCAGCGCTAGAGCGCATAGGCTTTATTCGTCATGGCCGCAGCCTGGGGCTTGATCTACATAGCATTCAGGAATTGCTGGCACTGTCTGACCATCCCGATACCGACTGCGGCGCGGCTGACGACATCGCCACCCGGCATCTGCAGCATCTTGAAGCGCGGATTGCCAAGCTGCAAGCACTCGCCGCTGAGCTACGTCAAGTAGTACAACAGTGCCGGGGCGGCAAAGCCGCAGACTGCCAGATCATTCAAACGCTGTACGATCACACGCTCGCCTGCAGCGAACGCGGCTGCGGGTAAGTAGAGAGGCAGATAGTAAGGGCGTAGATAAATAGGGGCGTAGCAAGCTGCACTGAATTCCCTCATTTTCAAGCAGCATCGTCTACGCTGAGGTTAGAGCATCGTAAACAAGGAGTAGCACATGATCGAAACAAGGGAAGAACTCGACGAGATCAGAAAGACCTGCCGCACCATGGTAACCAAAAGCTCCAGCCTCTCAGCAGGCGCGGCTGTTATTCCCATTCCAGGCGTGGATGTTGGATCGGATGTGACCCTCTTGCTGAGACTCATCCCTAAAATTAACGAGAAATTCGGCTTAACGCCTGAGCAGATTGATAGCCTGGATACTGAATCCAAAATCATGGTGATGACGGCCATCTCCAATGTCGGCAGCAAGATGGCCGGAAAATATATCACCAAGAAACTAATTGTGATGCTGCTACAAAAGATGAGCGGCAAGATAGCAGCTAAAAGCGTTACCAAGTACGTGCCTTTCATCGGCAGCGCCGTGGCAGGCAGCATCAGCTTCGCTGCCATGAAATATATGGGTAATAGCCATATTGACGACTGCTACGAAATTGCCCTGGCGGCCATGGAAAATAAGCTGTCTCCCCCCGCTACAGAACCTGGGTTTGAACCCAAGCCATCCGAGCTTGATTAGAACGCTCTGTTACCGTCGTTGCGCTTATTGTTATCGCTAACCCTATAAGTTAGCCGTCATTTTCGCTCCACCGTTTAACCCCTAAACGGTGGACAACCAACAGCGCCAATACTCCCTATCGCTTGGCAAAAGCCAGTAGGCACGTACTTATACTGCACTTTTTTCAAGAACATAACTGTCTATTGAGTTATACCTAATAGTCACGATATTAATATTAAACATTCTCATGCGCATTTACATTTAAGAACCATTTTTATATGATCTTTCGCTACTAATCTACACAAAATCAGCGAACAAGCGCCGGCAAGGCGTGTAAGGGATTCTATGAAAATGTCATCGCTTCATGTCTTGAACGCGGCCCGTCGGCCAGTGCAGCATGCCACGCTAACCACGCTTGTTTCTGCCTCCTTACTCGCTTCCAGTAGCGCCATCGCGCAAACCGCCGATAGTCCTGAAGCGCTGGAAACCGTCACGGTCACCGGCACCAACCTGTATGAAAACGTTGGCTACACACGGCGTACTACCAGTGCAGGTACTGGTTTAACGCTTAGCCAGAAAGAGCTGCCGCAGGCCATCAGCATCGTTACCGAACAGCGCATTCGGGATCAAAATCTGGATTCCATCGAAGATGTCTTAACTAACACCACCGGTATTTCAACGCGCAATGTGGATAGTGAACGCGTCAACTTTTCATCGCGTGGCTTCCGTATCAACAGCTTTCAGTACGACGGCATTCCCACACTCAACCGTGATGACCGCTGGTACTTCGGCGAAGGCAGACTTAATACAGCGATCTACGACCGCGTAGAGGTAATCCGTGGTGCTAACGGGCTGGTAAGCGGCTCTGGCAACCCGGGCGCGTCGGTCAACTTCGTGCGCAAACGTGCGGATAGCCGTGAACTCACCGGATCAATTGCTGGCACCCTGGGTAGCTGGGATAAGCAAGGCGCCACTGTCGATGTCACCACACCGCTCACCGCTTCAGGCAACGTGCGGGCACGGTTTACCGGGGGCTATGAAGAAGGCGGCGCTCACATGGACCGCCAAGACAAGCGCCGTCAGTTCGGCTACGGCGTGATCGATGCCGACGTCACCGACGCGACGACATTGTCGATAGGCTTTGATTATCAGGATAGCCACACGTCCTCCTCCACCTGGGGCGGCTTGCCGCTCTGGTACAGTGATGGCAGCGAAACCAGATATAGCCGCTCGTTCAGTGTTGCCCCCGACTGGTCTTACTCCGACTATGAATCTGAGAAAATCTTCGCCGAGATTAGCCACCGTTTCGACAACGACTGGCAGGTGCGCGTAGTGGGTGCCCACGAAAAGACTGACATGGACAGCAAGCTGGCCTACCCCTACGTAGAGGGAACGCTTCCCAGCCGCTTAGGTAGCAGCAGTGTCGACTTCTACACTGGCTGGAACCGGGGTCATCGGGAAGTTGATTCTGTTGATGCGCAGGCAAGCGGGCCGTTTGCGCTATTTGGTCGTGAACACGAGTTGGTCATCGGCGGCAACTACAGCGACCAAACCAACGACTACGAGAACACGTTTATCGATGGCTTTACCGTCGATGATTTCAACAACTGGGATGGCTCGGCACCCAACGAAGGTTGGCCCGAGTTTACGCCATCTGAAGCCTCCAGCACTCGTCAGAAAGCCGTTTATATCGCCTCGCGTTTCTCGCTTGCCGACCCGCTGACACTGATTGTAGGCGCACGCTACACCGAGTGGGACGGCATGACACAGCTAAGCCGCCGCTCGGATAGCCAGAGCAAGTACGAAGTCACGCCTTACGGCGGCTTGGTGTTTGATTTCAACGACACCTACTCGGCCTTTGCCAGCTACACCGAGATTTTCGAGCCGCAGGATTACCTAAACGCTGACGGCACTTATCTAGACCCGGTGGTGGGCAAGAACTACGAAACCGGCCTCAAGGCGGCCTGGCTTAACGGCCTGATTAACGGCTCCTTCTCCGTCTTCCGTATTGAGCAGGACAACATTGCCGCGGCCCTCCCGATGGCCCCAGGCCAAACCGAAACGTTTTATACCGCTGCTGAAGGTGTTGTGAGCGAAGGGTTTGAAGTAGAGCTGAGCGGTGCCGTCACCGAAGACCTGGACATGACCGTCGGTTATTCCCACTTCACCGCGAAAACCGAGGATGACACGCTCAACATTAACCAGCCGCGCTCGCTGTTCAACCTGTTTGCAAGCTACAACGTGCCGCAAAAACCTGAGCTGACCGTAGGCGGCGGGGTGAATTGGCAAAGCAGTCTTTTCGCCGGCAATCTGACGACGCCCGCCGGTATTCCTGACGAATACGAACAGGATAGCTACACCCTGACCAACCTTTTTGGCCGTTACCAGTTCACGCCGGAGCTGTCGCTTCAGGTGAACGTCAAGAACCTGTTCGACGAGAAGTATTACAGCAACGTGGGTGGCTACGGCGTTTATGGCGAACCGCGTAGCATCTCTTCGACGCTGCGCTACACGTTCTAATACGCTGGCGCCACGCTGACAAGACCGCCTCCATTCGGTATTTACTGGGTGGGGGTGCCTTTCGTACCCAACCCTTCCGCTCCACCAAACGCAAAATTGCGCAAACCCGTTAAACGTACAATTATTGTAAATCACGTATATCGGAAGAGTTTTGCAATGGCGGACTTTAAACAGCGCGAGTGGGTGAAGTGGAAATGGGGCGAGAACTGGGCCGAAGGCCAGGTAACCCGGAAGTATCAACAAGAGGTAACCCGCAAGCTAAAGGGTAGCGAAGTGACCCGTAAAGGTAGTGAGAAGAACCCCGCGTACCTGATTAAGCAGGAGGACGGCAGCCGGGTGTTGAAACTTCATAGCGAGCTCAAGAAGGCATAGATAAGGTGGTCAGCTTGTCAGCCCAGCCAGTCGAGTACTAGGGAACGGCACAGCACATGGCTGCCCCCTTCACCGCAGCATTCGTTTTACTGCTCGTTATTTAACAAGCATCTTCCGGCAGAGAAATGATCCCTTGTAGGTAAGGCGCCACGCGCCCTTTGATCATCACGCGCTCACCCTCTACCAGGCAACTCAGCTCCCCTTGACGAGCGCCGCCCTGGCGAGCAGTGAGTGAAGACTTGCCCAAACGCTTTGCCCAGTAAGGCGCCAGCGACGTATGCGCCGAGCCGGTCACCGGATCCTCTTCCACGCCCACCTTGGGGCCGAACCAGCGAGAGACGATATCCACATCTTTGCCCTGGGCCGTCACCGCGATACCGCGTCCCGGCAGCGTTTTCAGCCGCTGCATATCCGGCGCAAGCGACTCGATCAGCGCCGCGTCATTCACCACCGCCACGATATCGTCGGATATCCAGAGCTCTTCGATCTCGATACCGCCAAGGGCGACGGCGACGTCATCGCGCATATCCAACGGTGCCAGCGTTTTGGCCGGGAAGTCCATGGCCAGCTCATCGCCTTCGCGGCGCACTGTGAGCACACCGCTACGCGTCTCGAAATGCAGGGTATCGGCGCTATAGCCAAGCCGGTTGAAAATCACCCACGCGGCGGCCAGGGTGGCATGGCCGCACAGGTCCACTTCCACGGAAGGCGTGAACCAGCGCAGATGGTAGCCCACCCCATCAGCCACGAAGAAGGCGGTTTCCGAGAGGTTGTTCTCAGCGGCGATGGCCTGAAGCATTGCGTCATCCAGCCATGCATCCAGCGGGCACACCGCTGCCGGGTTGCCCTCGAAGGGCCGGGAAGCAAAGGCATCTACTTGGTAAATATCGATATTCATGGGTCACTCTTAAAAACAAATAGGTAAGGCTGGAGCGCGCGAGGCGTTTAACCCGCGAGTACGGCCCGACTCAAGGCGCTTCGACCGCGGCACGCCCTTTGATGATTGAACGAGCAAGCAGCAGATACGCCACCGAACCACAGGCGGCCATGGCAAGAACGACCGATTCCAGCGTATGCGGCAGCACGGCGGATAGCGCGCTTAAGATCCCCGCGATACCGAACTGGGCGGCACCCAGAAGTGCGGCGGCCGTGCCTCCGCTGGTGGGAAAGAACTCCAGAAAACAGGCCTGAATATTGGGCGAGATGGCCCCTACCGTGCCGATGGTCAGCATCATGGCAGCCAGGAAGGCATACAGTGACCAGTCCATAAAGGCAGCCATCACCAGCAATAGTATGCCAACCGCCTGACAGCCCGTGGCCAACTGAAGAATGCGAAACGACGGCAGCCTGGAAAGCAGTATCCGGTTGAAAATATTGAAGATCAGCATGGCCACGATGTTCGCTGCAAACAGCATCGAAAAGCTCGAGGGGGACTGTTCGAAGTGCCCTTGATAAATAAAGGAGGCGTAGGTAATGAACATCATCAAGGTAGAAAAAGAGGCAGCCTGCCAGGCGATGAAGGGCAGCGCCGGCTTTGTCGACAGCACCAGTTTGTAACGCGCCAGCAGGCTCATCTGGGGGCTTTTCGCTCGCGACACCTTACCCTTGCCAGTAAACAATACCCTCACCAGCAGCGGCACCAGTAGTACCGCGTACGCCGCCAGAGCAAAGAAGATATAGTGCCAGGAGCCAAATGACAGAATTGCGCTGCCCACGCTAGGCGCAATACCCGGCGCCAGCACCATGATAAAGCCCATCATCGAGAACAGTTTCGCGGCGTCTCGGCCCGACACTCGATCGCGTACCAGCGCCGGCACGGATACCAGCGTCAAACCAGCGCCAATGGCTTGAACGGCCCGACCGCTGAGTAGCGTATTCAAAGAGTCCGCCATACCGATGACGATGCTCGAGAGCGCAAAAATCGCCAGCCCGCTCATCAACACCCGCTGGCGCCCAAAACGGTCCGAAAGTGCGCCGCCGATCAACTGCCCCAACGCCATCGCGAATACATATACCGACACACTCAACGATACCGCCTGCTGAGAAATTCCCAGCGACTCACCGATGACCGGAAAGGCCGGCAGATACGTATCCATGGAAAACGGGCCGAGCATCATGGTCAATGCCAGGCTCAGTACCACAATGAATGGCGTTTTAGATTGGGTCATGAGAGCTCGCGGTAAGGTGGCTTAATGATGAACAACATCATCAATATGATAACGATTGACGCCATCATCAGCCAATGATCGCCGTTTTTAAGACCCACGTACGCGCACTGGCGATCATCTAAAACACTCCGCCAGTCACTTATCGATTAGCTCGGCTATGCTGAAAGAGTACCCTAACGAGGAGACCAAGATGTCTATCCCGCAGCCCGAACTACTCCATCTGGATAGCGATGAAACGAGCGGCTATCCCAACTCGCCACTACCCGTACTGATTTACCGCGAGGTTCTCGACCTCAGCAGTGCAGAGGAGCGGGCCGATGCCTTTGAAAACATGTTCAAGCAGCACGGTTGGCCGCCGGCGTGGCGTTACTACTTATATGATTTTGACCACTTTCACTCCACCGCTCATGAGGCGCTAGGCATTTTTCAGGGTCAAGCGAGGGCCAGGTTGGGCGGCCCCAACGGCCGAGAAGTGATGCTTTACACGGGTGATGTGCTGGTCCTGCCCGCCGGCGTTGGGCATGCCAGCCTAGAGGCCGACGATGATTTCTGCATGGTAGGCGCCTACCCGCCAGGGCAAGACCCGGAGATCGAGCGCGGCGACCCGGCCGAGTTTGCAAAAGCACAGGCGCGGGTGGCTTCTGTTAACGTGCCGGACACTGCCCCGGTGGGCGAACCACTCAAGCCGCTGTGGGAGCCTTCGGCATAGCAACTATCAGTGCATCTATAGACGACTGGTCTAATCAGGCGTAATCTAGTGGTTATGAACATGACACCAGTCACCGGCGATGTCCGGCAGCGCATTCTTAACACCGGCCAGGTCATCATCGGTGGCAAAGGGTTCTCGGCGGTAGGGCTTAACGAGATTCTCAAGGCCGCCGAGGTGCCTAAAGGCTCCTTTTATCACTACTTCAGCTCCAAAGAAGCGTTTGGCGAAGCGCTGCTTGAAGACTACTTCACCACTTATCTCGCGCAGACTGAAGAACGCCTTACCCAGCCGGTCGCCTCCAATGCTGAGCGCCTGCTGGGCTACTGGGCGCACTGGCGGGATACTCAGCACTACTGCGACCCCAGCGGCAAATGCCTTGCGGTGAAGCTTGCCGCCGAAGTCAGCGATCTTTCAGAACGCATGCGCCGCGTACTGCAACAGGGCACCGAGCGCATTATTGCGAGATTAGCGCAGTCAATCGAAGCCGCCGTTGCCGAGGGCTCGTTACCTCAGTCCGTCAACATTCAAGGCAGTGCCTTGGAACTGGCTACCACCCTTTACCAGCTGTGGCTGGGCGCCAGCCTGCGCGCCAAGATTACCCGCGACCGCGTGCCGCTGGATGCTGCCTTCAAAGCCACCTACGCTCTGTTAAACCTCGACCCCAACCGCTCTCTCACTCAGGAAAGGACTCAATGATGAAAATTCTCGTAGTGGTTACCTCACACGATAAGCTTGGCGACACCGGCAAAAAGACAGGCTTTTGGCTCGAAGAGCTGGCCGCGCCCTACTATACGTTCAAGGACGCAGGCGCCGAGCTAACCCTGGCCTCCCCCGCCGGCGGCCAGCCGCCGCTGGATCCCAGCAGCAACGCGCCAGACGCCCAAACCGAGGCTACCAACCGATTCCAGGCGGACCTGAACGCCCAAGCGGCGCTGGCCAATACTCATAAGCTTGCCGATATCGATATCGCCGAGTTCGACGCCGTGTTCTACCCCGGCGGCCACGGCCCACTGTGGGACCTGGCCGAGAGCGCCACCTCCGTGCGCCTGATCGAAGACGCGATTGCCGCCAACAAGCCGGTCGCTACGGTATGTCACGCCCCCGGCGTGCTGCGCCATGTAAAAGGCAGCGACGGCAAGCCGCTGGTCGCCGGCCGCAAAGTCACCGGCTTCAGCAACAGCGAAGAAGACGCCGTGGGCCTGACGAATGTGGTACCGTTTTTAGTCGAAGATATGTTCAAAGAGAGCGGCGGCGAATACAGTAAAGGCGATGACTGGAGTTCTTACGTACTCGTCGACGGCCTGCTGATTACCGGCCAAAACCCCGGCTCGTCTGAAGCTACCGCCGAAGCGCTGTTAAAGAAGCTTTCCTGATAACTACCCAAGGAGAATGGAATGCCGGCTTACGTTGTACTGACCCGTGAACGCACCCACGACGCCAAGGAAATGGAGCAATACGCTACCAAGGCCAAAGCTGCCCGCGAAGGCCATGACCCAAAGCCGCTGGCTTTCTACGGTGACTTTGAAGTGATGGAAGGCAGCGACATGGAAGGCGCGGTAATCCTACGCTTCCCCGACATGGCCGCCGCCCGCGCCTGGTACCAAAGCGACGCCTACCAGGAAGCCCGCAAGCACCGTTTTCAGGGTGCTGACTATCACGTGTTTATTGTGGATGGGGTTGAAGAGGCGTAAAGCCTTTTTGCAGTAGTGCTTGGAAACAGAAAGGGCCGTTCATGGTTTAACGAACGGCCCTTTTTATAAATACCTAACTCATCGTTAGCGGTGTAAGCCTGCGTGCTGCAATAATTACCGCTCGGTAATTTTCATGTTGTAGAGCACTAGATTTGAGTCTGAAATTACCGAGCGGTAATTATCTTGCAGACTTTATTCCGACTAAAGACACCTCAGCCCTTATCAAGGTAGTCATGAGATACAAGAAGGGCTGGTCACCTTACCAAGGATCAAAGACTTTCATGCATGGTTAGTCATTGCTTGGCTGGCCATCTAGACGTTGACCCAACGGCACTGAATAGCGTGTGCTGTGCCCACTACCACTGTCAAAGGGGTAGTGACGCCCTAGTCAGCGGTTAGCGTCCCTGGCGACTACACTTAAATAAGTTTATTTGAGCGCATTGGTCAGCAGGCCCCATTACTTCTGGTAGGTTGATCGTTGTCCCTCAACCGCACGAACTCTTACAAACAGGAAGGTTATAATGAGTAAGCGGACGAATATGCCAGAAGAAAAAGGCCTGGACCACAGCATTAGCCTAGTGAAAGAAGGCTATGATTTTATTATTAATCGACGCGAGTCGATGCAGTCCAATGTTTTTAAAACCAGGGTACTTGGCCGTAGCGCTTACTGTCTGAGTGGCAGCGAGGCAGCCGAGCTGTTTTACGATGCGACTAAATTTAAACGAGCTGGGGCGGCGCCGCTCCCGGCTAAAAAAACGTTGTTCGGCGTAGGCGGGGTCCAAGGGTTAGACGACGAAGCTCACCGGCATCGAAAAGCGATGTTTATGCAGTTATGGACGCGGGAATCGGTAGATAAATTAGGCCAGTTAACTCGCGGTTACTATGCCAAGGCGGCAAAAGATTGGGTTCAGCAGGACGAGATCGTTTTATATAACGAAGCCAAAAAGATCCTGACGCAAGTGGTTTGTGACTGGTGCGGCGTTCCATTAGCGGAAGATGAGATCGAGAAACGAACCGATCAGCTTAGTCTTATGTTTGAAAAAGCAGGAGAGGCAGACTTTTCGCATTTTAAAGGTTGGAGCGCCCGCTCAAAAGCAGAAGACTGGATTGAAGACCTCATTGATGAAGCGCGCGACGGCAGCTTGCAGCTAAATGAAAACACACCTTTTTATAAGTTTATTTGGCATAAAGACCCCGATGGAAGCTTGCTCGATAAAGAGATAGTGGCCGTAGAGGTGCTTAACTTACTGCGGCCCACCGTGGCAAATGCAGTCTGGATAGCCTTTATAGGCTTGGCGTTACACGATTCCCCGCCAGATTCCGCCCTGACCAACGAGCAACTTGAAAGCTTCTGCCAGGAAATAAGACGCTTTTATCCATTCTTTCCTTTTACGGTGGCGAAAGTTCGGGAAGATTTTACGTGGAAAGGCTACGAATTTGAAAAGGACACGCTCACACTGCTGGACTTGTATGGCACGAACCATCACCCGGAGGAATGGGATAACCCAGATACCTTTATCGGTACCCGCTTTATAGACAGCAAGCAGCGTCCGTTCAGCTTTATTCCTCAGGGTGGCGGAGACTATGACACAGGGCACCGCTGTGCAGGTGAGTGGATGACACTTCTTATTATGCAGGAAACCGTTGATTTCCTAATGAATAAGATTAGTTACCGCTTACCGGAACAGGATTTGTCTTATAGCCTGAAGGAAATTCCAAGCCTTCCTAAAAGTCGAATCCGAATGACAGACATTCAATTTAATACGCCGGATGAGCTTAACCGCGCAACCTAGTTACTCAAAAAAGGACAGGGAGTATGGATGTTGGCCAATTGGGTTAATAAAAATACTCTCTGTTCCCTATTCCCTACTCCCTATTCCCTACTCCCTATTCCCTCTTCACTTTTTTCAAGCGCGTGAAAACTCACTGCCCGGTACTGGTATAAGCATGCGGGTACGGTAGGAAAACCACCTGATCACGGCCGTTTGTCTTCGCCTGATAGAGCGCCTGGTCAGCACGCTTTAGCAGACGCGCGCTGCCTTTTGCGTCGATATTCCCCCCGTCAGGGACATCAATACTCGCGATGCCAATGCTGACGGTGATAAAGCCGCTGCTTGCGCCAGGGTTGGGAATACCAAGCGCGCGCGCCGCCTTGCAGACTTGCTCGCCGGTGCTGGGTAAAACGAACGCAAACTCCTCGCCCCCGTAGCGCGCCACCAGATCCGATGTTCGGGATGCCAAGCTTTCCAGCTCCGTTGCGATCCGCTGCAGGCAGCGATCGCCACCATCGTGGCCATAGTGATCGTTGACTTGCTTGAAATAATCCACATCGCACATGATGACCGATAGCGTTCCAGGCTGACGCGTAAGTCTTTCCCACTCCCGCTCAAACGCCTCATCCAGCATGCGCCGATTGGGAAGCCCCGTTAACGCATCCGTGTTGCTCAGTGCCTCAAAATAGTGATTATTTAGGGTCAGCTCATCTTCCGCCGCATCAATTTGTTGGCGCAACAGATAAAGCAGCCCGCCCAATAGCGACAGCACGCATATAACGCTGACACCGTACATGATGTTAACCCAGGGCAGCGGCACCGGTGTAATGGCCAGAGCCGGCGAAAACAGAAAATGCGCGGTCACATAAAGCGCGCAAAACAGCGCCATTAGGCTGATATAAGTCCTCAAGCGCAGATTGTTGAACAAAAACACCAGCACGGACGCCAGGCAAAAGTAGAAAAGATGCACCCCGGCCCCGGCACTGATAAACCATGTGATGACAAAAATCTGAATACACGCATTCACCAGCAGCAGCTTTTTAGCAGTGCTGTACCGACTCAGATAGTTAAGCAGCAGCACCGACAGATAAGCGCTCACAAAAACCAGATTGACTATGAAGACGGAGCGATAAAAATCAAAATCGTAGAAGAAATAAAATAGCTGGTAAGGAAAGGTCGCCAGTGCGCCAAAAAGCCCGAGCTGGTTGCCAAGCTCGACCTGGCGACGCTGCCCGAGCGTGCTTCCCGTAACGCCGGGCGACCAGCATTTTTTTATCGCATTCAGCATCGGCTGAGCCTTATTACAGCGTTGGAAAAAATAAACCGTCTGGCTGACCTGCGTCTACCGATGTTCATTCCATGTTGTTCGTCCCATCATCGAGATGGCCCACGTCTATATCGGCTGGCGGCCCGATTACTTGATAGCAAGTCAGCGCAATGGGGCTTGGAGCTCAGGCCTCGACCGCCTAGCCCCGTTTTTCAATGATATAGCGGCTATGATGATGGAAAGCGCGCCGGGCTGGCGTGCAAGGCCGGTGGCCACGGATGGCTATTGGCTTTACTTTTTCCGAGTACGCCTCACTCATCTACCGGCGCATGCCGGGCCATCAACTCTACAACCCAGTCGATGAATACTCGCAGTTTGGCGCTGACGTGCCGGTTTGGCGGAAAGGCGATGAACAGCGGTATGGGGTCGGGCTGCCACTCTTTGAATAAAGGAACCAACTCGCCGCGGGATACGTGCTCGCTGGCCATGTATTCAGGCAACCAGAGTACGCCAAGCCCTGCCAAGCCTGCGGCAAGACCGGCGTTACCGTCATCGACCGAAATGATATAACGCCCCTGCACCATGACCGTCTCTTCATGGCGGCGCAAGATGTACGAAGCGGCCAGGTTGTAGTGGCGCCACCTGAATCCCACGACGTAGTGCGGTGGCGCCGAAAGCGCCTGCGGGTGGGCCGGATACCCCACCTTTTCCAGGTAAGCGGGGGCGGCATATACACCAAGGCGTAAATTGCCCACCCGGCGTGCCACCAGCGACAAATCGGTGGGCTCCCCACCACGCACGACGCAATCCACGCTTTCCCCGATGATATCCACGACGCGATCACTCACCCCCATATCGAGCTGGATATCAGGGTATCTCGCATAAAACGCCGGCAGTGCAGGTATGAGGATCATTCGAGCGAGCGGGCTGGGCACATCGACTCTTAGCCGGCCGCGAGGCAGTACGGCAGCAGAAGACAAACTGGTCTCGGCATCGTCCATGTCGGCCAGCAGCTTGATGACGCGCTCATAGTAGGCGGCGCCGTCGGCCGTCACGTTCACCTGGCGGGTGGTTCGGTTAAGCAGCTTGACGCGAAGCTTGGCCTCCAGCTGCTGGACGAGCTGTGTGACGCTCGTCTTGCTCAGATGAAGCGTTTCGGCGGCCTTGGTGAAACTGCCCGTCTCCACGACCCGCGCGAATGCCTGCATTGCATTGAAGCGATCCATATTGACCTCGAACACCGGCGACTGTTTGCGATAGGCAAACAGTGTTGCTCGAACTTCGCTGTTTATCCATTAAAAGCGCCGTCCTAAAGTGGGCTTATCGTTAATCGCACACCCATACAGCCCTTCGATGGAGAGACACATGACCCAACGCGACGCCATTTTCCCACAAGGCCGGCAGGCGCTTTATGAGAAAAACGCCTATTCCGCCGCCGTACGTTCGAACGGCTTCCTGTTCGTCTCGGGCCAGGTCGGCAGCCGTGAAGACGGCTCGCCAGAGCCGGATTTTACCGCACAGGTACAACTCGCCTTCGACAACCTTAAGCGCGTGCTGGAAGCTGCGGGCGCAAGCTTTGACGATATCGTCGATGTCACGACGTTTCATACCAACCCCGAAACCCAGTTCGACACCGTATTGGAAGCCAAGGCCCGCGCATTCCCGGAAAAGCCCTACCCCAACTGGACCGCGGTCGGCGTGAACTGGCTGGCCGGCTTCGATTTCGAAATCAAAGTGATCGCCAAGCTTCCCGAATGACCTGAAAACTGCAATGGCACGCCCCTTTCACACTCCCCAATCGTGAAAGGGGCATTTTATTTAACATGTTTCTTTGCTGACACGCCGTACCAATATCGCCTAACACCACGCTCAGTGGCCAAGCACGGCGCGCTGCCCCACCCGCTTATACCAGGCAAGATGAAATTATTAAAACCACCCATATGTACAATATTCTTACATTATGTGCATCGCAGGTATTCAGTGATGGCGGGTTTCAAGTAGCGCGAATGAGTGAAGTGGAAATGGGATGACAACGACACGACGGGCTGACGCCGTAGGTTAGCAAGGTGCGAAACAGATCCTTGTATAAACTAGGTACTCGCCAACCAATGAAATTTGATGAACAAAAAGTTATTATCCCGCTAAATATCTTTCCTGCCGCATTCATGCACGTTTATATTCTCTCCCTGGACACGCTATGCATAACCTATGGATTCCCGTCGTCGCCATTGTCGGCGTTGCTGGCCTAATATTCGGTGGCCAGGCCTACTCCGAGGCCCAGCGTGATGCCCACATTGCCGCGATGATATCGGAACACCTTGATAGCCATAAACCGGCCGCCATCTCTCACTTAACGCGAGTCAACAAGGGCTATGGGGTGTGCGGCGATTACGAGCTTTCAAGCGCCGAGTCCGGTCGCTTTTACTACAACAGCGCCACCAAGCGTTTAGCGTTGGGTGCCGATGCTCCGCTGTATCAAGACAACTGCGAAAGCGTTTATAACTGACCTCTTGGAACCTGTTCACGATCTTTTAAGCCGTAAAGTGATTGTGCCCCGGTCCAGTGACTCTACATTAGTCAGCCTGTGTCGAGCCGCACAGAGTGTTCAAACCCTCACCATAGAAGGCTTTAATTAGGTATTTGGTCCCAGGATGTAATGGTTTATGGTACGAGCAGCGAGCTAAATTCGGCGACATGGATGCGTCCATAATGGCACGGCTGAAGGAGGCAAACCAACGGCTCAACAAGATGCGCGCCGAGGAATGATTGACAACGAGCATCTTCAAGGAAGCTATAGAAGGACCAGCGAATTCCGCTATTATTAAGGGTTTCGTTCGGGCAACTCGGATGGTGAAAAGTGCTGTCCTCCACTATCGTATTGCGTAGCCGAAATTGATTCGGGAGAAATAATCCGGTTATCTTTACTCGATCCCCATTTAGCGAGTGCAACGGCAGCCTGCCGATTTCTGTGTTTAAAATTGGAAAATGAATAGTGCCGTTTTTCACTTTCGTGTCGCGTAGTCAAAGTTGATTCGGGAGAAACAATCCGATTATTTTCGTCCGAGCTTTGTTCCGCGAGCGCAACGCCGGAAGTAAGGGTTAAGGCAACGATCAAAGCTGCGTTTAACATTTTCATGATTGAATCCTTTTGTTTAATAGCCATTGCTTTATTCTTAATAAAACAACAATAGTATTTGAATAAGTTCGTGCTGGGTATGTTGTTTAGAAAAATCTAAGGTCAACTCTGTCCTGCTTACTAAGCATCAAACATAGCGCCATTACTTAATGAACTGTTGAAGAAACTTCCGTGTTGACAGCAATGCATGACGAGACGGATTTTCGCCCCCCAAGGCCTCCTTGCGGCGCTCCATCAGTGGGGGACGTTGACAAGGCGTTACGAGCGTTTATCACTTAAATGGCGGCTTAGCCATGTCTTGGCATCGACGGTCTTGATGCCCTTTTTATGGTTATAGGTTTTTGATTTTTCCCACCACATGCCGGTACCGAGGGCGAAAGCGGCACGGTAACGCAGCATGGTATCATCAGGCGCAAGAGCGATTTGGCGATTCAGCTCATCAAGAGATAGCTCGGCACGCTTGACGGGTTTGCCTGTCACCTCTTCGACGACCGCGGCCAGTTGGCCGTAGGAAAGCGTATCGCCAGCGACGAACACCACCTCGTTGGCGATACGCGGGTTCTCAAGATATATTTCAGTCGTCAGGCGACCAATATCCCCGGGGGTCGTGACCGTTACACGCGTATCCCAGCTGCCGAGTGCTCGGACGGTATTGGTTTCAAGATCGACCACACCGAAAGCAGGCTCGAACAGAAAGCTCGTGAACATGCCTGTCGAGACGATCACCCATTCCGTTTTTTCCTGCGAGCGTAGCAGCTGTCTAACGTCATATTGTTCATCGAATACGGGCTGGCCGCTGCCTTTCCCAACGATGTCGTAGTCGACGCCAAACTGCCAGGGAAAGTAACGTGAAACGCCTGCCTTCAGGACGGCGTGTGTAATCCTTGTCTGCGTGCCAGCTCCTGCCACGAACCCCGTACAGCAGATCACGGTATGAAAATCGGACAACAACGAAGCAAGATCCCCCTCGTTGTTCTGGGACAAGTCGAAGGGAATGATCTCGACCCCATACTTCTCAAGTTCATCGGTGCTGTTCTTCTTGTACACATCCGAGGAGGTGGTGAAACCTGGCTCGACCAGGACGCTGAGAGCGCCAGGGCTTACCCTTTCGACCATGTTTCGGATGACTTGCATACCAAGCTGGCCAGCACCAAGAATAATAACTTTTTCAACATCGCGGTTTTCAGTAACGGGCATGTGGTTCACCTGACAATTATTTAATTAAGAGATCGCTATCATTCAGGCTTTAGCAAAGATTATGTAGGGATCAACGCTTGGCTTTAAGCATCAACTAACGTTAAAGCCAGGAAGTAAGCCATCGATTGGTTGCCGCCTGAAATAACTTGCCAGCAGTCTAGTACACAGACACGGGTTGTTAATGGCTATTATTGGAAAAGACAATTCCAAATATTCAAATAGCGCATCTGTTTAAATTAATAGCTTTTTTCGAAAAGCTTTTTGCTGTTAATGGAATTAAAATCGGTCACGTTAACGTCTACTCTATTGCCATCTTTTATTTAAAGAGTTGGCCTACACCATGACTTATTCTGTAAATACTCCCCAAACACCTTTTCCAACGACACACGTAGACTCACGAATCCCGGCCTTGGGCTATGGCTTGTGGCAGGTGCCAGCGGAAACGAGCGCCGAGCTGGTGAGTCGTGCCTTGCAGACCGGCTATCGGCTGATTGATACAGCAGAGGCTTATTACAATGAAGAAGACGTTGGTGAAGGGATTCGCGCAAGCGGCGTAGCGCGTGAAGAGATCTTTGTGACCACGAAGGTATGGAATACGCATCACGGCTACGATCAAACCCTACAGGCCTTCGATGCCAGCCAGCAACGGCTCGGCCTTGATAGGCTCGACATGTATCTGATGCATTGGCCTTCACAAATTCGTGATACCTATGTAGAAACATGGCAGGCCATGATCCGGCTGCGTGACGAGGGCCGAGTTGGCGCTATCGGCGTTTGTAACTTCTCTATTGGGCAACTACAGCGCCTGATGAGAGAAACGGGCGTGGCCCCGGTACTCAATCAGGTTGAACTACACCCTTATTTCCAGCAGAAAGAACTGAGAGCATTTCACCGCGAACAAGGCATCATCACCCAATCCTGGAGCCCGTTGGGCGTGTGGTCGCAGAAGCCAAACCCAGGATTATCGCCTCTACAAGCACCCCCGATCCTCGAACTTGCCGAACGGTATAGCAAGTCTCCTGCCCAGATCATTCTTCGCTGGCATCTCGACAGTGGCCTGGCGACCCTCTCGAAATCCGTGCGCCCTGAACGTATTGTCGAGAACTTTCAGCTATTTGACTTTGCCCTGACGCCGGAAGAGATAAGGATGTTAGCCGAGTTGGATCGCCCTGATGGACGCCTGGGGCCAGACCCGGAAACCGCCGATTTTTGACCCAGCGAACTCCGCGTTCGTTATACTTCCTACACGGAAATGATAAAGGACATCCCATGGATCGACTGCAAGCCATGCAGATATTTGCCCGAGTGGTTGAGATGCACGGCTTCAGTAAAGCCGCAGAGAATCTTTCCATCCCCCCTTCTACGGTCACTCGCGCCATCAAGGAACTAGAGAACTTCCTTGGCGTGAAGCTGCTCCAGCGGACCACGCGACACTTGAACCTGACCCCCGATGGCAGTCTTTACTATGAAAACTGCCGTCGTTTGCTGGCAGACCTAGAAGCGTTGGAGTCCAGCTTTCCCGGCAGCGCCGGTCAAGCCAGGGGCAAGCTGCGCGTCGGGATAACTGCCTCGATGGCCCGCTTATTCGTACTGCCTGCCATCAAGACGTTTCAGGCCCGTTATCCGGATATAGAATTAACGCTGACGGTGAGTGACCGAACGGTAGAGCTGGTTCCAGAAGGTATCGACTGCGTCATTCGCGCAGGCGTACCCCAGGATTCTGCCACCTTGGTAGCGCGCCGTATTGCGAGCTTTGAATGGGTCACATGCGCCTCACCCGAGTACTTGAAAGCGCATGGCGAGCCGCACTCATTGGATGATTTGAAGGACCACCATGCGGTCGGTTTTCTAACCGGCCATCAGGGGCGATCAATGGACTGGAACTTCGTGGTCAATAACGAAGAGCGCACCGTACGGATGGCCGAGCACCTGATCGTCAACGACACTGACAGCTATATCACGTGTGGCCTGGAAGGCTTGGGCTTGATACGTGCGGCAAGTTATATGGTACTGCCGCACCTGAAAAGTGGGCAATTACAACGAGTACTGGGCGAAATCCAGGCACCCGCCGTGCCCATCTCGATCATGTATCCCCACAACCGCCACTTATCCCCCACCGTACGGGCATTCGTGGATTGGGTCATTGAACGCATACAACTAGCCGAGTCCCAGTGGCAGGTTAGCCATATCGATTAAAGGTTGGCTGCGATGGCCGAAGCCCCGCTCTTGCAGCGTCAGACGTTGTGAGTGCCAGAGCGCCTTTGAACCCTACGTTGCAGTTCATGATAGCGGACTCTTGGCTCTCTGGTACGCATGCCGCGGCCGCATTTATCTATGCCGACATTTATGCCGAATGCGCCTTCTTGAAGGGAACGAGGTGCAGCACACCTACCACCACCGAGCCCACCAAAAAGCCAATCACCGCAGAGCACAGCGTATTGAAGCTCCAGCCCAGCGTGCCGCCCAAGGCACCGGTTGCCTCCCTAATCTCATACTCAATGTGGTGTACCCACTCATAGGGGGCGTTGAGCCAACCTGTTCCATCGGCACCCAGATTGACCATCAGGATATGCCCACCCACCCAGAGCATGGCGATGGTTCCCACCACTGCGATGGTCGCTAGCACCTTGGGCATGGCCGTGACCAGACCACGGCCCAGTTTCTGCATGCCCGAACTGTCCCGCTGGGCGAGTTTCAGGCCGAAATCATCCATCCTGACCAACATCGCCACCACACCATACACCAGAACAGTGATGACAAAGGCAACCACCACCAGGCTCGCCAGCTGTGACCAGAATCCCTGATGGGAGACAGTGGCAAGCGCAATCACCATGATTTCAGCGGAAAGAATCAGGTCGGTGCGAACGGCACCACTCACGATCTTTTTCTCAGCTTCCGGCCCTTTCTCTACCGCCGGCTTCTCGTCATCATGCTTGCCGGATAGCTTGTGCCAGACTTTCTCAGCGCCCTCAAAGGCCAAGTAGGTGCCGCCCACCATCAGGATGATCGGCAATAGCGCGGGCAAAAAGTGGTTCAGTAGCAGCGCCACCGGCAGAATAAAAATCAGCTTGTTGCGGATCGACCCCAACGCGATCTTCTTCACAATCGCCAGTTCACGCTCCGCTGCCACCCCCTGTAAATATTGCGGCGTTACCGCCGTATCATCGACCACCACCCCGGCCGCCTTCGCCGTTGCACGCCCAGCGGCGGCGCTCACATCGTCCAATGATGCTGCGGACAACTTCGCCAATGCAGCAATGTCATCCAGTAATCCTATCAAGCCGCCTATGGCCATGGATGTTTTCTCCGTGAATAACCGTTGCTGATAGTAAAGCACATAGCGGGTTGGGCGGAGCGCCTCTTTTGTACCAAGGGCAATGCTGTTTCAGTCTCCATTAAGTCAAAATCACTCTACCTAAGAAGACAAGGACTACAGGCTTAAAATATGCCTTTCATCAGAAATATATCCACGACAAAATAGGCAGGGCAAATTTAAACCTGGTAACATGCCTCATTGTTCAAAAACGTCTCAATTGAAGAAGGCTGTATGCTCAAGTTCGTGGATCTATTTTGTGGTGGTGGCTTTGGTGCCAGGGGAGCTGTCAAGGCAGGAGCTACTCCAATTCTTGCCGTTGATGCTTGGCAGCTTGCTGCCTCCACATATAAGAGCAATTTTCCTTCTGCAGAAGTCCTCTGCTCACCTATCGAAGACTTGGATCCAATTGAGCTGGCAAAAAAATACAAGCCTGATGTGCTATTAACTTCACCCGAGTGCACTTCTCACTCGATCGCTCGGGGAGCCAAGCCAGGTTGTGAGCTAAGCAAAGAAACAGCTATTGGCATAATTCCCTGGATCGAAACAATGAAGCCACGCTGGCTAATTGTGGAAAATGTGAACAGGATGAAAAAGTGGGGGCGGCATCAAGAGCTGGTTAGCGCTATTGAGTCATATGGCTATACCGTAAATGACTTGTTACTTAATTCAGCCGATTTTGGAGTTCCTCAGGCACGCAAACGTATGTTTTTAGTTTGCGACCTGCAAGGGTCTGTTATTACTCAGGAAGATCTAGTCGCGTTACGCCCTAAAAGTGTTAATTCTGCTCGGTCAATTATTGACTGGTCTGGCATTTACAAAAGCCGTCCTCTTTATAGGGAAAAGAGAGCACAAGCAACGATCGATAGGGCAGAGAGGGCTATTGAAGCTCTGGGAAGAGGAAAAGATTTTATTATCGTTTACTACGGGTCAGATTACGCTGGAGGCTGGCAATCACTTGACGCACCACTTCGCACAGTAACGACCATAGATCGATTTGGCTTGGTTACATGGGAAAATGACACTCCATACCTTCGTATGCTACAACCACCAGAGCTGCTGCAAGCTATGGGTGCAGGCTCTAAACATCTCCTCTCACACGGCAGCCGACGGGACAAGGTTAAACTTTGTGGCAACGGTGTTTGCTCGCCAGTCATGGAAATGATTTTCAAGAAAATCACTTTAATTGAGGATAGTGAAGTAGGGTTGGCTTCTTAAATGAGCTTAACCGATGACGACTTAATAGTGGATCATATATATGGTGGCTCAAGAAACGGAAACTCATCAGATGATCCTCTGCCGCAATTACTTGGTGTGGATAACGGGGCGGGCTTTCGGCATCTTGGAAAACGCCCTGGCATAGACACTTTGAAATTGCTTGCATTAAAGTCAAATTTCAATGATCCCGATTGGCCGGATAACTTAGATACTGAAAGCGGCCAATTCATATATTACGGTGATAACAAGACTGCACGCGGAATTCATGACACACCAAGGCAAGGAAATCTGATTCTCCGCAACCTGTTTGATGCGCGTCACTCTCCCACTTCATTCGATCACTTCCCTGTTATTCTTCTCTTTGGAGGCACCGGGCAATATCGTGATGTTAGGTTTCTCGGTTTGGCCGTCCCTGGTGCGCAAAGCCTAAGTTCAGATGATGACTTGGTTGCTATTTGGCGAGCAAAAGGTTCTAACAACACCAGATTCCAGAACTACAAATCAATTTTCACTATACTCGATGTTCCGGTAGTCTCCCGTAAATGGTTAAACGACATAAAAACTGGCAAAGCAGTGTCTTCTGTCCATGCCCCCAGTGCTTGGCTTGAATGGCTCTCGGGACGAAAATACACTCCTCTTTATGCACCGCACAGTATCGACATACGCAACAAAGAACAGCAATTACCCCAATCAGTTGAAGACTATAAAATTTTATCTTTAATACACGACAAATACGGCAACAATCCATTTGCATTCGAAGCGGCTGCAATAGAAATTGCCCGGCTTTTCATGCCGAATATTAAGCAATGTGATATTACTCGCCCATGGCGTGACGGTGGACGAGATGCTGTTGGTGCATACGGGATAGGCACTGGTAAAAGCGCTATAGAAGTAGAGTTTGCTTTAGAAGCCAAATGCTATGATCCCAAGGGGAAAGGCGTTGGGGTTAAAGAGCTTTCCAGGCTTCTGTCGCGATTGCGGCACAGACAGTTTGGGATTCTTGTCACCACTTCCTACCTCGCATCTCAGGCTTATACTGAGTTAAAGGAAGACAAACACCCGGTGGTGATTATATCCGGCATAGATATAGTTGGCATACTTAGAAATCGCATTGGCTCTTTGGGATCAATTACGAAATGGCTAAACAGCTTATAAGTATAAATTAATTCAAAAAAAACAGTATACACAGGCATCAACAATCAAAAAAACTAAAAGTATATAAACTAATTTTTATTTTGGGGTGGGGAGAAACAGTTATGGCCTATAGAAGCCCTAAGTATAATTTTTTATTAAGTCATGATTAAAGTTTATATCCTCTAACACTTTGCCACCCTACAATATCAAATCCCTCTCTTATATCAATCTAGCAACACTCATTTATAGTTCTTTTCGCATTAAACTAGATTATAAGATTGAACTGAACTCTGATACCACGTTCAACACAAAAATATATTTTTACATAATCTTAATTTTTAAGAGATTCGAAATAAATTAAAATCAAATCAAAACCCTAATTAAAGGCACTGAATAAAACCATACATTAATCATTACGAAGCACTAAATAAATTTTTTAAAATGCAAAATTAGGCATTGATAAGGAAGGGTTTTTATAGGTATATTCAAGCTAAATTTGCATCGTCGCGGCAATAGCGAGTTTCTTACTGGAGAACCATAATGAATAATTCTGTATTCAGGCCCAGAGCTAGAATCATGAAAACTCTAGGTGAAGAGCTGATCAGCAGCGATAGTGTAGCTTTGATTGAGCTAGTAAAAAATGCATATGATGCAGATGCAAGCGATGTTCTAATTAAATTTACTGGCCCGTTAGATGAGGGCACAGGAAAATTAGAAGTTATAGACAATGGACGGGGAATGTCATTTGATGTTGTCAGCAGAGCCTGGATGGAGCCTGCTACCCCAAGTAAGGTCAAAGCGAAAGAAACCGATAGCGGGCGTAGAGTTTTAGGAGAAAAAGGTATTGGCCGTTTTGCTACATCTAGGCTCGCATCAATGCTGGAATTAACTAGTCAAAAAGCAGATAGGCAACAGGAAGTATCAGCGTTATTTGACTGGACTCAGTTTGATGATGATAAAAAATACCTAGACGAGATCGAAGTATATATAGAGGAACGGCCGCCATCTATAACTTTTGAAACTGAGGGATTAAATTTACTACCTTTAAATAGCTTTCTAAAAAGTTTAAAAAAAAATCATGGCACAATTTTAGCCATGACAGGCATGAAAAGGAAATGGACAAACTCAAATTTCGATGAGATTCGTCGTGGCCTCTCTCGTTTAGTTTCTCCTTTTGAAGATATGCCAAGTTTTAATATCAAGATTACTGCACCTGATGGTTTTGAGCAGTATTCAATGGAAATACAACCCCCAGAGATTATAAAGTATCCACACTATACTGTAGAAGGTGTCGTAAAAAGCAACGGAAGTTATTCATTAACTTATACTTCAGTAGCTGATGGCCTTCCAATAAAAGCTGAAGGTTTACTTGTACTACATCCTAAATCCGGCTGGGTTATGAGAGATGGTATTAAAGCGGAAGACTTTCAAGAAAATTATTCCCCGCCTGAGTGCGGAGAACTAAACATTAAGCTTAGAGTTTGGGATAGAGATGAATTAGGTAATGTAAAACAAAAAGTTGGTGGAACTATATCTAGCATCCGAAAAGATTTAGATAATTTTGCAGGCATTAATATATATCGAGATGGGTTTCGTGTTATGCCTTACGGTGAGCCAAATAATGATTGGTTAAGGCTTGATATAAGACGTGTACAAAAACCTACTTACAGGCTTTCAAATAACCAGATACTTGGTTATGTATCGATTACGGCAGGTTCAAATCCAGAATTGAAAGATCAGTCTAATAGAGAAGGTTTAAGAGAAAACCAAGCATATTCTGACTTGAAGGATATTATGAAATGCTTACTCTCACGTTTGGAAGATATTCGATATAAATCACGTAAGAAAACTTCTGAAAAAGAAACTGATCACTCTAGCGCTAGGCAAGGAGGGCTTTTTGGCGATCTTGATCTCAGCAAGCTAAGAGATCACATATCTCAAAACAACCCTAGTGACAAGCAAGCAAAAATAATTGTAGATAATATCGAACAGGATTTTTCCCAAAGAATGGAGGGAGTCAAGAAAATTGTATCACGATATAGTGGCTTAGCAACTTTAGGAAAACTTGTTGACGCTGTTCTTCATGAAGGGCGCCAGCCCCTAGCTGTTATTACCGGTCAGTCTAAATTAGCACAAGAAGATCTTGAAGACTTTAGTTATATGAAACACAAAGAACTTCTTGTTCCCTATGAGCGCCTTAACACAATAAAAGGTCAAGCAGCTTCTCTTAATCAAATATTTAAAAGGATAGAGCCGTTTGGAGGAAGAAAGGTAGGTCGCCCATCACAGTTATATTTGGAAAACGTTATTAATGACGCTTTTAAAATCCTTTATAGCAAATTAAAAGACGCATCTATAGCGTATGAAATATCTAATACTGAAACATTAGTTAGGGTTGACCCTCAGGAAATACAGCAAATAATAATCAACCTCATAGATAATAGTATCTATTGGTTACAATTTACTCCCAAAATTTCTAGAAAAATATCTGTTATTTTACGTCGTGTGGAAAACATTGGTGTTGAAATATTATTTTCCGACAGCGGCCCTGGCGTTCCAGAAGATGATAAAGACACTATTTTTGATGCTTATTATTCAACAAGAGAGGATGGCGCAGGTTTGGGATTATCTATTATAGGAGAGATGGTTTCTAACTATTATAGCGGCTCACTAGAACTCGTTAATGGTGGTCCATTGCCAGGGGCTACTTTTAGAATAATGCTTTGCAAAAGGGTTTAAAAATGAACTGGAATTTCTTAATTATTGATGATCAGGAACAGTTAGCTCAACAAACTGCTGACATAGTTTCCAGCCAACGAACTCTGAAAGGGGTAAATGGTCTCGAAGATGGGCAAATAATAAGTTGCGAAATTGTCTCAGATTTTGAAGAAGCAAAGATAAAAATTCGAACTTCAAAATATGATTTAGCAATCATCGACCTTAGAGATGAGGCGTCTAATAATGATATTAAGGGAAAAGAAATACTGGAGAGTTTACGAAAAGAGCAATTTATCCCTGTAATATTTTATTCTGGGTTCGCACATAAGGTAGAAAACTTACGCACCCCTTTTGTTCAAGTTTTAGCAAAAGGAGATGATGATGCGGATTTATTAAGAGAAGCTGTAAAAAGTATTTTTAATACACGGCTCCCTCATTTGGTAAGACATATACAAGAAAAACAAAGAGAATATCTATGGGATCATGTTCAAAACCACTGGAGCAATACTGATGAGCTTAAAGAAGATGGAGAATTAGCCTATCTTTTAGCACGGCGATTATCAAGCTCGCTGACTGCCGAGTCAATTAGAGGTTTTTTGAACCCTGATCAAGAAGTACCTAGGATCGTTCATCCTGTTGAATATTATATTTGGCCATCATTGGAAGGAAATATTTCTTTAGGGGACATTTATAAAAAAGACAAAACCAGCGACTATTATTTAGTAATAAATCCCGCTTGCGATCTGGACCAAGGCAAAACCGAAAGCGCTCTTTTTGTTAAATGCCTTCCAATTGAGGGGTTTTCTGAGTTCTCAGATGTATCGCAAAGCAAGAAAACTGGTAGTGAAATATCTAAGTCTAAAAAGAAGCAATTAAGAAGCCTTGTCTGTGATAATAGAAAATCTCAACCTGAGCGATACAAATATATACCTGGAACATCTTTCATGCCTCACTTAATAGCAGATTTTCAGCATTTAAGCCAAGAGCCTATTGCGAGAATTACCGAAGCTGATAACTATGAGAGAGTTGCAACGCTAGATAGCCCTTTTGCTGAAGCGATACAAGCCCGATTTGCACGATACTATAGTCGTTTTGGAGTTCCAGATTTAGATTTTGATAACGTAACAGATGCATTGATTTCAAAAATAAATTAGAAATATATTAAATATACTATTCTGAGCGGATTATTTGATCCGCTCAGAAAAACCAACTTTCATTAACTTATTAAAATTTATTTTAATATCCTTAAAATATAACAAAAGTCACCTAGTTTCGGTGACTTAAGCTAATCATGCAAGGTTATTAAACCTCACTCCCACTCAATCGTAGCCGGCGGCTTACTACTCACATCATAAGTCACCCGCGAAACCCCACCCAGCTCATTGATAATCCGATTGGAAACGGTCTCCAGCAGCTCATAGGGCAGGTGCGCCCAGCGGGCGGTCATGAAGTCGATGGTTTCTACCGCGCGGATGGCGATGACCCACTCGTAGCGGCGGCCGTCGCCGACAACGCCTACCGATTTCACCGGCAGGAACACGGCAAACGCCTGGCTGGTTTTTTCGTACCAGCCGGCGGCGCGCAGCTCTTCGATGAAGATGGCGTCGGCTTCACGCAGAATGTCGGCGTACTCTTTCTTCACTTCGCCCAGAATCCGCACGCCCAGGCCCGGCCCCGGGAAGGGGTGGCGGTACACCATGTCGTAGGGCAAGCCGAGTTCCAGGCCGAGCTTGCGCACTTCGTCCTTGAACAGCTCACGCAGCGGCTCGACCAGCTTGAGCTTCATGGTTTCTGGCAGGCCGCCCACGTTGTGGTGGGATTTGATCACGTGGGATTTGCCGGTCTTGCTGGCGGCGGATTCGATCACGTCCGGGTAAATGGTGCCCTGGGCCAGGAAATCGACGCCATCGATCTTGCTGGCCTCAATATCGAACACGTCAATAAACGTGTTGCCGATGATCTTGCGCTTGGCTTCCGGGTCTTTCTCGCCTGCAAGCTTGCTCAGGAACAGGTCTTCAGCGTCTACACGGATGACCTTAACGCCCATGTGCTTGGCGAAGGTTTCCATCACCTGGTCGCCTTCGTCTTTACGCAGCAGGCCGTTATCCACGAATACGCAGGTCAGCTGGTCGCCAATCGCTTTGTGCAAAAGCGCGGCTACGACTGAAGAGTCCACACCACCGGAAAGGCCGAGCAGTACATGGCGGTCGCCTACCTGCTCGCGTACGCGCTGTACCTGGTCTTCGATGATTTGCGCAGGCGTCCAGAGTTTTTCGGCTTTACAAATATCCAGCACGAAGTGCTCAAGCATCCGCTGGCCTTGCAGGGTGTGGGTCACTTCGGGGTGGAACTGTACGCCGTAGAACTGCTTCTCTTCCCAGACCATAGCGGCAATCGGACAGCTGGGTGTGGAGGCTGTCACGGTGAACTCGGCAGGCGCTTTGGCTACCTTGTCGCCGTGGCTCATCCATACGTCCAGCAGGGCTTTGCCGGTGTTGGCGTCTACGTGGTCTTTGATGTCTTTGAACAGCGCGTTTTCAGCGTCGATGCTGATTTGCGCGTAGCCAAACTCGCTCTTGTTGGAGCCTTCTACCTTACCGCCCAGCTGCTCGGCCATAGTTTGCATGCCGTAGCAAACGCCAAACACGGGCAGGTTCATTTCGAACACGCACTGAGGCGCACGCGGGGAATCCAGCTCGGTCACGGATTCCGGGCCGCCGGCCAGGATGATGCCATTGGGGTTGTACTCGCGGATCTCTTCTTCGGTGATATCGAAGGCGCGAACCTCGGAAAATACGCCAATCTCGCGTACCCGGCGGGCGATCAGCTGCGTGTACTGTGAGCCGAAGTCGAGAATCAGGATTTTATGGGAGTGGATATCATTCATGGCGGTATCTCGATTGAGCCGTATGAAGGCTACTAGTAAGGCTAAAAAGCAAGCGGCGGGGCAAAGCCCGCCGCCATTCAACTAAAAGCGCTGGTTAGCTCACCCGGTAGTTGGGAGCTTCTTTGGTGATCTGCACGTCGTGAACGTGGGATTCGTTAAAGCCAGCACCGGTAATCTGGACGAATTCCGGCTTGGTGCGCATTTCCTGAATATCGCGGCAGCCGGTGTAGCCCATGGAGGCGCGCAGCCCGCCCATCATCTGGTGAACGATGGCGCTCATCATGCCTTTGTAAGGTACGCGGCCTTCGATACCTTCGGGTACCAGCTTCTCGGCACCGGCATCTTTATCCTGGAAGTAGCGGTCGGCGCTGCCCTGGTTCTGCGCCATGGCACCCATAGAGCCCATGCCGCGGTAAGCTTTGTAAGTACGCCCTTGGAACAGTTCGACTTCGCCCGGCGCTTCTTCGGTACCGGCCAGCAGGCCGCCTACCATCACCGCACTGGCGCCAGCGGCAATTGCCTTGGCCAGGTCGCCGGAGAAGCGTACGCCACCGTCAGCAATCAATGGAATGTCGTACTCTTTAAGCGCGGCGGCCACGTTGGAAACCGCGGTGATTTGCGGCACGCCAACGCCTGCCACGATGCGCGTGGTGCAGATGGAACCCGGGCCAATGCCTACTTTCACGCCATCGGCACCCGCTTCGGCCAATGCCTTGGCCGCAGCACCGGTGGCGATGTTGCCGCCGATCACCTGAATGTCCGGGAAGTGCTCTTTGATCCAGCTAACACGGTCGATCACGCCTTGGGAATGGCCGTGGGCGGTATCGACGATGATCACGTCAACACCTGCTTCAGCCAGCGCAGTAACACGGTCTGGAGTTTCCGGGCCGGTACCCACGGCGGCGCCGACTAACAGGCGGCCGTCGCTGTCTTTAGCGGCCATCGGGTAGGTGCGGGCTTTTTCGATATCCTGGAAGGTCACCAGGCCACGCAGGTGAAAGGCGTCATCGACAATCAGCATTTTCTCGATGCGGTGTTCGCGCATCTTGGCTTTGCTGGTTTCAAGATCAGTGCCTTCTTTAACGGTAACCAGCCGATCACGGGGGGTCATGATATCGGCCACGCTGTCGCCTACATTGGGCTGGAAGCGCATGTCACGCTCGGTCACGATACCTACTAGGGTTTCGCCTTCAACCACTGGGAAGCCGGAGAAACCGTATTCTTTCGCCATGGCGAGAAGGTCTTCAAGCTTGGCCTTGGGGCTAACCGTAACAGGGTCTTTTACAATGACGCTTTCGTGCTTTTTGACCTTGCGGACTTCGGCAGCCTGCTGGGTCATGGTCATGTTCTTGTGGATGATGCCGATGCCGCCTTCCTGAGCCATCGCAATCGCCAGACGCGCTTCGGTCACGGTGTCCATGGCAGCAGAAACGAGCGGAATATTAAGCGAGAGATTACGGGTCAGGCGGGTTTTTAGACTGACATCCTTGGGGAGGACATCGGAGAAGCCAGGAACGAGGAGTACGTCATCGAACGTAAGCGCTTCTTGGGCCATACGTAGCATAGCGGCAACACCCAATTTGATGTGGGAAGAAGGGGCGTGAAAAGTTAATCCCCCATTATAGCGTTTTGAGGGGTGCCCCAGCAATGCAGTCAGGTTATTGTGCTTATACCAATTGCTAATGACGTATTCTGGTAGGCTGAGGACTGAATATTTTTGACGTGGAGGACGTTCCGTTGCCTCAGGAAATAATTGTCTATACCGATTACGTTTGCCCCTTCTGTTTACTGGCGGAAGAGGCAATCGTTCAGGCAACCGAAGGCCTGGATGTGAAAATTCGCTGGCGGCCCTTTGAGCTGCGCCCTGCCCCGGTGCCCACGTTAAAGGTGGAAGACCCTTACTTGCCCCAAGTGTGGCGCGAGTCGGTGTATCCTATGGCAGAAAAATTGGGCGTGCCTATAAAGCTGCCCAATATCTCCCCGCAGCCGCGTACCGATAAAGCCTTTGAAGTGTTCGCCATGGCCGAAGAACATGGCTTGGGCCATGCCTATTCGATGGCCGCATTAAAGGCATTCTTCCAGCAGGAGCGCGATATCGGCGACCCTGAAGTACTGGCGGATATCGGTGAGTCGGTGGGCTTGGAGCGCCAGGTGGTGCTTGATGCGCTCGCTCAAGGCCGTTACCGCGAACAGCACCAGACGGCTCAGCGTCACGCGGTGGAAGAGGCGCGCATCCAGTCGGTGCCTACGTTGATCATCGACGGCGAAGAGATTCAAGGCGTGCCCGATCCCGCCGCTCTCAAACGCTATCTCATGGAGCGCGCTTAACCTTATGGCTACTTCCTCCCAGGCCCTTTCCGTCAGCGAACTCAACAAACAGGCCCGCCAGGCGCTTGAGCGCGATGTGGGCGAGGTTTGGGTGGAAGGCGAGCTTTCCAATGTTTCCCGCCCGGCGTCGGGGCATATCTACTTCACGCTCAAAGATGACCGCGCCCAGGTGCGCTGCGCACTGTTTCGCCAGCGGGCGCGCTTTGTATCCGCCCCCATGCGCGATGGCGATCAGGTAAAACTGCGTGGGCGGGTATCGCTGTTTGAGCCACGCGGCGACTACCAACTGATTGCCGAGGCCGTGCAGGCGGCAGGCTTGGGCGAGCTGCTGGCTGCGTTTGAACGCCTCAAAGCCCAGTTGGATGCCGAGGGCGTGTTTGCCAATACGCGCCCCCTGCCCTTTCCGCCGCGCAAGATTCTGATTTTAAGCTCGGCCACCGGCGCGGCCATTCGCGATGTGCTGGCGGTATTGGCGGCGCGCTGGCCCTTGGCGGATGTCACGCTAATCCCGGTGCCGGTGCAGGGTGTGGAAGCCGCACCCGCGATGATCGCCTCCCTTGGGCTACTCAACCGCCAAGCAAGGCTGGACCCTGAACGGGATGTGGTGTTGATTACCCGGGGCGGCGGCAGCCTGGAAGATTTGTGGTCATTTAATAACGAACACCTGGCGCGGGCGATTTTTCATTCACGCCTGCCGGTAATGTCAGCGGTGGGCCATGAGGTGGATGTCACGCTGGCCGATTTCGCCGCCGATGTTCGTGCCCCTACTCCGTCGGCCGCCGCCGAGCGCCTGGTGCCGGATCAACACGCCTTGAAGCGTCAGCTGGCCGACCAGCAAAGCCGCCTGCACCGCGCCATGCAGCGGCGGCTAGAGCGTGATAGCCAACAGCTGGATAGCCTGCGCGCACGGCTCAGGCATCCCGGCGAGCAGTTAAACCGCCAGCGCCAGCACGTGACGACACTCGCCCAGCGCTTAACCCGCGCCATGCAGCAAACGCTTACTCAGCAGCAAACACGGGTAACGCAACTGGGCAGGCGCTTGGCGAGCCAGGACATGGCGCGCCTGCACCGCGCAGAAAGCGAACGGATTAGCCAGCTGCACCGCCGTTTGGAAAACGCCATGCAGCGCCAGCTTCAACGCCAGCAAGCCCGCTTAACCAGCGCCGCGCGGGAGCTAAACGCCATCAGCCCGCTGGCCGTGCTGGGCCGGGGCTACGCCATTGCCCAGGATGACAAGGGCCAGGTCGTGCGCCGCGCCGAGGAGACCCAGCCAGGCCAGAAGCTCTCGCTGCGCTTGGGTGAAGGCAGGCTGAGTATCGAGGTAAAGCGGCGTTTCAAGTAGCGTTGCTCAAGACCTTCGCTTGCTACGCTGGCGGCGTTATTGAAAACAGCTTTGGATTCGACCGAGCCTCTGCTTGAATAGCCTTATCAATCGGTGTGTCATAGGTCTTGAGTAAATATCCCAGCACCGAATAGAAGCCGACCATGGCAATCAGGTCGATCACGGCCTCACGCCCAATCGCCTCAGCCAGCGCTTCTTCCTGGTGGCTTGCCAGCATACGCTTGTCGAGCAACGCATCCACCGCGTTAACAATCAGGCCATCAACACCGTCAATTGCTTCAGGCACACCGCGAATAGCGTCAATTCGCGCCTCGGAAAACCCTAGCGCCAGCGCACGGCTAACATGGTGCGCCCACTCATAGGCAGATCCCAGGCGAAAGCCTGCACGCAGAATCACTACCTCGGTTAATTCGGGGCCCAGAGCATTATCCTTCACTACGTGCTGCCGCAACGGGGCCCAGGCGTTCAGCAGGGTCGGGTGATGTGCCATGGTGCGGTACACGTTCAATGCGCCCGCAAAACCTTCGCGTAACTCTGCAAACTCTTCTGGCCAATCGGCGTCGGTCATCGGCGGGCAGGGAGACTGCTTCATCTTGGCATTTCCTCTTGTATTATTTGGCTATCGCGTCAGGTTATTCAGTTATTGCGGCGTCAATCGACTGGGTAATCCGTTCAATAAGGAGATCAATTTCGTCCGCCTGGATGGTATACGGCGGGGCGAGCAGCACATGATCGCCATATACGCCATCAATGGTACCGCCCATTGGATAGCTGATCAGGCCTCGTGCCATTGCCTGGCGTTTGATCTTGGCGTGAATTTTCTGAGCGGGATCAAACGGCGTTTTTTGCTCCCGGTCTGCCACCAGTTCAATGCCACGAAACAATCCCCTTCCCCGAATATCGCCCACATAAGGTGATGCGCCCAGCGCCGCTTCAAGGCCGCTTTGTAAGCGTGCGCCCATGGCGTTGACGTTGGCCAGCGTTTCAGGCCGCGCGATAATCTCGACGACCTTGTTGGCAGCGGCCGCTGCAACGGGGTGGCCAAGGTACGTATGCCCATGCTGAAAAAGGCCAGAGCCGTTGGCGAAGCTATCAAATATAGCGGAGGACAACATCACAGCCCCAATCGGCTGGTAGCCTCCCCCCAGGCCTTTGGCCACGGTGAGAATATCAGGCGTTATGCTGTCCTGCTCGCAGGCGAACATAGTGCCTGTGCGCCCCATGCCGCACATGACTTCATCGAGAAGCAGCAGAACGCCATGCTGATCACAGATTTTACGCACCCGTTTGAAGTAATCAGCCTCAGAAGCCACCGCACCCAGCGTGGCTCCCACCACGGGTTCGGCCACAAACGCCATGACGCTTTCAGGGCCCAGCTCGATAATCTTGGCCTCAAGCTCATCGGCAAGCCTTGCAGCGTACGCTTCTGGGGATTCGTCGCTTCCCTTGTCACGGTAGGCATAGCAAGGCGAAACATGATGCGTTTGGGGCAAAAGTGGTTGGAACTGCTGTCGGCGCATGGCGTTGCCCCCGGTGGCAAGCGCACCCAGGGTATTGCCGTGGTAACTCTGGCGCCTGGCGATAATATGCCGCCGCTCCGGCCTGCCGGTTTCCACGAAATACTGGCGAGCCATTTTTAACGCGGCCTCTACCGCTTCTGAACCGCCGGATACCAGGTAGACGTAATCCAAGCCGTCGGGCGCCAGATTCACCAGCTTCTCAGCCAGCTCCTCGGCGGCATCCGTGGTGAAAAATCCTGTATGGGCGTAGCAGAGGTTATCAATTTGGGCACGCATGGCCGCCAGCACTTCAGGGTGAGCGTGCCCCACACTCGTCACTGCCGCCCCGCCAGAGCCATCCAGGTAACGGCGCCCTTCGGTATCAGTGATATAGACGCCTTGCGCTGATGCCGCATGCGGCAACGGCTGGCCAATGCTGCGATGAAGAATATGAGCCATGTACCTTTCCTCTTCCAGACGCTCTTTTCAAACGCAAGAGTGGCACGACCTTACCTTTCAATGCAACATAACAATCATAAATTTAAATATTAAAACAAATGGATCATTGTTTTGTTTAAAAACTCCCGATTACACTCATGCGCTGTTGCACCGATTCATTCCTTCAGGCGCATGTTGTATAGAGAGGCACTCCCCTATGTCACAGAGCGATCCGCTAAGAGAGCAGATCATTGCTCAGTTCGATGGCATGTCAGCACAGCTGCAACAGGCAGCGCGCTACGTACTTGAGCATCCAGAAGAAGTGGCATTGGTATCCATGCGGGAATTGGCACGCCTGGCTGGGGTTCAGCCGGCGACCATGACGCGGCTGGCCAAGGTGCTGGGCTTTCAAGGCTACAATGACATTCGTACCCACTACGCGGAAACGGTGCGTAGGGGAAACGACGGTTTCGCTGCCAAGGTACGCCAACGAGATGTTGAGGCGGCTAGCACCCCGGGAAGTGATATCGCCTATCACATGCTGCACGGGCTGAGCGCCCAGATTGCAGCGCTCTGTGAGCCCGAGCCGCTACATCGCTTGACCGCCATGGCTAACAGGTTGGCGGCGGCTAAAAAAGTCTATGTCCTGGGGTTACGCTCAAGCCATGTGGTGGCTTGGCATTTTCATTACGTCATGTCGCTGTTGGGCGAGCGTTCGGTTCATCTTGACGGCCCTGCCGGCACGGGCGGCGATGCCTTGATTCGTGCCAAGCCTGATGAGGTAGTGCTGGTCATATCCATCAAACCCTACGCGTTAGATACGCTGACGCTTGCGCAGCTGGCAAAAGATAAAGGCTTGGCTATTCTCTCGATTACCGATAGCGAGGTATCACCGCTGGCGGGGATTTCCGACCATACAATTTATTGCGCCACAGAAAGCTACAGCTTCTTTCATACGCTGGCCCCTGCCCTTGCCGTCTCGGAAGTGCTCTGCACTTTGCTGGCCGAGCTTGACCGCCCTACAGCACTGAAAGCACTCCAGCACGCTGATGATCACCTCTTACATCTTAAAACCTACTCAAATACGCTCCCCCGACGAGAGTGAACGGCACCGCTCTGGCTAGACTTTTGAACATGGCAGGACGTAGATCAGGCCTTTAGATGTAAGCTCTGGATCAGCAGGTGCACCCCATAAAAAAGTACCCGGCCGGGGCCGGGCACTGCGCTTCAATATAAGAACTTAACATCAAGACTTAACGCTTGTGTTTAGCGCTTACGGGGCTTTGTTGGTGCCTGAGCCCTGAGTATTGCCGGAAGGCGTGTTCGAACTTGCCAGGCCCGGCGATTTATTACCCGCTGGAGGGTTCGCTACGGGGTTGGTGCTTGAGCTAACGCCCGATGCTGAATTATGGCCCGTTGGCGAGGTGCCGGAATGATTGCTCGACTCGCTACCAGACGTTGATGACTGTTTTCCGCCGGAAGACGATTTCTGGTCATGGTCATGCGAATCTTCTTTCATATGCTCCGCCTTTTCATGAATCGTATGCTGGGCTTTATCCACCTGCTCTTGGCCCGCTTCTGCAGCCATATGCATGGCGCGGTCGCGATATTCACCCAGGTACTCATCTTCTTTACGCGTGGTGGGGAACAGGCTTGCCAGGGCTGCGCCCAGAGCAATTCCTAAAGCGCCTACCACCAGCGGGTGTTCCTGAATAAAGTCAGATGAGCTGCTGCCCATATGGCGAGCCCGGTCAGACATATTGTGCAGGTGATCCTGCGTGCCGTGCTGAAGGTGGGATGTAGAATCGCGCATGCTTCCTCCCATATGCTGTGCCTTATCGCCAAGTTGATGCGCTTTGTCACTTAACTGATGCGCGACATCTTTGGCTTTTTCGCTAAAATTCTGGGCTTTATCTTTCGCCCCCTCTTTCATACTGCTCATGCGGCCTTGGTTTTCACCTTGATGGCCCGATGCGCTGCTATAACTGGAGGGGCCGCTATAGGTGGATGTACTACTGTTGGCCTTGGTCCCTTCATGCACAGGGATACCCGGCGTACCAGGCGTACCATGAGAACCGCTGTAGCCAGTAGCCGCATGTTCATCCGAATAACGGTTCTGAGACATGCGCTTCTGGCTCTGCCCCTGATTGGGGTTACGCTGAGCCATCATTAGCCAGCCCAAACCTGCGGTAGTCACCAAGAACGGTACCGGGTTTTGCTTGATGGTGTTACCCAGATTAGAGACAAACTCATTGGCACCGCCATGACGTATATAGTCATAGGACGTGTTCAGCAGCTGCTGAGGAGAGAACCGATCCTCAATTTCGTGCAGCGTGGAGTCGAGGCGCTCACGCGAACGATGAATATCCTTTTCAATCTCTTCGGTACTGCGATGATCCTGATGATCACTGTGAGTACGGTCACTGTGCTTATGATCGTGATCGTGGTCGCTCATTTTAACTCCTCCTTGACGTTATTCTGATGCTCCTTGGCGAGCTCCTTATCGGTCTGTAGGCTATGCAAGGTGCGATTAGGCACTAAGTTACGCGCCTGAAGCTTGGCAAGGCCACCTTTGAGCATCACGATGCCAATGATCGTTACCACCACGCCCACAATGATGGCAGACAGCCAAGGCGTCATATCAGGTGGCAGCACCTCATTGAGCACAAAGACCAGTGCCGCAAGTAGTGTGAGAAAGCCGCCCAGCAGAACCGCACCCGCTATCGCAATGGCAGCCAGAGCCATCATGACGTCATGTGTTTTTTCCGACATTTCCGCCTTGGCAAGCTGAGCTTCGTTGCGTACCAGCGATGTGATTTCCTGCATCACCGTTGATAGCAGCGAACCAACCGACGCGCCTTGAGTAGAACCCGGCTGTGACGATGTCGTTTTATGATCTGAATCCATTCTTAGCCTCCCTTACCCTATGCAGGGTCTGTGTCTCTATTAAGAGCTGCTAACCACTTTGAACCTTAAATACCAAGGCTATTAGGCTAACAGCGTCTGGAGCCATTACTTACCTTGCATGCCTGTCTATATACGACCAGGCCCGCCGGGCTTGTTCACTGAACCCGTACTACTTCCTGGCGTGTTAGAAGTACCAGATGTATTGGAAGTACCGGGCGCATTGGAGGTGCCGGGCGTAGGTGATGTGGTGACACCTAATGAGGTAGCGCCTGGCTGTGAAGAACCTGGATGCGCGGTAGGATCCTGGGAGGCGCCGGGCGACGAGCCGTGCATGATGCCGTCTGACGGGTTGCCGGGCGTGGGCGATGCATGGTTTGAATAAGCGCCAGATGACTGGTGCGACTGGTTGCCAGATGACTGAGAATGCTGGCTGGATGAGTGCGAATGCTGACCGGAGCTGCGTAGAAAACGGGTTAGTAAAAAGCCCGCAGCAATCGCCCCGCCAAAGAATAGCGCCGGCTCACGGCGGCTATAGCTTTGCGCTTCCTGACATAGGCTTTTCAGGTCTTTATCGCGTAGCTTGTTAGAGAAACGGTCAGCCGTATCAGCAAGCTTTCTCGCCTGTTGGGAGAAATAGGGCTGTTCCTGGCTGTCGAATTCATCGGCCATCTTATTAATGGCGTTGGTAAACTTGTTTGTCTGCTCGGCGGCGGTGTCGCGCTGCCGATTAAAAAGGCTTTCCGCCTGATGCTGAGCCGCTTCGCTGACATCGTGTACGGTGTCCCGACCTTGCTGCTTGAGTGAATCAGCAGAGGGGGAACTCGAATGTGACGTGCCAGTGTTCGGCGTTGATGAAGAACCTGGGTCAGCCTGTTTTCCATGATCAATCATTTGTCATCTCCTCCTTGGCGTCTCATCTGTGACTGCATTAATAGATGCGAATTAAAGATGAAACAAAACGAACTTGACCGCTAAAGCAATAAACGCATTTAAAGATAAATAATCGATTATCTTGAATGACGTTTAATATAAATCGCTATTTCAATATAGTGCCCTTACCTACCCTGTCAATTTATGCTCACTTGCTATAGCGAGTTGCAGAAACATTTAATCAAAATCAACCATTTTTAATTAACATATATCAAACACCTTAATGATTCCCCCATACGTGGCGGAAAACGTCGTAAAACACGGCCAACCAAGCGCCATCTGCTATGAATTGCATACTTAAACTATATGGCTCCTTCCTGCCATTGTTTAGTTTTATTGCCATGCTTATTAAAGAATAATTAATAAAAGCAGTCTCTAAAACGAACCCCTTAAACACTGGGTAACCTGAGCGTAGCTACCGATTAAAATCGAATTTAACCGCTTTAAAATTCGTCAATTAGCTTAAAGATTGCCTTGCATAGCTTTAACAATCGCTACCAACAATAGTAAAACTCATCTATTGCCAGCATCGGGCTTTGGCCCTCGTTGCTATCGTAAGCTAGGGTAGTTAAGGATGAAAAATGAAGGATTAACGTGCCAACAAGGAGTCAATGCACATGAGTGAACAGAAGCAGCCCCCCCAGCATCAGGAAAAGCAGCCGGGCGATGAACATGAAATGCGCCCCGAACCTGAGTTTATCCGCGATAGCTATAAAGGCGCCCAGAAGCTTTTAGATAAGGTCGCCATTATTACCGGCGGTGACAGCGGTATTGGTCGTGCCGTTGCGGTGCATTACGCTCGCGAAGGCGCTGATAGCGTTATTATCCACCTTAAAGAGGATAAAGATGCCGAAGATACCAAGGCGCTGGTAGAAGCCGAAGGCCGCCGCTGCTTGGTGCTAAAAGGTGATGTCGTCGAACCCGAGTTTTGCCGCGAGATAGTCCAGAAGACGCTGGATCACTTCGGTAAGCTCAATATAGTGGTTAACAATGCCGCCGAGCAGTACGACTGGAGTGATCTGACCGAAATCCCCGATGAACAGATAATGCGCACCTTCCAGACCAACATTTTCAGCCACTTTTATTTGACGAAAGCCGCGCTGCCGCATTTGCAAAAGGGCGATACGATTATCGAGACCTCCTCCATCAATGCCTTCAAAGGCAACGATACGCTGATTGATTACAGCGCCACAAAAGGAGCGATTCAAGGGTTTATGCGCTCAATGGCGATGTCGTTGATGGATCGCGGCATTCGCGTTAATGCTGTGGCCCCAGGCCCGGTTTGGACACCGCTGATTCCGGCAAGCTTTGACGATGAGAAAGTGGCCTCGTTTGGCGGCCAGGTGCCCATGAAGCGTGCTGGGCAACCCAGCGAAATGGGCCCCGCTTACGTGTATCTGGCAAGCGAAGAATCATCGTACATGACCGGGCAGACGCTGCACCTTAACGGTGGGGTTATTTTGAATACGTAATTGGTTATGGGGCGGCGCTGCCGCCCCTTTTTGTGCCCCGCCTTCTTCCTTACCCTTACCTCTCACTTTTCCCTCACCGTTACCCGGTCAGGTTTTTCACCAGCACTTTGGACTTACGTGCGTGGTTATAGGCTTCGCGTTTTAAGGGCGGTAAATCCTCAAAGCTTGCCGGGCGAAAGCCATGCTCCACAAACCAGTGGGCGGTGTGGGTGGTAAGTACAAAGATATCGGTCAGGCCGCGCTTGCGGGCGCGGCGTTCTAATGCGTCTACCAACCGCTCGCCCCGCTCTCCGCCCCGGTAATTACCGTGTACGGCCACGCAGGCAAGTTCAGCAATCGCAGTGTCCGGATAGAGGTGCAATGCCGCGCAGCCGATGACCATGCCGTCACGCTCGATCACCATATAGTCATCAATTTCATGCTCCAGGCGCTCGCGGGAGCGGGCCACCAGCATGCCACGGCGCTCCAGCGGCTCAAGCAGCTCCAGTAGCCCTGCAATATCATTCAGCTTGGCCGGGCGCAGCTGTTCATAGCGATGCTGGGTAATCATGGTGCCCACACCGTCACGAGTGAACAGTTCGCCCAGCAATGCATCGTGGTTACGCCATGAAAGCAAGTGCGTGCGGGCAACGCCCTCAAGGGCTGCATTGCAGGCCGCCTGCAGATGCCGGGCAAGCTCGCTGCCCGGCTGGGCACCTTCCAGACGAGGTTCGGCTTCGGCTGGCGTCAGCTGGCGCAAAAGCTCGCCTTCTTCATCCTCTAATCCTTCCGATTCACCCAGCAGTATCAGCTTGTCAGCTTTTAGCGCAACGGCGGCGTGCTGGGCGACTTCCGAGGCATTTAAGTCAAACACTTCGCCCGTGCTTGAGAACCCCAGCGGCGGCAGAAGCACCAAAGAGCCTTTATCCAACAGCCCCTCAATGGCGTTCGCCCGAACGCGACGCACTTCACCGCTGTGGTCAAAATCGACCCCTTCACGCACGCCCAATGGTTTGGCAGTGACCAGATTGCCGGAAATCACGCTGAGTTCAACACCATGCAGCGGCGTGCTGGGCAGGCCCAGCGATAACCGCGCCTCCAGCCACAGGCGCTGATGGGCGGCCACCTGTTCAACATGGGTCATGACCGCGTGGTCGGCCACCCAGTGGCCATTAATTCGTGTGGGTTCAACGTTGGCATTGATCAGGGCCTCTTGCACCTGAGGGCGCGTGCCGAATACCACCACCAGCCGTACGCCCAGGGTGTGCAGCAGCGCCAGGTCCTGCACCAACTGCTCCCCGCGGCCCGACGCCATGGCTTCGCCCTCGATTAAAATGACGAAGGTTCGCCCCCGGTGCGCGTTGATATAGGGGGACGCATTACGAAACCAGTCAACAAAAGGGAAGTGCTTGTCCAAGGCCGCTCTCCGGCAGCAGGTGAAAGAAGAAGTCAGGCATTTATAAAAACCGTGCGGGCTACTTTACCAGAGCATAAAAAACAGCGGCACCTTCAATCGCCATTTGCTATTGCAAATCTGCATGAAGGTGCCGCTGTCCGGTCAGGCTTTTAAGCCAACGTTTAAGCCCTGGCGTAGGTGAGTAGTTACCCAAACATGCCTTTGAACATGAAGAAGAACACGATAGCCAAGCCTGCGCCTGCGGGTAGCGTAATCAGCCAAGAGAGCACAATGGTGCCAATGACACGCAGGTTAAGGGCTGCCATACCGCGTGCCAGACCCACCCCCAATACAGCGCCTACCAGCGTATGAGTGGTGGAAATGGGTAGGCCAGTGCCGGAGGCAACGACCACCGTAGTGGCTGCGGCAAGCGTTGCGGCAAAGCCGCGGCTTGGGGTCAGCTCGGTAATCCCGGTTCCCACCGTGGCAATTACCTTGTGCCCATAAGTCACCAAACCAACCACGATACCGCCGCCGCCCAGTACCAGCACCCACCAGGGCACCAACGCTGCGCTATCAATCATGCCTTCACTGCGCACCACGCTGATAACCGCAGCAAGCGGGCCCACTGCGTTCGCCACATCGTTAGAACCATGGGCAAACGCCATGGCGCATGCAGTAAAGATCATCAGTACGCCAAACACGCGCTCTACATTGGCATAGCCAAAATGGTCGTTGGCATTTTGGACGTACTTGACACGCCGCTGCATGATCACGCCAAGGCCCATCAGCAGCACGCCAATCAGAATCGAGAGCAGCAGGCTTTGGCTGAAGGTCAGATGCAAACCAACGTGAGACAGCCCTTTGGTCAATGTCACCATGGCGACAATAAAGCCGACTAGGAATACATAGCCCGGCACATAACGCTTGGCGGCAGCAAACGGATCGTCGTTTTCGAAGATCAGATGGTGCACGGATTTGAACAGTACGAAACCGATGGTACCAGCCAACAGCGGCGACACGACCCAGCTTGAAGCGATCTGGCCGACTTTGCCCCAGGCCACGGCATCCACACCAAGACCGACGGCGGCAAACCCTACAATCGCCCCAACAATTGAGTGGGTCGTGGAAACCGGCCACCCGCGTGAAGAAGCCACCATCAGCCAAATACCGGCAGCCAAAAGGGCCGAAAGCATGCCGTAAACCAGATACTGCGGGTCTGCTTGGAGCAGGTTGGCGTCGATGATTCCGCCGCGGATAGTGGCGGTCACCTCTCCACCGGCAAGCCAGGCACCTAAAAACTCAAATATAACGGCAATAATGATGGCTTGCTTGATGGTGATCGCTTTGGACCCCACCGATGTTCCCATGGCGTTGGCAACGTCGTTCGCGCCAACGCCCCAGGCCATAAAAAAGCCAAACAAACAGGCCAGGATGATAAAAATCTCACCGTGCTGGGCAATAATCTGCATGGGGTTCCCTTAGCGTGCGGTCAAAATCTGCAGGCGGCTGCCCACGCGCTCAGCGCGGTCGGACACTTCACCCACCCATTCGATGATCTTGTAAAGAAACATGACATCGACCGGTGGTAACTGGCTTTCAAGCTGAAACAGCTGACGGCGAATCGCCACTTGCTGGGCATCGGCTTGATGTTCAAGGTTATGTAGTTCTCGGATCATGTTGTGGATAACATCGCAGACATGACGACCAAACCCGGACTCCAGAAGCTCCATGAGCTCTTCAAGCGCCTGGCGCGCCTGGGCGACACACGCCACACTGGTGATCATGTAATCGCGCATGGGGTCGGCAAGTTCATCCGGCACGCGCATTTTACGCCCCAGCATAATGCCGGTAATGTCGCGCACCTTGTTGGCAATTTTGTCTTGAACGCTAATCAAATCCAGCAGATCAGTCCGGGAAACCGGTAAGAACATGGTGTTGGGCAGGTTGAGCCGCAAATCCGTCTTCAGCACATCCGCCTCGTGCTCTAGACGGGTCACGTTTTCACGCAGCTCAGTTGCTTTGTCCCAGTCGCCAGCAAGGGATGCTTCAAAAAACGGCAACAACTGATCGGCACATTCATTGGCCTTGACGATGTGGGCCAGCAACGGCTGGAATGGCGAGCGGCCAAACATCGCAGAAAAAGGGTTGGAGGTAACCATAGAGCCTTTTAGCCTGTTTTCGGGGAGCCTGGAAATGGCGATGCCAGTATAAAGAGTGCGCTCGCCGCCGTCATGAAAAGTTCATATTGATATAAAAAATTTCACACAACCTTCATTACCTAAGGGTGGCTATTGTCATGAAAAATGCAACTCCTATTGAAGTAGAATTAAAACTTGCGCTGGCACCATCAAGTATTGAGGCGCTTGAATGCCACCCGCTGCTCGCGGCAAGGCCACCGTTAACCCAGACATTAGCCAATACTTACTTTGATACGCCCACTCATGCCTTGGCTAGCGTCCAGATCGCCCTACGCCTTCGCAAGGTGGATGGCCGCGTACTGCAAACGGTAAAAACCGCAGGCCAGGGCGGCGGCGGGCTATCCAGCCGCCAGGAGTGGGAGTGGCCTGTGACCCATGACGGGCTTGATCAGCAGGGCTTGGCCGCCCTGCCCCCTTTCCAGGGTGAGCTGGCCGAGCAGATAGCCTATCTAACGCCTACATTGCGAACCGACTTTACCCGGCGTAGCTGGCAACTTGACTGGCAAGGCAGTCATATTGAGCTGGCGTTGGATAAAGGCGAGATTGAAAGCGGCGCGTATACAACACCTATTTGCGAGGTAGAGCTTGAGCTGAAGAACGGCGCGCCGGAAGCCCTTTGGTCGCTGGCCATTGCGCTTGCCGAAAAAGTCCCGCTGCGCCCGTCGGATAGCAGCAAGGCCACCCGCGGGGGAGCACTACGTGCCCAGCAGTGGCCACTGCCGGACGCGCACTCACCCGCGCAGTGGCTGCACCGCGCCACACTCGCGCTGGATGCCTTTCACGACAGCCAGACACCGGACTATCTGCAAAGCACCCGCGATGCCTTGCAACAGCTGACAGAGCACCCGGCATTGCCTGATGACCTTAAGGAACTGGCGGGCGCCCTGCCTCAGGCGTTGGATGCCAACGGCCAGCCCAGCATCATTTATGGCGTTACGCTGTTAACGCTTTCCCATCGTTTAGCGCTGCAAAGCGCGCTAAGCTAACCTTGCTATTAAAAAAACATTAACACTGAACACGCGCTTACCTGCCTTGCATATCGCACGAGTAAGTGTTTTTCCACTTCGCTGGGACCGCCATGAGTTTTCATCTGACCCCTGCTGCTGAAGGGCTTCGTACGCAGCTTTTTCATATTATTTTTGAATCCGATACACCGGCTGCCAAGGGATTCGATATTGCACTGATTGCTATGATCCTGGGCAGTGTCGCAGTGATCTTGCTCGGTAGTGTTCAAGGTATTTCCCAGGAGTATGGCTGGCTTTTTTACTACTTGGAGTGGGCCTTTACAGTACTGTTTACTCTGGAGCTTGCGGTACGCATCTACTGTCTTGAGCGACCCTCACTCTACTTGAAAAGCTTTTACGGCGTAGTGGATATGATTGCCATTCTGCCTGCTTGGCTTGTGCTGCTGGTACCCGGTTTTCATGCGCTGGTGATTATTCGTATTCTGCGCGTGCTGCGTATTTTCCGCATCCTGCGCCTGATGGAGTTTGTGGGCGAAGGGCGCTTGCTGATTGATGCGCTAAAGCGCAGCGTCCACCAGGTGATGCTGTTTTTCTTCAGTATTTTAATGGTGGTGACCATGTTTGGGGCACTCATGTACACCATTGAGTCGCCGGAAACCGGATTCACCAGCATTCCCATGTCGATTTACTGGGCCGTAGTCAGCGTGACCACGGTAGGTTATGGCGATATCGTGCCAGGGACGCCGGTGGGCAAAGCGATCACCATGATTCTGATGCTGATTGGTTACTCAATTATTGCCGTGCCCACCGGGATTTTCTCCGCCCAGGTTATCCGCTCTATTCGCGAAGACCGTTATTCCGAAGAGGCGTGCCCCGGCTGTGGCCATGAACGTCACGAAAAGCGTGCCCGCTACTGCCTACGCTGTGGCACCTGGCTGGATGAAACGACGGAAGACCCGCGTAAAGCGAAGCAGGCAGCCTCATCAGACAAGCCCGACTAGCTGGTAAACGGTGTAATATCGCCGCGCCCTTCACGTACCACCTTGGGCGGAAGCTCACGTAAATCGATCACGCTGGTGGGGTCGAGATGACAGGCCCCGCCATCAATGATCAAGTCCAGGTGCGCACCGAAACGGTCTCGAATCTCTTCAGGGTCGCTCATGGGCAGCGCCTCGCCCTCCGGAATCAGCGTCACGCTCATCAACGGCTCGCCAAGTGCCTCAAGCAACGCATGGGTAATCCGGTGATCGGGTACGCGCACGCCAATCGAGCGGCGCTTGGGGTGCAAAAGCAGGCGCGGCACTTCCGTGGTGGCATCCAGAATGTAGGTATACGGCCCCGGCGTATGCGCTTTCAGCAACCGGAAAATGGCGTTATCCACCTTGGCGTAGGTGCCAATTTCAGATAGGTCGGAACATACCAGCGTAAAGTTATGCTTATCATCCAGCGAGCGCAGCCATTTAATCTTCTCGACGGCTTTTTTCTCGCCCAGATGACAGCCCAACGCATAGCCTGAGTCAGTGGGGTAAGCCACGACGCCACCCTTGCGAATAATCTCGATGGCCTGATCGATCAGGCGCTTTTGCGGATTCTCTGGATGAATCTGGAAATACTGGCTCATTGTCTGCTCCTGCCCGTGGGTGCGTTTCAGTCCATTGGAATGTTCACGTACTCATTCCATACGCTTACTCATACCATAGCTGACCCGGCGGCTAATGGCCCAGGCGGTGCATCACGCAGATGCAGAAGGCGGGGGTGCTGCCAGATGGGCGGCGCGGCCGTACGCGGCACCATACTCATGCTGCCGGGTGCTGCGTGGCTGCCGGGGAAGTGAAAATCGCTTCCCAGCGAAGCGTAAAGCCCGCGTTCAACCAGCTGGCGAGCCAGGTCTCGCGTGCTGTCCAGGTTTTGCTGCCCGCTGACCAGCTCAACGCCCTCGCCACCGGCGGCCTGAAAGGTATCCATTAAAAGCCCGCGCTTGCGCCGGGTTAGCCCGTAGCGCAAGGGGTGCGCGATCACCGCTACCCCACCGGAGGCCACTATCCACTCGACAACCTCGCTTATTTCCGGCCAGTGGGCTTTTACATCGCCTTTCTTGCCGCTGCCCAGGTAGCGCTTGAACGCCGTGGCCCAGTCAGCCACCAGGCCTTCGACTACCAGCGCACGGGCAAAATCAGGGCGGCCAAGCGGGCGGTCACTACCTGCCTGCTGACGGGCCTTTTCAAGAGCGTCTTCAAGGCCCAGCTTTTCCAGACGCTGGGCAATCACCTCGGCACGCTGAATACGCGCGTGCCGCTGACGCTCAAGCCCTTCGACCAGCGGGCCCTGCAGCCCGCCGGGCATGAGTGCCACCACGTGAATATTGATGCCCTGCCAACGGGTGGATAGCTCGCTGCCGGGCACCAGGCAAAGCCCTGCCTGCTTGGCGGCTTGGCCAGCCTCTTCAACGCCATCCATGGTGTCATGGTCAGTCAGCGCCATGTGGGTAAGGCCGCGCTCGGCGCATAGCGACACCAGATCAGAAGGCGTCATGGCGCCATCGGACGCCGTTGAGTGCATATGCAGATCAACCGGGTAGCGCTGGTCGGCATCAAACACCGCCGGAAGTAACGTTGGAAATAGAGGCATGGACATGACGCCGTGTAGCGAGTTTGTCAGAATAGGAGCGTCGTACACGAACAGTCATAATGCTGCGTGTGGGACAGTCTACAAATGCTCGCCATGGTGCGCGCTTATGCGGGTGCGGTCAATGCCGCGTAAGGCGCCTTATCGTATGCTTTTAAGGAGTTATCCCTATGCTCTACGCGATTATTAGTGAAGACGTAGCCAACAGTCTGGAGCGTCGCATGTCCGCCCGGCCAGCCCACTTGGCGCGTGTTGAAACGCTGCGCGATGAAGGCCGTCTGGTATTGGCAGGGCCCCACCCCGCTGTGGATACGGAAAACCCGGGTGACGCGGGCTTCACCGGCAGTTTGATTGTTGCTGAATTCGACAGTCTGGAAGCCGCCAAGAGCTGGGCAGATGCCGATCCATACATCATTGCAGGCGTCTATGCCAAGGTAATTGTTAAGCCGTTCAAGAAAGTTTTGCCTTGACCGAGAGGGGTGACTATGGAGGGTCGGCCGGCTTTTTCACAGAGCCTGTGGAAAACTCTGTGCAAACCCGGCGGACGCTTTGCGCTAAGCCAGAGATAGCGCCCCCGTTAACAGATTGTCTATTTTTTAACCACCTTCATCACCACGGGTATCCGCGTGACCAAGCGCCCTACTGCTTTGCCCCCATTAACGGCGTTAAGCGCGCCTTCACTCACCTGGAGCGACACTTCACCGCACTCCGATGCCTTTGATGACGTGTACTTTTCCCGTGAGGGTGGACTCGCCGAAACCGAGCACGTTTTCTTGAATACCAACCGCTTGCCCGAGCGGTTTGCCGCCTGGGAAAATACGCGGGCCTTTGTGATCGGTGAAACCGGCTTTGGTACGGGGCTTAATATGCTCTGCGCCTGGGCCTGCTTTGAACAGCACGCACCTGCCGGGGCACGGCTGCATCTGTTATCCACAGAAAAGTACCCGCTGGACCGGGCCTCTATTGAGCGGGCTCTGCGCGCCTGGCCTTCGCTTGCCGGTTATTCACAGGTACTGTGCGCGCAGTGGCCCGCCCCGGTTAGCGGGGTACACCGCCTGCACTTGAGCGATCGCGTTACGCTGGATCTGCATTACGGCGATACCACCGAGCGCTTGGCGCTTTTAGATGGTCAGGTCGATGCCTGGTTTCTGGACGGCTTTGCCCCCTCCAAAAACCCCCAGATGTGGCAGCCCGAGCTGTTTGAGGCCATGGCGGCGCGCTCTCGTCCAGGCGCCACCTTCGCTACGTTCACCTGTGCGGGAATCGTTAAACGGGGCTTGAAAGCGGCGGGCTTTGCCTGGAAAAAGGTGCCGGGTTGCGGGCGCAAGCGCGAAATACTCGCCGGTATGATTGAAACGCCGCCTGACGACACGCGCCGCGCATCAACGCCCTGGTTTACGCCGCCGGCCCCTCTTCCAACCCAGCATGTGGCGGTCATCGGTGCAGGCATTGCCGGTTGCTGCATGGCGGCGGCTCTTGCCAAGCGTGGCATCAAAGTCAGCGTAATTGAGCGTGACGCTCCCGGCGCGGGTGCTTCGGGCAATCGTCAGGGGGCACTTTATGTAAAGCTGGCGGCTGAAACCAACCTCCAGAGCCGGTTCTATCTTTCCGGCTTGCTGTACAGCCAGCGCTGGCTGAGTCAGCAACCTGCCGAGCTTTGGCAGTCCTGCGGCGTGGTACAGCTGGCGACAAGCGCGAAGGAAGCCAAGCGCCAGCAGCGCTTTAGCGAGCAGCATGCGTTACCCGAAAGCGTGGTTGCCCCGCTGACCTGCGGCTTGAGTGAAACGGCCGGGGTCGCCATTGATGCCGAGCACGGCCTCTTTTATCCACAAGCGGGCTGGGTGCGTCCTAAGGCGCTTTGTAAGCACTTACTGGGCAAGCCAAACATTACCCTTGAGCAGGGCAACGTGACACGCCTTGATCGTGAAAACAGTGCCTGGCAGCTGCAGCTGGAGGATGGTCGTACGATAAAAGCCGACCAAGTGGTGATTGCGAGCGCTCACTACGCCAACGAGTTTGCCCAGACGGCAAACCTGCCGCTGCAGCAGGTGCGGGGTCAGGTAAGTGAAATGACGCTGCCAGATACTATTGAAGGCCCCAAGCGGGTGGTATGTGCCGGTGGCTATGTGTCGCCAGCGATTGAAGGCGTGCTTACTTTTGGAGCAAGCTTTGTACCCAATAATGCCAATACCGATGTAACGGCGGAGGATCATCAGCGCAATGTGGATGAACTGCGTCAAACACTCCCCGCGCTGGTGGCAGCGTTTGAAGAGGCAGGCACGCCCCTGACACCCCAAACGTTAGAAGGCCGTGCGGCCGTGCGCGCGGCAAGCCCAGATAAAACGCCCTATGCAGGGCCAGTGCCTAACACACCTGCCTGGCAGTCGGCTTATGCGCTGCTCAGCAAGGATGCCTCAAAGGTACCGGATATACCCGGCGTGCATTACTTAGGGCTTTGGATATCCACCGCACACGGCTCTCGCGGGCTTTCAAGCGCCCCGCTGTGCGCCGAGCTGATTGCCTCAAGGCTGTGTGACGACCCCATGCCGCTGGAAGCGCCGCTGGTTGATCACCTTCATCCGGGGCGGCGTATTATCAGCGCCATCGTTCGCGCTCAGTAGTCGCCCTCTTCCTCATCATCAGCCAGGTCCCGACCGAAGGAACGCCACTGGGCAAGGGTCATTACTTCGGTCATTTCAAGCTTGAGATCGTGAGCGATGATCAGCTCGCTACGTGCCAGCTGCTTTTTAAGTTCTTCCACCCATCCGGCCATGCCCTCGCCGGTATCGGTGGTGTCATACCCCTGACGGGTAACAAACGCCTCCAGCAGCGCATTAAGCGTTTCCGGGGGCAGCATGCGGGCAGGCACTTCGATAAAACGACTCATTGGCTTTGCTCCCACTGGGTCAAGCGCTCAATAAAGGTCGCTTCATCCACCACCTCGACCCCTAGCTGTTCGGCCTTGGTCAACTTGCTGCCGGCGGCTTCACCAGCCACCAGGGCCGTAGTCTTTTTCGAAACGCTGCCCGCCACCTTGGCGCCCAACGCCTGCAGCCGGGCCTTGCCTTCATCCCGCGTCATGCTTTCCATGGCGCCGGTAAGCACCCAGGTTTGGCCCTCAAGCGGCGTGGGGCCTTGCGTCACTTCCGCCTCTTCCCAGGTCACGCCGGCCTTGATTAGATCGGCAATGGTGTCTTGGTTATGCGGCTGCTGGAAAAACGTGTGTACGTGGGCGGCAACAATCGGGCCCACATCATTGACCGCCTCGAGCGCGCTCTGTTCGGCCGCCTGAAGCGCCTGCAGCGTGCCAAAGTGGCGGGCTAAATTGGCGGCCGTGGCTTCGCCTACCTCACGAATGCCCAGTGCATAGATAAACCGGGCAAGAGTAGTGTGCTTGGCAGCCTCAAGAGCATTAACCAGGTTGACCGAGGACTTCTCGCCCATGCGTGGTAGTTCCTGCAGCTGCGCGACGCTCAGACCAAAAAGGTCAGCCGGGGTTTTTACCCAGTCAAGCTCAACCAGTTGATCGATAAGCTTGACGCCCAGGCCATCCACATCCAGCGCCTTGCGGCTGGCAAAGTGCTTGAGTGCCTCTTTACGCTGGGCGGGACAAAAAAGCCCGCCTGAGCAGCGCGCTACCGCTTCGCCCTCGATGCGTTCAATATCCGAGCTGCACACCGGGCAGTGCTCGGGAAACACGATCGCTCGGGCGTCCGCCGGGCGTTTTTCCTTGTCCACCCGCACCACCTGGGGAATCACATCGCCTGCGCGACGGATCGCAACCGTATCGCCAATCATCACGCCGAGGCGGGTAATTTCATCGGCGTTGTGCAGCGTAGCGTTGGAAACCGTCACGCCCGCCACCGAGACGGGCTCAAGCCGGGCAACCGGCGTAATCGCCCCCGTGCGGCCTACCTGGAACTCGACATCGTTAAGCGTGGTGACTTCTTCCTGGGCGGGGTACTTGAACGCCGTGGCCCAGCGCGGGGCGCGGGCAACAAACCCCAGCTCACGCTGGTAGCGCAGCGCATTCACCTTGATGACCACACCGTCGATATCGTAGCCCAACTGATCACGCTTCTCGCCCAGTTGCTCACAATATTCAGCAACCGCCTGAGGGCCGGTTAACACTTTTAACTCCGCGCTTGAGCGAAAGCCTAGTTTGATCAGCCTGGCCATCAGTTCGCTGTGCGTGATGTCGTTCATGTCGGGTTCGAGGCGGGCAGCCTGATAGGCGTGAAACTCCAGCGGGCGGGTGGCGGTCACTTTAGGGTCCAACTGGCGAAGGCTACCCGCCGCGGCGTTACGCGGGTTGGCAAATACCTTGCTGCCCTCTTCCCGAGCGCGCTCGTTAAGCGCTTCAAAACCTTTATGGCGCATGATGACTTCACCACGCACTTCCAAAAGCTCAGGGATATCCTTGCCCATCAGCTTTAAAGGCACCGAGCGCAGCGTGCGCAGGTTAGAGGTAATGCCCTCACCGGTGCGCCCATCACCTCGGGTGGCCCCGCTTATCAGCACCCCCTGCTCGTACACCAACGATACCGCCGCGCCATCAAGCTTAGGCTCACAGGTAAACTCCACCTCATCCGCCGCGCATTCTAGGCGCTCGGCGACGCGCTCGGCAAAAGCCGTAATGTCCTCGCGGCTGAACGCGTTATCCAGTGAGAGCATGGGGATGGCGTGGGCCACCGAGGGAAAGCCATCAGCGGGGGCAGCACCCACTCGCTGGGTAGGCGAATCAGGCGAAACAAGCGAGGGCGTTTCGGCTTCCAGCTGCTTCAGGCGCTGCAATCTACGGTCGTAGTCGGCGTCTGATAATGTCGGCTCATCCAATACGTAGTAACGGTAGTTGGCTTCATCAAGCTCGGCGCGCAGCTGGGCAACCTCTTCCAGCAGTTTGGGGTCAGGCTGACTCATTAACGTTGGTTCCATCGTACAGGCTAAAAGCGATAACAAAAAAGGGCGTCTTTGAACAAAAACACCCGCCCTCTGCAAGAAGGCGGGTGTTTGACCGCAAGCGCTATTTAGTGCGCGTGCATATGGCGATGCAAACGGTGGCGACGTTCGAAATCGCGCACTCGCTGGCGGGCAAACTCAATGGTTTGAGCCGTCATGACGCTGCGGTGTTCATCTTTAAGCTCGCCACCCATATGGCGCACGACCACCATGGCCGTTTCCACCATAGCTTCAAAGGCCGCGGAGCAATCCACCGCTCCTGGTAATGGCATCAGGAAGGTAACACCTGGCGTTACAAATTCGCCCATCTCTTCAATGGGGAAGGTGCCAGGCTTGACCACATTGATCATCGAGAACTGCAACTCGCTGTCTGCACTCTCGGTTTCAAAGCGGTGGAAAACTCCCATCGGACGACTATAGCGCAACCCACAGGCCATGATCAGGTCGAGCAGTTTACTACCGTCAAAGCCTTCTGGGTCCCGGGAAAGCACACTGATAACGATAACTTCATCAGCGTTGGAAAGGGTTTCCTTGGCATGTTCACCGGACACATCGTGACGCAGCGCCTTTTCAAGCGTTGGGTGAGCACGTACTACCGAATCCCGCGAGCTGCTGACAGATGCTTCATCGTAGTAGGCACCCTCGGCATAAGCTTCGTCGACATACGGATCATCCGCGTAGGCAGGCTCATCATAGCGATACTCAGGCTGAGCAGGTACGTCACGTGCTGCAGCTGCGCGTTGGGCTTCGGCAGCAAGAGCAGCGGCTTCGCGAGCTTCTGCCTGCTCTTGAGCCAGGCGGGCCTTTTCTGCTTCGGCGGCTTCTTTCGCTTCCCGGCGCTGCTCGGCTTCAAGCGCCTTGCGCTCGGCTTTTAGCTTGGCCTGCGCTTCGGCGCGCTGGGCTTTCTCAGCTTTTTTACGTGCTTTCTCTTTACGCCGAACAATCAGGCGACGTTTCAACGAGCGCCCCATGCCTTCAAAGTCAACCAGTCGATATTCATCTACTGCATCATCATCCAGCTCATCATAATCACCTGCCGTATCTTCACGAAGCTGGCGACGCTTGGGTGAATCCTGCTTGGCAAATACCGCATCCTCCGGCTCGGCACGCAGTACAGGCTCATCTTCCTTACGGGTAGCGACAGCCTCAACGTGACTCTCCTTATGCACCGCCGCAGACGCGTCATCGGCAGAGGATAGGGAGATGGACGGCTCAACAATAGCCTGTTCACTTTGGGCGGTAGCTTGAGGTGCTGTACTTGCTTGCTCGACAGGCGGCTGCTCAATACTTGCTTGCTCAACGCCTGGCTGTTCTATGCTGGACTGCTGCACACTGGCTTGGGAGGCGGCGGGTATTGATGCCGCGGCGGGCGCTTTAACCTCAGGGGTACTAGCGGGTTTATCAGCGAGAGAGAAGCTTGGCTCGCGACGCTCTTGCTCAACCATAGGAGTCGGCTTGACGTCAGGCTTGGAAGTAGCTGTCGTTGACGCATAAGCCGGGGCATCCTGTTGGTGTTGTGACTGGGCAACGGGTGCCTGTTCAACAGGTGCTTTACGTTTTGGCGCGGCCTTGGCAAAAGTACGCCGAAATTCAGATAGCACGCGAGAAGCTCCCGGATGCTCTTGGCGCTCCAGCTTGGGCTTTTTACCCAGCCCGCTGTAGTCGGCAGGCTTCACGACCCGCGCGCCGCCGTTAGGCAGCTCCCAATTGATTTCTGCTTCTTTAGCCTCATCATCAAGTTCGGTGAGCTTCGCTTCGGGAAGATCTTTAACCGCTTGGTCCAGACGAGGTACACGTCGCTGACGCTGAAGTCGTCGAACACCGTCAACTACGATGAGCGATACCAGCGCCAGACCTAAAATGATTAACCACTCTCTTAGTTCCATGTCGAACATTCCATGGGTCGTCTTACCGGTTGCCAAGGCACCATGCCTGAAGATGGGAACCTTCCAGGTGATAATTCATTATCACCAAACATAGCGCGGTTGCTATAAAAAGGCCTTTTTTCGCCATTTTTCAGGTTATGGCCGATTTTCTAACGATTTAAAAGCAGTTTTTCGACTCTAACTGTCGATAATAGTGCCGTACATTTTCGCTTTAATACTGATAAGAGCAATTATTTTTACACTTAACATGTTTACTTAAACATTTAACAAGTTCCAGCTTAAAGCTGGAACGATCAATACTGTATATAACACCAGCGACTATTTAATAAGGTTTAACACTAAGCCTGTACCATAGCACTAACAACGATTTTATAATGGTCAATATAGATAAGTTGAGCCTTTTTACACATTTTTTTGTTAATATGATTCTCTTTGTTAAGTCTTGTATCATTTTTGTAACTATCGACTAACAAGCTTTTTCCAAAAGCTATCCGCAAAGGCACTCACCAGTATCCGTGGCCGCGTTAAATGAATTTCTAACGGTATGTCCCACTGTTCGCTTAATCCACGCACTAGCCTCCCCTCAGCAATTTCTTGTTCTGCCAGACTTTTAGGAATCCAGGCAAGGCCCTTGTTTTCAAGTGCCATGGACATCAGCACGGCCGCCAAATGGCTGTTAAAGCGGGGTGTCAGTTGGGTAGACGCCGCATTTTCGCGAAGCCAGTGGCTGACGACACGGCCCAACCCTGATGCATCGGTATAGGCAAGATACGGCAGCGCTTCCACCGTTTGGGTCCCGGCTAGCTCGCAACCCACCAAAGGGATCAACGTGTCCTCACCTATTTTGAGGCTTTCAAACTGCTCCGGCGAGAGCTTGGTCGGGACTGCTACATGGCGGTGACTGAGAAGAAACTGGCTATCGCCATGCAGCAGCAATTGCTCGCAGGCGGCCATGGTATCTGAATGAAGCCGCACGGCCTCCATAGGCGCGCCCTGCTCCAACGTGCGTACCCAACGGGGAAAAAACGTGAAGGAAAGCGAATGGGTAGCGGCAAATTGAAGGGTCTTGGCTACCTTACCGTCAATTTCCTGCGCCTCAGCACGCAGCCGATAAAGCCGCCCTACCGCCTCCACGGCGCTGGCCTGAATATGCTTACCAGCCTCGGTCAGGACAGTGCCCTGCGGCGTACGAAGGAAAAGGCTCACGCCCATCCACTGTTCAAGCGCACGAATGCGCCGACTAAACGCGGGCTGAGTAATGTGCCGGGCGGCAGCGGCGCGAACAAAACTGCCGTGTTCGGCAAGCGCGGTAAAGTCTTCAAGCCAGACGAGTTCCATAGGGCAATGCCGTTTCTGCATGGGAAGGCAAAGTAATAGCATTGGGCAACGGCGGTTGTCACGCTTAGGGTAAGTGCTTACCTACTCAAAGAGCTTACCCAGCCAAGGAGCCTGCCGTGCGCATTGTCGAGATTCGCGAGAAAACCGTTTCCATCGCCTCCCCCATTGCCAACGCCTATATCGATTTTTCCAAGATGACCTGTTCGGTGGTCGCCGTAGTCACGGACGTGATCCGCGACGGCAAGCCGGTGATTGGTTACGGGTTCAACTCCAATGGCCGCTACGGCCAGGGCGCACTGATGCGCGACCGCTTTCTGGACCGTATCAGTGAGGCAGCCCCGGATAGCCTAATAGATCAAGACCGAGACAACCTGGACCCGTTCGCCATCTGGGATACCCTGATGAAAAACGAGAAGCCCGGCGGCCACGGCGAGCGCTCGGTGGCGGTAGGCACCATCGACATGGCGGTGTGGGATGCGGTGGCCAAGATTGAAGGCAAGCCGCTCTATCGGTTGCTGGCCGAGCGCTACCGTAATGGTCAGGCTGATGACAAAGTGTGGGTCTATGCCGCTGGCGGCTACTACTATCCCGGCAAGGATCACACCAAGCTGCAGGATGAGATGAAGAGCTATCTGGATCGTGGCTATAGCGTGGTGAAAATGAAGATCGGCGCGGCCCCGCTTGATGAAGATCTTCGCCGGATAGAAGCTGTGCTTAAGGTGGTAGGTGATGGCAGCCGCCTGGCAGTAGATGCCAACGGGCGCTTTGATCTGCAAACCGCGATTGCCTACGCCGAAGCGCTCAAGCCCTATAAACTTTTCTGGTACGAGGAGGCTGGCGACCCGTTGGATTACGCGCTTCAAGCGGAACTTGCCAACCACTATGATCTGCCCATGGCCACTGGGGAAAACCTGTTTTCCCATCAGGATGCCCGCAACCTTTTACGCCACGGCGGTATGCGCGCCGACCGGGATTTCGTGCAGTTCGACTGCGCGCTCTCCTACGGCTTGGTGGAATACATGCGCACGCTCAAGGTAATGGATGAGATGGGCTGGTCGTCGCGCCGCGTGGTGCCTCACGGAGGCCATCAGATGTCGCTCAACATTGCCGCCGGCCTGCACCTGGGCGGCAATGAGTCCTACCCGGATGTCTTCCAGCCGTTTGGCGGTTTTGCCGACGGCATTCAGGTTGAAAATGGCTACGTCGGCCTGCCGGACATTCCCGGCGTGGGCTTTGAAGCCAAATCCAAGCTGTATGCAGTGATGCGCGAGCTGGGCGAAAGTTAGGCCACTTGACTTAAATTAGCCTAATCCACCAGCGCCGCGGCTTCATCGATACCCACCGATACCAGACGCGAAACGCCGGGTTCCTGCATGGTCACCCCCATCAGGCGCTCGGCGGCTTCCATGGCGATCTTGTTGTGGGTGATATAGATGAACTGGACGTTTTCCGACATCTCTTTGACGAGCTTGGCGTAGCGGCCCACGTTGGCGTCATCCAGCGGCGCGTCGACCTCATCAAGCATACAGAACGGCGCGGGGTTGAGCTGGAAGATGGAGAACACCAATGAAAGCGCGGTGAGCGCTTTTTCCCCACCGGAAAGCAGATGAATCGTGCTGTTTTTCTTGCCCGGCGGGCGCGCCATGATGGCAACGCCGGTTTCAAGCAAATCATCGCCGGTCAGCGTCAGCCAGGCAGCACCACCGCCAAACACGCGGGGAAAGAGTTCCTGCAAGCCACTATTCACCTGATCAAAGGTTTCCCGGAAACGCACCCGCGTTTCCTGGTCGATCCGCTTAATGGCCCGTTCAAGGGTTTCCAGCGCCTCAACCAGCTCGGCGTGCTGGGCTTCCAGGTAGTTGCGCCGTTCGGCCTGCTGGTCGTACTCCTCGATAGCTGCAAGGTTGATTGCCCCCAGGCGGCGGATCTTCTCGCCCGTGCTTTCCAGTTTCTCCTGCCAAGCTTGCTCGCCGGCATCGCTTGGCAGGGTCTCGGCCAGGGCCTCGGCGTCGTGGCCCAGTTCGGCAAGATGCTCATCCTGGGTCGCCGCTTTCAGGGCCAGCGCCTGAACGTCCATGCGCCGCTGTTGAAGCTGCTCGCGGCTTTGTTCAAGGTTACGCTCGTGCTGCTGGCGGGCCAGTTCGTCGTTGCGCAATTGCTCGGCTAGCGACTGCGCCTGCTGGCGGATGTCGTTAAGCCTGCGCTCCTGCTGCTCGCGCTGGTGCAGCAACTCTTCAAGCTCTTCACCCGCCATTTCATCTGGTTCAAGTAACGTTTCCCGGGCTTCTTCCAGTTCGGCGATGCGTAACGTCAGGCGCTCTTCGCTATCACTTGAGCGTGACTGCTGGGAGCGCAGGCTATCGCGCTCGACGGTTAAGCGCTCGCGCTCCAGCGCCAGGGTCTGCTGCTGGGTCTTTAACGGGGCATGCTCGCGGGTCAACTGTTCACGCTGTTCACGCTGGCGGCCGCGCAGCTCAGTGGCAACTTCTCGTGTCTCTGAAGCCGCTTCCAGCGTTTCCATGGCGATGTGCCAGCGGGCACGCTGCTCTTCCAAAGTAAGTGTTAACTCCGCCTCATCCTCTTGCAGCTGGTTAAGCTCGTCATCTAGCTCGGAGGCCCGGCTTTCAAGATGCTCCAGCTTCTGGGCGGCGCTGCGCTCCTTGATCGCCAGCTGTTGAAGGCTGGCCGCGTGGGCGCGCTCCTGTTCAGCCTGCTGCTCGCGGGCAAGTTCCAGCGCCTCAATTGCTTCGCTGGCCATTTCGCACTGCTCTTCGGCCAGGGCCAGGGTCTGTTCATCCTGCTCGCGCTGGGCGTCAAGCTCGTTAAACCGGCGGCGGGTCAGCAGTAGCCCATCGACACCTTGGCCATTGGCCTGCTGATGCAGCCAGCCGCGCCCTCGCCAGACGCCATCCCGACTGACGACGCTTTCCCCAGGCAGAAGGCTCGGCACAAGCCGCTCGGCTTCCGCGCCGGAATCCACGTAGTGAATACTTGCTAACCACTCACCCAAGGCGCCTGCGCCATTTACCAGTGAATCCAGGCGCTGGCCGCTGGTTGATACGACGGGCGCTTTCTGATCGATCAGACACCAGTCGGTCGCCAGGGCTTCCGGCAGTGCGGCAAGCTTGTGGCTTGCCATCAGGCGCGCATTCAGCCAGGGCGCCAGCAGCCAGGAAATGACCGTTTCCCAACCGGGCGCGACGCTAAGCGTTTCACCCAGGCGCGGGGCATTACTCAGCCCGTGGGTTGCAAGGGCTGCTTCTATATCCGGATCGTGGTCGGTAAGCGCTGCATCAATCAATGCTTGAAGCGAGGCCAGTTCGCCTTGGCGCTGGCTCAAACTAGCGCGCTTGTCATCGCGGGTGCGCGTGGCCTGCTGATAGACATTTTTGGCATCGCTGTACTGCTGCTGCCACTGCTCACGGGTTTGGGTGAAGGCCTCGGAACGCTCTTCGGCCTCCTCAAGCTGTGCCTGGTAGTGCTGGTGCTCTTCACGTAGTGCGCTCAGATCCGCCAGGTCGCCGCGCTGCTGACGTCGCCGCTGGCCTTCTGCCTGCAGGCGCTGGATGCGCTGCTCCAGATCGCGCAGCTGATCTTGGCTGCGCTCGGCTTCGCGACTTGAGTCTCGCCAGCGGTTTTCCGCCTCGGTCCACTGCTGCTCGGCGGCTTCCATGGCAGGTGTGGCATCGGCCAGCGCCTGTTCCAGGGCTTCCAACTGCTCTTCCAACGCTTCGTGTTCGGGTAACAGGTCCTCAAAGCGCTCCTCAATGGCGGCAAGCCGCTCGCGATCGCCTTCGCTGACCCGGCGCTGCTCGTCAAGCTCGCGCCGAGCGGTGGCAATATCGGCGGCCAGCTGGGCATCTCGGCTCTTGCGATGGGCCTGGTCCTGCTCGAGCCTTGCAATCCGCGTGGTGGTCTCGAAAAATTGCTGCTGGTGGCGCTCAAGTACTTCGGCAAGCTCGTCATGCTGCTCGCGGGCCTGCTCCAGGCGGGTTTCGCACTGGCGTACGCCAAAGACATCTTTTTCAACCGAAATTTCCAGCTCGCGAACCCGGCTCTCCTGGAGCGACTGTTCAGCACGCAGAGTGCGCCCGCGCAGCAGGGCCAGCTCGCCTTTCAGACGGTATTCCTGCTGTTTTAACTCCTGGTAACGCTTGGCCGCCTCGGCCTGACGCTTCAAGCGCTCGAGCTGTTTATCCAGCTCTTCGCGAATGTCATCCAGGCGCTCCAGGTTCTCTTGGGTGCGGCGCATGCGGTTCTCGGTTTCCCTGCGGCGCTCCTTGTACTTGGAAATGCCTGCCGCCTCTTCAAGCGTTGAACGCAGATCATCCGGGCGGGCTTCAATCAGGCGCGAAATCATGCCCTGGCCGATAATCGCGTAAGAGCGTGGCCCAAGGCCGGTGCCCATGAAAAGATCAGCGATATCCCGCCGCCGGCACTTCTGGCCATTGAAGAAATAGTTGGACTGGCCGTCACGGGTAACCAACCGCTTGACCACAATTTCCGCGTATTGGGCGTACACGCCGCCCATGGTGCCGTCGCGATTGTCGAACTTGAGTTCAATAGACGCCTGGCCCACCGGTTTGCGACCGGTAGAGCCGTTGAAGATGACATCCGCCATGGATTCACCGCGCAGGGTTTTGGCGGACGATTCACCCATCACCCAGCGCACGGCATCGATAATATTGGATTTGCCACAGCCATTGGGGCCGACAATGGCCGTCATGTTGCCATCAAAAGGTACTGTGACCGGATCGACAAACGACTTGAACCCCACCAGGCGAATAGACGTTAAACGCATGCCGAACCTGCGTGGCGGTGGTTCAGAACAGGGGCATTATTCAGATACACGATCACTCACAACCTCGGTGGCATTATCTTCAGCGCGGTTTTCACGGCTTTCTTCATTTAAAGGGGCGGCAAGCCCGTCGGGCAATTCGGCTGGCGCATTCAGGCGCTCCTGGGCCGCGCGAATACCTTCGCGCAACGACTCAGCCATGGAGGTATCATTGATGGTGGCCAACGCCCGCCGCCAGTAGTCAATAGCGGCTTCATAGTCGCCGGTGTCAAAGGCGTGAATGCCGAGCAAGCCTAACACCGTTGGCTGGCGTGGATCTTGTGCCAGGGTTTCATCCACCAGGTCTTGCACGCCTCTGGTGAGTTCACGGCCGGCCATGAAAAAGCGGATCTGGGCAAGCTGAGCCAACAGTTCAGGCAGGCGTCCTTCAAGGGCGATCAAACGTTCAAGAGCATTGACGGCCTTAGCCTCATGGCCGGTATCTCGGTAGAGCGGAAACAGCATGGCCCATACGTTGGGGTTATCCGGCTGCAGTACCGCCTGCTCCTCGATACGGGCTATATAGGTCGCGGCCGTGGCGGTCGCGTCCTCAAGCAACGCCTGCTGGACACCATATAGGGCAAGGTCACCTTCCGCCCCTTCTTCCATGTACCAGAACAGGCTGATCGCGGTCACGCCTAGCGCAATGAGCGGCACGGCCAGCCGCCCGGCACGGGGTGACTTCAGCGGGCGCACGGCATGTGTAGCGGTATCTTCCAAAAGGCTGCGCTCAAGCTCCAGCTGCCCTTCGGCCCGCTGCTCGGCGTCGATATCATCCCGCTCAAAGGCGGCGTTCAGCGAAGCCAGGCGGCGCTTGAAAATTGCCACGTTCTGCTCGGTGGCATCGTCGCTTGCCTCAAAGGCCTGCTGCTGGTTATAAAGCGTGCGTGCCGAGCGCAGCGGCGCCAGTAGGCAGGCAATCGCGGGCAGCATGAGCAGCGCCACGGCAATCCATAAAAACGTCATGGTGACCTCCGGCGTTCAAGCAGGGCATCAAGGCGGGCGCGCTCATCAGCGTTCAAGGCCTTGGCGGAGGCGTTGCGACGGGCACGAACGATCAGCATGACGATCAAGCAGCCAACAACACCCAAGCCGATGGGTAGACCCCATAGCAGGTACGTGCGGCGCTCCAGGCGCGGGTTATAGAGGATATAGTCGCCAAAACGCGCCACCATATGATCAACAATTTCGCTATCGGCCCGGCCTTCTCGAAGCAGCAAATACACACGCTCACGCATATCCGCGGAGATAGGCGCATCGGAGTCGCCAATTGCCTGGTTTTCACACAGCGGGCAGCGCATGGACGCCGTCAGGTCGGCGTAGCGCTGCGCCAGCACCGGGTCGTCGAATTCGCGGATCTCGATCCCACCGGCCACTGCGCTGAGCGTCAGGGTGAGCAAGATAGCCACGGCAAGGGTGCGGATTATCGCCATTTGGCCACCTCCGGCAAAATGCGCTCCGTCACATCGTCAGGTGAAATATAACCCTTGTGGTGATAGCGGATAATGCCATCGTCATCGATCAGAAACGTTTCCGGCGCGCCATACACCCCCAGATCAAAACCTAGGCTTCCTTCAGGGTCGAAGATATTGACGGCAAAAGGATCACCATACTCGTTGAGAAAGCTCATGCCTTTCTCGCGGGTATCGCGGTAGTTCACCCCCACCATGCGAATGCCGCGGTCGGCAAGCTCGAGCAGTTGGGGCATCTCCTGTTTGCAGGCCGGGCACCATTCGCCCCACACGTTGACCAGTGTAACTTCACCTTGTAGTAGCGTCTGGTCGACATGGCGGTTCGCATCACGCAGGGTGGTCGCCTCGAACGCCGGGAACTCCCGCGCCATCAGCGCGGAGTCCCGCGCTGATGGGTCATGCTGCAGGCGCTGGTAGAAAAACAGCGCTACCATCAAAAAGCCTACCGGCAGGAGTAACAGCAGCCATCGGCGGTTCATGGGGTAACCTCCTGTTCGTCGATGTGCTGGCGGCTGGCCAGCTGGACATGGCTTACCGCCTGGGTCCGCCGGTAGCGTTTGTCGATAACCGCTAGTACGCCACCCAACGCCATCAACAAACCACCCAGCCAGAGCCAGCGTACAAAAGGCTTGTACTGAATACGCATGGCCCAGCTGCCGTCGTTCAGGTCTTCACCCATGGCGACATAAAGATCCCGAAACAGGCCAGGGCGCAGCGCCACCTGGGTCATGGGCATGCCGGTGGCGAGATAAAAGCGCTTTTCCGGACGCATCTGAAAATGGCGGCCTGAATCGATGTTGTGCACCTCAAGCACTGCCGTATCGGCTATAAAGTTGGCCCCACGGCGACTGACAAGCTCATTCATGGTGAACCGGTAGCCCGCCATCTCAACCGTTGTGCCCGGCGCCATGCGCACCGTGCGCTCGCTGGCGTAGTTGGACACCACCGCAACGCCAATAATCGTCACGGCAATACCCAGATGCCCAAGCACCATGCCCCAGTAAGCCAGCGACAGCTTGCGAAGGCCCGCTAACCGCGTCGTGCCATGGCGGGTTTTATCAACAAGGTCGCGCACCATGGGCAGCACAATCCAAAGTGCGGCCACGATGCCAAGCGAGGCCCACAGGTTCCACTCCCCCCGATAGATAAGCGGTAACACCATACCAAGTACCAGCGCCGCGCCACCGGCAAGCCACAGTTTGCCTACCAGTTCACGAGACGCCATGCGCTTCCAACGTGCCACCGGCCCAAGACCCATAAAGATGCACATGACCACAGTCAGCGGCACGAACAGAGCGTTGAAGTACGGTGGGCCCACGCTGATTTTGCCAAGCCCGAGCGAGTCGAGAATCAGCGGATAAAGCGTACCCAGCAAAATGGTTACGGTCATGATGACCAGCAGGATGTTGTTGACCAGCAGCAACGCATCCCGGGAGAGCCAGCTGAAACTGACGTGGTGGCTTACCCTCGGTGCACGCAGGGCAAATATTCCCAGCGACAGCGTGACGGTGATGGCCAACAGCACCAGGATAAAAAGCCCGCGCGAAGGGTCATTGGCAAACGCGTGTACCGAGGTAAGCACGCCCGAGCGCACCAGAAAAGTCCCCATCAGCGAAAGCGAAAAGGTGAAGATGGCCAGCAGCACGGTCCAGCTTTTAAACGAGCCGCGTTTCTCGGTGACGGCCAGCGAGTGGATCAACGCCGTACCGGTCAGCCAGGGCAGGAGCGAAGCGTTTTCCACCGGGTCCCAGAACCACCAGCCGCCCCAGCCAAGCTCGTAATAGGCCCACCAGCTGCCCAGCGCAATCCCCACGGTTAAAAAGGCCCAGGCGATATTGGTCCAGGGGCGCGCCCAGCGAGTCCAGGCGGCATCCAGGCGCCCGCCCAGCAAGGCCGCTATGGCGAAGGCAAACACCACCGAGAACCCGACATAGCCCATATACAGCATGGGCGGGTGCACAATCAGCCCAATATCCTGAAGCAGCGGGTTAAGGTCCGCGCCATCCTGGGGCACGTTGGGCAGCAGCCGCGTGAACGGGTTGGAGGTGAGCAGAATAAACAGCAGAAAGCCCACGCTGATAAAGCCCATGATACCCTGCACCCGGGCCAGCATGTTCCTCGGCAAACTGTTTGAGAAGCGCGAGGCCGCATAGCCCCAGCCTGCCAGCATCAGGCTCCACAGCAGCACCGAGCCTTCGTGGTTGCCCCATACCGCGCTCAGCTTGTAGTACCAGGGCAGCATTGAATTGGAATTATTGGCCACGTTCGCCACGCTGAAATCATCCAGCGCGTAGCTTGTGGTCAAACATAGATAGGCAATCGCAATAAACAGAAACTGACCAACCGCCATGGGGTGGCCGTAGGCCATCCATAGCGGCCTTCGCGTAGCGACACCGGCCAGCGGCATAATCGTCTGCACCACCGCCATCAGCAAGGCGATAATCAGCGCGAAATGGCCAAGTTCCGGAATAATTTTAACTAACATCTGCACTCCAACCTGGCACTGACAACAGGGCACACGGCCCCCAAGCAAGCCATGTTAAACCGGTAAATTCTCGTAACGCTCTTCAAGCGACAGCTACTGCTCAAGGCGCTGCCCTACTTCAGCCGCCTTGGCCTGATAGTCAGCAGCCGAGTAGCCAGCTTCTTCAAGCGCTTGTGCCACTTCAGGCGGCATATAGTTTTCATCATGGCGGGCAAGCACCTTGTCGGCCACGAACCGGCCATCGTTCTGGAGTTTGCCTATCACCACCACACCCTGCCCCTCACGGAAAAGATCTGGCAGTATGCCGCTGTAGGCCACGCCAAGCTCGTCCACATAGTCGGTAATCTGAAATTCGACATCCAGGCTTTGCGGGTCGCGAATAACCGACCCCTCTTTCACCATGCCCCCTGCCCGAATAGTGCGCTCGACAGGCGCATCGCCCTGGGCAATCTGTACCGGACTGAAGAACAGGTTGATGTTGGCGCGCAGGGCATACAGCGTCAGGCCTACGGCCAAGGCGGTCAGCATCAGGCAGCCCAGAATGATCAGCAGCTTTTGGCGGCGTTTAGGTGTCATCAGCTTGGCTCGCTTGAAGTGAGTTCGGCGCTGTCTTGCCACTCTGGGGCGGGCGCATTTTTTCACGACGGGTGCGGCGTGTTAAAGAGCGTATCAGCAGGCGGCGCTCAATGCGGGCATGCCACACACAGGCGATCATCAAAAGTGCCGTAACGCCCCAGGCCGCCCAGACGTAAGGCCCGTGCCCGCCCATGGCCAAGAACGCGGCAAACGAAGAAAACGCCATTAGCGCGCCTCCCTGATCAGATCTATCACCCAGCGCTTGTTCATTTCCCGGCGCAGGATTTCATTACGCGTGCGCATCAGTGTCAGCGCAATAAAAAAGCCGTAAAACCCCAACACCATGACCAGCAACGGCAGCCACATTTCCGTGGGCATGGCGGGGCGTGAGGTCAGCGTAAAGGTCGCTGGCTGGTGGAGGGTAAACCACCAGTCGACCGAGTACTTGATAATCGGAATATTGATCACCCCTACCATGGCCAGCACCGAGGCCGCTTTTGAGCCGCTATCGCGGCTGGCAAAGGCGCCGCGCAGAGCAATAACGCCGAGAAACAGAAACAGCAGAATCAGCATGGAGGTCAGCCTGGCATCCCACATCCACCAGGTACCCCAGGTGGGCACACCCCACACCGCCCCGGAAAATAGGGCCACAAACGTCATCACCGCTCCAAACGGCGCCATGACCGTCGCCGCCATATCTGCCACCTTGATCTTCCATACCATGAAGACGAGGCTCGCTGCCGCCATCGAAACAAACACCGACTGGGCAAGAAAGGCGGCGGGCACGTGGACATAAATGATTCTGAAGCTGTCGCCCTGCCCTTGGTTCACCTCGGTGGGTGCGAAGGCCAATCCCCATACCGTACCGGTCGCAATGAGTAGCAGGGAGACTGCCCAGCACCAAGGCTGCACCCTTGCGCTCATTGCATAGAACCATTTGGGTGAGCCCCACTTATGGATAAAGGTCCACATGACGTGTTCTGTCCTCAACCGTTAATGCTGATACGTAGCGAAGCGGCAATCGCCCAGGGCGCCAATAGCAGAGAAGCGGCGAGTAAGGCTCCCAACATGGCCAGGTGCGCGGCAATGCCATCACCGTTAATCGCGGCCTGCACTGCCCCTACCCCAAAAATAAGCACCGGAATATAAAGCGGTAGTATCAATAGCGATAGCAGTACACCACCCCGGGCAATACCCACCGTGAGGGCGGCACCAATGGCACCAATCAAACTCAGGCTAGCGCTACCTATCGCCAGTGAAAGCGACAACACTGCGTAACTTCCTGCCGGAAGCGCCAGCATGATACCTAAAAGTGGCGCCACGATAGCGAGCGGCAGTCCGGTGAACAACCAATGGGCGGCCACCTTTGCCAACCCAAGGACAGCCAATGGCTGGGGCGTCAACAAGAGCTGCTCCAGACTGCCATCGTCATAGTCGGTGCGAAAAAGGCTATCCAGAGACAGCAGTGCGGCTAAAAGCGCGGCGACCCACAAAAGCCCCGGCGCGATGAGCGACAGTACCGCTGGGTCGGGTGAAATACCGATAGGAAACAGGGTTACCACCAGAGCAAAAAATACCAGCGGATTGAGCAACTCGCCACGCCGCCTGAACATCAGGGTGACATCGCGTTTAAGCGTGGCCTTGAAGGCAACCCAAAGTCCGCCTTGTGGGGTATCAAGCATTATCCTCTCCTACCCCAGTTGGACGCTGCGAACGGCGGGTGAAACGGCCAGGGCATGATGCGTTGTCAGCAGAACGCTTCCCCCAGTCTGAGCGTGGGCGGCCAGCTGCTTTTCAAGCGCGTCTACCCCCTGGCGGTCAATAGCGGTAAACGGTTCATCCAGCACCCAGAGCGCGCGACGCGTAAGCGTTAACCGGGCTAAAGCCACCCGGCGCTGCTGCCCGGCGGACAGCTGCCCAGCCAGCACGTCTTCAAAGCCGCCTAGCCCCACGTGCAAAAGCGCGCGCAGGCGCTGTTCCTCGTCGCCTTTATCGCCATTAAGCGCCTGGTACCAGGCAAGGTTCTCAAGCGGGGTGAGCCCCGCCTTGACGCCTGGCGAGTGGCCCAGATAAAGCAGGTTGGCAAGAAAGTGTTCGCGCACTTTAGCCAGTCGCTCGCCGTTCCAATAAAGCTCGCCGTGGTAATCACCCAGCTGGCCAGCCAGAAGCTTTAGCAATGTGGTTTTTCCACTGCCGTTGGGGCCTTCAATTCGAACGATTTCACCGCTGCGAATATCCAGATCGAGCCCTTCAAATAACCAGCGCCCGTCGCGCTCGCAGGCTAGCTGTCGTGCTTGCAGGCACAGGCTCAAGTGTCTCTCCCAGCGTATTGATAATGGGCAAAACTCTACACGGAAAGCCACTTTACCGCCAGCCAGTGAGGATTGTTCCAGCCATAAAATTAGCATGCTAAATATAGCAACATGACGTATTACCCACGATGGCAGACTAAAAACAACACTAACACTGTATGCAAAAACAGCTGTATACTAAAACCACTGTATGAAAAACCATATTAAAAAGCATACTGAACTACCACGATTACATGCCTAGGGAACGGGCGCTGCATTGGAGAATCCCCTATGAATATGTCGATGTCAGCACCAACCCATGCCTGCCGTGTAGCCCTGGCAGGATCCCCCTGCTCTGCCAAAAGCATTCAGTCTGCCCACTCCTTCACGGCGCCGCGCATGACGAGGCATAACACCTATGCGCTCAAGATACGCGGCAACCGCATGCGCGATTGCAACCTGTTTGATGGAGATGTCATTATTATTCGTCGTTTTCAGCACGATGCGCATGAAGAGACCGCCGTGGCACAGATCAATCAACAGGAAATCGCCTTGAAACACCTGTCGATCAATCGCTTTGGGGTGCATCTATGGCCTGCCGATGTCCACGCGCCGGATCTTTTTTTACATAACCGTGATATTCAAGTATTGGGAATGGTCATGGGTGTGGCTCAGCACGACTCAGTGGCTGACAGCGCTGCCCATGGGCCTCTGGAGCACTGATTGCGTTACCGAGTACCTGATTTACCTGCCGCGCAGTGGCAGGTTACGGACATCGAAGTCGAAAAGAGCCAGTTTATTACCTGGCTATGCCACGCGCCGGACATTGACGCCTTTAGCGCGCTGCTTGAGGCGGCCAGGGCTACTCACCCCAACGCCAGCCATCACTGCACGGCTTATATAGCCGGCCCTCCTGGCGAGCAGACGCGCATTGGCTTCTCTGATGACGGCGAGCCTGGCGGCACGGCGGGGCGCCCCATGTATCAGGTACTGCAGGGCAGCCAACTGGGTGAAATCGGCGGTGTGGTGATTCGCTACTTTGGTGGCACCAAACTGGGTACCGGTGGCTTGGCGCGCGCTTATGCCCATGCGGTCAGCCATGCGCTGGAAAGCCTGCCTACCCGTGAAGTGATCGAGCGCGATGCTTATCATCTGCGGTTGTCGTTTGCTAATGAAGCCATTGCCCGCACTTGGTGCAGTGAGCAGTCCATTCCCGTTGAACAGGTCGATTACGACGGTAACGGCGCGCAGCTGACCATTGGCTGGCCTCGCGATCAGGTGTTTGATATTTCCCCGCTGGAAAACCGCTTAAAATGCACTCTGGACGTTAGCCTGGTAAATATACCCGCTTCCTGAGCCATAAAAAACGGCTTACGGAGTAACCCGTAAGCCGTGTATTGGGCATTACTGCTGCGCCCACCTATTCTCAGGGTTTATCCCAGATATTTAATCATGACCCCAGCGGCCACGGCAGAGCCGATCACTCCCGCCACATTCGGGCCCATGGCATGCATCAACAGGAAGTTATGTGGATTCGCTTCAAGCCCGACCTTATTGGCTACCCGTGCAGCCATGGGCACGGCGGATACGCCGGCCGCGCCAATCAGCGGGTTAATCGGCATACGGCTCATCAGGTTCATCAGCTTGGCCATTAACACACCCGCCGCCGTACCAATTCCGAAGGCGATGATACCCAAGCCTAGAATGCCCAGGGTTTGCACCGAGAGGAAACTGTCGGCCATCAGCTTTGATCCCACCGAAAGCCCTAAGATGATGGTCACGATATTGATCAGCGCATTCTGAGCCGTATCGGAAAGCCGCTCGACGACGCCACATTCGCGCATCAAATTACCAAAGCAGAACATGCCTAAAAGCGGTGCCGCATCGGGCAGAAACAGTGCTACCAGAATCAGCAGCATCAGCGGAAAAACGATCTTTTCCAGCTTGGATACCGGGCGCAGCTGCGTCATGGTGATCTGGCGCTCTTTCTCAGTAGTGAGAAGACGCATGATAGGCGGTTGGATCAACGGCACCAGCGCCATATAGGCATAGGCGGCCACCGCGATCGCGCCAAGCAGTTCAGGCGCAAGGACGCTCGAGACGTAGATCGAGGTCGGCCCGTCAGCCCCGCCAATGATGCCGATGGCCGCCGCCTGGTTGAGCGAGAAATCCATTACGCCCATCGAGGTTAAGAGCACGGCGCCAAACAGCGTGGCGAAGATCCCAAACTGGGCGGCCGCCCCCAGAAACAGCGTGCGCGGGTTTGCCAGAAGCGGGCCAAAATCGGTCATCGCACCCACGCCCATAAAGATCAGCAGCGGTGCAATGCCTGATGCGATGGCCACCCGATAGAAGTTATACAACATGCCGTCGCTGTAGCCGACGCTCATCGCGATATCTCTGGCGGCGCGCAGCTGATCCGGCGCTACGTCACCATGAGCCAGCAGCTTCAACGTCTCGCGCCAATTTTCTACGCCAGCAAGCGGGTCAAGGGTGGTGCCAAGCGCGGCACTTATCTGTTGCAGCACTGCCGGCCTTGCCACTTCAATGGCCTGGTCCAACGCCGAGATGGCAAGCCCCGCTTCTGGGATATTGGCCAGAATCCCGCCAAAGCCGATAGGCACCAGCAAGAGCGGCTCAAACTTCTTGTGAATCGCCAGGTAGAGTAGCAATAACCCCACCACGATCATGACCGCCTGGCCAAGCTCGAGGTTATAAAGCCCCGAGCCTTCCCATAAGGTGATTAGTTTTTCCATGCCCGGGTGCCCTTAAAGCTCAATCAGTGCGTCACCAACAGCTACGCTGTCGCCTTCGCTAACGTTAACTTTCGAGACCGTACCGGCGCTGCTGGCACGAATTTCGGTTTCCATTTTCATCGCTTCAAGGATGATCACTACATCCCCTTCGGCGACCTGATCGCCCGGGCGCACGTTCACTTTGAAGATATTGCCGGCAAGCGGCGCGGCAATGCTCTCGCCGCTGCTCGCAACAGGTGCCGGTGAAGGCACAGACGAGGCGCTCGTGGTTTCTTGAACCTGGCCGATATCCCCGCCTTCAGACACTTCAACGACAAATGCCTTGCCATTGAGCTTGACGGTATAGGTTTCCGGGCCACGGGCGGGCGCCGGGGTACTAGCCTTGATCGTACTCGGCACCTTGGCCATTTCGCTGCCGGCAGCCTGGGGGGCGGGCTCAAAGGCATCGGGGTTGTCGCGGTTCTTGAGAAACTTGAGGCCAATCTGAGGGAACAGGGCGTAGGTCAATACGTCGTCCAGCTCGCGTTCGCCTTCGGCCATGCGTATTTTTTCCGCACCGGCCTTCTCTTTAAGTTCCGCTGCGAGGCGCTGCATTTCCGGCTGAAGGTTATCCGCTGGGCGGCAGGTGATCGGTTCACCGCCTTCCAGCACGCGCGCCTGAAGCTCCTTGTTGAACGGCGCGGGGGCTGCGCCGTACTCGCCTTTCAGAAGCGCCTGCACTTCCTTGGAGATCGACTTGTAGCGCTCACCCATCATCACGTTCATGACCGCCTGGGTACCGACGATTTGCGAGGTAGGCGTGACCAGCGGAATAAAGCCCAAGTCCTCGCGCACGCGGGGGATTTCTTCCAGCACGTCGTCCAGCTTGTCACCCGCGCCCTGCTCCTTGAGCTGGCCTTCCATGTTAGTAAGCATGCCGCCCGGCACCTGTGCTACTAGAATGCGCGAGTCGATACCGCGCAGCGAGCCTTCAAAGGCGGCATATTTCTTGCGCACTTCGCGGAAGTAGCTGGCGATGTCTTCGAGTAGTTCAAGATCCAATCCGGTATCGCGGTCGGTATCTTTAAGCATCGCCACAACGGACTCAGTCGGACTATGGCCATAGGTCATGGACATGGAGGAAATGGCCGTATCCACGTTATCGATGCCGGCTTCTACCGCTTTAAGTATGGTGGAGGTAGATAGTCCGGTGGTGGCGTGACAGTGCAGGTGAACGGGAATAGATAAGTTTTTCTTCAGACGGGTTACCAGCTCAAACGCTGTATACGGCGTCAAAAGCCCCGCCATATCCTTGATAGCCAGCGAGTCTGCACCCATTGCCGCAATGGTTGAGGCAAGGTCGACCCAGCTATCCAGGGTATGGACCGGACTTACCGTATAGGAAATGGTGCCCTGAGCGTGGCCGCCTACCTGACGCACCGCCTTGATAGCGCGCTCTAAATTGCGCGGGTCGTTCATGGCATCAAACACACGGAACACGTCGACACCGTTATACTTGGCCCGCTCGACAAACTTGTCGACCACATCATCGGCGTAGTGCCGATAGCCCAGCAGGTTCTGGCCGCGCAGCAGCATGGCTTGCGGCGTATTGGGCATGGCTTCTTTCAGAGCCCGAATACGCTCCCAAGGGTCTTCGCCCAGGTAGCGAATGCACGCATCGAAGGTGGCGCCGCCCCAGGTTTCAAGCGACCAGTAGCCGACGCGATCCAGCTTTTCGGCGATAGGCAGCATGTCTTCAAGGCGCAGGCGAGTGGCAAACAGCGACTGATGGGCGTCGCGCAGCACAACATCGGTAATTCCCAGCGGGCGTTTTGTCTCGTTCATGGCGATAGCTCACACGTTGAAATTATAGATATGTAGTAAAACTAACAAAAAAAGCCGATTTGAATGTCGTAGTCAACAAAGTGCGGGTCGTTTAATTTGGTGGCGAAGAACGATAACGATGCACCGCAGCACTGATGACCGCCTGAATCTCGGCGTCGTTATCCGCATGCACTGGTGCACGCACGCCTTGAGAACCTGGCGAGGCCGGTGCCGACAACGGCTGAAAACGCCCAACCAATTTTGACATCAACGTAACACTAACCACTAAAACTGTAAGAAAAACAAAAACAAACCCCATACCCAGCCCCATAATGGCCAGGCCCTCCTGGAGCAGCTCCGAATCCTGCATAACTCCCCTCCTGTTGTTAGGCGCTCATCAAGCCCCTAAGGACGATAAAAGCTCCTTGGCGTAATGAAAGTAATACACTAACCTGCCACACCTAGCATAGTTTGCAATCGCGCCATAGTGGAAGTCATGGTTGTTAATTTACTACAAAACGGAAAGATTGGCCTTGCCCCGATGGAAGGCGTCATCGATGCGCTCACTCGTGAGCTGTTGACGCGTCAGGCAGGATTCGACTGGACTGTTACCGAGTTTGTCCGCGTGGTGGATACGCGCTTACCACCCCGCGTGTTCTACCGTCACTGCCCCGAGCTTGCCAAGCGCCCTGTGGCGACGCCAAGTGGCGTTCCCGTGCATATACAGCTACTTGGCTCTGATCCTGAGGCGCTTGCCGAGAACGCCCGCCAGGCGCTTGCGCTCGGCGCGCTAAGCGTTGATCTTAATTTCGGCTGTCCGGCCAAACTGGTCAATCGTCACGATGGCGGCGCCTCGCTACTCCGCCGTCCTGAGCGTGTCTATCAGGCGGTCAAGGCCGTAGCTGAAGCGCTTGGCGGAGAAATCCCGGTAACCGCTAAAATTCGCCTGGGGTTTTCTGATCGTCGTCTGGCGGTTGCTTGTGCTCAGGCAACCGAATCGGGGGGCGCTGCGCGATTAGTAGTACATGGGCGTACCCGGGATGAAGGCTATCGTCCTCCGGCTCACTGGGAATGGATTGGCCGAGTACGTCAGCAAGTATCGATACCGGTAGTCGCCAATGGGGATATATGGTCTTTGGAGGCTTACTGGAAGGCGCGCACGCTTTCAGGCTGTCGGGATGTGATGCTGGGGCGTAGCGCGCTGGCTGACCCCTGGCTTGCGCCGCGCATTCGTCACTGGCAGCAAACCGGCGAGCGGTTGCCTGAAACCACCTGGGAAATGCGCGCCAGCGTTCTTAGAGAGTATGCCGATCTACAGCGCCAGCATTTACCCGACCGCATTGTAGTTTCACTGGTAAAGCAGTGGCTTGCCCAGATGCGCCAGGGCAACGCAGAGGCCAATCAGCACTTCCATCGGGTCAAGCGCCTAACCGACCTTGAGACCCTGCTTTCAAGCTTGGTGGCGGACATGCCTCTGGCTGAACTTGAAAGCCTTAGCCTCTAATTGAAGCATGGAGGCCAAACCACAGGCCAAAAAAAAGCGCCCACGCTAAGCGGGGCGCTCTAAACGATCCAAGATCGAGACGCGAGCCATCTCGATCAGGCTAGAAAACAGAAAACCCGCTCTCAAGAAGAGAACGGGTTTGGAATCTGGCGCGCCCGGGAGGATTCGAACCTCCGACCCCCTGATTCGTAGTCAGGTACTCTATCCAGCTGAGCTACGGGCGCTTTAGAGATGTAAATACTCATTAAAGAAAATGGAGTACACAAGGGCTATCGCCTTACATCAGGTTAGAAGATGGCGCGCCCGGGAGGATTCGAACCTCCGACCCCCTGATTCGTAGTCAGGTACTCTATCCAGCTGAGCTACGGGCGCATCTTCTAATGTGCAGCTGGCGGAGAAGGAGGGATTCGAACCCTCGATAGGGCTATAAACCCTATACTCCCTTAGCAGGGGAGCGCCTTCAGCCACTCGGCCACCTCTCCTCAACAGCACGGCGCGAATGTTACCGATTTTAGCGGCTAGTGTCTAGCCCTGTGTCGATTTTTTTCGCGCCAGCTTAACGTTACCGTTTAAACGCCCTTTAATGGGCGTGACACAATCGGCCATTTACTCTGTTTCACTTTCGCTATTACGTTCGCGCTGAATGCGCTGATAGATCTCTTCACGGTGTACAGCAACATCTTTCGGCGCATTGACGCCGATACGTACCTGGTTACCTTTCACACCTAGCACTGTGACGGTGATTTCATCACCAATCATCAGCGTTTCGCCAACACGGCGAGTTAGGATGAGCATGGCTGATCTCCTTCTCAGACGTTTTATACAACGGGTTGTGTCCGCCAAAGGGGACCACTACGCCATTATGCGGCATAGTGGCGCTGTCACCAATGGCTGTTGCTCCATGACACTTAAACCTCCCGTTGAAAGAAAGCTCACCACCAACGGTAGCGAGTACCTCTTTAGCGTAGAAGGTTTAAGGCAGAAACGTTATTCAGATTCTATGTTTGATTTATCTAAACCAAATGCTTTATGTAACGCGTTAACCGCCAGTTCCATATGCTTTTCATCGATCACGACCGAGATCTTGATTTCGGACGTGGAAACCATGCGGATATTGACGTTTTCATCGGCCAGAACGCGGAACATTTTTGAGGCAACCCCGGCATGCGAGCGCATGCCTACACCCACCAAGGATACCTTGGCGATATTATCATCGCCACGCAGCTCGCCACCGCCCAGATCGGGAATGACGGTTTCTTCGAGCAGCTTCTTGGTAGCCTTGTAATCGCCTTTCGCGACGGTAAAGGTGAAATCGGTGTAGTCACCTGCCGGCGCCACATTTTGCACGATCATGTCGACTTCGATATTGGCATCGGCAATCGGGCCAAGAATACGCGAGGCAACACCCGGTACATCGGGGGTATGCAACAGCGTCAGCTTGGCTTCGTTTTTGGTAAACGCGATACCGGAAATCAGCGGTTCTTCCATGGAGTCCTCGTCTTGGTCAGCATCTGCAACAATTAGGGTACCGGGGCCATCTTCGAAGCTCGACAGTACCCGCAGGGGAACGTTGTACTTGCCTGCAAACTCTACCGCGCGAATCTGCAGCACTTTAGAGCCCAGGCTTGCAAGTTCCAGCATTTCTTCCACCGTAATGCTTTCCAGGCGCTGCGCCTTGGTGCATACGCGGGGGTCGGTGGTATAAACCCCGTCGACATCGGTATAGATCTGGCACTCGTCGGCGCCCAGGGCCGCCGCCAGCGCCACGCCGGTGGTGTCCGAGCCGCCGCGGCCCAGGGTCGTGATATTGCCGTTCTCATCAACGCCCTGGAAACCGGCGACTACCACAACCTTGCCTGCTTCCAGGTCGGCCTTGAGATCATCGGTTTCAATGCGCTGAATACGGGCTTTGGTGTAGGCACTATCGGTATGAATACCTACCTGCGCACCGGTGTGAGAAGTGGCTGATACACCAATCTGCTGCAGCGCCATGGCAAGAAGTGAAATGGTGACCTGCTCACCGGTGGAGAGCAGCATATCCATTTCGCGCGGGGCGGGGTCTTCATTAAGCGCGTTGGCCATATCGGTCAATCGGTTGGTCTCTCCGCTCATGGCGGAGACCACGACCACGACCTGATGCCCCTGATCACGAAAGCCCTTGACCTTTTCCGCCACGGCTTTAATACGGTCGACTGAGCCTACCGAGGTGCCACCGAACTTCTGTACGTATAGTGCCATATGCCGTTTTTTCCTATTCGTTCGGGAATGGAGGATGAAACGTAATTTCTCTTAAGTTGGCAAAAGGCCGGTTGCTGATAATGCCACCGGCCTTTTTGATTAGCTAAGTATATTTTCAAGCCACGCAGGCACGCTATTCAAGGCATCGGGCAGCGCCTCTGGCTGACTACCCCCGGCCTGCGCCATGTCAGCGCGGCCGCCGCCTTTGCCGCCTACCTGCGAGGCCACATGATTCACCAGCTCACCGGCTTTAACACGCCCGGTCAAATCCTGGGTCACGCCGGCAATCAGGCTCACCTTGCCGGCCGCTTCATCGGCCACGCCCAGAATGATGACGCCGGAGCCAATCTTGTTTTTCAGCTGATCGAGCACGCCGCGCAGATCCTTACCGGATACCCCTTCCAGCTGTGTTGCAAGCAGCTTAACGCCGCCTATTTCCTGCGCCTGACCTAGCATATCGCTACCCGCCGCGCTGGCCAGCTTAGCCTTCAACTGCTCAAGCTCTTTTTCCAGGCTGCGATTACGTTCAACCAGCGACTCGACGCGGGCTTCAACCTGCTCGGGCTTGGTTTTCAAGCGCTCGCCCAGACGCTGCACGCGGGCTTCCTGCTCACAGAAATAAGCCAGTGCATTCTCGCCGGTAATTGCCTCGATGCGTCGCACGCCAGAAGCAATACCCACTTCACTGACGATATGGCAGCAGCCGATATCGCCGCTTCTTGCAACGTGAGTACCGCCGCACAGCTCGATTGAGAAGTCGTCAGCGCCGATGGTCAATACGCGCACATTTTCCGCATACTTGGCTTCAAACAGCGCTGCCGCCCCTTTGGCCTTGGCTTGCTCCAGACTCATCTGCTCGACTTGCGTCGCCGCGTTGGCCAGAATTTGCTCGTTCACTAGACGCTCGACCTCTGCCAGCTGATCAGCGCTCATCGGCTCGAAGTGGCTGAAGTCAAAGCGCAGGCGCTCAGCATTCACCAGTGAGCCCTTCTGCTGTACGTGATCGCCCAGCACCATGCGTAGTGCTTTATGCAGCAGGTGGGTCGCCGAGTGATTGCGGATCGTTGCCGAACGCAGGCTGGCGTCCACTTCGCCGCGTACGCTGGCGCCTACCTCAAGGGTACCTGCCACCATGATGCCCTGGTGCAGGTGGTGACCGCTCTGCTTCTGGGTATCGGTGACCTGAAAACGCCCACCGTCTACATGCAGGTAACCGGTATCGCCTACCTGACCGCCCGACTCGCCGTAAAACGGCGTGCGATCCAACACCACGGTGCCTTTTTGCCCTTCCTCTAGCGCCGCTAGGGCATTGCCTTCGCTGTCGACCAGCGCGGTTACCTTGGCCTGATCTTCCAGCCGGTCGTAGCCGGTAAAGTCGGTTGTGCCCTCAAGCTCGATTGACGCGCTGTAGTCCCCGCCAAACTGGCTGGCGGCGCGGGCGCGCTCACGCTGGGCTTCAAGCTCGCGCTGAAAGCCTGCTTCATCAAGCGTGACGCCACGCTCACGGCAGACATCGGCCGTCAGGTCAAACGGGAAGCCGTAGGTATCGTAAAGCTTGAACACGGTTTCGCCAGAAAGCACATCGCCGTCAAGCTCTTCAAGGGCCGCATTCAGCAAGCCCATGCCGTGATCCAGGGTGCGCGCAAACTGCTCTTCTTCTTTAAGCAGCACGCGGGCGATTTGCGCACGGGCATCGCGAAGCTCAGGGTAGGCTTCACCCATTTCGGCATCCAAAGCGTCTACCAGGGTATGGAAGAACGGCTTGGTAGCGCCCAGCTTATGGCCATGACGAATGGCCCGACGGATGATACGCCGCAGCACATAGCCACGGCCTTCATTGGACGGCAGCACGCCATCGGCAATCAAAAAGGCACACGAACGGATATGGTCGGCAATAACGCGCAGCGATGGGGTTGCGGTATCGGCGTGCCCCGTCGCCTTGGCCGCCGCCTGAAGCAGGTTCTGAAACAGGTCGATCTCGTAGTTGGAGTGCACGCCCTGCATAACGGCAGATACGCGCTCAAGGCCCATGCCGGTATCAATGGAAGGCTTGGGCAGCGGGTTCAGCGTGCCCTGGGCATCGCGGTCGAACTGCATGAAGACCAGGTTCCAGATCTCGATGTAGCGGTCGCCATCTTCATCGGCGCTGCCGGGAGGGCCACCCCAGACCTCAGGGCCATGATCAAAGAAGATTTCCGAACTGGGGCCGCAAGGGCCGGTATCACCCATTTGCCAGAAGTTGTCTTCATCCAGGCGGGAGAAGCGCTCGGGGTCGATGCCGATCTCATCTTTCCAGATACGCTCGGCTTCATCGTCGCTGATATGTACCGTTACCCAGAGCTTCTCCTTGGGAAGCCCCAGTGTTTCGGTCAGAAACGTCCAGGCGAAACGAATGGCATCACGCTTGAAGTAATCGCCGAAGCTGAAGTTGCCCAGCATCTCGAAAAAGGTGTGGTGACGCGCTGTATAGCCCACGTTATCCAGGTCGTTGTGCTTACCGCCCGCGCGCACGCAGCGCTGGGAAGACGTTGCGCGAACGTAGGGGCGCGGATCGCGGCCAAGGAACACATCTTTAAAAGGCACCATACCCGCATTAGTGAATAGCAGCGTAGGGTCGTTATCTGGCACCAGCGAGCTGGTGGGGACAATAGTATGTCCCTGCTCTTCGAAAAAGGATAAAAAGGCCTGCCTAATCTCTGCGCTTTTCATAGGGTATCCGTAACAATAAAGCATGATGCCCCAGGGCGCTGTCGCTACTACCCGCTGGGGTCGCAAAAGCGCCATTATAGCGCAGTTGTCAAACGACTAAAGCGGCAGTTAGTGGCTGAAAGCTAAAGACGCCAGAAGTTGATCAGACATAATAGTGATGAAATAAGGCTTTACAGGCAAGAGAGCGCGTAACGAATTTGTTCAAAATCGAAGCCACGTGACGCTAGAAAGCGCTCACGCTTGGCTCGCTCTTTGGGGTTTTCACCCGGGGAGGAGAAGCGTCGTGCCAAGGTTTCCTTGGCAAGTTCAAACCAGTCCACGCCTTCGCTTTCTTCGACGTGGGCTAGCGCTTCATTAAGGGTTTCCTGATTAACGCCGCGTTGGCGCAATTCACCCTTGATACGTATCACACCTTGGCCGCGTATGATCCGCGACCGCACAAAGCTTTCGGCAAAGCGGGCGTCAGATTGAAGTCCCTGCTCTTCAAGCGTGTCCAAGCACGCTTCGATATCTGCGTTATCAAACGCTTTCTGTTTTAGCTTTTGCGCTATCTCGGCGCGCGAGTATTCGCGCCGAGATAGCAGCTGAACAGCAATGTCGCGTGGCGTTGCATCACGTGACGAAGCGAACATAAGCGTTACAGCAGATCGTCGTCAGCATCGGCCGATACATCAGCCGCCGGGGCCTCTTCTTTTTTCGGGTCGGCCTTGGCCAGCAGCTGATCACGGATCTGGCTTTCGATCTCTTCCATGATTTCCGGATGTTCTTCAAGGTACTGAGCAGCATTTGCCTTGCCCTGACCGATCTTGCTGCCTTTGTAGCTGTACCAGGCACCCGCCTTGTCGACCAGGTTGCACTGCACGCCGAGATCAACCACCTCACCGGCATGATAGATCCCCTTGCCGTACAGAATCTGGAACTCAGCCTGACGGAATGGTGGTGCCACCTTGTTTTTCACCACTTTCACACGGGTTTCGTTACCGGTGACTTCATCACCTGCTTTTACCGAACCGGTGCGGCGAATATCCAGGCGCACACTGGCGTAGAACTTCAGTGCGTTACCACCAGTGGTGGTTTCGGGGCTACCAAACATCACGCCGATCTTCATGCGGATCTGGTTGATAAACACCACTAGGCAGTTGGCGTTTTTGATGTTACCCGTAATCTTGCGCAGTGCCTGAGACATAAGACGCGCCTGCAGACCAACGTGGGAATCGCCCATTTCACCTTCGATTTCCGCACGAGGTGTCAGCGCCGCCACGGAGTCGATAATGATGACGTCGACGCCGCCGGAGCGCACCAGCATATCGGTGATTTCAAGCGCCTGCTCACCGGTATCCGGCTGGGATACCAGCAGGTCATCCAGGTTGACGCCCAGCTTTTCGGCATAGGTTGGGTCGAGCGCGTGCTCGGCGTCCACGAACGCACATACCTTACCCTGCTTCTGCGCCTGGGCGATCACGGAAAGCGTTAGTGTGGTTTTACCCGAGGACTCCGGGCCGTAAATTTCCACCACACGGCCAAAGGGCAAACCGCCAATGCCCAAGGCAATATCCAGCCCCAGGGAGCCTGTAGATACTGACGGCATCACGACGCGGGGCGCGTCACCCAAGCGCATGACCGTGCCCTTGCCGAACTGACGATCAATCTGGCTAAGTGCAGCGTTTAACGCTTTCGTACGATTGTCATCCTGAGCCATGCAAACACCCTCATCACAGACTGTATAATTAACCAGTATTATGCCAAAAATCCGTCGCTAAATAAATCCTCAACGCGGTTTTTAACGATTATTTCTCACCCTGACCATCAGCCTGAGCATCTAAACGTGCGACCAGCCCTGCCAGGGCCTCGCGTACCGCCTGCTCGCGTACCGCCTGACGATCACCGGGAAAATGAAAACACTCGGCCTCCTGGTGATTAACGTTACCCCAGGCCAACCACACGGTACCTACCGGCTTTTCAGCACTACCACCATCGGGGCCTGCCACGCCGCTGACTGCTACCCCAAGCTGCGCGCCGCTATCTTGGCAGGCACCGGCGACCATTGCTTTAACCACTGCCTCACTGACCGCACCATGTGCCTGTAGTGTAGCGTCTGAAACGCCAACAAGCCGCGTTTTTGCCGTATTTGCATAGGTCACATAGCCCGTCGTGAAATAGGCCGAACTGCCTGGTGCCGAGGTAATTGCGCAAGCTATGCCACCCCCGGTACACGACTCTGCCGTGGTCACTTCTACCTGCAACTGCTGGCAAAGCTTTCCAAGGCGCTGCGCCAGCAGGGACAAATCAAGATTCTTCAGGCTGGATACGCTGGGCGTCATGACCGCTCCTTCATGTAAGATATCAGTCAGCGTAGAATACTGCGTTTAGCTTTCTCAACGAAATTGCTTAAAAACCGTTCAGAAGAAACTGCCCCATGAACATGCTGCGAGCCAAGAGGCTTGCGCTACGCTCAATCAGGACGCCCATGTCACAGGCCATCCCCCCCAATACGCCCATGATCACGCAGTACTTGAAGATCAAACGCGAACACCCTGAAGTCCTTCTGTTTTACCGGATGGGGGACTTTTACGAGCTGTTTTTTGATGATGCCAAGCGCGCGGCGGCGCTTTTGGATATCACGCTCACACAGCGCGGCCAATCAGGGGGTAAGCCCATTCCTATGGCGGGCGTTCCTTACCATAGCGCCGAAGGTTACCTGGCACGCCTAGTGGCAACCGGCGAATCCGTGGCTATCTGCGAGCAGATTGGCGACCCGGCTACCAGCAAGGGGCCGGTTGAGCGGCAGGTAGTGCGTATCGTGACGCCCGGCACCCTGCACGATGAGGCGCTTTTGGATGCGCGGCGTGACAACGTGCTGGTGGCCCTCGCGCCCGGCAGCGACCGCTGGGGGCTTGCCTGGCTTGAACTGTCAAGCGGACGTTTTAGCGTACTGGAAGTGGAAAGCGAAGCTGAAATGCTCGCTGAACTTACCCGTCTCTCGCCTGCGGAGCTGCTGGTACCGGAAAGCCTCACACTACCCGACATGTGGTCGCAAAAGCGTAGCTTGCGGCGTCAGGGCGAATGGCTGTTCGATCTGGAAAGCGCCAACCGCAGTTTGTGCGACCAGTTTGAAGTGCAGGATTTACGCGGATTTGGCTGCGCCCACCTGAGCACGGCCCTGGTGGCGGCCGGGGTGTTGATCGATTACGCTCGCGACACCCAACGCTCGCGCCTGCCGCATGTGACCGCCATCAGCGTCGAGAACCGCGACGATGCAGTAGTGATCGATGCCGCCAGTCGACGCAACCTGGAAATTGACATCAATCTCGGCGGCAGTGCTGACAATACGCTTGCAAGCGTCCTGGACACCTGCACCACCGCCATGGGCTCCCGCCTTTTGAAACGCTGGCTGAACCGGCCCCTACGCCAGCGCGACATCGTGCAGGGCCGTCAGGCCGGCGTTGCCCTACTAAGCCTGGACGCAGCGTATATGTCACTGCGTGATACGCTTAACGATGTGGGCGATGTGGAACGCATTCTGGCCCGCGTGGCCCTTTATAGTGCCCGCCCGCGCGACTTGGCCCGCCTGCGGGACGCCCTTAATACGCTACCGCTTCTTGAGCAGCAGCTGGGCGCCGTCGAGCAAGGCAGTGCGCTGGATAACCTGCGCCCTCACATTCGCCCCTACCCCGAGCTTGCCGACACACTGAGCCGCGCGTTGATTGAGAACCCGCCGGTGGTGATCCGTGATGGCGGCGTGATTGCCGATGGTTTTGATGCCGAGCTTGATGAACACCGCGGCATGGCCGAAAACGCGGGCAGCTACCTGGTTCAACTAGAGCTTCGCGAGCGCGAACGCACAGGGCTTGCCAACCTGAAGGTCGGCTACAACCGCGTGCACGGCTACTTTATCGAGCTGCCCCGCTCCCAAGCCCAGCAAGCGCCTGCGGACTATATTCGCCGCCAGACGCTGAAAAACGCCGAGCGGTTTATTATTCCCGAACTCAAGGAGTTCGAAGATAAGGCGCTTTCTGCCAAGTCGCGCGCCCTTACCCGTGAAAAGTGGCTGTATGATCGACTGCTTGGCGAGCTTAATGGGATGCTCAATGAACTACAGGGCACTTCCCGGGCGCTTGCCGAACTGGACGTGCTGTGCGCCTTTGCCGAGCGGGCCGACGCGCTTGGCTGGGTACGCCCAACCTTGAGTGACGAAACTGGCATCACCATTACCGCAGGTCGTCATCCGGTGGTGGAACAGGTAAGCGACAAGCCCTTTGTCCCCAATGACGTGGTGCTATCGCCTGAGCGTCACATGCTGATCATTACCGGGCCCAACATGGGCGGTAAATCGACCTATATGCGCCAGACTGCTCTGATTGCCCTGCTGGCCCATAGCGGCAGTTTCGTGCCCGCCGATGCGGCAGAGATCGGCCCCATTGATCGCATATTCACCCGTATAGGCTCATCGGATGACCTGGCCGGGGGGCGTTCCACCTTTATGGTCGAGATGACCGAAACGGCCAATATTCTGCATAACGCCACCGAGCACAGCCTGGTATTGATGGATGAGATTGGCCGGGGTACCAGCACTTTTGACGGTCTATCCCTTGCATGGGCCAGCGCCGAGCACCTGGCTCAGGCGCGCGCGCTTACCCTGTTTGCTACCCACTATTTTGAAATGACCGCTCTGCCTGAACAGGCCGAAGGTGTTGCCAACATCCACCTAACCGCGACCGAACACGGCGACACTATCGTCTTCATGCACCGTATTGAAGCAGGGCCCGCCAGCCAGAGCTATGGCCTTCAGGTGGCGCAGCTGGCCGGTGTGCCTACCCACGTGATCAGCCGCGCCCGCGAAAAGCTGGTTGCGCTTGAGCAGCGCGATGTGGACACTCAGCAGATGCGGCCATCGTCTTGGCAAACCCCGGCCCAGCCATCGTCGGCCGCAGTTTCGCCACCTCAGCAAAACGACCTGTTTGCAAGCTCCCCCCACCCGGTAATAGAGGCACTTGAGCGGGCGGATGTGGATGATTTATCGCCCCGAGAAGCGCTGGCCCTGATCTATCAATGGCGCGACTTATTGTAATTGGCGCAAGAGAACACGGCCAAGAGCTTGCCGTTAGGTATGGGCACCACTAGAATGTCGCCCATACTTTTTTTAGCTTATAAAAAACGGCTGTTTTATAACCATTCACGATTGACCATGACCGGGACCTACCCCGGTCCCGCAAGAGGGATAGCGCGATGACGTTTGTCGTTACCGAAAACTGCATCCAATGCAAATACACCGACTGTGTCGAAGTTTGCCCGGTTGACTGCTTTTACGAAGGCCCCAACTTCCTGGTTATTCACCCGGATGAGTGCATCGACTGCGCCCTGTGCGAGCCCGAGTGTCCGGCCGAGGCGATATTCTCAGAAGATGAGCTGCCCGATGGCCAGGAGCAGTTTATCGAGATTAACGCCGAGCTTTCGGAAGTGTGGCCCAATATTTCTGAAAAGAAAGATGCCCTGCCGGATGCTGAAGAGTGGGATGGCAAGAGCGGCAAAATCGAGAAGCTCGAACGTTAACCTCGCCGCGTCAGCGTATTGAAGAACCAGCGTCCTCGCTGGTTTTTTTATGGCCGCCTCTCCATCCTGGCGACTGTTATAGCGCTCAAAAAGCGAAAAGCCACCCGGAGGTGGCTTTTGACTTTCTACTGCTCTGTCTGCTTTCTACTGGCTGAACGATACACCCATAAGCTTACGCCGCTTTAGGCTCGCCCAACTGATCATCATTAGATGCAAAGACATCGCCATCGTGCTGATTGAGTAGGCGACTGGTCACCGTGCCCGCCATCATCGAGCCATTCACGTTAATCGCTGTGCGGCCCATGTCGATCAGTGGCTCGATGGAGATCAAAAGGCCCGCCAGGGCAATCGGCAAATCGAGCGTCGAAAGCACGATGATGGCCGCAAAGGTTGCCCCACCGCCGACACCGGCAATGCCGAAAGACGCAAGTGTAACCACCAATACCAGCGTAGCCAAAAACTCAAACGATAGCGGATCGATACCTACGGTAGGCGCGATCATCATGGCCAGCATCGCAGGATACAGGCCCGCACAGCCGTTTTGCCCAATCGTTGCGCCAAAGGAGGCAGCAAAATTAGCAATCGCGGGCGGCACGCCAATACGGCTCACCTGGGCTTCGATATTCAAGGGAATCGTGGCCGCGCTGGAGCGTGAGGTAAAGGCGAAGGTCAGCACCGGCCATACCTTATAGAAATAGCGCCGCGGATTGACCCCAACACCCAGCAGGAATAGCGCGTGCATGACCAGAATCAGCGTCAGGCCGACGTAGGATGCGACCACGAAGCCGAGCAGGCCGAGAATATCGCCCATGTTAGAGGTGGATACCACCTTGGTCATCAGCGCCATTACCCCGTAAGGCGTCAGGCGAATCACCATGCGCACCAAGCGCATGATCCACTTCTGCACAAGGTCGATACCTTCGATCAGCTTATCGCCAAGTGCCGCATTTTCACGCTTGATACCCAGCGCCGCCATGCCCAGAAACGTGGCAAAGATCACCACACTGATAATGGAAGTGGGGCGCGCACCCGCCAGGTCCTGAAACGGGTTGGCAGGAATAAACGAAAGCAGCAGTTGCGGCACACTCAGGTCTGCAACCTGGGCACTGCGCTCAATGATAGCCTGCCCCCGCTCCAGTTCACGAGCCCCCTGCACCAGTCCTTCGGCAGAAAGACCAAATAACTGGGTCATGCTGATACCGATGACGGCAGAGATGGCGGTAGTGATCATCAGCATGGCCAGTACGCCCAGACTGATCTTGCCTAGCGCACTGGCATCATGCAGCCGGGTAACAGCAGAAAGAATGGTGACCAGCACCAAAGGCATGATGATCATTTTCAGCAGCTGAACATAACCGCCGCCTACTAGATTGACCCAGTCGATAGTCCCCTCAAGTACCGCCGAATCCGCAAACAGCCACTGTAATAGCGCTCCCAACCCAACGCCGATTACCAGCCCTGCTAACACCACCTTCGACAGGCTTGCGCCGCTTCGCTGCCAGCGCGCCAACAACGCGATGGCCAGCACAAAGACCAACACGTTGATCGTAACCCACCCAAGCATATTTACCGTCTCCCCTAAACTAAAAAAACGGCACATCAGTGATGTACCGCTGACGTCAGCCCGGCGTGAAATGTAGCCTGCTAACTCTTGCGCGCCATGGTAAGTAATAGCAGCATGGAATAAAAATGTATTTTACTTATAACCTAATAATACTTTTCATAATTGATTGTATTTAAACAGTTCTTGGCGCTTCAGTACCGAGCAGGCATAAAAAAAGGCGGCCCGTAGGCCGCCCGCTCCAAGCACTTCCTCTGACCACTCCCTGTGTCAAACTCCTCAGGTAACTTCCCTACCAAGGCTCACATCAATGTGGCACCCGGCGTACCTGTCTACACCCCGTTACATTGCATCCTGTCTAAAGCATCCCTGCCTCCCCTGTCCTGTTAAGCATTGTGGCAGATAACGATGGCTTCTCAAGGCGGGCAAAATGCAAAAAGGCGAGCCCTTAGGGTCCGCCTTTCTTTAAAAAACGTTTTGAAATCAAAAGTATGAAGTTTAACTAATGAGAAACTTCGATCTTTCTTACCCTAAACCGAGCGATTTTCGTCGTCATTTGTAAGAGATGTCTTACAAATTTTTGAGACATCTCTTACGTGACAAGCGAAAACAGCCTTTACTGACCCTTGATCGCCTTCAAACCTGGGTAAGTAACATCGCCTAACTCTGCTTCAATTACCAGCAAACGGTTGTATTTGGCTACTCGGTCAGAACGGCATAGCGAACCTGTTTTAATCTGGCCTGCACAGGTACCGACCGCCAAATCGGCAATCGTAGTGTCTTCCGTTTCGCCGGAGCGATGCGAAATAACTGCGGTAAAACCGGCATCCTGAGCCATCTTGATGGCATCCAGCGTTTCAGAAAGCGAGCCGATCTGGTTGAACTTGATCAGGATCGAGTTGCCGATTTTCTCATCGATACCGCGCTTGAGAATTTTCGTGTTGGTCACGAACAGATCGTCACCTACGAGCTGCACCTTGTCGCCCAGCTTGTCGGTCAGCGCTTTCCAGCCGTCCCAGTCAGACTCATCCATGCCGTCTTCGATGGAGACGATTGGATACTCGTCGCAAAGGCCTGCCAAGTAGTCGGTAAAGCCCTGAGCGTCGTAACTTTTGCCTTCACCGGACAGATTATACTGGCCATCCTTGTAGAACTCAGAAGACGCGCAATCGAGTGCCAGCGTGATATCTTGACCCAAGGTATAACCGGCATCAGCCACGGCCTGCTTGATGACCGCCAGAGCGTCTGCATTGGAAGCCAGGTCAGGTGCAAAACCACCCTCATCACCAACGGCTGTTGATAGCCCTTTGGCAGACAGTACCTTTTTCAGGGCATGGAAAATTTCCGCGCCCATCCGCAGGCCTTCACGGAAGTTTTTGGCGCCGACCGGCTGCACCATGAACTCCTGAATATCCACGTTGTTATCGGCATGCTCGCCACCATTGATGATATTCATCATGGGTACCGGCATGCTGTACTGGCCCGGCTGACCATAAAGCTCGGCAATATGTGCATAGAGCGGCACGCCCTTGGCATTAGCGGCCGCTTTGGCAGCTGCCAGGGAAACCGCTAGAATCGCGTTGGCGCCCAGATTCGCCTTGTTCTCGGTAGCGTCGAGTGCCAGCATGGCGTCGTCCAGCCCACGCTGATCACGCGCATCCATTCCCAGCAGCGCATCCCGAATCTTGCCATTGACCGCTTCAACTGCCTTCAGTACACCTTTGCCAAGGTAGCGTGCCTTGTCGCCGTCACGCAGCTCTAACGCCTCGCGTGAACCGGTGGAAGCACCGCTCGGCGCGCAGGCCTCGCCTACCGCTCCGCTCTCAAGACGCACGCGCGCCAGTACCGTCGGATTACCGCGCGAATCGAGTACTTCCAGTGCACTGATATCTACAATTTTGGTCATGACAGTGTCCTTGTTTGTCGGTCTAATAGAAGATTGAGTACTGCATGGATGGCCGCGATCAGCGAATGCTCAACGGCGCAAAATTTTTCACCAGTGAATCCAGTTGCGAAAGCTGGGTTAAAAACGGTTCAAGCTGGTCAAGCGGCAAGGCGCAAGGGCCATCGCACTTTGCATTGTCCGGGTCTGGGTGCGCTTCAAGGAACAACCCGGCAAGACCTACCGCCACACCTGCACGGGCAAGCTCTGCCACCTGCGCACGACGGCCGTCGGCGCTATCGGCGCGCCCGCCAGGGCGTTGAAGCGCATGAGTGACATCAAAAAAGAGTGGGTAGCCGGTCTGCTTCATGTCGCCAAAGCCGAGCATATCCACTACCAGATTGTTGTACCCAAAGCTTGAGCCGCGCTCGCAAAGCATCAGACGGTCGTTACCGGCCTCCTGAAACTTGGTAATGATATGGCGCACCTCATGAGGCGCGAGAAACTGGGGTTTCTTGATATTGATGGCTGCGCCGGTTTTGGCCATGGCCACTACCAGGTCGGTCTGGCGCGCCAGAAAAGCGGGCAGTTGGATGATATCGGCCACTTCGGCCGCCGGTGCGGCCTGCCAGGGCTCATGAACATCAGTGATGATCGGCACGCCATGGCGCGACTTGATATCGGCCAAAATCTGCAAGCCCTTCTCGATTCCCGGGCCGCGATAGGAGTGGACGGAGCTGCGGTTGGCCTTGTCAAAGCTCGCCTTGTACACATAGGGCATGCCGAGCTTTTTCGTCACCTCGACATAGGCACTGGCCACTTCGTCGGCAAGCTCGGCCGACTCCAGCACATTCATGCCGCCCAACAACATTAGCGGCAAAGAATTGCCGGCGGTTAGGCCGGCAACGTTGATATGACGCTCTTGGAAAGGTGCTTGAGAAGACATCTTCTTCCCCCTTATTCCTGAGGTGTCGCGTGGGCCCGGGTACGCGCCGTCTTGTACTCAAACGCGGCATTCACAAAGCCCGAGAATAGCGGATGTCCGTCACGCGGAGTAGAGGTAAATTCCGGGTGGAACTGACAGGCCACGTACCAAGGGTGATCAGCCAACTCGACCATTTCAACCAGCGACTGGTCAACACTTTTACCCGAGATCACAAGTCCGGCCTGCTCCAGCTCATCAATAAACTGGTTATTGACTTCGAAGCGGTGGCGGTGGCGCTCGAAAATTTCATCAGAACCGTAGGCTTCACGCGCCTTGCTGCCGGATTTCAGGTGGCACACCTGACCGCCCAGACGCATGGTACCGCCAAGGTCGGATGCCGCATCGCGCAGCTCGATTTTGCCTTCCTTGTTGATCCATTCGGTAATCAGACCGACCACCGGGTGCTGGGTATCGTGGGTAAACTCGGTGGAGTTGGCGTCTTTCCAGCCGGCCACGTTACGTGCAAACTCGATGACCGCCACCTGCATCCCTAAGCAGATACCCAGGTAAGGCACGTTGTTTTCGCGCGCAAACTGAGCGGCCAGAATCTTGCCTTCCACGCCGCGCTCGCCAAAGCCGCCGGGCACCAGAATGGCATCTTTACCTGCCAGACGCTCAGTACCGTGGCGCTCGATATCTTCAGAGTCGATATAGTCAACGTTGACCTTGATGCGCCCTTGGATACCGGCGTGAATCAAGGCTTCGTTAAGCGACTTATACGCGTCCAGCAGCTCCATGTATTTACCGACCATGGCGATGCTGACCGACTTCAGCGGGTTGAGCTTGGAATCCAGCACCTTCACCCACTCGGACAAATCGGCGGGTTCGGCTTCAAGACGCAGCTTGTCGCAGACAATGTCGTCCAGGCCGTGCTCGTGGAGCATCAGCGGAATGCGATAGATGGTATCGGCATCCTGAAGCGGTACCACGGCGCGCTCTTCGACGTTGGTGAACAGCGCAATCTTGCGGCGCTCGCTCTCTTCAAGCTCGACTTCGCTGCGGCAGATCAGGATATCCGGCTGGATACCGATCGAGCGCAGCTCCTTGACGCTGTGCTGGGTAGGCTTGGTCTTGGTCTCGCCCGCCGTCTTGATATAGGGCACCAGCGTCAGGTGCATGAACAGCGCACGGTTGGCGCCCTGCTCGCTGCGAATCTGGCGAATGGACTCCAGGAAAGGTAGCGACTCGATATCGCCCACGGTACCGCCGATTTCCACCAGCGCCACGTCGAAGCCTTCACCGCCGGCGTAGACGCGCTGCTTGATTTCATCGGTGATATGCGGAATGACCTGCACCGTGCCGCCCAGATAATCACCACGACGCTCTTTGCGCAGCACGTGCTCGTACACGCGGCCGGTGGTGAAGTTGTTGCCCTGAGTCATCTTGGTACGAATAAAGCGCTCGTAGTGACCAAGGTCCAGATCCGTCTCGGCGCCATCCTCGGTGACGAACACCTCGCCGTGCTGGAAGGGACTCATGGTGCCCGGGTCCACGTTGATGTACGGGTCGAGCTTGAGCATGGTGACCTTGAGGCCGCGGGCCTCTAGAATCGCCGCCAGCGAGGCCGACGCGATGCCCTTGCCAAGAGAGGACACAACGCCGCCGGTCACGAAGATATATCGTGTCATGGAAAACCTGTCGAAACGTGATCAAAAGGCGTAACAGAAAGCCACACCAGGATGGGACGACAGAATAGCAGACTACGCCTTAAGGCTCAATTTGAACTGCCAAAGATAGCAGCGCATTGATCCATATGATGGCGCCCGGTGGGGTTGCGAGGCCATGAAGGCCCCGCTCAGCCTCTATAATAACGAATCAGACGCCCAGGTAGTTCATGATGCCATCTGCGGCCTGACGCCCTTCATGAATAGCGGTAACTACCAGGTCAGAGCCGCGCACCATGTCGCCACCGGCAAAGATTTTCTCGTTGCTGGTCTGGAAAGCGTACTGACCATGCTCGGGGGCTTTCACCAGGTCGCGCTCGTTCAGCTCGATACGCGAGCCTTCAAACCACGGCGCCGGGCTTGCCTGAAAGCCAAAGGCCACCACCACCGCATCGGCCGGAATGATCTCTTCAGAACCCGGCACCACTTCAGGACGCTGACGGCCGTTTTCGTCGGGCTCGCCCAGGCGAGTGCGCACCACTTTCACGCCCTCAACTTTACCCTCGCCCACCACAGCGACCGGTTGACGATTGAACAGGAACTCGACGCCCTCTTCACGGGCATTGGCCACTTCGCGGCGCGAACCGGGCATGTTGCCCTCGTCACGGCGGTAGGCGCAGGTCACGCTTGCCGCATGCTGACGAATGGAGGTGCGGTTACAGTCCATGGCCGTATCACCACCACCGAGCACCACCACGCGCTTGCCTTCCATAGAGATATAATCGCTGGGGTCTTTTTCAAACCCCAGGCGGCGATTGACGTTGGCAATCAGGAAATCGAGCGCCTTGTACACGCCCGGCAGGTCCTCACCGGGGAAGCCGCCTTCCATGTACTTGTAGGTACCCATGCCCAAAAAGACCGCATCGTACTCCTGAAGCAGGGTATCGAATTCAATATCGGTACCGATTTCAGTATTCAGACGAAACTCGACGCCCATTTCTTCAAATACCGCCCGGCGACGCTCCATGACGTTCTTTTCCAGCTTGAACTCAGGAATACCGAAGGTTAAGAGGCCACCAATTTCCGGGTACTTGTCAAACACCACGGGCTTGACGCCGTTGCGCGCCAGAATATCGGCGCAGCCCAGGCCCGCAGGGCCCGCACCCACGATGGCGACCTTCTTGTCGGTCCATACCACCTTGGACATATCCGGGCGCCAGCCCATGGCAAACGCGGTATCGGTAATGTACTTCTCGACAGAGCCGATAGTGACCGCCCCGAAGCCATCGTTAAGCGTACAGTCGCCTTCGCACAGCCGATCTTGCGGGCATACACGGCCACACACTTCCGGCAGCGAGTTGGTCTTGTGCGAAAGCTCGGCGGCCTCGATGATATTGCCTTCCACCACCAGCTGTAGCCAGTTGGGAATATAGTTGTGTACCGGGCACTTCCACTCGCAGTACGGATTACCGCAGTGCAGACAGCGGTGCGCTTGGCTTGCCGCATCAGAAGGCTTGAACGGCTCGTAGATTTCGGCAAATTCCTTGGCACGGGTATGGGCCGGCTTTTTCTGCGGGTCCATGCGACCCACATCAACAAACTGGAAATCGTTGTTCAAACGGTTAGCCATGATATTTCTCCTCGAAGCGTAGGCAGTTTATTGCGGTTGACGCCGAGATTGATCCAGCAGACTGCCCAGGCTTGCCGCTTTTGGCTTCACCAGCCAGAAGTGGCGCAGATAGTCGCCAAAGTCTTCCAAAATCGCCGCTCCCCGACTGGAGCCCGTTTCTTCCACATAGGTGGTAATCAGCTCGCGAAGATGACGGCGATACGCCTCCATGGCTTCGGTGCTGACCCGATGAATCTCGACCAGCTCGTGGTTGTACTTGTCCACGAAGGTACGATCTTCATCCAGCACGTAGGCGAATCCGCCGGTCATGCCCGCACCAAAGTTGACGCCGGTTTCACCCAGCACGCACACAAGGCCACCAGTCATGTATTCGCAGCAGTGATCGCCCGCTCCCTCGATAACAGCCGTAGCGCCTGAATTACGCACCGCAAAACGCTCGCCTGCGGTACCTGCGGCCATCAGCGTGCCGCCGGTAGCGCCGTATAGGCAGGTGTTACCGATAATGGCCGTTTTATGGCTCTCAAACTGGCTGACCTTCGGCGGCACAATCACGATACTGCCACCGTTCATGCCTTTGCCCACGTAGTCGTTGGCATCGCCTTCCAGATACAGATTCAGGCCACGCGCGTTCCACACCCCGAAGCTTTGCCCCGCAACGCCAGTAAAGCGGGCGGTGACCGGGGCGCTCTCCAGCCCCTCCTCACCGTAGCGTTTGGCGATAGCACCTGAAGTCAGCGCGCCCACACTGCGGTCGCAGTTGGTGATAGTAAAACTGAACTCGCCGCCCGACTGGTTCTCGATAGCCTCTTGCAATGCAGCCAACACTTCCTGGTTTTTGGCACCCGGGTCGTGCGGCACGTTACGGCTCACCGTGCAGAACTGCGGCGCATCAGAAGGTACAAAATCGTTCGCCAGCAGCGGAGTAAGATCCAGCTTGCGCTGGCTTGCCGTGTTGCCTTCAAGCACTTCCAGCAGATCGGTACGCCCGATCAGGTCGGTCAACTGGCGCACACCCAGCAGCGCCATCAATTCACGCACTTCTTCGGCGATAAAGCGGAAGTAGTTCTTGACCATATCCACGGTGCCGCGGAAATGCTCACCGCGCAGGAAGTCATCCTGAGTGGCGACCCCGGTGGCGCAGTTGTTCAGATGACAGATACGCAGGAACTTGCAGCCCAGCGCGACCATTGGCGCGGTACCGAAGCCGAAGCTCTCTGCCCCAAGAATCGCCGCCTTGACGACGTCTAATCCGGTTTTGAGGCCGCCATCGGTCTGCAGGCGAATCTTGTCGCGCAAGCCGTTGATACGCAGCGCCTGGTGTACTTCAGGCAGGCCCAGCTCCCAAGGCGAACCCGCATGCTTGATCGAGGTGAGCGGGCTTGCCGCAGTGCCGCCGTCATAACCGGACACGGTAATCAGGTCGGCGTAGGCCTTGGCCACACCTGTAGCGATAGTGCCGATACCCGGCTCAGATACCAGTTTGACCGATACCTGGGCTTCCGGGTTAATCTGCTTAAGGTCAAAAATCAGCTGCGCCAAATCCTCGATGGAATAGATATCGTGGTGTGGCGGCGGTGAGATCAGCGTCACGCCGGGCACCGCGTGGCGCAGGCGAGCGATAAGCTCGTTGACCTTGCCGCCTGGCAACTGACCGCCCTCGCCCGGCTTGGCTCCCTGAGCCACCTTGATCTGGAGCACTTCGGCGTTGACTAGGTAAGCAGGTGTAACTCCAAAGCGGCCAGAAGCAATCTGCTTGATCTTGGAGCTGCGGATTGTGCCATAACGCGCCGGGTCTTCCCCGCCTTCGCCCGAGTTGGAGCGCCCGCCGGCTTCATTCATGGCCTGAGCCAGCGCCTCGTGGGCCTCGGGTGACAGCGCGCCAAGCGACATGCCTGCACTATCAAAGCGCGGCAACAGAGCTTCAATCGGCTCGACCTCGTCCAGCGCCACGGGCGTTTGTGCAGGCTTGAGGATCAGAAGATCACGAATAGTGGCCACCGGACGCTCGTTGACCAGCTGGGCAAACTTCTTCCACTTGGCGTAGCTGCCCTCTTGTACAGCGGCTTGCAGCGACATCACCACGTCCGGGTTATAGGCGTGGTACTCGTGACCGTGCACATACTTGAGCATGCCGCCCTGGGAGATTCCCTTACGGGGAATCCAGGCATCTCTGGCAAGCAGCTCCTGCTGAATCTGCAGTTCCGCAAAGCCTGCGCCCTCTATGCGTGATGCCATACCTACAAAGCAGGTGTCCATGACTTCAGCAGAAAGACCGACCGCTTCAAACAGCATCGAGCCGCGATAAGAAGCGAGCGTCGAGATCCCCATCTTGGAAAGGATCTTGAACAGGCCTTTCTGCAGCCCCTTGCGGTAGTTTTCGCGACCATCGGCCGGGTTACCGGTCAGCTCGCCGCAGCGGTGCATATCCGCCATGACCTGGTAGGCAAGCCACGGATAAACCGCGGTAGCGCCCACGCCGAACAGCACGGCCATCTGGTGGGCATCCCGGGCATAGCCGGTTTCCACGATGATATTGGCATTCGGGCGCAGCGTCAGACGGCCCAGATGGGTATGCACCGCGCCCACAGCCAGCGCCGCCTGAATAGGAATCTGCCCCTTGGGCAGATCAGCGTCGGTCAGTACCAGAATCACCTTGCCCGCTTTAACCTGGCTTTCGGCTTCCTGGCACAGCGCGGCCAGCGCCTGTTTGAGGCTCTGCTGCTCAGGGTCATAACCCATTACCAGCGTATGGCTGGCAAAGGCCGGGTCGTCCTGGCTGACAAGCGCGGTAAACTTGCGCGGCGAGAGCACGGGCGTGGTCAGGATCAGGCGATGAGCGTGCTCAGGGGTTGCCTTGAATACGTTCAGCTCCGCCCCGCAACAGGTTTCCAGCGACATCACGATCGCTTCGCGCAGCGGGTCGATCGGCGGATTGGTCACCTGAGCAAACTTCTGACGGAAGAAGTCGGTCAAAAGGCGCGGACGGCTTGAAAGCACCGCCATCGGCGTGTCATCACCCATGGAACCGACAGCTTCCTGGCCGCTTTCCGCGAGCGGGCGCAGCACCTGGTTACGCTCTTCAAACGTCACCTGGAACATTTTCTGCTGCACGTTGAGCGCGTCGGCATCCATGGATTGAAAGCGCGCAAGCTCGGTAAGCGCCGATTCAAGATAGTTGGCTTCCTGCTTGAGCCAGCGCTTGTAGGGGTAGGCCGATTTCAGGCGGTCATCGATATCCTGAGTGTGCAGCACTTCGCCGGTTTGTGTATCGACTGCCAACATCTGCCCTGGGCCTACGCGGCCTTTAGCCACAACATCTTCCGGCTGGTAGCCATAAGTACCAATTTCTGACGCCAGAGTGATATAGCCGTTCTTGGTGATTACCCAGCGCGCCGGGCGCAGGCCGTTGCGGTCGAGCATACACACCGCCTGGCGGCCGTCGGTCATGACCACGCCAGCCGGACCGTCCCAGGGCTCCATGTGCATGGAGTTGTATTCGTAGAAAGCGCGCAACTCGGCATCCATGGTCTCGACGTTCTGCCAAGCGGGAGGAACCATCATGCGCACGGCACGGTGCAGCTCCATTCCGCCGGTCAGCAACACTTCCAGCATGTTGTCCATGCTCGAGGAGTCGGAGCCTGTGGTATTGACGATTTCATCCAGCTTGGCGATATCCGGCAGGCGGTCGTTAACAAAGTTCGCCTTGCGCGAGTTGGCCCAGCCACGGTTGGCTTCGATGGTGTTGATTTCGCCGTTATGCGCCAGCAGACGGAACGGCTGTGCCAACGGCCAGCGCGGTGCGGTATTGGTCGAAAAGCGCTGGTGGAACACACAGATCGCAGTTTCCAGACGCGGGTCGTTCAAGTCTTTATAAAATGCCGGAAGGTCTTCCGGCATCACCAGACCTTTATACGACACTACCTCAGAGGAGAGCGACGCCACGTAAAAGTCTTCATCGCTGCGCAATGCCTGCTCTGTATAGCGGCGCGCCATGAACAGATCAACGGTGAACTGCTCGCTACTACCGGGTTCGACAAAAATCTGCTCAATGCGCGGCAGGCAATCAAGTGCCATCGGGCCACAAACGCTTGAATCGGTGGGCACAACGCGCCAGCCGACCACGTTTAGGCCACGCGCACCTAGCTCGCGTTCAAACGTTTCACGCGCATTGGCGGCACGAGCGGCATCGTTGGGCAGAAAAACAACGCCCACGGCAAACTGCTCACCCAGTGCCACGCCTAAGGCCTCTTGCCCCGCCTCGCGCATGAACTGGCTAGGCATTTTAAGCAACAGCCCACAGCCATCACCGGTTTTGCCATCGGCGGCAATTCCGCCACGGTGCGTCATGCAGGTGAGCGATTCAATGGCCGTTTTCAGCAGGTCGTGACTGGCCTGCCCTTCCATATGAGCGATAAGGCCAAAGCCGCAGTTATCGCGAAACTCGCCAGGCTGGTGGAGACCTCTATTCATGGGCGTGCCTCTAATCAAGGTATTTTATTAGCAGCGTTCTTATGGTTTAATGGCAGGTTTTTATTTTTTTTAGATCTTTTTTTACCCGCCTAAAAAGGGCGTTTACCCGGTTCGCTGCTGCAAGAAAATGGTTGCTCAGCATAGCGATTCGCCTACCCATAGCGCAATAACCCGGCGCACGCCATTGCAAGAAACCCTTTTCAAATCCGCTATTTGCAACTCACCCTGTTGTTAAAAACACATACACTTCAAGGACTTGCAAAGCGCTAAAACGGTTTTTAAACGATAAACAGAAAAGCATTAGACTTTAGTCTAACAACCCTACAAAACCCCATGCCGATAGCGCATACGCCATGCTAATTACATGATGGCCTATTTTCTAACACTGTTCTAAAACGCAAAAACCCGCCAAAAGGCGGGTTCAATGAAAGCAGCGCGTTCTTACAAGCGGGTTACGCCCGTGGATAGCCGTCTATCAAGTCGCGCAATGTACTCTCCGGAGTTGTATCGTCGATGCAGGCATCACCTAAGGCATTAAGCAGCACCAGCCGCAGTCTGGCATCCACGTTTTTCTTATCCAGGCGCATACGGGTTATAAAATCATTACTCGACATGTTCGCAGGTGCGGCTAGCGGCAACCCGGCGCTATCGATAACGGCCTGGGTACGGGCTAGCTCAGCTGCGCTGATAAAGCCAAGCCGCTCGGAAAGCGCGGCGGCCATGGCCATACCGGCGCCTACCGCCTCGCCATGCAACCAGTTGCCGTACCCTTGATGCGCCTCAATGGCGTGACCAAAGGTATGCCCCAAGTTCAAAAGCGCGCGCACGCCCTGCTCGGTTTCATCATCCGCGACAATATCGGCTTTAATCTGACAGCTGCGCGCAATGGCTTCGCTGACCGTCTCGGGGTCAATCTGGCGTAACGCCGCCATATTGTCCTCCAGCCAGCCAAGAAATACCTTGTCACGAATCAGCCCGTACTTGATCACTTCGGCAAGCCCCGCCGAAAGCTCTCGGTCTGGGAGCGTGGCAAGCGTTGCGATATCAATCAGCACCGCCTTGGGCTGCCAGAAAGCGCCAATCATGTTCTTGCCAAGCGGATGGTTGACGCCCGTCTTGCCACCGACAGAAGAATCTACCTGGGAAAGCAGCGTGGTGGGCACCTGGATAAAGGCCACTCCGCGCTGATAGGACGCCGCCGCATAGCCCACCATATCGCCGATTACGCCCCCACCTAACGCGACCAGCGTGCAGCGGCGATTAAAGCCTGCCTCAAGTAGGGCATCCCAGATACGATTGACCTGCTCGATGGTTTTGTACTGTTCTCCATCGGGCAGAATCAGCGTGCGTAGCTCTATATCATCCGGAAGATTAGCGCACAGTGCCTCTAGATAAAGCGGGGCAATGGTTTCATTGGTTACTACCATTACCTGCTTGCCCGCAAGATAAGGCGTCACCGCCTCAGGGTCGCCCAATAGTCCGGCGCCAATATGGATCGGATAGCTGCGCTCACCCAATGCAACATCAAGCGTGCGCTGGGCGGTGGCGGGTCGAGTCATGGCGATACCTTTGAGTTAAGCGTTTCGGTGCTTTCCAGCGGGTCTATCAAGCGGTGCACACGACGCAGAATTTCATTCACCACCGCGCGCGGACTGCGCCGGTCAGTGCGTACGGTAATATCCGAGGTGGCTCGGTACAGCGGGTCTCGCGCAGCAAACATGTCAATCAGCACTTGCTCGCGGTTAACACACTGCAGAAGCGGGCGGTTGCGATCTTTCGCGGTACGCTTGAGCTGCTGATCCACCGTGGTCAGCAGATAAATGACCGTGCCGCGCTCTCGCAACGCTTTGCGGTTCTCTTCACGTAGAACGGCCCCCCCACCGGTGGCAAGCACCACATTTGAAAGCCGGGTAAGCTCGTCTATCATCTGAATTTCGCGCTGGCGAAAGCCGGGCTCGCCCTCTACATCGAATATCCAGGGAATATCCGCACCGCAGCGGGCTTGAATGGCATGGTCGCTATCATAGAACGAGCGCGCAAGCTCGCCCGCCAACAGGCGGCCTATCGTGCTTTTGCCAGCCCCCATGGGGCCAATCAGAAAAAGGTTGGGTAAATCCTGCATCAGCGAACCGCCAAGCCATCGTCAAGTAGTCGTGGAGTAATAAAGACTAACAACTCTACCTTCTCATTGCTCTCTTCGGTATACCGAAACAGGCGTCCGAGCAAAGGAATATCACCTAAAAGCGGTGTTTTGGCCATTTGACTCAGCTGTTCGGTAGTCAAAATTCCACCTAGCACCACTGTTTGGCCGTTATCCACCAGCACCTGGGTCTCAATCTGATTAGTATCGATCGGCGGCTCACCGCCAAACCCGGATTCCCGAAAGCTGTCATTTTTAATCACCAGATCCATGATAATACGGTTATCGGGGGTAATTTGCGGCGTCACTTCCAGCGAAAGTTCAGCTTCCTTGAACTGAGTATCCGGATTGCCCTGCACATCCACACTCTGAAACGCCCGCTCCTCCCCTTGGCGAATGATGGCTGTGCGCTGGTTGGCAGTGATCACACGAGGCTGGGAAATGGTCTGGCTTTTGCCTTCGCTCTCCAACGCCCGAAGCTCCAAGTCCAGCAGCACATCACCGGACAAATAGCCAAAGCTGAACCCCGTTCCCGGGCCTGAAGGTGAACCCAGATCAACGGCCAAGCCGCCGCGTGCCCGGTTCAAGCCACCCGGATTGATGTTACGCCGTGCAAAATTACCGCTTTCCGCCTCCTGAAAGCCTCGCGTGCTGGAAGCGCCCCAGTTAACCCCTAGCTCTCGAGAGGCGGTATCGCGGGCGATCACGATGCGCGCTTCTATCTGCACCTGGCGCACCGGCACGTCCAGTCTCGCCAGCGTACGCATGATGCTCTCTACCTGCTCGGCGGTATCCTGTACCCACAGGGCGTTGGTTCTGGGGTCAACGCTAATCCGGCCACGCTCGGTCAAGAGCCCAAAACCGTCATTGCCGCGCAGCAGTTGGGCAAGATTCTCGGCCCGCGCGTACTTCACCTCAATAAGCTCGCTGACCAGCGGTGACAGTGTTTCATGGTGGCTCTGGGCCTCGGCTTTTTGTCGTTCAAGCTCGGCAAGCTCCCCAGCAGGTGCCACTAGAATCACGTTGTCGCTCTCACGGCTTGAAAGCCCCTGGCTGTGTAAAATCAGCGCTAGCGCCTGATCCCAGGGCACGTCGTTAAGGTTCAGGGTAATGCGCCCGGCTACGCTATCACTGGCGATCAGGTTAAGCCCTGTGAACTCGGCAAGCGTGGCCAGCACGGCGCGGATGTCCATATCCTGAACGTTCAGGCTTAGCCGCTCACCGGTAAAACGACGCTGTGAATCGTGCTTCTCGGGCTGCACGTCGGTCGCACTTTCCAAATACTCGGTGTTCGAAAGCCCGGTATTCCAAGGCGTTTGAAGAGATATGTGCAACTGATCATCCATAGCCTGAGAGGTGTAATCCAGGGGTTTGGTCAGACCTATCACCAGCCGGGTGCGGCCGCCACCTTCCAGTACGCTAATTTGTCCAACGCCGCCCTGACCCACTTCAATGTGGCGCTGCCCCAGGCCATTTTGGGTATCGGCCAGATCCAGCGTCAAACGCGGCGGATCATCAAGGTGATACCCCTGTAGCTCGGCTACCCCGCCGTTGAACTTAAGCGCTAACTGCATCTCGTCACTGTTCACCGGGTGCACATCGATAGCGGTCAGTACGGACGCCATGGCTGTCCAAGGCATTAGTGCTAACCCTACCAGGATCATTCGATTCACTAATAAAGCCATGGCGTGCTCCTGTAAGGTTGAAATCAGTAACGTGTTATCGTGCGTCCAACACAAGAGAGGCTGTACGTGCCTGCCACCCTTGTGGTGTAGAGATGCGTTCGGCAATACGCACTTCCTGCCGGGTAATCTGCGTAATACGTCCTTTATCGCTGCCCACATACGCCCCCTGGGGTGCGCTGGTTACCTGCCCCTCCGGTGTCTCGATCAGGGCAACGCGTTGCTCGCCCATGACAAGCGTGCCCACCAGGCGCAGCTCGGCAAGCGTAAAATGCTCAAGAGGCTCCAACGGGCGCGGCGTTTGTGGTGCAAGTGCATCTAGCGCTATTGAAGGGTCGCGCTCGGCAGTGGCATCCAGTAACTGAAAGGGGCTGCGGCTTTCCGCGTAGCGATACGTCACCGAAGAAGTGATGGAGAATGGTTCGATCACATCATGTGCAGAGGCGTCAGTTGCACGGGTTTGAGATAAGTGGCGCAGCTCGGCCAACGTAACGTCCAAGCGCTCTAACTCCGAGTCGGCACATCCTGCAAGCCAAAGCATACCAAGCAAGCTGATTAGCCACTTCATGGGGGGCCCTCTTGACGCTCATCGTCATGCGTCTGACCTGCTTCACCATAGGCTTTTGCTACCAGCTTCAATGCTAGCATGTCGCTTTGCGGATCAACTGGGGCAAGTGTAAAAGCATGCTGAGTGATCAGCCGCGGCAACGTACTTATGTCACGAATAAACTGCGCTAGCTGGTGATAACCGCCCTGTACCTGAATATCCAGCGGGTACTCGATATAGGCAGCGCGCGCAATGGCGGGCTGCAGCTGGATGGCTTCAATAACAAGCTGGTTATCGTCGGCGGCGTTGATAATGCTATCCAACAAGACGGTAGTATCGGCGTGGGGCATTAACGTTGCGCGCACCTGAACCATCTGCGCCTCCAGCTCCGCCAGCTGTGTACGTGTATGGGCAAGCAGCCCGGCCGCGTGAACGCTCCCTCGATAGTCGTTTAATAAGCGGACTTCCTGGCGCTGGGCGGCAGCCAGCGCCGTACGATAGTCGCCAGCCCACCACCAGCCAGTGAGCGTTAGCGCGACTAGAAATACCAGCACACCGCTAAGCACTTTCACCGCCCAGGGCCAGGCGCCTGCTTCTTGAAGATCCAGCGCTTGCCAGTCAAGGGTGCGCAGACGCTGCCACTCCTCTCGCCACTGCCGGACATAGCCCTTCATGGCGGTCCCTCCTTATCGGCCAACAAGGAAGACGACCGCGCCTGCGCTATCTCTAACGTGAAGTTGCGCTGACCTTCGGGTCCGCTGGTTACTTCAGAAAGTACCGGCGCATCTAACCCCGGCTGTTCAGCCAAGCGGCGCAGCTGCTCAGATACCTGATGTTCATTCTGGGCTACTGCCGTTATATTTATCTGGTTATGACGGCGCTCAAGGTGCCGGTAGGTCACGCCGTCTGCAAGGCTTGCCGCAAGGTCATTAAACAGGCACAAGGTGTCCGTTCGTGCCATAAGCAAGCGTTTGAAACGCGCTAGCTGCTGGTCAAGATGCGTCACCTCCTTCTGATAGCGCTCAGCCTGGGCAATTTCATCATCAAAGTGCGCTATGTGGGCCACGATATGGGCATTGCGCTGCTGCTGTGCCACAAGCGTTTTCTGGTAGCCGTAAGCCACCGCACCGCCAAGCCCGGCCCCTAACGCACCTGAAAGCAGCATGGTTATATAAAACATCCGCGTACGCTTTACGCGTCGTGCCTCTCGCCAAGCCAACAGGTTGATATTACGGCTCATAAACCCACCCGCATGGCTAGCCCACAGGCATTAAGCAGTGCCGGTAAATCCTCAGACAATGTTTGCCCATCAAGACGCTTATTGAGCTGCATAGTCTGGAGCGGGTTACCCAACGTCACCGGTATACCGCAGGCAGTCGCGATATGGTCAGCCAAGCCAGGCACGCTACTTGAACCGCCCACCAGCACCAGATGAGTTACTTCAATTGACCGCCCCTGGGTATAGTAGAGCTGTAACGCACGGGCCACCTGCCGTGCCAACGCTTCCAGAAAAGGCGTGAGCAACGCGTGTTGAAAATCACCGGGTAGCCCACGCCTTTTAGCCTGCTCGGCGGCTGCCTTATCAAGCGCATAATGCGCCTGAACGGCCTGGGTTAACTGCTCGCCGCCTACCGGGCTATCGTGGGTATAAACAATGCGCGTTTCTTGAATAACGTGAAATGAGCTGACAACAGCACCTATATCTACCAATCCCACACAGGTGGGTGAACCGTGGTTCAGGGGTAGATAAGCGCTCATTGCGGCAAACGCACGCTCTATTGCAAAGGTTTCCATATCGACGGCTACCGGCTCAAGACCTGCTTGTTCCAGCGCCTCGGTCCAGTGCCAGATATCCTGCTGACGACAGGCAACAAGCAGAATTTGCTGTAAATGCGGCGACGAATGCACGGGCCCCAGAGAGAGGAAATCAAACGCTACGTCATTGAACGCAAAGGGCAGATGGTGGTCTGACTCCACCATCAAGCGCTCTTCAACTTCCTCCTCGTTCAACGCAGCGGGAAGGGTGAGCATTTTAGTGATAGCCGCACTTGAAGGGATGGCAATAGCGGCTTTGCGGGTAGATGGCCTGGCATCATCAAGCGCCTGACCCAAGGTATGCGCGACGTCCTTGATATTATGAATACGCCCTTCACCCACTGCGTTATCACTTAGTGGACGAATCGCATAGCTTTCTACCTGGTAGGTATTACGGCTTTTTTTAAGCTCAAGAAGCTTGACGGCAGACGAGGTAATATCGACGCCAATCAAGCTTTTACTGGCTTTTAGTAAGCGCATTGTAGGTTTAGCCATGCCGCCTGAGATGCCTGACCTGTAGTGATGCAGCAATTTTCTCAGGTAGTGCGCCGTTAAATTTACGGTATATCAACACTGGTGGCCGGTGCCTCGCCTTCCTATAATGGCAGCCAATTGCGCGATACGGCCGTTTAAGCGCCGATCCTATTCTTCTTATCATGGGTGCCCCCTGTTCATGACGTTTTTGCGAACCCTTATCCTGTCGCTGTTTTTTCTTGTCGTTTCGTTAGTCGGTGCCGCCGCGCTTGCCGTGGTGGGTGCCGCTATCTATTTTTCTCCTGGCTTACCCGATGTTCGTCAGTTGCAAAACTTCGAGCTGCATTCACCGCTACGCATTTTCACCAACGACGGCAAGCTGATTGGTGAATTTGGTGAAGAGCGCCGGGTGGTGGTGGATTTCGACGAAATTCCTCAGGACATGGTGAACGCCCTGATCGCCGCCGAGGACACCAATTACTTTGACCACGCTGGTGTCGACCCCCGAGGGCTCGCCCGGGCGGCAGTCGAGCTTGCTCAGAGCGGCGGCGCCATTCAGTCAGGCGGCTCGACCATTACCATGCAGGTCGCGCGTAACTACATGTTGACGCTGGACCAGACCTTCACGCGTAAAATCCGTGAGATCCTGCTTGCTCTGCAGATGGAGAAAGTGCTGAGCAAGGAAGAGATCTTCGAACTTTACGTTAACAAAATTTTCTTAGGAAATCGAGCCTACGGCATTGCAGCGGCGGCCGATACCTATTACGACAAGCCGCTTTCTGAACTGACCTTGGCGGAGACCGCCATGATCGCAGGGTTGCCCAAAGCGCCCTCGGCGTTCAACCCGCTGGCCAACTCGGAGCGCTCGCTCATTCGCCGCAACTGGATTCTTTTCCGGATGCGTGAGCTTGGCTATATCGATGACAGCCTGTATCAGACAGCAGTACAGGAGCCGGTTACCGCACGCCGGCACTATACCCAGACGGAAGTGGATGCTTCTTATGTGGCCGAAATGGCCCGTCAATACGCGGTTGAGCGCTTTGGCGACACCGCCTATACCGGCGGCTACCGAATCTATACAACGCTGGACAGCAAACTGCAGCCGTTCGCCCGCGATGCGCTGGCTAATGGCCTGCGTGAGTATGATTTACGCCACGGCTGGCGCGGTGCCGAGCAGCACGATATTGCACCAAGCCTAGTTGAAGCACAGGAGCGTACGGCAACCCAAGGGCTGGAAGAAGAGCTGTCTGAATCGCCAGAGATTCGCCAGACCGCGCGCCAAGCCGCCGAACGTAGCCAGACAGAAATTGCCGGTATTGAGGGCGATGTCAGTAACTGGCTGCAAGTGCTGGAGCGTACGCCCAACTATGGCCTTCTGCAGCCGGCCATTGTGGTGGAAAGCGGCGGTCGTGAAATGCAGGTACTGACCCGCGGCGGAGAGCTGAAAACCATTGGGTGGGATGGTTTGAGCTGGGCCCGCCAGTACCAAAGCCCGCGCAGCCGTGGTGCTGAACCAAGCTCTGCCGACCAGATTGCCGTGCGTGGCGATTTGATTCGGGTCATCGAAGCCGAGGACGGTACCGTGCGCCTTTCCCAGCGCCCGGATGCGGAAGGCTCGCTAGTGGCCCAGGATCCGCGCACCGGCGCTATTCTTGCCCTGCAGGGCGGGTTTGATTTCAATGCCAGTAAGTTTAACCGCGCCATTCAGGCACAGCGTCAGGCAGGCTCTATCTTCAAGCCGTTTATCTATCTGGCAGCACTCCAGGATGGTGAAATGAATGCGGCAAGCGTGGTCAACGACGCGCCGGTCGTACTTAATGACGGCAGCAACTCACTATGGCGCCCCGTCAACTCCAGCCGTGATTTCCAGGGTCCCATGCGCCTGCGCCCGGCACTCGCCCGCTCGCGTAACCTGGTCACCATCCGCGTTCTACAGACCATGGGGCTGGACCACACGATTAATTATCTGGAAGGTTTTGGCTTTGCCTCCGGCCGCCTGCCGCATGGCCTCTCCTTGGCACTGGGTAGTGCCAGCTTGACACCAATGGAAATGACCAACGCCTATTCGGTTATTGCCAACGGTGGCTTCCAGGTGGCTCCGTGGTTTATTGAGCGTGTCACCCGTAACGATGACCACGAACTCATCGATGAAGCGACACCTCAAGTTGCCTGCCCCAGCTGTGCAGAGGGCCAGGAAACCGTAGAAATCAATGGCCGTGAATACCCGGTAGCCGAGCGTGTTGCCGACGCCGCTGCGGTCTATATCCTCCGCGACATGATGCGTGACGTCATTACCTCAGGCACCGGGCGTGGCGCATTAAGCCTTAACCGCGAAGATATCGTAGGTAAAACCGGCACCACCAACAGTCAGCGTGATGCCTGGTTTGCCGGTTTTAACAGCGACTTGGTCACTACGGTATGGGTGGGTAAAGACAGTAACGAAACCATTGCGGAATACGGCGCCAATGCAGCCCTGCCCATCTGGACCGCGTTTATGGCCAACGCGCTGGAAGGCACGCCCAACGCCATGCCGGAGCGTCCTGATACCGTTGTCACCGCTCAGGTAGACCCCAATACGGGTCGTCGTTTGCAGGATGGACAAAGCGGTGGTATCACCGAGTTCTTCCATCGCGATCACCTGCCCGATTACCAGCCGCGCGGCATTAGCCGTGAACTGGAAGAAGCCAGCGGCTCGCAAGGCTCAGGCACCGCGGAATCGATCTTCTAAACGATGCTTAGCGCTAAGTAACAGCTAGCTTAAGAAACGTAAAAGCCCGGAAACCTAATGGTTTCCGGGCTTTTTTATTGCATGATGCAAGGCAGACGGTTGCCGCCTTACGCTACGGCGGCAGGCGCCTCACGCTTGCTGGCTTGCCAGTTCAGGCCGATCACCACCACCATGACCAATACGCCAAGCACCTCGGTCAGAAGGCTTGGATAGAAAACGCCGAAGATAGCGGCAGTGATCGCCAGGCGCGGCAGCCACGCCATGCGGGTAAACAGGTACCCTTCCAAAGCCGCAGCAAAGGCACACAGTGCCAGAATGGCAATCACCGCGTTCCAGGCAACCACCAGCACTGGCCCACCCACGATAATCTCAGGGTTGAAGACCATAAACAGCGGAATCAGATAAAGCCCTTTGGCGAACTTCCAGGCCTGGAAGCCGGTCTCCATGGGTTTACTGCCCGCGATGGCCGCCCCGGCAAACCCCGCCAGGGCAATGGGCGGCGTCACGTTAGAGTCCTGGGAATACCAGAACACCACCAGGTGAGCGATCAAGAGTGGCACGCCAAATTCAGACGTCAGTGCCGGACCTACCAGAACAATTAGCACAATGTAGCTTGCGGTGACCGGAAGTCCCATCCCCAGGATCAGGCTAGCCAGCAGCACCATGACCAGCGCCAGCACCAGGTTACCGCCTGAGAACGCCAGCATCATGGAGGAGAATTTAAGCCCCAGGCCCGTCAAACCCACAACGCCGACGATAATACCCGCCACTGCGCAGGCCATGGAAACCGCAACGGCATTACGGGCGCCCAGTTCAAGCCCTTCCACCAGTTTGGTTAACCCGGCCCAGATAACGTCCTTTGTCCGGCTAAGCGTCACCGGCTGGCCCTGCTTAGGCGCTACAAAGAAGTACCATAGCGCATAGCGTATGACGGCCACGGCTACCATGGTGATGACCGCGTAATAACCTACCCGCATGGGCGACAGGTTCATCACCAGAAGCCACACCAACACAGCCAGCGGCAGCAGGAAATGCCAGCCATCTTTCATGACCTGGCGCATTTGCGGCAGCTCGCTTCTCGGCATGCCCTGCATACCCTGTTTAAGAGCAATAATATGTACAAACAGGTAAACCGTCGCGAAGTACATAATCGCTGGCAGGATACTGATCTTGACGATATTCAGGTACGGCGTATTGGTGTATTCAGCGATCAGGAAGGCGCCAGCACCCATCAGTGGCGGCATGATTTGCCCACCGGTAGAGGCCGCTGCTTCGATGCCGCCCGCCTGCTTGGGCTGATAGCCAAGTTTTTTCATCAGGGGAATGGTAAAGGCGCCCGTCGTTACCACGTTGGCAATCGCGCTGCCCGAGATAGAACCCATACCCGCCGAGGCAAGCACAGCGGCTTTTGCCGGGCCGCCACGCTGGCGTCCGGTCGCGGCGTAGGCCATATCGATAAAGAACTTGCCCGCCCCAGTGCTTTCTAGAAAGGCGCCAAACAGCACAAAGATAAAGATGTAGGTGGCCGCCACACCCAGCGGCAGGCCGAAGATACCTTCCTGGCCCAGGTAGAGCTGCCCGGCGACCCGGTCAAGCGTATAGCCACGGTGATTCAAGATGCCGGGCAGCCATTCTCCCAGCCAGGGCAGTTCGCCACGCGGCCCGGCAAACGCATACACGATAGCCAGCACGCCGATAATTGTCATGCCAAGACCCACGGCACGGCGGCTAGCTTCCAGCACCGTGACCGTGGCGATGCAGGCCACCAGAATGTCGGTGTCGCTCCAGAACCCGGCCCGGCTGAAGATTTCATCTAAAAAGAGCACCAGATAGCCGCCGGTGATCAAGGCCCCTGCAAAGAACACCAGATCAATTCCCCAGCCCAGCACCCCGCGCTTGCGGTTTGGCCCAAAGGCGGGAAACATCAGGAATGCCAGCAGCATGATCAATGCCAGGTGAATGCCACGCTGGTAAAACAGCCCCAACGGCTGAATGCCGGCGGAGTAAAGTTGGAACAGGGAAAGTCCTACCGCCACAATGGTGATAAGCCACAGCACCACGCGCGGTTGAATCGCATTACCGCCTGGCATTAATACCGGCGGTGGATTGGATTCGTTCATGAAGTCCTCGGAAAATGTTGTCTAGCTTGTTTTTACTGATCGGTGTTTTGGTTGCTTAAGCTCTAGCGGCCTAGTGGTAGTGCTGCGTTTTTTTATTGTCTGCGTATTTATTTACATCAGGTTTATTAAGCTTTCCGTATTCAGCGCGGTGAATTGTCTGTCGATTGCGAATCGTCTATGAGCTGGATCGTCACCCGCCGCCCGGCCGCCTGCTCGCTTAAACTGATAGCTGGATGCTCGCCATCAGGCCATACCACCTGATGATTGACTGCCGGTGAGCCGACACGCAGAAGATAGCGATTGTTGGCGACAGGCTCGTTGATCGCATTGATCCAATAGCCTCCCTGGCCGTCAGACGTCTGCTCTCCCCGGCCAAACATATGCCCAAGCCCTGCTGCAAAATCAGGCTGGTGACTGCGTTCCAGTTGCATGACACCTGCCTCATTGCGATAGCAGTCCAGCACCGTGAAATGCTTGACCGAGTGCTTCCATTCAATACACCAGCGTGCCCCGGCGGGCGCCTGCTCGTCTAACAGCGTCTCGCCCTGCTCGGTAGTGACCGAAAGCCGCCAAGACGCAGACGCCGAAGCAGGGGAAGCCCCGACTTCGGCGAACGGCATGCATATGAACAAAAGCGCCATCAGTCGTCGTTGTTGCCGCTGCATGGCGAAATGCCCTTCATTAGCTATTTGCAAAACAGCCGCTTAGCAGCTGCATACTCGACCGTTATGGGCGAAGACGATCCGGAATCTCGACACCGGTTTCTTCAAAATAGCGAATAGCGCCCGGATGCAGCGGCACTGGCGTTGAGTTCATGGTGAAATCAACCGTGGTGTCATTGGCTGCCGGGTGTACTGCGATCAGCTCATCGGTGTTTTCAAACAGCAGTTGGGTCAGTTGGTACGCCAGCTCTTCATCCATATCGGCGTTAACCACCAATACGTTGGGGATACCGATGGTCTGAACCGCTTCTTCCATGCCGTCATACATACCGGCGGCCAGTTCGTAGGGGGCGAAAACCGCTTCTTCTTCCTGGGCATTAGCAATTTCTTCATCCGACAAACCGATCAGGCGAATATCGCGCGTGGCCGCCAGGTTAAGAATGGAGCTGGTGGGCGGGCCAACGCTCCAGAAACCGGCATCGATATCACCGTCGCGGATAGCATCGGCGGTTTCGTTAAAGTTGAGTCGCTGAGGGGTAAAATCGCTGTAGCTGATGCCGTTGGCTTCCAGTACCGCGCGGGCATTAAGCTCTGTCCCGCTTCCCGGTGCGCCTACCGATACACGTTTACCGGCGAGATCCGCAATGGATTCAATATCCGACTCAGCAAGCGTTACCAGCTGAACCGCGTTGGGGTATACCGACGCCAGAGCACGGGTATTTTCAATCTGGCGGCCTTCAAAGTCCCCCGTGCCGGTATACGCCTGATACACCGTATCGGCCAACGCCAGGGCTAGGTCAGCATCCCCGCGCATGATCAGTCCCATGTTCTCAACCGACGCACCCGTCACTTCGGCGGTCGCCTGAGCACCTTCGATATGGTTATTAATCATTTCCGCAAGGCCGCCACCGATGGGGTAATAAACGCCACCGGTACCGCCCGTTGCAATTGAAAGTTGTTGAGCACTGGCCGGTAAAGCGACGACTAGCATGGATGCTGCGGCTGCATATTTTAATGTTTTCATGCGTATTGCCTCCGTCCTGCTTGGACTTATAGGTATGGTTTGACGATAGGGAGGTGTGGAGCCCGCCGCTCCTGTTCCATCAGAAGCGGTAGAATGAAGTTAGCACGGCTTGTGCGTCGATGTTAATGGGACAATAGTGCCACGACCTGTTGAGTAATATGCGCACCGATGGGCAGCGCCGAGGTGGCCGCCGGTGAAGGCGCATTGCCTACGTTCACCGTTCGGCGTGTATTCACGAACACAAAGTCATCCACAAGCTTGCCCGCTTTAGAGACTGCCTGCGCACGAACGCCCGCCGGGTAAGGTTTGAGATCTTCAAGACTTAATTGCGGGCAGTATTTGCGTATAAGTTCCAGATAGCCACGCTTGTAAAACGAGTTTTTCATTTCGCCAAGCCCCGGTTTAAGGTGTTTGCCCAGCACTTTTAAAATCCCCGGGTGGGTGAACATCTGCCCCATATCGCGCAGCGATATATCCTGCTTGCGGTAACCTTCACGCTTGAGCGCCAGCACCGCATTGGGGCCCACCGTCACGCTGCCGTCGATCATGCGGGTCAGGTGTACGCCCAGAAAGGGCATGGCCGGATCAGGAATGGGATAAATCAGATGGTTGACGATGTGATTATGCTTCTCGGGCAACAGGTAGTATTCGCCTCGGAACGGGCAGATGGTAAAGCCAGGATCCTGGCCCAGCATACGAATCACCCGGTCGGCCATCAACCCGGCACAGGTCACCAGATAGCGGCTTGAGAAGGTATCGTTAGAGGTAGTCACCACCACCTCGGTACGCCGCTCTTCCAACCCCCTCACCTCAACCCCATACTGGATTTTACCGCCCAGTCGCTCAAACTCCGCCGCCATGGCACGGGTAACCTGGGCATAGTTGACGATGCCGCTTGAAGGCACAAGAATCCCGGCTTCCCCGCGGATATTCGGCTCGCGCTCTTTAAGCGCCTCAGCGCTTAACCACTCGCGCTCAAGCCCATTGGCCGCCGTACGCTCCCAAAGCGCCTGCATACGCTCGGTTTCCAGAGCGTTGGTAGCCACCAAAAGCTTGCCACAGATGGTGTAATCCACCCCATGCCGATCACAGAACTCGCGGGTAGCGCGATTTCCCTCAAGGCAGAACTTGGCCTTTAAGCTCCCCGGCGTGTAATACACCCCGGCATGAATGACGCCGCTGTTATGGCCGGTTTGGTGCTGCGCGGGGCCGCTCTCTTTTTCCAGCACAAGCAGGCGCTTGTCGGGGTACGTCTGCTGCAATTGCATGGCGGTCGACATGCCCAGAATTCCCCCGCCAATAATGATGAAATCCCACATTAATAACGCTTCCTGTGCCAAATTGTTAAAATTTATTGATAATAGCCGTTATTCTTCCATCTTCGCCTGTTTGCCATCATCGCACCAGAGAGCCGCGTGGTTATGAAAAATGCTATGGAGATTGCCATGGAGCAAGATGCGCCGCGTCAGAACCTAGCGATTAGCGCTTATCGCACGCTCAAGCACGATATTATCCGTGGCCGCTACGCGCCTAAAGAAAAGCTTTTGATGAGTCGCCTGAAAGAGTGCTACGGGGTTAGCACGGGGCCGCTGCGCGAAGCCCTTTCCCAACTGGTCGCCGATCGGCTGGTGGTGGCGATTAGCCAGCGCGGTTACCGCGTGGCCCCCATGTCGCTTGCCGAACTCAACGATATTTATGATGCCCGCGCCCAGCTGGAAGGCCTGATTTTGCGCCTGGCCATCGAGCGGGGCGACGACGACTGGGAAGCGTCGGTGCTGGCCACGGCCCACCGGCTTGCCAAGGTAACCGATATCAGCTCGCCCGATGAGCTGCTGGATGGCTGGGATCTGCGCCATAAAGCCTTTCATACCGCCATCGCGAGCGGCTGCAACTCCCCTCACCTGCTGCAGATGCGCAATACGCTGTTTGATCAAGTTGAGCGCTATCGTCACCTGTGGCTCCAGGAAACCGTCATGTCGCCAGCCGCGCTTGAGCAAAAACGCCAGGAACACGCCGCGCTAGTGGAGGTAATTCTAGCGCGTGATGCCGAAAAGGCTGCGATCTTGATGCGCGATCACCTGATGACGCCCGTTCCCATCATTACCCGAGTGCTTCAAGACCGAGGAATCAGCTAAATTCTGCATTTTAAAAAAATGTAGATATTTTTAAATAACGGCGATACATTGGCTTTACTTGCACGGTTTTTAACTACGTAGTAGATCAATGGATCGTCGTGGGCGCCTGGGTGTGTCTACGCGAAATGCTTTCCTCAAGAATTCTTCTTAAGAACTAGCCAGGAGCTTCGTAATGACACATTTCAACTGGGATGACCCGTTACTGCTGGAGCAACAGCTCACCGACGAAGAGCGCCAGATTCGCGACGCGGCCCACGACTACTGCCAGGAAAATCTCCAGCCCCGCGTACTGAGTGCTTTCCGTGAGGAGCGCTTTGATCGCGAGATCATGTCTGAAATGGGCGAACTGGGCCTTTTGGGCGCTACCGTGGCTGAAGAGTACGGCGGCGCGGGCGTCAATCACGTGGCTTACGGCCTGATCGCCCGCGAAGTAGAGCGCGTAGATTCCGGCTACCGCTCGGCCATGAGCGTGCAGTCGTCGCTGGTGATGTACCCCATCGAGACGTACGGCTCTGAAGAGCAAAAGCAAAAGTACCTGCCCAAACTTGCCAGCGGCGAAATGGTCGGCTGCTTTGGCCTGACCGAGCCAGACCACGGCTCCGACCCCGGCTCTATGATTACCCGCGCTGAAAAAGTCGACGGCGGCTACCTGCTAACCGGCGCTAAAATGTGGATTACCAACAGCCCGATTGCTGATATCGCCGTGGTATGGGCCAAATCTGCTGCCCACGACAACCAGATCAAAGGCTTTATCGTAGAGCGCGGCACTGAAGGTTTCTCCACCCCGAAAATTGAAGGCAAGGTGTCGCTTCGCGCCTCGATTACCGGTGAAATCGTGCTGGATGGTGCGTTTGTGCCCGAAGAGAACCTGCTGCCTAACGTCAGCGGTCTGAAAGGCCCGTTTGGCTGCTTGAACAAAGCGCGCTACGGCATCGCCTGGGGCGTAATGGGCACGGCCGAATTCTGCTGGCACGCCGCCCGCCAATACACGCTGGACCGCAAGCAGTTTGGTCGCCCCCTGGCCGCCAACCAGCTGGTTCAGAAGAAGCTCGCCGATATGCAGACGGAAATCACTCTAGGCCTTCAGGCCGCGCTGCAGGTAGGCCGATTGATGGATAGCGGCAACTGGACGCCGGAAATGGTCTCGCTGATCAAGCGCAACAACTGCGGCAAGGCACTGGATATTGCGCGCATGTCGCGGGATATGCACGGCGGTAACGGCGTGTCCGATGAGTACGGCGTGATTCGGCATATGGTGAACCTGGAGTCGGTGAATACCTACGAAGGTACTCACGATGTCCATGCGCTGATTCTGGGCCGTGCACAGACCGGCATTCAGTCGTTCTTCTAGGGCGTTTTTACCCGACAGGCCAAAGGAATCACCATGAGCACTCCTTCCAAACCGCTGGCGGGCATCAAGGTACTCGATATTTCACGGGTGCTAGCAGGCCCGTGGTGTGGCCAGATGCTCGCCGACATGGGCGCCGATGTGATCAAGGTTGAGCGCCCTGTCGCCGGTGACGATACGCGTCACTGGGGGCCTCCCTGGCTTGAAGGCACGGCGGAGTCGGCCTATTACCTGTGCGCCAACCGGGGCAAGCGTTCGGTCACTATTGATATGGCCAAGCCGGAAGGCCAGGCGCTTATCAGGCAACTGGTCGCCCAATCGGATGTGCTGCTTGAGAACTTTAAAGTCGGTGGGCTGAAGAAGTACGGCCTGGATTACGCAAGTCTGAAAGAGCTCAACCCAAAGCTTGTCTACTGCTCAATCACCGGCTTTGGGCAGGAGAGCCCCTACGCCCACCGGGCAGGTTACGACTTCATGATTCAAGCGATGGGTGGAATCATGAGCTTAACCGGCAAACCCGACGGTGAGCCGGGCGGCGGCCCGGTCAAAAGTGGCGTGGCCTTTACCGATATTTTCACCGGCCTGTATGCCGCCAACGCCGTTTTGGCGGCGCTTTATCAGCGCCGTGATACCGGTACGGGCTGCCATATCGATATGGCATTGATGGATGTTCAGGTGGGCGTGCTAGCTAATCAGGCGCTTAACTACTTAACCTCAGGCAACGTGCCCCAACGCCTGGGCAATGCCCACCCCAATATTGTGCCCTACCAGGCGTTTGCTACCGCGGATGGTCACATCATTGTCGCAGTGGGTAATGATGAACAGTTCAGGCGCTTTTGCGAGGTGCTTTCATTAGGGCATTTGGCCGTTGATGAACGGTTTGCCACCAACAGGGCGCGCGTCAATCACCGGGAAAGTCTGGTGCCTGTGCTTGAGGCAGCACTGGCTCAGCGTAATATCGATGAGTGGCTTGCGGCTTTCGAAGCGGTAGGGGTGCCTTGCGGCCCCATCAATACCCTCGACCGGGTGTTCGATGACCCGCATGTCCAAGCGCGCGGCTTAAAGCAGACCCTGCCACACACTCAGGCAGGCCAGGTAGATCTTGTCGCCAACCCCATTCGCATTAATGGGCAGTCATTAAGCGCCAGCACGGCGCCGCCAAGTCTGGGTGAGCATACCGAACACGTATTAAACGATATAGGTATTACGCCGGCCCAACAGCAGGCACTGCGTAAGGCAGGCATTATTTAATCAGAAGTTTTAAGGAACCCATTGGTTTACTATTTTTAAGCGCCCTTATGGGCGCTTTTTGGTGTTACCTAATGTTTTACATAATCGATAAAAGTTAAAAATTTCATCCCAAGCCGCGTTCATCCGCTACAATACCAAGGTTTTACATTAATGTATCACTTTGTAAACAATAAGTATTTTCAACAAGGAATTGGGCGGGCATAGCAAGCATGGAGGCTTTATGAGTCATTGCGCACGCGTGAATGGGCACTGCAATCGCTGTGAAGGCGACCTGCCGTTTGCTTTTACCATGGCATTTCAACCTATCGTCAACCTTTCCACTGCCAGTGTAGAGGCTTATGAAGCCTTGGTTCGCGGGCCGGAAGGTGAATCCGCCTGGAGCGTTCTGTCTCAGGTAACGCCTGATCTTCTCTACCGGTTTGATCAGGCTTGCCGTGTGAAAGCCATCGAAATGGCAAGCCAGCTTGGCATGCAAGCAGACCTTTCGATTAATTTCCTACCCAACGCAGTTTACGAACCTGAAGCCTGTATTCAGGCCACGTTGGCTATTTCACGCCAGGTGGGCTGGCCGATTGAACGGCTTATTTTTGAAATCACCGAAACCGAACGTGTTACAGACCGCCAGCATCTGCGCAGTATCATCGACGTCTATCGGTCGATGGGATTCAAGACCGCGCTGGATGATTTTGGCAACGGCTACGCCAACCTTGATCTGTTAACCGACCTCACCCCGGATAAACTCAAGATTGACCGCGAACTGGTCATGAACTGCGACCATGACTTGCGCCGTCAGGCCCTTTTAAAAGCGCTTATCTCACTGGCCCAGCAGTTGGATACGCAATTGATTGCTGAAGGCGTGGAAACTCATGCCGAGGCACTGTGGCTGGCCCAAGCGGGGATTATGCGCCAACAGGGGTTTTACTACGCCAAACCCAAGGTTAATTCGTTGGGAGAAAATCTGGCGCCCCAGCTAGCCGCCCTGCGCGATGAAGCGCGTTTAACGGCAAGCCAAGGAGGCCTCCATGATTGATAAAGGCCTTGAGCAAATCTATCAACTATTCTCACGTTCAAAGCGTAATACCGAGAATATTATTTCGACCGCCCCCTTAGGTATCTGCATAACCGACCCTGACGGCCATTTTGAAATGGTCAATGCCGCTTACTGCAACTTTTACGGCTACTGTGAAGAGGAGCTGCTGGAAAAGCATTTCACTCTGATGGTATCCCCCGCCAACCGCGATAAGCTGACATCCCTTCATGAGGAGTTTATTCAGGGCAACTGCGACCAGGAGCTGCGCCAAGAGTGGGAGGTACACGACAAGCAGGGTGAAAAGCGCACCGTCATTGCTGAAGCTGCACGCATTGAGGGCGATGATGGGCGGCCACGCAAGGTAACGTTTATTGTCGATATCACCGAACGCAAACAGTTGGAAGAGCGCTTGAAACAGGCCAATCAGCGTCTTGATTACCTTGCTCATCATGACGAGTTAACCGGCTTATTCAATCGCCGGGCGGGCCTTAAGCGTTTGGAAGAAGAGCTTCAGCGCTGTAAACGGTATGGCAACACCATGAGTATCGCTATCTTTGACCTGGATAGCTTCAAGGCCATCAATGATACTTATGGTCATGGCACGGGCGACAGCGTACTTAAAGAGGTCACGGCAGTGGTAGGCAAAACCCTGCGCACCACGGATATTCAGGTACGCTTGGGGGGTGAAGAGTTTTTGGTGATCATGCCCGAGGTCGACACCAGTGCGGCAAAACGGGCCATGGAGCGAGTGTGTGACGCAATAGCCACCACGCGTTTTACCAGCCAGCAGCTAGTGGTTACTGTTTCCGCTGGGATTGCATGCTACGTTGAAACAACCAATCGTTGCCTTTTGGATCAGGCTGACGATGCCATGTACCGGGTCAAGGAAGCTGGCGGAAATGGCGCCATGATTGCCTAGTGAGTTACGCCAGCGTCCGCTATGTTAAAACGACTCGTTTGAGGAGTTGAATCATGAGCAATGCTGAGCTGAACGAACTAAAGCGCAAGTACGTGGCCAACGGTGCCGCGAGCCCGGCAACCGCATTTGCCGACCATGCCGAAAACGCCGAAATATGGGACGCCGACGGCAACCGGTTTATCGACTTTGCCGGTGGCATCGGCGTTCTCAATATCGGCCACCGACATCCCAAGGTGGTCGCGGCCGTCAAGGCGCAGCTCGACAAAGCGATGCACACCTGCCAAACGGTCATGCCCTATGAAGGCTATGTCCGAGTGGCCGAAAGGCTCAGCCACCTGGTGCCGGTACGCGGGCATGCCAAGGTCATGCTGGCCAACTCCGGCGCTGAAGCGCTGGAAAATGCGGTCAAGATAGCCCGTGCGGCGACTGGCCGCCCTAACATTATCTGCTTTGATGGCGGCTACCACGGCCGCACCTTCTTCACCATGGCGATGAACGGCAAGGTAGCACCCTACCAGACCGACTTCGGCCCTATGCCCGGCACCGTGTTTCGCGCCCCTTACCCTGTGGATTACCACGGAATAAGCGAAGATGAGGCAATTCGCGGTCTAATGATGGCGCTGAAAACCGATGCCGGCCCCTCAAACACCGCAGCCATCATTCTCGAACCCGTACTGGGCGAAGGCGGCTTCTATCCGGCACCCACCACCTTTTTGGAGAGGATCCGTGCCATCTGCGATGAGCTCGGCATTCTGATGATCATCGACGAAGTGCAGTCCGGCTTCGGGCGCACCGGCAAGATGTTCGCCATTGAGCACAGCGGCGTTGAACCCGACATCATGACCATGGCCAAGAGCATGGCCGACGGCATGCCGATTTCAGCCGTGGTAGGTACCGATCGCCTCATGGACGCTTCAGGTCCCAACTCGCTGGGCGGTACTTACACCGGAAGCCCTACCGCCTGTGCAGCAGCACTGGCCGTGATGGACGTTTTCGAAGAAGAGAACATTCTGGAAAGAAGCCGGGCACTGGGCGAAAATCTGTCCAAGCGCTTTAAACAGTGGCAGGCCCGCTACGCCTTTGTGGATAACGTGCGCCATATGGGCGCCATGGCCGCTTTTGAAATGGTGTCCGACAAAAATACCCGCACGCCTGACGCAGAGCTTGCCGGGGCTTTGTGCAGGAAAGCCCGAGAAGAGGGCCTGATCCTGCTCTCCTGCGGCATGTACGGCAATACCATCCGCTTTCTGATGCCCATCACCATCGAAGATGATGTGTTAAACGAAGGACTCGATATCATCGAATCCTGTTTAGAGTCGCTGATTTAACACGGCCTGAACGCAAGAACGCCGCCCAGTGGGGCGGCGTTCTTGTATCTACCCGGAGCTAACGGCTCAGCCGTTCATGAAGCGCGGCAGCCAAAGCACCAGGTCGGGCCAGACGCTGATGATGATAGCCGCCATGCACATCAGCAAAAAGAAAGGCAGCGCCGCCCAAGCTACGCGGCCAATGCTCTCCCCGGTCAGGCTTTGCAGCACGAAGAGGTTGAAGCCCACTGGCGGGGTAATCTGGCCAAGCTCGATCATGATGATCAGGAAAATACCGAACCAGATCGGATCGAACCCTGCCAGCAGCACGATCGGCAGCGTAATGGGCAGGCTCATGACGGTGATCGAGATACCGTCCAGAAAGAGCCCAAGCACGATGTAGAACACCGCCAGCGCCAACAACAGCATGGTCGGGCTAAAGTTCTGCTCGGCGATCCAGCTGGCAAGCTCCCGCGGCAGGTGTAGATACCCCATCGCCGTCGACAGCAGGCTTGCCGTGATCAAAAGGCTACACACCATGATCGAGGTGATCAGCGTTCCCCGAAACGCCTCGGTCAACATGGCCAGATTGATCTGCCGCTCAACGCCCAGCAGCACCAGCGTGGCCGCAACACCCACCGCCGCCGCCTCGGAAGGCGTGGCGATACCGGTGTAAATCGAACCGATCACGATCGAGATCAGCATGAGGATCGGCAACAGCAGCAGAATCGACTGGCCGATGGATTGCCCGTGCGCTATTTGTTTGGGTGCAAGCGCCGGTGAGAGCGTGGCGCGTATGCCGATATAAACGCTGTACAGCAGCGCAATCACAAGCCCTGGCACCACGCCCGCCATGAACAACCGGCTGATCGATACCTCCGCCTGTACCCCGTACACGATCATGACGATCGACGGCGGAATCAGCAAGCCCAGGCTACCGGCACCGGCAAGCGACCCAATCGACAGGTGCCGGTCGTAGCCGCGCTGCTTGAGCTCTTGCGTGGTTATCTTGCCAATAGTGGCGGTGGTGGCAGCACTCGAGCCGCTTACCGCAGCAAACAGCGTACAGCCCAGCACGTTGGTATGCAGAATGCCGCCCGGCAGACGGCTGGTAATGGGCACCAGCCCCTTGAACAAGCGTTCTGAAAGATTGGAGCGAAAGATCAGCTCGCCCATCAAGATGAACAGTGGGATCGCCGAAAGCTCCCAACTATTGCTGGCACGATACAAAATACGCGAGAAGATCAAACCGATACGGTCAGCGCTGAAGTCCCCGAAAATCCAAAGCGAGCCGATGGAAATTGCCAGCATCGAGGCAAATATCCACGTCCCCATGGACAGGAAAAACACCAGCAGCAGCGCCACGCCAACGGCCGTCCAGAAAATATCCATAGTCCGTTCCTGTTAGCCAGGCCTAGGCCGTGTTAGGTGAATACCGCGAGCGCAGTAAAATGATTTTTATTGATCTCACCAGCAGCGTGAAGGAAATCAGCCACATGCCGATGAGAATGGCACCTTCGGGAAGCCAGATAGGCGTTTCGGCCAGCGTCTCACTCACCACACCGCGCTGATAGCTGCGTTGAACGTTTTGCAGCCAGAACGTTGAGAGCCATAAAAAGCAGCCGGCAGTGACCAGGCTGCTAAACAGCTCCAGCGGCCACCGCCTGGATACGGAAATGCGCTCCATGAGCAGCGACACCCGAATTAAGCCGCCCTTTTCGAGCACGTAGGGAAGCCCCATAAACGCCATGGTGGCCACGGCGTAGCCGATATACTCATCCAAAATGAAGGTCGAGCGGCCAAACAGCCGCATAACGATTTCGAGGATGATATGGCCAAACATGTAAATGATGAGCGCCACGGCAATCAAGGCGCCCACCCGATTGAGCAATGTCGATGCTTTTTCTATGGGCTCGAAAAACCTCATTGCTGGCCTCGAAACTCATCCATGATCGTCTCGCCGGTGTCGCCGGTACTCCCCAGCCAGTTTTCGATCACGCTGGCCGATGCCTCGGAGAGTGCATCGGTCAGGTCTTGCGCTACCGGGTCACTCACTTCAACGTTGTTCTCTGCCAGCACCTGGTAGTTCTCTTCGGTGCGCGTTTCAACGGCCGCCCAGTTATGCTGGTCGGTCAGGCGAGCGGCTTCCAGAACCGCCTGCTGCTGCTCTTCGCTGAACGAGTCGAACACGGCCTTGTTCATGTGCACCATGTTGAGCGGGATAGCGTACTGAACGGCAGAGAAGTGGTTTTGATGCTCCCAGAAACTGGCGTTGGCGCCGGCTTCGGCAGAGGTCAGCACGGCGCTAATGCCTCCGGTGGCCAATTGCGGCACCACATCGCCCCAAGAGAGGCTCACCGGCGAGGCGCCAGCGTTTCTAAAAGTTTCGGTGCCGCTGCGGTCAAAGGTACGAATTTTGAGACTCGTCAGATCATCGGCGCTGTCGATCGCATCTTTCGACCAGATACCGCTGGGCGGCCAGGGCGAGGCGTAGAGCAGCACCTGATCGTTATCTTCGAATACTGCTTCGTAATAGGGTTTGGCGATATCATAAAGCTGGCGGGCATCCTCGATATCGTTGACCAGAAACGGCAAGGAGGAGAGCAAAAAGATTGAGTCTACCCCACTCATGGTGCCTGAAAGCGTATCCGCGATATCGACAGCGCCGTCCGCCACAGCGTAGAAGTGATCGCCGGAGTTAAATCCCAGCGCGCCACCGGTATGCAGGGTAATGCTGATGTCGCCGTCGGTCAGCTCTTTTACCTTGTCGATAAAGTAGGCGTCCCCTTGGGCGTGAATCGAGCTTGCGTTGTATTCGTTTGAAAAATCCAGGCTGAACGACTGGGCATACGCCTGGCCGCTAACGATCGCAAGCCCCAGCGCGGCGATAAGACTTTTACCGGCGTTGAACCGATGGTTATGGAGTTTTAGCGTTGTCATGAAGTCAGATTCTCTGCCGATTTTTATTAAATGTCGTTTTCAATGTACCTTTATCGGCAAGCCATTTATTTTTACAAACGACTCAAAAGCCTCTGAACGCGACACCCACACGGCCAGAAACTAAAGTATTATTTACCTTTCACGATAATTAAACTTTACATCTACAGGAACGAAACGGCGATTTTCATCTTGGAAAAGAGCAGCTCAAACATCAAATATGGTCATAACCACATGGCACAAAAAAAGCGCCTCTATTAGAGCGGCGCTTTAGATAAAACGATCATACCCCGGGCTCGGCTAGCGCGGCCGGCGATCTCCCTCAAGAAAATTCGCCGTAAAAACCGCCTTGCCGTAAGTCTCAAACGACCACTTCATGACCTCGCTCAAGGCAGTCATTACTGCATCGAACTCACCAAATACCTGGGTGCTCATTCGGTTGGGGTACACTTCCAGCCCCGTTGCTTCAAGGCGCTTGACCACTTCTTTGACTACCGGTTTGAAGTCATCGGTCAACGGGTAGTAGCTAAGCTGTACGGAAAGATACATAACGCCTCCTTACGCTGTGTGTGATGGTCTGCCGGGCGCGCTCGACAAGCGCTGCCAGGCGGCCAGAATGGCAGCACGAGTTTCATCCGGATGCTCCATGGGGAACATATGCGTGCCGGGCACCTCCTCTACCTTCAGGCCCTTACGCCTTAGCCGCTTGATGCGCGAAGCGGTCAGTAAGTGCGAATCCTGCCCCGCCACCAGCTCAAGCGGCACGCCTACCCGGCTGGGCAGGCGGGATAGGTGGTCCGGCAGATGGCGGAAGATCTCCACCTCAATACGCGGATCAAACGTCAGCTCGGCGCTGCCATCCTCCAAAAGCCGGGTGCCTGCTTCAATGTAGTCGTTAAGCGCGTCAGGGGTAAAGCGGCGGAAAAGCCCGCGCCGGCTTAAATACTTGGCCATGACCTCGCGGCTTGGCCATACGCTGCGCCGCCCCTGGGTCTTGCCCGCGGGCGTTATACGATCAATAAAGCCAAACCGCTTGGCGGCCTTCATGGCCCAGGCATCTGGCCCCAGCATCAGCGGCGGATCGAGCATGATCACCCCGCAGAAGCGATCAGGTTTTTTGTCGGCGGCCATGGCCATCAGGGTACCGCCCAGCGAGTGGCCGACACCAAGCAGCGGCGTATCAGATTCCGGCAGATAACTTAATAGCTCATCGACCAGGTTGGCCCAGTTGTGGTTCACCGGGTAGTCCGGGTGATGGCCCAGCCGGTCCAGGGGAGTAACTTCAAAGGTATTGGCCAGCGGCGCCAGCAGGCTCTTGTAGCTCAGGCCGGGGAAACCGTTGGCATGGGCAAATACCAGCCGGGGGCGTGAAGCGGTTGTTGTCGTTATTGGTGTCATAGTGTAGTTCTGAAACCTTTGCTTTTTACCTGGCTTTAACAGTCGTTGCGGGTGCCGATATAGCGACACTGCCTCTATCATACGTCTGTTTTAACGCGGCCTTGTGAATGCGTCAATCGACATAGGTATTAACAGGCTAACGAAAACGCCTAAAACAACGACAGCTGCTCGGCAGGCGCCGTTTCTGCCAGACGGTAGCCCACGCCCAGCAGCCGTACCGGCCGCTTACCACGCGCCCAGCCCACGTTCAACAGCGTTTCGAACTGCTCAAGGTTGGGCGCCGGGTCCGCGTGTTCCACGGTGGTTTGGGTAAAATCATTGAATTTCACTTTGACCATTAACCCTCTCACCCCAGGCGGTGGGTCAAGGCGGGCGTAACGGCGCTCCAGATCCTCAAGAAGAGCAGGCAGTTCCTTCCGGCACGTCTCAAGCGTGGGCAGGTCCTTGGCATAGGTTTGCTCGGTACTTACCGATTTACGTTCCCGGTGGGTTTTAACCGGCCGCTCGTCATGGCCAAAGCTCAGCTCGTGCAGGCGCTTGCCAAAGCGGCCAAAGTGCTCCACCAGCTCGGTCAGCGGGCGGGCGCGCAGATCCGCACAGGTATGAATATCCAGCCGCGCCATTTTTTCGGCGGTGCGTGGGCCAACCCCATGAATCTTCTTGACCGACAGCGCCTGCACAAAGTGCTCGACTTCACCTGGCGTAATCACGCATAGGCCGTCGGGCTTGTTCCAGTCACTGGCGATCTTGGCGAGAAATTTATTGGGGGCAACGCCTGCCGATACGGTAATGCCTACCTCTCGGCTGACACGCTCGCGAATCGCCTGAGCCATGCGCGTGGCGCTGCCCTGGTAGAGGGAGACATTCGAGACATCCAGAAACGCCTCATCCAGCGACAGCGGCTCGATCAGGTCCGTCACCTCGCGATAGATCGCAAATACCTGCCGCGCTACGACCTTGTACTTGGCCATATCACCACGAATCAACGTCAGGTGCGGGCATCGCTTGAGCGCCTGCGCCATGGGCATCGCCGAATGAATGCCATATTCGCGGGCAGGATAGTTGCAGGTGGCGACCACCCCGCGCTGCTCGACACTCCCGCCAATGGCGATGGGAATATCCGTGAGCGCCGGGTTATCGCGCATTTCTACCGCCGCATAAAAGCAGTCACAGTCGCAGTGGATGATTTTGCGCACTGGCTACCCTTCTCCACCTGTAAAAAATCACAGTTTATCACAGGCAATGCGTCATCAGGTTCCACAAAAGGTTCTCAGCACCTGTTCGCTGCTGGTCGCTGGCGCCGCCAAGCGACGCGCCTCCGTTGAACCGTCGTAAGGATTGGTGACGACCTCCAGCAGGGTATGGAAAGGCGCGTAGTTACCTTTATAGGCGGCCTCGATAGCCTCCTGAACGCGGTGGTTGCGAGGAATGATGATGGGGTTAGCCCGGCGCATGGCATCAAGGCGCGCGCTATCCTTACCGGCCACCATCTCGGCCTGCCAGGTGTCCAGCCAAGTGGTTAACCCATCGGGTTGGCTCGTCAACGAAAGCAAAGCATCGTGATACTGGGCATCGAATGACGCTGCGTACTGCGTCAACGCATCGAAGGTGGCGGTCATGTCCATGCCGCCTCGCGCCATCTGGGTTTCCAGCCCCGCCATCAGGTCGCTTGCCTGCTCACTATTGGCGGTAAGGCCCAGCTTATCGGCCTGAAGCGTGCGCTGCTCGGCGGCAAATACATCACTGAAGCGCTGAATTACCTCTGTCGCCTGCTCGACGGCTTCATCGCCCTGAACCTTCATCAATGGCAGCAGCGTTTCCGCAAAACGGGCCAGGTTCCACTGAGCGATACCCGGCTGGTTTTCAAACGCGTAGCGCCCGCCCTGGTCGATAGAGCTGAACACCTTGCGCGGGTCAAACTGCTCCATAAATGCGCAGGGGCCGTAATCGATGGTCTCGCCCGCCACGCTGGTGTTATCGGTATTCATTACGCCGTGGATAAAGCCTACGCTCATCCAGCGCGCAATCAGGGCCGCCTGGCGAGCCGCCACTGCCTCAAGCAGAGCCAGATAAGGATCAGCCGCACTGGCGGCCTCGGGGTAGTGGCGCTTGATGACATAATCCGCCAAGGATTTCAGTATCTGCTCATCTCGCCTCGCGGCGGCAAACTGAAAGGTACCCACGCGCACATGGCTGCTGGCCACTCGGGTAAAAACGGCACCCGGTTCAAGCAATTGGCGCCGGACCTGCTCACCGCTGGCAACCGCCGCCAGCGCGCGCGTGGTGGGTACGCCAATGGCGGCCATAAACTCACTGACCAGATATTCACGCAGTACCGGCCCCAGCGGCGAGCGGCCATCGCCCCCGCGTGAAAACGGGGTTCTCCCACTGCCCTTGAGCTGAATATCCCGGCGCTTGCCCTGCCGGTCGATCACCTCACCCAGCAAAAGCGCTCGGCCATCGCCCAGCTGGGGTACAAAGTTGCCAAACTGGTGTCCCGCATAGCCAAGGGCCACAGGCTCAGCCCCCGGTGGCAGCGTATTGCCTGCAAACCACTGGGCTAGCGTGTCATCATCGGGTATATCGTCTGCGCCCAAGGTGTGGGCCAGCGTTTGATTGAAGGCAATCAGCGTAGGTGTTTCAACCGGCGTTGGCTGGCAGGCGGCCCACAGCGGCTCCGGCAATGTCTTGTAGTCATGCTCGAAGGTCAACATGGCGATCTCCCTCTTTCATTCAGTGGCATCTACTAATACCCTAGCAGCTCACTCAAGTAGTCGGCGAGATAATGTCATCACTGCCTGAACTATCCCTACACGAACTATCCTTGCAAGAACTATCCTTGCCTCCCCTTTCCCGCGACTTTTATCAGCGCGATACCGTGGCCGTGGCCAACGACCTACTAGGGTGCTGGCTGGTTCGCGAGGTAAACGGCACCTTGATGGGAGCACGTATTGTTGAAACTGAGGCTTATTGCGGCGCCCACGATACAGCCTGCCATGCGCATCGCGGGCTAACGCCCAGAACAGCAGCCATGTTCGGCGCACCGGGGCATGCTTACGTGTACCTAGTTTACGGGATGCACTGGCTACTCAATATCGTCACAGAACCCGAGGGCTCGCCCTGTGCGGTACTGATTCGCGCCGTTGAGCCCGTGCTCAATGAACAGGCCATGCGCGAGCGGCGCAGTATAGCGGGCAAGCAGCTTTGCAACGGGCCGGGCAAGCTCACCCGCGCTCTTGGGGTAGACAAGACACTCTACGGCTATGACATGACCCGCACCGAGCAGCTCTGGGTATCAGCAGGTAGCCATAACACACCGATTGCCAGCGGCCCGCGAGTGGGTATCGACTACGCCGAACCCGAAGACCGTGACGCGCCTTGGCGGTTTTGGCTGGAAGGCAACCCGTGGGTATCCAAGGCGCGATGACGAGGCGCCAACTGCTCGACGGCATGGGTTAGCACGGGCGTTAAGGGGGCGCGCCACTGGTGGGTAAGCAAGGCATCCGCCCGCGTTACCCCCAGCGATAGTGAGCCGATAGGCAAGCCCATGGCGTGGGCCTCACGACAGAAACGGTAGCCCGAGAACACCATTAACGAGGTGCCAACGGCCAGTACCGCCTGGGCATTTTTAAGCCCCGCCTCAGCCGCCACCCGGCGCTGTGGCGGCACCACATCGCCGTAATACACCACATCGGGTTTGAAGATGCCGCCACAGCGCGGGCAATCAAATACCCGAAATGCGCTGAAATCGGCTTCCAGGTCGGCATCACCATCGGGGGCGTGGGTGGCCTCCATCATGGCAAAGGCCGGGTTCATACGCGCCATCTCGCTGTGCATGGCATGACGCATCATTTGATAATCACAGCTCATACACTTCACAAGATCGGCACGGCCGTGCAGGTCGACCACTCGGCGCGAACCTGCCCGCTGGTGAAGACGATCCACATTTTGGGTCACCAATAACTCGATAACCCCCATGGCTTCAAGCGCCGCCAGCGCTTTATGAGCGCCGCTTGGCTGGGCCTCACGCAAGGCCTTGAAACCGATCAGGGCGCGCGCCCAATAGCGCTTTCGCACCTGCTGGGATGCCATAAACTCACCGTGCTGTACCGGCGGCGACCGCTTCCACTGGCCGTTGGCATCGCGATAATCGGGAATGCCACTGTCGGTACTCACGCCCGCGCCGGTAATTACCCACAGCTTGGGGTGCTGCTCGATAAAGCGGGCCAGTTCAGCGCCCGCCTGAGCCACACTTTTTTGCATTTCCACGGCCTGCGTCAATTGTTCACCCTAGGCAAGTTTCCCCTATCTCGACGATACTGTAGGACATTCAGGGCACATGCAACGGCTAATACCATGCACGACAGCGGTGCCCAACAAGCATTGAAGGAGCACCTCATGCAAAAGGATCACGATATCATCATTGTTGGCGGTGGCATGGTAGGTGCTGCGCTGGCCGCCCGGCTGGGCAATGCGGGCTACTCGATCGGGCTGATCGAGCGCGGCGACGCGCCTAAAGCGCCCAGCGGCGACTATGACCTGCGCATCTCCTCATTGAATGCGCGTTCGCTGGCATTTATCAAGCTAAGCGGCACCGAACTGCCCAAGGAGCGCTGCTGCCCGTTTCGACATATCGACGTCTCCAACCAGGACGGCACCGGCCACAGCGTGTTTTCCGCAGCTGACAGCGACATGGACGACTTTGGCCTGTTCATCGAAAACCGTACGCTGCAATACGCCCTCTGGGAGCGCTTGAAGGAGCTTCCCAGCGTCACGTGTTACACCCAAAGCGCGCCGGTCAGCACACTGACGGCGGGCGAAATACGGCTGGTCGAGCTGGAGGATGGCAAGATGTTGAGTGCCCGGCTGGTGGTGGGCGCCGACGGCGCCCGCTCTACCCTGCGCCAGCTGGCCGGTATTGAGGTAACCAGCCACGACTACCATCAGCGGGCCATGATCATTAATGTGGAAACGGAGCTTCCCCAGCAGGACGTCAGTTGGCAGGTGTTTACCCCACGAGGCCCGATCGCCATGCTGCCACTGCCCGGCCATAGAGCATCATTAGTGTGGTACGACAGCGACGAGGCCACCAAAGCCCGCGAGGCGATGGAAGACCATACCCTGAAAACCACCATTGAAGCGGCCTTCCCGAAGCGCCTGGGCAACCTTATCCGGGTTGTTTCTCACGCAAGCTTCCCAATTAAACGCCAGCACGCCCGCCGCTATATCGGTAAGCGCCTAGCTTTAATTGGCGACGCCGCCCACGTGGTGCATCCCCTGGCCGGACAGGGCCTGAACATCGGCCTGCACGACGCCGACACCTTGGCCGACATGATCATCAAGGGCCGCGACCCGGGCGATTACCTTAACCTGCTTCGTTTTGAGTGCCAGCGCCGGGCAGCCAATCAAGCGATGATCGCAGCGACCGACAGCTTCCACCACCTGTTTACCGGCGCCAAACCGCTGCGCCAGCTGGGCGATTTAAGCCTGCACCTGGCCGAACGCTTCCCCTTCGCCAAGCGCATGATGATGCAGCAGGCCAATGGGAGGAATCCGTTCAGGATGTGGTAGCTGGTACAACCAAGTGTTTAAGCCGCGAATAAGCCAAGCCGTTGAGCTTGGCTTTGTTAAAAGCGCTAATTACGCCTTAATACACTCATTCAAGAATTCGCGTATCACCGGGATAATCACAGCGCCATGGGTTTCCAGTGCAAAGTGCCCCGTGTCGTAAAAGCGAATGTCCGCCTCAGGAATATCCCGCTTCCAGGCCTCAGCTCCCGGCGGAAGAAAGAACGGATCATGCTTTCCCCATACGGCGAGCAACGGCGGTTGATGCTCACGAAAATAGGCCTGAAATTCGGGATACTTCTCAACGTTGGTTGCATAGTCCAGCAACAGGTCGAGCTGAATATCGGCCATCCCCGGTTGAGAGATCTGCGCGCCTTCCAACGTATAGGCGTCCGGTGCCACAGCACTGGTATCGCTGACCCCTTCCAGGTACTGCCATTTGATGGACTCCGGCGTTGGAAAATCGTCAAGGGCATCACGGTTCGCCTTTGAAGGATTTTCCCAATACGTCTTGATCGGCTCCCACCCTGTTGAAAGCCCTTCCTCATAAGCATTGCCGTTTTGCGAAATGATGGCAGTGATTTTTGCCGGATTGGCCACCGCCAAACGCCAGCCTACAGGCGCACCATAGTCGTGAACGGCAATGGCATAGCGGTCAAGCTTCAACTGATCAGTAAATTGATCAATCGTCTTCGTCAGGTTGGCAAAGGTGTATTCATACTGGCCGCGCGGCGGTGATCGAGTAAAGCCGAACGCTGGCAAATCCGGTGCCACGACGTGATATTCATCGGCAAGCGCCGCAATCACATCGCGCCACATATACGACGAGGCAGCAAACCCATGGAGCAGTAACACCGTCGGCGCCGCCGGATCCCCCGCTTCGCGATAAAAGACATCGACATCGCTCACCTTCTCGAAACGATAATGAACCTGATGAGTTGTCGAGCCAGCGCCCTGCCCGGCATTGGCTCTCAGTGCTTCCTGAATATCGGCAGAGGCCGCCTCGTTTTGCGTTGTCATGGATGACTCCTTGGTAACCTTTAATAATGAATTTTGAAGGTTAGGAAAAACAATAGTAACCTGTCAAATTAAATTTTAAAGGTTACCAAAATATGCCATCACACATTACCCCTCCGTTAATCGCAGGCAATCTCGCCATCGATTTTATCAATACGCAGTTTGGCGTAGGAGATGAACGTCAGGAGTGTCTGACGGACGACAGCAGCGTCATCGCGTGGCTTCAACAGGCGGGTGTGTTGTCGGAATATCGTGAAAGCCCACCGCCTGGGCTAATCCACCTTGCGCGTGAGTTGCGTGACAACATGCGCGAGCTGCTTATCTCAGCCCAACAGGGGCAGGCTGCGGACCCCGCAGTGGTAAATCACGTGCTGGAACGGGGTTACCCACTGGAAAAAATTGAATGGCAGCCAGCGGAATCGGCGTTTCAAAAAAAAGCCTACCGGCGCAACATGGAAAGCGAGAGCCTGTTGCAACCTGCCGCGTGGGCGTTGGTCCAGCTACTTACCGAGGAAGATGTACAACTCGTTAAAGAGTGCGAAGCCTCGGACTGTATTCTACTGTTTCACGATCAAACAAAATCTCACCGGCGCCGCTGGTGCAGCATGGCGTCTTGCGGAAACCGAATGAAAGCGGCCTCGCACCGGGCCAGAAAAAGAACGGGTTAGTCTCTTAGCGGGTAAAACCCGCTACGTGAGGTCCTGCAACTTCAACTTCTGTGCAGTCCTCAGCCAAGCGCTTGATCAAGACGGATTTCAGATTGCCCTTTAACTTTTGGTGACACTGGCCATGATGAAAACAGCGTTAGCCCTGTCGTTAGCAAGCACCATGATGCTGATCAGTGGCTGTAATCAAGACACCAATACCGCTGCATCAAGTGCAACCGATTCAGATACGGTAGCCGAGCAAAGTCAGCCCCCACATCAAGTGACCGATCAGTAGGTCGGCAAGTGGATTGGTGTCGAAGGGTTAGTTCTGGAGCTCAGCAAGGACGAGTCCGCAATGCTTGAAACCCTGTAAGGCAATCGAGGCCACCTGGATGGCATTGTTTCCATCGACCAAGCCAGTGATACATTGAGGGAGTTTTGAAATAAGGGGTTGAGCGCTGGTGTTGATGCCAAGCCAGCGCTTGAACCCGGCTTTAGTGTTAATTAGTTAAAAGCGAAATCACTCGTAATGCGGACGATAGTTAAAGTTCTACTTAAAGCCGCCTTAATAATAAGACGAGATGCTTTTCGTTAAACTTTAGTTCAAAATGAATTTTTAGAGTTAATCCTTGCAGGCAATAAAAATGGTTATTCATCAGGGTGCTTAACGATCGACAAGCAGAGCTAAACCGGATTCAGGATGCGTTGCGTACAAGCGAGGCGGAATTCCGGACGCTCGTAGAAACCATGCCGCAAATTGTCTGGGTTACCCGCCCGGATGGCTGGCACATCGACTTTAATCAATCCTGGCTGGATTATACTGGGCTGACACTAGAAGAGAGCCTAGGCTTTGGCTGGAACCCACCCTTCCATCCCGATGATCGGGCTCGAGCTGCTGAGCGGTGGCATCAAGCGACGAGTAGCGGCAAAACCTATGAGATTGAATACCGGCTACGTCGCTGGGATGGAGTTTATCACTGGATGCTCGGCAGAGCCGTACCCATGCGCGATGCAGAGGGTAACATCGTTAAATGGTTCGGCACCTGCACGAACATTGACGATCTGAAGCGGACCCAGGAGCGTCTCGACGAGGCCCAGCGCATTGGAAAGATTGGGGATTGGGAATACAGTCTCATCACCGGTGAGTCTATCTGTTCAGAGGTAGTCTATAACCTTTTAGGCAGAGACAGCCGACGTGATCCGCCCCCCACTCTGCATGAAAGTGCGATGCTCTTCGACACAAAAAGCGCTGCTCTTTTGAAAAAAATGATTCATTTGGGAGTCGCGTCAGGTCAAACGCAAACATTTGACCTTCGAACAAAAGGAAACAACGGCAAAGAGACTGATGTTCAGATCGTCGCCGTGCCCAGGAAAGATGATAGCGGCGAAGTAGTAAGCTTTTTTGGCACGATGCAGGATATTTCTGAACGAAAGCATGCCGAACTTTCGTTGCACGCTAGAGCACAGCAGCAGCAGCTTGCCGCTGCCCTCGGGCGGTTTGCATTATCTGCCACGAGTCTTGACGAGGTGTATAAGGAAGCCGCATCGACGATCTCCCAGGGGTTTAAGGTTGAGTTTAGCGCCGTTATGCTGCTTGACGAGCCGCAAAGGCCTTTGTTTCTACAATCGGGTATAGGCTGGCAACCCGATTGGATCGGCCGCCAAGTGGTGGACCCAGAAAAGCAAACACAAACGTATCCCGTCCTAGCTTCCTACGAACCTGTCATTATTCATAATTTTATTGAGGATTTTCGCTTTACTCCATCCGAACTGATCACTTCCCATGGTGTTGTCAGCGGTATCGATGTTTTGGTGGGCTGCGTTGAAAAGCCTATCGGCATACTCGGCGCTTACGCCAGTACGCCCCGCATTTTCTCGACCGATGATGTTGCTTTTCTGCAAGGGCTTGCCAATATTCTGAGTGCTGCGGTCGAGCGCCAGCGGTCTAACGAACAGCTTAGGTACATGGCCCTTCATGATCCGCTCACCGGTCTGCCCAATCGGTTGCTGTTAACCGATCGGCTAAACGTCGCGCTGGCGTTCGCTCAGCGGCATGATCAGCAAGTCGCCCTGCTCTTCCTGGATCTCGACCGGTTCAAGCATGTGAATGACGTATTTGGGCATGCACTGGGTGACCGACTTCTTCAGGAAGTTGCACGGCGGCTATCGAGCTGTGTGCGCGCAGAGGATACGGTAAGTCGACAAGGGGGCGATGAGTTTATCGTGGCCCTCTCGGGAATCAAGGAAGAGCAGGATGTCGCTCTCACTGCCGATAAACTGCTCAATGTCATTGCCTCGCCATTCATTCTGGAAGATACCGAAATTATCCTGGGTATTAGCATTGGTGTAGCGTGTTTTCCCCGTCATGGAGAGGATGCGAAAACCTTAATGCGTAATGCCGATGCGGCCATGTATGTTGCTAAGAAATTTGGCCGCAACGGTTATCAGTTCTACGCACCTGAAATGAATATGCGAGCGCTGGATCGCTTGACGCTTGAAAGCGACCTGCATCGTGCTGTCGAACGCAATGAACTGTTTCTAATGTATCAGCCACAACTTGCGCTCAGTACTGGCGATGTTATTGGTCTGGAGGCGTTAATTCGATGGCGGCATCCCACCCGGGGGCTTATTTTACCTGATCAGTTTATTCCTATTGCTGAGGAGTGCGGCCTCATTGTCCCTGTCGGCAAATGGGTGCTGGAAACGGCCTGCCGTCAACACGCTTACTGGGTGGCCCAGGGCATAACGAAAGGGTCCATGGCGGTCAATATTTCCGCACACCAATTCCGCCAGGCTGACTTTTGTGAACAAGTAAGCGATGTGCTTTTACGTACAGGTCTACCGCCTCACTTATTGGAATTGGAGGTCACGGAAGGCGTGGTTATGCAGGGTATTGAACAGGTCCTGCACAAACTCAACACGCTTCGTGAATTGGGAGTCACGCTTGCCATAGATGACTTCGGGACAGGCTATTCGAGCTTGAATTACCTTAAGCAGTTCCCACTCCATCGTTTAAAAATTGATCAATCATTCACGCATGGATTGCCGGGTGATCAGGAGAGCGGAGCGATTGCCAAAGCGATCATCCAAATGGGGCTCAGTCTGGGGCTGGATGTGCTCGCTGAGGGAATTGAGACCCAAGAGCAGGAAAAACACCTACAGGCCCTAGGCTGTAATGCCGGGCAGGGTTTTTTATACGCGAAGCCGCTTTCAGATGAGGAGTGCGAGCAATATCTGTGCGTTACTAGCTCGGGATTAGTTAACCAACCTAAGGGCGAGTTTGTCTAGGTTGCTGCATTCAGCTTCTGCTGCCAAGCGGTCATTCATCCATAGAAGATGCCACTACCCATGATCAAAAAAGCGTTAGCCCTAAGCGCCATGATATTGATAAGCGGGTGTAACGACAGCGACACCACCGCCTCAAATGCACCTGCTTCGTCTACTTCAACCGAGCAAAGCACATCTCATAAGGTTACCGACCAATGGGTGGGTAGCTGGATCGGCGTGGAAGGGTTAGTCTTGGAGATCAGCAAGGACGAATCCGCAGACCCCGGCCACTATCTGCTTGAAATGCAGTACGGCCTGGACGCCGACCAAAGCGGAACATTCGAAGGGCAAGCCACAGACGAAGGCATACGCTTCAGCCGCGATGACGGCTCACAGCTACTTCGCGCCGGTGACGGTGAAACCACCGGCTTGAAATGGCTAGCAGAAAAAGAAGACTGCCTGGTAGTGCAACCCGGTGAAGGCTACTGCCGCGATTAACCTGTCCGGCAATCGCGAAAAGCGGCTACCCGCTTTCGGGTAGCTGCCCATTTGCAAGAATAGCCGAAACACGAAAAGACTATTCGCTCACCACTTCAGAAAAGTGGCCCGATTTATCCAAGGTAAATTCTAAAAAATCCCGCGCCAGGTAAAGGGAACCCGAATAGGCGCTCTGGGCCTCTTTGCGGATATCCTCAATGGAAGGCGACGCCTGAGGGTTGAACTGGTAACGCGGGCTAAAGTGCGTCAGCACCAAGTTAGGCAGCGCTACCGACTCAGCAAAATCCCCAACAAGCTTGGCGTAGCTATGCCCCACTTCAATCGCCTTCTGGGCCATCTCTTGGGTATAGGTGGCTTCATGCACCAGCACCTGGGCACCCGCGCATGCGTCAATCAATAACTCAGGCCGGTCATTGTCTCCCGCGATCACTACTTTCCTGGGCTTGTTCTTGAAGATTAAGTAGTCAGCGCTTTTTAACAGTTCACCCGCAAACTCAACATCAAACCCTTGCTTCAACTGACCCCACAACGGCCCTCTCGGGATTCCCTTTTGGGTTAGCTTTTCGATATCTAAAGCGGCGTCGACATTTTTTTCTGTGAGCGCATAGGCGTAACACGCCACACGATGGGAAAGCTTGAACGTGGAAATTGCCATGTTCGCAAACTCAACGCTTGGCAGGTCGTCCGAGGCAATAAACTCCAGGGCAAAGGGCAAGCCTAGCTGCGTAGCCTCGCAGGTCGCCTCCAACCACGCCTTGATGCCTGCGGGCGCCACAATGGTAAGCGGGTCTTTCCGGCCGTTCATTCCCGCACTCGCCAGTATGCCCGGCAGCCCATAGCAGTGGTCGCCGTGCACGTGGGTAATCAATATGGCTTTCAATGAATTAAACGACAGTTTCGTGCGCAAAACCTGATGCTGAGTGCCCTCCCCGCAATCGATCAGGTACCAACCTTTCCCTTTGCTCTCGCGCAAAGCGATCCCGGTGACGTTTCTGCTTTTGGTGGGTACACCAGCGGAGGTGCCAAGGAATAGTAGGTTCATATCTTGTTCTCTTTTAGGCACATGCTTTGAAACCCAGCCTACGGATTCGCTGAATAAATGGGTAATCCAATGGCTGCGGCTTTAAGCAAAAACTGGCCGAACGCATGCCCGCTACCAAGCGCATGATGCGACAGCAGGCTAGCAAATGAAATGCGTTCAAAATACGCGAGCGCTGACTATGCTGAGTAGGGTCGCAACCAGCAGCCAATAACAATCACAACCACTCAGCAAAGGAAGCCCCATGCGTCGCACACAACTATCCTCTTTCATACAACAGTCCTCTTTCATGATAGCGGGCCTTGGCCTGCTGATATCCTCCCCACTTTGGGCGTGGGACGGCGTCGTCGAGAAGCAAACCTTTGAGATCGACAGCTTCACGACTCAAAACGGCGAGACGATTCCCAACGTGACAGTAGGTTGGGAAGCCTACGGCGAACTCAACGAAGCCCGCGATAACGCCATTCTGATCACCCACTTTTTCTCCGGCACCAGCCACGCAGCGGGCCGCTACAATGCTGACGGTAAACCCTCTGGCTACTGGGATGCCATCATCGGCCCCGGAAAAGCATTGGATACCGATGAGTACTACATCATCTCCTCGGATACGCTGGTGAATCTCAATGCCAATGATCCTAATGTCACGACCACTGGGCCGGCCTCTATCAACCCAGACACCGACGAGCCGTGGGGCATGGATTTTCCGGTAGTCACCATTCGGGACTTTGTCGAAGTACAGCGTGAACTGCTTGAAAGCCAGGGGATTGAATCGCTGCATGCGGTGATGGGCGCGTCCATGGGGGCCCTGCAAGCAATTGAGTGGGCCAGCGCCTATCCTGACCGGGTTGAGCGCTTGATCCCCGTGATCGGCGGTGGCGTAGCCGACCCGTGGCTACTGGCCACGCTAAGTTCCTGGGCCGCGCCAATTCGCGTGGACGCCAATTGGAACGAGGGTAACTACTATGACGGCGAACCGCCCACCGATGGATTAAAAGAAGCGCTTAAACTCGTTACGCTCAATGCCAACCACTGGCAGTGGGCTAACGAAACCTTTAACCGTGATTGGGCCGATGAAGAACGCGACCCCGCCCAGGATATCAGCGCCCGCTACGCCATCGAGCAAACGCTGGATGACATTGCCGTCGCCCGTGCGGAGCTTTCCGATGCCAACCACCTGCTCTACTTAGTACGCGCCAACCAAACCTTTATGGCAGGCCACGGTGACTCGTTAGAGGAAGGCCTAGCCGCCATCGAAGCACCGACCTTGATGCTGTATAGCGAAAACGACCTCGTCTTCGCGCCTCAAGGCGTGCGCCGCACCGCCGAGCTGATTGAAGCGGATGGCACTGAAGTGACGCTGGAAACCTTGGAAGGTAATCGCGGCCACTTGGATGGAGTGCTATCCATTGACCAGGCGAGTGATACGTTGCGGGCGTTTTTGCAGTAAGGGGGAGCGCTGGCTTTTAGACTAAAGCCAGCGCTATTTAGGCGGCTTCGAAATCCAAAGGTTGAAGATCGTCCAAATTAATTGTGCTGCGAGCCATCCATAAATCATAGGTATCCTGCATTGCCAGCCAGCTCTCCGGGGTACGTCCCAGAACCTTCGACAAACGCAAAGACATTTCGGGGCTAATGCCGCTCCCCCCTTTCAGCAATCTTGAAAGCGTAGAGGGTGAAACACCCAAACGGGAAGCAAGCTGGCGGGAGCTAATGCCAAAAGGTGCTAGGTAAACCTCCCGAATAAATTCGCCGGGATGCGGTGGGTTATACATCGTCATTAGTGATAATCCTCATAATCAAGAATGTAAGCGTTGCCGTCCCGGAATTCGAACGTCATGCGCCAATTTCCATTGATCCAAATCGACCATCGCTCTTTGTCTTTCCCCTTCAACGGATGCAACCGAAAGCCGGGGATATCCATGTCTTCCACTGAAATAGCTGTATCCGGAGCAGCAAGCTTGCATACGCAACTTCTTAGCGTGATCTGCCTGTATGCCAGCAGTGCTGCCACTAGCGTAGAACCGTTCCAGTCCTTTGTGACGAAATGATTGAATCATGAAGACAATAGTGCGTTGCGCATCGCGCATCAAAAAAATTTAAGCCCGGAATGAAAGCAACGTTTTGAAGTGAGACTTACCCTATCGAAACACCGACCCTGATGCTGTATAGCGAAAACGATCTCGTCTTTGCCCCCGAAGGGGTACGCCGCACCGCAGAATTGATTGAGACTGACGGCACCGACGTGACGCTTGAAACCCTGGAAAGTAATCGCGGCCACTTGGATGGCGTGCTATCCATTGAGCAAGCCAGCGATACGTTGCGGGCGTTTTTACAATAAGTGAGCAAGCGCTGGTTTCTCTAAGAGCCAGCGCTTGCTCTTCTAGCACCGCTCTGAAGCCTCTCTATTTCGCCACATCCTGACGATGATCAACATAACGGCAAATACGTCGACCCACCGCAAGCGCGAACGCTGCGTGAGTGACTACACTGGTGTGGCCACCCACGCTATTAGGACATAACCGTTATGCCAGTAACCAACGAGAAAGTCTTTATCAGCCCCGGCCGCTACGTGCAGGGGGAAGGCGTTACCGCCCGCGCAGGCCACTATGTCTCAACACTCGGGAAAACGGCGCTGCTTATCGCCGATGATGTGGTCTGGAAAATTGCGGGCGAGCAGCTCAGCGCTAGCCTGGAAGGCGAAGGCGTCAGTTTCGAGCGTGCCGTGTTCGAGGGCGAGGCTTCTAACCGAGAAATCGACCGCCTCGTTGAGCTTGGCCGCAAGCAGCAGACAGACGTCGTTATCGGCTTCGGCGGAGGTAAAGCCATTGACACCGCCAAAGGCGTGGCTGAAAAGCTTGAAGCGGCTTGTGCCGTATTGCCAACGACCGCCTCTACCGATGCGCCTACCAGCGCCCTGTCGGTCATCTACAGTGACGATGGCGAGTTCGAGTCCTACCGCTTCTACAGCAAGAACCCCGACCTGGTGCTGGTTGATACCGGCATCATCTGCAAGGCGCCGCCGCGTTTTCTGGCCTCGGGCATTGCCGATGCGCTGGCCACTTGGGTTGAGGCTCGCGCCGCCATTCGCGCTAACGCCAACAACATGGCGGGCGGTAAAGCCACGTTGCTAGGCGCGGCCATTGGCGAGAAATGTGAAGACATCCTCTTCGAGCACGCCATGCTGGCCTATCAGGCCAACGAGGCGCAGATCGTCACACCCTCGTTTGAAGCCGTGGTCGAAGCCAATACCTTACTCAGCGGCTTGGGCTTTGAAAGCGGCGGCCTGGCGGCAGCGCACGCCATCCATAACGGTTTTACCGCCCTACACGGCGAGATTCACAACCTGACCCACGGCGAAAAAGTGGCGTACGGCACGGTCGCGCAGCTGATTCTCGACCAAACGCCGCAGGCAGAGCTGGAAGAGTATCTGGACCTCTACTTGGCACTGGGCCTACCGGTGACCCTGAAAGCGCTCAAGCTTGACCAGGCAAGCGAGGAAGATCTTTACCGCGTAGCCGAGGCGGCGCTTAAAGAAGGTGAATCAAGCCATAATCTGGCCTATGAACTGACGCCTAAGCAGATAGTCCATGCTATCAAAGCGGTGGATGTGCATGCGCGGGCGTTTATGGAGAAGGTGGGGCTGAGCGGGTAAGACCCGCCAGGCACATGGCGCCACGCGCGTGGCGCCATGTTGATCGACCAACCCTCGCTTCAGGCTGGCGCCTCCAGGCCATTAGCGGTTAGCGTTCTCTTCAGCCAACTGACAAAGCGCATCGACCAGCACCTCGGGGGGCTGAGCGCCGGAAATCAGGTAGCGGCCGTCGAGGATGATCCCCGGCACCGCATTCACCCCGGCCTCCATGAATCGCTGCTCTGCCGCCCGAGCGTCATTCGCGTACTGATCAGACCGAACGATGGCTTCGGCAGTGTCACCATCAAGCCCAACCTCAATGGCCTTCTCGCGTAGAACCTCTGGGTCTGAAGGGTTTTTCGCCTCACCGAAGTAGGCATCAAACAGTGCCAATTGCAGGGCCGTCTCTTGGTTTTGCGTTGCGGCCCAGGCCAGCACCCGGTGGGCAGCGAAGGTATTGTTCGCCCGCAGCTCAACGCCCCCCGGAAATTCAATCCAAGTTCTTCGGCCACATAGACTTTCAAGCCGAAGGCTTCCAGCATTTTGGCAACAGGGCTGCAAACCGGGCATCCCGCAAAGAGCATTATCAAACAACTTAATGCGGCTTACGCCCAAAACAGGTAAGGCAATCGCGGCCAGTGGGACGTGCTATCCATCGACCAAGCGAGTGATGCGCTCCAGTCGTTTTTGCCGAAAGTGAGATAGCCGACAAGGAATTAACAGGTAGCGCTTTTCAAGATGGAAAAACCACCACGCCATCCCCCTCTTGCCATGGATGAAACTTGGTCATGGCCTGCAGAAAAAACGCGTGCTCCAACCAGTGCTGTAGCCACCGCTGCAGGTGCGGGTAAGGTAGGCTATAAAAAACATCGCGATCTACATGGGCGAATTGGCGGATAAAAGGCATGATGCCAATATCAGCAATGGTCGCGTTATCTCCCAGAAGATAAGGCTTTTGAGTCAGCTTCTCCTCTAAAACCTGTAAAAAAGCTTCACCCCGCTGCCGGTACTCTGCCTGGGTCATTTCGAGATGTCGGTCGGCGTATTTATAGCGATCCAACCAATGTTTAAATTCATTATCGTTTTGCTCGATCAGGGCATTGGCCTGAGTCCTAACCTTCGCATCTAACAGCCCTTGCGGATCTTGTTGCTCAAGCGCCCACACCATTATTTCTCGGCTCTCTTCGATCACAGTACCATCAAAAAGCTGTAAAACAGGCACAGTGCCTTTCGGGCTAATCGCTAGCATCTGGGCCGGTTTGTTCTTCAATGTGATTTCGCGCAGCTCCACCGGTAACTTAGCAAACAATAAGCCGAGCCGGGCACGCATGGCATAGGGGCAGCGACGAAAAGAGTAAAGGCGATGAAGTGATGACGTCATGGGCATTTTTCACAGTTGAATTGAAGTCAGTAGACTCGGCGTCTCTGGTTTCAGTGGTTACTTCATTTTACGGTTAATCTCTGTTTAAGATTACCGATCAATGGGTCGGAACATGGACCGGCGTAGAAGGGCTATTTTTGGATCTCAGCAAAAACGAGTCGGCTCGGTGACCACTAAGGCGAGACGTTAGCCGTTCGCGTTTTCTTCCGCTACCTGACGAAGCGCATCGACCAGCACCTCGGCGGGCTGGGCGCCAGAAATCAGGTAGCGTCCGTCGAGGATAAATCCCGGTACAGCGCTCACCCCTGCCTCCATAAATCGCTGTTGTGCCGCTCGAACCTCGTCCGCGTACTGATCAGACCGAGCAATGGCTTCGGCAGTGTCGCCGTCAAGCCCCACCTCAATGGCCTTCTCTCGTAACACCTCTGGATCTGAAGGATTTTTCGCCTCACCGAAGTAGGCATCAAACAGTGCCAATTGCAGGGGCGTCTCCAGGTTCTGCGTTGCGGCCCACGCAAGCACGCGGTGGGCAGCGAAGGTATTGTTCGCCCGACGCTCCTGGGCGCCACGGAAATTTAATCCAAGTCCTTCGGCCACCGTCATAATCTCGCGCTGGGACTGCTCCATACTGGCAGCATCCTTACCGTACTTGCGGCACAAGTGCTCCAAGATCGGCTCGCCCTCGGGTGGCATATCTCGGTTGAGTTCAAAGGGCTGCCAGAAGAGTTCGACGTCGATCTCGCCCTTCAAGGTTTCCAGCGCTTGTTCCAAGCGACGGTAGCCAATCGCGCACCACGGGCAGGCGACATCGGATACTAAGTCGATTCTTACCTTCTGCATGATGGATCTCCTCGTCAGCTTCGGTCATCAGGACTCAAACAGCGCTATACACTGGCTTTTACCATAAAACACATACACGCAACCAGTTCAGCACATCTCGCACTTTATGGTTGAGGATGCGGAAGTCGGTACGCGTTCATTTCCAGTGCATATCGACTATTAAGCCTGTTGTTTTCATGTGTTTTCCTTGTTTAGGGTGCACTCATTATTGATCCTAGCGTAGCTATCGGCATGCTCCCAAACTCAACACAGGGTAGCTCGTCCGAGGCAATAAACTCCAAAGCGAAGGGCAAGCAAAGTGTGCTACCTCGCAGGTAGCCGCCAGCCATGCCTTGATGCCTAGGATTCCACAATAGTAAGCGGCGCTTTCCGGCCACCCATTCCCGCACTCGCCAGGATGCCCGGCAGCCCATAGCAGTGGTCACCGTGCACGTGGGTAATCCAGATGGCTTTCAATGAATTAAACGACAGTTTTGTGCGCAAGACCTGATGCTGGGTGTTCTCACCACAACCGATCAGGTACCAACCTTTCCCTTTGCTCTCAAGCAAAGCGATCCCGGAGACGTTTCTTATTTGGTGTGTACGCCGCCGAGAAACAGTAGTTTCATATTTTGTTCGTGATCCCCCTTATGTACTCGCTTTAAGGCTAAGCCGATGGATTGCTAGCTATCTAAATCGGCATTTCATTAACCTGCTCGCTAAGGACGTCCCTGCCTCTAACTATTCCGTGGCGATGGGTTCAATATGCCCTTTACGTATTAAAGTTCGAAGAAGTGTGCGAGCGATAGCTTCTTCGGACCTGCCTCCTAGATGTGTAAATTCTTTTCCGCTGTTCCCTAACATCGTAACTACATTCTCATCCTGCACGTACTCGGCAGAGTACTTCAGGCCATTCTGCTCTATTTCTATAATGTCCATTTTCTCGATTTTCCCTTCGTGCGTTTACTAAATAGCGTTTAACTCAGCGACGGTCTTAGAATGAGGGCAAAGTCGCAATGAAAAGGGGTTCCATCGGCCGCGTACGGAAGCGACTGATTAGATGATTATCACCTGCGCACAAGCCTATCGATTTTAATCTCGATCTGCTGCGAGACCTTCAGGGCTATATACGAGTTAGCTATCGCCCGAACCATCGGCCAATCGCCTTATAAGTCCCAGCTAACCTCCTAGTTCCGCTGAAAAGTCCGCGAATGGTTGGCTGAACTAACCGCCGCCTATCATGGGCACTACGTTGATCTAGATTGGCAACTTTTGTCGTCGAATTAGCTATTTTCCCACCAACTACGGCAGCTAGAGCTATATACAACCACCACCGTTGATATCGATTCTGCTGGTTGCTTGCGATAGCAGCATTCGAATTTTCCTGACGAGCCCTTGAAACAACCAACGTTGGAATTATGCATTCACTAGCAAGAGCAACCGAATGTATGATCATATCTTTATCTACTAACCCTTCCGGAGGGTCTGGGAAAGAGGTGCAAAATGCAGGTGGCACTTGTTGACAAAATCTAGAAGGCCTAGCGTATCGCCGGATACCCTTGCCAAGGTCTTCAACTGGACAAACCATGAGGTTATAAAGCTTAATCTCCTCACGAATTTCGATAATTTCTCTTGCTGTTACCGGTCTTCTAATATCAGCGTAGATTTCTGAGCTGTCAGCGGGACCTAAACGGTAGAACGTAGCCGATCCATAAGCCGCATATTCATTCAACGTCTGCTGCACATCAGAAGCCCACACGCACGAAGACGTTTCTGTCAGGCCTTCGGCTTTACAAAACTGATCGTAGCTCCGCACCTGATCCAATAAATACAAGCTCGCTGCTTGGCTTACTTGATTTTCTTCGGCAAGATTCTTCGCGTGTTGATTACCAATAGAGTCGGCTACAAAAAATATCCCTGCAAGGAGCGCCGTCGTGTACCAGAGATGATCATAATAGCTGCGAAATTTGTCATTTAGATTAAGGGTATCGTAGACGATGACAGTTATGCACCACCCTGTTAGCAAACTAATAGCCAGGAGGGGCACAAGACCTAATGGGCTCCCTAGCCCACCTCCGCCAATGTAATAAGAATCCGGAAGGTAGCTTATTTGAGGCCACTGCCCAGCAAGGTTCAAGAATCCAGGAAGAGCTAATAGCACAAAGACAACAGCAACGCCTCGCCACCGAGCTATCACAAATCCCGCAGCTAAAAGCGCACCAATAAGGATAATCGAATATATCAGAAGGAGGCCAAGAATTGGGATTACTGCCTCTGCAGGGGACCAGTAACTTCCAACTATATATCCATCATCATTTCGTTCCAAGAAGTTTGAAGATGCTAACCCAATCCCCTCTAGAATTTGTTGGATGCTATACGCCGCACCGTAAAGAAATGCTATATAAGGAAATAAAAAAATAAAATCCGACTCCTAATTCATATTGCTTCTAAAAGTTACTATATGGATGGCTATACAAACTCAATACCACGATTATTTTATTTTTGCTCTCATATTATAGTATCTCTGAGCCTTTTCTAATTAATTATTTTATATCCAATATAGTTGCAGCACTTAAAAAATTTTTCCTCAGCCTAAATTTAAAATATTTATCACACCTTCTTTTGCAACAAACTTGTTGTAAAGCCATCTGAGAAATGAAAGTAACTTGCTATGAAAAACAATATTATTTGAGCATAGCCCAACCCTATAGTCGGCTTTGCAAGCATACCAAAATAAAATGCAACCGCAATGATGACAAAGAAAAATCGTTTTGCTGTATATAAACCGAAATGCTGCTGACTGGTCTTAACTGAGCTACTTGCAACCGCTTTAGACACTTTTGATGTTATTTGCCCAAACATTAAGCATGATGCTAGAGACCAATCTGGAGATAAAACCACATCTTGCCATGCACCTATATAGAGCCTCACGCTAATGAGAAGCATGAAGGGAATAGCTATATAAATATATTCAGTTTTTAAATCAGCATATATGGCTCTTCTCTCAAACTTAGTTGGTTCACAACTCATATTGATGACCATTATTCCGGTGCACATTTACGACTTCTTTTACCCGGGCATTTCTTATTTGTGGCTGCCCCTTTCCTTTCGGAGGCATATAAATATCATAAGAAATATCCGCTTCGATAACGTCTTTTGGACCGATTGCTTGTATTAACCCATTTTGATAGCTCTCAAGCCACTCCTTATGGGTTATGCGCGCGCAAAATCTTCTGTTCAATGAATGGCTGCGAAAAGACCACACTGAATTGCCTTCATTCACTGAAACTTTTACGGACAATTTGTCTCTGTGTTCTTGGCATTCTGTTGATCCTCTGAACATATTCTTAGGATCACCAGTAAATCTCCAATTAGTATTTAAATTACACTTTTGGCCAAGTTCCTGACCGGACATTATAATCACACTCTCTCTCGGCTTCATCTTTTCGTTTGCAGAAGAAAACCCTTTAAGAACATGTGCTAAATTCTGCCTATCAATATATGGGTCAGCAATTTTATCCTCAAGATTATCTGCTAACGTTGATTCAATATTTGCAGCAATAGACTCAACCTGCTCCTCACTTTTTGTTTCATTTGTTTCCGCCAAAGTTTCAAAAAGTCTATTTCCAGACGAGTAAAATGCTTTTTCCAGCATAGAGTCGATGCTATTTGGCAACGCAGAAAGCTTGCTTAATATAGAGCTTTTCTCAATATCATTGAGTTGAAACTCGAAATCTAATTTTAGGCCAACCGAATTTGTAAGCAGCTGTCCAAAGCCTTTATATGCATTAATATATAAAGCCATTGCCTCAAAGACTTCAGCAGGGTTACTCCTATTTTCGAGGTATTCTAACTTTATCGATAGCTCAGGGGACACTTTATATCCTTATGGTTCTCAATGTCATACAGCATTAAATATTTACTATATAGCTTACTAAAGAATTTCAATCAGCGTTTAATCACTGAGCCTATGAAATCAACTTATCCGACTCTATCTCATTGATTCACTGCTAGGCAAAGAAAATCTAGGCGATCTATAGAAATTTGTTTTCCACATGTTTTGCTACTGCCACTTCTGAAATCATGCCAACACTACACAAATTACCTCCTCACCTAACCATTGCTGCTTTAACCCCCGCTGCTTTTCCAACAACAGCGTTAAGTAGTCACGCAATGGATGGGCTGGCGATAGCGCGGCGAGATGCTTACGAAGCCTACGCTGATAAGAAAACTGCTCAGCAGGCACATGCAATGGCGTGGCGTTTTGGATGAGCCATTCGATAGAGGGCAGAAGCAAGTGAGTAGCGTTACTGTCGAGCGCTAGCGTGACGCCTTTTACATCGAAATCACCAGCGTAAATATGCGGCCGATGCGTTTTCCGCCACGCCTCGGCCAGTAACGCAAAGCCGCCGCCGTAGTAGCTATCGCCTCGGTAGACGACTAGCGGGTTAACGTAACTGCTTAGCGCTGGTAGTTCTGGTGAAAACTCATAGAAGCTATCCAGGTTTTCGACCTGAATCATGGCGCTGAATGCGCTCAGCTTTAGTGTGTGTACATCCACATCGTGAATAGCGCGTGGCTCGATGGCAAGCCCGGCTATTGGCTGTGGGGAAAAGCTTACGAGTACTCGCCGGGCGCGGGGGCGTTCGCGGTTGGCTTTATTCTCTTCTACACCCTCTTTGGCTTGGGCGCTGCTGGTCAGGCCGCTGAGTGAGCGGCCTAGCGGCGCTATGCGGGCGCTGTCTAATACATTGTTAATCTGCGCGAGCAGCGCGGAATCAAAACGCAGCGTTTTGCTGTTTATTCGCGTAGCCAGGTCAATATCGTGCTGGTGGCACCAGGCCACCAGGTCGTCTACCCACTGGCGGCGCGGTTTTTCCACCGCAGGCTGGCGGAGAAGTTCGCGGGCTACACCATTCAACCCATTACGCGCGCGGCTGGGTAGGTTCATACGGCCAGCTGTAGTTCAACGTCGTGGATAAGGCGCAGGTGATTGAAGGCACTCGCCTGGCTCTCCTGCTGTTTAAGGCGAAACGCGCGCTGGTCGTTGCGCGGCAGGCCTTGGTACTCGGCAATCACCTGAAACAGCCAGATTTCATCCGGCCACTCCAGCGGGCTTTCATGCAGGTATTCAAGGGCGCTGACTGGCTCCGCTTGGGGCTGATCAATCACGCTTAAATAAAAGTGTTCAACATCCTGCTTGAGTGCCTGTTGGCGGGCGGCGGCCAGGCTGTTTTCCTGAGCCTGGGCGGGTGCGGCGGCTTCCACCGTTTGCGTGGTGTGGCGCGGCTGGGGAAGTTGGTGCAGCAAGTCGGCGAGTACCTGGCACTCCAGGTTGCGATCCAGCGCCGGGGCGGCCGCTGCGCTTAGCGGGGCGGCCTGGTTGATCAGCGCGGGTACCTCGCTGCGTCGGGCGTAATTGCCGGGTACAAAGCCTGGGTGTTCGCGCATAAACGCGGCCATGCCGCTGATCAGGCGGCTGCGCGCCTGCTGCTTGCGAAAGCGCGCCATCAGCTCAATCAAACGCCGCTGCACTTCACGCAGGCCGGTATAGTGGTGACTTAACTGCTGCTGTAATTGGCTGATCAACAGCTTACGCAGGCTGCCGTCACTGCCTACCAGCTCTATCAACTCGTCAAAGTTAATCAAAGCAAGGCCATCCAGCAGCCTTGCGATCTGTTTCTGGGCGCGGTCGTTTTCACGAATTTTATCGTTGAGCTGGCTGACGAAACCAAAATCGCTATTCAGCCGCTGCCATAAGCTGTCGATGGCATCGGCAAAGCGCCCGTTCAGGTCGTCGACTTCCTGGCGCAGGCGCATTAGCTGCTGCTCCAGCCGCCAGTGCTCACCACGGCTGCGCGCCTCGCGGTAGCTGTGTACCAGGGCACGAATCAGCTCCAGGGTCTCCGCGACATCGGCATTCACATGGCGGCGGGTTTCATCGGCGAGCATTTCCGCGATCAGTTCGCGCACCTTGGGCGAAAGCTTCACGCCGCTCTGCTCATCCGGGCGCCATAGAATACGCGCCGCCAGCATCTTGCGCAGCGCGCTGTCGCTGAGTGATTCCAGCGGCACTTCATCGCGGGTGTAGGCCTGCATCAGCGCCTCAGAATGCTTACCCAACAGCGCCAGCCGTTCGCCGCCGGTTTTCAGCAGGCGGCTTTCTAACTCACTCAAAGCAGCGCCTCCTGCTTGCCCTCTTCACCTTCGGCATCAATCGGCAGGTTTTCTTCATCGCGAATAAAGCGCACCAGATCCACCAGGTAATCGATTTTGCCGGTGACCACAAATACCTGCCGCTCTGAATGCGGCTGAAGCAGGTAGCCGTGCTCTTTCAGGCGTTTGAAGACCTGCTTTACCTGGGCATCCAACTGGTCACTTTGCGAGCCAAAAAAGCTGTCGGTGGCCAGGCGTTCCAGGCGCTCGCGCAGGCTTTGGTTGTCTTCACACTTGGCGCTGAACTCGGCGGGTTTGAGTACATCGCCGGGGGCCGCCAGGGTATCGCGGCCCAGCGCTTCTTGAACCAGCTGTAGCCACTCCAGCAGCGGCAGCAGGCTATTGAGCGTATCGCCGAGCTGGCGCGAGAGTTGATCCCGGGCGCTGTCATTGAGCTGACGCCAGGCCAGAAAATACACGCTGCCCTCTTCGTTGCTTGCCAGGCGGCGGTTAAGTGGCCGCAGGTAGGTATCGATCTCCTCGCGGGTTTCTGCGTTGCTCAAGTGGCGATAGCCGCTTTCATCGCTGACCGGGCAGACAAATTCCCCGGCGAGTAAACGCTCAAGCAGTGGGCCATGTTCGATCATACCGTCACCTCCTGCTGACGTTCCTGGAGCCGCTCGGCCAAGCGGCTCAGGCGCGGTTCAATACGTTTTAATACCCGCTTGTTGGGGTTGGCATCAGCGCGATCAATCAGGTAGCGATTGGCGAACAGCAGCAACACGTCGGATTCGGGATTGGGGAACGCGCCGACGATATGAATACGGTTGCTGTCGCAGGCATCGAAGAGTTTTTCGACGTTGTGGTAGGCCAGCGTGCCGATCTCATCGATGGGCCAGTGGATGGCGATGTCCGCATCGCCGCGCAGCAGGCGGGTAAACGCGAGCAGGAATTTGCATAGAATCAGGTACGCCATGCCGTGGCTTGACGACTCCAGCAGCTGGCGGTCGTTTTTGATCACCAAGTCCGTGCCGCCTTCGTTCAGGTGCAGCTCCAGGCGCAGCAGGCTTTCAAAGCTGTACTGCTGGTCGCTGCGCAGTAAATCGACCACGTCCGCCAGGGTGTTCAAGTAGTCGTCACTGGGCAGCGTCTGGCCGGATTCACGCCACTCTTTATAGCGCTGAGCGAACAGCTTCAGGGGCTCCCAGAAACCCAGTTCATCGATGGTGGACTGAATACGCACTTCGGCCTTGGTGATGCCTTCCAGGCGCAGGTCGTCGGCGACTTCTTCAGAAAGCCGGCGGCTCTGGGCGCTGATGCGTCGGTTCAAATCGCGGAATACGGTAAAGAACTTATCCAGGTCGTCGCTCAGGTTGCGGCCTTCCTGAATCAACTGCTGCTGTTGATCTTCAAGCAGTTTGAGCATGTCGCGCAATAGCGGCAGCTGTAGGCGCGGGTTGTCGCTTTGCAGCTTGCTGCGCTCGCTCTCCAGCGCTTCGGCAAAGCCGCTGCTAGCGTCTTTGATCAGTTGGCTTTCGACTTCAAGGCAGCCACGGCGCAGCTGTTCGATCAACTGGTGGCGATTGCCCAACGCCTGGCGGGCGCGCTCAATGCGCTCATCCACATCACCCAGCGGCGCAGCCGGGGTCTGGCCGTCAGGCTCAAGAGCCAGACCTTCCAACTGAGTCAGCAGTGGCTTTAAGGCTTCCAGGCTGGCGTACTCGCTTTCCCGCTTCGTTTTAAGTCCACTCACCGTGCTTTGGTGGGTTTTGCGCGCCGCCTGAAAATCGTTTTTCAAACGCTCTTTATCACGCTGAAGCTGTTGCTCGGCTTGCTCCAACTCGGCTTCCTGGGTGACCAGCTGCGGCTTGTTCTGCCCCCACTCCACGCGCATAAAGCGGGTGTATTCGGTGAGCTCATCCTGACGATTGGCGGTGGCGCGGATGCGTTCCTCCTGGCTCGCCAGGCGCGCCTTGGTATCTTTTAGCTTGGCGGGGTCAACACCCTGCTCGGCCAGTTCCTGGCTGAAGGCTTCTTCCAGCTCCGCCCGCTGGCGCTGGTGTTCGGTGTTGGCATCGCTCAGCTGCTGCTTGTACTGGCGCAGCTGGGCATCCAGGCTATCCAACTGGCTTTGGCCGTCGGCTTTTAATTCCAGCAGTTGGCTTTGATGGGTTTCACCCAGCGCTGTTAGAGCTTGCTGTTTCTCTTCACGCAGCTCAGCTTGTGCCTGCTCCTGGCGGGCTAACGCGTCTTGATGCGCGGCGCGGCGCTCCTGTTGATGCTTGGTGTGGCGCTCTTGCTGCTGGCGGCGCGCTTCAAGGGCAAACTCAACTTCCAGCTCGGCACGCTTATTAGCCATACGGCCCTGGTCTTGAGCTTCATCGGCCTGCTGAACGCGCTCGTTATGCTGTTTAAGCGCTTTCTCGGCCGCTTGGCACTCTGCCTGCACGCGCCGTTTGGCGCTATCCGCTTCTTCAATGGCGGCAAGCAACGTAGCTTCGTCTTGAGCGTAATCAGGCAAGGCAATGGCCGAGAGATCCAGCGCCAGCCCAAACAGATCGTCGCTGCCGCCGTCGGCTAATCGAGGTGCTAAATCGCGTCGCTCCAACAGCTCTGGAGCAATTACTTTGCCTAATTGCTGCTCCCAGCCGGGGCGGTGGTAGCGCAGAAAATGGCGCAGGCTGCCCTGTTCGGGGTCACGCTGCTGATAAAGCGCGTAGCTGCGCTGCTCGGCGCGCTCAAGCTGCTGGCGAAGCTGAACCAGCTGCTGCTCGGCGTCGTCCCGGGCGCGGCGGCAGCTTTCAAACTCGCGGCGCAGGCCGTCTAGCGTGGCGGCCGATGCGCTGCGCTCCTGCTGGGCTTGGTCCAGGCGCGCTTGGGCAAGCTCCGCCTCGTTGGCTTCTTCGGCGGTTTGTGTTGAAAGCGAGAGCTGGGCTTTTAGCTCGGCCAGCTGCTCAACGCCCAGCTCAAGCTGGGCTTGATACTCACCGTCCAGGCGCTGGCGCTCCTGCTGGTAGCGCTCATTGAGCTGCTGCTCGGCTTCCCATTGCTGTTCGCGGCGCAGGGCTTTTTCTTCCACCAGGGCGTCGATCAGCTCCTGGGCTTCACCCGTCTGGCGGGCCAGCGCCTCTGAAAGTTCGCGCAGGCGCCCATCAAGCCGCGCCTGGCTCTCTTTTACCGCATCCTGCATCACGTTCAGGTGGGCACGCAGCTGATCGCGCTGTTCACGCCACTGGGGCAGCGCATTGATATCGCGCTCCAGGGCGGGCATATCCGCCTCAAAATAGCGCTCGTACTGGGTTTGCAGATCATTAAGGTGGCGCTGGGTCTGCTGTAAATCGCTAACCACTTCGCTATGGCGGTCGTTAAGCTCATCCCGCGCTTGGGCGTAGTCGCTTTCCCGCTGCTGGAAATCGCGCTGATGGCGGGCAAGCTCGGCGTCTACATCAGCCATGCGCCGCTCAGCCTGCTGGCGATCATCTTCAAGCTGAGGCTTAAGCTGCCAGAGGGTGGCATCCAAATGGGCAAGCTCACGGTCAATCCCGGCAAGCCGGGCAAGCGACGCCTGTAGGGGTTCCAGGCGCATGGATTGGCGCATCTGGGCAATCCACTCACGCGCCTTGGTGTTGCGAATTCGCGTCACCGGCAGCTCAACGCCATCCTCTTCAAAAATCGCTGCCAGCATGGTTTTAAGGGTATCCATCTTGCCCTCTTTCGCATGCACCGCTGACACCAGCTTTTCGATATGGCGAATGCGCCGCTCGGGTTTGACCAGGCTGAACTGAGCGGCGATCTGGCGCAGCTTGAGTCCGTCACGGCTATTGCCGTGCAGCTGGGTAAAGTCGTTCTGGATCACCGAGCGAAATTCAGAGGTAGCACCGAGCTTGGGCGATACCGGCGTGCCGCTTCGGCGCAGGCCACTCGCCCACTGGGTGTAGTCGAGTGCGGCCACGCCTTGTTCGCTTTCGACCAGATAATCTTCAGGCTGATAAGGGGCGCCGACAAAGCGATACTCCACCCCACCCTCTTGCTTACGAGTCAGCACCGCCTGGCAGATATTGCCCGCTTCGCGGCGGTATTCGTACACCAGGTAGCTGTTGCGATGCGGCAGGTAGAACGCATCGAACTTCATGCGGGTTTTGGGCACTACCTTATTGGGCAGCTCGCCGTAAAACACCGGCACTAAGCGCTGAAGCGTGGTTTTTCCCGAAGCGTTGGTGCCGCAAATATTGGTGTGGCCGTCCACACTGAGTTCAACCACGCCTTCAAGGTGGCCGTGAATCATCACGATGCGTAGCAGGTGGGCCATGCCGTGTCCTTTCGTTTGCTAAGCGGATCGTTATGCTGATCGCCAAAAGTGACTATCTTGCCAGACACAGACCAAAGCGGCATCCGTTTAGTCCACAACAACAATAGACACCAAGTAACTTACTGAATACCCTTCACTCATCCATGATACTAAGTTTATTTTGGCCAACCTACCAAGATAAGAAACTATGGATACAGGCCGCGTGTAGCTTAAGTGACTTTAAAAAAAGATGCCCAAATATAGCACTTAGTGCTATATATTATTAATAAGCGCAAAGGCGCAAAATGCGAATATTTAAAAACAAAGTGTTCAGTAAATGGGCAGCAAAGGAAGGGGTAGATGATGCTGCTTTGCTAGCCGCAGTTGAGGAAATAGAGCGCGGTCTGATTGATGCCGACTTGGGTGGTCATGTGGTGAAAAAGCGCGTGGCGATCGGCGGTCGAGGTAAGAGCGGCGGGGTCAGAACCCTGTTGGCTTACAAAATCGCTAATAAGGCATTCTTTGTTTATGGTTTTGCCAAAAATGCTCGCGCCAATATCAGCGCTGATGAACTAAAAGCATTGAAGCATTTGGCAAAAGAGCTGCTGAGTTACAGTGATAGAGCATTAGCCGAAGCTATTAAGCATGGCGCGTTGATTGAGATGGAAAACAACGATGGATAAATCAATTTTAGATATGGTGCATGAAACAGCTCAAGACCTGCATGCGGCGGGTGTGATGAAAGAAACCACACTGCGTGAGTTCGATGCGCTTTGTCTACCGCCAGTAAAAGAATACACAGCGATACAGATCAAGCGAATCCGCACCAAGAATCACGCCAGCCAAGGCGTGTTCGCGGCGTACCTGAATACTAGCGTATCCACGGTCCAGAAATGGGAGCAAGGCCAGAAGAAACCCAATGGCCCTTCGCTAAAGCTGCTGAATCTGGTGGCGGAAAAAGGCTTGGAAATACTGGCTTAAACATGGGTACTTTCTACTTCTCCCAGCAATCCCTTAAAGAAACTCATCGCATTAGCCTCTAGTCCCTCCAGGTAGTAGCCGCCCTCCTGTACTACCAGCGTGGGTAGATTCAAACCCGCCATTCGGTGGCCAAGCTCTGCAAACCCTGGGGTGGAGACGGCTACTTTGGCCTGTGGATCAAGCTCGTAAATATCAAACCCCAGCGCCAATACGATTGCGTCAGGCTCGAATAGGCGAATGGCTTGGCAGGCCTCATCCAAACGCTCGAAAAATACTGATTCCTTTGATCCATGGGGCATCGGCAAGTTGAGGTTATAGCCCAGCCCGACACCCTCGCCGCGTTCGTTTTCAAAGCCGGTGACTGCCGGGTAAAAGTTGGTGGTATCGCCGTGGATCGAGATATACATCACGTCGTCGCGCTGGTAGAAAATCTCCTGAATCCCCTGTCCATGGTGCATATCAGGGTCGAGCACGACAATACGCGGAAAACGCGAGGTAAGATGCTGAGCCGCAATGGCTGCATTGTTGAGGAAGCAAAAGCCACCCGCCGAGTCGATGCCCGCGTGGTGGCCAGGCGGGCGCGATAACGCATAGGCAAACCGCTCGCCCGCTAATAACGCCTCGGCACCGGCGACCGCGCTCTGAGCGGACCAGTAGGCGGATTGCCAGGTATAGCGGCCCACCGGCGCGCTGCCGTCTGCCAAGTAGCGTGCGGCTTCCGCCAAAATCCCCTGCAGGGCGTTAGGCGAGCGTACGAAGATGTTAGAGATCACCTCCTCGCCCCAGTCTTCTCCCAGAGCGTGCCAGCGGGAATAGGCGCTCTCCAGGAAGCGAAGATAAGCCAACGAGTGCACGGCTCTCAGCGGCGCCACGCCATAATCCACCGGTGGCTGCATATCAAACCCCAGCCGCTTGGCCGCCGCCAGCAGGTGCATGGTGCGCTCAGGCACCTCCTGAGGCGTACGCATTTTCCCTCGTGAGAAGTAGGTCTGCGGATGATGAAGTGCTTGTTCGCCGTGGTAAAACGTCTTCATCGTTGACTCTCCTGGCTCCCCAGCTCTCCTGGCTCTCCGACACCGCGCACAACGAACTTCCGTGCTACACCGATATGGTAATCAATCGCCTCCCGGCAGACAGCAGAGCTGCCGCTTGCCAGCGCTTCAAGCAGTTTGAAATGGCTGGTGGCAATAGTGTCCGGTGCGTCATGGGTCTTGGTAATCAGGGCAATACATAGGCGCAGCTCGTGGGTTAGCCCATCAAATGCCTTTAGCAGGCGTTCGTTGCCCGCGTAGTGCAGCATTAAGCGATGAAACTGAAGATCTTCCTCGATTCGGCGCGTCTCATCATTGCCAAGGGCGGCTTCACACAATACTTCTACCTGCTGTTCCAAGGCGCGCTGGGCTTCAACACTATAGCGCTCGGCTAGCCGATCAATAGCGTGACGTTCAAGGCACAGGCGCAGATCGAAGACATCTTCAAATTCAACGGCGTTCAACGCCCTGACAAAGAAACCGCGGCGTGGTTTGGAGATCAAAAGCCCCCGACTTTCAAGCAGCCTGGCCGCTTCACGCACCGGGGCGCGGCTCACTCCTAAATCTTTGGAAAGCTGTACTTCCGAAAGGCGTTCACCAGGCAAAAAGTGTTGCTGAATAATCGCTTGGGTCAAATAGTCAGCAACTTGCTCAACCAGATTTTGATGTTGAATAAAGGCCTTGGGAGCCATGGTTGATAAGGCCATTGACGTTACTCATTAAAATTATTGCGTATTTCAGTATGACGCAAAAAAGCGCTCTGTCGATGAACGACTGCCGACTGTCGACAGTTTTACAAACCGGTGCTATGGTCAAAAAAGCCCCCAATAACCAACATAACCGGGCTTTTAAGTACCACGCCTCGCTCGCCTAACGACAACGTAAATTTAATTACGTGCTAATAAATAACCGAGGAGCAGGAACAATGAAACACCCTTTGGCTTTGGCAATTTCCGCTGCAGCACTCGCTTTTACGACCACCGCACTAGCCGACGCCCCTCAACAGGGCGGCACCGTTAATACCATCGTTCAGCCAGAGCCGCCTGGCTTGGTACTGGGCATGATCCAAAACGCCCCCACCCGGGTCGTGGCTGGTAATATTTATGAAGGCCTTTTGCGCTACACCACCGACTTGGAACCTATTCCCCAATTGGCTGAGTCCTGGGATGTCAGCGATGATGGCCGCACTTATACGTTCCACCTGCGCGAAAATGTTACGTGGCATGACGGAGAGCCGTTCACTGCTGATGACGTCGTATTCTCTGCCGATGTTTTCCACCGCGAACTAAACCCCAGTGCGCGGGCTGTTTTGCAGCATGTGGAAAGCATTGAAGCCACCGATGAGCATACGGTGGTGTTCACTTTGATCGAGCCTTTCGGCCCGTTCCTGCTCTCTTTTGAAGCGGGCACCTTCACCATGGTGCCGGAGCACCTTTACGCAGGCACCGATTTTCGCAACAACGAACATAACGACCACCCCATCGGTACTGGCCCCTTTAAGTTTGCCAACTGGGAGCGCGGTACCGTGATTGAGCTGGTCAAAAACGATGACTATTACGAGGAAGGCCTGCCTTATCTTGATGGCGTCAACTGGCACATTATTCCCGACGGTGGTTCGCGTGCCGTGGCCTTTGAAAACGGCACGATTGATGTACTGCCCAGCGGCACCGTTGAAAACTTCGATATTCCGCGCTTATCCGAGATGGATAACGTCTGTGTGACTGAAGAGGGCCATGAGTACTTCAGCCCCTACTCCATGCTCTGGATGAACAACCGCGAAGGCCCCACGGCCGATAAACGCTTCCGCCAGGCGGTGATGTACGCCATGGACCGGGAGTTTGCCCGGAATGTTCTGTGGAATGGTTTAGGCAAAGTGCCTCTCTCGGCTTTCGGCTCCAATGCTCGTTTCCAGGATGACTCGCTGGAACCTTACGACTATAACCCTGAGCGCGCCCGTGAGCTGCTGGAGGAAATGGGTTACGACGGCGAAGAAGTTACTATCCTGCCGCTGCCCTACGGAGAAACCTGGACCCGCTGGGCCGAGGCCGTGCAACAGAACCTACGTGAAGTAGGTATCAACGTTCGCACGCAAGCCACTGACGTTGGCGGTTGGAATCAGCGCCTGGGCGACTGGGATTACGACCTCGCCTTTACCTACCTATACCAGTACGGCGACCCAGCGCTGGGGATTTCACGCACTTACCTTTCCGACAACATCGCTAAAGGGTCGCCCTGGAATAACGTGGAAGGGTATGAAAACGCGCGTGTTGATGAGCTTTTCAACGAAGCTGCTACCGCCTATCCAGATGAAGAGCGAGAAGCGCTCTATAAAGAAGTGCAAGAGATACTGCATGAAGATGTGCCCGTTGGCTGGCTGATGGAACTGGGCTTTCCGACCCTCTACCGCTGCGATGTGAAAGACCTCGTCAACTCTAGCGTAGGGCTGAACGAAGGCTTCAGGGATGCCTGGCTAGACCGCTAAGCCAAGCCCGTCCAGGTAGCGCAAGCTATCTGGGCGCTCTATTGCTGTCAGGGAAATACTCATGCTTTATGCCCGCTTAATTATCATGCGGCTTTTCAAAGCCGTGATAGTGCTGTTCTTAATCGTTATTCTTAACTTCCTGCTCATCCAGCTGGCCCCTGGCGACCCCGCTGCCATTCTGGCCGGTGAAGCGGGTGCTGCCGACCAGGAATTTCTCAACCAGCTGCGCGAGCGCTTCGGGCTCGACCAGCCCATGTATGTTCAGCTGTGGCGCTATGTCTCGGGTATCGCGATGCTCGATTTCGGCTACTCGTACCGGCTTGGCGTCCCGGTATTTGACCTGATTATGGCGCGGCTACCTGCGACGTTGCTGCTCACCGGCACGGCTTTTCTGATCTCGCTGGTATTGGGCATTATCGCGGGCTCGATGGCCGCAGCACGGGTTAAAAAGCCCTCCGGCTCGATTATTATGGCGCTGGCACTAGTGTTCTATGCCACACCGCTGTTCTGGGTCGCTTTGATGTCGGTGTTGGTGTTTTCCGTCTATCTAGACTGGCTACCGGCCTACGGCTTTTATACGGTTGGCGCTGGCTACACCGGTTTTGCCCTGGTGCTGGATGTCGCAAAACATCTGATACTCCCCGCCACGACCCTCGCGCTGTTCTTTATGGCGATCTATACCCGGATGACCCGTACCTCCATGCTGGACGCCGCTCAGCAGGACTACGTTAAAACCGCCCGAGCGAAGGGCTTAAAACCTGGGATTATCCAACGTCGCCACGTGCTGCGTAACGCACTACTTCCCATTATTACTCTGGCAGGCTTACAGGCAGGACAAATGGTGGGCGGTGCTATTCTGACGGAAACCGTATTTGCCTGGCCGGGCATCGGTCGGCTGATGTTCGAGGCGCTTCAACAGCGCGATTACAACCTGCTGCTAGGCATTTTCTTCTTCTCTGCCGCCCTGGTCATCGTCTTCAACATTATTACCGACCTGGTGTACCGCTTGGCTGATCCGCGTATCAAGGGGGCCTCATGAGCTTTTTCGCACGTTTTGCGCAGAACCGTGGCGCCCTGGTGGGGCTGATTATCCTGCTGATGATTATCGCTATGGCGATTCTTGCCCCGCTGCTATTTCCTGAATCTCCCTGGCGCATGGTGCAACGCCCCTTTCTGCCGCCCTTATCTCAGGATGGTTTTCCGCTAGGTACCGATACCATGGGCCGCAATGTGGCCGCAGGCCTGATGCATGGCGCCTGGGTGTCGCTGCTGATTGGCCTGGTATCTACCAGCGTGGCGCTATTGATTGGCGTACCGCTAGGCGCTATTGCCGGGTATTACGGTGGATTGATTGACGACATCCTGATGCGCTTCACCGAGTTCTTTCAGACCATTCCCAACTTTGCCCTGGCCATTGTGCTGGTCGCCATCATGCAGCCCAGCGTTACTTCCATTGTGTTGGCCATCGCCCTGGTGAGCTGGCCCCCCGTGGCTCGTCTGGTGCGCGCTGAATTTATGTCACTGCGCAACCGCGAGTATGTGGAGGCTGCCCGCTTAGTGGGGCAAACCAACACCACTATTATATTGCGCCAAATCCTGCCCAATACGCTTTCCCCGATTATTGTGCTGGCATCTCTGATGGTAGCAACCGCCATTTTGCTGGAATCTTCTCTGTCGTTTCTCGGCCTGGGCGACCCTAACGTGATGTCCTGGGGCTATATGATTGGTGCAGCCCGCACCGTGATTCGTCAGGCGTGGTGGCTAAGCTTCTTCCCCGGTGTGGCCATTCTGCTGACCGTACTGGCGCTTAACCTAGTGGGCGAAGGCTTGGATGATGCCCTGAACCCCAAACTTTCCCGCGAGCGCTAGGAGCTTTTTATGTCTGATATAGCGACAGAGACCGTACTGAGTATCCGTCAGCTTAGCGTGGCGCTACCCAAGGGCGCCGACCGGGCTCTCGCGGTTGAAGACGTCAGTTACGACGTTAAGCGCGGCGAAATCATGTGTGTGGTAGGTGAGTCTGGTTCAGGCAAATCCATGGCTGCCAATACGGTCATGGGGCTGCTGCCCAAGGGCGTTCGGCCCGTTCAGGGTGAGGTTATATTCGAGGGGCAAAACCTCATCACCTTGACCGAAAAGCAACATAGGGCGCTGCGCGGTCTCAAGATCGGCATGATTTTTCAGGAGCCGATGACAGCACTCAACCCGCTGATGCGCGTCGGGGCGCAAATTGCCGAGGTGTTTGAGGCCCACGGCAAGCTTACACCCAAACAGCGTCAAGCCCGTGCTCTGGAGCTTTTAATTGAGGTGGGAATTCCTCAGCCGGAAAAGGCGATCAGCGCCTACCCTTTTGAGCTTTCCGGCGGGCAGCGTCAGCGGGTGGTTATTGCCATGGCGCTGGCGTTAGAGCCGGTGCTATTGATTGCCGATGAGCCAACCACGGCGCTGGATGTCACCACCCAGGCGCAGATTCTTGAGCTGATTCGCGACCTGCAACGTCGCCGAGGCATGGCAGTGATGTTTATCACCCACGATTTTGGCGTGGTGGCCGAGATAGCCAACCGTGTTTGCGTGATGCGCCACGGCCAGATTGTCGAAATCGGTGAAGCCAGCGAGGTGCTTGGTAACCCTCAGAACGAGTACACCCAAGCGCTAATTGCCGCTATTCCCAGCAATGCCGTGCCGCCCCACCGAGAGGCGAACACCACCACACCGCTGCTCGACATCAAACGGCTTAATAAGGTCTTTCGCTCCCGCGGGGGCTGGTTTAAACCGTCTCGCGAAGTGCGCGCGCTGGATGATGTTTCACTCACTCTAGCCCGGGGTGAAACAGTAGGCATTGTGGGGGGATCCGGTTCGGGCAAGTCAACGCTCGGGCGCTGCGTGGTGCGCCTGGAACACCCGGATGACGGCGAGCTACTGTTGGATGGTGTTAACCTTTCACAGCTTAAAGGCGATGCACTGCGTCGTGAACGTCATCGAGTGCAGATGATTTTTCAGGACCCTTACGCCTCGCTCAACCCGCGCACTCGAGTGGGCATGGCAATTGCTCAGGGGCCGATCGCCAACGGTACGCCTAAAGCGCAGGCACTTAAGCAGGCTGGCGAACTGCTCGATATGGTTGGGCTTGGCGCCAGCTCGGTGGAGCGCTACCCCCACGAATTTTCCGGTGGCCAGCGCCAGCGGATTGGCATTGCACGGGCCTTGGCACTCAACCCAGAGCTGATCGTGGCCGATGAAGCCGTCTCCGCGCTGGACGTATCGATTCAGGCGCAGGTGCTGGAACTGCTTGAAGAACTCAAACAGCGTCTGTCGCTATCGCTTTTGTTTATCACCCACGATTTACGGGTCGCTGCGCAAATTTGTGATCGTATTGTGGTGATGCAGCATGGGCGAATTGTGGAGCAGGGAAGCGCCGAGCAGATATTTTTACATCCTCGCGAGGCCTATACTCGCTCGCTGCTGGAGGCGATTCCCGGCCGCAGCGCATCGGTTGCCGCGACCGCGTAGCGAAAGACCCATTAATTTCTAAGGATAATCAGTGCAAATAAGTCTAGAAACACTGCGCAACATCGTGGGCGCTGCCCATGTTATCACCGGCGATGATGTGAATAGTCGTCAGGAAGACTGGATGACCGGTGCGCTTTGCCACGCCGGTGCCATTGTACGCCCCGCCGATACCGACCAGCTGGCGGCCGTTATGCGCGCCTGCTTTGAACTCAAGCAACCTATCGTCACTCACGGCGGGCTTACCGGCTTGGTGCACGGCGCTGAAACCAGCCCCGATGAACTGGTGATCTCTCTTGAACGCATGACCGCCATTGAGGAGATAGACCGAGTCGGCGGCACGCTGACGGTACAAGCAGGCACCCCACTGCAACGGGTACAGGAGGCGGCCAGCGAGGCAGGCCTGCAGTTCCCGTTGGACCTTGGCGCGCGGGGCAGCTGTACCATCGGCGGCAATATTGCCACCAACGCCGGCGGTGTTCGGGTTATTCGCTACGGAATGATGCGCCAACAGGTTTTGGGTCTTGAAGCCGTGATGGCCGATGGCCGCGTGGTTAGCTCCATGAATCGCATGCTGAAAAACAACGCTGGGTTTGACCTAAAGCAGCTGTTTATCGGCAGCGAAGGCACCCTGGGCATTGTGACCCGCGCCGTGCTGCGTTTGCAGCCGCCTATGCCCATTGAGCAGACAGCGCTGGTCGCCTGCCCGTCGTTTGATGCACTTACCGAACTACTCGGCCATATGGGTAAAACGCTGGGCGGCAGCCTCGGTGCCTTTGAAGTCATGTGGCAGAACCACTACCGCCTGCTCACCGAGACGACGGGACGCCACACCCCGCCGATTCCTACTGACCACCCTTTTTACGTGATCATCGAAGGGTTAGGCAGTGATGAAGCCCGCCTTGAAGCACAGTTTAGTGAAGCGCTGGAGCAGGCGCTGGAACGTGAACTGATCGTCGATGCCGTGATTGCCCAATCGGCCACACAACGCGCTGGTCTTTGGGCTATCCGTGAGGATATTGAAGGACTGGTCAAAGGGCTAGCGCCGGTGCTGACCTTCGATGTCAGCCTGCCGATTATCGATATGCAGCGCTACACCGATACGCTGGAAGCACAGTTGTTGCAGCGCTGGCCTGACGGCCGCCTGGTCGTGTTTGGCCATTTGGGCGATGGTAATCTGCATATCTCCATCAGCGTCGGCAGTCATGACCCTGACGTGCGCCGTGCCGTCGAAGCGCTGGTTTATGAACCGCTTCAGGCCTTGGGAGGGTCTGTTTCGGCAGAGCACGGTATCGGGCTTGAAAAGCGCGCCTGGCTAAGCACCTGTCGGACCAGCGCTGAAATTGAGCTAATGCAGACGCTCAAACAGGCACTTGACCCCCACTGCCTGCTGAATCGCGGTAAAGTCTTGGCTTAATCATTAGTACTGTTTTTAGGATATCGACATGCCTCGCTACCCAGACCACCTGACCGGCGAAGGCCCGGTTAACCCCTTTCCGGGTATTAAAGTGCTTGAGCGCCGCCTTGGCCGAGAGATCCCACATCAGCTGGGTTCAAACGAAGGCCTGGATATGCCCCATCGGGCGCTGCGCGAGCACTTTGGTGATGCCCTAGCTAAACACGTGTACGGCTACGGCGATGCCGAAGCCTTGGGCGTACGCCAGCGGCTGAGCGCTCAGCAGGGCATTCTTCTTGATCATATGCTGGTGGATGCTGGCGCTGACAGCCTGATTGCATTGGCCGTGCGAACTACCTGTGAGCCCGGCGCCACGGTCGTGTGTACGGCGGGCACTTACCCCACTTTTGGCTATTTTGCCAAGGGGCAAGGCTGCCGGCTGATTGAACCTAGCTACCATGAAGCGCCGGGCGTGTTAGCGCCTGACCTGGAAGCGCTGGCCACAGCAGCGCATCAAGAAAACGCGCGTCTTGTCTATCTTGCCAACCCGGATAACCCCAGCGGCCATCTGCATAGCGATAGCGCGATTCTCAAGCTGCGTGAGGCGCTGCCGGACACCTGCTGGCTATTGCTGGATGAGGCGTATGGGGATTTTCGTGATGACGCGGGAAGCGAGTTTGCGGCCAAAGCGCTGCCCGGCGTGATTCGCCTGCGCACACTCTCCAAGGCCCACGGCTTAGCGGGGCTGCGCATTGGCTACGCAATTGCCGAACCGGCTGTGCTTGCCATGATGATGAAGGTGCGCATTCACTATGCAGTGTCGACACTGACGCTGGCCGCGGCGGAAGTAGTGCTTGACCACCCTGACGAAGTGAATCAGCACGTCGCTGATGTAAAAGCGCGCCGCGAGCAGTTGGCCGAGCACTTTCGCGCCTTGGGGGCCGATGTGTTACCCAGTGCCACCAACTTTATCGGCATCCGCCTACCCAGCGCTGACATTGCAGCGACGGTGCATCAGCAGCTGCTCGCAGAAGGCGTGCTGGTTGCACGGCTGGCGCATCCTGAACTTGCCAACGTGATACGTATTACCGCCGTGGCGGATGCTTTGGCGCCTGGGCGGCTAGCGATTATTGAACAGGCCATTAAAGCGCACGTCTGAACCGCTTAGGCTTGCCTAGAACCCCGGCTTAAGCCGGGGTCAACCAATGCCTAAAATCATCCAACTCGCCGCGTACCGCCTGTTGGTATAAGCACTGCAACTGGGCCGTCACGCTGTCTGGGCTAATCGGTTCGCTGGTAGGCGGCGCGCCCGCGCGGGTGCCTATATGGCGCCCATCCAACTCGCGCAGCGGGAGAATTTCCGCAGCGGTGCCGGTTAAAAAAGCCTCATCGGCGGTATACAGCTCATCGCGGGTAATTCTGCGCTCGCGCACTTCAATGCCCAGCACCTGTTGCGCTAACTGAATCACGCTATCCCGGGTAATGCCCTGCAGGCACGAGGTCACCTCGGGCGTGTGCAACACGCCGTCGCGCAGCAGAAAGACATTAGCCGCCGAGGCTTCGGCCACGTAGCCTTCCGGGTCAAGCATGATGGTTTCATCAAAACCGGCTTTCACGGCGGTATTGAGCGCCAGCATCGAGTTGACGTAGTGGCCGCTGGTCTTGGCGCGGCACAGGCTGATATTGACATGATGGCGCGCCCAGGAAGACGTTAGCGCGCGCAGCCCGTGGGTGGCAGCCTGGGGTGAGATATACGGACCCAAGTCCCAAGCGGCCACCATCACATGGGTCGTTAGCCCTTGGGCGCGTAGCCCCAAACCTTCTGCCCCTAAAAACACGGTGGGTTTTAAGTAGGCATTGCTCAAGTCGTTTTTATTCAGGCACTCGCGTTGGGCAGTGATTAACTCAGCTTCACTAAAGGGCAGCGGGACATCCAGCGCATGGGCACTTTCCGCCAGGCGGCGCGTGTGCTCTGCCACGCGAAACAGGTGTGTGCCAGCCGCTCCAGCGTAGGCCCGTACGCCCTCAAAACAGCCCATGCCGTAATGCAGGGTATGGGTAAACAGATGCACCTTGGCCTCACGCCATTCGCGCCATTCACCGTCCTGCCAAATCCAGCCGTCGCGATCATAAAGCGGTGTCATGCATGCTCTCCCATTGTTGGCGCCAGCCATCGATCAAAACCTGTTGGTGCGGCTGTAAGGTCTGATAGCCCCAGGCGGCGATTTCATCATTCTGCGGGTCAGGTACGGCAATCGCGCTGCCCGCCAAGGTTTGGATGACGGCGTGGCCACATAACGGAACGTAGCCTTCTGAATAGCCGCCTTCATGCACAAAGACGAGTTTTCCTTTGCAGCAACGCTCAGCCAGTGCTTTAAGCTGGCCCGTCATGCGGGCGAATGCGCCGCTGTTGAGGAGCATTTTGCCCAGCGGATCTTTGGCGCAGGCGTCATAGCCACAGGCCACTACGATCAAATCCGGCGCGAAAGCTTCAAGCGCTGGCAAAATAAGTCTTTCCATCGCGTATTCATAAGCCCCTAGGCCACAGCCGGGAGGCAGTGGCAGGTTAAGGTTGGCACCTAAACCGGCCCCCTCGCCCTGCTCCGCAAAGTGCCCTGTTTCCAGCGGGTAATTGGCCGCTTGGTGCACCGAGACAGTCAACACGTCAGGCTCGGCGTAAAACGCTGCCTGCTGGCCATTGCCGTGATGAACATCCCAATCGAGAATTGCCACCCGCTTCGTCTGGCCCAAGGCGCGTGCGCGCATGACGGCTACAGGGATATTTCCTAACAGGCAGAACCCCCGACCCTGATCCGCTTCCGCGTGATGACCCGGCGGGCGACACAGAGCATAAGCATTGCTGACCTGACCCAGCGCCACGGCTTCTACCGCGGCGATAGCCAGCCCAGCCGAATGGCGGGCAGCAGCCCAGCTGCCCGGCATAAACGGTGCGCAGTCGCCGCCGTTACCGCCCTGCGCCTGATCGCCTGCCTGCAACGCCTCTAAATAGCGCGGGGTGTGACAGCGTAGCAAGTCTTCCAAGCTGGCCGCTGGCGGCTTGACCACGCGGAGTTCGTCTATCAAACCGCTAACCTCAAGAATATTTTTAAGGCGCCGTTTGCTCTCGGGGCTTTCCGAGGCGGCTTGAGGCTGCAAAAACTCGCCGGGGGCAGAAAACACCCCAATCGCGCCCTGATCGTGCCAAAAACAGCGCTCGTGCCAGTAAAAACCGGTCGTGCTCATGACGCAAAGCCCTGCATAAAGGCAGCCAAGTTGGCGCTGAGATGCTCGGTCGGATAGCCACCTTCCTGGATAATCACCGTGGGCAGCGCCAGCGCCACCAAGCGCTTGCCTACGTCGATAAATGCCTGGGCCTCGACATTCAACCCCGCTAGCGGGTCGTCCTTATGGGCATCCAGACCTAGCGCGACGACCACGGCTTCGGGTTCATAGCGCTGCAGGTGATCAATCAAGACCGCCAGTGCGTCTAAATACACCTCGCCATTGCTACCAACTGGCAGGGGCAAGTTAACGTTGGTATCCAGGCCTTCACCACAGCCCTCTTCATCGGCACCACCCCAGAAAAACGGGTAGAAGTCGCTGGGGTCGGCGTGTAGCGAACCGGTCCAGACATCGCTTCTTGAGTAAAAGATATCCTGGGTGCCGTTTCCGTGGTGGAGATCTACATCAATGATGGCCACTTTGGCATAGCGCTCGCGCAGTACGGTGGCGGCAAGCCCTGCATTGTTTAGCAGGCAAAAACCGCCGGCGCGCTCCGGCCCCGCATGATGGCCCGGCGGTCGACACAGCGCATACGCGCTGGGTGCGCCGTTCAGCACCTCTTCTGCCGCGGCTTCAGCGGTGGCCGCCGAGGCCAACGCACCACGAAAGCTGGTTGCGCTCAATGGGCAGGCCATATCGTGCAGATGCCACCCGGCTTGGCCAATCGGGTGGCGTGGGTAGTGATGGCCACCACCGCAAGGATGAATATTGGGGGCGACGAACTCAGCAGCATTGGGGAGTTCCTGCCAGCGCTTGTAGATAGTCTCGAGAAAATGCAGATAGCGCGGCGTATGAATCTGTTCCAAGCGCTTGCGCAGCGTGGGTGAATCGGCCTCTTTAGGTTCGCTCAGCGTATGTCCTACGCTTGCCAAGCCCTGGGTAAGCAGCTCAGCACGTACCGGGCCCTCCGGTGAAGGCGCAGGCTGGCCGCGTAGCAGAAAAGTCGGCGGTGCATGGTAGGCCTGATCGGGGTGATAAAAACATTTCATAATGCGTTCGCAATCCTTGGCAGCCCGTTAGAGTAAAGAAGGAATCCAGGTAGATAGCGCTGGGAAAGCGGCAAGCAGCACGATCACCACAATAAACGACACGTAAAACGGCAGCGACGCCACAATGGCCCGCTCATAAGGTACTTCGGCTATTCGCGCGGCGGTCATCAGGGTCATGCCTACCGGCGGCGTCACGTTGGAGATATTGAGTACCACGATCATTAGGATCGCGAAATGCAAGGGGTCAAACCCCAGTTGTATCATGGCAGGTACTAACACCGGGGCAATCACTACCAGCGCGGGCAGCACATCCATTACCGTGCCAATCAACAAGAGTAGCAGGCAGACCAGCATCAGCTGCACAAAGGCCACATCGCTAAAGGTGGTAATCATGCTGGCCGCGTCTCTGGCAATCCCTGAGCGGGTGACGAACCAGCCCAGCACTGCCGAGGTCGCGAGTAGAAAAAACACCACGCCGGAGAAGCGCACCGTGGTCACCAGGGCGTCCCATATCTTGCGCCAAGTAAGATTGCGGTAGAACACCACGCCAATCACGATGGCATACACCGCCGCAAAGCCGGATGCCTCGGTAATTGTGGTTAGGCCCGAAAGAATGCCGCCAAGAATAATCAACGGCACCACCATCGCCGGTAGCGCGACCAGCAGCGCAACTATCGCCGCTTTAAAAGGGGTGGGTGCCTGTTTAGGGTAACCACGTTTCCAGGCCAGGAAAAAGCTCACCCCAAGCAGTGCCAACGCCATCAGCAGGCCGGGAATAATGCCGCCCGCAAACAGATCGATCACCGATATATCGCGCAGCAGCGTGGCGTAAACCACCATCACTACACTAGGAGGAATAATCGGCCCAATAATCGATGAGCAGGCGGTAACCGCCGCGGCATACTCGGCGTCGTAGCCTTGCCTCTTCATCTCGGGGATCATAATTTTGCCGATGGCAACGGTATCGGTCACTGCGGCGCCCGTCAGGCCTGCAAAAAACACCGAGACTGAAATATTGACGTGGGAAAGCGATCCACGCACCCGGCCAAACAGCGCATTGTTAAACGCGATCAGCTTATGGGTTAGCCCGCCTTGATTCATCAGTTCAGCGGTAAAGATAAAGTAGGGCACGGCAATGAGCAGAAAGCCGGAAACGCCGGAAAACATACGGTCAGCAATTATCCCCAGCATGCGCTCGCCACCCAGCGCAAAGCCACCCGCCAAGCCCGACATCGCCATGACCACCGCCACCGGCGCACCAATAAACAACAGTAGTCCGAATACTAAAATCGCAGGCGTCATGGTCGGCGCTCCCCGTCATTGGCTTCAATGAGCTCATCAATCATGTCGCGCTCATCTAAAAAGTGCTCTAACAAGGCAAAGCCATGCACCAAGTGCAAAAGCATAAGGACGCCACTGATAGGCACCACCACAGCGGTGAACTTACTGGGAATGCGAATTTGATCGGAGACCATGTACACCTGAGTCGCATTAGTGAAATAACCCCAGCCATACCAAATCAACATCAGCGCAAACAGGCCAATCACTGCCAGGCAGAGACCCGCTGCTATTTGCACCATTATTCTGGGCAGGCTGCGTACCAGCAGGGTCATGGCCACGTGTTCGCCATAGCGCAGCGAAATGGTCATGGAGAGAAAGCCTATCCACGGCAAAAACAGCCGCGCCAGCGAGTAGGTCCAACTCAGCGTGCTGCCGGTGAATAGCTTATAAAGAAACGCGGTAAAAGAGATGCCCAGCATGGCTAAAATGCAGCCAACGCATAGCACAATCGCCACCTGGTTAACGCTATCGCTCAGGCGGCGTAACGGGTGTAAAACGCCCATGATGATTCCTCACGCTGGAGCAAACCGACTGCCCCAGCGTTTATCCGTCACGAAACTTTATTGCCCGTAAATACGTAGGTCATCATCTGCTAATTGCTGGCCTACCCGCTCAACTTCATCCAGCAGCCCCTGCACACGAGTTTCATCCATGCCGAAGTCGTTAACGATCCACGCCTGCCAAGCCGGGCGGGCTATGTCAGCCATTCGCTCGCGCTCGGCATCGGGCATCAGGTAACAAGCTTCAAAGCGTTCGCAGGATTCCACCCAACTGGTGGTCGCCAAGGCTCCTGACATACCGTGACTAAGCTGAATCGCTTCGCGGGCAGAACTTATCAACGCCTGCTGATGTGTTTCTGGCAGCGACTGATACCAGGATTCACTGACCATCCAGGGGGCGCTGTTATACACATGCCCGGTGAGCGTGGTGTAGTCCGTCACCGCATCAAAATTAAAGGTGGTGTTGAGAACGGGGGCATTAAACTGACCGTCGGCAAGCCCAGTTTCCAGCGCGGTAATCAACTCGCCCCAGGGCAAAGGCGTGGCGGAAGCGCCCAGTGATCGCATAATGGCCACGTGAGCGGGGTTCTCTTCGGTACGGATATTAAGACCTTCAAGGTCTTCAAGCGTCTCGATTAAGCGGACGTTATTGGTAAACGCGACAAAGCCGCCGCCATCGTCGAAGGTACCCAGGTAGCGCATATTGGCCTCTTCGATAGTGCCGGACATAAAGTCGGCAAACCACTCGCTATCAAAAAAGGTCCATGCCTGACGCCAGCTGGTAAACAAAAACGGTGCGGTGACTGCTTGATAGTCGCCATAAAAAGAGGACATGGCGCCAGCTGACATAATGGTTGATTGAAGCGTGCGGCCACCCTGCACTTCGGAGCCGTTTTCCACTTCAGAGCCCAACTGCCCACCACCAAAAATGGAGACTTCCAGATCGCCGTCGGTACGTGCTTCTACCAGGTTTTTAAAGTGCACCAGCGCCGGGTAGACTTCGTTGTTGCTCATGTCTTCGGGCAGTTGGGTACCGATCACCATTTCATAGGATTGCGCCTGAGCATTGGCACTGATAATCGCCAACGGAAGCACTGCCAAGGTAGCCAAGAGCAAAGGTTGATTAGCGTTCATAACACACCTCGTTTTGATTATTAGTGGTCTTCGTTATGAGTGACGTTTTAAGTTATTTACATAGAAGTGGCGTGATTGTATTTATGCTCGCCATCCTCTGTTTGCCCCGCTTAGCGAGACAGCGACTCCCAGACCTCAATAGCGGCTGCCAAGTCTTCAAGCGATGCACCCACCGATTTAAACAGGGTGATAGTCTCTTCTGAGGCACGCCCTGGCTTAGTACCGGAGAGCACCTCGGCTAATTCAGCCTTAATATCATCGAAGCGGAAGGCACCTTCATCAATTGCCTGAAGAATATCGCCCGCTTCACCTTGGGCACCTGCATAAGTATCGACAAACACGTCGGCGCGGCGCAGGCACTCGGCATCGGTTTCTCGCATTTGTGGTCGGAATGCGCCAATCAAATCCAGGTGTGTGCCAGAGGTTAGCCATTCGCCTTTAATCAGCGGCTGGGTTGAAAGCGTCACGCAACTGACGATATCAGCCGCCGCCACTGCCGACGCCAAATCTTCGACTACCTCGGTTGTAAAACGCGTGGCGTATGCATCCGCAATAGCGGCTGCTTTGCTTGCGTTACGCCCCCAAATCATCACATGCTTAATAGGTCTGACGCTTGCGTGCGCCTCAATCACCATGGGCGCTAGCTTGCCAGTACCCACCACCAGCAATGTTTCGGCTGACTCATTGGCTAGCGCCTGAGCCGCTAATGCCGAGGCGGCCGCGGTACGTCGTCGGGTCAGCTCGCTGCCATCAATACAGGCCAACGGTTGACCGTGCTGCCCCTCACTCAGCAGGTAAAGCCCAGAAATAGCCGGGATGCCATGATCCGCGTTTTGTGGAAATACATTAACCATTTTAACGCCGATATAGCCCGCCGCTTCCCAAGCGGGCATCAGCAGCATAGTGGCTTCGCCATCAGGCCGGTGCATGGCATGGTGATGGCGCGGCGGTGACTCAACGCCATTTACAAACGTAGTATGCAACCGACTGATCACCCCTTCCCACGTGAGGTGGTGAGCTACCTCTTCGGCAGAAACAATCCGCATATCAAGCCTCCGGCAGTGCGGCGACCACCATGATCTCGACTTTCCATTCAGGCTTGGCAAGCTTGGCTTCAAGCGCGGCACGTACTGGCGGGCGCCCTGGCAAAACCCAGGCATCCCAGGCAGCGTTCATCTGGTCAAACTCGGCCATACTGGTCACCCAGACTTGCGCTGAAATAAGATGCTCTTTAGAAGTACCCGCCTGCTCCAACAGCTGATCGATACGCGTTAACACCTGCTCGGTTTGGCCGCGCATATCGGCGCTGGCATCGCCCGGCACCTGGCCTGCGAGGTACACGGTACCGTTATGGATAGCCACCTGGCTCATACGCGCATTGCTGTCTTGATAAGTAACGCTCATAGGCTCTCTCCAAGGAATAATGGGTTCCTCTTGAGACTACGATGTTGCCAGGTAACTCGCTTGCCCCAAACTCCGGCAGTTTTGCCCAGAAATCAGGTAAGTCATAAAGAGTGATCAACAAGAGATAAAAGAAGGGGAAAGCCTAGCGGTCTGATGAAGGGGCAATATCAAAGTGGCGGCGATAAGCGCGCGAGAAGCTGCCTTGATCACGAAAGCCCACCAGCATCGAGATGTGGCCCAGGCTCAAGACGCTGTGCCTTGCCAGGGTGCGGGCATGCTCCAAACGCCGCCGCTGCACGTAGGCCAAGGGCGTAACGCCGGTCAGCTCGCGAAAGCAGGCGTGAAAATGCCCAGGGCTCAGCGCACACAGGGCGGCCAGCTGTTCGACCCGTATATCATCGGCTAGATGCTGGTCCAGCCAGGCATCAAGGCGCTCCAGATCAAGTCGTTCACTGACACACCGCGTGCCCAACTGGGCAACGGCTGAAGCAGGTTCATCCTGCAAATACATGGTCAGCGCGCGCAGTAGCAAAATGGCGATTTCATTTTGCAGCCCAGGGCACTGCTCAAGCTGATTTGCTAGCGCGTGGGTAAGCTGGTTTAAGGCCGGCGGGATGGTAAAAAAGCGTGGTTTATCAAATAGCCGCTCGATATCATCGCCCTTTTCAAGACTGGCTAATTGGGCAGTCGGAATATCCAGCACCAGCGTGCGGTTACTGCCATCGCCTTCATATTCATGGTGACGTGAAGAGGGAATCAAACAGCCACGGCGTGCGGTAACACGCTCCCCCTGCCCTTCCATGGCAAGCTCTGTCACCCCGCTGGTTGCCAGAATCAGCTGATGAAATTCATGCGAGTGAGCCACATGCTCAGATGCCAGGTTTCGGCTCTGCAGCTCAAAATGGGTCATGGCAATAGCCTTTCTTATTGGAGTCTGTCTTCGCACTATAAAACGACCCGCGGCGAAAAAGCGAGCCAGCGGAGATGGCGCTAAACGGGCGCACTGGGTCATTGAGGCCGTTTTTTCCTAACCACTAAACCCCACATACCAGATCACGAAAGGCACCGCCGCCAGAAATAGCGTAGAGATCATGGCGAGCAATCCATCCCTGGTTAAGAGCCCTGCCGCTAAACAGGCGATGGCGGCCGAAGCCATCGAACCTGAGGTGGGGATGACTTCCATAAACGGCATGAAGGGAGTGACGACCAAAATAACGGCGAGAGGTAGATACAACCAAGGCGGCTTGACGAAAAACACCAGACGCGGTTTGAGAAAACGCTCAGCAAAATGAATCGGCTTACGCAGCCAGTTAATCCCTTTGCAGAGTTTGCTGGTCGACAGGTTTTTACGTGAAACGACGCTTGGCAGCCAAAGGCAATCCCGCCCCAAGATCATCTGTGCGACGAGGATGAACTCGATAGCGGCAACCATCGCGGTGACCCCCGGTATCGAACTTGCCGGAGACGTCGAAATAAGGGCGAACATCAGCATCAGTGATGCAAAGGAGTGAGAGCCAAGTTCGTGCACAAGCGATCCGACGCTGACTTGCTTGCCTTGAACCGAGCGCTCAAGGTGATCAAGCACCTCGCTGAGTGCCCGCGTCGGGTTTTCGGCCATTATCGACCTCTCCGGTAGCCATAGCGCCATTCACACAATGAGTGAAGCACCTACGGTATCCATGGCATCTGAGAATTCGCCTAAAACACCTGTGCCAACATGGTCGAGTGTAGCCCAGATCAATGTATTAAGAGTGAGGCTGCACTAGTGAAGATCGTTGACGCTTTGGAAAGCCGAAAACAAAAAAGGGCCTAGCGATAAACGCTAAGCCCTAAAGTTTGGTGCCGGTGGCCAGACTCGAACTGGCACACCCGTAAAGGCGGCGGATTTTGAATCCGCTGCGTCTACCAATTCCGCCACACCGGCAATGGATGCGCATTATACGTAGATAACCCAATAGGTCAATCACATTGACTGACTTTGTCCAGCGAAGGGGGTATCCTATGCCGCCTGTTTGACCACCGAAAAGAGCCACTTCCATGCAGCGCGCGGACTTTTATTTCGAGCTACCCGATGAGCTGATTGCTCGCTACCCTTCTGAGCAGCGCAGCGACTGCCGTTTGCTGTGCGTGGATGGCCAGAGCGGCGCGCTTGAGCATCGCCGTTTTCCTGATCTGCTTGAGCTGCTGGAGCCTGGCGATTTGCTGGTGTTCAACGATACCCGAGTGATCCCTGCCCGCCTGCACGGCCACAAGGCCAGCGGCGGCAAAGTGGAAATGCTGCTCGAGCGCCCTCTGGATAGCCACCGGGGCCTGGCGCATATCCGCTCCAGTAAATCGCCCAAGCCCGGCACCGAGCTGATCTTTGAAGGTGATATTCACGCCGTAGTGGAAGGCCGTCGCGACGCGCTGTTTGAGCTGCGCTTTCTGGGCGATACGCCCATGATTGCGCTATTAGAGCAGCACGGCCACATGCCGCTGCCGCCCTATATTACCCGCGAAGACGAACTCAGCGACCGCGAACGCTATCAAACCGTCTACGCCCGCAGGGACGGTGCCGTTGCTGCGCCCACCGCGGGGCTGCACTTCGACCAACCGCTTCTGGATGCACTGGCCGAAAAAGGCATCAACAGCGCGTTTGTCACTTTGCACGTGGGCGCGGGCACCTTTCAGCCGGTGCGGGTGGATAACATTCTTGAGCACCATATGCACAGCGAGTGGATTGAGGTGTCAGAAGCCACCTGTCAGCAGGTGCGCGAAACACAAACTGCGGGCAAGCGGGTAATTGCCGTAGGCACCACCAGCGTTCGCTGCCTGGAAAGTGCCTGCCAGAAAAGTAGCGACGGGCAAATCGCGCCCTACAGCGGGGATACGGATATCTTCATCTATCCCGGCTACGAGTGGCACTGTGTGGATGCATTGATTACCAACTTCCATTTGCCGGAATCGACCCTGCTAATGCTGGTGTCCGCCTTTGCCGGTTACGACACCATGATGAACGCCTATCAAAAAGCGGTTGATGAGTGCTACGCCTTCTTTAGCTACGGCGATGCCATGCTGCTTACCCGCTAAGCGCCTTGCCGTTGCCCTTAGCGTTTTACCGATGATTATTTGACGAGTTACCACAATGCGAAACGAATGCTTTATGCGCTTTGAACGCCTGGCCGACGATGGCCGCGCTCGGCGCGGTCGCCTCCATTTCCCCCGCGGCACGGTCGAAACGCCAGCCTTCATGCCGGTCGGCACTTATGGCACGGTAAAAGGCATGACACCGGAATCCATCAAGGAGATCGGCGCCGAAATCATTCTGGGCAATACCTTCCACCTGTGGCTACGTCCGGGTACCGAGGTAATTGAAGCCCACGGAGACCTGCATGATTTCGCCCAATGGGACAAGCCGATCCTGACCGATTCCGGCGGCTTCCAGGTATTCTCGCTCGGCGAGATGCGCAAGATCACCGAGCAGGGCGTGCATTTCCGCTCGCCGGTGGATGGCAGCAAGGTCTTCATGGGCCCGGAAGAGTCCATGGCCGTGCAGCGCTCGCTGGGCTCTGATGTAGTGATGATCTTTGACGAGTGCACGCCCTATCCGGCTACTTTCGAGGAAGCCGAGAAATCCATGGAGCTGTCGCTGCGCTGGGCCAAGCGTTCACGCGACGCCCATGGCGATTCGCCTTCAGCACTTTTCGGCATCATTCAGGGCGGCATGCACCCCGAGCTTCGCGAGCGCTCGCTCAAGGGGCTTTTGGAGATCGGCTTTGACGGCCTGGCGATTGGCGGGCTTTCCGTGGGCGAGCCCAAGGAAGAGATGATCAAAGTGCTCGACTATCTGCCCACCTGGATGCCGGAGGATACCCCGCGCTACTTGATGGGCGTGGGCAAGCCTGAAGACCTGGTGGAAGGCGTACGCCGCGGGGTGGATATGTTCGACTGTGTGATGCCGACCCGTAACGCGCGTAACGGCCACCTGTTTACCGCCGATGGCACGGTCAAGATTCGCAACGCCAAGCATCGCCACGACACAAGCCCGCTTGAAGCGGAGTGCGACTGCTACACCTGCAAGAATTTCTCACGCGGCTATTTGCACCATCTGGACCGCTGCAACGAAATGCTGGGTTCGATGCTCAATACCATCCATAACCTGCGCTACTACCAGCGTGTAATGGCTGATTTGCGCGCGGCAATCGAAGCGGGTACATTGACGACCTTTGTGGAAGGCTTCTATGCCCGGCGCGGCCTGCCGGTGCCTCCCCTGGCCGAATAGAGTTCACCCGCTTTGGCGGATGAGCCAAGGAGGTGCTGATTAACGTATTAGTTGATCAGCACCTTCTCTAACCCTTTTACCCATTAGGGTCTTAACCTAGGAGTTCTCTGCAATGCTGGATTTCTTCATCTCACCAGCCCACGCCCAAGAAGCGGCAGCTGGCGGTGGCATCGCGCAAATCGTCATGCTGGTCGGCTTCGTGCTGATTTTCTATTTCCTGCTGTGGCGTCCCCAAGCCAAGCGTGCAAAGCAGCACAAACAGCTGGTCACCAGCCTGGATAAAGGCGATGAAGTCGTGATTGGCGGTGGCCTGGTAGGTCGCGTCACTAAAGTCAGCGATGAGTTCCTGACCCTTGAAGTATCTGAAGGCACCGAAGTAAACGTGCAGAAGAACGCCGTTGCCGCCGTGCTGCCGAAGGGCACTATTAAGTCCATCTAACGCTTAAAACATCCCTGCCGATTCAGTGCCAGCCACCCCGGCAGGGGTGCCATGGTAGATACGATGGTAAATTTTGCTGTGCATGGAATCTCCATGCACAGCAATTCCGTTTGTAATTGAAGGCAGGGCTTGCATGCTCAACCGTTACCCCCTGTGGAAGTATCTGCTGATACTGGTCGTCCTGGTGGTTGGCCTTATCTATTCGCTTCCCAACTTATTCCCCGAAGATCCCGCTATTCAGCTAAGCAGCGCCCAGGGTGACACGCTGGAGTTGCGTCAAATCCAACGCGTTGAAAGCGCACTTGAAGAAAACGGCATCGCCGTCAAAGCCTCCGAGCAGGAAAACGGCCAGTGGCTGATTCGCCTGCGCAACGACGAAGATCAGTTAAGCGCCCGCGACATTGCTGATGAACAGCTGGGTGGCGACGCCACGGTGGCGCTCAACCTTGCCGAAGCTACCCCCGGCTGGCTGCAGGCATTTTCGGCCTCCCCCATGACACTGGGCCTTGATCTGCGCGGTGGCGTTCACTTTCTGCTGGAAGTGGATATGGACGCAGCGCTGACCCAGCGCCTGGAAGTCAATGCCAGCGCCATGCGCGAACTGTTGCGCAGCGAGCGTATCCGCTACCGCAACACCGAGGTTGAAGGCCGTACCCTCTCGATCGATTTCGCAAGTTCCGAAGACCGCGACAGCGCTCGCCGCCTGATCAGCCGTGATTTCCCTAACTTCGAGTTCACCAGCGAAGGCAGTGACCGCTCCTCAAGCCTTGTGATGACGCTGAGCGATCAGACCGTCAACGAGATTCAGGACTACGCCATCAACCAGAACTTGACCACCCTACGTAACCGAGTGAACGAGCTGGGCGTGGCCGAGCCGATGGTGCAGCGCCAGGGGCCAAGCCAGATTGTGGTGGAACTGCCCGGCGTTCAGGATACCGTTGCCGCCAAGCGGATCGTGGGCGCTACCGCGAATCTTGAGTTCCGCCTGGAAGCGCGTAACGACACGCCGACTGCTGAAACGGAAACTCACGTTTTCCGTAATGATCCCGTGCGTTCTGCCGAGCTGATGCGCGATGTCATTATTACCGGCGATAGCGTTTCCAGCGCTAGCAACAGCTTTGATGAAAACGGTCGCCCACAGGTCAACATCAACCTGGACGGCACTGGCGGTACGCTGATGAACCGCGCCACGCGCACCAATATCGGGCGCAACATGGCGGTGTTGTTTATCGAGCACAAGAGCGAAGACACGGTGGTGGTTGATCCGGATACCGGTGAAGAAACCATTGTGCGCGAGCCTTACGTGGAGCGCGGCCTGATTAGCCTGGCCACCATTCAAAGCGCACTGGGTAACAGCTTCCGGATTACCGGCCTGGACTCCCCGACTGAAGCCGCCGAGCTTGCCCTGCTGCTGCGCTCGGGTTCGCTTGCCGCCCCGATCTACTTCGTGCAGGAACGCACCATCGGCCCAAGCCTGGGGGCGGAAAACATCGAGCGCGGCCTGATGTCGGTACAGATCGGCCTGCTGCTGGTCGTGCTGTTCATGCTTATCCGCTACAAGGTGTTTGGCATATTCGCCAATGTTGCGCTGGCTCTGAACCTGACGCTGCTGGTCGCAGTGATGTCGATGCTGGGTGCCACGCTGACACTGCCGGGTATAGCCGGTATCGTGCTGACGCTGGGGATGGCGGTGGATGCCAACGTGCTGATATTCGAGCGCATACGCGAAGAACTGCGTAACGGTCTGTCGATTCAGCAGGCGATTCACGCAGGCTACGAGCGCGCCTTTACCTCGATTGTGGATGCCAACATCACCACGCTGCTGGTGGCGGTTATCCTATTTTCGATTGGTACCGGCCCGGTGAAAGGCTTTGCCGTCACGCTTTCTATCGGCATTTTGACGTCAATGTTCACCGCGCTGATGGTGACGCGCGCTATGGTCAACCTGACCTACGGCAGTAAGCCCGTCAAAAAGCTTTGGATTTAAGAGCATGGACTTAAAGGATATGAATTTAAAGAACATGCGTTTGAATCATGCGCTCAGCCCCGAATTCAAGAGGTGGCAATGAAACCCCTATCACACCTGCAAATCGACTTTATGGGACGGCGTAAGCTTGCGTTTATCGTCTCTGCTTTAATGCTGATTGTGTCGATTGGCGCTATCGTGTTCCAACAGCTTAACCTGGGGCTCGACTTCACCGGCGGCACGCTGATTGAAGTGCGCTACGCCACGGCGCCCTCGCTGGATGCCATTCGCCAGCTGATGGTAGAAAGTGGCTTTAGAGATGTCTCGGTACAGACCTTCGGTGCATCCACTGAGGTGCTTATCCGCCTGCAGCAGGCGTTCGACCCGGATGTCGGCAGCGATGTCGTCAACCTGCTGCGCACCAGCGGTGAGAGCGTCAACCTGGTACGCGCCGAGTTTGTCGGCGCCCAGGTAGGCGATCAGCTGCGCGACCAAAGCGGCCTGGGCCTGCTGGTCGCGCTTGGCGTAGTGATGCTGTATGTCGCCTTCCGCTTCCAGTACAAGTTTGCCATCGGAGCGCTCGTCGCCCTGCTTCACGATGTGATCATCGTGGTGGGCATCTTTGCGCTGTTCCAGCTTGAGTTCGATCTGACCGTACTGGCGGCCATTCTGGCGGTTATTGGCTACTCGTTGAACGACACAATCGTCGTCTATGACCGTATTCGTGAAACCATCCGCACTTCGCGTATCGACGATATGCCGCAAATCTTCAACGAAGCGATCAACGCCACGCTGTCACGTACGCTGGCAACCTCCGGCACCACCATGCTGGTACTGATTGCCCTGCTCTTGCTGGGCGGCGATATGATCGAGAACTTTGCGATTGCCCTGTTGATTGGCATCGGCGTGGGCACGTTCTCCTCCATCTACATCTCGGGCGCGCTGCTGCTGCCGCTCAAGCTTTCGCGTGAGGACCTGATCCCCACCAAGAAAGCCATTGATGAAGAGGAAGAAGAGCTGCCCTAACGAGTAGTTCTTGTATAACGCAAAAAGGCCCTGCCGGGACAACCCGGCAGGGCCTTTTTAATACGCAAATGACAAGCAGCTATTCGTTACCGACCACTTACCATTCACTATTTACCACTGGCTATTCTACTCATCAAAAATGCGGTGCCAGCTGCTTGATCATGGCCTTGTAAAGGCGCGGCCCGGCGGCCATCAACTGCCCTTCCACCTTGACGCTTGGCTGGCCATCGGGCGTGCCCATAAGTGCACCGGCTTCTTTCAAGAACAGGGTACCTACCTGCATGTCCTGCTCTTCCATGCCCATCACGAACGCGCTGTCGACACGGCCAGCCGCCAGTTCGCACATGTCCAGCAGGCCACAGCCGGTCGCCACCAGGGTTTCTACCTGCGGGGCAAGCTGTTGGGTGACGGTAAGGTAGGCAGGCAGATGACTAGGACGCAGCCACGCTTCAGGAAGGCTCATAGCCAGGCGTGTGCCAGTAATCGCGGTGGGTTTGCTGACCCGCATACGCTTGCCATTGTGCTGGGCGCCACGGCCGCGGCTGGCAATGTATTCATCATCGCCAAAGGGGGCGATAACCACCGCGTGTTCCGGGCGGCCTTTGATAAGACACACCACTGAGAGAGCAAAGCCTTTACCCGCTACCGCCAGATTGGAGTAGCCATGCATGGGTTCAATCTTCCAGACGATCTCTTCTCCTTCGCCTTCGCCAGCCTTGTGAGGCGTGTAGCGACCGGTAACACCGTGCTGGGGATAGCCGCGCTCCAACTGATGCACAATTGTCGCTTCGGCCTTGCGCGCCGTATCTTCAAGCAGGCGGTCAAGATTGGATTCTTCATGGGCGTTTTCGATACGCTCACGAACACGTTGAAATTGTTCAACCGCGCTGCGCGCCGCGCGCAGCGTAAATTGGACCATCGGATTCATGATCGGGCCTTGTCACAGTGATGTTAAAGAACGTTAGGCGCAGGACTGCCTATGGCGCGCAATTCTAGCAGACCCCTCTCGGGCACGCTATCGACTCGTGCTAAACTGCCCGTTTTCTGCTTTTGATCACCGAGCCTATTATCATGCTTGAGCGCATTCGTATCGTTTTAATCGGCACCAGCCATCCCGGCAATATCGGCGGCGTCGCCCGCGCCATGCACAACATGGGCCTGGCCGATCTAGCGCTGGTCGCCCCTCGCTGTGAGGTAATTACCCAGGACAGCATCTCCCGCGCGTCCGGCGCTGATCATCTGTTGCACCAGGCAAGCGTCTACGCAACGCTTGAAGAAGCCGTCTCCGATTGCACGCTGGCCGTTGGCGCCAGCGCCCGCTCCCGCACCCTGCCCTGGCCCATGCTGACCCCTCGCGAATTGGCGGATCGCCTGCCAAGCGAATGTCAGGCGGCCGCTTCACGTGTGGCGCTGGTATTTGGCCGGGAAGATAGCGGCCTGACCAACGCCGAGCTTCAGCGCTGCCATGCCCATGTGCATATTCCCACCAACGCAGATTTCAGTTCGCTCAACCTGGCCGCTGCGGTACAGGTGTTGGCCTATGAATGCCGCATGGCCTGGCTAAGCCAGCAAGACGTAACTCCTGCGCCTGTCGCCGATGATGAGCTAGTTACTCACGAGGAGCTTGAGCGCTACTTTGAGCATCTCGAGCGCACCCTGATTGCTATCGAGTTTCACGACCCTTCCCAGCCTCGCCAGCTGATGGCGCGGCTGCGCAGGCTCTATTTGCGTGCCCGCCCGGAAAAAATGGAAATGAACATTTTACGCGGCATTTTATCCGCCACTGAAAAAGCGGCAGGCAAGCCATAACCGACACCGGCAAATAGCCAGGGAAAGCGTAAACTTGAAGTTACGGGTCAACGCCCCAATCTCGCTACCCTGCTAACGATGCCTTAAATGACCGCGCGCCTGCCCTGATCAAGGACCACTCATGTTTCAACGCCTACGTGAAGACATTAACAGCGTATTTGACCGCGACCCGGCGGCCCGCAATTTTCTAGAGGTACTGACCAACTACCCCGGTCTTCACGCGCTGTTGATTCACCGTTGTGGTCACTGGCTGTGGAACAAAAACCTGAAATGGCTGGCCCGCACGCTGTCAACGTTTTCGCGCTGGCTGACCGGCATCGAGATCCACCCAGGGGCCACGATCGGCCGGCGCTTTTTTATCGACCACGGCATGGGGGTTGTGATCGGAGAAACAGCCACGGTGGGAGACAACGTGACGCTGTACCAGGGCGTGACACTCGGCGGCACCAGCTGGAACAAGGGCAAGCGTCACCCTACCCTTGAGAATGGCGTGATTGTAGGCGCCGGCGCTAAAATTCTCGGCCCCTTTACCGTGGGTGCAGGCGCTAAAATCGGTTCGAACGCAGTCGTCACCAAGGAAGTGCCGCCGGGCGCTACGGTCGTGGGCATTCCCGGCAAGATTGTTAAACGCGCCGACCCCGACGTTGAAGAAGCGCTGGATGTCGACCCGGCTCGTCGTGAGGCCATTTGTCAGAAGTTTGGCTTCGATGCCTATGGCGTCAGCCAGGACATGCCCGATCCGGTCGCCCGTTCCATGCAGGCGATGCTCGACCACATGCACGCCGTGGACGAGCGCATCGAGCGGATGTGTTCAACACTTCGCAAGCTGGATGCCAGCTACCGTGAGGGGCGCCTTCCGGAGCTGCGCGATGAGGACTTCGCCGGCATTCTGGATGAAAACGACACCGGCTGCGCAGGGCCTGGCGAACCGCTCGCCGCTACCGACACACCTACGGCTGGCACGGTGGATGGCACCCGGCCACCGGGTAAAGGTTGACCAAACTACTCAGGTTTTCCCATAATGGCAGCACATTTGCCGGGAGCACGCTGAACGCTCAGCGTCGAGGTGCCTGTCATGCGTTTAACTACCAAAGGGCGTTACGCTGTTACCGCCATGCTTGATCTGGCCTTGAACGGTCAGTACGGGCCTACCTGCCTTGGGGACATTTCAAAGCGTCAGGAGATTTCGCTCTCCTACCTTGAGCAGCTGTTCTCCCGGTTACGCCGCTCGGGGCTGGTGCAGAGCGTTCGCGGCCCGGGCGGTGGTTACTTGCTGGCCCGCCCGGCGGGTGAAATCAGCGTTTCCCAGGTGATCGATGCGGTAGATGAAACGGTAGATGCCACGCGTTGCCAGGGGTTATCCGATTGCCAGCAGGGTAGCACGTGCCTGACCCATCATCTCTGGTGTGAACTATCTGGCCAGATTCGGCATTTTCTTGATGACGTTACCCTTGCCCAATTGATGCAGCGCCCCGATGTTCTACGTATTGCTACGCGGCAAAGAAATCGCGTTGAAGCAGGCATTCTTGCCTCATCACCGTAATGCGTCTGAGTGTGACGACGACCACCCAGGCGCATTTGAATTAAGCGGCTTTTCATGACTACGACCTCTACGCCCTCACTACCTATTTATCTGGATTACGCCGCTACCACGCCGGTAGATACCCGTGTGGCTGACGTTATGCAGCGTTATCTGACGGTGGATCAGCTGTTTGCCAACCCTGCCTCGCGCAGCCATATGCTGGGTTGGCAGGCCGAACAGGCCGTCGAGCAGGCGCGCCGCCAGGTGGCTGACACCATTGGCGCCGATCCACGTGAAATCGTCTGGACCAGTGGTGCAACAGAAGCCGACAACCTCGCGCTGATTGGCTATATGCGCGCCAATCGCGAGCGCGGTATGCACCTGGTGACCTCGATCATTGAGCACAAGGCGATTGTGGATACCGCTAAAGCGCTTGAAAGCGAAGGCTTTGAGGTCACCTGGTTAACGCCGGGTGAGGATGGTCGCACCACGCCAGAGCAGCTGCGTGCCGCCATGCGAGATGATACTGCGCTGGTTTCGCTGATGGCGGTGAATAACGAACTGGGCAGCATTAACGATGTTGCCGCGCTTGCTGAAGTAGCCCACGAATTTGGCGCGGTCTTTCACACGGATGCCGCTCAGGCGGTGGGGCGAATTCCTCTCGACGTGGCCGCTCTGGGAATCGATTTGATGTCGCTTTCCGCGCATAAGTCCTACGGCCCGAAAGGCGTGGGCGCGCTTTACGTCAAGCGCCACCCGGATATCCGCCTGGAGGCGCTGATTCACGGCGGCGGGCACGAGCGCGGCATGCGTTCCGGCACCCTGCCGACCCATCAAATTGCTGGCATGGGCGAAGCGTTTGCGCTGATGCAGCAGCAACATGCAGAAGATCAGGCGCATATTGCCGGTTTGCAGAAACGCTTTTTGAGAGGGCTTGGCGAGCTTGACGGCGTGGTAGCCAATACCCCACTTGACGGGGCAGTGCCGAACATTCTGAACCTGGCGTTTGAAGGAATTGACGGCGAGTCGCTATTGATGGCGCTACGTGATGTCGCGGTTTCCACCGGTTCGGCCTGCAACTCGGCAAGCGTTGACCCCTCTTATGTACTGCTGGGCGTCGGCGTTCCGCGCGCCCTGGCGCTATCCTCGCTACGCTTTAGTTTCGGGCGCTTTACCAGCGAAGACGATATTGATCACGCGCTGACCCTTATCCGCCATGCGGTAACGGGTTTGCGCACACCGCCACGCTAAGCGGCTGGCGCTTTTTATCAGGAGGACGCCTTATGGCAACACTCAACATCACCCCGGCTGCCGCACAACAGATCCGTCTCGTGCTTGATGAGCGCGGCCAGGGCCTGGGCCTGCGTGTGTCGGTCAAGCCCAGCGGCTGCTCGGGCTACAGCTACGTACTGGATTTTGCCGACGAGGTCAGCGACGAAGAAATTCGCTTCGAAGACCACGGCGCCAGCGTTTACGTGGCCCCTGACGCGCTTGAGATGCTCGACGGCAGCGAAGTGGATTACGTAAGCGAAGGTTTGAACCGCTTTTTCAAGTTCAACAACCCCAACGTCAAGGACCAGTGCGGTTGTGGTGAAAGCTTTACGGTCTAATCCGCATGCCCCTCTGCGCATCACCGGTATTCAACCCCCGCGTGAAGCGCTATAATCGCGCCCACTCGGCAACCGGTAACGTTGTGTTGCAAAGTTATCGCCACATGCCGAAACGCTTTTCCTTCGCCGCCCCGGCTTGCCAGGGCGGCAATTTCTGCTTTATCCCCTTTTAAGGAGATCTTTACATGGCTACTGAACGCACTCTTTCCATCATCAAGCCCGATGCCGTTGCCAAAAATGCGATCGGCGACATCATCGCTCGTTTTGAAAAAGCGGGTCTGCAAGTGGTTGCCGCCAAAATGGTTCAGCTTTCTGAAGAGAAAGCGGGTGGTTTCTACGCAGAGCACAAAGAGCGTCCGTTCTTCAAAGATCTCGTAGGCTTCATGACTTCTGGCCCGGTTGTTGTACAGGTGCTGGAAGGCGAAGGCGCGATTGCCAAAAACCGCGACCTGATGGGCGCGACCAATCCGAAAGAAGCGGCACCCGGCACTATCCGTGCTGACTTTGCGGAAACAATCGACGCTAACGCTGTCCATGGTTCTGATTCTGCAGAAAGCGCTGAGCGTGAAATCAGCTACTTCTTCGGTAACGACGAAATCTGCCCGCGCTAATTACTAGCGCCGCCGTTTCAACGTTCGTTGCCGGCCATTTTCGCGGGGGCTTTAGTCCCCGCCTCTTCTCTAGAACGCTGACCGCCATGACCACCACCGTAGCCCAACATACGCCTGCCTCCCACTCTTCACCTGACAGCACAACGCCGGTCGAAAAGGCGCCTGCGCGCCAGAACCTGCTTGGCATGTCCCGCGAACAGATGGAAGCGTTCTTTTTGTCGATTGGCGAAAAGAAATTTCGCGCCGCCCAACTGATGAAGTGGATTCACCAGGAAGGCAGCGACGATTTTTCCGTCATGACCAACCTGTCGAAACCCTTGCGCGACAAACTTGCCCAGGTAGCCGAGATCCGTGGCCCAGGCGTGGTGTATGAAGGCACCTCAAGTGATGGCACGCGCAAATGGGTGCTTGAAGTTGAAGACGGAAGCTACGTCGAAACGGTGCTGATCCCGGCTGAAAACGGTAAACGCCGTACCCTGTGCGTGTCTTCACAGGTGGGCTGTTCACTGGACTGCAGCTTCTGCTCGACCGGTAAACAGGGTTTTCAGCGTAACCTGACCGCCGCAGAAATCATCGGCCAGGTATGGGTTGCTCAACGAAGCGTAGGCCCGCGTCGCGATACCGCAAACCGCCCCGTGACCAATGTGGTCATGATGGGCATGGGTGAACCGCTGCTCAATTTTGACAACGTGCTCCCCGCCATGAAGCTGATGTTGGACGACAACGGCTACGGGCTTTCCAAGCGCCGTGTCACGCTGTCGACCTCCGGCGTTGTGCCCATGATCGACAAACTGGGCGACGAAATTGACGTTAGCCTGGCCATTTCACTGCACGCCTCAACCGACGAGCTGCGCAACGAATTAGTGCCGATCAATCGCAAGTACAACATCCAGGCGTTGCTGGATGCGTGCCACCGCTATTTGTCCAAATGCCCGGACAATCGCCAGGTCACCATCGAGTACACCTTGATCAAGGATGTAAACGACCAGCAGGAGCATGCCGAGCAGCTAGCTGCCTTGCTCAAAGAGTTGCCCTGCAAGATCAATCTGATACCGTTTAACCCGTTCCCGAACTCAGGTTACGAGAAACCCTCACGCAATCAGGTAATGCGTTTTCAGCAGTGGCTTTACGACCTGGAATATAACGCCACGGTACGCGTCACTCGTGGTGATGACATTGACGCGGCCTGTGGCCAGCTGGTTGGCCGCGTAAAAGACCGCACGAAACGCAGTGCACGCTATATCCAATCCGTGCAGTTGGATGCTGACTAAACAGTGCTTATCTTGACTTCCGGCGAGCACGGCGCTTTGATGGTCACGTTTTTATTTGCCGTGTTCGCGGATAGTTGGCAACTTACACCATGAGGGCAAACATGATCTGTCACTGCAGGCGCTTTAACCCATTCAGGGTGCCCATGCTCGCTGTGCTGTTTAGCAGTGTGTGGCTTGCCGGCTGTGCCACATCCAGTTCTTCGCCCACCCAGGCAAATAATGATGCCAAGGACGCTTATACCCAGCTAGGGGTCGCGTACCTTGAACAAGCCAACCTGCCCCGGGCACGTAGCGCTCTTGAGCGCGCATTGGAGATCGACCCACGTCATGCGCAAGCGCTCCAGGCCATGGCGCTGGTCTATCAGCAGCAAGGCGACGTTGAACTTGCCGACACGTATTTTCAACAGGCCATCGACGCCGAACCTACTTTTACTCGGGCGCGTAACAATTACGCGGCCTTTTTGTATCAGCAGGGGCAGATAGACGCCGCCTGTAAACAGCTGGAAAGTGCTTCAGAAGATCCCCAGTACGCCAACCGCGCCCAACTCTTTACCAACTTGGGCCAATGTTATCTGGCACTGGAAGAATTTGATAAGGCGCGCGGCTATTTAACCCGCGCGCAGCGTATCGACCCGCGCCATACACGCGGATATTTAACGTTAGCCGAACTGGAAGTTTTGCAGGGCAATTACACGGATGCCTGGCCACCGCTGCACACTTATCTACAGCTGGCAGGTCCCGACCAGGTTGCGTTGGAAATGGCGATTGATATCGCCCGCGCCGAAGGCGATGACGCCGCGGCTGCCGATTACCAGCGCAAGCTTAGCACTTATTAATTGATGCCCTGATCACCCAATTATTTAAGGATGCTCAGCCATGAGCGACACACAGTTTCAAGATAGCGCTACTTCTTCTCGTATCAACGCCTCTCCTGGGGAGCTTCTCTTACGCCAGCGTGAACAGCTAGGTGTACCGCTGGGTGAAGCTGCCCGTGCACTCAATTTACGCCCTGCAGTGGTCGAAGGTCTTGAGCAGGACCGCTACGACGAGATTCCGGTCGCGGCTTATCGTCGGGGTTATCTGCGTGCCTACGCCAGATACCTGGGTCTGGATGATCGCCTGGTTCTAGACAGCTATCAGGAGCGCTTTGGCGCGGCAGATGCCGAGCGTAAAGTGGCGCCGGTTTCCGTCAACCGCCCGCCATCAAAGCTTGGTGTCTGGCTCTTCAGATTGATGACGGTACTAGTCATTGCAGGCTTGATCGGCGTGACGGTGATGTGGTGGCAAAGCCGGGGGGGCAGCGAACCGCCCAGCTTCGATGAATCCCCGGCCATGGAAGAGAATAACGAACTGCCTCCAGGTGCTCAGGAAGGTGCCGAGCCGGCCCCTCCTACCACACCGGCGCTCTCCTCAGAGCAGCCAGGCGCGCGCTTAACGCAGCCTGACGAGGAAGCTGATGCCGCGGAGACAACCGAAAGCCAAGCCGCGCCTGCCGAGACTGAGCAAACCGCGACTGTAAACGATGTCGCTGCCTTGGATTTGGCGGCGAATATCTCCGGCGAAGCTGCCGAAGAGCCAGCGCCTGCAGGCAGCACCAACCGGCTGGAGCTTACGTTCAACGAGCAGTCATGGACTGAAATTTTCGATGCCAACAACCAGCGTGTCTTTGTTGGCTTACAAATGCCGGGCACCACTGCCACAGTGGAAGGTGAGCCGCCGTTTCGTTTAACCGTAGGAAACGCCACTGGCGTTGTGCTGCGTTATCAAGGTGAGCAGGTCAATCTTGTAGAACGCGCAGGCGCCAATAATGTAGCCCGATTTACTCTGGGAGAGTGACCCGTCTTATGCACGCCCCTTCTCCGATAAAACGCCGTCTGTCTCGCCAAATTCATGTAGGCAAGGTCGCGGTAGGCGGAAATGCGCCTATTTCCGTACAGAGCATGACCAACACCAACACGCTGGATGTGGCGGCTACCGTGGCGCAGATCCAGCAGCTGGAAAAGGCCGGTGCTGATATCGTGCGCGTGTCCGTGCCCGATATGGACGCCGCCGACGCCTTTGGCAAGATCAAGAAGCTGGTGGACGTGCCGCTCGTTGCAGACATCCACTTCGATTACAAGATCGCCCTGCGTGTGGCCGAGCTCGGCGTTGACTGCCTGCGCATCAACCCCGGCAATATTGGCCGTGAAGACCGCGTACGCGCGGTGGTGAGCGCGGCGCGCGATAACGGTATTCCTATCCGCATTGGCGTGAACGCCGGTTCGTTGGAAAAAGATCTTCAGAAAAAGTATGGCGAGCCCACGCCTGCCGCACTGGTGGAGTCGGCCATGCGCCATATCGACCACCTGGACCGACTCGACTTTCAAGAGTTCAAGGTCAGTGTTAAAGCCTCTGACGTGTTTATGGCCGTGGCCGCCTATCGCGACCTAGCCACCCGTATCGAGCAGCCGCTTCACCTGGGCATTACGGAAGCCGGCGGGCTGCGTTCAGGTACCGTCAAATCCTCCATCGGCCTGGGCATGCTTCTGATGGACGGTATTGGCGATACCATTCGCGTGTCGCTTGCCGCTGACCCGGTCGAGGAGATCAAGGTCGGCTTTGACATGCTCAAAAGCCTTAAGCTGCGCGCCAAAGGCATCAACTTCATCGCCTGCCCCAGCTGCTCACGGCAGAATTTTGACGTTATCAGCACCATGAACCAGCTTGAAGAGCGCCTGGAAGATGTGATGACGCCGCTGGATGTCTCGGTCATCGGCTGTGTGGTCAACGGGCCAGGTGAAGCCAAGGAAACCGATATCGGCCTGACAGGCGGCAGCCCTGCCAACCTGGTGTATATCGATGGTAAGCCCGCCAGCAAATTGAACAATGATCACTTAGTGGATGACTTGGAGCGGCTAATCCGCGAAAAAGTGCGCCAGAAACAGCAGCAAGAAGATGACATGATTGCCCGCAGCATTTGATCGCCGGGACAGCGCATCAGCCAGGATGCAGAACAAGGAGTTTTCATTGAGCAAGTCCGCCGCTAAAAAGATTCAAGCCATCCGTGGAATGAACGACCTGTTGCCCAGCGATAGCCCTCGCTGGCAATTTTTTGAGGCCAAGGTGCGCCAGTTGATGCAGCGCTATGGCTTTGACGAAATTCGCACCCCGATCGTCGAGCAAACCGCCCTGTTTGCTCGCTCGATCGGCGAAGTGACCGATATCGTCGAAAAAGAGATGTACACCTTTGATGATCGTAATGGCGACAGCCTGACCCTGCGCCCTGAAGGTACCGCCAGCTGTGTACGCGCGGCGATGGAACATGGCCTGCTGCACAACCAGACCCAGCGGCTTTGGTACCAGGGCCCGATGTTTCGTCATGAACGCCCGCAAAAAGGTCGTTATCGCCAGTTTCACCAGGTGGGCGTGGAAACTTACGGCTTTGAAGGCCCGGACATCGACGCTGAAGTCATCTTGATTTCTGCACGTCTATGGAAAGAGCTTGGCCTGTTTGAGCATGTAACCCTTGAACTGAACTCGCTGGGCTCAGCGGAGGCACGTCTTGCCTACCGTGAAAAGCTGGTGGCCTACTTCGAACAGCACCGCGAAGTTCTCGATGAGGATTCCCAGCGCCGCCTGATCAGCAACCCGCTGCGCATTCTGGATTCCAAAAATCCGGCCATGGCCGATATGCTCAATGGCGCACCGCAGTTGATGGATCATCTGGATGACGAGTCTCGCGAGCATTTTGAGCAGCTGAAAGCCATGCTGGATGCGGCGGGCATCCCCTTTGTGATCAACCCTCGCCTGGTACGTGGGCTCGACTATTACTGTCGCACGGTATTTGAATGGACCACCTCGGCCTTGGGCAGTCAGGGCACGGTATGTGCCGGTGGCCGTTATGACGGCATGGTGGAACAGCTGGGTGGCAAGCCAACCCCGGCGGTCGGGTTTGCGATGGGTATCGAACGGCTGATTTTGCTGCTGGAAACGCTGGATCTGGTACCTGAAGAGGCTCTGGGCGGCTGTGACGTCTATCTTGTGCCCATGGATGACAGCGCAACCGTTACCGCGCTCACGCTCGCCGAGCAGCTGCGCAGCGAGCTTCCTGACCTGCGCCTTCAACTGCACTGCGGCGGCGGCAGTTTTAAAAGCCGCATGAAAAAGGCCGACAAGAGCGCAGCGACCCTTGCTATTTTGCTGGGCGAAGATGAGCTGGCCGAGCAGATGGCAACGCTCAAGTTCCTGCGCGACGACCGCGAGCAGCAGCGAGTAAGCCAGGCAGCGCTCTCTTCAGCGCTTGGCGAACTGCTGGCCCGCTAGGTCAAACGAACCGGCGCTTGCGCCTACCAATCACTTATCGTCGCTAGATAGCGGCGATTTTATGCAATAGGAGACCGCCCGTGGCGGATCGAAGCGAAGAAGAGCAGCTGGATATCGTCAAACGCTGGTGGAAAGAGAACGGTACTTCGCTGATTGCAGGTGCTGTGCTGGCGGCTGCGGGTGTGTTTGGTTGGAACGCCTGGCAGAACTACCAGGAAGGCCAGTCAGAAGCCGCCTCGGTCCGCTACCAGCAGTTGATCAGCATAGCGACGGCCCAGGAGCTGGACGAGCAGCAGACCGCTAGTGCCCGCGAGTTGATTAGTGAGCTTACCGACGATTACGGCAAGACGCTGTATGCCGATCTCGCCCGATTGCTGGATGCCCGGCTGGCGGTGCAGCAGGATGATATTGACGGCGCCAAAGCGTCACTTGAGCAGGTGGCCGACGGTTCATCGCGCCGCTATGTGCAAAGCCTTGCCTGGCTGCGTTTAGCGCGTATTGAAGTAGCTTCTGGAAACCCGGATGCCGCGCTTGAGCTGCTTGATGAGCCCATCAGTGAATCCTTGGCCGCTCAACAGGCTGACGTACGCGGCGATGCTCATGCAGCGCTTGGCCAGACCGTACAGGCACGTAGCGCCTGGCAGGACGCACTGGCGCTTGCTCAACAGCAGGATCAAACGCTTTACGGCGTGCAATTCAAGCTTGACGATCTCGGCGCCGAGGAGGCGACACAATGATGAATCTGCGTTTTTCCAAACAGATCATGCGCGTGACGTTAGGCGCGGTAGCCGTTGCTCTTTTGGCAGGCTGTGCCAGCAAAGGCGAACCCGCCTACACGCCTAAAGAGCTACGTAGCTTTAATGAAACCGCAACGCTTGAAACACAATGGCGCCAGAATGTTGGCAGCGGCCTGGGCCGGGCACGCTACCCCATTGCCCCGGCGCGTGAAGGCAATACCGTGTTTGCCGCCGATGCTGAAGGGCTGGTCATGGCGCTTAACGCCAATAATGGCGAGCGCGAATGGCGGGTAGAGCTCGATACGCCAATTTCAAGCGCTTTGACCGCTATTGCCGGTCAGGTTTACCTGGGCACCCGCAACGGTGAAGTGATCGCCCTTGACCAGCGCGATGGCAGCGTTAGCTGGCGCTCGCGGGTTTCCAGTGAAGTGCTCGCCGCTCCTCAAGCCAATCAGCAGCTTCTGGTCGTACAGAGCGTCGATGGTCAGGTGACGGCTCTGGACCGCGCCACCGGCGCCGAGCGCTGGGTATACACCAGCTCACAGCCTGCACTGACCCTGCGCGGCACCGGCACGCCAACGGTGATTGAACCGGTCACGTTCGTGGGCCTTGCCAACGGGCGCCTGGCAACCCTTGATAACCGTAGCGGCCAGCCCCTTTGGGATATGCAGATTGCAACCCCTCAAGGGCGCAGCGAAGTTGAGCGACTTGTCGACCTTTCCGGCCAGCCGTTGATTACACCTGACGGTCGCCTGTTTATCACCAGTTACAACAGCCGGGTCGTGGCGCTTGAAGCCACCCGTGGCAACGTTCTCTGGGAAAGCAATCTCTCTAGCCGCCATACGCCGTTGATGGTAGGTGACTATCTGTTTGTCGTTACCGATGACAGTCAAGTGGTGGCACTCGATGCCAGCAATGGCCAGGAAATCTGGCGTAACGATGAGTTTGAGGATCGCTGGCTCACCGCCCCGGCATTTGCCGATGGCCGTATCGTGCTTGGCGATTTTGAAGGTTATGTCCATTTGATCGACGCGCGTGAAGGTAACATCGTAGGCCGCACCCGGGTTCATAAATCCGGCATTAGCGTGCCCGCCGTTACTGATGGCAGCACCATTCATGTCCAGGCCGATAATGGTCGCCTGGAAACCCTGGAAGTCACTCCATGACACCCGTCATTGCTTTGGTCGGTCGCCCCAATGTGGGTAAATCGACGCTGTTCAACCGCCTGACGCGCTCGCGTGATGCGTTAGTGGCCGATTTCCCCGGCCTTACCCGTGACCGTAAGTATGGAAACGGTATGCTGGGCGGCAAGAGTTACACCGTCATCGATACCGGTGGTATCAGCGGTGATGAAGAAGGCATCGATGCGGCCATGGCCGAGCAGTCGCTTGCCGCGATTGATGAGGCAGATATCGTCCTGTTTCTGGTCGATGCCCGCGCCGGGCTGAACGTGGCCGACGAAGCCATTGCCAACCATCTGCGGGTCAACCAGAAGAAAACCTGGCTGGTGGTCAACAAGACCGATGGTCTTGAAGAGCACTCGGCCATGGCCGACTTCTGGAAGCTGGGCCTGGGTGATCCGTGGCCCATTGCGGCCGCCCACGGGCGTAACGTTTCCACGCTGATGGATACTGTGCTTGAACCGTTTCCCGAACGCGATGCCAGCATTCCGGCCGACACCGGCAGCAAGGGCATTCGCATCGGCGTGATCGGCCGCCCGAACGTAGGCAAATCTACGCTGGTCAATCGCCTGCTAGGCGAAGAGCGCGTGGTGGTATTCGATGAAGCGGGTACCACACGGGATGCCATCGAGATTCCGTTTGAGCGGCGCGGCAAGCCCTATGTGCTGATCGACACAGCCGGTATTCGTCGACGTAAGAACGTTAGCGAAATTGCCGAGAAGTTCTCCATCATCAAGACACTTGATGCGATCAAAGAGTGTCATGTGGCGGTGATGGTATTGGATGCACGCAACGGCCTGGTCGAGCAGGATATGCACCTGTTGGATTACGTGCTGACCACCGGGCGCGCCCTGGTGCTGGCGATCAACAAGTGGGACGGCCTGGAAAACGAAGCCAAAGAGAAGATGCGCTCGGATATCAAGCGCCGCCTGGGCTTTGCCGACTACGCTGAAATACACTTTATCTCGGCGCTTCACGGCACGGCGGTCGGCGACTTGTACCCCTCCATTGATCGGGCATTTAACGCGGCCAACGCGCACTGGTCTACCAACCGGTTGACCACGCTGCTGCAGGATGCGGTTAGCCAGCATCCGCCTCCCATGGTTAACGGGCGGCGTATCAAGCTGCGTATGGCTCACCAGGGTGGCAGCAACCCGCCGATTATCGTGGTGCACGGCAACCAGACCGCATCAGTGCCCGAAGCGTATCGTCGCTATTTGATCAATACCTTCCGCAAGGTGTTGAAGGTGCGCGGCACGCCCATGCGCTTTGAATTCCGTTCAGGCGATAACCCGTTTGACCATATGGCGGGGGCCAGCGATAAAGAGAAGGCCAAGAAGCGCGAGCTTAACCGCACCAAAGAGGCACGCCAGAAGCGCCGCTAATCGCCAAGCGCTCTACGTACCCAAACGCCTGCTTTGAGCAGGCGTTTTTTTGTTCTACCCTACCATGGCGCTTTCAACGCCTTTAATTCGCTTGACAGAAAATCCTGCGGGCCCTCAAATAGCCGCGCTTTTTAGCCTATCACGTTGGCAGTTGCCATCACTGCCCTTCTTAGGAGGGAACTTATGCGTTATGCCGTTCGTCACTGGCGCTGGCTGGTGACCCTTAGTTTGGCCAGCCTGCTTAGTGGCTGTCTTGCACTGCCCCAAACAGGGCTTTTTGCGTTCCGCTTGGCGGTCACATCGCTGGGCGTTGAGGATGTACGTATTGGCCCCTACAGCATCAATGCAGGCCTGGATACCAGCGACCTGACCAGCCTGCTGGCGTCAAGCCTGGGCGCTGGCAGCCTGCCGGTTCAGGCAACGCTTGCCATGGGTCTGGGGTTACCGGCTGGCATGCCACCGGTGGCCATGTCAGGCTTTAACTGGACGCTGGATATGCCGGGCGTTGATCCTGTGCAGGGGAAATATACCCAGGATGTTTCATTGACCCCAGGCGACGGCGCCAACCTGCGCCTGCCGGTGGCGTTTGATATCCTGGCGACCGATACCCAGAAGATGACGCCGATGCTCAATTTAGCCAGGCAGCTCGCTGCTCAAGGCGAGCTGCCGGCGGGTAGTCAACTGGCTATCACGCCGGGGGATCTGCGCGGGCTTGGCATGACGCTACCCGCAGGGCTACTGACGCCGACCATTCGCCTCAATGTAGGTGAAGATGGCCAGCTGATTCCACAGCGTTAACGTTTCTCTTCCAGGCGTTTGCGGCCAACAAAGTGAGCCGCAAACTGCCACGCCGTACGACCACTGCGCCCACCGCGTAATGTAGCAAAGCGCACCGCTTCAGCTCTTGCTGCGTCATCCCAATCGCCCGGCTTGCCTACCTGCCTGACCCAGTGCTCGCATACTTCAAGATACGTGGCCTGGCTGAACGGGTGAAAGCCCAGCCACAAGCCAAACCGGTCCGACAGGGAGATTTTTTCCTCCACTGCATCACCGTGATGAAGCTCCTCGCCTACGAGCTGTGACCCGCTATTGTCGTCCATCGACTCCGGCAGCAAATGGCGTCGGTTGGATGTTGCATACAGCAGTACGTTTTCAGGCGGGCCGGTCAAAGCGCCATCCAGTACGCTCTTTAACGCCTTGTAGGCAGCGTCGTTACCTTCAAACGACAGATCATCGCAGTACACTACAAACCGGTGCGGCACATGGCGTAACTGCTCAACCAGCATGGGCAGGCTTGCCAGGTCGTGACGGTCGACCTGGATCAAGCGCAACCCCTCACCACCCAGTGAGTTAAGCAGCGCGCGCACCACCGATGATTTACCGCTTCCCCGCGAGCCCCAGAGCAGGGCGTGGTTCGCCGGTAAGCCTTGCAGAAAAGCGCGGGTGTTATCCAAAAGCGCCAGCTTCTGCCGTTCAATACCTAGCAGGTCGTCCATGGTCATGGCATCGCGGGGCGGTACCGGTACCAACCGGCCACCCAGCGGATGGCGCTGCCAAATGGCGGCCACGTGGATGCTCCAGTCCACCGGTGTCGGGGCGGGGGGCAGCCACTGCTCTACGTGGTCAAGTAGCGTGGTTAAACGTTGGTTCAGTTCAGCGTCCATACCTATCCTCTGGCAAGCAGGGTTACAATAAGGGGATTGATTTACCGCTCTTAGTGGTTATCTTGTGTTCAAGGAACTCATTCGTCTATAAGGAAACCATCTCATGCGCTGGCTTCGTCCATTTGCGGTTACCGCGTTGTGCGCTTCACTGGCAGCCTGTTCCACTTCGCCCACCGGGCGCTCGCAATTACTGCTGCTCTCAGATGATCAGCTCAACGAAATGGGTCAACAGGCATTTGCCCAGTATCAGCAGGATGTCCCCATTGCTGACCAGGCCAGCCTTCGCTATGTGCAATGCATCACCGATGCGATTGTTGAAGTGCTTCCCGGCGAGCAGCGCAATCTGGATTGGCAGGTGCGTGTCTTCAAGGCCGAGCAGCCCAACGCCTTTGCCCTGCCCGGCGGTTACATGGGTGTAAACACCGGCATGCTGAATATCGCCACCACCCAGGACCAGCTGGCCGCCGTTGTCGGCCATGAAATTGGCCACGTGCTTGCCCGCCACGCCAACGAGCGTGCCTCAACCCAGAATGCCACCTCCCTTGGGCTATCGGTGATTTCCAGTGCGTCAGGCATGCAAACCCCGGGCGGACAGCAGCTGATGGGCGTACTGGGCCTCGGCGCTCAATACGGCATTGCCTTGCCCTTCTCACGCCGTCATGAAAGTGAAGCCGATATCATTGGCCTGGATCTCATGGCCCAGGCAGGTTTTGACCCCCGCCAAAGCGTAACGCTTTGGGAAAATATGCAGGCAGCCTCTGGGGGCGGCGCCCCGCCCGCCTGGATGTCGACCCACCCCAACCAGGGCCAGCGTATTCAGGGCCTTCAGGCCAATATGGATGGCGCGCTCGCCACCTATGAGCAGGCACGCAGCAGCGGGCGTACGCCTAACTGTCAGCGTCCCTGAGGTACCGACTTTAGTCGGCTGGCGATAAAACCAGCCAAAAGGGCCGAGCGATCTCGGCCCTTTTGGTTTCCAGCTCGGTTAGCCAGCGTTCAGCATCCGGCGCAGCGTCTGGCGCACGTGGGTGGTGTCAGGACGCACGTTGCGCCATAAAAAGAACGCTTCAGCGGCCTGCTCAACCAGCATTCCCAACCCGTCCAGCCGTTGGGCGCCGTGGGTGCCGGCCCATTTCAGAAACACCGTCTCTTCCGCACCGTACATCATGTCGTAGGCCCAGGCGCCGTCGGCAAACAAGTTGTCGGGTAGCGGCGGTAGATCGCCGTTAAGGCTTGCGCTGCTACCGTTGATTACCACATCAAATGGACCTTTAGCCGCTTTGAAGCCCCCACTGTACAGCTCACCGAGGTCGCAGAAATCCTCTGCCAGCTGCTGGGCTTTTTCAGGGGTGCGGTTGACCACCATCACCTCGCCTGGCTGCTCAGCGAGCAGCGGCTCCAGGATACCCTGCACGGCCCCGCCGGCGCCCACTACCAGCACGCGTTTGCCCGCCAGCGTAACGCGGTGATATTTCAGATCACGTATCAGACCAACGCCATCCGTGTTATCGCCATAAGTAAGTCCGTTGCCCCCCACCGTTAAGGTATTGACCGCTTTGGCACGCTGGGCGCGTTTGCTCAGGGTGTCGCATAACGCATACGCCTCGCCTTTAAAGGGTACGGTAACATTGGCTCCCCGCCCGCCCTTCTCGACAAAAGTGCGCCAGGCGTCGGCGAAGCCGTCGGGAGGCGCCTGCTTCGCCGTATATTCGATTATTTGCTGCGTCTGCTGAGCAAATTCGGCGTGGATCAGCGGCGACTTTGAGTGCTCAATCGGGTTGCCAAATACGCAGTAAAGGTCACTCATTAGCGCGTTCCTATGCGGTGTTTACGTTACCCTACGTTGCTACGCAGCCGAGCAGGTAGCATCACTCGATGCGCAGCCAGTCGCGGGCTACCAGATAATCATTCAGCCGAGCTTCAGGGCTATCAGGTGCTGGCGTATAGGCATACTCCCAGCGTGCCAAGGGCGGCATCGACATTAGAATCGACTCCGTGCGGCCACCACTTTGCAGGCCAAATAGCGTACCCCGGTCCCATACCAGGTTGAACTCAACGTAGCGACCGCGCCGGTAGAGCTGAAACTCGCGCTCGCGCTCGCCCCAGGCGTCCAGCTTACGACGCTCGACAACGGGCAGATAGGCGCCCAAGAAGCTGTCGCCCACTGCACGCTGAAAGGCGAAGCACTCCTCGAAACTGCCGGCATTCAGGTCATCAAAGAAAAGCCCGCCGACACCGCGCGTTTCATTGCGATGCTTCAAGTAAAAGTACTCGTCACACCAGGCTTTGTAGCGGGGGTATACATCCTCGCCAAAGGGGTCACAGGCGGCCTTGGCAACCTGATGCCAGTGCACGACATCCTCCAGAACGGGATAGTAAGGCGTTAAATCGAAGCCGCCACCAAACCACCAAACGGGCGTTTCGCCCTCTTTTTCCGCGATAAAGAAGCGTACGTTGCCGTGGCTGGTGGGGATATGCGGATTTTCCGGATGCAGTACCCAGGAGACGCCCACAGCGTGAAAGCTGCGTCCGGCGAGTTCCGGGCGGGTCGCCGTTGCCGACGGCGGCAGTTGCTCGCCGTATACATGAGAGAAGTTGACTCCGCCCTTTTCAAACACGCCGCCGTTTTCGATCACCCGGGAGCGCCCGCCGCCGCCTTCTTCACGCTGCCAGCTGTCTTCTTTAAACGTTGCCGTGCCGTCAGCCGCCGCTAAGCCTTCGCATAGCCGATCTTGAAGGCCGAGCAGGTAATGTTTGACGCTGTCTAAATGCTCGTGGGCCACGGTGTCTCCAATAGTGTGCTTAGGGGTTAGTGACAATGGTAAGGCGTAAGACTTGAGGGGTGAAGGACGAAACGGCAAAAGGTAGCAAGCCCCTAAGCGCTACGGCCGCGCCTGGAAGCGCACGAGCGCCCGGCGGTAGGCGCCGCTTCGCACCGCGCGGCTGATCATGGGCATGGCGCTTTTGATCCCAGCCCGCACCAGCTGGCGCTGAAGCCGAGGCATATCCAATTCAAGTTGGTTTGCGGCCCATTCGGGAAGCAGGTCGATACCCGCACGCATGAAAAGAGCGCCGGCCGGGCGAAAGATTAGATGGCGCGGCGGGGCGTTTAGCAATACTTGTACGACTTCCTGGGTGCGCTCGTCGCAGATGAGTTCGCGCCGCTTGGTGTCGAGATACGCCTCGACGGCGGCGCAACTGTCAGGCACGTTGCGCGCTCCCAACGCCTCGGCGATACAGGCGGTCTCGAAAAAGTAACGGTCCTGGCTCTCGCGCTCAAGGTGAGGATTACGATAACGCAGGTGTGCGGCCATGAAGCGGCTCATCTCCGCCACATGCACCCAGGTGAGAAGGTCAGGATCGTCGGCCGAGTAAGGGCGGCCGTCGGCGGCGTGGCCGCGTACGTTGGCGTGCACCCGGCGCACCCGAGCGATCGCCTCTTCGGCCTGCGCGAAGGTGCCGAAGCTGGTGGTGGCGATGAAATCACTGGTGCGTCTTAGCCGCCCGACCATATCGTGGCGAAAGCTTGAGTGATCCCATACACCGGCCAGCGCCAGCGGATGCAGCATCTGCAAGAGCAGTGCGCTGATACCGCCGCACATCATGGGGGTGAAGTCGCCATGAATGTTGCGTACCAGGCCATCCAGAGGAAAGGGGCCAGGATTTTGCGCGGCGCGCGCCTCACCCAGGCGCGACGCCATGGCGTCATACAAGAAAGTGATCACGGCTATGCGCGCAGCACCTGGCCCGTGGCAAGATCGCGTATGGTGCTGGGTCGTGGGTTGCCTCCCAGCTCACCGGCCACAATCGCGGCGACCTCCTGGCCAAAGATGCTGACAATTTCGTCACTACTCATGGCCGGTGGCTCTCCGGCGCGATTGGCCGAGGTAGAGACTAACGGGCCGCCAAACGCCTCGCACAGCGCCTTCATTAGCGGGTGGTCGGTCACCCGCAGCGCTACGCGCTGGTGAGCCCCGCGTACCAGCGCGTGGCTGCGGCCGTTATCCGGCACCAGCCATGTATTGGGGCCAGGCCAGCTAGACGCCAGTGGGGCATGCAGGGCCAAGGGAAGCTGATTTAACCAGGGCTGGAACTGCTGGATACTCGCAGCCACCAGAATAACGCCCTTGGCCGGGTCGCGCTCTTTCATGCGCATTAATCGGGTAAGCGCTTCGTCATTATCCGGGTCGCAGCTAAGCCCCCAGACGGCTTCGGTGGGGCAGGCAATCACACCACCTGCGTGCAGCGCATTAATGGCAGTATCGAGGTCGGTAGCCGGTTTCATGGCAACTCCTGCTCTACTCAAGGCAACGGGCAATAAAAAGAGTTTTCCGCATCCTATCACGGCCTGGGCAAGCGCACCCAGCCACCCGCCTGCTGGGCTACCCAACCATCAAGCTCCAGCATGAGCAGCCGCTGCTGGCAGCCGCTGACGCTTTCACCGGTCGCCTGCACCAGCACATCAAGGGGCGTAGGCGTTGCTGATAAGTCACGTAACAGTGTATCAGGCAGTGTTTCGCACTCATCAGCCTCAGCGACTGGGACTTGCGGCTCAACGGTAGGCGGCGGCAAAAACGTGCTTGCCCACTGCTGTAGCTCTTCAAGCATGTCGTCAACGTGACGCACCAGTGTTGCCCCGTTACGCAGCAGGTGCAGGCAGCCCTGTGCCTGTACGTTATGCAGCGACCCCGGCAGGGCAAATAGCTCCTTGCCCTGCTCCAGTGCCAGACGTGCGCTGACCAGCGAGCCGCTTTTCTCTGTCGCCTCCACCACCAGCGTGCCTAGAGAAAGCCCGGTCACGATGCGATTGCGCCGTGGAAAGAAGGCAGGCCGGGCCACCGTACCCGGCGGGTGTTCTGAAAGCAGCAGCCCGCCGGGTGCCTGGCCCAATTGTTCGTGAAGATCACGGTGCCGGGCGGGGTAGATAACATCAACGCCACAGCCCAGCACGGCAATGCTGCTCCCGCCGGCGCTTAACGCAGCGCGCTGGGCGATACCATCAACCCCAAGTGCCATCCCGCTAACCACGCACCACCCGCGGCGCGCCAACTCGCGGGCAAACCCTTGCGCATTAGCGCTCCCTTCCGAGGTCGGCTTGCGGGTTCCCACCATGGCAAGCTTTGGGCCTTCAAGCGCACTTAAATCACCTTGCGCCCAGAGTACGGCGGGCGGGTCATCTATTTCATCCAACAGGGCCGGCCAGGCGGGGTGATGACGATGCAGAATATGCCGACCGGGGCTGCTTTGCTGCCAGGTGAGAGACGCCTCGACCTGTTGCTGTAGCGGACTGCGCTCAGGATGCTCAAGCCATAGCCTTAACGCGCTGGCAGCATTACTGGGCAATGCCGCCAGCCAGCCTTCCGGCCAGCGCGGCCTGCGGGCCACCAGTTGATGTATGCGCAGCGCTCCCATCCCAGGCAAGGCATTGACTGCCAGCCACTCCCTGGTCTCCATCGGCTCTCCTTACAGTGCATTGCACGAATAAAGGTTCATTGATCAATTCGGGTCAACTACCCAGTCGCCCACTTTCAGCACGTTGGATGCCTGCATCACCAGCGCATAGCTGATCCGCTGGTAGGGCTTGATAATCATCACCTGCCCTGCTGGCGTGGCGGGTAATTGAACTGACGCTTGGGTGCGCGGGTCGTCGATCAGCGCGCCTTGCTGGTTAACCTGAAGGATATGTCCAGGCTCCAAGCCATCCTGAGTGCCCACATCCAGAGCAACCATTTGCAAACGACCAACGAACCGCAAACCACCTGGCACGGCAACAATACGCCCACGGATATCATCCAAAGGCGGGTGCGGCTGAAATGCCGGGCGAGCACCGTCATACTCAAGGGGCAAGATCAGGTCATTGCTACGCACCTCCTGGCTGGCCTTGAGTACGTGTAACTGCGCAATATCACCGTCACTTTGCAGATGCTGCGCTTCTCCCACCTTGAGCAACTCACGCCCTAGCAGCCTGCCGTCATCAGCGCGGTAAGGCTCCCCTGGGCGATAGATCCCAAGCGCCACGTTATGGGGCACCTGGCCTCGCGCATAGAGCGTATCCCCTGCGGCACTCATCAGACGCTGCTGATTTCCAGCCAGTACGTAAGCAAGTTCTGGCAGATTATCGCCTTCCTCCAACACGCGGTGCGCGCGCAAGAAAGCATCCAGGCTTGCAAGAGGTAACGCGAAGTCGGCAAAGCGTTCCTCCTGCCCCGCCTCATCCAGCGCTATTGTGCTTATTTGCGGAGAGAGCTTGACGACCTGCTGATGTTCATTACCTGGCGTTTGACCGCTGAATAGCAGCAGTAAACCGAGCCCTAACGCGTATAACGCCATCTTGGGGGCTGCCCTTTTCATGTAAGCTGCCTTGGGTGGTGTCGACATTTTACGCTCTCTTAAAAGGCTGGTTAAAAGCTGGCCTATGCAAGCCGACGGCGCGCTTTTTGCTGCCTGTCAGGCCGTGTGGCAATGCCCAGGAGCGCTGCCAGCGTGGTATAGTAATCATCAAGAAAGTACCAGGCCGCGGCTAGCCGGCCTGATTATCTAAGATTCTGCATAACGGTGATTGTAATCCCATGGCCAAACTACCTATTCTCGAATTTCCCGACGAGCGCCTGCGCACCAAGGCGGTACCGGTAGAAACCGTCGACGATGAAGTTCGCCAGCTTGTCGACGATATGCTGGAAACCATGTACGACGCCCGCGGTATCGGTCTTGCAGCCACGCAGATTGACGTGCATCGGCGTGTTGTCGTGATGGACGTCAGCGAAGATAACTCGCAGCCGCTGGTGCTTATCAACCCTCGTTACACACCCATTGGCGAAGACAAAGAGCCGCTTTCAGAAGGCTGTCTGTCAATTCCTGAGTACTACGCCGAAGTGCCGCGCTATCTCAAGGTCAAGCTCAACGCCCTTGACCGTAATGGAGAAGCTTACGAGCTTGAGGCCGATGGCCTGCTGGCGCATTGTATTCAACACGAGTACGACCACCTTGAAGGCGTACTGTTTGTTGACTACCTCTCACCGCTCAAGCGCGATCGCGTCATGAAAAAAATGCAAAAACGCCATAAGCTGATGCAGGACGATGCATAACGGTTAAACGGTTTTACCACAGTTTACTTCGGTTTTGGTAGCTGGCGTTCAAAAAGCGTGGTGTAAAACGTGTCAGGCCGAGGAGCCCGGTAATCACAACAGCTGTTGTCTACCTTCGCTTCTCGGCCTTTATCGTGAGCGTAGGGCTTTATTTCTTTTCTTGTTATTAGGTATCTATTTACATGTCACAGTTGCGCGTTGTTTTTGCGGGCACGCCCGATTTTGCCGCCTCAAGTCTTGCCGCCCTGCTGGAGAGCAAGCACAAGGTGGTCGCGGTTTATACCCAGCCCGACCGTCCGGCGGGTCGTGGTCGCAAACTCACGCCTAGCCCTGTTAAAAAGCTGGCCCTTGAGCAGAACTTGCCGGTCTATCAACCGCAAACGCTAAAAGATACCGACGCTCAGGCCGAACTTGCAGCGCTGGATGCCGATATCATGGTGGTGGTCGCCTATGGCTTGCTGCTGCCTCAGGCCGTGCTGGATACGCCACGGCTGGGCTGCATCAATGTGCACGCCTCACTATTGCCACGCTGGCGCGGCGCCGCCCCGATTCAGCGCGCTATTGAAGCGGGGGATCAAGCTTCGGGCGTGACGATCATGCAGATGGATGCGGGGCTTGATACCGGCGCCATGTTGCACGAAGTCCGAACCCCCATTACCGAGCGCACCACCGGCGGTGACCTTCACGACCGTCTGGCCATTCAAGGCGCCACTGCGCTGATCAACGTGCTGGATGAACTGGCTCAGGGAACAGCAAGCGCCACACCTCAGCCCGAGGAAGGTGTTACCTACGCCACCAAGCTGAGCAAGGCCGAGGCCGAACTTGATTTCACCCAACCCGCCCAGGCGCTGGCACGCAAAATTCGCGCCTTTAATCCTTGGCCGGTCGCGTGGTGTCAGCTAGGTGACGACCGTTTGCGCCTGCTTATGGCAAACGCTGAACCAGGCGAACATGCCCCTTCGCTACCCGGCATGCTTCTGAAGCATGGCGAAGACCACCTGCGCATTGCCTGTGGTGAGGAAGGCCGCGAGGTGTTGTGTATAACCACCGCTCAACTGCCGGGCGGCAAGGCCATGGCGGTCCGCGATTTGCTCAATGCCCGCCACGCTCGCTTGACTACTGGCACGCGCCTTGGTCAATCAGAAACCCAGCAAGGAGATTTCTTATGAGCCAGAAACGCCCCGCGCAGAACGGCCGCGCCTCAGGCAACAGCGGCCAGGACGTTCGTGCCGCCGCTGCCCGTGCCTTGGCGCCGGTTATTGCCCAGCAGGGTTCTCTTGCCAACCTGGATGAGCATAGCGTGGTGGCCCGTGACCGGAGCCTGTTAAAAGAGCTCTGCTTTGGCACCTGCCGTCAGTTGCCACGTCTGGAAGCCCTGGCGAATACCCTCTTAAAGCAACCCTTTAAAAAACGTGACAGCGATATCCACGCCCTGCTGCTGGTGGGTATTTATCAGCTTTTGTATATGCGCATTCCCGCCCATGCGGCGGTAGGTGAAACCGCAGGTGCTGCGCGTTTGCTGGGCAAGGAGTGGGCGACACGCGTGCTCAACGGCTGCCTGCGCCGCTTGCAGCGCGAGTCCGAGGAACTCCAGGCCACTGTTGATAAAGATGAAAGCGTGGCGCTAGCCCACCCCCGCTGGCTGCTGGATACTCTACGCAACGCCTGGCCCGAGCAGTGGCGTACGATTGTTGACGCCAACAATCAGCCTGGCCCTATGACGCTGCGTGTTAATCAGCACTACAACGACCGCGAAGCCTATCTGGAGCGGTTGGTTGAACAGGGCCTCAGCGGCGAGCTATGCGCTCACGCGCCTGACGGTATTACGCTTAACGTGCCGTGCGATGTGACCTCGTTACCCGGATTTGCCGAGGGTCACGTCAGCGTACAGGATGAGGCGGCTCAGCTTTGTGCAGCGCTACTTGGTCCGGTGCTGGCGCCACGGCATGGCGCACAGGTTCTGGATGCGTGCAGCGCCCCCGGTGGCAAGACCGCTCACCTTCTTGAGCAGTTCGATATCGCCCTGACAGCCCTGGATAGCGATAACCAGCGTCTTTCGCGGGTAGAGGATACGCTCAGCCGTTTGGGCTTGACGGCTAATCTCCAGCACGCCGATGCCACCCAGCGCGACTGGTGGAACGGCACGCCGTTTGAAGCTATTCTGCTGGATGCCCCCTGCTCGGGCACAGGTGTTATCCGGCGCCATCCGGATATCAAGACACTGCGCCGCAAGGAAGATATTCGCAAGCTGGCCAAGCTCCAGCAGCAGATGCTGGATAACCTGTGGCCGATGTTGCGTGAAGGCGGCACACTGTTATACGCCACCTGCTCGGTACTGCCGGAGGAAAACGCCAAGCAAATCGAGGCGTTTCTGGCCCGCACGCCGGATGCCAACGTCACCACGCCGGATGACGTGGCCTGGGGAACCCCGAGCGGCCACGGCCGACAGCTGTTTCCCGAGGCGGGGCGTCACGATGGCTTTTTTTATGCCAGACTAGAGAAGCGTACTGCCTAGGTTTATCTAATGCCCAGGCAGTGAATTCATGACTAAGGATGGAGATACCATGACTCATCACACCTACAAGCACGTAGAAATCACCGGCTCTTCCGAGAAAGGTATCGAGGAAGCCGTGCAGAACGCACTCGCCAAGGCATCAGAAACCCTTCAGCACATGCGCTGGCTGGAAGTTACCGACACCCGCGGTCATATTGAAGATGGCCGAGTGGCTCACTGGCAGGTCACTGTAAAAGTCGGTTTCACGTTGGAATAATCCTCACCTGCTTTTCAACGGCGGCTGGTTTACACTGGCCGCCGTCTTTATTGCAGCGCACTACGTAGCCCTTACGTTTATCCTGCGCTGGCGCTTTTAATGGAACCGATGCTCAGTAATGAAAATCATCATTCTCGGCGCCGGCCAGGTCGGCGGCACCCTGGCGGAGCACCTCGCCCGCGAGGAGAACGACATCACCGTCGTGGATACCGATGCCAACAAGCTGCGCGAGCTGCATACCAAGCTCGATATCCGCACCGTTACCGGCCCAGGTTCCTACCCCATCGTGCTGCGTCAGGCGGGCTGTGAAGACGCCGACATGCTGATCGCGGTGACCAATACCGACGAAGTCAACATGATCGCCTGTCAGGTCGCCCATACCCTGTTTCGTACGCCCACCAAGATTGCCCGGGTACGCGCCACGCCGTACCTGACCCGTAAAGGGCTGTTTGCCCACGAAGCCATTCCCATTGATGTATTGATCAGCCCCGAGCAGGTGGTCACCGATCACGTACGCCGTCTGATCGAACACCCTGGCGCCCTGCAGGTACTGGATTTTGCCGGGGGGCTCGTTCAGCTGGTGGCGGTGAAAGCCGTGTTTGGCGGGCCGCTGGTGGGCCAGGACCTGGCCTTTCTGCGCCGCCATATGCCCAACGTGGACACCCGCGTGGCGGCCATCTACCGGCGCAACCGGCCGATTATCCCGCGCGGCGATACGGTGATCGAAGCCGATGATGAGGTGTTCTTCCTCGCTGCGCGACGCGATATTCGTGCGGTAATGAGCGAGCTTCGACGTGTCGAGCGAGGCTTTCGTCGGGTGGTGATTGCCGGGGGCGGCAATATCGGTGAGCGCCTGGCCGAGCATTTGGAGCATACCCACCAGGTCAAGATCATCGAGCACAACCTGGAACGCTGCACCACGCTATCCGAGCGGCTCGACCGCACCGTGGTGCTCCACGGCAGCGCCACCAGCAAGCGGCTTTTGGAAGAAGAGAACATCGAGGACTGCGATATCTTCTGCGCGCTGACCAACGACGATGAGGTCAACATCATGTCGTCGCTGCTCGCCAAACGCCTCGGCGCCAAGAAGGTGCTGACGCTGATCAACAACGCCGCCTACGTGGACCTGGTGCAGGGCGGTGAGATTGATATCGCGATCTCCCCCCAGCAGGCCACCATCGGCAGCTTGTTAACCCACGTGCGCCGGGGCGATATCGTCAACGTGCACTCGCTGCGCCGGGGGGCGGCCGAGGCCATTGAGGCCATCGCCCATGGCGACAAGCAGTCTTCCAAGGTAGTCGGCCGTACTATTCGCGAGATCAACCTGCCCGAGGGCACCACCATTGGGGCAATCGTGCGCGGCAAGGAGGTCATTATCGCCCACGGGGAAGTCACGGTGGAAAGCGGCGATCACGTGATTCTGTTCGTGATCGACAAGCGCCGCATCCGCGATGTGGAACGCCTGTTCCAAGTCGGTTTGACGTTCTTTTAGGAGCATGCAACAACCATGAGTCTGCGGGTAATCCTACGCATTTTAGGGCTGCTGCTGATGCTGTTCAGCCTGACCATGCTCCCCCCCATGCTGATTTCTTTCTGGTTTCGCGATGGGGTCTGGTATGCCTTCATGATCGGCATTGCCATCTCGGTGCTGACAGGCCTGATCCTCTACCTGCCGAACCGGCGGGCGCGCAAGGAGCTACGCATCCGCGACGGCTTTTTGATTGCCGCCATGTTCTGGACAGTACTGGCCCTGTTCGGTTCGCTGCCCCTGATGCTGTTTGGCGATACTGCGCTGGGTATTACAGATGCGGTGTTCGAGTCATTCTCGGGCCTTACCACCACGGGGGCAACGGTGATCACGGGCATCGATTTTCTGCCCGAATCGATTCGCTACTACCGCCAGCAGCTTCAATGGCTGGGCGGCATGGGAATCGTGGTGCTGGCCGTGGCCATCCTGCCCACGCTTGGGGTAGGCGGCATGGCCCTCTACCGCACCGAAATCCCGGGGCCGCTGAAGGACTCCAAGCTGACCCCCAGGATTACCGAAACGGCCAAAGCGCTGTGGTATATCTACGCCACGCTAACCATCGCCTGCATGGTGGCCTACATGCTCGCGGGCATGAACTGGTTTGATGCACTCGGGCACAGCTTTTCCACCGTAGCGATTGGCGGCTTTTCTACCCACGATGCCAGTATCGGCTACTTTAACAGCCCCTCTATCGAGCTGATCTGTGTGGGTTTTATGCTGATTTCAGCGTTCAGCTTCAGCCTGCATTTCATGGCCTGGCGTGAAAAGCGGCTGCTGCACTACTTCCAGGATCCGGAAGCCCGCTTTTTGATGCTGTTTCTGGCGGGGCTGGTCACCATTACCGTGCTTACCCTGTGGTTGACGCAAACCTACGACACGATGAGCGGCTTGCGCTACGGCCTCTTCGAGGTGGTATCGGTGGCCACCACGGCGGGCTTCTCAGTAGCTGACTTTTCGGCCTGGCCTGGCGCGCTGCCTTTCTTACTGTTTATTGCCGCCTTTGTGGGCGGGTGTTCGGGGTCAACTGCGGGAGGCATGAAAGTGATCCGCATCATCCTGATCGTTAAACAGGGCATGCGCGAAGTCATGCGCCTGATTCACCCCAATGCGGTGATTGCAGTCAAGGTCGGCAAGATGAGCGTCCCCGACAGCATCGCCCAGGCCGTTTGGGGTTTTTTCTCCGCCTACGTCATGCTGTTTTTCTTGATGATGGTAGGCGTAATGGCCACAGGCGTTGACCAGATTACCGCCTGGTCGACGGTGGGTTCAGCGCTTAATAACCTTGGCCCTGCCTTGGGGGAAGCCAGCAGCCACTACGGCGAACTGCCAAGCCTTGCCAAATGGATATTAGTGCTTGCGATGTTGATGGGCCGCCTGGAAATTTTCACGGTGCTCGTTCTGTTTACGCCGGCTTTCTGGCGACGCTAGCCCGTATGACACCGCATTACTATTTGAGTTGAGAAACCATGAATCAAGACAATATCACCCCGCTGACAACGGCACCTGATGCTATACCAGCGACCAGCGGGCCGCTGAAAGCAGTCAGCGTTGGCGACACCACTTACACGCTGCTGGGCACCGCGCACGTATCGGCGCAAAGTGCCGACGATGTGCGCAGGCTGGCCGATAGCGGGCAGTTCGATGCTATCGCCATTGAGCTATGCGACGCCCGCCATCACAGCATGAACAACCCCGACGCCATGGGCGAGCAGGATCTGTTCCAGGTCTTCAAGCAAGGCAAGGCAGGTATGGTGGCGGCAAGCCTGGCGCTGGGCGCCTTCCAGCAGCGCATCGCCGAGCAGTCCGGCATCGAGCCAGGCGCGGAAATGCGCGCCGCCCTTGAAGAGTGCCGCACGCGCAACCTGCCGCTGCTGCTGGTAGACCGCGACGTGGGCGTGACCTTGAAACGCATCTACCGCAATGTGCCCTGGTGGCAGCGCTTTTCGCTCTTTTCCGGACTGATCGGCAGCGTGTTGTCGCGTCAGGATGTTTCCAAGGAAGAGATCGAAAAGCTCAAGGAAGGCGACATGCTGGAAGCCACCTTTAGCGAGTTTGCCGCCGAATCCGAGGCGCTGTATACCCCGCTGATTCGCGAGCGCGACCGCTATATGGCGCTGCGTCTGGCCGAACAGGCCCCGCCTGGGCGCTATAAAAACGTGCTGGTGGTGTTGGGTGCCGGGCATTTGAAAGGTACGGTTGAACACCTGGAAGCCCCATTTCCCGAAAACCCCACGATTGAGCGCGAAGCGCTGGAAGCCACACCGCCACCCTCCAAACTCTGGAAAGCCCTGCCCTGGCTGATTACCATCCTGGTGATTACCGGCTTTGCGATTGGCTTCTCCCGCAATACGGATCTCGGCTGGCAGCTAGTGCTGGAATGGTTCCTGATCAATGGCATTCTATCCGGCGGGGCGACCATTATCGCTCTCGCCCACCCGGTAACGGTGATTGCCACCTTCTTTGCCGCACCGCTTACCTCGCTGAACCCCACCATTGGCGCCGGGTTTGTCGCCGCCGGGGTTGAGCTTTATATGCGCAAACCCAAGGTGCGCGACTTCTCTTCGCTGCGTAAAGATGTCACTCACCTTAAAGGGTGGTGGCAAAACCGCGTGTCGCGCACCCTGCTGGTGTTCATACTCGCCACGCTCGGTTCGGCGGTGGGCACTTGGGTGGCCGGTTTCAGAATTGCCGGAGCCCTGTTTGGTGGCACAGCCGCGTGAGCACGCTCAAGCGCGCGCCCTGGCAGGCGGATGCCCTGCTACTGCTGGTCACCATAGTGGCAGCGGGCGGGTGGATCTTTTCAAAAGAAGCGCTCGCCGGCATGCCGCCGCTACTGTTTATCGGTACGCGCTTCTTGCTGGCAGGCTTGATCCTGCTGGGCTTTGCCTGGCCGACGTTAAGCCGCATGCCCGCGCGGCGCATTCGGCGCGGTTTCTTTGTCGGCCTGCTGTTTAGTGTGGCTATCGGCTTCTGGATTCTGGGGCTGCAAACATCCAGCCACTTGGGCGAAAGCGCTTTTATCAACAGTCTGGGCATCCTGCTGGTGCCTATCGTTGCCAAGCTTCTGTTTGGCGACCGGCCGCCGCGCTCAACCTGGATCGCCCTGCCCGTGGCACTGGCAGGCTTTGGGCTACTCTCGCTTAACGCAGGTTTTAATGTAGAAAAAAGCCAGCTGTTAATGGTATGTGCCGCGCTCTGCTTTGCTCTGTTGATCAACGTCAACACCCGCGTGGTGCGTAACGTACCCGCGCTTTCGCTGACCACGCTCCAGCTATTGGGGGTGGGGGGCGTATTAACGCTTACCTCACTTATTTTCGAGCGCCAGCCCGTGGCGCTGGATACCTCTATTCTGGGCTGGTTTATAGCAAGCGTATTGCTTTCGAGCTCGCTGCGCTTTTTTCTGCAGATCAAGGCCCAAGGCATGACCACCCCGAGCCATGCCTCGGTCATCTTGATGCTGGAAGCAGTATGGACAGCGCTCTTTGCCGCCCTGTGGTTTGGCGAAACCATGGCGCCACTGCAACTGCTTGGCTGTGGGCTGATCTTTACCGCCCTGCTGATCAACCGCTGGTACTGGGTGCGCAAATTACTCCTGCGTTGGCTACCGAGTACAGCCCGCTAGCCATCCTGCGCGATTGATCCGCTTAATCGGCCTGGCGTGCCAGCAGACGCGTCATGGCCTCGGTGGGTTCGGCAATTTTCTTGTAGAACCGGCTGGCAGCGTAACTGTCGTTAAACACATCAAAGTAGTCATCCAGCACCGCCGCCGCGTTGTCGTCGCCACCCTGGCGAAGCAGCTCAATCGCTACTTCCGCCGTGCATAAATGCGCTTTTGAAGCGGGCTTGCGTAGCCGGTAGCGGGTTTCTCGCTCGGTGCGCAAAGGCAGTACTGGCAGCCCATCCAGGTACGCGCTTTTACGAAACATGCGCCGCGCCTGACGCCAGGTGCCATCCAGAATGATAAACACCGGAATGCGAGATTCTCGCTTGGCGCTATGTACCGCATCCATCCCCACCACGCGATCCGCATAGTCGGGCTGGTCATCGGGAAAAATCACAAAGGGCGCATAGCGCGGGTCTGCCAGTAGAGCGGTCAGCTGTGCATCGGGCGCCGTACGGTACCAGGTAAACACCTGGGTCTGCGCCAGCACATCACCAATCAGCCGACCGGTGTTGGTCGGTTTATAGTGCTCCAGCGGGTGCGTCAGCAGCCATACCTGAGCGTGGCTTTCAGCCTTTACCTGATATGGGCACAGGCAGTTCAGTTTGGGTAGATTGCAGCCTTCACAGCGTATTACAAAACTGCCCCGCGCCTTGAACTCACGCCGCGGTGGGCGCGGATGGCCGGTTGCCGGATCACACTCAGGGGAAGTATCAGAGGCAGACATCCGCGCTCCAGAGAGAAGAAAAGGGCGCAGAGTATAAAGCAGGGCACTACGAATGACGAACTCCGCCATGTAAACCAGAAAAACTCTTGAAGTTGACATAGCGCTCTTGGCGCCGATAAAGTCTAGTCAACCTATTAAATCAAAATGGTTTACCGATGACTACAACTGCTGCCCCCCGCCACGACTGGATGCTTACTGACATCAACGCGTTGTTTGCGCTGCCGTTCAATGACCTGCTGTTTCAGGCCCAGCAGGTTCACCGGGCACACTTTGATGCCAATGCCGTGCAGGTATCCACGCTGCTATCGATAAAAACGGGCGCCTGCCCGGAAGACTGCAAGTACTGCCCGCAGTCCGGCCACTACACCACTCAGCTTAAAAAAGAGAAGCTGCTGGAAATCGAAAAGGTCGTGGAACAGGCCAAAGCAGCCAAAGAGGCAGGCGCCAGCCGTTTCTGCATGGGGGCCGCATGGCGAAGCCCGCGAGATAAAGACCTGCTAGCCGTTGAGGAGATGGTGCGTCAGGTAAAAGCGCTGGGGCTTGAAACCTGCATGACCCTGGGCATGGTTAATGGCGAACAGGCCAACCGCCTGGCCAGTGCGGGGCTTGATTACTACAACCACAACCTGGACACCTCACCCGAGTATTACGGCGAGATCACCACCACGCGTACCTACAGCGACCGCCTGGAAACGCTGGCCACCGTACGCGAGGCAGGCATGAAAGTATGCTCAGGCGGGATTCTGGGGATGGGTGAAGGCGCGCAGGACAGAAGCGCTCTGCTGCAACAGCTTGCCCAGCTCAACCCTCACCCCGAATCGGTGCCGATCAATATGCTGGTTAAAGTGCCCGGCACGCCGCTTGAAAACGTAGAGGACCTCGATCCTATCGAATTTATCCGTGCCATTGCAGTGGCCCGTATCATGATGCCACAAAGCCACGTGCGCCTCTCCGCCGGGCGCGAGCAGATGAGCGAATCGACCCAGGCGCTGGCATTTCTGGCAGGCGCCAACTCTATCTTCTACGGCGACAAGCTGCTGACCACCGGCAACCCGCAAGCAGCGCGTGATCGTGCCCTGTTTGCCAAGCTGGGCTTACACCCGGAGACACGCGAAACTTGTGAAAGCGAGCCCGCGCAGAGTGAGCGTCTGGCCCAGCGGGCAGCGCAAAATGCGCGTAACGAACGCATGGCGGATCTAGCAATGGATGCGAGTATTTAAAGCGCTAGATTCTTCTGCTCTATCCACTGGTTGACCAGCGTGGGCACGCCTTCACCGGCGGTGGCATTAATCGCCAGCACGCCGGGTGGGCTTAAGGCATCGGCATCCGGGTCAACCAGTGCGCAGGGCGTGTCGTAGTCGATATACGACAGCAGTGAGGCTGCGGGCATCACCGCGAGCGACGTGCCCACCACCAGCAAAAAATCCGCCTGGGCGGCAATCTCGCAGGCCTCTTCAAACAGCGGTACTGCCTCACCAAACCAGACCACATCAGGGCGCAGCTGGCTGCCTTTATCACACACATCGCCCAGCGCAATATTGCCTTTCAACGGGTAGCGCATGCGTTCATCTACACTGGAGCGCGCATTGAGTATTTCGCCATGCAGGTGAATTACCTGGCTGGAGCCGGCCCGCTCGTGCAAGTCATCGATATTCTGGGTGATGATGGTGACCTTGAAGCCCGCCTGTTCAAGGCTTGCCAACGCTTTGTGCGCTGCATTGGGCTGGGCCTTGCGGATCTGCTCGCGGCGCTGGTTATAAAAGCTTAATACGCGCTCAGGGTTACGTTGCCAGCCTTCTGGGGTCGCGACCTCTTCCACCGGGTGGTCTTCCCATAGCCCGTCGCTTGCGCGAAACGTCTTGATACCGCTTTCGGCGCTAATGCCCGAGCCGGTAAATACCACCAGATGGCACGTTGTCGTCATGGTTACCTCGCTGCTTTACCGCGGTTACTGTTCAGCGTCTACAAAGCGCTGCTCGTTCCCATAAGGGTACACGTCAATGATTCGTCCATCGACAATGGCCTGCTGCAAGCCCTGCCAGTAGCTGACCTCAAACAGCTCCGGGTGAAACGTTTTAAAAAGTCGCAACCGTTCCGGGCTGGCAAACATGAACGGGCCAAACTCCTCGGGAAAGATATCGTGCGGGCCAATGGAGAAGCTTTCATTTCCACCGCTTAGGTAATCGCCACCGCTTGAGACGGGGATGGCGCGAAAATGGCAATCGGTGAGGTAGCACACTTCATCGTAGTCGTAAAAGATCACGCGCCCCTGGCGGGTAACGCCAAAGTTTTTCAGCAGCATATCGCCGGGGAAAATATTGGCCGCCGCCATCTGCTTGATGGCATCGCCGTAGTCCTTGAGCACCGCTAACTGCGCCTCATCATCACACTGCTCCAGGTAAATATTCAGCGGGGTCATCATGCGCTCGGTATAGCAGTGCTTGATGATGACTTTCTCGCCTTTCAGAAAAACCGTAGAGGGCGCAACGTCCAGCAGGTGTGCCAGACACTCGGGGTCGAAATGATCCTTGCGGACCACGAAGTTGGAGAACTCCTGGGTATCGGCCATGCGCCCCACTCGGTCGTGGCGTTTTACCAAGCGGTATTTTTCGCGCACCACGGCGTGAGTTACGTCCTTGGCCGGGTCGAACTTGTCCTTGATGATCTTGAATACCGTGCGAAAACTCGGGAGCACAAACACCGCCATCACCATACCGCGCACGCCCGGGGCAATTACGAACTTATCCTCGCGCTTGGCGACCTGACGATTCAGGGCACGAAAGAACTCGGTTTTGCCATGCTTGAAAAAGCCGATGGCCGCATACAGCTCACCGGCAGGCTTGTGAGGCATCAGCGTTTGCAGGTAATCAACAAACTCACCGGGCACCGGTACGTCTACCTGAAAGTAGGCGCGGGTGAACGAGAAGACAATCGCCACGTCGTCGGGTTCGAGCAACACGGTATCCAGATGCAGCCCGGGATCCGCGCCCGCCTGTTCGTCAAAGCGTTCACTGTGGCGGATAGGCAGTATCAACGGCACGTGCTGGCCGCCACCGCTTATCCGCCCCACCAGATAGGCACCCTTGTTTCGGTAGAAAATGCTGTTGAGCAGCTCAATCTCGGCGCCATGGGCGTGAGCGATGGCGGCTGGCAGATGCTCTGCTAGCCGCGCCGCGCCCAAACGCGTATCGCGGGCCATATCGGCGAAGGGGTTTTCAAGCCCGGCGCCTTCCAGCGCCCGCCGCAAGGCATTTTGCCAGTCGCCCTCTACCTTGTGGCGGCGGCATAGTTCGATTCCCGAACGGTGTGCAGCGTCGGTGCGCGAACTCTCTACAAACATCCAGTCGTTGCGGATGTGGCGATGGTTGAACACAGCGCAAAACAGCGAATTGAAGAACGTCTCGGCCAGTTCGTAATCCAGCCGCTGGCTGATCCGTTCGGCATACTGAGCACGCGCCTCGCGCCATAGGTCGCAGTGGGCCAGTGTGTCTTCTGAAAACGCCTGTTTGAGGCTCGCCAGCCCCTCTTGGACTTTCTGCTGATAGAGGTTGATGCGATCAACCGAGGCCTGCTGCCCCTCATGCCAGGCGCCCTCACGAAATCGCCGGTGGGCGTCTTGGGTAATTGCTTTAAAGCGGGTTCGATACGCTTCAAAACCATGCAGAATAGTGGCGGCCAGGCGGTCGGCAGGCGTGGTTTTCACGGGCGAATCTCTTGGCGTTTTTCCCCAGCCTATACCATGAAAAGCCCCCGGGCCATTGAGCACGGAGGCTTTATCAGAAAGGCGGCCGCGTTACGGTTTTGCGCCAGATATAGCTGGCTCTGGCGTGGCGGGGGTTACGTCCGGCTCGGCGATGACCAGCGCAAACTCCTCTTCAGCGGTTTTGGCGACCAGTTTGTTCTTGCTGTACAGGAAGTAATACGCCGCCCCGATGATAAACAGCACAATGGTGTAATTAAACGCGCGCGGATCAAACGCATAAACGCCTGTGAGGGCGACCAGCGCCAGCACCAGTGCAATCGATGAAGTCACCACGCCGCCGGGGGTTCTATAGGGCCGCGGCAGATCGGGACGGTTAAGACGCAGCAGAATATGGCTAAGCGCCATCAACGCATAGGAAAGCGTGGCGCCCACCACCGCCATCGCCAGGATCAGATCGCCCTCGCCGCTTAGCGAGGCCAGAAAGCCGAAGATACCGGGCACGATTAGTGCCAGATAAGGCACTTTACGGCTACTGGTCAGCGACAGCTTTTTCGGTAGGTAACCCGCACGGGAAAGCGCAAACACCAGCCGGCTATAGCCATAAATAATCGAGAAGAACGAGGCGATCAGACCCGCTAGCCCCAGCACATTAACCAGCGTGGCAAGCGTTGGGTTACCCGCCGCGTTGAGTGCATCCACTAGCGGCACACCGCTTTGGCCAATCATTTCAGCCCCGGCTACCCCGGCCAGCAATACCACGACCAGCAAAGCCGTGAAGAGCAAAAATAGCATCGCAGCAATAATCCCCTTGGGCATATCGCGGGCGGGGTCTTTGGCTTCTTCTGCTGCCAGCGGCACGCCTTCCACGGCTAAAAAAAGCCACATGCCAAACGGCAGCGCCGCCCAGATGCCGTACCAGCCATAGGGCATAAAGGTGCTGGCGCCTGCCGCATCCGTAGGTGCTATATCAAACAGGTTGGCCGAATCAAAGCTACCTATCAGCGCCACCGCCGTGGCCAAAATGGCAAACACAGCCAAGCCGCTGATCACCATCATCACCTTTAACGCTTCACCAACACCTGCCAAGTGAATGCCGATAAAGACGGCATAAAACAGCAGATACACCAAGGGGCCGTCCAGCCCGGTAAGGGCTTCCACCGCGGAGCCAATAAAAATCACGATCGCGGCAGGCGCCAGAGCGTACTCGATCAGTACCGCCAGCCCGGTTAAATAGCCCCCGGCGGGGCCCATCGCCTGGCGGGCAAAACTGTAGCCACCCCCAGCCACGGGAATGGCCGCCGACATTTCCGCAAGGGAGAGTACGAGTGCCAGATACATCAAGGCCATCAGGCAGGCGGCAATTGCAAAGCCGCCCCACCCGGCCTCGGCGATCCCAAAGTTCCACCCCGCGAAATCACCGGAGATGACATAGGAAACCCCAAGCCCTGCCAGAAGTAACCAGCCCGCGGTTCCCTTACGCAGCTGGCGCTTGGCCAGATACGCCTGATCAACTGAAGATTGCGTCATTGTTTTGCCCTTTTAGTGTGGAACGAAACCTATGTCAGCGGCGTGCATCGTGGTAGCGGTTCCATGTTGTTATTCGGGTAGCTGTTGTTAGTGGTTATTAGGTGGTGATGGATTGAGCGTTAATCGTCGACCAGAAAGTTTTGGGTTGAGCCTGTTGTAGCTGCATCGCCTTCCAGCACGTTATCTTCGCTGCGGTCTTTCAGTTTGACGCCGGAAAGCTTTTGTTGGCGCGCCTCTTTCAAGAGTAGAAATAGCCGCCTGGCGGCTTCATCCATTTGCAGCCCGGCGGGGCGCACGTTGGAGATACAGTTGCGGCGGTCATCCTTGAGCCCCGGCTCAGGCGCCCAGGTCATATAAAGCCCCAGGCTATCCGGCGAGCCAAGCCCCGGCCGCTCGCCAATCATCACCAGTACCGCCTCGGCATTAAGCAGCGCGCCAATTTCATCGCCAATCGCCACCCGGCCCTGCTCAACGATGGTGAGTGGTGCCAGCGGCCACTCGGCAGCGTCCTGCTCAAACTGCTGATAAAGCGCTTTTAAAAACGGCAGGCTGTTCTGCTGTACCGCTAGAGCAGAAAGCCCATCAACTACCACTACGGCAAGCGCCACACGCGATTGCGAAGCGGCTGCTGCGTGTAAGCGCTCACGCGAGTCATCATTCAAGCGGCGGCCAAAATCAGGGCGCTGAAGATACATGGCGCGATCTTCTGCCTGGCTGTGCAGACGTAGCGGCGTCTCTTTCAAGGCAAACGTTTCTTGCAGCTCGCGGGCCAGCGTGTCTACCTCCAGCGGGCAGTGCACCGCGTCCTGTGCCTGGGCGTGGGCCAGTTGAAACTCCAACAGCTTGCGGGTGGGCAAGCTGACACCCGCCCGGCCCAAACCGATGCGGGCATCGGTAAACGCGCGCAGCCGCTCCCAGGAGTTTTCAACCACGATAGGTTTGCTAGACGTCATGACGCGGCTCCTTGGGCAGGTGGCGCAGGCTATTGGCAAACGCGGCAGGCAACTGGTCGTTTAGCCGGTGCGTTTCCATATCTTGAAAAATCTGCATCTCGGCCAGCCAGCGCTCGAACTCGGGCGCGGCTTTTAGCCCAAGTACACGGCGGGCGTAGAGCGCATCGTGAAACGAGGTGGTCTGATAGTTGAGCATGATGTCGTCAGACCCCGGAATACCCATCACGAAGTTGCAGCCCGCCACACCCAACAGGGTCAGCAGGTTGTCCATATCGTTCTGATCGGCTTCGGCGTGGTTGGTGTAGCAAACGTCGCAGCCCATGGGCACGCCCAGGAGCTTGGCGCAGAAGTGGTCCTCAAGCCCGGCCCGGGTAATCTCTTTGCCGTCGAACAGATACTCGGGGCCGATAAAACCCACCACCGTATTGACCAGCAGCGGGTTGAATTTACGCGCAACCGCATAGGCGCGGGCCTCGCAGGTCTGCTGGTCAAGGCCATGGTGAGCATCGGCAGAAAGCGCGCTCCCCTGGCCGGTTTCAAAGTACATGACGTTGCGCCCGACCGTTCCCCGGTTAAGCGACTGCGCCGCCGCCTCGGCCTCGGCGAGCGTGCTTAAATCGAACCCGAAGCTGCGGTTGGTCGCTTCGGTACCGCCAATCGACTGAAACACCAGATCCACCGGGGCGCCCTGCTCGATCGCCTCCAACGTATTGGTCACATGGGTAAGCACGCAGGACTGGGTGGGAATCTGATACTTCTGAATCACATCATCCATCAGGCGCATCAGCTTCACACTTTGGGCCACGTTATCGGTGGCCGGATTGATGCCGATCACCGCATCGCCGCTGCCGTAGAGAAGTCCATCCAGAATGCTTGCCGCAATGCCCGTGACATCATCCGTCGGGTGGTTGGGCTGAAGGCGGGTGGAGAGCCTGCCGGGCAGGCCGATGGTGTTGCGAAAGGCCGTGGTGACCCGGCACTTCTTACCTACCAGAATCAGATCCTGATTACGCATCAATTTGCTCACCGCCGCGGCCATTTCCGGCGTAATGCCAGGGCGAACGGCGGTGAGGGCTTCAGAAGTTGCCTGATCCGAGAGCAGCCAGTTGCGAAAATCGCCGACCGTTAAATGCCGGATGGGCGCAAAGGCCTTGGCGTTATGGTCGTCGATAATCAGCCGGGTGATTTCATCTTGCTCATAAGGGATCAGTGCGTCGTTCAAGAACGTGGTCAGCGGTAGATCCGCCAGTACCATTTGCGCGACCACGCGCTCTTCAGCCGTTTCGGCGATCACGCCCGCCAACCGATCGCCCGAACGGGCCGGAGTCGCTTTGGCCATCAGTTCGGCTAAGCTTTTAAAGCGATAGTGTCGGCTGCCTACCGTGGAGTGAAAGCTTTGAGCCATGGAGTTTCCTTGTATTTATTTTTCCAACGTCAGGCGTTACGAAAAAGAACGTTATTGGGTTTAACCATAGCGCCTTTACGATAGCGGCGCCCGGTGTTCATGGGTTGCCGCCCATACACTCAATGTTTTTATGAGCACATTTCGTGCCAACATGCCCAACGTATCGGTAAAACGCTTTCGTCGCCTGTTTAATGATGAGCAGTCCCGCGTGATTGAAATGGCCTGGGAAGACCGCACACCCTTTGAAGCCATCGAAACGCTGCTGGGCCTTTCTGAGTCGGGTGTAGCGCGCGGCTACTTCCCGACACAATACAAACGCTGATATTTTCTTCATGAGTTAATGCAGTGCTTTTTAATCGCCTTTAAATTGTTATAATATTACATAACATAGAACCGTTTAGAGGTGTGCTAGCAATGACTGCGTTTTCCCCCCTACCCGTGACGGTGCTGTCGGGCTTTCTGGGTGCCGGTAAAACCACCGTGCTCAATCATATTTTGGCCAATCGTGAAGGCCTTCGCGTGGCGGTAATCGTCAACGATATGAGCGAGGTGAATATCGACGGCGCGCTGGTGCGCGGCGGCCCTGGCGAATCGACCCTGGACAGCGAAGTGGCACTGAACCGCAGTGAAGAGCGCCTGGTGGAAATGAGCAACGGCTGCATTTGCTGCACCTTGCGTGAAGACCTGCTTATCGAGGTTAACCAGCTCGCCAAAGAGGGCAAGTTTGATTATCTGGTGATTGAATCGACCGGTATTTCTGAACCGCTACCCGTTGCGGAAACCTTTACCTTTGAAGATGAAAGCGGTCAAAGCCTTTCCCACGTGGCCCGTCTGGATACCCTGGTAACGGTAGTGGATGGCGCCAACTTCCTTAAGCAGTACCGCGAAGCGCAAAGCCTGGAAGAGGCTGGCGAGAGCCTGGGCGAAGAAGACGAGCGTAACGTGGCCGACCTGCTGGTCGACCAGATAGAGTTTTGCGATGTGCTGTTAATCAGTAAAACGGACCTGATCAGCGACGAAGAGCTGGCCTCGTTAAAGGCTATTCTGCGTTCGCTTAACCCGGATGCAGAGCTCGTGCCCATCCGCCAGGGCGGCGTACCGTTGAATAAAGTGCTGAATACCGGCAGATTCGATTTTGAACGCGCCCAGCAGGCGCCGGGCTGGTTGAAAGAGATGCGCGGCGAGCACGTACCCGAAACCGAAGAGTACGGCATCGGCAGCTTCGCTTACCATGCGCGTCGCCCTTTTCATCCGGCCAAGTTTCACGACCTTCTCCATTCGGAGTGGTTTGGCGAGGGGCTGCTGCGTTCCAAAGGGTTCTTTTGGTTGGCCACACGCCCGCAGTGGGCCGGCCAGTGGAGCCAGGCGGGCGGTATCGCCCACCACGGGGTGGCGGGCATGTTCTGGAAAGCCATCCCCGAAGAGCGCTGGCCGGAAGACCCGGAATACCGCGAATTCATTCAGGAAAAGTGGCAGGAGCCGTTTGGCGATATGCGCCAGGAGCTGGTGTTTATCGGCCAGGGGCTGGATCAAACCCGTATGCGCGAAGCGCTGGATGCCTGCCTACTCAGTGAAGGTGAGCTATTAGAAGGGATGGAGCGTTGGAAAGCACTGCCTGACCCCTTCCCCGCCTGGGAATAAGCGCGCAGGTAAATAAGCTAAAAGGCCTCAGATGTTATCTGAGGCCTTTTCTTTTGCAGCTTGCTATCAGCGTTGTTAGACGTTTTGACGCTTGCCGGATGCGACCCATCGAAGCACATCAATTATCGAAATAATCACCAGGCTGACGCCGAGTACCGGTAAAGCGAACCCTAAGAGCACCAGGGTGACGAACAGGCTTAACTGAGTGATCAGAGGAAGCATAATAAACAGTGCCGTCATGGTCTGCGCCTGGTTAACCGTGGTGCTTTTGATGCGCTGCCACCACATCCGATAGCCCCAGATAATCAGGAAAACCAGGGCGGTGGCAAACAGAGCCAACACAAGCTGATTGATCAGCCCAAAGAGAACGCCCATATGTAAATCAATGCCCCAACGCGTCAGCTTTGCTGCCAGAGGGAAGGTAGAAAAATCCGTCTGATCGAGAATTTGCATATCACCGGGATTCAGGGCGACCTGATCTACCTGGGTAGGCCAGCGTCGGTCAATTTCCGATACCCGCCACGCTCGGCCTTCACCGGCAGGCGGCTCTACCTGAATCATCTCTGCCAGTAGCCCTGCATGTCGGGCCGCTTCAAGCGCCTGGTCAAATCCTTCAGGGCTTGCATACTCCCCGGCTTCGGGGGTGTGGCTCATGCCATGGTCGGCGTGCATATCGTGATGGGCATGAGGGTCATGACCTGCCGCATCGTCGGGCGCTTCAAGCACGGTAGACACACTGGGCGTACCCCAGCCCCAGGCTTGCCTTAATTCCCCAATGTTGCCGCCGGCCCATTGCGACCAGGTAAGCCCGGTGGCTGAAAAGAACAGCAGCCCGACGACCGCAAACGCTCCCACGGTGGCGTGGTGGCGCCTGGGTGCCATACGCGGGCTGGCGTTTTTGAGCGCTTTACGGCGTGCTACCCAAAGCATGAGCCCGAGCAGGGCAATAACCCATAGCCAGGAGGCGGCCAGCTCGCTATACAGTCGTCCGGTATCACCCAGCAGTAACCCCCGGTGGAATTGATCGATAGCCGTACGAAAAGGCAGTATGCCGCTAGTGCCGTAAACCGTCATATCGCCCTTTATTTCGAGCGTGGCGGGGTCAATAAAAATGGCCCGGTGCTCAGAAGGCCCAAGCGCCGGGTCGGCAAACATGACCCGCGTGGTACTGTGAGCATCAGGCGCGGGGCGAACCGCAGCGGGAAGCCCCGCTTGCCCAGTGGCCAGCTGTGCCGCTTCAATTTGCCGTGCCAACGGCTGCGGCGCATTCTGAGTGCTTGCCGTTAGTGCATCGCGGTAAAGCCAGGTTTCCACCGAAGGTGTTAATACGTACACGATACCGGTTAAAGCGGCCACGAGAATAAAAGGCCCTACCAACAACCCAACGTAGAAGTGCATACGCATTAAAAACGCAAAAAGGATTTTCCCATTCCGCCTGGACGGCGCAGGGTCGGCTTTTTTCGATAGCATGGCTTATCTTTCCATAAAGGTTTTAAAGCGAACTTTCTTGCACAGAGCATTTGAAAAAAATATCGATATTAAAAACTACTTAATGACACAACAAGCTCAATAAAACTCAAACCATTAATATAAAGCGTGCGACGTTTAACCCTTAACACACGGTGTATTTTCAGATGCTATAAAACCAGCCACTATTTGACAGATAATGTAATGGTCGCCCCGAGCAAGACTGCTACAATACGGCTTCTGTTAGCGCCGTAAGGGCTGAATTTGATGCCACTGTCTCACTCAGCACGTTTACTCTACTATCGCTGCACATTGGTGATGGCATGGGTAGCCATGTGTCTGTTATTTGCGGGCCCGCTCATTTCTCAGTTTCAGGCCAGTCATCAGGGTCATCACCATAGCCATCACGCCCACCAGGCTCATGATTCTTCCCGTGACCACGGTGCTCACAGTGATCCCCATTCTGGGCATGCTGAGCACCACCATCAAGCGCGCCTGGCTACCCTGCAGGATACGGCGATGGGCCTGCCGCCTTTCAACGCCCTGTCGGATTGGCACAACCAGTGTGGCTACTGTGAATTGTGGCAGCACAGCCCGTCGCTCACCATTGCGTTACCCGCCATTGCCAGCGAAGCGTTTGTGGTGCTTGGCGGTGTATTTCTTGCGCCGCAAGCCGGTGCGCTTTTTCAGCATAACTACCCGCACGCATTAACCCGCGGGCCGCCCTCTTTTAACGTTGGCTATATAAAACAACCTGCGCGAGCTGTGCTTATAGTAGCGCGTAAAGACAAAAAAGAAACAGGGCTGTTAGGCTTTTTTAAAGCATAACAAGGCTCGGTTTTAGTGCGTCCTTAACTTCTATATAACAACTTAAAAATATCTATTTATTCTCACTTTACCTTTTACCTCCTTCTACCCAACACTCTTTTAATTACTTTTCATATTATAAATAGCCGTAAAAAAGCCAGCTAAACGCTGGCCAATAAGAGTAACCATTAGTTCGTATGTTTAACAGGGAGCCTACCTAGGCGGCTCCCTTTCAACCAGGCTTAACGCACCATACTGGGCAGCCACGTTGCCAAGGTCGGGAACACGATCAGCAAAGCAACCAAGAGCATAGAACAGACAATATACGGAACAGCCGCTGAGTAGATTTCCCGCATGGTAGTTCCAGGTGGGGCAACGCCCTTCATGACGAACAGCAACAGCCCAAGCGGCGGTGTCGAGAAACTGATTTCCAGCGCCAGCAGCACCACGACACCAAACCAGACCAGATCAAACCCTAATGCCTGCGCCAGCGGGAAGAAAATTGGTACGGTAAGCATCATGATGGAGATCTGCTCCATAAAGGTACCCAGCACCAGCAGTACGGCAAACATGGCCAAGAGCATCAGAATAGGGGATAAATCAAAGCTGGTCGCCCACTGAATCAGCCCGCCCGACGCCCCTGAAAAGCCCAGCAGTTGGCTGAACGTTGCCGAGCCGAACACGATCAGGTAGGCCATCAGCGTGACTTTTAGTGCCCCGGTTACGGAGAGCGCGAAGGCCTTCCAGGTCATGCAACGGAAGATAAACGCCAGAATGATGACGCCTAGTGCCCCAAAGGCGGCGGCTTCTGAGGGCGTGGCAAACCCCACAAGCATGAGCGCCACGATAATTACCATCACGCTGAGCATAGGCAGAATATCGGTCACGATCAGCTTGAGCTTGGCGCTTAAAGGTACGGGTTCAAGTTCATAGGCGGGTGCGGCAGCGGGATCCATCTTGGTTTGAATAAAGATAGTGACAATATAGAAACCGGCCAACGTCAGTCCTGGTAGAATGCCCGCGATCAGCAGCGCCCCGATATCAACCTTGGCAAGCGTTGCCAAAAGCACCGCCAATGCTGACGGCGGAATAATGATCGCCAGGCCGCCGGTGCCCAAAATCGGGCCAATGGCCATTTTCTTTTTGTAGCCGCGCCGCTCCATTTCCGGCACCAAGAGCGAGCCCATCAGCGCAGTCGACCCCATGGAAGAGCCGCTTAGCGTTGAAAACGCCGTGCCGCCTACCACGGTCACGTAGGAAAGCCGCCCCGGCACCTTGCCCATCAGTTGATCGACCGCGTTGAACATTTTCATGCCAAGGCCGGTGCGGAAAAACAGCTCGCCCATCAATAGAAAAAGCGGAATCGGCACCAGGTTAAAACTGGAGAGTGCGCCAAAACCGTTGTTGAGCATCTGCAGGATACCGGTTTGTCCGCCCATGAAATGCCAGGCGCCAATCACGTTGGCCGCTAGAAAGGCTAGAGCGATAGGCGTGCCGATTGCCATGAAGATAAGAATCAGCGAAAGCAGAAAAGCGAGTGCAAAGTACCATTCCATTATTCTTTAATCCCCGCTTCGCCGCTGTGAAGAATGTCATGGCCCACTACAAAGCGGCCAAATTCGATAGCCATCAAGGTAAAGCTGAGCGGAAACACGATGGTCAACATCCACTTGGGCACAAAGAAAGCGCGCACATCGTAGTCATTACGCTCGATGTTGAGCAGAAACAGATCCAGCCCTTTCCATGCCAATACGCCACAAACCACTACGCAGATAATTGATACCCCACGGCTTAATACATTAAGTACCGGCAGGGGCAGCGCGGCGGTCAAAAGCTCGATATGCACATGGCCTTTCTGGCGCACCAGCCAAGGCGCGCCCAACAACGTGAGATAGAACATGGCGTACTCGGTCGAGAGGAAAAACCACGCCGAAGGCTGAAGACCTAGATTACGGATGACCACGGAAAGCACCACCGCCACCATCAGCCATACCAGCATGATGGCGGCAAGCAGTGCCATGCCGTTAAGCAGCAGCAAATAGCCGCGTTGTGCGTAGCGCATAAAAGACCCTGACGAAAATAGCCACACAGAAAAGGGCGCTATAGATAGGAGCGCCCAGCACGCTTTTTACAGATCGTTGAATTTTTCGATCAGCGTATCGTAATGCTCAAGCCCCATGGGATGGCGCTCCATCTGGCGGCGCATGCGCTCCCACGTGGCATCGCGTGCGGCATCGGCGTAGCGCTGGCTCGCTTCACCCTCAAGGGTGATGACCTGCATGCCGTCGGCTTCCAGCTGAGCCTGCTGTTCCAGGGAACGCTCTTCCAGCTTCTCAGCGCTTTCGCGCTCGTGCTCAATCGCTACCTCCTGAAGAATCTGCTGGGTTTCTTCGCTCAGCTGGTTCCACTTGTTCAAATTAACGATCACGCCCATGTCGGTGGAGAAGAACGCTGGGTCGACTCGATAGTTTAAAAAGCGGTCCCAGTTAAGGTCTTTAAGACCAATTTGGGTCCAGCCGGTGGCGTTGACGACACTGCGCTCAAGCGCGGCGTAGACATCAGTGGTGGGCAGGCTGATGGGCTGGGCTCCCAGGTAGTCCTGGAAGAAGGCGTCGTACACCGGGTTACTGCGCAGGCGCAAGCCAGAAATACTCAGGTTGCCCTCTGCATCCACAGTGGGTTCATCAATGGTATACAGGTTGTAGCTCACCCCACTGTCGAACCATCCCAGATAGTAGGTGCCCATCTTTTGCTGGTGGATTTCATTTAGCAGATCGATACCGCCATTTTCACGAGCATAGATGGCATTGGTATTGGAGGCGACCATGGCATCGCGCTCGGGCACGGTACCCGCATAGAAGCTCGCCGCAGTGTAGGCCATATCCACCACACCATTGCGTACGGCATCAGGCTGCTCAGATAGGCCAATGACTTCAGGGCCACCGCGCACGTTGATCTGTACGACGCCTTCGCCGCGCTCGTTGACCTTATCGACGAACTCTAAAAAGCTTTGGGTATAAATCAGGGAAGGAGGAAACGCATGCACGGCCGTGATCTGATCCATCGCCATTGCCTGGCTTGAGGCCATGGCCGCCAGCACGCTAAAGGTTATCGCTGTTTTTTTCATGGTGTGTCTCCTGCACAAGGTGGTCTTTTATAGGGTCGTTATTGTTTCGGATCCGTTGCGGCAAGCGTGCTTACTGTTGTTATAAGTGGGCAAACATTGAGGGCAGCCTAAGCGCTACCCTTTGCTGATAATGTTCGTTTCAGGCGGCTGTGGCGATGCCCATGAAAACTTTCGTGCGTAGTCCTTGGCAAAACGGGTAATTGTTTCTTCATGCTGGCGGGTCATATCAATATCGTCCCAGCCATTCAGAAGCTTGGTACGCCAAACGGGGCTGACGGTAAACGGGACATCCACTTCAGCAACACGAATACGCTGCTCTACCAGATCGACGTTAATCTCAGCGGGATGATCACCCAGCGCTGTGAGAAGCCGCTCGGCATCGTCTTCTTCCACGACGGCAGGCAACAAGCCGTTATTAACCGAATTGGATGCAAAAATATCGCCAAAACTGGGGGCGATAACACAGCGAAAGCCGTAATCGACCAGCGCATAAACCGCAGCCTCCCTAGAGGAGCCCGCACCGAAGTTGCGCCGGCTTACCAGCACTTCGGCATCATTGGCACCAGCACGGTGCAGAATGAACTCAGGATCAGGCGCGCCCTGCTCATCGTGGCGCACGTCATAAAGCAGAAACTGGCCGTAACCGACGCTGCGCGGCTCCTTCATGAATCGGGCGGGAATCAGCTGGTCGGTATCCACATTGGCTGCCGGTAGCGCGCAGCCCAGGGACTCTAATACGGTAAAAGGTTGCATCAGTAGACTCCTGTAGCGCTAGCCTGAGAGGACAGCGTGCGTATATCGGCCAGATGCCCGCTCACGGCGGCGGCCGCTACCATGGCGGGCGACATCAAATGGGTGCGCGCGCCAGGCCCCTGGCGGCCCTTGAAGTTACGGTTGGTGGTCGAGGCACAGCGCTCGCCGCTGGCCACCAGATCACCGTTCATGCCCACGCACATCGAACAGCCCGAGTGGCGCCACTCAAGACCTGCGTCGATAAAGATGCGATCCAAGCCTTCGGCCTCCGCCTGGGTTTTCACCAGCGTAGAGCCGGGCGATACCATGCCCGGCACACGGCTTTTTTGCCCTGCCAATACGCTGGCCGCCGCACGCAAATCTTCAATCCGTGCGTTGGTGCAAGAGCCGATAAACACCCGATCAATCTTGATATCCGTGAGCTTTTGCCCCGCTGACAGGCCCATGTACGCCATGCTGTCACGGGCCTGGCGTGCCTTGGCAGGATCGCTGATGTTCTCAGGGTCAGGTAGCGCTTGATCAATAGGCAGCGCCTCTTCAGGCGACACTCCCCAAGTCACCGTCGGGGCGATTTCATCGGCGTGCAGCGTCACTTCAAGGTCGAAGCCGGCGCTGGGGTCGCTATAGAGCGTCTTCCAGTAGGCGCAGGCCTGTTCGAAAGCTTCCCCTTTCGGGCTCCAGGGCCGCTCGCGTAGATAGTCAAAGGTGGTTTGATCCGGAGCAATCATGCCGCAGCGCCCGCCCCCCTCAATAGAGAGATTGCACAGCGTAAGCCGCGCTTCCATGGAGAGCGCACGGATCGCCTCACCGGCGTACTCAATCGCGTAACCGCGGGCGCCGTCGGCACCCAGCCGGGCAATCCAGGTCAGGGCGATATCCTTGGCGGTAATTCCTGGCGCCAGCTGGCCGTCAATGGTGATCCGCATCACTTTGGGTTTGGTTTGCCAGAGGGTCTGCGTGGCAAGTACATGGGCGACTTCTGAGGCGCCAATGCCGAACGCGATGCTGCCAAAAGCGCCATGGGTGGCGGTATGGCTGTCGCCACACACCATGACCAGGCCCGGCTGGGTCAGCCCCTGTTCTGGGCCCAGCACGTGAACAATGCCTTGGCGCGGGTCATCAAGGCCAAACAGTGTGACACCGTGGCGCTGGGTATTGTAGGAGAGCTGTTCGATCATGGAGCGCACTTTGGGGTCCGCCACACCGTCAAGATCACGCGCCAACGTAGGCACATAGTGGTCGGCAATACCGAAGGTCAGATCGGGCCGGGCGACGGGCAGCGCTCGCTCGCCCAACTTGTTGAATCCGTGAAAGGAGCCTTCGTGGACAAAGTGGCGATCAATCCATAAAAGGCTTTGCCCGCTCTCGCTGCGATGAATCTCGTGGGCACGCCAAACCTTATCAAACAGCGTTGTGGGTGTACTCATTGTATGAACTCGTTGTATCGGCACGGTCTACGTTGGAATCTTTTTCAGGCAATTATTCTTAGCGTTTGATAAACCTTGATTATCGCGCTGCCTTACCCTCACCCAATACAACTAGCGCACTATCACAACACAGGTCAAATGTATTTTTTGTATTTTTAAATCTGTATTAATTTTAATACATTAAAAAAACGGCCTCGCATCTGTGCCTACCCCTCGCCCTGGGTAGGCATTCCTCCCACTTTAGGTTCCCAATAGCGCGAGTTGTCGTCACCGTTTCGCTCTAGGTCAATCTGGAAGCGGTAGCGATCCGGACGATACAGCGCATCCAGATGCTCCACGCCCCGGCCCTGTTCGTCGTATACCACCCGGGTCAATGAAATCAGCGGTGAGCCCACGGCGACATCCAACGCTTCAGCAATATCATGATTGGCCAAGGTAGCGGAAATGGATTGAGAGGCGTGGTCGACCTTTACGCCGCTGCGCTCCAACAGCACGAACAGGGGCGTATTGGCCAGATCCATTTCGTTATAGTGCAATGCCACCGACTCCGGAACGTGGGTCACCAGGTAGGAAAATGGTTTGTCATCCACCATGCGTACTCGCACCGATCGCTGCACTTTGCCGCCGTGGGCCATTCCCAGACGCTCGCGGATCATTTCCGGTGGCAGCACATAGGCAAACTCAATTAACCGCACTTGAGATGCCTGGCTCATCTTGAGCATGTTGGGCAACAGGTTAGACACGCTGGCGGTCATTACCGTGGCATCTAGCGGATGCTCCAGCACTACCGTACCTACCCCCGCCTTGCGCTCAACAAGCCCCGACGACTGCAGTGCTTCCATGGCGCGCCGGACCGTAACGCGTGATACGCCATGCTGCTCGGCCAGCTTGTTTTCGCCCGGCAGCTTATTGCCGGCCGGTAACCGGCCGCTGAGGATGGCATCTTTCAGCAGCAGATAAATTCGGTGCGATTTTGTACCGCCCATCGCCGAAGGCTGCGCCTCACTCATTCATGCCGCTCCTTTTGCTGTTGTAAAAAAAATACGCCAAGCTTGACGCGGGGACAATAATAGACATAAAAATGTATTACATATAATACATATGAAAAGACAATCAATAACACAGCAGCTGTCGTTCAACGTCATTATTACAGAATCATCGCCCTGCCAGTAGCGCAGCCAGCGAGGCGTTAAACGAGCGGCCAACCGTATGGAAACCTCGCGATGGCTAACACGGCAGCGGCGAACGTAACAAACAATGATGCGCAGCGCGTGCGCGCTTTTTTACAGGCGCTGGAAATGCGCAACCTGGCAGAGGCGGAAGCGTTTCTTGCGCCAGGCGCGGTCATGCAGTTTCCCGATGCGCCGCCCATGTACCGGTTAAGCGAATTGGTGGACTGGGCCAAAAACCGCTATCACCACGTCCAAAAGACCTTTCACGCCATCGACCGCGTCATCAAGGAAAACCACACCCTCGTGTTTTGCCACGGCGAGCTGAGCGTGGAATGGCTGGATGGCAGCACGTTTACCGGCGTGCGTTTTATCGACCGCTTTGAATTAACCGATGGCCTGATTACCCGTCAGGACGTTTGGAACGATCTGGCCCTTATCCGCCGCTAACGCCCTTATGCATCGCTGACGCTTCGGCTTAATCGCTAACGCTCCGATTCAATCGCTAACGCTTCACTGGAAAATAACGAGACGTTTATGACACGCCAACAACCCGCTACACACCAGCCAACGCAACTCAAACAACTGCTTCATGAAAAGCCCATTGTCGTGGCGCCTGGCGTGTTCGACGCCTTAGGTGCCTCGCTGGCCGAGCAGGCAGGCTTTGATACGGTGTACCTTTCGGGTGCCAGCCTGGCCTACACCCAGCTGGGCCGGCCCGATATCGGTCTTTTAAGCATCACTGAAATTTGCACCGCCATGGCGCATATTCGCGAGCGGACCAACCTCTCAGTGGTAGTGGATTGTGATACCGGCTTTGGCAATGCCATGAACGTGATGCGCAGCGTACGTATGCTGGAGCGCTCGGGCGCCAACGCCATTCAGCTTGAAGACCAGACCTACCCCAAGCGCTGCGGCCACTTGAAGGGCAAGACCCTGGTACCCAAAGGCGAAATGGTCGGAAAATTGCATGCAGCACTCGATGCCCGGGAAAACGACAGCACGCTGATCATTGGGCGAACCGATGCCCTGGGCGTGGAAGGCACCGACAGCGCCATCGAGCGCGCCCAGGCCTATTATGAGGCCGGCGTGGATATGCTGTTTATCGAAGGTATCCGCACAGACGAGGATATCCAGAAAATCATGGCGCAGTTCAAGGGCAAAGTGCCGATCATGGCCAACATGGTAGAGGGTGGCGACACGCCGCTGCAGAATGCTCAGGCGCTCGAGGCGCTCGGCTTTTCGCTGGTGATTTTCCCCGGCGCCCTGGTACGGGCCATTACCCATATGGCCAGCCGTTTTTTTGCCACGCTCAAGCAGGACGGCACCACCGATGCCTTCCGCGACCAGATGCTCGATTTCAAACAGCTCAACGACTACCTGGGCACCCAGAAGATGCTGGAGCTTGGCGAGCAGTACGATAACCGCTGAGCCCTGCTCGCGGATGGCCCCCAGCCATACGCTTCAATAAATAAAAGTCAGGAGACGACGATGCAGACCACCGATAAAACCGCCAAAGAGATCTTTTTCGATGTCATGGCCAACCCGCAGCGGGTGCCGTTCGGCTTTGGCAAAAAGGCCGTTTTGGTCAACGTGGACCCGCAAAAAGCCTATACCCGCACCGATCTTTACAAGACCGCGTATGAAACCGACCCCAAGCAGCTGGAGTACACCAACCAGCTGGCACGCGGCTTTCGGGACAAGGGCTGGCCGGTGGTCTGGACGCATGTCGCCTTTCTGGACTCGGCTGAGGACGCAGGTGTCTGGGGTACCCGCACCGATACGCCGGACTCGCTGCAAAACATCAAGTACGACTCTGAGCGCGCCGAATTCGACGAGCGCTGTGAGACCGACCGCAGCCGCGACGTGATCTACACCAAGCGCATGCCGTCAGCGTTTTTTGAAACGCCGCTGCAGTCACTGCTGGTCTGGCATCAGGTCGACACCGTGATTATTACCGGCGGCTCCACGTCTGGCTGCATTCGCGCCACCGCCGTGGACAGCCTCTCGCGGGGGTATCGCACCATTGTTCCCATGGAGTGCGTATCGGATAAGCACGAAAGCTACCACTACGCCAACCTGACCGACCTGCACCTCAAGTATGCCGATGTGATGCCCGTGGCCGATGTACTGGCCTGGCTGGATGGCAACGCGTAACGCCTACAAGAGAGGGAGGAGCCGGTAATGACAGAAAACTTAAAAGCGTGCTTAAAAGAGAGCTTAGACGTATATGACTACTGGGCCTACGACCAGCGCCCCAGGATCGAGTGGCCGGGAGGCGCCAAGGTAGCCTTTTGGGTCGCGCCCAATATCGAGTATTACGAACTCGACCCGCCCCAGAATCCCAGCCGCAAACCGTGGCCCCACCCGCACCCTGCGGTGCCGGGTTACAGCATTCGCGATTATGGCAACCGGGTGGGCCACCAGCGTCAGATGGCGCTGTTGGACAAGTACGGCATTCGCGGCTCCATATCGCTATCGACGGCGCTCTGCGAGCACCACCCGGAAATCATCCAGATGTGTAAAGAGCGCGACTGGGAGTTCTTCAGCCACGGCATCTACAACACCCGCTACACCTACGGATTAAGTGAAGCGCAAGAAAGAATGATGATCCGCGACAGCATGGAAACCATTCATCGTCATACGGGGCAGGCGTGCGCCGGATATCTCGCCCCCGCGCTTTCTCACTCCGAGCACACGCTGGACCTGTTTGCCGAGGTAGGCGAAGAGCTGTTTGGCGCCAAGGGCGGGCTTTATACCTGTGACCTGTTCCATGACGACCAGCCCACGCCGGTCAGGGTGCGCTCCGGCAAGCGGTTCATCTCCATGCCCTATTCGCTGGAGATGAACGACACCATCGTGTATGCGGTAAACAAGGTGGAGCCGCGCCAGTATTCGACCATGCTTAAACGCCACTTCGACCGCCTGTACCTGGAAGGTGCGGAGTCCGGCACGGTGATGTGCATTCCCACCCACAACTACCAGGTCAGCTGCCCGCACCGCATCAAGGCCTTTGAAGAGGCCCTTGAGTACATTACCGGCCACCCGGATGTATGGGTCGCCACCGGGCGTGAGATTGCCGACTACTACATGACCCACTATTACGACGCTGCACTCGACAGCATGACAGCCCAGGCCGTCAGCGCAGGCAGGGAAGGATAACGCCATGGCACTCAACGATGACTACCTCGACTACCCGCTGCGCCGCCACGGCTACGATCATGAGCGTTTTGAGTGGTCGATGCTGAGCGAACGCCCGCCCATCACCTGGCCGGAAGGCAAGACCCTGGCGGTATGGATCAATGTTTCGCTGCAGTTCTATCCACTCAATCAGCGCGGCGAGCCGTTCAAGGTACCCAATGGCATGACCATGCCCTACCCGGACCTGCGCCACTTCTCGCTGCGCGATTACGGCAACCGGGTGGGCATCTATCGAGTCCTCAAGGCGCTGGCAGCTCACAATATCAAGCCAACCTTTGCCATCAACGCCCAATTGGCCGAGCAAACGCCTTATCTGGTTGAACGCTTGAAAGCACACGGCGGCGAATTTATCGCCCACGGCTGGAACATGGACCACCTGCACTATGGCGGCCAGCCCCGTGAAGAAGAGGCCGAGCTGGTCAAACGCTCTGTCGAGACCCTGCGCCGCGTAACCGGTCAGCCCGTTCGCGGCTGGCTGAGTCCCGCCAAGCATCAGAGTTTCAACACGCTGGATCTTCTGGCCGAGAACGGTATCCAGTACTGCGCCGACTGGGTCAATGATGATATGCCCTATGCGTGTCATACCCAGACGAACAGCCTGGCCATGATGCCGCTGGCAACCGAAATTGAAGACCAGTTCGTGATGAGCCAGAACCTGCACTCGGAAGATTCGTGGGTAACGCAGGTAAAAGATGCCTTCGATTTTCTGCTCGAAGAGTCTCGCGAGCAGGGCGGGCGTTTGTTTGCTCTTAATCTGCACCCCTGGCTGGTCGGTCAACCTCACCGCATAGCTTGTCTTGAAGAAGTGTTGGCGCATATAAGCGGGCATAGCGAGGTATGGCAGGCACCGGCTGGCGAGATTCTCGATGCATTTAGTGCGGCAACGGAGCAAGCATAATGGCCATCGTTCCCTACACGCAGCACCACACCTTTGATGCGCATTTGCCCCTTTTGATTATTGGCGCCGGCGCCTGCGGTCTAGTGGCGGCGCTGGCGGCTCATGAAGCAGGAATTGAACTGGCCGTGCTGGAGCGCGATGCGCGGCCCCAAGGCAGCACCGCCATGTCGTCAGGCTTTATTCCTGCCGCCAATACGCGGTTTCAAAAAGCCCTGGGCGTCGACGACACGCCCGCCAAAATGGCCGAGGATATTCAGTATAAAAACGGTTATGAGGCCGATCCCGCCATCGTCGATCTGTTGGCGACCATGTCGGGGCCCGTCATTGAGTGGCTGGCTGACCGGCATCAGCTGCCCTTCGAGCTGGTAGAAGGTTTTTTATACCCCGGCCATACCCACCTGCGTATGCATGCAACACCACGGCGTACGGGGGAAGAGCTGATGGGCGCCCTGTTAAGCGCCGCTGAAACGGCAGGTATCGATATTCTTACCCAGGCCCGAGTGGTGGACCTTCACGTAGATACCACCCAGCGAGTGCGCGGCGTGACGCTCGAACGCCCGGATGGCAGCCGCGAAAACATCAGCTGCGATGCACTGATACTGGCGTGTAACGGCTATGGCGGCAACCCTGAACTGGTGGACCGGTATATTCCCTCGCTCAAACATGCGCTTTATTACGGCCATGAGGGCAACCAGGGCGATGCCTTGCTATGGGGGCAGGCGATGGGTGCCAGCACCAAAGATCTGGCCGCCTGCCAGGGCCATGGGTCGCTGGCTACGCCCCACCAAACCCTGATCAGCTGGGCGGTGATGATGCAGGGCGGCATTCAGGTTAACGTTCAGGGCGCGCGGTTTTCCAATGAGCATGGCGGCTATTCCGAGCAAGCCGCCAAAGTGCTGGCACAGCCGGAAAAGATTGCTTGGAACGTTTTTGACGAGCGCATTCACCAAGCTGTGCTGGCGTTTGAAGACTATCGCAACGCGTTTAATACCGGCGCCGTACGCCGTTTCGAAAACCTGGAAACGATGGCCGATGGCCTGAACCTGCCGCTTGAAGCACTACAAAACACGTTTGCCGAGATGCACCAATTGGCCCAGGACCAAAAGGCCGACCCGTTTGGGCGCGCCTTTGATCCGGTCAACCTATTAAAGCCGCCCTACTACGCCATTCGCGTAACGGGTGCGCTGTTTCATACCCAGGGCGGGCTTGAGATCAACACCCAGACGCGCGTGCTCAATCAACAGGGCCAGGCGCTGCCCAACCTGTTTGCGGCAGGCGGGGCGGCCCGCGGCGTGTCAGGTTCCAACGACAGCGGCTACCTTTCCGGTAACGGTTTGCTCAGCGCGGTAGTGCTCGGGGCCGTCGCCGGTAAAAATGCCGCTGAGCTGCTTCACCTAAAGCTTCACTCGGCGGTGCTGCCCTGATCCAGCCCTGATCTAACAAGACTTTCAGAGCAGACAACGCAAACCGGGGTGCCAATCAGGCGCCCCGGTTTGCGTTGAACAGCGTTTTTATTTAAGGAATGATGCGTTCTGCGCGTAAGCGGGTGAACAGATCGAAAAACGCAGCGCGGGTTTCGCGGAAGTGATCAAAGCCGAAATCCCGGGACTTGGTCACATCGTTGACGCACTCAAGCTCACGGCCAAGGTCAGCATCGGTGTGCCACCAGGACGCCAGCTTGGTCACATCGGCTTCAATAAGGTCGTGCTTTTCAGCAATGTCAGCCCAGGTAGGCGCGCTATCGGCCATCTGTGTTTCCAGCGGCTGCGGCGTTTCCGGGCAATCGGCCACTTCCACCTCGAAGAACTCGCCAATTTCACGCCAGAGCCTGCGCCAGCGGAAAACATCACCGTTAACGGTATTGAATGCTTCGTTATGGGCGCCCGGCGTGGTAGCGGCCCATTCAAGCTGGCGTGCCAGCACGAGTGCATCGGTCAGGTCGGTCAGTGCATTCCACTGAATCTGGGAGCCTGGGAACGTGAAGGACTTGCCCGTTGCCTTGCAGATAGACGCGTAGACGGCCAGCGTCACGCCCATATTCATGGCGTTACCCAGCGCATAGCCGATCACCGTATGCGGGCGGTGCACGTTCCAGCTAAAACTGTCACGCTTGGCGGCAGCGAACATGGTGTCTTCAAGGGTGTAGTAGAAGTTCTCACCCGGTACGCGCGGCGCGGACTCACGAAACGGTGTTTCGGTCTTGCCACTGCCATAACTCTCAAAAGAGCCCAGGTACTGCTTGGTGCCGGTGACCAGAGAAACATGCTTGATTTTTGCACCCTGCAAGGCATCCAACAGGTTCTGCATCATCGCGCCATTGGCTTCAACATTGGCCTTTTCGCTATCACGCTTGATCCACGTGCAGTAGAACACGTGCGTAATGGGTAAATCGGCCAGCGCCTTCTCGGTGGCTTCACGATCCAGAAGATCGGCGGCAACCGGAATAATGCCGGTTTGGGTAGTGGGACGGCGTGATAAACCGTAAACGGTCCAGCCACTGGCATTAAGATAGCTTGCCAAGTTGCCACCGGTAATACCGGTCGCGCCTACTACAAGAGCATTGCCTTTACGCATTGTTAACTCCTTATCCAAACGAGGTAACTCGTTGCCATCAAAATTGCTTTGAAAGAGTTAGCTCTAAAAATGTAGCTGTGAAAAAGCTCTTAAAAGACGAACGCTGTGTCCGTATTGGTTATGGCTTATTCTGGACAGCCACCAGAGTTGCTACAATTGGAAAAATCGCAAATCTTTATTGCTTCAGGCGCAACCTAATGGATCTCAATGCATTACGTGTTTTCGAGCGAGTAGCCGCGACCGGCAGCTTTACCGTTACTGCACACCACTTCCATCGTGCGGTGTCGTCTATCTCGCGCCAGATTGCGGCTTTGGAAGAGTCTCTGGGCCAGCAGCTGCTCTATCGGCATACCCGGGCGGTTACGCTGACCGAAGCCGGTGAGCGTTATTATCAGGATGTACGTGAGATTCTTGAGCAGCTTGATCTAGCCACCGAGGCGCTGATGGCTCCTGGCTCTGAGCCTTCGGGCCTGCTGCGTCTTAACGCGCCGGTCGCTTTCGGACAGCGGCAGATCCTGCCGATTCTGCATCACTTTCAGCGCCGCTACCCCGCTATCAAGGTCGAATTAATGCTCACCGACCAACTGACCGACCCGGTGCGTGAAGGCCTCGATATCACGTTTCGGGTCGGCGAACTGGCAGATACCACGCTAGTGGCACGCCGCCTGGCGCCCATGAATTACGTGGTGGCCGCGGCCCCGGCCTATTTGCAGCGCGCAGGGACGCCTCTTACCCCGGCGGACCTGAGCGAGCACAACTGTTTGCTTTACCAAGGTGAAATGGGCCGCCAACGCTGGTATTTTCATCATCCTGAGCAGCCTTCTCTCACCTGTAAAGTGGATGGCTCCCTTTACAGCAACGATGCCGAAAGCCTGGTGCGGGCGGCATTGATGGGCCAGGGGCTGGTCATGTTTCCTACCTGGTTGATTGCCGACGAGCTGGCCGCTCAAGCACTTCTACCCGTACTGGAACAGTGGCGCGGCGAGGTGGCCCCCGGTAGACGCGATATACATGTGCTGTATGCTCAGCGGCGCCTGCATACCCGAAAAGTCAGCGCCTTTCTGGATCATCTGTTCGAGGTAGTCGGGCCTGTACCGCCGTGGGACAGCTGGTGTGAACGGCTTCTACCCGGTGACAACGCATGACGCTGCCTCGGCCAACTCTGCACTTTTTTTGCTGAATCGCTAATTTAGTGGTTTGCTTACCTAACCGACGACTTCCTCTTATACGAGCGCCATTGATGTTTCACTTCTTTGTTGCCATACCCTGTCTGATCGTTATTGCCCGTTACCTGGCGCCGCTACACTGGCCGCTCTGGGTCAAGATTCCACTCAGCGCGTTGCTACTGCTCATTTCACAGCATCATCTGATGACGTATTTGGCCTTCGGCAGCATGTTCTCCCCCGAGGTGCCCAGAATAATGGTGCTGGCCATTAACTGGCTGTTCGGCGCCATGATTTTTTTGGCGGTATTACAGTTATTGGTCGACCTGGGGACGGCTATCTTGATGGTAATCAAAAGGCGGCGCCTCGCGATCCCGGCTCTTTTGCGCTACGCCATTGGGGCTATCGCCCTGGCAATGGCGGCGTTTGCGGTCAACCAGGCGGTGCGTGTACCGCCCATGAAAGAGGTCGAGATCGCCATTGCCGAGCTTCCCGCCCAGTTTGACGGGTATCAAATCATTCACCTAACCGACCTGCATATCAGCAGGTTATTTGAGACGCCCTGGGTTGACGCGGTGGTTGCCAAGACCAATGCCTTGGCGCCTGACTTGATCGTGATCACCGGTGACCTGATCGATGGTGATCTTGAAGCCCGGCGCGCCGACGTGGCGCCGCTTCAAGCGCTTTCAGCACCCGACGGCATTTATGCAAGCCCCGGCAATCATGAATACTACTTTGGCTACGAGCAGTGGATGGCGCATTACCAATCATTAGGTATGCAGACGCTGGCCAACCAGCATGCCGTGATCAATCGAGACGGGGCCGATTTAGTGCTTGCTGGCATCACTGATTTAAGAGCACCCCGTACCGGCTGGCCCGCACCGGACGTCGAAGTGGCACTTGCTGGTGCCCCCGCCAACGCGCCGATTATCCTGCTCGACCATCAACCCTTTGAGGCCGTCAGCGCAGCCGCAGCTGGCGTTGACGTACAGCTTTCCGGCCACACCCACGGCGGCATGATTTGGGGGTTTGATCGCATCGTGGCCCGTGCCAATAACGGCTTTGTGTCAGGCATGTACGATGTTGAGGGGATGGCGCTTTACGTTAACAACGGCACCGGGCTTTGGCCTGGCTTTGCGCTGCGCCTGGGCAAGCCTTCGGAGTTAACCCGTATTACACTGCGTCAGAAGTAAACCATCGTGCTAGCCCCACTTCGCCCCTTTTAAGGCATCCAGAGGGATTTTCAAATAGCGCTTGCCGTTGACTTCAGGCTCCGGCAAGCGCCCACCTTGAATATTCACCTGCAGCGCGTGAAGCATCAGTTTCGGCATGGGTAGTTCGCTATCGCGCTGTTGGCGCAGGGCAATGTAGTCTGCCTTACGCTTGCCCGCTAGATGCAAATTACGCTCCCGCTGCTCGGCCACACTGCTTTCCCACGAGGGCTCGCGGCCATCCGGCATATAGTCGTGGCCGGTAAACAGGCGGGTGCTGCCGGGGAGTGCGAGAATTTGCTGAATAGAGTGCCAGAGTGCCTGGGCATCGCCGCCAGGAAAATCAGCCCGCGCGGTGCCAAAATCCGGCTGAAACAGCGTGTCGTGGATAAACGCAGCATCGCCGACAACATAGCTAATCGAGGCCAGCGTATGCCCCGGTGAATGCAGCACACGGGCGCTTAACTCGCCAATCTTGAACGTATCGCCCGCCGCAAACAGCCTATCCCACTGGCGGCCATCCGAGGGCATCTCCGGCCAGTGGTATATCTCTTTCCATAGCGCCTGTACTTGCGTGATGTGCTCGCCAATCGCGGTCGGCGCACCGGTTTTCTCTTTCAGGTACTGGGCGGCGGAGAAGTGGTCCGCATGGGGATGGGTATCCAGAATCCACTCAACGCTCAGATCGTGCTTCGCCACATAGGCAAGCAGCTCATCAGCATGGTGGGTGGCCGTGGCGCCGGACTTTTCGTCAAAATCCAGCACCGGGTCGATAATCGCGCACTTCTGAGTGGTCGGGTCGCTGACGATGTATTGAACGCTAAACGTACGCGAATCAAAAAAGCCGGCCACCTCCGGCATGCCCTGCCCCGTACTTGCTGAACGTGCAAACGTCTTCATGCGGCCTCCTGGCTGCTCACTAAGTGATAAGCCCATAGCCTACCACTTGAAACAGTCGTGTTATAACCATAGTCATATAAAGAATATAAGAGCTATGACGTATTAACACGACTGCTTCAGTAAAGCGATAAAGCAGGCAGCTCCCCCCTTTTTTCTGAGCAAAGAAGATGTTGAGGAAAAAGCAAAAGCCAACTAAAACGCTTTCTCAAGTGCGAAGCGTGGCTGGGTGTGGCCCTCTTTGATGACAGCCTCAGTAAACATCTCAAGGGGACGAACCCACATCCCGTAGTCGCCATACAGGGCGCGGTAAACCACCAGCGGTTCTTCGGTCTCGCTGTGCTGGGCGGTGCCGAGCACTTCGTAAAGTGCGCCTTTATAGTGGCGGTAAATACCGGGAACAGGGGCAGTCATTCGCTTTCCTTTTGAGTAGCTGGCTGGTTGGCTTTTTTGGCCAGGCGTTCAAGCACCTTGGAGGCCGCGACAAAGCCGAACGTGCCGGTGACGAACGTCGCCGCGCCAAAGCCGGAGGCGCAGTCCAGCCGGGTGGCCTCACCGCTGTCGGGCTTTTGCAGGCACACTTCGCCATCGCTTCCGGGGTAAACCAGTTGCTCGTCGGAGTAGACGCACTCGACCGAGAAGCGGCGCTTGGGGTTACGTGAGAAGTTGTAATCACGGCGCAAGCGCGAGCGCACCTTTGCCAACAGTGGGTCGTGCTCGGTACGGGTTAAATCGGCAACCTGAATACGCGTAGGATCGGTCTGCCCTCCGGCAGCACCGGTCACGGTAATCGGAATCTTGCGCCGCTTGCACCAGGCGATCAGCGCCGCCTTGGCAATTACGCTATCAATGGCGTCCACCACGTGATCGGCGTCATCGGGAATGCGCTCGGCAAGATTGGTCGGCGTGACAAACGCGGTGTCAGCGACAATCTCGATCTCAGGGGCGATCAGGCGGCAGCGATCGGCCAGCACGTCTACCTTGGGTTTGCCGATAGTGCCATCCAGCGCGTGAAGCTGGCGGTTGACGTTGGAAACACACACGTCGTCCAGATCGATCAGAGTGAGTTTGCCGATACCAGAACGCGCCAGCGCTTCCACCGTCCAGCTGCCAACGCCGCCTACGCCTACGACCACCACATGGGCATGGCGAAATGAGGTGGCCGCGCGCTGCCCGTAGAGGCGCCGAATGCCACCAAAGCGAAATTCATAATCAGCCGAGGCCGGTGAAGGCGTTGCTGGCGTGCTTGTTGAGGTGGTCGAGGACATAGCAGGCTTACTCATAATTCTTGAACAGACGGAACTTGAACCGATACTTCCTGAAGAGCAGAAGACGCGGCCAGCGGTAGCGTACGCACGCTATCCAGCGGCAGGTGCCCGGCCCACCCCAGGTGATCAAACAGCGCGGCCGTTATTTCATCCAGCGCGCAGCTAATGGCTAGCCGCGTTGCCACTACTGGGTGGTCGAACGCCAGGTAGGTCGCCGCCAGCAAAAGGCGCGGTGCGCCGAGCTGCTCGGCAAAAAATCGGTTGTGGATACTTTTACCATGCTTGGCGTCACCAATAATCGGGTAGCCGCGCCGCGACAGGTGGCGGCGGATCTGGTGGCGACGTCCGGTGAGCGGTCGAGCTTCCACCAGCGAATAGCGCGCGCTCGGGTAGCGGTCGACCTGTACCGGCAGTTCCACACTATCCAGGCGGCGAATATCGGTCATGGCGGGCATGGCCGGCATCTCCGCCTTGGGCCGTGTGCCGTCCTCTTCACGCAGCGGATAATCCAGGCGCGCCTGCTCGGGGGCTTTACCACGCACCACCGCCAGATAGCGCTTTTCGACTTGGCGTTCGCTGAACGCTTCGCTTAACAAGGCGGCAACACTTGAAGAGAGCGCAAACACGATAACGCCCGAGGTGGGCCGGTCAAGCCGATGTACGGGATATACCCGCTGGCCCAACTGGTCGCGCAGCTGTTGAAGCAGAAACTGGGTCTCGCCCCGGGCCAGTGCCGAACGATGCACCAAGAGCCCTGAGGGCTTATGCACCGCGACAAGGTGCTCATCCTGATAAAGGATTCTAAGGGCCGACATAGCGCTTCCTGGGGAAAAACAAGGCGCTATTGTCGCGGCTTGGCGGGCAGATGTCATCCACTGCCGGAGGATTTAACCGCCAATCACCTGGGGATGCTTGTGGCAGGCGGGGTTGGCGGAGTCGTGCAGAGCCAGCTACCTTGAGTAACAACGCTTAACCCGCGTTTCCATGGATCAGGAAAGGAGAGTTCATCATGCGTATTGCAACCACGCTTACCGGTATTGCGGCTTCACTGCTGCTTGCCTCCACCGCCCACGCCAACGAAACCTTGGATGTCGATATGCACAAGGTGAGTGTGGATGGTGTTGAAGAGTCCATTGGCACCATTTCGCTGGAACAGACCGATGACGGCTTGCTGCTGACGCCTTCGCTAAGCGATCTTGAGCCCGGTGTTTACGGTTTTCACGTGCATCAAAATGCCAGCTGTGAGCCAGCTGAAAATGATGACGGCGAAATGACAGCCGCTCAAGCCGCTGGCGGCCACTACGACCCCGAAGAAACCGGCACCCATCAGGGCCCTTATGGCGATGGTCACTTAGGCGACCTGCCCGTGCTGACGGTTAACGATGACGGCGAAGCCAACCTTCCCGTGCTGGCGCCGCGCCTGAGCATGGAAAATATGCCGGGGCGTGCGCTAATGATCCACGAAGGCGGCGACACATACTCCGATGAGCCCCACCTGGGCGGCGGCGGTGGTCGCATGGCATGCGGTGTGGTTGAGTCGTAACACCACGACTACTCACCATTGCAATATTAACGGGCAGTTATACGCTGCCCGTTTTCTTACCAGTATTCGCACTCAACCCCAGTGGGCAACTAAAGTCTTAAAGCGATTTGTCGCATGACTCTGTACATTCAGCCGGTCTAAATAAGCGTGCTGACCGAATATTTTCTGCATGCTTATCGCTCTTCACTATCCCCCTGACCATTGAGTGCCCAAAATGATTACCTTTATCGTATCGATACTGCTGTTGATCGTGGGTTATTTTACCTACGGTAAATTCGTTGAGCGGGTCTTCGTCACTAATCGCAAACGTCAGACGCCTGCCTTCAGCATGCGTGACGATATCGACTACGTGCCGATGAACACTACGCGCAACTCGTTAATTCAGCTTTTGAATATTGCCGGTGTCGGGCCTATTTTCGGGCCCATTCTGGGCGCGCTTTACGGTCCGATTGCCTTTGTATGGATTGTGATCGGCTGCATTTTTGCAGGTGCCGTGCATGACTACCTGACCGGTATGATCTCGATTCGTAACCACGGCGCTCACCTGCCCCAACTAGCGGGCAAGTTTCTTGGTAAGGCCATGAAGCACGTGGTGAACGGCTTTGCCATTCTGTTGCTGCTGCTGGTAGGCACCGTGTTTGTCACGTCGCCCGCGGCGCTTTTGAATAACATGACGTCGATTTCACTGACCGTGATTATCCTGGCGATCTTTGCCTACTACCTGATTGCCACGCTGCTGCCCATCGACAAGGTGATTGGCCGTATCTACCCCTACTTCGGCGCACTGCTGCTGTTCAGCGCGGCGGGTATCGGTATCGGCATGGTGGTCACCGGCGCACCCATTCCTGAGCTTTCATTCCAGAACATGCACCCGGAAGGTGCCCCCATCTTCCCGCTGCTGTTCTTGACCATCTCCTGCGGCGCGCTTTCCGGTTTTCACGCCACGCAAACCCCGATTATTTCGCGCACCACCGAAAACGAGACCAACGGGCGCAAGATCTTTTACGGCATGATGATCACCGAAGGCGTTATCGCCATGATCTGGGCGGCGGCGGCCATGAGCCTGTTCCACGGTGACCAAAGCCTTTCTGACGTGCTGGCGGCGGGCGGCCCGGCGGCTGTCGTCAACGAAGTGGCCACCACCATGCTGGGCGCCGTTGGCGGCACGCTGGCGGTACTCGGCGTTATCGTTCTCCCGATCACTTCGGGCGACACCGCGTTTCGTAGTGCGCGCATGATCATTGCCGACTACCTGAAAATCGACCAGCGCCCGATCGTCAAGCGCCTGCTGATTGCCCTGCCGCTGTTTGCGATGTCCTACATTCTGACCCACATGGACTTCACCCTACTGTGGCGCTACTTCTCCTGGGCCAACCAGACGACCGCCGTCATCGCCCTGTGGGTGGCCACCATGTATCTGGTGCTTTCACGCAAGCCGTACCTGATCACCTCGATCCCGGCGGTCTTCATGACCATGGCGACCTTTACCTATATCGCCTACGCGCCGATTGGTTTTGGCCTGCCGCTGCAGTGGAGCTACGCCGCCGCTGCCCTCGGTACCCTGATCTGCATTGCGCTATTCATGAAGCGTGTACGCCGCTTGAGCCGCGCAACCTTTGCGGTGGACGAGCCGGCCAATAACTTTGGTGAAGAAGCGCTGGCCACGGCCAGCAAGTAATTACCCATTGCCAGGCAGCCCGCTGCCTGGCCGTTTTCAAGCGCTGAGTCTTCAGCGCTTTTTTTATGCCTGTGAGTTAACGCCTCGTATTGCTGACCACATTAAAAACGTTATATCATAACGATTACTTACGATTTAATGGCTTAGCTTGAGATGTTGTCCATGTGCAGCAACCCCGTATTATCCGTGCGTGACCTGCGCATTCAAATTGGCCACCAACCGGTCGTCGAAGGGCTCTCCTTTGATGTGATGGCGAATGAGCGCGTGTGCCTACTCGGCGCATCGGGATCGGGGAAATCGTTTACCGCGAAAGCAGTATTAGGGCTTTTGCCCCCTAATGCCCACGTCCAGGGCAGCATTCGCCTTCATGATCAGGAAGTCATCCACACCCCTGCTGCGCAGCGCCGCAACGCAACCCGCGTATCCATGGTGTTTCAGGATTCGCTCTCGGCACTTAATCCGCTGGTGACTATCGGTTCTCAGTTGCGCGAGCCCTTCACGCGCCACCACGGCCTATCACGCAAGGCGGCCGTGCAGGCAACCGTTGCATTACTTGAGGCCATGGGCCTTCCGGACCCGCAGCGTTTGATCAAACGCACGCCCGCCGAGCTTTCCGGTGGCCAGCGCCAGCGCGTATGTATTGCGCTTGCCATGGCCTGTAAAACCTCGCTGCTCGTGGCCGACGAGCCCACGACCGCCCTGGATGTCGTCACCCAGGCGCAGGTGCTCCGCGCCCTGCGTGAACATACGGGTAAAACGGCCACATCGCTGCTGTTTATCACTCACGATCTTCATGCAGCCGCCCAGCTCTGCCAACGCGCCGTGATTATCGAACGCGGCGCAATGATCGAAAGTGGCGCGTTGGATACGCTGATTACCGCGCCACAGCACCGCTTTACTCAAGAACTGGTGACCGCGGCACACAGCGTACAGCCCGCCGAGTTCACGAGCACGACCGAACCTCAATCCGTTGACTACTTAAAGAGCGCCTGATGCAAAGTCCCATACCGTTTAGTCTTCAGGAAGCATTCGTGGGTAGAGAAGCATTTATATCGGCACGCGGACTTAATAAAAGCGTCACGCTGCCGCGCGAGATGTTCTGGCGAGCGGGTGAGCGCAAGCGGGTAATGCGCGATATCGACCTCACGCTTTACCCCGGCGAACGCGTGGGGCTGGTGGGCTTGTCCGGCTCGGGCAAAACCACCTTGTTGCGCTCACTTCTGGCCATTGAAGCACCTGATAGCGGATCGATTACCTGCCAACATAAAGCGGTGCGCCCCGCGTCTACAGCCCGCCTGCGCTGGTACCGCCAAGCAGTTCAGTATATTCCCCAGGACCCGGCGTCTTCACTTGACCCACGAATGAGCGTGCGCGCACTGGTTGCCGAGCCGCTGATTCGGCTCAAGGTAGCGTGCGACCCGATTGAGCGCGCCCAGGAAGCGCTTGAGCAAGTGGGTTTAGGTGCTCCGTTTCTGGACCGCAAGCCTCATGAGCTTTCCGGTGGCCAAGCGCAGCGGGTAGCGATTGCCCGGGCGATAGCCACGCGCCCGCGTTTTTTACTGGCCGACGAGCCGCTTAGCGGGCTTGACCTGCCGGTGCGCGCTCAGGTGATCAACGTGCTTAAAAAGCTCTGCGATGAGAACGGTACAGGCCTGCTGATGGTATCGCACGATTTATCCGTGGTCGCCAACCTTTGCAAGCGTACCTTAGTGATGGATGACGGAAAGATTGTTGAAGACCGCCCCACCGCAGAGCTTTGGCGTACGCCTCGCCACCCCATAACGTTTGACTTGATCAAGGCAGTCTCTCAGTTGCCCACCTGCGCTTACCCGCACTGTAATGCGGCCGATGTGGAGGCGCTTTTATAGCGGGCTGTTAAAAAACCATCCGTGACTGATACCCCGTTTCGCCAGCGTGGCGGTTAAGCGTTTGCCTACGCACGTCTGATGGCTGTTTTCTTTTAGCTTTTACTTATATTCCTGATGTGGAGACTTTCCAATGTTACGCCGCAAGCTTCGCCTATCGTTACCCGTTGCCCTGGCCACCCCGTTTCTCCTCGCTGGTTGCTTTGATGACCAGCGCGATGCTGTCTCGGCCTCACCAGACGCCGATGAGCGTATTAGCGTGGCGATGCTTCAGCCGCCACGTTCAGGGTTGAGCCCATTATCCGACGACGCTTTTAAACTATCGCGCTGGAGTAATGCTGAAACCCTGGTTCGCCTGGATGCTAACAGCGACCCAAAGCCATTTTTGGCAACCGAGTGGGAGCAGGTGGATGATCAGACGTGGCGCTTTGTGATTCGTGACGGCGTGGCTTTCCACGATGGTACCGAGCTGACCGCCAATGATGTGGTGAACTCCCTGACCGCCGCGACCCAGGCGGCCCCCAAGCCGCGTATTCTGGATGGTGTCAATATGACCATTGAAGCCGATGGCGACAATGCCGTACTTATACGTACCGAGAAAGCCGACCCGCTGATTGCTAACCGGCTTTCCAGCCCGCAGCTGGCGATCCTGGCGGCCAGTGCCTACGGCGAAGACGGCCGGGTGAATCCTATCGAAGCGGGCACCGGCCCTTTTGTACTTAAAGAGATCAACGGCACCACCAGCGCCACGCTTGACCGGTTCGGCGATTACTGGGGCGAACCCGCCGCGGTTGCCGGTATTGACGCTGACTACGTCTCCGACGGTACGGCGCGTGCCGCTGCACTAAGAACCGGCAACGCCGACGTGGTGGAAGCCATTCCGGTGTCTCAAGTGGCGCTGCTTGACCAGGCGCTTGTCCACGAAGTGCCCATGCCGCGCACCAATACGCTCTACCTGAATACCCAATCAGGCCCCATGGCCGACCCCGGCCTGCGCGCGGCCGCCCGGGAAGCGATTGACCGTGCCGCCATTGTCAATACCATCTACGAAGGGCGTGCCGATATCGCCGAAGGCCTGCTTGGCCCGGCGCTGGCCTGGGCAAGCGACTACCGTACTCAGATTGACGACCGCACCGAGCCTACCGCACCAAATGGCGCTGAAATTACCCTGGCGACCTTTACCGACCGGGCTGAGCTGCCGGAAGTGGCCGTACTGCTTGAGCAGCAGTTGACCCGGGCAGGTTTCAAAGTGACGCAGGAAGTGCGCGAGTACGCACATATCGAGTCTGAAGCCGTGGCGGGTGAATTTGACGCCTTTATTCTGTCGCGTGCTACCGTGCTCGACTCTGGCGACCCGGTGGCCTACATGTATAGCGACTTCGCTTGTGAAGGCTCTTTCAATATCGCCCAGCTTTGCGACCCAGCCGTTGATGAGGCGCTTGCCAACGCGGCAGCCCAGCCTACCGGCGAGGCGCGTCGTCAGGCAATTATTGACGCCGAAGCTGCTATCCTGCGCACCGATGCCGCGATTCCGATGCTGCACGAGCGGGTCATTCAGGGCGAGTCGGCGCGGGTTGCCAACGCGGAGCGCGACCCGCGTGAGCGTATGCTGATCTCCGAAAAGACCACACTCGACACCGATAGCGAGTCTTGAAGGCGCGCCACGCATGATTAACGCAACATCACTGCGTCTATGGCGCAGCCTACGCATCGAGCCGCTTATTCCGCTGTTATCGCGCTTGGTGACGCTTACCGGCGTCGTGGTTTTGGTGGGCCTGCTACCCTGGCTTTCGGGTCGCGACCCGGCGTTGAGCATCCTGCGGGCGCGCTCTGCCGAGCAGGAGGCAACACCTGAAGCGCTGGCCGCTATTCGTACGCAGCTGGGCCTGGAGTCTGGCCCCTTGGAGATGCTGCAGCGCTGGCTAATGGGGCTTCTCCATGGCGATGCGGGCAACTCTTGGATTTCAGGCGCGCCGGTGCTACCCGGCATGCTGAAAAGCGCCCAGGTATCGCTTACCCTGATGGGCTTTGCCATGCTGGTGGCCGTTGTCACCGCAACGCTTATCTGCCTGCCGGTGGTTCGGCGCGGTTTACGCGGCCAGATCAGCCGTTCGTCAGGTGCCGTGGGTGCAGCATTAACGGCTCTGCCCGAGTTCCTGCTTGCCTCGTTGCTGCTGGTGGTGTTTGCCGCCTGGCTTAACTGGCTGCCGCCTTACGGCTGGCGCGGCTTGAGCTACGTGGTGCTTCCGGCACTAGCCCTGGGCCTTCCCGCCGGTGGGCTTTTGGGCCGCCTGTTCAGTGATGGCCTCTCGGCCACCTTTACCGAGCGTTGGGTAGCGACCTGGAGCGTGGCAGGCTTCTCTCATCGCCGTATCACGCTATCCGTTCTACGCCGTACGCTACCCAGTCTTATGCCCCAGGTGGGCATGGTCATGGTGGGCTTGACTGGCGGCGCGATTGCCGTCGAACAGGTGTTTTCGATTCCGGGTCTGGGTCGGGCCACCCTGGGTGCGGCATCGGCCCAGGACATGCCTGCACTGCAAACCGGCATTCTTATTCTGTTGGTGATTGCCATTGTGCTGGGCAGCCTTGCCAATATGGGTCGTGCCCTGCTGTTGGGCCGGGCATTTCGCCTGGGTGCCCTGCCCGTTGCCCACAGCGAGCAGAGCGTGTCGCGTCGAACGTGGATCGTCCCGGCCGTCGCGATCATACTGCTGTGCGTGCTAGTGGTGGCAGGTATTACCCGCGACCCATTCAGCTCCGCCTTTATGCGCCTTGAAACACCCAGCCTTGGCCTTCCCTTGGGGGCGGACGGGACCGGGCGCGATATTCTGGCACGGGTGGCGCATGGCGCGCTGTCTACGATTGGCATGGCGATTGTCGTGGTATTTTTCACGCTGATTCTGGGGCTGCTGATTGGCCTGGCGCCGAGGCTTGCCACAGGGCCTATCGAGATCACCAAGGCGACGCCACCGACCATTGCGGGTCTTATCGTTGCCGGTTTGATCGGGCCCAGCACCAGCGGCGCGATTATTGCCGTTACAGCCGTGGCCTGGGCGCCGCTTGCCGCACATACAGCGGCGCTGGTTACCGAGGCAAAAGCCCAGCCACACGTGCGGATAACGCCGATTCTTGGGGTGGGGCAACTGCGCTTGATGAGTCGTTATATTCTTCCCGCGGTGATTGGCCCGGTGTTTCGCCACGCCATGCTGCGCTTGCCGGGGGTCGCCCTGGCGCTTGCGGCATTGGGCTTTCTGGGCCTGGGGCCGCGCCCACCCTCGCCAGAGTGGGGATTAGTGCTGGCTGAAGGCATGCCTTATATCGAGCGCGCGCCCTGGGCGGTGCTGATTCCGGCGCTTGCGCTGGTGCTGCTTTCGGTACTTGCCGTGTCGCTTTCAAGCTTTGTAGGCTCAAGCAAGTCAGCCCGCTAGATGGCTCACGCAGATGATCAGGCAAAAAAACGCCCCCGAAATATTCGGGGGCGTTTTCGTTTTAGCAGCGCATGAGCGGCTTTTAAGCGGCGCGCCTACTCATGATCGCCTGCCATCTGCATCTGGCGCAGCATGTAGTTCTGGATGCCTACCTGCTCGATCAGCTTCAACTCGGTCTCGATATGATCGATGTGATCCTCTTCATCGGCGAGCAGATCGCGCAGCAAATCACGCGTAACGTAGTCTTTCACGCTCTCGCAATAGGTAATCGCTACAATGTAATCATTGCGGCCGTCATGCTCGATGCGCAGATCACTTTCCAGCATTTCTTTAACGTTTTCACCAATGTGCAGCTTACCCAGATCCTGCAGGTTGGGAATGCCTTCAAGAAACAGAATACGCTCGATCAGCTTGTCAGCGTGCTGCATCTCTTCAATGGACTCGTCGTATTCCCACTTGGCGAGCGCTTTCAAGCCCCAATCCTTGTACATTTTGGCATGCAAAAAGTACTGGTTGATGGCAATAAGCTCGTTGCCCAAGGCCTTATTGAGATGCTGGATTACCTGGGGATCACCTTTCATGACGTCACCTTTCTCGCTGCAATGCTGACAGTTAATCTGACCAATCAAGCAGTTACGTTAATGAAGGAGTATAGGCCATACAAAGGCATACTCCCAGTTTTCTGAGAGTATAGAGAAGGCAAAGAAAAATTCAAATAAATCAGTTATTTGCTAACGATAACCCTAACAAGAGTGATTCGCGTCACACAGCGTAAGCGAGACTCATGTCAGCTTCCATACGCACTTCTTGAAGCGCTTCTTTGGTCAGCGATTTGGCAAAGCAGGCGCACTTGCCGCACTGGGTGGCACAGCCGGTGGCTTCACGCACTTCTCGCCAGCTGCGCGCTCCGTCGCTCACCTGCTGGCGTATCTGATGATCGGTTACTCCCTTGCACACACAAACGTACATGGCGACACCTCATAAATTACATGAGGTGAATGTAAATGATTCGCATACATTTTATCAAGTAAAAAATGATGCCTAATAGCAGTGATTGCCTTTCACCTAATAAGCAGCCCAACCAATACAACTACTTATCCGTTACTTTCTCAAATGTTGATATATAGATTAACGCTTAGGCAGTAAAACAGTACGGGTATGAGAGGCCATATCCGGCCAGCTACGGCGCTGGCGATCAACAATCACCCACCAGTAGCCAAGACCTAAAGCCGCCAGACAGAGCCAGCCAGTGGCGCAGCGCATCAGGCACTGTTTAAGGGAGAGGGGTTGGCCGTTGAGCGTTTGCACCTGAAGCCGCCAGGCCTGCATGCCCAGCGTCATCCCGGCGCGACGCCAGAAAAAGCAGAAGAAAAGTGTAGTAGCCACCACCAGTAAACCGCGCAGGCTCCACACCCCCAACGCAGAAGCCCATACAGCTTGGGCTGGCCGACCCAGCACCTGTTGGAAAAACACTAAATGCAGCGTGGTAATCACCAACCAGAGCGCCAGTATCAGTACGCCATCATAGAGCAAGGCGCCCAGGCGGCGCCCTAAACCGGCAGTTACGTGACTAGCCATTGCGGCGCAGGAAGTATACACCCACAAAGACACACACAAGTGTAGGTACAAGCACCGCCCATACAGGGGAAAAACCAAAAATGGTGGAGGCCGGAGCCAGCAGATCCTGAATATATTTAAACGTAAGTCCTGTGATTACGCCGTAAAACACTCGCGTGCCCGCCGCCACGGTACGCAGCGGACCAAATACGAAAGAGGCGGCGATCAGTACCAGTGAGCCCATGGTGAGCGGCATCAGCATTTTCTGCCAGAAGTAGAGAAGCGGTCGATCTGCCGTCAACCCCTGGGCCTGAAGGTAGTTGGCATAGGCCCACAGTTCGCTGGGCGCCTGGCTTTCGATATCACGCAGCAGGCGCTCGAGCTGGGTAGGGGTAATATGCGTTTCCCAGAAGGCGCTTTCCTGAGTATCTGATTCGGTATAGTCATCATAGATGCGCGTGGTGGTAATGTTTTCAAGCCGCCAGGCGCCCTCTTCCCAGTGCGCGCGCGAAGCGTGAGTAGCTTCCACCAGACGGCGCTCGTCAAACCGGTAGCGGGTCAGGTCAAGCACCACATCGTCAGCACGAATGGCGCCAAACCGGTAAACGCTGTCACCTTCAAACTGCCAGCCGCTGCGGCTGGCGGGCTGGGCGTTTTCACCCTGGCGCTGTTCAAGGCGCCACGCTTCGGCAAACTGCTCGGTACGTGGGCTTACAAACTCGGCGACCAACAGTACAACCACCACCACGACCAGCACCGGCTTCATCACGCCCCATACAATGCGCGCAAGCGAGCGCCCGGCGGCGCGCATGACGGTAAGCTCGTTACTGGAGGCCATGCTGCCCAAGCCAATCAGCGCGCCAATCAATACTGCCACGGGGGCGTACTGATAAAACCGCCACGGCATGCGCATCAGCAAATAAAACAGTACATCCAGCGCCGAATAGCCCTCTTGTACTTTACTTAACTCACCAATGTAGGCAATGGTGATATCCAGGCCTAGCAGGACAAACTGAACAATAATAATCGCACCCAGAACGTTGCGGGCAATATAACGATCCAGGCGGTCGGCCAGTGTCAACATTAACGCATCCCCTTACGCTGTGAGCGCCATAAAAGCAGCAGCCCTAATCCCAGAAACAGGAGATGAACCGGCCAGACACCTATCACTGTTGGCAGACTGCCACTGCCAATGGCGTCCACCGCCGCCAGCAGCAGACTCAAATAGGCAACGTACAGAAAGATGGCGGGCAGCAACTTGCCAAACCGACCCTGACGCGGGTTCACCCGGGAGAGCGGCTGAGCAAGCAAGGCCAGAATAAAGACCATTAGCGGAAGCCCGGTTCGCCACTGAAACTGCGCTTGGGCGCGCGGGTTAGGGTCGTGCCACAGCTCCTGCGTTGTGGCGTACTCGAGCGAATCAAGCTCCTGAAGGCTGCGGCTTAGGCCAAGGCGCATGGTATAGCGCTCAAAGGTCAACCGTTGGGCATCGTTTTGCCCCGGCATTACGCCGTAGCGCTCGCCATTTTCCAGCACCAGAAAGCGGCTGCCCGTTTCGACGCGGGTTTCCTGATACCCGGAGCCCGCCCGTGTCACGAAGCTATGCGGGCTTTCAGGACCGGGCTGCTCATGAACCAGCACCTCTTGCATCTCAGTGCCATCGCTACTGAAATCGCTGATATAGGCCGTCCGCCCACCACCGAAATCCTGAAACCGCCCTGGCGCCAGCACTGAAACATCCAGCCGGCTGCGCTGCTCCTCAAGGGTGGCGGCGGTCTGCAACGCCCCGGCCGGGGTTAGCCACAGGCTGCAAAGGGCGACTAATACCGCCACAATAGAGGCAGGCAGCAGCGTGACCCGTAAAAGGCGCAGCGGGCTCATGCCGCAGGCGACCATTACGGTGATTTCGCTGTTCATATAGAGCTGGCCATAAGCCAGCAAAATCCCCAGGAAAAACGCCAGCGGTAGCACCAGCTCCATAAAGCCCGGCAGGTGAAACATCATCAGGCTGCCTAGAATGGTGACCGGAAAATCGCCCTCTGCCGCATCTGAAAAGTAGCGGATAAAACGACTGCCCATGATGACCAGCAGCAAAATGCCGGCGACCGCCGACATGGTGAGTAACACTTCGCGAGTTAAGTACCGAAATAAAATCAACGCCCTCTCCGGCTAATCATGCAGGATGCCATGCAATGCACGCATGGCTTGGGTACACTAAACGAACACTCAGTACGGGGCATTATCCCGAATCCCTCGATGCTTGTCTTGTTGGAGACGTCATGGAATTTTCCGTTCAGACCGCCAATCCGGCCAAAGCCGAAACGGCTTGTCTCGTCATCCCCCTTTTTAAAGGTAGTCACTTACTGCCCACGGCAGCCAGCCTGGACGACGCCAGCGAGCGTTTAATCTGCCAATTGCTTGAGCGTGGCGATTTCGACGCCGCCCTTGGTAATGTGCAGATGATTCCTTTTGCGCCTGGCCTGTGTGCCGAGCGGCTTTTATTAGTAGGCCTCGGTGAGCGCGAAAAGTGCCAGGAAGCCGCCTTTTTAAAAGGCCTGGACGCGGCCATGACAGCACTTGCCAAGCTGTCGGTGGATGAAGCAAGCATCGCGTTTAATGATGTTCCCCTTGAAAGCCGCGACAGCAGCTGGAAAGCCCGCAAGGTGCTGGAAGCCGCTGAGCGCGCGGTCTATCGCTTTGATCAGTTTAAGTCGCAGCCCGCACCTTTAGCGAGTCTTAAAGCGCTCACGCTTTTTTGCGAGCCTGAAAATGCCACGCTTGCCAAGCAGGGCGCCCGCATTGGCGCTGCTATCGGCCAAGGCATTAACTACACCCGCACGCTGGGCAACCTGCCGGGCAATGTGTGCACGCCGCGCTACCTTGCCGAACAGGCCGAAGAGTTGGGCCGGGCATCTAACGGCGCGCTAGAGGTCGAAATTCTCGACGAAGAGGCCCTGGGAGCGTTGGGCGCAGGTTCCTTGTTGTCCGTGGGCCGGGGCAGTAACGAGCCCACCCGTCTGATTGTCATGAAGTACAACGGCGCGGCGGAGCGTGAAGAGGCGCCCCACGTATTGGTGGGCAAGGGCATCACCTTTGATACCGGCGGCATTTCGCTGAAACCCGGCGAAGGCATGGACGAAATGAAGTTCGACATGTGCGGTGCGGCCAGCGTGTTTGGCACCGTGAAAGCAATGTTGGCTATCAAGCCCAAGCTCAACCTGGTCTTCATTGTCGCCGCCGCAGAAAATATGCCGGACGGCCTGGCGACAAAACCGGGCGATATCATTAAAACGCTCAAGGGCCTGACGGTTGAAGTATTGAATACCGATGCCGAAGGCCGCCTGGTGCTGTGTGATGCATTGACCTACGCCGAGCGCTTCAAGCCGGCAAGCGTTGTAGATATCGCAACGCTCACTGGTGCGGTCATTGTTGGCCTGGGCCACCACGCGACCGGCCTGCTCTCCAATGACGACGACCTGGCGCTCGATTTATTAGAAGCGGGCGAAGCGGCCTGGGATCGCGCCTGGCACTTGCCCCTTTGGGATGAGTATCAGGAGCAATTGGAATCCAACTTTGCGGATCTGGCCAATATCGGTGGACGCCCGGCGGGTACGATTACCGCGGCCTGCTTTTTGTCGCGCTTTGCCGATCACTTCCCCTGGGCGCATCTGGATATCGCTGGTACCGCCTGGCATTCAGGCAAGCAGAAAGGCGCGACCGGCCGACCGGTCGGCCTGCTGACACAATACCTCCTGGACCGTGAAGCTGACGCCCAGGTAGAAACCAGCGTCAATTAATGACCTGATTGAGTGCTTGATGGTTGCCTTTCAAGACGACAACCGTTAAACCTGAGAGTATTTAAACTTGAGAGTATTAGCGTGTGCCACTCCTTTATGGCACACGCTACTCCTGACGATATGCTTACATTCGCCCTTCGGGGCCTGGCTCTAGCGGAGAAAACACGCCGTGCCCACTAGCTCTACATCATTTGAAATCCTGCCGTCCAATCAGCCGACGGCTGACAGTATCCGTGACAACATTCTGGCCAACCCAGGGTTTGGTAAATACTTCACCGACCATATGGTCAATGTCCGCTGGACGATCGACGCCGACTGGCACGGCCATCAGGTGCGTCCCTACGGCCCGCTGACCCTCGACCCGGCCGCCTCCGTACTGCATTATGGTCAGGAAATTTTTGAAGGCATCAAGGCCTATCGTCATGCTGATGGTTCGGTCTGGACCTTCCGGCCTGAGAAAAACGCCGAGCGTTTCCGGCGTAGCGCCCGCCGTCTGGCGTTGCCGGAGCTTTCTGACGAAGACTTCATCGGCTCCATCAAGGCACTGCTGGCCCAAGACCATACCTGGGTACCCACGCCGTCAAGCGATGCCGATGAGTGCAGCCTGTATCTTCGACCGTTCATGATCGCTTCAGAAGCCTTCCTGGGTGTGCGTCCGGCTCACGAAGTCGATTACTACGTGATCGCCTCCCCGGCGGCGTCCTACTTCAAAGGCGGCATCAGCCCAGTTTCCATCTGGCTCTCCTCTCACTACAAGCGTGCAGCCGCGGGCGGTACGGGGTTTGCCAAGTGCGGCGGTAACTACGCGGCCTCTCTCGCTGCCCAGAAGGAAGCCGAGTCTCACGGCTGTGGCCAGGTGGTATTTCTTGATGCCGCTGAAAGCAAGTGGATCGAGGAGCTTGGCGGCATGAACCTGTTCTTCGTCTTCAAGGATGGTCGTTTAGTCACCCCACGCCTCACCGATACCATTCTGGAAGGCGTTACCCGCAACTCGGTTCTGACGCTTGCCAAAGATGAAGGCCTGACGCCTGAAGAGCGCCCGATCAGCATTGACGAATGGCGCGAAGGCGCGGCTTCCGGCGAAATCACCGAAGTGTTCGCCTGCGGCACCGCCGCGGTGATTACGCCGGTGGGCGAGCTGGTTACTGAAAATGAGCGCATTCGCCTGAACGGCGACGGCGGTAACGAAGTGGCCATGCGCATTCGCAAGAAGCTGCTCGACGTCCAGTACGGCCGTAGCGAAGACAAGCACGGCTGGCTGACTCAACTGGTGTAATGCCCCTACCGCCGCCAGCAATGGCGGCGGCTTTGGAACTCTGCAAGAGCGGGAGCCGCTATGGCGCGCATCGACTTTTATATTCTCCCCGATACCACCCTACAAGCGCGTCTGGCCTTCGCCTGCAAACTGGCCGAAACCATCTGGCGCAAGGGCTATCGCCTGCACCTTCACTGTGAAGACAAGGTCCTGGCCGAGCAGGCCGATAAGGCCCTGTGGAGTTTTCGCGAAGACGCCTATCTCCCCCACGCCCTTGAAGACAGTGACATGGCAAGCAGCGTGCCGGTCACCCTGGGTTGGCAGCAGCTGCCAATCCCTGTTGAGGAGACCGCACTTTTAAACCTGCACCCCGAGATTCCTGACGGCGTTGAGCGCTACGCGCGTATCGCCGAAATCATCAACCAACACCAGGACGTATTAGTGGCCAAACGCGCCTGCTGGCAGCGCTATAAAGAGCTCGGGCATGAAGTGGTGCCGCATAAGCTTGGTTAACCGGAATAAGCTGCCTTTATGAACGACAAACCTACGTCACTGACAACACCGCCGGAAGGCTACACCGACTGGCTGGCTGAGCTGAAGGGCCGTATCCATAGCGCCCAGCAGCGCGCCACACAGGCGGTCAACCACGAGCTGGTGCTGCTTTATTGGCAGATCGGGCAGGATATTCTCCAGCGCCAGGCCGAACAGGGTTGGGGTGCTAAGGTAATAGACCGGCTGGCTCATGATTTGCGCACGGCTTTTCCTGACATGAAGGGTTTCTCACCTCGCAACCTCAAGTATATGCGCTCTTTTGCTGAGGCATGGCCGGACGAAAAATTTGTGCAAGGAGTGCTTGCACAATTGCCTTGGTATCACCAATTGGCACTGCTGGACAAGCTGGCCGATACAGAAAGTCGGCGCTGGTACGCAAGCCAAGCAATTGAACATAACTGGTCGCGTAATGTACTGGTAATGCAGATTGAGACCCGTTTGCTAGAACGCCAAGGGGCTGCCGTTACCAATTTTGAAGTCCGCTTGCCCAAGCCACAATCAGATTTAGCGCGAGAGTCGCTGAAAGACCCCTACCGCTTTGATTTTCTTGGGCTGTCTGCAAAGGCGCAGGAGCGTGAAGTGGAGAGGGCTTTAGTGCGCCATGTCACAGAGTTCTTACTAGAACTGGGTGCAGGCTTTGCCTTCGTCGGGCGGCAGGTAGTGTTGGATGTGGGCGGCGAGGAGTTTTTTATCGACCTGCTCTTTTATCACCTCAAGCTGCGTTGCTATGTGGTAATCGAACTGAAGACCGGCAAGTTCAAGCCAGAACATTTGGGGCAACTAGGCTTTTATCTCACGGCGGTTGATCGCCAGCTCAAGGGTGAACAAGATAATCCCAGCATTGGCCTGCTGCTGTGCAAGAGCAAAAACAAGGTGGTGGCCGAGTATGCTTTAAGCGACAAATCCCAGCCAATGGGCATTGCCGAATACAAATTGCTGGAATCACTACCTGCTGAACTGCAAACCGATCTACCTAGTATTGAGCAGATCGAGCAGGAACTAGGCGAGATAAAAAACTAGGTGAGATAAAAGAAGTAGTGCCGCACAAGCTGGACTAGAGAGCGATTGCCCAACATAAGTTCAAAACGTTAATAACAACTACTTAGTGCAAGAGTTTGATGATGACCTACTCCTTTTTACCCCGCTACCCGCTGGCCGTTATTGTCATCGCCCAGCTGTTTGGCACCTCGCTGTGGTTCAGCGTCAACGGTGTTGGCCCTGCGCTGCAGGCAGCGGTCGGGCTGAGCGAGGGCGATCTGGGGCTTTTGACCATTGCCGTTCAGGCCGGGTTTATTAGCGGCACGCTGCTGATTGCTACCACCGGCCTTGCCGACCGCATGCGGGCAAGCCATCTGTTTGCGATTTCCTCCGTTCTCGGCGCGTTAATCAACGCGGCATTTATTGGTGTGGCCGAAAACATCACGCTGGCTGCGGCCGCCCGTTTTGCCACCGGGCTTTGCCTGGCGGGCATCTATCCGCTGGGTATGAAGCTTATCGTCAGTTGGACGCCCAAACACGCAGGTGCCGCCTTGGGTTGGCTTGTCGGCATGTTGACCCTCGGCATCGCCTCGCCGCACCTGCTGCGCGGTTTAACGCTAAACCTACCCTGGCAGTGGCCGTTGCTGCTGGCCTCTCTTCTGGCACTGATTGCTGCGGTGATGGTTTTCCGGTTAGGCGTGGGGTCCCACCTGCCTGCTAAAGCCGGAAGCGGCCGCCCCTGGGCGGGGCTTAGCGCCTTCAAGCAGCGCTCGTTTCGCAAAGCCGCTTTAGGCTACTTCGGCCACTGCTGGGAGCTTTATGCCTTCTGGGCGCTGGTTCCCTTTCTAGTTACCCGCGAGCTTGAACGGTTAAGCACATCAGCGAGCCTTCAACCGTGGTTAAGCTTTGTGGTCATTGCCCTGGGCCTGCCAGGCTGCGTGTGGGCGGGAAAATGGAGCCGCAAAGCAGGCAGCGCCCATGTCGCTTTTGTGGCGCTGCTTACCTCTGGTGCGCTTTGCCTGGCTTATCCACTGCTAGGCAGTCTGTCACCCTGGTTGTTACTGATGCTTTTGGGCCTTTGGGGTGTTAGCGTGATTGCTGACTCGGCGCAGTTTTCGGCCCTGGCGTCTGCTCACGCCCCGCCCGAACGGCTGGGCGCGGCGCTTGCCATGATGAACGCCATTGGTTTTGGGTTAACCATTCCCTCTATCGCGCTGGTAACCGCCTTGTGGTCAAGCCAGAGCCTGGCCGTTACCTGGTGGCTGCTCCCGGGCCCGGTATTGGGTCTGATTGCTATGCGCGGCCTTAACCATCACTCGCCAAGGGCCTGACGCTTTCGCGCTTATCGCGCTATACTTGTCGCCATTTTTTTGCACGTTGTGAGCCAACTCCCCATGGAAAAGACCTACCAACCCGAACAGATCGAAACTCGCTGGTACCAGCGCTGGGAAGCTGATAACCGCTTTGCCCCTTCGGGTAAGGGCGCGCCTTTCTCCATCATGATTCCGCCGCCCAACGTGACAGGCAGCTTGCACATGGGCCACGCCTTCCAGGACACCATCATGGATACCCTGACGCGCTGGAAGCGCATGCAGGGTAATAACACGCTCTGGCAGGTAGGCACCGACCATGCGGGGATAGCGACCCAGATGCTGGTTGAGCGCAAGGTCGCCGCAGAAGAGGGTAAAACGCGCCACGATCTCGGCCGCGAGGCGTTTACCGACAAGATCTGGGAGTGGAAGGAAGAGTCCGGCGGGCATATCACCCGCCAGCTGCGCCGCATGGGTGCCAGTGTCGACTGGTCCCGCGAGCGCTTCACCATGGATGACGGCTTCTACAAGGCGGTCCAGGAAGTCTTCGTTCGCCTGCACGAAGAGAAGCTGATCTACCGCGGCAAACGCCTGGTCAACTGGGACCCTACCCTGCACACCGCCATTTCTGATCTGGAAGTGGAAAACAAAGAGCAGCAGGGCAGCTTCTGGCATTTCCGCTACCCGCTGGCCGACGGCGTTAAAACCGCCGATGGCAAGGATTACGTGGTGGTTGCCACTACCCGCCCGGAAACCCTGCTGGGCGACACCGGTGTGGCGGTAAATCCAGAAGATGCACGTTACGCCTCGCTGGTCGGCAAGTTTATCGAGCTGCCGCTGGTAGGTCGCCGCATTCCCGTGGTGGCTGACGAACACGCCGATATGGAGAAAGGCTCGGGCTGTGTGAAGATTACACCTGCTCACGACTTCAACGACTATGAAGTCGGAAAACGCCAGAACCATCTGCTGATCAATGTCTTCTCCAAGGACGCCACGATTCTTGAAACGGCGGAAATCTTCGACCTCAAGGGCCAGCCGCAGCCGGAAGAAGATGCCAGCCTGCCCGCGAAATACGCGGGCCTGGACCGTTTTGAAGCGCGTAAGCAGATCGTCGCAGACATGGATGCTCTCGGCCTGCTGGAGCAGGTGGAAGCCATCAACAACACCCTGCCCTATGGCGACCGCTCGGGCGATGTGATCGAGCCATTGCTTACCGACCAGTGGTTCGTGGCAGTTGAGTCACTGGCCAAACCGGCCATTAAAGCGGTTGAGGATTGTGAGATTCAGTTCGTACCCAAGAACTACGAGAACATGTATTTTGCCTGGATGCGCGACCTGCAGGACTGGTGTATTTCCCGCCAGCTGTGGTGGGGGCATCGCATTCCGGCGTGGTACGACGCCGAAGGTAACGTCTACGTTGCCCGCACGGAAGAAGAAGCGCGCGAGAAGCATGGCCTGGATGCCGACCTGGTGCTGACCCAGGACGAAGACGTGCTGGATACCTGGTTCAGCTCGGGTCTTTGGACCTTCGGCACGCTGGGCTGGCCGGAACAGACGCCTGACCTTGAGACCTTCCACCCCACCAGCGTGCTGGTCACCGGTTTCGACATCATCTTCTTCTGGGTTGCCCGGATGATCATGTTGACCCTGAAGTTCACCGGAGAGGTGCCCTTCAAGACCGTGTATGTACACGGTCTGGTGCGCGATGGCCAGGGCCAGAAGATGTCCAAGTCCAAGGGCAACGTGCTGGATCCCATCGACCTCATCGACGGCATCACGCTGGATGAGCTGTTAGAGAAGCGCACCGGCAACATGATGCAGCCGCAAAAGGCCAAGGCCATCGCCAAGGCTACCCGCGATGAGTTCAAGGACGGTATCGAGCCCCACGGCACCGATGCGCTGCGCTTCACCTTCCTGTCGCAAGCGACCACCGGGCGCGATATCAAGTTTGATATGAACCGCCTGGAAGGCTACCGCAACTTCTGCAACAAGCTGTGGAACGCCTCGCGCTACGTATTGATGAATGCTGAAGGCGAGGATTGCGGCATCCCTTCTCAAGGCCAGGGCAGCGAGGTGGAGCTTTCGCTGGCTGATCGCTGGATTATTTCCCAGCTGCAGAAAACCGAGGCCCAGGTCACCAAGGCGATGGAGGAGTACCGCTTTGACCATGCATCCCAAGCGCTTTACGAATTCGTATGGAACGAGTACTGCGACTGGTACCTGGAGCTTTCCAAGCCGGTACTGTGGGACGAAAATGCTTCCGTTGAAGCCAAGCGTGGAACGCGACGCACGCTAGTGCGCGTACTCGAAACCATCCTACGCCTTGCTCACCCGATGATGCCCTACATTACCGAGGAGATCTGGCAGCGCGTATCGCCTCTGGCCGGTACGTTTATGGGCGAAGGTGCTTCGCTGATGCTTCAAGCCTGGCCCGAAGCCGACGAGAGCAAGATCGACGAGCAGGCCAGCCGGGATATCGAATGGCTGAAAGGCGTCATTATCGCCGTGCGCAATATCCGCGCAGAGATGAACATTGCCCCCGGCAAGCCGTTGGACGTGCTGCTGACCAAGGGCCAGCCTGAAGACGTTAAGCGCCTGGAGCAAAACCACCACTTCCTGGCCAAGCTTGCCAAGCTTGAAAGTGCCACCTGGCTTGAAAACCCCAATGACGCACCGCTTTCAGCTACTCAGCTGGTAGGTGATATGGAAGTGATGGTGCCCATGGCCGATCTGATCGACAAGGATGCCGAGCTAGCCCGCTTAACCAAAGAAATTGAAAAACAGGATAAGCTGATTGGCGGTATCGAGAAAAAGCTGGGTAATGATGGCTTCATCGCCAAAGCCCCGGTCGCCGTTGTCGAGAAAGAGCGCGGTAAACTTGCCGAGTTCCAGTCTGCCAAGAAACTGCTGGAAGAGCAGCGGGCCAAGATCGAGGCACTATAAGCCCTCCCCAGGTTCATAGACGCTAGTGCGCCCGGCCCCTTGCGGAGCCGGGCGTTTTTATGGCCGCTATAAACGTTGGGTCACGTTATTGGTGGCACAAGCGAGTTAGGAAACACTGTTAATTAACAGGCTAATTATTTAAACTGGCGCATATTGCACTATGTAAACCATCTAGTGAGCGCCGTACTATGCAAATTCGTCGAATTCTATTTTATAACCTCTTAGGACTTGTCCTGATACTAAGCTGGTGGCTACCCTCCCTTTTGTTCTGGACCAAGCTTGATGACGATGTGTTTTTCTTCTTCAACCAGTTTATCAGCCCGGTATACCCGCGCTGGATAGAAGTGCTGGCCCTGTTCAATACTCGCACCTTCGACAAGATCATGTTTGGGGTGCTATTAGTAATGCTGTTTCTTGCCATGCTGCGCGACCGCAACGGCAGCTGGCCGAAGTGGCTGGCCATAGGCTTGATCATGTCAGCGGTGGGCGCATTACTTGGCGAGCTTTTGCATGTGCACCTGCTGATGGCGCGCCCCAGCCCGACAATCGTGCACGATGGGGCTAATCTGCTCACCGACTACACTTACATGAATGCCAAGGCGACAGCAGCAAACAGCTTCCCCAGCGACCACGGCCTGTTGGCTATGGTGTTTGCAAGCTTCATGCTGCGCTTCGCCGACCGCTTGATCGCCTTGGTCGCCGTAGCAATTACCATCTTTGTTACTCTGCCGCGAATCATGGTGGGCGGCCATTGGGTGAGCGACGTCTACTTTGGTGCACTCGCCATCGCGCTGGTAGTGCTCCCATGGATTCTATGCAACACGTACATTACCCGCTTGATCGAGCGTATGGCTGCCTTCTTCGATAGCGCCTTTCAAAAGCTGCAAGGCCACCACTAGATACTGCGCCAATAGAACGTAAAAAAACCCCTCATGCCCGCATCAGCGGGCATGAGGGGTTTAGGTTCTGTAAATCTCCGGGCGTTAGTGCGCCTTACGCCAGCCGCCGAGAACGCGGCTATCCGGGCCGAAGAATACCAGCCGGTCGTGATCAATCAGATAACGGTAAGCGGTATCCAGCATATCCGTTACCCGTTTGGCGTCGGCCATCTGCGGGCAGGCCATACGCGTGGTTGCAAGCCCTTCAAAATCGATACGATGGCTTTCCCCCAGGCTTACATGGCCGGTAAAGCGGTTGCATCCGTCAGATCCTGCTACTGTTCCATCCTGCGAGATCGTGAAAAACGGCGTTTCTGCAAACGATAGCCGCTCATCAGTACCTACCAGCAGCAGGTTCCAACGCTGGCCCACTATCGGGCCTGATAACCCTGAATGTTGGGAGGCTTCGTTCAACTGCGGCCCGGGCGCGCTGCTACACGCGCTGAGTAACAGGGTGGCTAGCACCAGCAAGGGCAGCAGGCCAGCACGTGGGCGTAGTCTCTTCATGAACATATCCTTCACCTTTTGCTTACCAGCTGCCGCTGTTTTCCATGGAAGCCCAGGGCTCCTGAGGAGGCAACGCATCGCCTTTCTGCAAAAGCTCGATGGAAATACCGTCAGGCGATTTAACAAACGCCATATGGCCATCGCGTGGCGGACGATTAATGGTCACGCCGTTGTCCTGAAACTTCTGGCACAGGGCATAAATATCATCCACCCGATAGGCCAGGTGGCCAAAGTTGCGCCCGCCGGTGTACTCTTCAGGATCCCAGTTGTAGGTCAGCTCAAGCTCGGGGGCGGTTAACTGCGCCGAGCGCTCTTCATCATCCGGTGCAGCGAGAAAGATCAGCGTAAAGCGACCTTTTTCGCTCTCCTTGCGGCGCACCTCTTTAAGCCCCAGCAGGTCACAGTAAAAGCGCAATGAGGCGTCTATATCCTTAACGCGCACCATCGTATGTAAATATTGCATGCAGTTACTCCTTCAGTGATGACGATTCCAGTGTACTCTTGATGCATGATATCGCGCAGAACAGAAAATTGCCCGATTACGCCTTTGGCCTGCTGTATTCATTTACCAATATTTTTTCACTTGGCGAATATGCAACACACAAGCACAAAATTAATAACGTTTTATAATAAATGTTAAGAAGGAATTTTAACGAGCTTCAAGGAGGAACCAGTGGATTCAATCACACAGGCTGCGTTAGGTGCCGCTGTGGGTGGAGCGGTATTAGGCCGTCGTCTGGGGCGAAAGGCTGTGCTGATTGGCGCACTGCTAGGCACCCTGCCTGATCTTGATGTGGTGCTTGACTATGGCGATGCAATTGCCAATGTGACCGAGCACCGCGGGTTTTCCCACTCCGTATTTGTTCTTACTGGCCTTGCTACGCTGCTGGCCGTATTGTGCAAGCGTTTCGCGCCCGCCGGGGATATTTCCCTGCTCCGCTGGTGGAGCTTTTTTACGCTATGTTTAGTGACTCACCCGCTGCTTGATGCGCTAACGACCTACGGCACTCAACTTTTCTGGCCGCTGGATACACCGCCCGCCGCATGGCCAATTATCTTTATCATCGACCCTGTTTATACCCTGGCGCTTTTGATTGGCCTGGGCGTAGGTCTGGCTTCCCAGCGGGTGCGCAAATACTGCGTATGGGGGTTATCGGCCTCGAGCCTTTATCTAGCTCTGGCAGCAGGCGCAAAATGGAACGTGGAGCAGCGCCTGGCCCCTGCGCTTGCCGAGCAGGGGCTTACTCAAATGCCGCTTCTCGTCCAGCCAACGCCCTTCAATATTCTGCTCTGGCGGGCCACGATAGTGGGCGAAGACCGCTACTACGAGAGTTTGGTCAGCGTTTTTGATTCGCCCCGCCTGCCCCAGCTAGAAGCGCTATGGCGTAATTCAGGGCTTGAACAGGACGCGCTTTCAGGCCCCTTGGGCCAGCGTTTGACGTGGTTTACCGGCCCCTTTCTACGCTACGACGTGCGTCTGGTTAACGGCAGCCAAACGTTGGTAGCCACCGATATCCGCCTGGGTTTCCCTGGCTTTCACCCGTTTAGCTTTACGCTTGCCACCCTGAAGGATAATCACTGGGTGCCGGTGGCAAGAAGCGAAGCGGTAGAAGCGCCTCGGGGCATAAGCCTTGCCACCCTTTCAAGGCTTGCCGAGCGTGCCACCGGCGACGTAACAGCCTTATGTGCCAGCGATTTTGTGGCATCACACTGGCGAGTCGAGCGGTTTGTATACCGCTGCTAGCCGCTGCGCTAGGGGGCGATTCCTTGCCCACAGCCGCTGTACTGCTCGTCTGCATAGGTGAGCGTCACCCGGGAAGGAAAAGGCTGGCCGCTCATGCTGTCAAAGCAGGCAGCCGCTTCAATGCGCAGGCGAAAGAAAGGCTCGACGCGCGCATTTTCAAGCACTACCCGCCCCGCTGCGTTGTCCATCACGCTGACCATGTAGGGCAGCTCGATACGCGTATCACCATAGTTGAGCTGTAGAGCAAGCGTCGGCGCATCATGGGCTAACGCCACGTTCCAGCCGGGCTCATTGCCCTGCCCCCAGAACATAACGCCCGGTTTTTCTGCACGGGTAATAGCCACTCGCTCATCACTCAGCGAACATTTCAGCTGGCCGCGGGGCGTCTCCACCCGGGCTTCATCGCCGCGGTTCCAGAAGCTGATTTTACCGTCCTGATAGCGTGCGCCGTTGGCTACCACAGCCTGGGGAAGCCTCCACGCGCCATGCAGAGACCAGAGCCGCAAGTCTTGCGCATTGGTAGCGCTAACTAGGTGCTGATTGGCCGGCGTGCAGTGCCAGCCTTGAAAGCGCTCGGCCGTGCCCGCAAACAGCACTGACGGAAACAGCGGCGCGCTGCTGTTCACTGTAGTTTGGGTAGGCGTAGCCTCTGGCATTTGTGTGGCAGCGCAGCCTGCCAGCGCCACTGCCAGAATACCCGCTCCGACTATCGAGATGGGTTTTGAAAACCGTGTCATCAATTTCTTCCCTACATTTCTCGTTTATTATATAGCGGCTGAACGTCGCTTAAAGCTTCAGCTTCGCTTGAAGGCGTGCAGATCCTGCGAGTCGAAGGTATCTACCTGAGCTTGCAGCCCAAGTGCTTCTCGCTTCTCGGCAAGGCGCGTCGCCTCGGCAAGCCAAGCGGCATCGCCAGGTGGCGTGCGGCCATTAAGCTCAGCAAGCTGCGTCACGCCCGCATGGTAGAACGTGACGATATCAAGCGCGGTCCGGTTATCGTCTTCAACTGCGCGACGCAAAGTGGGCAGGAAGCCGCTGATCTGCGACAGGTGCTGGCGCAATTGCCATACATAACGCATTTCCGTCATCCACGGACGCTCGCGCAGCACGGCAAATAGCGCACTGGTGGCTAGAAGCCCAAGAAATATACCCAGTGCGTATAGCCAAGGGCCGCTGCCAAAGGTCGATGCCAGCAGCATGGAAAACAGCATGCCGAAAATAATCAGCTGCCCCGCCATTGCGAAGCTGATCATGCGCGCCTTGCGGCGATATCTATGTGAATCATGCTGCTCGAGGGTAAAAACCATGGCCAACCTCGTCATCTAATTGAACGCTCTATGATACGGGGCTGACCAAAGCAAACAAGTCTGGGCCGCTAAACGTTAGCTTAACCGCTCTGCGGCTGTTTTTAGCAACCGCTCGGTTGCCTCCCAGCTAACACAGGCATCGGTCACCGAAACACCGTAGCGCAGGGCGTTCGGCTTCAACGGCTGCTTGCCCTCAAACAAGTGGCTCTCTAGCATCAGCGCAACCAGATTGACGTTTCCCGCCTGACGCTGGGCCAGTACATCCAGCATGACTTCATTCTGACGGCGGTGATCCTTGCGCGCATTGGCATGGCTGCAATCGACCATTAGCCGTGGGTTCTGGCCCGCCTGAGTGAGTGCTTTAACAGCCGCCTGAACGTGCGAAGCCTGGTAGTTGGGCTCGCCATGCCCCCCGCGCAGCACCACGTGGGTGTGCGGATTGCCAGCGCTCTGCTGCATCACCGGGCGCCCGTTGGCATCCTGGGCAAAGCGCTGGTGGCCGTGGGCGGCGGCCTGCATCGCGTCAATGGCAATTTGCACATCGCCGCTGGTGGCATTCTTAAAACCGACTGCTGCCGCTAGATCGCTTGCCAGCTCGCGATGCAGCTGGGACTCGGTGGTGCGCGCGCCGATGGCAACCCAGCTCAAGAGATCATCCAGGTAAGGCGCGAGCATGGGCTGTAGAAGCTCGGTGGCAACCGACAGGCCGCGGGCGGCCACGGCATGCATTAATTCCCGCGATAGCGTAATGCCCTTAGCCATATCGCCGCGGCCATCCAGATCCGGGTCGTAGGCAAGCCCTTTCCAGCCCACCGTAGTGCGTGGCTTTTCAACGTAGACGCGCATCACCGGCAGCAGCCGCTCGCTTACTTGCTCGCTGAGTACCGCCAGACGGTCGGCGTACTCGAGCGCGGAATCCGGGTCGTGTATCGAGCAAGGCCCGACCACCACCAGCAGGCGATCGTCCTGGCCGCTTAGAATGTCATGTACCGCTTTGCGCTGATGAGATATCTGCTGTGCGAGCGCAGCATCCACGCAAACACTCTGGCGCAGCTGGGCGGGTGTAGGCAGCAGCGTGGTGGCACTGGGTGTGGGGGCAGTGGCAGAAACAGTACGCTGGATATTCAGGGCTGGGCTTGCTGGGGCGTTCATAAAGGATTCTCCGGACTCGCATGACATCGTTGACTGGCGTTACCACCCAGGCTGGCGCGGTCGGAGGTGGCAGCTTGCACCGACCGCGCGCCGCTAAATCGCCAGCCATAGCCCACATAGCCGGTTGCAGTAGCGTATTGGTAAGCGCGATAAGTCATGGTGCCGCTCCTTGATGACGTTTCGATGGTGTTGAATAAAGTCTATGGCATTGAACAAAGGGTGCTAAACGCAAAAACCCCGGCTGGGCTACCAACCGGGGTTCAGACATTCGGCAGGCAACCTAGTGGGTGTGCCTGGTAGCGCAACGTCAGACGTCGGCCGCGGGCACACCGCCGCTAAACCAATATCCAAAATAGGCAACACCATGCGAGCGCACGCTAACCGCCGCAAGAGGCAGGCATTTAGCAGTGTGGGCGAAGGCAAGTGTTGGCATATCATTCCGGGTTATTGGCAGGCCGGAGGCACTGCGAAAATAAGCGTTAAAACGTGACGTTTGGTGCCATGGTTTTGTAAACTGTTGCTTTATCCTGCCTTCAAGCGTGACAAATGGCAACTGTTCGTCGCAAAACAGTTGCCTTGCCCGCCCCAGGCAGGACATTTAACGCTATAAGCGTGTTTAAGGGCGCGGTGCGTAGGCGAACACATCCGAGAAGACGCGCTCGGCCGTGGCGCCTTTGGCTTCTAGTACGTCCAGGCAGGCGTATACCATTCCCGGAGAACCCGAGAGGTAAATATCGTAATCGCTGAACGCAAGGCCCGACTTTTCCAGCACCAGATCTACCCGGCCCTGGTGGTGGTGAATGCGTTCGCCACTTGCCAGAGGCTCGGTCAGGGGAAACTCGGTCACCGCCTGGAAACTAATCTGGGGGTAGCGTTGTGCCCACTCGCTAGCAAGGCTTTCGGCATAAAGATCGCGATGCTCACGAGCGGCCCACCAGAGTGAGATTGGCCGCTCAGGCTGGTCATGCAGGGTAGCTTCTATGATCGCCTTCATTTGTGAAAACCCGGTGCCTGCCGCAATCAGCAGCAGCGGGCGCTCGCTTTGCCGATCAACCACGCACTCGCCGCTGGGCAGACGCAGGGTTAGTTGATTGGCGACTTGAAGCAAGTTGCGAAGCCGCGCTGAGTTATCGCGCTCAGGCCAGTGCTGAATATGCAGCTCAATTACGCCATCACCTTTCTCGGCGCTGGCAATGGAAAACGGCACCCAGGTGCTTTCATCCAGCTGAAGTTCCAGATACTGGCCGGGCGCATGGGCCATCGCTTCGGCGCGGCCTTCCAGCGTTACGCCAAATACATCAGGACTCAAATCCTCAACGGCCGTTACCTGGCAGGTCAACGTTCTGCACGTCGCAGTCTCTCGTAACGTCCTTGCGCTCATGAAAGCCTCTTTGTAGAAAATCGATCCGCGTGGGCGGCAGTATCAGCCGCCATGGCGAGGGGCGGGTAGCGGAATATCGATCCCCAGTTCTTCCCAGCGCTCGTTCACACGGTTTTTTACCGCTTCGTCCATCACAATGGGAGTACCCCACTCGCGATCGGTCTCTCCCGGCCACTTATTGGTCGCATCCAGACCCATCTTGGAACCCAGCCCTGATACGGGGGAGGCGAAATCCAGATAATCGATAGGCGTATTCTCAACCATAACCGTATCCCGGGCCGGGTCCATACGTGTAGTGATCGCCCAGATCACGTCTTCCCAGTTGCGCGCGTCCACATCGTCATCCAGCACGATCACGAACTTGGTGTACATGAACTGACGCAGAAAGCTCCATACGCCCATCATCACGCGCTTGGCGTGCCCGGGGTACTGCTTCTTCATGGTGACGACCGCCATGCGGTACGAGCACCCTTCCGGGGGAAGGTAGAAATCGACGATCTCCGGGAACTGCTTGCAGAGAATGGGCACGAACACTTCGTTAAGCGCCAAGCCCAGAACCGCCGGCTCATCCGGAGGCCTTCCGGTATAGGTGGAGTGATAGATCGCATCCCGGCGCATGGTCATGCGCGTGACGGTGAAGACCGGGAAGTGATCCACCTCGTTGTAGTAACCGGTGTGGTCGCCATAGGGGCCTTCCGGTGCCATATCATCAGGATGGATAAAGCCTTCCAGAATGATCTCACTAGAGGCCGGGACTTCAAGGTCTGAATGGCCGCACTTGACGAGCTCAGTACGCGAGCCGCGCAATAGCCCGGCAAACGCGTACTCGGAAAGAGAATCGGGAACCGGGGTAACGGCGGCCAGAATGGTGGCTGGATCCGCACCGAGGGCCACGGCCACCGGGAACGGCTCGCCGGGGTGAGCTTTCTGAAATTCGAGGAAGTCCAGCGCCCCGCCACGGTGCGAGAGCCAGCGCATGATCAGTCGGTTCTTGCCGATCTTCTGCTGACGGTAAATACCCAGGTTCTGGCGCTTTTTATGCGGCCCTCGGGTAATCACCAGAGGCCAGGTAACCAGCGGCGCGGCGTCACCCGGCCAGCAGTGCTGAATGGGCAGCAGGCCAAGGTCGACCTCGTCACCTTCATACACGACTTCCTGCACTGGGGCGCGCTTGACGCTTTTGGGCCCCATGCTGAGCACCTGCTTGAAGATGGGCAGCTTATCCCAGGCGTCTTTCAAGCCCTTGGGCGGGTCCGGCTCTTTCAGAAACGCCAGGAGCTTGCCTACTTCACGCAGCGCCTCGACCGACTCCTGGCCCATCCCCAGCGCCACACGCTTGGGCGTACCGAAAAGATTGCCCAGAAGCGGCATATCGTGACCCTTCACATTCTCAAAAAGAAGTGCCGGGCCACCGGCACGCAGTGTGCGGTCGCAGATTTCGGTGATTTCCAGGTAAGGATCGACTTCGGCTTGGATACGCTTGAGTTCACCGCGCGCTTCCAGCGCCGCTATGAACTCGCGCAAGTCGTTATACTTCAAGACATACTCCCCGGTGGGCCTGCGCCGCCACGCCGATTGGCGTTAGCGACGCTTCATCGCATCAAAGAACTCAAGGTTCGTCTTGGTATCCTTCAGACGATCGATCAGGAATTCTGTCGCTGCTGTGTCTTCCATGGGGTTGAGCAGCTTGCGCAGAATCCACATGCGCTGCATCTCGTCCTCGGACGCCAGCAAATCTTCACGGCGTGTACCGCTGCGGCGAATGTTAATCGCCGGGAAAACGCGCTTTTCGGCCAGCTTACGGTCAAGGTGCGCTTCCATGTTGCCGGTACCCTTGAACTCCTCGAAGATGACTTCGTCCATCTTGGAGCCGGTATCGACGAGTGCCGTGGCGATGATCGTCAGGCTGCCGCCCTCTTCGATATTACGCGCTGCACCGAAGAAGCGTTTGGGCTTCTCAAGGGCATGGGCGTCAACACCACCGGTGAGTACCTTGCCGGAGCTTGGAACCACGGTGTTGTAGGCACGCGCTAAGCGGGTAATCGAGTCCAGCAGGATGACCACGTCTTTCTTGTGCTCAACCAGACGTTTGGCCTTCTCGATAACCATTTCGGCCACCTGAACGTGGCGTGCCGGCGGCTCGTCAAAGGTAGAGGCAACCACTTCGCCACGCACGGTGCGCGACATTTCGGTCACTTCCTCCGGGCGCTCATCGATCAGCAGCACGATCAGATGACACTCAGGGCTGTTGCGCGTGATAGAGGTGGCGATGTTCTGCAGCATCAGGGTCTTACCCGCCTTGGGCGGAGACACCAGCAGACCACGCTGACCTTTACCGATGGGCGCGGTCAAGTCGATGATACGGGCCGTCAGATCTTCCGTGGAGCCGTTACCGATCTCCATACGCAGACGCTCATCCGGGAAAAGCGGCGTCAGGTTCTCAAAGAGAATCTTATGCTTGGCATTTTCCGGACGGTCAAAGTTGATCTGGCTAACCTTGAGCAGGGCAAAGTAGCGTTCGCCTTCTTTGGGCGGGCGAATCTTGCCGGAAATGGAGTCGCCTTTGCGCAAATTGAAGCGGCGGATCTGCGAGGGCGATACGTAAATATCGTCCGGACCGGCGAGATAGGAGCTGTCAGCGCTGCGCAGGAAGCCAAAGCCATCCTGAAGAATTTCCAGCACACCATCACCATAGATGTCCTCACCGCTTTTGGCGTGTTTCTTGAGGATGGCGAAAATGATGTCCTGCTTGCGCGAACGGGCGAGGTTATCGATACCCATTTCGCGGGCGATATCGAGCAGCTCGGGAACGGATTTTTGCTTGAGTTCAGTGAGATTCATCGGTGTGTTAGAAAATTGCTCATGGAAGCTAGGCGCAAGCGCCGAAATAAGACAGGAGGCGTAGCGTTTAATGATAGGGCTAAGCACCGTGTGATGCGTTCAGACCCCGATAAGGCACATGCTCGAATGAATTACTAAGCGAATGCTAACTCATGGCGGCAATACAGTGAGGCGATGAGTTATTGCTCGGTTCGAGGGTGCTAGCAGCTGTGTGCTCTGACCAGTATAAGAAAAGAACCAGTCAGTAGGTAATCTGACGACTTGGAATTCTGGCTGACGCTATCTGGACAAGTACTTTAGTCAGCATCCGTACTATTCTGGACAAGTGCTATTTAGTCAATACGAATAAACTAATCAATACGCGTTATAAAAAGCATTCTAACAAGCGTTGGAGAAGCATAGTATTAAGTGAATAGAACTTTCAAGAACCGGGATACGTCTGAGGCAACAGCGCCTGAACCCTTACAGCGATGCCATTTTAAAAGAGGTGATCGTAAAATGGCAATATGGCTACACGCCATGTTGGATCGAGCCAGTAGTCCGATGGTAGTCAAGGCCCGCCATAAACGCAAGCGTTTGCCAATTGACAATAACTACCCTGCACCGCAACCTTGGCATAGCCAATACGAAGGATTGCTTATGCCCAAGGATATTTCGTCCCCCCTTACTGCTCCTGCCAGCGAGCTGGAAAGCGCGGCACCCCAGCGCTTAGCCGCCATAGACCTCGGCTCCAACAGTTTTCACCTGCTAGTCGCCAACTATCAGAATGAGCGCCTGCAGGTTGTCGCCCGTCTAGGCGAAAAAGTCCAGCTGGCGGCCGGTCTGGAGGAAGACGGTAAGCTTAACGAAGCCGCCATGCAGCGTGCTTTGGACTGCCTGAGCCGGTTTGCCCCGTTTTTAAGCGATATCGAGAGCCCCAATCTGCGTATCGTGGGCACCAATGCACTTCGTGACGCTCAGAACAGTCAGGCATTTATTGAGCGTGCTGAAGCCCAGCTAGGCCATGCCATCGAGATTATTGCTGGTCGCGAAGAAGCCCGGCTTATCTATCTGGGTGCTGCACATGCCCTGGCCGAGACAGGTCGTCGATTGATCGTCGATATTGGTGGTGGCTCCACAGAGTTTATCATTGGCGAAGAGTTCGAACCCAAGGCGCTTGAAAGTCTGCGCATGGGCTGTGTCACCTTTACCAGCCGCTTTTTCCCTGATGGCGAGCTTAGCGAAAAACGCATGCGCCGTGCAGAGCTTGCCGCGTTATCAGAACTTGCCCATATCCAGCGCCCTTACCAACGTCTGGGCTGGGAAGACCCGGTTGGCTCCAGCGGCACGATCAAGGCGGCTGCCAGCGTTCTGTTGGCCTACGGCGATACGCCTAATGAAGGTGTGATTACCCGCAGCGGCTTGAAAAAACTGCGTGAACGGCTACTTAAATGCAAACACTTGGATAAGGTGGAGCTGGAGGGATTGAAGCCGGACCGCGCCAGGGTATTCCCGGCAGGGATCGCGATTTTAGGCGCCGTTTTCGAGGCATTCGAGCTTGAGCAGATGCGCTACGCCGACGGCGCCCTGCGCGAAGGCGTGCTTTACGATATGGCCGGACGCAACAGCGCCGAGGATACCCGCTCCAAAAGCCTGGAGGTTCTCAAGCGAATCTACGATGTAGATACCCGTCAGGCGGATAACGTCGCCGATACCGCCCTGCGCCTGTTTCAGCAGGTCAAGCGCCCCTGGTCGTTAACCCATGAGCATGGCCACTACCTGCAGTGGGCCAGCCACATGCATGAAATTGGCCTGGCAATTTCCCATAGCCAGTTTCACCGCCACGGCGCGTATCTGTTGGAACACTCCGATCTGGCCGGTTTTTCACGCCCAGAGCAGTACCAGCTAGCCTTTCTGGTGCGCGCTCACCGGCGCAAATTTCCGCTCAAAGAGTGGCAGGCGCTCCCCAAAGCGCAGCAGCCCCATAGTGCCAAGCTTGCACAGCTTCTGCGCCTGGCGGTGCTGCTCAACCATTCGCGCCCGGAAAGCGCGCCACCGCTGCCCAAGATCAGCGCTAACGCAACGGGCCTGACGCTGACACTGCCGGCAGGCGAAGAACCTACCCTGTTCAGCACCGACATCGAGCAGGAACAAGCTTATATGGCGGCAGCCGGGTTTACCCTGAACGTGATTCAGGCGTAACTCAGAAAAGCGACGCGGCTACATCGCTATCCGTGTGATGGTGACATCTGCCGCCTGCCAGAGCACTCTGGCGGGCGGTCCGATCACGCCCAGGCAGGTATCATCTCGCATGACCATGATGAGCCGTTCGCGCTCCCAAGGCGGTATATTCGCTTCCTGGAGAAGGCGTTTGACATCACGACGCCCTCGTTGGGTCAGCGCAATCACCTCCCCTCCCTGGCGCCAGCGAAGCGTCAGGGGCGTTTGCGTCGGCACGGCAAGTTCAAGGACGCCTAATGGCGTCTCAAGGCCTGGCAGGCCATCCCATGTATGCTGCCATGGAGGCAAGGGTTGCAGCGGCGCCATAATATAGAGTTGCTTGCGCCACACACGAGCCTCGGCACCCGGCCAGCTAACCTGCACATTGGCGTCAACCGCCGCCGACAACTGCTCCAAAAGGGCTTCCAGGCGCCGTTTTGGCGGCGTTGGCAAGTGCTGTTGCTGACACAGGGTACGCACCAATAACCGCTGACGCGGCCGCGAGCGCGTGGCGAGCACAGCGGCGTCAATACACCCGGCACTTAACCGCAGCGTATCAAGCTCCGCCTTTGCATATTCAATCAACAGCGCGTCCGCCTCACCGGCATGGGCAGCACTTTGGGCAAGCGCCCCGCTTGCATGCGGCCAGCGGCCTTCAAGGGTTGGGATTACCGCATGGCGTAATCGGTTACGATCAATCGCCAGATCACGGTTGGTAGGGTCTTCACACCACCGAAGGGCTAACGCATGGGCGCAGGCTTCAAGGTGTTTACGGCTAACCGATAGCCAAGGGCGAATAAAGCAAAGACCTTGCGCTTCACGACGGTAAGGCATACCTGCCAAGCCCCGAATGCCGCTGCCGCGCAGCGCGGCTAGCAGCAGCGTTTCCGCCTGATCATCCTGATGTTGCGCCAGCCAGACACAATCACCTGCCGGGATATGCTCGTAAAACGCCGCGTAACGCGCCTGACGTGCCGCCGCTTCAATGCCGCCATCACACGGGTTAACCGATACATGTACCACCGCCAGAGGCACGTCAAGGCTCTTACACAGCGCCTGGCAATGCTGTTCAAAGTTGTCTGCTGCGGTTTGTAATCCGTGATGGATATGGATGGCCCGAAGCGAGCGCTCTGCTCGGCGGCATACACGGCTTGCCAGATGCACCAGCAGCGATGAATCAAGCCCGCCTGAAAGGGCCACCCAAACAGAGCGCCCCGGCGGGGTTACCGCCAGGGCGCCGTTCAGCAAGCGTTCAAGCGGTTCAAGCCGCTGGGGCGCCATAGCTCATCAGACGTTTGTAGCGACGCTCCAAGAGCGCGTCGGTATCCAGCGCCTGCAGGCGCTCGAGACTCGCGGTCAGCGTCTCTTTGACCCGCTCGGCGGTGGCCTGCGGGTGGCGGTGTGCGCCGCCCAGCGGCTCTTTGATCAGGGTATCCACAAAGCCCAGCTCTTTAAGGCGCTCGGCGGTGATGCCCATGGCCTGCGCCGCATCGGAAGCTTTCTCGGCGCTTTTCCACAAGATAGAGGCGCAACCTTCCGGCGAAATAACCGAGTAGGTGGAGTACTGCAGCATGTTCAGTTCGTCGCACACGCCAATTGCCAGTGCTCCGCCCGAACCGCCCTCACCCACTACGGTGGAGATAATCGGCGTTTTCAGACGCGACATGACCGCGAGGTTATAAGCGATAGCCTCGCTTTGTCCACGCTCTTCCGCATCGATACCCGGGTAGGCGCCGGGGGTATCGATAAAGGTCAGAATCGGCATTTTAAAGCGCTCGGCCATTTCCATCAGGCGGCACGCCTTGCGATAGCCTTCCGGGCGCGGCATGCCAAAGTTGCGGCGCACCTTCTCTTTAACATCGCGCCCTTTCTGATGGCCAATCACCATCACAGGCTTGTCGTTCAAGCGTGCCACACCGCCTACCAGGGCGGCATCGTCGGCGAAATTACGGTCGCCATGCAGCTCGTCAAAATCGCTGAACACGTACTCAAGATAATCCAGCGTATAGGGGCGCTGAGGATGACGCGACAGCTGAGAGACCTGCCAGGGAGTCAAATCCTTGAAGATCGATTCTGTCTGCTTGCGACTTTTCTCCTCCAACCGGGATATCTCGTCGGAGAGATTAACGCTGTCGGAGCTGACCAAACGCAGCTCCTCAATTTTTGCCTGAAGTTCGGCAATGGGCTGTTCAAAATCGAGATAATTAGGATTCATCGGCTTTGCCTATAAGCTGCCTATTAAAAAAAAAGAAGCCTTGTCGAAACGAGCATCTGATGGGGCTATTATCGCACCCTGACCCTGCCACGCAAGGTAATGCCCGCTCAATTAAATTGCCCGCCGCTATTCACGACCGGGCTTAGCGATAGCGAAGCTGAACGCCCGCCTGCCCCTCCACGTCGCGCAGCGCGAGCAACAGGCCATCGCTGGGCGCGACTTTCCACTCATCAGAAAGCTCTAGCCAGCCAACCGCGTCAACATGGCGATACTGTACCCGTACCGGCAAACCGTCGCTGCTGCGGTAGGGCGTCAGGCTATCGCGCAGACTTTCCACCAGACGCCCGTTGATATGCTCGGCGTTCAGCGCAAGCTCTACCGCCTGGCCGTAGCGGATACGCGCGGTGACCATGGGCGTGACATCTTTGCCCCGCAGCCTGAGGCCGCCGGAGAAGTCGTCACTGGACACCTCGCCTTCAACGATCAGCACCTGGTCAGACTCGATCTGACCGCGCAGCTGCTCGAACATTTCACCAAAAAGCGATGCTTCAATGCGACCGGTGCGATCATCCAGGGTGATAAACGCCATGGTATCGCCGCGCTTAGATTTCATGGTGCGCATCGCCACCACCAACCCGGCTACTCGCTGAGGCTCGCGGGAGGGCTTTAGATCGCTGATCCGGGTTGATACGAAACGTTTCAGCTCCCGCTCGTACTCGTCAATGGGGTGCCCGGTCAGATACAACCCGAGAGTGTCTTTTTCACCGGAAAGACGCTCGCGATCGGTCCATTCGCGTGCCCCCAGGTAGTCCGCATACACGTTGGCCTGTTCATCCTCGGGGTCGGCAAACGCCTCGCCGAACATGTCCAGCATGCCAAGGCTCTGGTTGGTGTGGTTCTGGGCGGCGGCTTTTAGTGCGTCTTCCATGGAGGCCGCCAGCACTGCCCGGTTAGGGCCAAGGTTGTCCAGGGCGCCTGAGCGAATCAGCGCCTCAAGCGTGCGCTTGTTCATGCGCTTGGGGTCAAGCCGACGGCAGAAATCGAATAGGTCGGTAAAAGGTCCACCGGTTTCCCGCGCTTCAACAATCGCCCCAATGGGGCCTTCACCTACGCCACGAATCGCCCCCAGGCCGTAAACCACGCGGCCTTCGGTATCCACGGTAAACTTGTAGCCACCTACGTTTACGTCCGGAGGAGTGACGGTCAGCTTGAGATTTCGACACTCCTCGATTAACGGCACTACCTTGTCCAGGTTGTCCATTTCAGTGGACATTACCGCAGCCATAAAGGGCCCGGGGTAGTGCGCCTTGAGCCACGCCGTCTGGTAGGAGACCAGGGCGTAGGCGGCCGAGTGTGACTTGTTAAAACCGTAGCCGGCGAATTTTTCCACTAGGTCGAAGATGTTACCGGCAAGGTCTTTATCAATACCGTTTGCCGCGCAACCCTCCATGAAGCCGTCGCGCTGCTTGGCCATCTCTTCGGGTTTTTTCTTACCCATCGCCCGACGCAGCATATCGGCCTGGCCCAGGGTATAGCCTGCCATCACCTGAGCGATCTGCATGACCTGCTCCTGGTACAGGATAATCCCGTAGGTCGGCGCAAGTACCGGCTTCAACAGCTCGTGCTGGTAATCCGGGTGTGGATAAGAGACTTCTGCGCGGCCGTGCTTCCGGTTGATAAAGTCGTCCACCATGCCGGACTGCAAGGGCCCGGGGCGGAACAACGCCACCAAAGCGATCATGTCATCCAGCGAATCAGGCAATAGGCGTTTGATCAGTTCCTTCATACCGCGGGATTCAAGCTGGAATACAGCGGTAGTTTCGGCGCGCTTGAGCATCTCGAACGTCTTGCCATCATCCAGCGGAATGGCGTCGATATTGAGCGGTGCCTGGTCGTGCACTGCACGCACCTTATCGACCATTTCCAGCGCCCAATCGATAATGGTCAAGGTACGCAGGCCCAGGAAGTCGAACTTGACCAGCCCCGCGTCTTCGATATCGTTTTTATCAAACTGAACGACCAGCCCGTTACCGTTTTCATCGCACAGAAGCGGCGAGAAATCAGTCAGCTTGGTGGGCGCAATGACCACGCCCCCCGCGTGCTTGCCGGTGCCGCGCGTCGTGCCCTCAAGCTTGAGCGCCATCTCCCAGATCTCTTCGGCCTCGTCATCGTTCTCGATGAACTCCTTGAGCGCAGGCTCCTGCTCGATCGCCTTGCTAAGGGTCATGCCCACTTCAAAGGGAATCAGCTTGGAGAGCTTGTCGCCCAGCGAATAGGGCCGCCCCTGGGCACGCGCCACATCACGCACCACCGCTTTTGCCGCCATGGTGCCGAAGGTGACGATCTGGGATACCGCATCGCGCCCGTAGCGCTCGGCCACGTACTCAATCACCTTGTCGCGCTTTTCCATGCAGAAATCGACGTCAAAGTCGGGCATGGAAACACGTTCGGGATTCAGGAACCGCTCGAACAGCAGGTCATAGCCAATCGGATCAAGGTCGGTAATCTTTTGCGCGTAGGCCACCAGCGACCCGGCACCGGAACCCCGCCCAGGGCCCACCGGTACGTCGTTATCCTTGGCCCACTGGATAAAGTCCATCACGATCAGGAAGTAGCCGGGAAAGCCCATCTGGATGATAACGTTAAGCTCGAACTCCAGCCGCTCGCGGTAGCGCTGGTCGATGGCTTTATACTCATCGCTATCACGGGGGTAGCGTTCGGCCGGGAACAGAAAGTCGAGACGATCCGTCAGGCCATCGTGGGAAACCTTACGGAAAAACTCATCCTGGGTCATGCCCTCGGGAATTTCGAACTCGGGCAAGAATATCTCGCCCAGACGCACATCCACGCTGCAGCGCTCGGCAATCATCACGCTGTTTTCCAGCGCCTCGGGGATATCCGAGAACAGTGCGGCCATTTCCTCAGGGCTTTTCAGGTACTGCTCTTCGGTGTAGCGGCGCTCGCGGCGCGGGTCATCCAGCGCCTTGCCTTCACCGATAGCAACGCGCGTTTCGTGGGCCCAGAAGTCGTCGCGCTCAAGAAAGCGTACATCGTTGGTGGCTACCACCGGGGTGCCGGTATCTAGGGCCAGCTTGACGCTGGCATGAACGCAAGCTTCTTCCAACGGCCGGCCGGTGCGGGTCAGCTCCAGATAGAAGCGCTCCGGGAATGCGGCCTGCCACTCCTCAAGGAGCATGCGCGCTTCGCGCTCGTGATCCGAGAGCAGGTGGCGGCCTATATCGCCCTCCCGCCCACCGGACAGCGCAATCAGGCCGTCACTTTGTTCAAGCACCCAGCGCTTGTCCAAAATGGCCCGCCCCTGACGCTGGCCGTGGGTCCAGCCCTTGGAGATCAGCTCGGTCAGGTTGCGATAGCCATCGGCGTTCATCGCCAAAAGTGTGATGCGATAAGGGTGGGCGTCGTCATGCGGGTTGGTGAGCCACAGATCGCTGCCGATAATCGGCTTTAGACCGGCCCCCTGTGCGGCTTTATAAAACTTTACCAGGCCAAACAGATTTGTCTCGTCAGTTAGCGCCAACGCAGGCATGCCGCGCTCAGCGGTGGTGCTGACCAGGGACTTAAGTTTTACCAAGCCGTCGACCAGGGAGTATTCACTGTGCAAACGTAGATGAACAAACGGTACCGTCATGACACTCTCGGTAAAATCTCGGTAAAAAGAAACGGGCTTATGGCTTACAACAGAGCTAGCTGACGCTGCACAGGCGCAAAGCTGCGGCGGTGCTCGGCGAGCGGCCCATGGGCCGCCAGCGCCTCAAGGTGTTGTTGGGTTGGATAACCCTTGTGGCGCGCAAAACCATACTCAGGATAGCGCATATCCAACTCGACCATTTGGGCATCGCGCGCTACCTTGGCAAGAATCGATGCCGCGGCAATCGCTGGATGACGCGCATCGCCTTTGACCACTGCCTGACCCGGTAAAACGTGCCCCGGCAACCGGTTGCCATCTACCAGCAAATACTCGGCAGCAGGGGCTAAACCGTCAATGGCGCGGCGCATCGCCAGATGCGTGGCGTGGTAGATATTGAGCTGGTCGACTTCGGCGGCGCTGGCCTCGGCCACCACAAACGCCAACGCCTGCTCGCGAATCTGCACATCTAACGCTTCACGCTTGCGGGCGGTCAGCTTTTTAGAGTCGGCCAGCCCGTCAATGGGGCGCGTAGGGTCAAGAATCACCGCTGCGGCCACGACGCTACCGATTAATGGCCCACGCCCGACTTCATCGACCCCGGCCAAGCGCTCACCCATATAGGCGATTTCAAGCGGCGGAAAGTTGCTTGGTTTAGCTGGCATGGTCATTCTCCAATGGCTGGCCGAGCGCGATGGCGGTTATCGCCTCAGCGGCGCGTCGACTGGCATCGCGCTGCAAGTTGGCATGCATCGTGGCAAAGAGGGCCTCTAGCGCCAGGCGTGCTTCGTGATCGCTAAGCAGCTCATGAAGCTGGTCCGCAATGGCCTCAGGCGTCGCCGCATCCTGGATAAGTTCGGGCACTACGCTTTGCTGAGCGATCAGATTAGGTAGCGATACCCACTGGGTTTTCACCATACGCTTGGCAAGCCAATGCGTAGCGGGCGCCATCTTGTACGCGACCAGCATCGCCCGGTGACACAGCATGGCTTCAAGCGCGGCGGTCCCGGACGCCAGAAGTACGGCATCACTGGCGACCATCGCCTCTCGCGCCTGACCATTCAGCAGCTGTACACGCTCGACAAGCGTTGGATAGTGAGACAAGAGCGCCTGGATTTCGTCATGACGCAGCGCTGAAGCAGCCGGAACCACAACCTTTAGCGTGGCGTGACGCTGGCACAGCAGCTCAGCGGCGGCTAAAAACGTATGACCCAGGAAACGTATTTCATTGCCCCGCGAGCCTGGCAATAACGCAAGCACCGGCGCGTCTTCATCAAAGCCGAGCGCCTGGCGCGTTGCGACGCGATCGTTTTCAAGCGGCAGCTCATCAGCAAGCGGGTGGCCAACAAAGGCAACGGGCACCTGATGCTCGCGATAGAAGTCGGCCTCAAAGGGCAGCAGCGTGAGCATGCCATCCACCGATTGGGCAATCCCCTTCACCCGGCCTTGTCGCCATGCCCATACGGAAGGGCTGACATAGTGCGCCGTTTTGATACCCGCACGGCGCAATTGCTTTTCCAGGCCAAGCGTAAAGTCCGGTGCATCAATGCCCACCATGATATCGGGTTGCCAAGCAAGCGCTTCGCGACGCAGCGTGCGGCGCACGCTCACCAGTTCGGGCAGGTGTTTGATTACCTCGACAAGCCCCATCACAGAAAGCGTTTCGAGCGGAAAGCGGCTCTCCATGCCTTCAGCTATCATGCGCGGGCCGCCGATGCCCCGAAACTCAACCTGTGAATGGCGCGCCTTTAGTGCACGCATCAGGCCAGCCCCGAGAATATCTCCCGAAAGCTCGCCTGCGACGAGATAAACGCGCTTCAACGTCATAAGGAAAACATGCTTAGCGGGTAATACCGCGGGTTGAACGCTCGATAGAGGCGGCAAAATGGGCCACTTCGTCTAGATCAAAGCGTGTGCGCATCTCTTCAAGCGCCTGCTCTACCGTTAACCCCTGGCGATAGACCAGCTTGTAGGAAGCACTGAGCGCATTGATGGCCTCACGGCTAAAGCCGCGCCGCTTCAAGCCCACCAGATTAAGCCCGCGCGCTTCGGCAGGGTTACCGTTGATCATGATATAGGCGGGCGTATCCTTGGTAATGATTGAGCCACCGCCTGCCATGGCATGCTCGCCAAAATGACAGAACTGATGCACAGCAGACAATCCACCTAAAATGGCGTGATCGCCTAGCGTCACATGGCCTGCAAGCGTTACCTGGTTGGCGAGAATGCAGTCGTTGCCGATTACACAGTCATGGCCGACATGGACATACGCCATGAACAGGTTACGCGAGCCGATAGTGGTTTCACTGCGATCCTGCACGGTGCCGCGGTGAAGTGTAACGCCTTCGCGTACCACGTTGTCGTCACCCATCACCAGCCGGGTAGGCTCGCCTGCATACTTCTTGTCCTGACAATCCTCGCCTACCGAGGCGAACTGGAAAATACGCGTGCGCTTACCCAGCACCGTGGGGCCCTTAACCACCACATGCGGGCCAATGATAGAGCCTTCGCCGATCGTGACGTCAGGCCCAATAACGCTAAAGGCGCCAACCTCAACGTCATCGGCAAGCTGGGCTGCCGGGTCGATCAGTGCAGTAGGGTGTATCAAGCAACCTTCCTCTCAGCGCAAATAATTTCCGCTTCACAGGCAAGCTCACCATCCACCGTCGCACGACAGGCAAACTTCCAGATGCCGCGCTTGCCGCGGATTACATTAGCTTCCAGTGTGAGCTTGTCGCCTGGCATCACGGGACGCTTGAAGCGAACATTGTCACTACCTACCAGATAGTAAACATAGCCATCGGCCGGCAGCTTGTTGACCGTTTTAAAGCCCAGGATACCGCAAACCTGAGCGAGCGCTTCAACGACCAGCACACCCGGCATAATAGGATGATGAGGGAAATGTCCGTTGAAAAAAGGTTCGTTAATGCTAACGTTTTTAAACGCAACGATGGATTCACCTACGGTCAATTCCGTTACTCGATCCACCAGCAAAAAGGGATAGCGGTGGGGCAAGTATTCGCGAATTTCGTTAATATCCATAACCATCGTAACGACCTCAAAAATGAAAAACGCCTGATAATCATCAGGCAAATACCAGCGCCCCGGCTGGTCAAAGGGCAAAGGATTATACCCCGCAGTGATTAAGCCTCAAGTCACTTTCCCAGCAAATAATGTGACCTTTATGTATCACGTGTGTTTTTTTCAAGCCGCGACAAGCGCTTGGCGATATCGTCCAGCTGTTTAAAACGTACCGCATTTTTACGCCACTGGGTGTTACCCATGGCGCCGGTACCGGAGGAGTACACGCCAGGCTTGTGAATCGAATTGGTGACCAGACTCATGCCCGTCACCTGAACCCCATCACAGATCGTCAGATGGCCAGATAAGCCGACGCCGCCGCCCAGCATGCAGTGCTTGCCCACTTTGGTAGACCCGGCAATGCCTACACAGCCAGCCAGCGCACTATGGGCGCCAATAGTGACGTTATGCGCGATCTGCACTTGGCTATCGATCTTGACGTCATCGCCAATTACCGTATCGCCAAGAGCGCCACGGTCAATACTCGAGCAACTGCCCACTTCAACATCATCACCCAGCACAACGCCACCCAGCTGAGCAATCTTGTGCCAGCCTTCTCCATCGTGGGCAAACCCAAAACCATCACCGCCAATCACACAGCCGCTTTGCAGGATCACCCGCTTACCAATTACGACGCCATGGCATACAGTTACATTGGCGTGCAGCCGGGTGCGCTCGCCGATGACGCTATCCGCCCCAACGACGCTTCCCGCGCCAACCACCACGTAATCTCCCAACGTTACCCCTTCTTCCACCACGGCATGAGCCTGAATGGAAACATCCTTACCCAACGCTACATTGTCGGCGACAACGGCGGTTGGATGGATACCAGGCTTATCGCGGGCAGGAAGCGGGTCAAATAGCTGGGAAAGTTTGGCGTAGCCCAGGTAAGGGTTATTCGTCTCCAGACGAGGCACCGGACAGTGTTTGCCATGCTCAGGATGCAGCAGTACAGCGGCTGCCTGGGTCGTGGCCAAATCTTTCAGGTAGGCCCGGTTCGCCAGAAAAGCTACTTGATCGGGCTTGGCCTCCTTAAGAGTCGCTAGGCCGCGAATGGGTTGTTCGGCATCACCTTCAAAGGTAACGCCTAAATGGCGAGCGATGTCCGCAAGGGTGAGGTGATTCAAAGCGTGCGTCATGGGAGCCCAGGAAACAGTGGTGCAGCAAGGCTGCACCGGCAGTCATTAAAGATGAATTACATGGAGTTAAAGATCTGCGTAACCTCTTCGGTTACGTTTGGCAAATCAACTGACGAGTGCAGCACCCCTTGAGGCTCAACCAGCACGTCAATATTATGGCGTGCCAGCACCTGCTCAACCGCCTGCTCGAGCTTGGCTTCAGCACTTTCCAGGAACTGCTGCTCGGAACGCTGCTGCGCCTGGATCACTTCACGACGCAACTGTTCAAAACGACTGCCCTTTTGCTGAAGCTCGGCGATCAATGAGTCGCGCTCGGACTGCGCCATGGTTTCACCATCGCGCTGCAGGCGCTCCTGCAACTGCTGTAGCTCGTTACCCAGGCCCTGGGCTTCACGCTGCTGGCTGCCAATCTGGCCTTCCAGCTGGCTCAGTGAGGTTTGGGCTGACTGAGTATTCATCAAAGCTGCCCGCCAATCCAGCACGGCCACTTCTGCGGCTTGTGCTGCATGAGCCGGCAAAATCATTGCACCAAACAGGCACGCCGCCGCTGTCAGTTTACGCATCGAGTCAACTCCTTGTCATTCAGGCTAGCGCGCACCTCGCAAGTGCGCTCCGTCGCAATATTAGAACGTTTGTCCCAGAGAGAACTGGAAGAACTGCGTATCGTCGCCGCTTTTATCGTTAAGCGGCTCGGCGATGCTAAAGGTCAGTGGCCCGACAGGCGTTAGCCAAGAAAGACCGACGCCCACACTATAACGCAAATCGCCCAGATCCACGCCAGAGCTACACTGCTGGCGCGCCTGATCCTCTTCCAGCACATCGTAGCAGGAACTCAGGAAGGTATTACCCGCATCTACGAACAGCGATGGCTGAACGGAGCGCTGGTTTTCCACAAACGGCATGGGGAAGATAATTTCAGCGCTACCTTCTACCTGTACGTTACCCCCCAGGGTACGGTCGCGGCCACCTTCAACAGACGGCGTTGTCCGCTGACCCAGCGTGTTGGAGGTAAAACCACGTACCGAGCCCAGACCACCCGAGTAAAAATTTTCATAGAAAGGGTAAGGATCGTTGGAATTCAGCGTATTGGCATAGCCCAGGTTACCGCTGAACTTGAGCGCCCAGGTTTCATCATCATTGATCGGGAACAGCTGCTGGGCACGGGCGCGCAGCTTGTAGTACTCGGCATCGCTACCCGGCACGCCCGTTTCAAGCGACAAGCGCTGATAGTTACCGGCCGTGGGCATGATTCCCCGATTAAGGTTGTTGCGCGTCCAGCTGGCGGTCAGCTTAAGGGCCTGCGCATCTTCACCCTCATCATCAACATAGCGGCGAATTTCCGAGGCCGTATCGTTATAGGTTTTGACCGAGATATCTTCGATGCTCGCCCCGAAATTCAGCCGCGACAGCTCACTGATCGGGTAGCCAAAGTTGATACCCGCGCCGTAAGCATCGGTTGAATAGGTAGAAATATCCGAGTCGGCGTAATCGGTTTCACGATAAAACACGTTATAACCGCGGGAAATACCGTCAAGTGTCCAATAAGGATCGGTAAAGGCAAAGTTGACGCTGGTAAAGGTGTCACTGCGCTGGGCGCCAATATTGACGCGGTTACCGGTTCCCAGGAAGTTGTTCTGGGCAAGCCCAACGCCGTAAATAACCCCGGCGCTTTGTGAAAAACCGACACTTGCCGATACCGAGCCCGAGGGTTGCTCTTCAACGTTATAGGTAACGTCCAGCTGGTCGGGCTCGCCGGGAACAGGCTGGGTATTCACTTCTACCTGGCTAAAGAAGCCAAGCCGCTCCAGGCGCTGACGCGACTGGGTAATCGATTCGGTCGATGCCGGGGCACCTTCCATCTGGATCATTTCACGACGCAGCACTTCATCCTGGGTCGTGGTATTACCGTAGAACTCGATACGTCGCACGTAGGTACGCTGACCTGGGTCAACGGCGATGACCAGATCAACGGTCTCACCATCGCCGGCCATTTCTGGGATGCCCTGGATGTCGGCAAATGCAAACCCTTCAGCGCCCAGGCGTTGACGCAGCGCTTCAGTGGAAGCGTTAACCTGCCCGCGCGAGAAGATATCGCCACTATTGATCTCAAGTAGCTCGCGCGCTTCGCTTTCATTGATCTGAAGATCGCCTGCAAAGCGCACGTTGCCTACGCGGTACTGGTTGCCTTCATCGATATTGAGCGTCACGAAGATCTCGGACTTTTCAGGGCCGATGGAAACCTGCGTGGAGGTCACGTCGAAGTTGACGTAGCCACGGTCAAGGTAGAAAGAGCGCAGCCGCTCGATATCACCCGACAGTGCCTCACGGGAATACTCATCGCTTGAGAACCAGCCAAAGAAACGCCCTGGACGGTCGTTTAGCTCAAACACTTCACGCAGTGTTTCATCGTCAAAGTCTTCATTGCCGACGATATTGATTTGCCGAATCTTGGCAACTTCGCCTTCATTGATATTGATATTGACCTGAACGCGACCTTCATCAATCTGCTCGACGTCGGTGGAAATTCGAGCACTGTAACGTCCTTGAGACTGATAGACGCCTTCCAGCTCACGCTGAATCTCTTCAAGCGTTGAAAGTTGCAGCACCTGGCCTTCTGAAAGACCGGATTCGCGCAACCCGTTGCGCAGGTCCTCTTCTTTGAGCTGCTGGTTACCGGTGAGGTTAAGACGGGCAATCGTCGGCCGTTCAACCACCTGGATAACCAGGACGTCGCCTTCACGGGCAAGTGACACGTCTTCAAACAGGCCAGTGGCAAACAGGTCGCGGGCAGCTGACGCTAGCTGCTGTTCGCTAACCCGGTCGTTAGCACTGACAGGAAACGCATTAAAGACCGAGGCGGCGGATACCCGCTGTAGTCCTTCCACACGAATGTCCGAAACATCAAAGGATTGTGCCTGGGCGCCGCTGGCGCCTGCCAGCAAGAGTGCCGCCATTCCAAGGGTCTTGATTTTCATGCAGTCAGTTCGCTCGCGTTGGTCTGCCTATCGTTCCAGATAAGCACCATATACATTTGTGCAGGCAGATGACAAGGCATCCTGCGCGCTACACGCGTCATTACCAAAGGCGCATCAGATCAAAATACAGGGCCATCGCCATCAGGCCGCCCACCATGGCAAGCCCAATACGTAGCCCGATTGCCTGGGTTTGTTCAGAGACCGGCCGCCCACGCACGATTTCGACAAAATAGTAAAGTAAGTGCCCTCCATCGAGCACCGGAATAGGCAATAAATTAAGCACGCCGAGGCTGATGGAGAGATAGGCGAGAAAGCCGACAAACGCTTCAACGCCTGCCCGAGCTGAATCACCTGAAATCTGGGCAATCGTAATCGGGCCTGACAGGTTGGAAGGCGAAATAAGCCCGACCAGCATTTTGCGAATGGCATCTACCGTTAGCAGCACCATGTCACCCGTCCGAGCCAGCGCCTGCCCTACGGCTTCAATGGGTCCGTAGCGAATTTCACGCTGAAGCGACTCAGGCCACGAAACAGGCTCGACGCCTGCACCAATGTACCCAACCTCGCCGCCACTCTCCAGTTGATTGCTACCTGGCGTCAGCGAAAGCTCGCCCTGCTCGTCACCGCGCTGGTAGGTAATACTCAGCGTTTCACCGGCGCTGCGGCGGATCATGGTGACAAACTGCATCCAGTCTGCCACTGGGGTTTCATCAATAGCAACAATGCGATCACCAGTCTGCAGGCCTGCATTAGCCGCCGCTTCGCCCTCTACCACCTGCCCCAGTACGGCCGGAAACTCTGGCTGCCATGGCGTCATACCCAACGACTGCAGCGGCTGCGGCGGGTCCTGGCGAGTTAGGTAATTATCGACTTCAAGCGCGTAAGCACGTTCACTGTTGCTGCCCTCAGAGAGGGCATTGATGGTCAGCGTGCCGCTAAAGCCAATCATCGAGATAAGCTTTAAATTGACCTCTTCCCAGGAGCGAACGGGGTCATTCTGGATGGCAGTAATTTCATCGCCATGAGCAAGGCCTGCTTCTGCCGCCGGGGAATCGGGCAGCACATCACCAACCATCGGGGCGACCGTTGTTGTTCCGTATACGAACAGTGCCCAGTAGGCAACGATGGCCAGCAGAAAGTTTGCCAGTGGTCCGGCCGCGACAATGGCAATGCGCTGCCATACATTTTTACGGTTAAAGGCTTGGTCAAGCTGATCTTCGGGTACGGGCGCTTCGCGCTCATCCAGCATCTTGACGTAGCCGCCCAGCGGAATGGCCGCCACGGCGTACTCCGTACCCTGGCGGTCCACGGTCGACCATAGAGGCTTGCCGAAGCCGACGGAAAAGCGCAGCACCTTGACGCCGCAGCGACGCGCCACCCAGAAGTGGCCAAATTCGTGGAAGGTGATCAACAACCCCAACACGACGATTACCGCTAAAACGTTTTGTAACAGGCCCACAATGAACTCCTTAGCACCATGCACACCAGCCGCTGATGCTTAAGCGACCTACTTGCCTTCCATTATTCGGTACATAATTGCCTAACCTGCTTGTTGCATGACCCTTTGTGCCGCCTGCTGGCGTGCCCACTGGTCTGCTGCCAATACGTTATCGATAGTATCAGCGTTGCCTGCATAGGGCTTTGACACGACATCCTCCACCACTTTGGCTATTTCTCCAAAGCTGAGCTTTTCAGCCAGAAACGCTTCGACAGCGACCTCGTTGGCTGCATTGAGAATGGCCGGGGCTGCGCCGCCCTTCTGCATGGCTTCACGCGCCAGGCGCAGGCAGGGAAAACGCGTTTCATCGGGCGCTTCAAAATCCAACTGTGCGATTTGAAACAGATCCAGGGTTTCCACACCTGCCTCAATGCGTTCGGGCCAAGCCAGTCCATAGGCAATCGGGATACGCATATCCGGATTCCCCAACTGGGCGATGACCGAGCCATCAATGTACGCCGCCATGGAGTGAATCACACTCTGCGGATGAACTACCACCTGAATTTGCTCGGGCGCTGCATCAAACAGCCAGCACGCTTCAATCAGCTCAAGGCCCTTGTTCATCATGGTGGCGCTATCAACCGAAATCTTGCGTCCCATCGACCAGTTAGGGTGGGCGCAGGCCTGATCGGGCGAGGCATTGGCAACCTCCACCTCGCTCCAGGTGCGAAAAGGACCGCCCGATGCCGTTAGCAGCAACTGGCGGACTCCGTAACGCTTAAGTCCCCCACGATGAGCCGCCGGCAGGCACTGGTAAATAGCGTTATGCTCGGAATCGATGGGCAAAAGCGTGGCACCAGAGCGCTCAACCGCCTGCATGAACAGCGCCCCGCTCATTACCAATGCTTCTTTATTAGCCAGGAGCACGCGCTTGCCCGCTTCTGCGGCGGCAAGCGAAGGCAGCAGCCCGGCCGCCCCTACAATCGCGGCCATCACGGCATCCACACAGGCTTCACGGGCAACCTGGCAAAGCGCTTCGCGACCCGCCAATACCTCTGTCGGCTGACCGGCATCATCAAGGGCCCGGCGCAGCCAATCGGCATCGTTTTCGCGATCAAGCACTGCAACACGGGGATGATGCGCCAGGCACTGATCCAGAAGCGCTTCTTTGGAGGTATGCGCGGTCAGCGCATACACCCGGTAGCGCGACGGGTGGCGGGCAATCACATCCAGCGTGCTGATGCCGATAGAGCCGGTTGAGCCAAGCACGGTAACCCACTGACAGGACGATTGGCTCATAAGGAAGGTACCTGTCCCTGAAGAACGGGCAAATAAAGCAGCGCAAACAGCGGGATCGCCGCCGTCAGGCTATCAATACGGTCCAGAACGCCACCGTGACCTGGCAACAGCTGGCTTGAATCCTTGATATCCCGATAGCGCTTGAGCATGCTTTCCAGCAGATCACCCAACACGGAAATGAGCGTTACGACGATGGTGACAATCACCAGCCCAACACCCATACCGAAGGTTAGCGACTGGCCCAGGGCAAAAATAACCGCCAGCAGCGTGGTGGCAACAAGCCCGCCAATAACACCTTCCCAGGACTTGCCAGGGCTGACTCGCGGCGCCAGCTTGCGCTTGCCAAAGCGGCGCCCGGCAAAGTAGGCGCCGATATCGGCCGACCACACCAGCAGCAGTACAAATAAGAGCCATACCGCGCCGCTGTCGCGCAGAATATTGAAGCCTACCCAGCACGGCAGCAGCACCCATAGCCCCATGGCCAGACGGCGTGGCGTTGCCTGCCACTGGGCGCCCTTATCCGGATACTGTGTTACCCAGTAGAGGTTAAGCAACCAGCCAAGGGCAGCGCACCATAACGGCCATACCGCAAACGCGGCGCCGGTTAGCCACATCAACAGCATTACAACGGCAAGGCCGGCGACCAGCATAATACGCTGATTCTGTCGAATGATGCCGGCCAGGTTTGTCCACTCCCAGGCACCCAACAGCACCATCAAAGCGGTGAAAAGTGCAAATGCACTCCCTTGCAATCCAAACAGCCCAGCCAGCACCAGAGGTGCCAGCCAAGCTGCGGTGATAATCCGCTGTTTAAGCACCTTGCGCCTCTATTTGTTGGTCGGTCATACCAAAGCGTCGGCGGCGCTTGCAGAAATCGTTTAACGCAACATCCAGCGCTTCGGCACCGAAATCGGGCCAGAGCAAGGGCGAGAAATGCAGTTCAGCGTATGCCAGCTGCCATAGCATAAAATTAGACAGTCGCTGCTCGCCGCTTGTTCGAATACACAGGTCAACGGGTGGCACCTCGACACTTCCCATTGCCTTGTCAAAACAGGCTTCGTCAATATCGTCAGGATGCAGTTTGCCCTCCGATACCTGCTCGGCCAACTGCCGTGCAGCACGTGCGATATCCCACTGCCCACCGTAGTTGGCAGCGATCACTAGATGCATACCGGTGTTATTAGCCGTCAGCGCCTCTGCACGATGAATATATTTTTGAATAGCGTGGGAAAAACCGCGCTGCTCGCCAATAATGGTCAGCCGAATATTACGCTCGTTAAGCTTTTTGACTTCGCGTTTAAGCGCCATCAAGAAAAGCTCCATCAGCGCATTAACTTCAGCGGCAGGACGCTTCCAGTTTTCACTTGAAAAGGCGAACAGGCTCAGCGTCTGCACCTGACGCTCTGCCGCGCGCTGAATAACCGCTCTAACGGCTTCTACGCCGGCGCGATGGCCACGTATACCGGATAGCCCGCGGCCCCGTGCCCAACGGTTATTGCCGTCCATAATGATAGCCACATGCGACGGCATTACTTCACCTGGAAAGAAAGGTGACGTGCTGGCGTCGCTCGGCTGTTCTTCGGGAAGCTGCGGTGACGTCATGGGGTCTCGCACAAAAGCTCAGTCATAATAAAGCCATAGGCCTGGCGGGCAGCCAAGCTACCCGCGGCTAAATGAAAAGCAGAATTTATACCTGCATCAGATCCTGTTCTTTTGCAGCGAGCGCCTTGTCGATCTCGGCGATATATTTGTCGGTCAGCTTCTGGATCTCATCTTCACCCTGGCGCTGATCGTCTTCAGTGATCTCTTTATCCTTGAGCAGGGACTTGAAATCGCCGTTGGCGTCGCGGCGCACGTTACGCACGGCCACGCGAGCGTTTTCAGCTTCGCTACGCGCCTGCTTGATGTAACCCTTACGGGTTTCTTCCGTCAGCATCGGCATAGGGACACGAATGACGTTACCCGCACTTGACGGGTTCAGACCCAGATCAGAGGTCATGATGGCCTTTTCAACCTTAGGCACCATGCCCTGCTCCCAAGGAGCCACTGCAAGCGTACGCGCATCTTCAACATTGACCGACGCCACCTGGCTAAGCGGCACCTGGCTACCGTAATAATCAACGGTGACGGCATCCAGAATGCTTGGGTGTGCACGCCCGGTACGAATCTTGTTGAAGTTGCCATTCAGCGCTTCAACGCTTTTCTTCATGCGAGATTCAGCATCTTTCTTAATATCGTTGATCACGTTATTCCCCTTTGTCTATCAGCGTGCCTTCCTTGCCCCCTACTACCAGATTCAGCAGGGCACCAGGCTTGTTCATATCAAATACCCGCACCGGCATATCATGGTCACGCACCAGGCAGATAGCGGTCAAATCCATTATGCCCAGCTTTTGGTCCAGGGCATCATCGTAGGTGAGCTGGTCGTATTTTACAGCGTCTGCATGCTTCACCGGGTCCTTATCATAAACACCGTCTACCTTGGTCGCCTTGATGACCACGTCAACGTCAACTTCAATGCCGCGTAAACAGGCAGCGGAGTCGGTCGTGAAGAAAGGATTACCCGTACCTGCTGAAAAAAGTACCACGTCGCCCGACGTTAAATAGCGGATCGCCGTACGGCGATCGTAATGCTCTACCACACCGCTCATGGGAATCGCTGACATGACCCGCGAGCGTATATTGGAACGCTCCAACGCATCACGCATAGCAAGTGCATTCATCACGGTTGCCAGCATTCCCATGTGGTCGCCTGTGACCCGATCCATTCCGGCCTCACTTAAGGCCGCTCCCCGGAACAGGTTTCCCCCACCAATCACGATGCCAACCTGTACACCGATACCCACCAGCTGGCCAATTTCCAGCGCCATGCGGTCCAGCACTTTAGGGTCGATACCAAATTCATGTTCGCCCATCAGCGCTTCCCCGGAAAGCTTCAGCAAAATACGCTTGTATTTCGACTTGGACTTTCCAATCGTGCTGGGGGTTACAAGGGGGGTAGACTCTTGAATATCACGTGACATGGCATTTCTCCTGAGGCAGACCTGGACACAGGTGGGCGAAGCAACCCCTCGTTTAGCAGGGGCCGGATACACGAAGGCGTGCGCTTACGCGCACGCCATCTTCTGACTGAAACGTCTGACCTTAACGACGGCCAGCCTGTTCCATAACTTCTTTAGCGAAGTCGACTTCTTCTTTCTCGATACCTTCACCCACTTCAAAGCGCGTGAAGCTAACCACTTCGCCACCGGCTGCTTTAACGAATTCAGCAACGGTCTGGTTCGGGTCTTTAACGAACGACTGCTCGGTCAGGCTGTTCTCGGCCAGATACTTCTTCAGGCGGCCTTGAACCATTTTCTCAGCAATCTGCTCGGGCTTGCCTGCCATGTCCGGCTGACCCAGGATGATGGCTTTCTCTTGGTCCAACTGCTCTTGCGGCATATCGGCCGGGTGAGCAACCGCTGGATTAATGGCCGCTACGTGCATAGCAACGTCTTTCGCCGCTTCTGCAGTACCGCCATTAAGCACGGTCAGAACGCCAATGCGGCCACCGTGAACGTATTCTCCAACCAGACCACCGTCAACTGCGTTGATAACGACAGCACGACGCACGCCGATGTTCTCGCCGATTTTCTGAACCAGCTGCTCGCGGGCAGCTTCAAGGTCGCCTGCCATAACGGCAGCAACATCTTCGCTTTTCGCAGCAAAGAAAGCCGCAGCGATTTTGTCAGCGAACGCAATGAAGTTGTCATCGCGCGCAACAAAGTCAGTCTCGGAGTTGATTTCAACCATTATGCCGTAGCTACCGTCTTCTGCTACACGGGTAACAACAACACCCTCTGCAGCGATACGATCGGCTTTCTTCGCGGCTTTTAATCCTGAATTTTTACGCAGGTTTTCGATCGCGACTTCAATATCACCGTCGGTTTCGGTGAGTGCTTTTTTACACTCCATCATGCCGAGACCAGTACGTTCGCGCAGTTCCTTGACCTGAGAGGCGCTGATAGCTGCCATGAGAATTCACCTCGGAAATGGTTCTAGCTGAGAGTTAAACGCCCTACAGAGTATAAACACGATAGATGACCATCATGTATCACTTTGAAGGTCGCTTGCCGGCAACTGGTGCCCGGCATAATCGGCCCACCCGGATGTTCATCCAAGGCGGGAAAAAGGGGGCATAGGCCCCCTCTTGTCACGATGCGGCCCAACTGCCCGCCGCACCCACTGCAGCCTTACTCGGCGGCAGCGTCAGTCTCGGCGGAAGCAGCCTCGTCGGTCACTTCAACAAACTCGTCCGGACGACCTTCTTTAGCGCGACCACATGCGTCAGCAATGGCTTTCACATAGATCTGGATAGCACGAATGGAGTCATCGTTACCCGGGATAACATAATCAACGCCATCGGGGTTGGAGTTGGTATCAACCACACCAATAACCGGGATACCCAGTTTGTTGGCTTCGTTGATCGCGATGCGCTCGTGGTCAACGTCGATAACGAACAGTGCGTCCGGCAGGCCGCCCATGTTCTTGATACCACCGATAGAACGCTCGAGCTTCTCTTGCTCGCGAGTTGCCATCAGGACTTCTTTCTTGGTCAGCTTGTCGAACGTGCCGTCTTCGCGCATGGTTTCAAGTTCGCGCAGACGCTTGATGGACTGACGGATGGTCTTGAAGTTAGTCAGCATACCGCCCAACCAGCGATGGTTGACGAACGGCTGATTAACGCGATTCGCTTCTTCTTTGATGATCTTGCTAGCGCTGCGCTTGGTGCCAACAAACAGGATCTTGTTGTTGGATGCCGACATCTTCTCGACCACGTCGATCGCTTCGTTCAGCGCCGGCAGGGTGTGCTCGAGGTTGATGATGTGAATCTTGTTGCGCGCGCCGAAGATGAACTTGCTCATCTTCGGGTTCCAGTATTTGGTCTGGTGACCGAAGTGAGCGCCTGCTTTAAGCAGGTCACGCATATTAACGTGAGACATGGTAAAACTCCTGAAACTCGGGTTAGGCCTCCACGCACCCCATGGATCCGACCGGTGGCTGCGTCAGACGCGGCCAGCGGCACCCGGGACCATGTGCCGGTGCATGTGTGTTTTCAAGGCTTGCTATTAAGCAGCACATCCAAATAGAGGAACGCGCTGCGGGTTATTCGCCTCTCCATGATCGCCTACTCGAGTTAAAGAAGCGAGCGAGCGATTGCAGGAAAGCGCGCGGCTTTATACCATAGATCATTGCCAAGATGAAGTCGCAGCTCATGTTATGATCGTTATTTGCTGCTCAATACGGCTATTTACTGTTACACGTTTATTTACTACTACAGCCTGAACCCATATCGAGAATTCATGAACGTTCCTATCAAGACACCTTCAGAAATCGAGAAAATGCGCGAAGCCGGGCGCCAAGCCGTCAGCGTGTTCGAAATGATCACGCCTCATATACAATCGGGCGTCAGCACCGGCGAGATCGACCGACTGTGTCATGAATATATTGTCAATGAACTGGGTTCTACCCCTGCCCCGCTTAACTACCACGGCTATACCCACGCCACCTGTACTTCCCTGAATCATGTGGTCTGCCATGGCTTTCCAGACTTCAATAAAAAGCTCAAAAATGGTGACATCATGAATTTGGATGTCACGGTCAAGACACCAGATGGCTACCACGGCGATTCCAGCATGATGTTTATCATCGGCGAAACCATTCAGGGTGAACGTCTATGCCGCATTACCCAAGAGTGCCTATATAAAAGCATCGCCCTGGTAAAACCTGGCGTGCGCCTTTCAGAACTTGCCCGAGTCATTCAAAAACACGCGGAAGGAAACGGCTACTCGGTGGTTCGCGATTTCTGCGGTCACGGTATTGGCGCGGGCTTCCATGAAGACCCTCAGATCTTGCACTACGATGGTTACGCACCGAATGCCGATATCACCCTGGAAGCGGGCATGTGCTTCACTATCGAACCGATGATTAACGTGGGCGGCTACAAGACCAAGGTGCTGCGCGATGGCTGGACGGCCGTCACCAAGGACAAGAGCCTGTCAGCACAGTGGGAACATACCTTACTGGTCACCGAGACCGGTGTTGAAGTACTTACCGCGCGTAGCGATGAAGACTTCAGTTTTTTAACTAACTGATGCTCCTCCACCATCACCGGTTCGAACCGGACACGTCGCTTTATGACCTCGAGGCGTTTCGCACCGAGCTTGCCGGTTCGCGTTCGCCCATTGCGCCGTTTAAAACGGCGCTGCGTGAGCTTCAGGCACGCCTGGATGACCGGTTTCGGGCAGGCGCGGATATACGCGACCTGGTGCGTGGGCGGGCCTGGTACCTGGATCAACTTCTGGCGATAGCCTGGGCGCGGCATGCCTGGCCGGATGACGGCATTGCCCTGGTTGCCGTAGGCGGCTATGGCCGGGGGGAGTTACACCCTCACTCGGATGTCGATCTCTTACTGCTGCTTGAAGATGATGATGACACCGCTTATCGCGAGCCACTCACCGCCTTTATTACCTTTCTATGGGATATTGGCCTTGAGATCGGCCACAGCGTGCGTTCGCTGAATGACTGCGAACGAGAAGCGCTGGCAGACGTGACGGTAATTACCAACCTGCTTGAATCGCGCCTGATTGCCGGCCCAGAGGCACTGCGGGAAAAAATGCGCGAGCGCCTGAGCGCCGAGCATGTGTGGCCGGCCGATCGCTTCTTTGAAGCCAAGTGGCAGGAACAGATTACCCGCCACTACCGCTACAACAACTCTGAATACCACCTTGAACCCAATCTCAAGAGCTCGCCCGGCGGGCTGCGCGATATTCAGATGATTGGCTGGGTGGCCAAGCGCCACTTCGGCACCGAGCAGTACGCCGATATTGTGGCCAACGGCTTTATGAATGACGCCGAGCTGCGCATTCTAAGCCAGGGCCAGGCATTTTTATGGCAGGTGCGCTACGCCCTGCATATGCTGACGGACCGCGCCGAAGACCGCCTGCTGTTTGATCACCAGCGCACGATTGCCGAGCTGTTTGGCTTCAAGGACACGCCCGAGCGGCTGGCCGTCGAGCAGTTCATGAAGCGCTACTATCGCCATGTCACCGCACTTGCCGGGCTTAACGACATGCTGCTTCAGCATTTTGATGAAGTCATTCTGCGCGGTAAGCAAGCGCTGGAAACCATTGGGCTCAACGAACGCTTTGAAACCATGGGTGGCTATATTCAGGTCCGCTCACGCTCGCTGTTTCGCGAACAGCCTGCCGCCATGCTGGAGCTTTTCCTGCTTATGGCGCGGCATCCGGAAATTGAAGGCGTACGCGCCGATACTATCCGCCTGATCCGTGATCATCGCCATCAGATTGATGACCACTACCGTGAAGATCCTCACCATCAGCGACTCTTCATGGAAATCCTGCGCGCGCCCGGCAACGTGCCGCGCCAACTGCGACGCATGAACCGCTACGGCATTTTGGGCAAGTACCTGCCGGAGTTTGGCCGTGCCGTAGGGCTGATGCAGCATGACCTATTCCACATCTACACGGTGGACGCCCATACCCTGCGCCTTTTGAAGTTTCTCCACGGATTTCGCAGACCCGATGCCAAGGATGAGTTCCCGGTGGCAGCCGGGCTGATTCACCAGCTGCCCAAGCTGGATCTTTTATGGATAGCAGGCCTGTTTCACGATATTGGCAAGGGCCGGGGTGGCGATCACTCCGAAATTGGCGCTCGGGACGTAGAGCAGTTTTGCCAGCGCCACCATATCTCCACTCACGATACAAAGCTTGTCAGCTGGCTGGTGGAGCATCACCTGTTGATGTCAATGACCGCCCAAAAGCGTGATATCAGCGACCCGGACGTGATCCGTGATTTCGCGCTGATAGTGCGCAACGAAGCCCGTCTCGACTATCTGTACGTGCTGACCGTTGCGGATATCAACGCCACCAACCCCACGCTATGGAACGGCTGGCGGGCGTCACTGTTGCGCCAGCTCTACGCCGAGACCAAACGCGCCCTGCGCCGCGGGCTTAAAAACCCGCCAGACCGCGATGATTGGGTGCGGGAAACGCGCAATGAGGCCCGATCGTTACTGCAAACCATCGGCATTGGCCGCACCCAGATCGATACGCTGTGGGAGTCATTGGGGGAAGACTACTTCCTGCAGTATGCGCCCAGCGAAATCGTCTGGCAGACCCAGGGCATTGTGGCGCATAACGCATCGCACTTGCCGCTGGTGCTGATCAGCGCGCCCACCCTGGATATGGCCGAAGGCGGCACCAAGGTGTTTATCCACACCCGCTCGGTGGATGATCTGTTTGCCGCCACCGCGGCCGCCATGGAGCAACTGGGGCTCTCGATTCACGATGCGCGCATCGTTACCTCGCACAATAACTGGACGCTGAACACGTTTATCGTGCTGGATAGCCAGGGTCAGCCCATCCGCGACCCGGACCGTATCGAGGAGATGCGAAGCCACCTTGTCGAAGAGCTGGATGACCCGGACGACTATCCAGAAATCGTTACCCGCCACACGCCGCGCCAGTTAAAGCACTTCAAGGTGCCCACCGAAGTGCTGATTGAACAGGACCCGGCCAACGAGCGCACCCTGCTGGAACTTACCGCCCCTGACAGGCCGGGGCTACTGGCCCGGGTCGGGCGTATTTTCATGGAGCAGAATATTGCCCTCTCAACCGCCAAGATTGCAACGCTTGGCGAGCGCGTGGAAGACGTGTTCTTTATCACGACCAAAGCGGGCGAACCGTTAACCGACCCCTTGCGCCAGCAGCAGCTGCGCGAGCGGTTGATTGAGGTTTTAGGGGTTTAAGCGCTTAAATACAGCGTGCATGGCGCTTAAGTTTGAGCCCACACCGGGGCTTGCTATAATCGACGCCTTAAACCTGCCGTTTTAATACGCTGGCAGGGCACGCTCAACAAAACGCTCTCAACGGATACGCCATGAACTCTGATCTTTCTGCCCTTCACCCCTATCCGTTTGAGAAGCTGGCCGCGCTTAAAGCCGAGTTAACGCCGCGCTCTGATTTGGCGCATATTCCGCTGACCATTGGTGAGCCCCAGCATGCGCCCTACCCAGCGGCACTTGAGGCACTGGTTAAGCACCAGTTGGAAATGGCCCGCTACCCGGCCACCAACGGCCTGCCGGCATTTCGTGAAACTCTGGCCCAATGGGCAACCGGACGCTTTAAACTTCCAGGGCTTGATGCCGAACGGCAGGTACTGCCGGTTAACGGCACGCGTGAAGCCATTTTTGCGTTTGTGCAGGCAGCGCTTGACCGCACCCGCCCCGCCAAGGTGGCCGTCCCCAACCCGTTCTATCAAATTTATGAAGGCGCGACACTCCTGGCCGGTGGCGAACCGGTTTATTTGAACTGTACCGCTGAAAACGGCTTTCGGCCGAATTTCGCGGCCATCAGCCCGGATACCTGGCGTGATGTGCAAATCGTGTTTATCTGTTCGCCCGGCAATCCCACCGGCGCGGTGACGCCATTAAGCGAGTTCAAGCAGCTGATTGCGCTGGCTGACGAGCACGATTTCATCATTGCGTCTGACGAGTGCTACTCCGAGCTTTACCTGGATGAAAGCGCGCCACCGCCCGGTCTGTTACAGGCTTGCGCTGAGCTTGGTCGCGATGATTACCGCCGCTGCGTGGTGTTCCACTCGCTTTCCAAGCGCTCCAACCTGCCGGGCCTGCGCTCGGGTTTTGTCGCGGGCGATGCGGATATTCTGACGCCCTTCAAGCGTTACCGCACCTATCACGGCTGCGCCATGTCGCTACCGGTACAGCACGCTTCCATTGCCGCCTGGCAGGATGAAACCCATGTGCGAGCCAACCGTGATGCATACCGCGAAAAATTCAGCGCGGTGGTCGATGTGCTTGCACCCGTCATGGATTTTCCCACGCCTGAAGCAAGCTTCTATTTATGGCCCGCCGTGCCGGGTGGCGATGACATTACGTTTACCCAGCGGCTATATACCGACCAGAGCGTAAGCGTGCTGCCCGGTAGCTTGATGGGCCGCCCTGACTCGCAGGGCATTAACCCTGGTGCGGGCCGGCTGCGTCTTGCTCTGGTGGCCGAACTTGCCCCAACGCTTGAGGCAGCCCAACGTATCCGCCGGTTGATTGAACGTGGTTGATGCTTACCGTTTACGACACGCACAGCTCGAATGGAGATTACATGCTTACACTCTATGTCATTGATACCTGCGATACGTGTCGTAAGGCGCGCAAGGCGCTTGAAGACAACGGTGTGCCCTTCAAAACCCACGATTTACGCAAAGATGGTGTATCCGCGGAGCTGCTTGAGCATATTCTGGAGCGGGTACCGCTTCAGGACGCCGTCAATAAGCGCAGCACGACATGGCGTAACCTTCCTCAGGAAGATAAAGACAGCCTGAATGCCACCTCTGCCCGCCAGCTGCTGCTGGAGCACCCTACGCTACTTAAACGCCCGTTGCTGGATACCGGCGGCGACGCCTTGAAAGTGGGCTACCGCGCCGGCGACTACGATAAGCTAAGCAGCTGACCCGACGCTCATTTTGCTTACTTCGGTAACGACTCTACCTTCCGTTAACCCCAGGTTAACGACGCTATTAACGATAGGATGATATTTTATGCTGAGCTTTGCGCTTGGAATTGGCACGCAAAACACTCAAGGCGACTGGCTGGAAATTTATTACCCGGCACCGCTCTACAGCCCGCAGGAAAGCCTGATTAGCGCTGCCAGAGAAGCGCTTGATGCGCCGCAGGGCAATGCAGCCGTCAGCTTTTTGCCGGAAGACTGCACTCGCCTTGCCAAGGCGCTTGAAGCCGCGGGCCACCCTGAACAGGCCGAGCTTGCTGAGTCCCTCACCGCCAGTCAGCGACCGCTGGTAGCCATGTTCTTGGAAACCGATCAGGCGCCGCAAACGGCCCCTGAGGTATATCTTAAGCTGCACCTGCTCTCGCATCGTCTGGTCAAGCCGCACGGCCTTGATCTGACCGGCATGTTTGGCCTGCTGCGCAATATTGCCTGGACCAACGAAGGCGCCATCGATATCGAAGAGCTGCCTGCGCGTCGCCTGAAAGCCCGAATGGCCGGTCGCGCGCTGTCCGTCGACTGCGTGGATAAATTCCCCAAAATGACTGACTACGTGGTGCCGACCGGCGTGCGTATTGCCGATACCGCACGGGTACGTCTAGGCGCGCACTTAGGTGAAGGCACCACGGTGATGCATGAAGGCTTCGTGAACTTCAACGCAGGCACCGAAGGCCCCGGCATGATTGAAGGCCGCATTTCAGCGGGCGTCATGGTTGGCAAAGGATCTGACCTTGGGGGCGGTTGCTCCACCATGGGTACGCTCTCAGGCGGTGGCAATATCGTTATCAAAGTTGGCGAAGGCTGCCTGATCGGCGCCAATGCGGGTATCGGCATTCCGTTGGGCGACCGCTGCACGGTAGAGTCCGGCCTGTATGTGACGGCGGGCACCAAAGTGGCCCTGCTGGACGACCAAGGCAACGAGGTTAAAACCCTAGCGGCACGCGAACTGGCAGGCCAAAACGATCTGCTACTACGCCGCAATTCTAAAAATGGCCGCGTCGAGTGCCTGACCAATAAAAGTGCTATCGCGCTGAACGAGGCACTGCATGCCCATAACTGAGCCTGACACACTGTCGCCCACGCTACAGCTTGCCTTTGAGCTGCTCAGCCGCCCGTCAGTGACGCCAGATGATGAAGGCTGCCAGGACATCATGATCGAGCGCTTGACCGCGCTCGGTTTTCATATTGAGCCCATGCCGTTTGGCGATGTGCAGAACTTCTGGGCCGTACGCGGCCACCACGGCCCGGTCATCGCGTTTGCCGGCCATACTGATGTGGTGCCCAGCGGGCCGCCTACCGGTTGGAAGTTCCCACCGTTTTCACCCTGCATCGATGAGCACGGCATGCTTTGTGGGCGGGGCGCCTCGGACATGAAAGGCAGCCTGGCTGCCATGCTGACCGCCGTTGAGCGCTTTGTGGCCCGCTACCCGGATCACGACGGCCGTATTGCCTTTTTGATTACGTCTGACGAGGAAGGCCCAGCGGTAGATGGCACCCGCGCCGTGGTCGAGCAGCTTCGCGAACGCAACGAGCGGCTTGATTACTGCATCGTGGGCGAGCCCTCCTCTACTGAACGTCTGGGTGATGTGATCAAGAATGGCCGGCGTGGTTCTCTGGGCGGCGTGCTGCACATCCATGGGATTCAGGGCCATGTGGCCTATCCTCACCTGGCACGTAACCCGATCCACCAGGCAATGCCCGCGCTGGATGCGCTCGTCAATGAGCATTGGGATGCAGGCAACGATTTCTTCCCGGCCACCAGTTTTCAGATCTCCAACCTGCGGGCGGGCACCGGGGCCACCAATGTGATTCCCGGTGAGGTTGAGGTGGTATTCAACTTCCGCTTCTCGACAGAAGTGACTCATGAGCAGCTTAAAGCCCGTACGGAAGCCCTTCTGAACCAACACGGCCTAGAGTATCAGTTGGACTGGACGCTGAATGGCGAGCCGTTTTTAACTGCAGAAGGCGAGCTGGTAGATGCAGCCATCCGCGGTGTAGAAGCGGTCACTGGTGAGCGCCCCACGCTGTCTACCAGCGGCGGCACCTCCGACGGGCGCTTTATCGCCACGCTGGGCGCTCAGGTGGTCGAGCTAGGCCCGCTTAACGACACCATCCACAAGGTAAACGAGCGCGTACGCGCCAGTGACCTGGATGATTTAAGCCGGATCTACGAGGCAACGCTTCAGGCGTTGCTGACAGCCGACGAGGTAAGCGTATGATGGAGCGCTATCCGGATATCGAAGTGTATGTCGCAAGCGTTTCCCACGATACGCTGAATGCCTGGCTTGCTGAGGTGCTCCTGGCGGCGCCGCTTAGCCCGGCAGGCAAGGGCAAATGGAAAACGCGCGGCATCTACCAGGGCGAAGACGTACCCGTACTGCTGGTGGAAAATGCGGCCGACGGCTTTGCCAGCCTGTGGTTTGATAGCCCTACTACGCCGTGGATGACCGACCAGGAGTGCGCGCAGCACGCCGCTGAAGCGCTGCAAACGGAAATTCGCTGCTCGCTTGGCGGCTGGCACCCGGGTGCGGACCCTGACCGTTTCTGGCAAGTACTGCCAGGCGGCAAGGAAGGCGCTATCGAATGGCCGGATTCAGGACGTTAACTCAACTGTTCTATGTGCAGTGCTAAACGCAATCGACCCCGCCTGGGCGGGGTCGATTAAGGTTACGCTAGAAATGCACTTGTGAACGTACTATTCACTACTACCTGTTTGCGACTACCTGCTACTCAATAATACTCACATCATCGGCCTGCAAACCACGGTCATTCTTGATGACGTGGTAACGCACGATTTGGCCTTCTGCCAGCATACGCGGGCCGCGGCCACGAATAGCGCGAAAGTGAACAAACACGTCTTCGCCGTTATCACGGGTAATAAAGCCGTAGCCCTTGTTGGTATTAAACCACTTCACTTCGCCCTCTTCCCGACCGTCGTTGGGGTCAATGACATCTTCCTCGTCATCGTCCATTTCGTCGACAGGTTGAGACTGGCGAGGTACAGCTTTCACACGTGCAGCATCTGAACGCTCTACACCCGGCGTTACCACCACTGGCGTAGCCAGCGCAGCAGAAGCCAGCGTACCAATACACAAAACGATAAAACTACCCAAGGCAACGGCGATATAAATACCGCTTACACCGCTAATGGCTATTTCAGCCTGCCATAATTCAGCCAGGGGCGCGTTGGTTAAATGAATAATCCCCGCCAGCAGAAGCGGCGTGGGGGCGGCTAGTAATACACTGATCAATAAACAGCGAAACACAACTTTTGGATTCATAGATGATAAAAGCTCTCTTGTTGTATGGGTAACAGACGAAGGACAATACCCGAACTATCAGGCCCATTCCTAACAGTACCGGACATACTACACAAGGTTGCCATGTTACCATGACACAAGACTTTTCTCCTGCTGAGCTAGCCCAACATCTTGAAACGCTGGAAAGCCGCCTTGCCTACCAGGAACACTGGTTGGATACCCTTGATCAAGCGGTTGCACAACAGGAACGCCGACTCGAAAAACTCGAACAGATCAGCGCCTTGATGCGCGAACGCCTGCGTGAACAGCATCAGGCCCTGCAAAGCAGTGACAGTCAGGGGTTGGGCCGCCCGGAAGACGAGGTGCCCCCTCACTATTAGAAGCATTTATCCACACGCTTTCCATCCCACTTTTCTACTATCAAGCAGCATTGCTCTGTGGTGGATGACCTTGTGGTGAATGGCTTTGAGGTAAAATGCTGCTAGTGGCGGCTAATTAACTAGTCGCCTACAACGTCCGCCGAATCAACACGCTCGAGCCCAAAGGCATCCGCTACGGCAGGATAGGTTATTTTTCCTGCATGTACATTAAGCCCGGGTAAAAAGTGGCTGTCATTGCTTAGCGCCTCACGCCAGCCCTTATCGGCAAGCGCGAGCACAAACGGCAGCGTGGCGTTGGTTAATCCAAGCGTTGAGGTGCGTGCCACGCCTCCCGGCATGTTGGCCACACAGTAGTGCACAATGCCATCCACCATGTAGGTAGGCTCTGCATGGGTAGTGGGCTTGCTGGTTTCAAAGCAACCGCCCTGATCAATCGCCACATCCACCAGCACGCTGCCGGGCTTCATATCGGCAAGCATCGCGCGCGTGATGAGCTTGGGCGCTGCGGCTCCAGGAATCAGCACAGCGCCTACAATCATATCGGACTCGCGCACGGCGTGATCCAATGCATCCGCCGTGGAGTAAACCGTTTTAATGCGCCCCTGGTAGCGGTCATCCAAGACGTCCAGGCGCGCCAGCGACTTATCCAGAACCGTTACATCAGCCCCCAGCCCCAAGGCCATGCGGGCGGCGTTTTCCCCCACCACGCCACCGCCAATCACGGTTACCTTGCCTGGCGCCACACCGGGCACGCCCGGCAGCAGCACGCCCGAGCCGCCCTGGGCTTTTTCCAAGCTATGGGCGCCCGCCTGAATGGCCATGCGCCCGGCCACGGTGCTCATTGGGGCAAGTAGCGGTAGCCCGCCTTGGGCATCGGTAATCGTTTCGTAGGCAATACAGGTAGCGCCACTTTGCATAAGCCCGCGCGTCAGCGTCTCTTCAGCGGCCAGGTGCAGGTAGGTAAACAGCACATGCCCAGATGTGAGCCGAGCCACCTCCTCCGCCTGAGGCTCTTTGACCTTTAACACCAGCTGGGCATCTTGCCACAGCGTCTTAACATCACCCTCAATGCGCGCCCCGGCAGCTTCATAGGCGCTATCGTTAAAACCGGCACCTTCACCCGCGCCTGCCTGCACGCTCACCGTATGACCACGACCAGTAAGCTCACGTGCCCCGGTGGGCGTCAACGCCACGCGGTACTCGTGATTCTTGATTTCCTTGGGAACGGCAATATGCATAGCGGCGTCTCCTGCTGCGGCAAATTAATCGATACACTTCAATCGATACACTTCCTGCATTACAGCACAGCAAGAGGCTGCCGTTACCACCCCCACTAAAACAAAAAAAGCGCCTATCAAGGCGCTTCATGAAAGCAATATTTACTGTTTTAACGCCCTTTGCTCAACATTTTTTGTCACTCTGTAACTTGGGCTGCGCCATAAATAGCCTGATATTCCTCGGGCAACCTTTTAGGCCGCCCGCTGGAAAGGGCGATACACGCAAACCGGGTACGCGCATTTAGCAGGGTCTTGCCATCTTCAAGGCGCTTTAGCTGAAAGCGCCTTGTCAGGGTAAAGCGGCCATCACACTCGACAATCCAGGTGGCAAGCTGAAGTTCGTCACCGTCAAACGCCGGCGCTAGGTAGTCTAGCTCGTGGCGATGAACTGCCATGGCACGGTCCAGCTCGCGATAACGTTCGATAGACAGCCCCAAGGCTTCGGAGTGGGCCCAGCTGATCTGCTCGACCCAGCGCAGGTACTCGCTGTTATTCACATGCTGGTAAGCATCAATGGACGCTTCGTTAACGTGAATATCGATCACAAAGGGATCAGGTAGCGCCCACTCCATAAATCCTCTCCTTCACCGCACTTCTTGCTTGCCAATCACTATCGCGCCGCGATGATATCTGGCACACCCACCGGATTAATCGCGAAATACCCGTACGCCTATTGCTTTCAGGTAAGACGTTTCCGGAATCGCCGGGTGCACCGGGTGATCCGGCCCCTGGTGGCCCTGGAAAATCACCTGACCATGACGGTCCTGATGACGCACTGCCCCGCGCACCACATCGACCAGGCGGTCTGTGGCCAGGTGCATGGAGCACGATGCGGACAGCAGCAGGCCATCGCGGCCCAGCAGGCGCATGGCTTCCCGGTTCAGACGCGCATAGGCCCGCTCGCCATTGGGAATGTCCTTGCGCTTTTTGATAAACGCAGGTGGATCAAGAATTACCACATCAAACTGTTCGCCGTCGGCTTTCAGCGCCGTCAGCGCTTCAAAGGCATCGCCTTCGCCAATCGCTATCTGCTCCTGAACACTATTAAGCTCGGCATTACGCGCCACTTGTTCAAGCGCCGGGCCAGAAGCATCGATACACAACACTTCAGAGGCACCACTTGCTGCCGCTTGAACGCCCCAGCCGCCTATATAGCTGAACACGTCGAGTACGCGCTTGCCAGCCACATGGTTATTAAGCCATGCGCGGTTTTCACGGTGATCGAAGAACCAGCCGGTCTTCTGGCCGTTAAGCACCGGTACAACAAACTGCGTGCCGTTCTCTTCGATGACGACTTCATCGGGCAACGTACCCTTTGCTACCTCTACATGCGCTTCCAGGCCTTCCTGACGACGCCCACCGGTATCATTACGGAAGACAATCACTTCAGGCTTGATCACTTTCTCAAGCGCATCCACGATCTCTTCGGCCAAGGCCTGCATACCCGCCGTGTTCAGCTGTACCACCAGTACGTCGCCAAACCGGTCAATCACCAGCCCCGGTAGCAGATCGCCCTCGCCATGAATCAGGCGATAAAAAGGCTTGGCATAAAGACGTTGGCGCAGAGCCAATGCCTGGTTGAAGCGGTGTACGAACAGCGACCGGTCCAGGCGCATTTCCGGGTCGCGGGACATCACGCGGCCGGCAATCAGCGAATGCGGGTTGATATACGCCACTCCCAGGGTCTTACCATTGGAGGCTTCAACCAGCGCGGCCTCGCCTGCGGTAAAGTTTTTCAGCGGTGTTTCTTTAATATCCACTTCGTTGGAGTAGATCCACAGATGGCCGGCTTTCAAGCGGCGATCGGCGTTTTTATTCAAGCGCAGGCGTTGGGTCACAACAGTCTCCAAAAGCGTAGACAACAAAAAAGTGGGTGTGGGCAGCTCTCAACGCTGACAGCCGGGGCAATAGACACTGGCACGTTGGCCCAGTGTAATACGCCGAAGCTCAACACCACAGTGCAGGCAAGGCTGGCCTTGGCGCCCATATACATTCAGCCGCTGGGCAAAGTAGCCGGGCTCGCCCTGGCCACTGACAAAGTCGCGCAGCGTAGTGCCCCCCTGAGTAATGGCGGCTGCCAGCACCTCTTTGACAGCAGCGGCAAGCATCTCATAGCGTGCCAGAGAAATACGCCCAGCAGCACGCCGCGGGTCAATGCCCGCCATGAATAGCGCCTCGGTCGCGTAAATATTTCCTGCCCCGACGACCACCCGGTTATCCATCAGAAAGGGTTTCACCGCAACACGTTTACCGCGCGACAGTTGGTAGAGCCACTTGCCGTTGAAGGCTTCATCAAACGGCTCCGGACCCAAGTGAACCAGGCGCCTATCCGCCGTTCCATCACCCAGCTGCCAATCCACAAAGCCAAAGCGCCTGGGGTCATGGTAGCGCAGCACGTGGCCGCCGGCGGTTACCACATCAATATGGTCGTGCTTCTTGGGAATATCGCCTACCTGGGCAATCCGCAGGCTGCCCGACATGCCCAGATGCCACAAGAGCGTGGCGTCACCGGTTGCCTGACGCACCGGCACCTGAAGATACTTGGCGCGCCGGGTCAGGGTACCGATGCGCGCGCCAATCAGGCGCTCGGCCAGATCGTCAGGTACGGGAATGCGCAGCCGTGGCTGGCGAACAAGCACCTCGGTGATTTCCTGGTCTTCAAGATAGGGAGCGACGCCGCGCTTGGTGGTTTCGACTTCGGGCAGTTCGGGCATGAAGGGGACCTGGTAACGATATCGGTACGTGCAGGGCAAGCAGGCACATCAAGCTCTTGAAAAGGTACTTAATAAAGCCGCCGTACGCAAAGCCCATACATGCAAAAACCCGGCATGGGCCGGGTTTTTCAACAGGCGCTCGCCTGCAGTGGAAGCCGATCATCATCGCTTACGCGATTACTTGATCTTGGCTTCCTTGTAGATAACGTGCTTACGGACCACCGGGTCGTATTTCTTGAATTCGAACTTATCCGGCGTATTCCGCTTGTTTTTATCAGTGGTGTAGAAGTGGCCTGTACCGGCACTAGACACCAGCTTGATCTTATCGCGCATGGTTTAACTCTCCCAAAAATGCTGTCTTAGATAGCCTTGTCGCGCTTACGGATATCGGCCAGAACCGTATCGATACCTTTCTTGTCAATGATACGCATACCCTTAGAGGAAACGCGCAGCTTGACGAAGCGGTTTTCAGACTCAACCCAGAAACGATGGGTGTGCAGGTTCGGCAAGAAACGACGACGTGTCTTACGCTGGGAGTGTGAAACGTTATTACCAGTTACCGGACGCTTGCCGGTAACCTGACATACTTTGGACATGAGAGCCTCCAACCGCTTGGCCAGGGTATAAGCCTGAGTGTTCAAAACTGTCGGGCAAACCGGAAGAGAGGGAGTCGACGCCGTTAACCGCCTAGCTGTACCCAAATCCGTTATTCAACCCAAGTTTAAAGGTGGCACTTTATACCAGAGCACCCAACTACCGGCAAGCAAAACTGCCCAAAAAGGCTAAAAAAAGCCGTTTTTGAGTGATTTCCGTTGAATAGCCAGCGCTACACGCTTGCTTTTCATTTGCTGCCTATAGCCAGCCGCGCTCGGCAAACGAGACCACGTCTCCATCCCCCACCACAAAATGATCCAGTACGCGCACGTCAAAGAGACCAAGGGCCTCTCTCAAGCGTTCGGTGATACGACGATCAGCATCGCTTGGCTCAGCCACACCGGAGGGGTGATTGTGGGCCAGGATAACGGCGCCAGCGCTAAGTTCTAAAGCACGCTTGGCAACTTCGCGGGGGTAAACGGATGCGCTGTCTAGGGTACCGCGAAACAGGGATTCATAGCGAATAATTCGGTGCTGCGTATCTAAAAAAATTACTGCGAACTCCTCATGCCCCAGGTGGCGCAACTGCGAACTCAGGTAGTGACGTACCAGTTCAGGCGAGGTCAGCGCGTTGCCCCGGGCCAGTTGGCTGGCCAGATGACGCTTGGAAATTTCAAGCGTGGCCTGGAGTTGCGCGAACTTGGCGCTGCCCAACCCGTGGGCGGCACAGAAGCTTGCCTGGTCCGCTTCCAGCAGTGGGCGCAGGCCTCCAAATGCCGCCAGTAGGTCGCGGGCCAAATCGACCGCTGAGCGTCCCTGCACGCCCACACGCAGAAAAATTGCCAGCAGCTCTGCATCTGAAAGCGTCTGCGCACCCATGGTTAAAAGCTTTTCCCGTGGCCGCTCACCTTCAGGCCAGTGATTGATTCCCATCCACCCTCCTCGCCTTACCCATACTCACCAAAAGCTCAGTAAACCTAGCTTACCCGTTATTTAGCTCAACATGCCAAACTAAAATTTGTATCAAAAGCACAAGGCAACAACAGTTTTCATACAAAAACGGGCAGGCTGGATGGTATGGTAAGGCTCCCAAAGAACGCTCATGTGGATCTCCTGCCATGCTTTCCGACACTCCCTCAACGGTATCGATGCTTGCCGGCAAACGCATTTTGCTGGGCGTAAGCGCGGGCATTGCGGCGTATAAAAGCGCGTTGATCGTACGCCTGCTCAAGCAGGCAGGCTGCGAGGTACGCGTGGTTATGACCGATGGCGCCCAGGCGTTTATCACCCCGCTGACGCTACAGGCGCTCTCTGGCGAGCCGGTGCACACCTCGCTCCTTGACCCGGAAGCCGAGGCCGGCATGGGGCATATCGAACTCGCCCGCTGGGCAGATCTCGTTCTGATCGCCCCCGCGACGGCTGATTTGATCGCCAGGCTGGTTCACGGTATGGCCGATGACCTGCTCACCACGCTATGCCTGGCCAGTGAAGCTCCCAGGCTGATTGCACCGGCGATGAATCAGACCATGTGGCGCCACCCAGCGACCCAGCGCAACGTGGCACAGCTGGCGCAGGATGGCTGGCAACTGATTGGCCCCGCCGCAGGCGACCAGGCGTGTGGCGATGTAGGCCCCGGACGCATGAGCGAGCCCGACACCATCTTTGAAGCGGTGGCCAACCACCTTGCCCGCGCCTTTGCGCCCGGCTGCGGTCCCCACGTGGTAATCACCGCAGGCCCGACCCGTGAAGCGCTGGACCCGGTGCGTTATCTCTCTAACCACAGCTCAGGAAAGATGGGCTACGCGCTGGCCGCCGCCGCCGTGGCTCAGGGAGCTCGGGTCACGCTTATCAGCGGGCCGGTGAGCCTGCCCACTCCCTACGGCGTAACACGTATCGACGTTGAATCTGCCGCACAGATGCATAAAGAGGCCCTGCATCTGGCGCCAGAGGCGGCGCTGTTTATCGGCTGCGCGGCGGTAGCCGACTATCGCTTTGCATCCCCTGCCGAGCATAAGCTTAAAAAGCAGGAAGATAGCGAAACGCTTACCCTCACGCTGACAAAGAACCCAGATATTATTGCCGAGGTTGCAGCCCTGCCGGCTGAAAAGCGCCCGCTAGTCGTTGGGTTTGCCGCAGAAACCCAACAGATCGAGCGCTATGCGCGCGACAAGCTCAGCCGTAAAGGGCTTGATATGATTGTCGCCAACGATGTCTCTCAAGCGGGCCTGGGCTTTGGAAGTGACGACAACGCAGCGCTGCTACTCTGGCGCACGATCGAAGGCACCCAACAGCGTGCCGAGCCCGCTCAACCCAAGAATCAGCTGGCGCAGGGCATTATTCGCCAGGCGCTGGCGTTACTATCTGTTTAACGTTGGAACTACCTGTTTAATGTTGGAGCCATTCATGACGACCCGCCCCCGCCTGCAGTGCAAAGTGCTTGATGAGCGCCTGCATGACCATATGCCGCACTACGCCACCGAAGGCTCGGCCGGTATGGACCTGCGCGCACTGCTCGACGAGCCGTTGACGTTGCAGCCCGGTGAATGCCAGCTCGTGAGGACAGGGCTTGCCATCTATATTGAAGACCCAAGCCTTGCCGGCATGATCCTGCCGCGCTCAGGACTGGGTCACAAGCACGGTATCGTATTGGGCAACCTGGTAGGCCTGATCGATTCTGACTACCAAGGCGAGCTGATGATATCGGTCTGGAACCGCGGGCAAAGCGCTTTCACGCTATCGCCCTTCGAGAGGCTGGCGCAATATGTACTCGTGCCCGTGGTACAGGCTGAGCTTTCTATCGTTGACGCGTTTACTGCCTCTACCCGGGGCAGCGGCGGCTTTGGCAGCACCGGCCGCCAGTAATTTCGCCGTAACGCTCCGTATTGACAGGAAATAGCCATGAACGTACCTGCTTCGATTTTTCGCGCCTACGATGTTCGCGGCATTGTGGACAAAACATTGAGTGAATCCACCGCCGAGTGGATAGGCCGCGCCATCGGTACCGAGGCGGCGGCTCGCGGTGAGCAAAGCGTGATTGTCGCCCGCGATGGGCGTCTGTCCGGCCCGACCCTGCAGGCGGCGCTGATTCGCGGCTTAATGGCCGCAGGGCGCGATGTTATCGACATAGGCATGGTACCTACCCCAGTTCTGTATTTTGCCACCCATACCCTGCCCGAAAGCCGCTCGGGTGTAATGGTCACCGGCAGCCATAACCCACCAGATTACAATGGCTTCAAGATCGTACTGGCTGGCGAAACGCTTTCTGGCGATGCGATCACAGCGCTTTTCAAGCGCATCGAGTCGAATGATTTAGCCAGCGGCCAGGGCAGTGTTCGCTCGCTGGACATACGTGCCGCGTACCTTGCCCGCATCCTTGGTGACGTTCACGTTAAGCGGCCTCTAGAAGCGGTGGTAGACTGCGGCAACGGCGTGGCAGGCGAGCTGGGGCCGCAGCTGATCGAACAGCTGGGCGTCACGACCATCGCCCTGTTTGCCGAGATCGATGGCCACTTCCCCAACCATCATCCCGACCCCGGCAAACCTGAAAACCTGCAGGACCTGATCAACAAGGTGCAGGAAACAGGCGCCGATATCGGGCTTGCCTTTGACGGCGACGGCGACCGGGTGGGTGTAGTAACCCCGCGTGGTCGAATGATCTACCCCGACCATCTACTGATGGCATTTGCGATCGACATGCTCACCCGCCACCCCGGCGCCCGCGTGATCTTTGATATCAAATGTACCGGCAACCTTGCCCGGGTGATCAGCGAGGCCGGTGGCGAGCCTGAAATGTGGCGCACCGGCCATTCGCTGATCAAGGCGCGCATGAAGGAAACCGATGCTCAGCTAGGTGGGGAAATGAGCGGGCATATTTTCTTCAAGGAGCGCTGGTATGGTTTTGACGATGGTCTTTATGCCGCCGCACGTCTGTTAGAAATATTGGCACTTTATAATGAAGATGCAGACGCCTTTTTTGACCGCTTTCCTCAGGATCCAAGTACCCCGGAAATCAATATAATCGTAAGCGATGAAGAGAAATTTGGCCTGATAGAAGCGCTTGCCCGCGAAGGCGACTTCGGTGAAGGTATCAAAACCACACTGGATGGTATCCGGGTTGACTACCCCGACGGCTGGGGCCTGTGCCGTGCCTCCAACACCACGCCGGCCCTGGTGCTGCGCTTTGAAGGGAAAGACAGGCAGGCTTTGGCGCGTATAAGGGAATGCTTTGCCAAAGCACTTGCACGCGTTGCGCCAACGCTTGAGATTCCTGTAACGCCGGTTTAAACACGCGGCAGGTACCATAACAATAGCCGTTAGCCACGACTATCCGGATAAAAGAAAACAGTAAGCAAGGGACAACACCATGAATTCAGCCAGTCGCGACCCACAGGTCGTTGTGGAAGTGCTTTCCGAAGCGCTTCCCTATATTCAGCAGTTCTCCGGCAAGACCGTCGTGGTCAAGTACGGCGGTAACGCAATGACGGAAGACACACTCATCAACTCATTTGCACGCGATATCGTGCTGATGAAAGAGGTGGGTATCAACCCGGTAGTGGTTCACGGCGGCGGGCCTCAAATCGGCAGCCTGTTGGAAAAGCTGAATATTGAATCGCGCTTTGTGAACGGTATGCGAGTGACCGACTCGCAAACCATGGACGTCGTCGAAATGGTGCTGGGCGGCCTGGTCAACAAGAGTATCGTTAACCTGATCAATCAGAGCGGCGGCAAGGCCATTGGCCTGACGGGCAAGGATGGCGCCCAGATACGCGCCCGCCAGCTCAAGGTTGAGCATCAAAGCCCCGAGATGACCGCGCCCGAAATTATCGATATCGGCCATGTAGGGGAAGTGGAGTCGATCTCGACAGACCTGATTGAGATGCTGGCCGCCCGCGACTTTATTCCCGTGATTGCCCCGATCGGTGTAGATGGCGAAGGCCATAGCTATAACATCAATGCCGACCTGGTAGCCGGCAAGCTGGCCGAGGCGCTAAACGCTGAAAAGCTGATGCTGCTGACCAACGTGGCAGGCCTGATGAACGGCGAAGGCGAAGTGCTAACCGGGCTAAGTACGCTTCAAGTGGATGCGCTGATTGCCGACGGCACAATTTACGGCGGGATGCTGCCCAAAATACGCTGCGCGCTGGACGCGGTGAAAGGCGGTGTTAACAGTGCGCACATTATTGATGGGCGCGTTCCTCACGCAGTGTTGCTGGAAATTTTCACCAACGCTGGGGTAGGTACTCTTATCACTGACGCGAGCTAACCGCGACGGAGGGCTAACGTCATGAGTGACGACCGTAAACCTCGCCGCCGCGAGCAGATTCTTCAGGCGCTTGCCTTGATGCTTGAAGAGGACAGCGGAAAACGCATCACCACAGCAGCACTGGCGCGCCAGGTAGGCGTTTCCGAGGCAGCGCTTTATCGCCACTTTCCCAGTAAGGCGCGGATGTTCGAGGGCCTGATTGATTTTATCGAAGAGAGCCTCTTTGCGCGCATTACGCGGATTTTAGAAGAAGTCCCCGACGCCACCGCGCGCTGTGGCAAGATTCTAGCGCTGCTGCTGGGCTTTGCCGAAAAGAACCCTGGGCTTGCCCGAGTAATGGGGGGCGATGTCCTGACCGGCGAAACCGCCCGCCTGCGCCTGCGGGTCCACCAGCTGTTTGAACGCATGGAAATGCAGCTCAGACAGGTTATTCGTGAAGCCGAACTTCGCGAAGGGCGCCGCCCCCGCATTCATGCATCAGCGGCCGCCAATCTATTGATTGCCCAGGCCGAGGGGCGCATTTCGCAATATGTACGCAGCGATTTCAAACGCCTGCCAACCGAGTACTGGGAAGACCAGTGGGCACTGCTTGCCGGGCAGTTACTGCGCGAAGCAACCCAGGCAGCCTGAAAAACGACTGCAAGGCGGCCGACAGGGTAGTCGGCCGCTTGATATCTTGACCATCTGCCAAAGGAAGGCGCTTTTGAATATTACTCACCTGGAACACACCGTTATTGCCCTGCTCTTTCAAGCCCTGCTTTGGCCGTTTGTGGGCCGCTGGGTGGCGGGCTCGCTAATTGTCGCGGTCTTTTTAGGTCGGGAGATTGCCCAGCACGAATATGCCGGGGGAGGCCCTAACGAGGTATGGTATCTTTATGGGCTTTTCAACCACTGGTCGCTGGATTCATTTTTAGATTTCGTGGCCCCTGCCGTAGCATGCGCCGTTGTCGCGTTAGCCATGCCGGGCAGTTGGCTCTGGAAGCAGTTTGCCAAGCGCCAATAGATCAGCGTCAAACACCTGACTGGCAGGTATAAAAAACCGGCGTGTTTTGGCAGCGCCGGTTTTCTGTAAGCTAATGGCGTTTAAGCCGCCAAAGCATCGCCCATCTTCAGACGCAGTTTTTTCATCGCGTTCTTTTCCAGCTGGCGGATACGCTCGGCGCTGACACCGTAAACATCGGCCAGATCATGCAGCGTGGCCTTGTTATCGGTCAGCCAGCGGCGCTGTAGAATATCTCGCGAGCGCTCGTCCAGGCCTTTCAATGCAAGCTGCAAACGACGCGTTGAGTCTTCCTCAAAATCGCTGTCTTCAAGCTGCGTGGCTGGGTCTGCCGAAGCGTCGTCCAGAAAATAAGCTGGCGCCTGATAAGTGCTCTCTTCGTCATCGCTTGGCGAGGCATCATAGCCTGCGTCATAGGCAGAAAGGCGCCCTTCCATATCACGCACGACTTCCGGCTTAACGTCGAGGTCCTTGGCGATGGCGTCGACTTCGTCGTTGTTCAACCACGCCAGACGTTTTTTAGCACTGCGCAAATTGAAGAACAGCTTGCGCTGGGCTTTGGTCGTGGCAATTTTAACGATTCGCCAGTTACGCAGCACAAACTCGTGAATTTCAGCCTTGATCCAGTGCACTGCAAACGATACCAGGCGTACCCCTTGATTAGGGTCAAAACGCTTGACGGCTTTCATCAAGCCAACGTTACCTTCCTGAATCAAGTCAGCCTGAGGTAGCCCGTAACCTGAATAACTGCGGGCAATATGCACCACAAAACGCAGATGCGACAGTACCAGACGGCGCGCTGCTTCCAAGTCGCCTTCATCGTACAACCGGAACGCAAGCTCGCGCTCTTCTTCAACACTCAGCACCGAAATGCCGTTAACCGCTCGAATATAGCCGCCCAGATCATGGCCTGGAGAAAGCTGTCCTACCGGTAGAAGACTAGTGCTCATATGCAAACGGTCTCCCTATCACTCTATCGTGGTTGGCGTACGTGGTTGAAATCACACAATACGCCTCAATTAATCCCTAAGACTCTACCTGCCTGACAAGGTTCACTTGGATGCAGGTCTGTTACGCTTGTCTGCTACTCTTAACTCTACTACGACGGCGCCCAGAGTAATCAACCATTGTTACCGTTAGCGGATACTGCATTTAATCCTTAACGTGGCCGAATGCTGGTGAGATGACGGGTAACTGCCAGCCAAGCCCCTAACCAGCCTAGTAGTGTGCTGCAGGATAGCAAAATTGTAGCGCCAGTCATATCCAACTGTGGTAGTGAAAAGCTGGCGCCATAACTTGCCGCTAGTGCCGCGACAGGCAACGATAGCCAGTGATTCCCCAGCCCAAGCAGGCCCAGCGCCAGGAACCCGCCGCCCAAGCCATACCAAGCGCCGCTGTACAGAAACGGCCGACGTACAAAGGCGTGAGTCGCCCCAATCAGCATGACCACCTCAATTTCCCGGCGCCGACTCTCCACCGCCAGGCGAATGGTGTTGCCGACGACTAGAAGCACCCCAAGTCCAAACAGCACGCCAAGCGCCAGCGCTACCCGCCGCCCAAGGGCTGCCAAATGCCGCAACCGCTCTACCCATGCCAAATCAACCCGCACTTCATCAACCCCCGCCAGGGCTTCCAGGGTGCTTGCCAGCTGTTGCATGGCGGCGGGTTCCACGTCTTGTGGTCGCACCACAATGCTGGCCGGCAGCGGGTTATCGTCAAGCCCTGCTAGCGCGTCATCCAGGCCCAGCGACCGTTGAAACTCGGCCATACCCTGCTCAGCGCTGATCATGCGGGTATCGAGCACCGCCTGCTCCGCGCTGACCGCCTGCTCAATACGCTCGGCCTGAGCCGGGTCTACGGCGGGCTGTAGATATACGGTAAGCGTGGCGCTTTCATCCAGCTCAGCATCCAGCAAACGGGCGCTGTCCAGGGTCAGCCATAAGGCGGCGGGAAGCACCAGCGCAATCGCAATCGCGAGCATAGTAAGGAGGTTGCCCACCGGATGGCGTACCAGGCGATAAAAGCTGTCCCAACTCATTGCCCGGTGGTGACGCCCCCAGGCGCGCAAGCGGCTTGAAAACCGGGCCTGCTGGGAGTTGGCTCCACGCCGCTTGGGTGGCTCCTGGCGTGACGGCGTCGCCTTGCTTTTCGTCTTGGGCGTTTTAGGCGCAGCTCCTCTGGGGCGCCTGGGCGTTGTTGACGGCTTCATACAGCTCCCTCATCGGCCACTAGGCGCCCTTCACGCAAGCGCAGAATGCGGTGACGCAGGCGGGCAATCAGCGCCAAGTCGTGGCTTGCAATCATGACCGTGGTACCGATGCGGTTGAAGTCTTCAAAAAGCGCCATGATGTCGGCCGAGAGCTGCGGATCCAGATTTCCCGTCGGCTCATCGGCAAGCAGTAGCGAAGGTTTGTTGACCACCGCGCGGGCAATGCCCACCCGCTGCTGCTCGCCGCCGGAAAGCTCCACGGGCAGCGCCTTTTCACGGTGCAGCAAGCCAACTTTATCCAAGGCAGCACGCACACGGCGCGCCGTTTCTCGTGGCTCGATGCCCTGAATTTCAAGCGGCAACGACACATTGTGAAACACGCTTCGATCAAATAGCAGTTGGTGATCCTGAAAGACCACGCCTATCTGGCGGCGATAAAACGGCACTTGGCTTGCGTGCAGCTGGGCAATATCGTGCCCAGCGACCATGACCCGCCCGCGGCTGGGCTTTTCAAGGCGCATGATCAAGCGCAGCAATGAGCTCTTGCCTGCCCCGGAATGCCCGGTCAGAAACACCATTTCACCGCGTTCTACACGAAAATCCAGATGGGCCAGGGCTTCAAAACGGCCACCATAGCGCTTCCCGACGTGCTCGAAAGCGATCATGCGCGGCCGTCATCCCCTTGGCGGTCAAACAGGGCGTTGACAAAGTCCTCGGCTTCGAAGGGACGCAGGTCATCCAGCCCCTCTCCTACACCAATAAAGCGGATAGGCGTTTTTAGCTGCTTGGCCAGGGCAAAGATAATGCCTCCCTTTGCCGTGCCATCCAGCTTGGTGAGCGTAATACCCGTGACCGGCACGGCTTCATTGAACGTGCTCGCCTGAGCAATGGCGTTTTGTCCGGTGCCTGCATCCAGTACCAGCATGACTTCATGGGGCGCGGTGGCGTCCACTTTTTTCATCACCCGATGGACTTTTTTCAGCTCTTCCATCAAGTGGCTCTTGTTGTGCAAACGGCCCGCCGTATCGGCAATCAGCACATCCACGCCACGCGCTTTGGCAGCAGCCACGGCGTCATAAATCACTGATGCGCTGTCGGCACCGGTGTGCTGGGCAATCACCGGCACGCTGTTGCGTTCGCCCCACACTTTAAGCTGCTCGACCGCCGCCGCCCGGAAGGTGTCCCCGGCCGCCAGCATGACGCTTTTACCTTCGCGCTGAAAACGCTGGGTCAGCTTGCCGATGGTGGTGGTTTTCCCCACCCCGTTAACGCCGACAACTAAAATGACAAAGGGGCCGTCCGCCTGCCGGTTCAGGTCCAGCGGCGTTGCCACCGGCCCTAGCATGGAAGCAAGTTCCTCCTGCAAGCCCCGGTACAGCGCTTCTGGGTTATTAAGCTCCTTGCGTGATACTCGCGCTTCAAGGCGCTCGATAATCTCGCTGGTGGCATCAATACCCACATCGGCCATCAGCAGCTGGGTTTCCAGGTCTTCCAGAAGCTCGTCATCAATCTGCTTTTTGCCTAAAAACAGATCGGCGATACCGTCGGTCAGATTGGCGCGGGTCTTGCCCAGGCCTGACTTGATCCGTGCAAACCAGCCCTGCTTTTCACCTTTTGCGGCCACCGGCTTCTCTTGGAGTGCTGGTTTGGGCTCCGAAGGTGCCTGTACGGGTTCAGGCTCTGGGATGGGTTCTGGCTCAGGGATAGGATCTGGCTCAGGAATAGGCTCTGGCTCTGGGACGGGCTCCGGCTCAGGGATGGGTTCTGGCTCAGGAATAAGCTCCGGCTCAGGAATAGGCTCTGGCTTGATCTCGGGTTCCGGTTTAATCGGATCGATTTCGGGCTCAGGGGCAGGCTCCGGCTCGATCTCGGGTTCCGGTTTAATCGGGTCAATTTCAGGCTCATCAGCAGGTTCCGGGTCGATCTCGGGCTCTGGCTTAATCGGATCGATTTCGGGCTCATCAGCAGGCTCCGGCTTGATCTCGGGTTCCGGTTTAACCGGATCGACATCAGGCACTGGTTTGATTTCGGACTCCGGCTGCGGCTCTTCTTGACGCAACTCCTCCTGCGGCAACTCCTGGGAGTCATGCTTTTTCTTACGCTTGAAAAAACCAAACATGGTTGTCATCCAACTTGAAAGGTGAACATTGTGACCATCCTACCACCGCCAACCAAGACTTTGGATAAGTAGCCCGCTACAATCCCCGATATGACACGACAACGCTCTTCTATCTCACGTTCACGCTCATCGGCTTCCCGTGGCGCGCCTTCCCGGCAGACGGGTAAGTTACGTATTATCGGCGGCGACTATCGGCGCCGCCAGTTACCCGTACTCGACCGGCCAGGACTTCGGCCCACCCCGGACCGGGTACGCGAAACGCTGTTCAACTGGTTAGGCCAGCAGCTATACGGCCAACGCGTGCTGGACCTTTTTGCAGGCACCGGCGCGTTAGGCATCGAAGCGCTTTCACGTGGTGCCGCTCATGTGGACTTTGTCGAACGTGACAGCACCGTGGCGGCGTATATTACTCAAAACCTGGCCACGCTTGGGGCTACTCGCGGGTACGTTACCCCGCGCGATGCGCTGCTGTTTCTCGACCAGCCAGCCAGCCCCTATGACCTGGTGTTTCTGGACCCGCCCTTTCACCAGACGCTAGCTTCCCCCTGCTGCAACGCGCTGGAACAGGCTGGCTGGCTCTCAAAAGATGCCATGATTTACCTGGAGACCGAACGCACCCTTACGCCTGCCGTTCCGGCTAACTGGCAGCTACACCGCGAAACCCAGGCAGGAGAAAGCACCGCTCGGCTCTACCAACGACAAACACCCTAAACAGCGCTTGCCGACAGCGCCTGCGAGCGTTACGCTCGCCTCATTCGCCCCTGTTGGCACGCCTGTCGTTCGTTTTTTAACCCTGGAGGTTTACATGAGTCTGGAACTGTTCAATCAGCTCGAACAGAAAGTTACCGATACAGTGGAAGCACTGGAAATGATGAAGCTGGAAAATGAAGAGCTGCGCGATGAAAACGCCAAGCTCAAGCAGGAACGCGAAGAGTGGGAACGTCGCCTGAACAGCCTGCTGAGCAAGTTTGAAGGCAGCGCTAGCTAAGCGCCCGCGACATTAATAGCGCGTCTTCACGCCCGGTAGCGCCTTGCACTGCCGGGTAGTAGTTTTTGCGCTGCCCATCCTGGCTAAACCCCAAGCGTTGATAGAGGCCGATAGCGGCCCCATTGCTTGCACGCACTTCAAGCAGCACACGCTCGCTTTGCCATTCGCTAGCCTTTGCCAGCACCGAATGTATGAGTTCGCGCCCCACACCTTGATGACGACAAGCAGGCAGTACGCCAATGGCCTGAAGCTCCGCATCAAAAGGCAGGCGGACAAGCACCGCATAGCCTATCAGCACCTCTTCCTGAAAACGTCCCAGAACACAGCTGTGACTGCCCGTCTCAGCGCCGGCTAGCGCCTCTTTCAGCAAGGCATCGCTTACGCCACTCTGCGCCTGTGCTTCAAGCGCTACCAGCGCGGCGTAGTCGCTTGCCTGCAGTTCAGTTGTCACTTGGCTGGCCTTTGTCACGGCGCTGCCGCTGTTGGGCCAACTCGGTTAATGAAGGCCAAAGGTCGCGCTTGGCATCACCATTTCGCAACAGGCTTTCAAGCGTCGGCCCTTGCCATACCGGTAGCGCCAGCGTTTGACTGTGTATGCCCTGAATGTCCAATACGCGCAGCGTATCTGCAGCGCTCTGATCGTGCTCATCCCCCCACCAGAGAACGCGCTCCAGCGCCCACTGGTTTCGGCTTCCGCTACCCGCAATAAACGCGAAAAGCCCTTCTCTGGCCTCTTCAAGCGGCTCTTCCACGGCAAAGGCATTGTCCATGGGCGGCCATTTAAAACGCATGATGTCAGGTAGCGTGCCCTGATCAATACCTAACGCGTACAAGATATTGCCAAGCAGGCGCTGCGCCTGAGGCGTTATCTCACCGGGGTGCAGGCTCAGCCAGCGGTTGGCGATACACACGCAGGAAAGCGTAAAGTGCAGCGGTTTGGCAGGCGCGGCAGGTGGCGAATTAGGCTCTGGCTCAACGGTTTTTTCAACTGTTTCAACTGCTGCCTTAGGGGCAAGCTCATCCTGCGCTGTCTGGCCAAGCAGAGCACGCACTGCTGAAGGTGACGCCACTGGCACGGCTTCCTGAGCCTGCCTAACGGGTTCTACACGCGCGGCTGACGCGTCGTCAAGCAGGGCTTGCAGACGCTCACGCGGGGGCGTTTTTTCCGGCGGCGTATCGTCCCATTCACAGGCTTCGGTAGCCAGGGCATTAGGCAGCTGGTAACGCGATGCCCAGGTGGTAATACCCATAGCGTCCAGATAGTGGCGTCTGGCAACCTCGGGTGTCACTGGCCGCCGCCACGGCAGTTGGGGGAGTCTGGGCGTTCGCCGCCCCGTGCCTGCCACTCCTTCGGCGTATAGAGATGTAATGCCAGGGCATGCACCGGGCCCGACAGTTCGTCGGCCAGCAGGGCATAGATTTTCTGATGGCGTTTAACCGGCATCAGGCCATCAAAGCTGTCGCTTACCAGCGTCACTTTAAAATGGGTTTCGGAGTTGGCGGGCACATTATGCATATGGCTTTCGTTTTCCACACGCAGTACGTCAGGCGTTAGCGCCGTCAACTTCTGCTCGATTTGTGCTTGTACTGTCATGCAGGCTCTCCTCGACATTCAACGTTTTTATTGTACGCGCTTACTCGCCATCCGACGATGCCCGTCGCTCAACGAGCGCGCGCCGGGCATACGACATTCTTGAAAGACTCGCCAGCAGCGCAAGAAAGGACGTAGCCGCACCCAGCCACAGGGTGACCTGGATCGCCAGGCCAAGGGCCAAGGCCGCGCCCACCAAGGCGACACCAATCGACTGACCAACGGTGCGCACGGTACTCATCACCCCCGAGACGTTGGCGCTGCGTTCAGGCGGTAGGCTCGACATCATTTCACGGTTGTTAGGTGGCTGAAACAGGCCAAAACCGATCCCGCATAGCGCCGTGCGCCACAGGCTTTCCGCCACGCCCATCGTCTCATCCACCAGCGCCAGCGCCACTAGTCCAACGATCAATAGCCCAAGCCCAGTACTGGAAAGCACGCTGGGGTTGATGCGATCGGCAAGCCGACCTGCCAGCGGCCCCACCAACATAATGGCCAGCGGCCAGGGCGTAAACAGCCAGGCAGTTTCCAGAGGGGTAAAGCCCATCTGCTCCTGGTAGAAAAACGACAGCGCCACAAACGTCAGACCCTGTCCGATAAACGCAAGTCCTGAGGCGGAGACGGCTAGGGTAAAGCGTTTTTCTGCGAACACGCTCAGTGGCAGTAAAGGGTAAGGCGCACGACGCTGACGCGCAATAAAGCCAGCACCGCTTGCGATGGAGAGAACGACCCAGGCACTCACCTGCCAGAAAGGTGCTGCGTGTCCTACGGCATCCATGGCCAAAAAGAAGCTTGCCAGCATCAGCATGGAGAGCAGCGCGCCCAGAAAATCAAAGCTGCCTTGGCGGGGTTTGTCTCGCGGCAGTGCGCGGTTAGCCAGCCATAGCGAGCACAGCCCCAACGGCAGATTGAGCGCAAACAGCCACGGCCAATCCACAAAGGAAAGAGTCACCCCACTGAGCGTCGGCCCAGCGGCATAACCACCTGCCACGACCAAGGCGCTTAACCCCAGCGCGCTACCCAGCAGGCGCGAAGGAAAGATGGCCCGGTAAAGCGAGGGACCGATCGACAGAGTCGCGGCCGCCCCCAGGCCTTGCAGCGCGCGAAACACTAACAACATTTCCAGATTACGGGAAAGGGCCGCGCCCAGCGCCCCTACCATAAAGGTAGTCAGGCCAAACAGGTAAATGCGCCGCCGCGTCACAAGCTCGCTAATCCCGGCGAACACTAGCAGGAAAGCGGCACACACCACCTGAAACATATTGGTGATCCATACCGCGCGAGACGCCGATGCGTCCAAATCCGCGGCGATGGTGGGCAGGGCAAGATTGATCATGGTGGTATCCACCACCGCCATCAGTGTGCCGGTAATCAGTGCCAGCACGGCCAAGGCACGTTCCGGCCCAGGCAAGCCGTCATCACCAGGACGAGTTTCAAACAGTCGCATGGGTGGGGTGTTCCTAAACGAAACCACTAACGCGTTAAAACCGGCCTAAGCCGGTTTTAACGTCAACAAGCGCTCATGCCGTGAAGCCCTCAAGGAGCTTGCCAGGCAGGACGCACTAGGTAGCGCTGTACGTTAGTCCTGCTCGCTGTCGAGCAGCAACGCATCATCAACATCAGAAATTTCCAGTGCCGTCTCATCATCCAGATCGATGGCGAGATAGCTATGCTCAACGCGTAGAAATTGCTGAAACAGCGACCAGTCAAGAGACTCTGGCCATTGGCGTTCATCCTCTTCCCAGGCACGCAGCTCAGTTTCAAGGATTTCGACATGACGGTCGCGCACGAAGGTTTCAAGCGCTTCCGGGGTGTCCATCTCAGGAATCAAGTAAATGGTACTTTCACGTTCGACGTCGTCCAGTGTCAGGTCGTCGTCTCCCATGGTGGGTTCCAGCGCATTGATCCAGTCCACGAAGGGCTGGGTCGGCCTGACGCTCAGAGCGGAGCGGTTAAGCAGTTTCATGGGATTCTCCTCGCCGTCGAAACGTTGACCATTATGGGCGCTAAAACGCGCCCTTACCAATTTTTAGTCTACTTCGGGGCGCATCGCCGGAAACAGCAACACATCACGGATGGAAGCGCTGTTGGTAAACAGCATCACCAACCGGTCGATACCGATGCCCTCGCCAGCGGTGGGCGGCATGCCGTACTCAAGCGCCCGCACGTAATCCGCATCATAGTACATGGCTTCCAGGTCGCCCGCGTCCTTCTCGGCAGCCTGTTCACGAAAGCGCTCGGCCTGGTCTTCAGCGTCATTAAGCTCCGAGAAGCCGTTGGCGATTTCACGCCCGCCGACAAAGAACTCAAAACGGTCGGTGACGAACGGATTGGCATCGTTGCGCCGCGCAAGCGGGCTGACTTCAGCCGGATACTCGGTAATGAACGTCGGCTGGTCGAGCTTGTGCTCGGCTACTTCTTCGAAGATTTCCGTCTGGATCTTGCCCAGGCCCCAGCTATCTTTGACCTTGATGCCCAATTTCTGGGCCGTCGCGCGCGCTGCATCAAGGCTATCCAGATCAACATCGGTAATCCCGTCGCCGTGATCCAGAATCGACTGCTTGAGCGTCAAACGCTTGAACGGCTGACCGAAGTCGTAGCTGGCGCCCTGGTACTCAAGAGTGGTAGTGCCCAGCACTTCCTCGGCCGCCGTACGCAGCATGGCCTCGGTCATGTCCATCAGGTCATTGTAATCGGCATACGCCCAGTAGAACTCGACCATGGTGAATTCAGGGTTATGCCGCGTGGAAAGACCTTCGTTGCGGAAGTTGCGGTTGATTTCGAAGACCTTCTCAAAACCACCCACCACCAGGCGCTTCAGATAAAGCTCAGGCGCAATACGCAGGTACATATCCATACCCAGCGCGTTGTGATGGGTCACGAACGGACGCGCCGTGGCACCACCGGGAATCGCCTGGAGCATGGGCGTCTCCACTTCCATGAAACCACGCGTTTCAAAGAAACGTCGCATGGAGCTGATAACGGCCGCCCGTGTCTCAAACGCCTTACGCGACTGCGGGTTCATGATCAGATCCACATAACGCTGGCGATAGCGGGCTTCCTGATCGGTCAGGCCGTGGAACTTGTCCGGCAGCGGACGCAGGCTCTTGGTCAAAAGCTGGGCATCGACCATCATCACGTACAGGTCGCCCTTGCCGGATTTATGCACCGGGCCACGCGCCGCCACGATATCGCCGATATCCCAACCCTTGACGTCGCCCAGCACCTCTTCCGGCAGGCCTTTCTTATCCACGTACAGCTGGATCTGCCCCGCTACGTCCTGAATAACGATAAACGGGCCACGCTGGCGCATGATACGGCCCGCCACTGAGGCCTGGTGATCAAGCGCCTCAAGCTCAGCTTTGTCTTTATCGCCCAACAGGTCCTGCAGTTCGACGGTTAAGCTGTCGCGGCGAAAGTCATTCGGGAAAGCGCTCTTCCCTTGCTCTGCTGCCAGCTCACGACGCGCGGTGAGCTTGGCACGACGCTCGGCAATAAGATGATTTTCGTTTTCAGGAGAAGACGCGTCTTGGTTAGCCATGGGGCACCCTATTCATGTTCGAACGCTAAAGAGATTACAAACCTTGCTTGAGGCTGGCGACGATAAACTGATCTAAATCACCGTCGAGCACCTTGTCGCAGTTGCTGGACTGTACGCCGGTGCGCAGATCTTTAATGCGCTGGTCGTCAAGCACGTAAGAGCGAATCTGGCTGCCCCAGCCGATGTCAGCCTTGGAGTCTTCCGCCTCCTGCTTTGCGGCATTACGCTTTTGCATTTCATGTTCCCAGAGCTTCGCCTTCAACTGCTTCATGGCAAAGTCACGGTTAGCATGCTGGCTGCGCTGGTTCTGGCACGCTACCACAATACCCGTAGGCTCATGGGTGATCCGCACCGCCGAATCGGTGGTGTTAACGTGCTGGCCGCCCGCGCCGCTTGAGCGGTACGTATCAACGCGCAGGTCCGAAGGATTGATCTCAACCTCGAAGCTGTCGTCGACTTCCGGTGACAGGAAAACAGAGGCAAACGACGTATGACGACGGCCACCTGAGTCGAACGGGCTTTTGCGCACCAACCGGTGAACACCGGTTTCGGTACGCAGCCAGCCAAAGGCGTAATCGCCCTGTATATGCAGCGAGGCCGACTTGATACCCGCCACTTCGCCTGCGGAAATTTCGGTTATTTCAGCTTTAAAGCCGTGGCTCTCTGCCCAGCGCAGGTACATGCGCAGCAGAATATTGGCCCAGTCCTGGGCTTCAGTGCCGCCAGAGCCCGACTGGATATCGAGATAAGCATTGTTTGCATCCATTTCGCCGGAGAACATGCGGCGAAACTCGAGCTTTTCAAGCGAGGCCTGCATGCCATCAAGCTCTTTGCGTACTTCTTCAACCGTGCCTTCGTCTTCTTCCATTTCGGCCAGCTCCAGAAGATCGCGACTGTCGCCCAGCCCCTGGTCCAGCTCGTCAATGGTCGCCACAATGGCTTCAAGGGAGGAGCGCTCCTTACCCAGCTTTTGTGCATAGTCCGGGTCGTTCCAGACATTCGGGTCTTCAAGCTCGCGGGAAACTTCTTCTAGCCGATCTTTACGCTCGGCATAGTCAAAGATACCCCCTAAGAACGTCTGTCCGCTCAGACAGGTCCTTGATCTGGTTGTGAATCGGGTTGGTTTCCAACATGGGTCGCCCTAGCCTTGGTCAGTGTCGCACGGTTCAAAAGAAAGACGCGCCGCTGGGGTAACCAGGCTGATGATTCAAAGCCGGTACCACAGCGGCGAAATTCCAAACGCGTATTGTAACGAAACCCAGCGCTTCTCGCACGTATCCCGCGTGCTGCCCCAATGCTTGAACCCGGCGTTGGCCGGGTTCAAGGGGATCACTGGATCAACGCCTTGAGCTTTCGGGAAAGCTCAAGGCGATCCTAGAAACGGTAGGTCAGCTGAGCACCAAAGCCATGGGCTTCGTTCTTGTAGTCGGCTGAGTAAGTAGCACCGCCTATATATTGACCCGGAGCATACTGTGTAAGTAAGTCGTTGCGCTCCTGCTCAAGCGAGGTGCTACGCTCGGTCAGGTAGGAGTAGGCAAAATCAAGCGTCATGTCTGGCGTCGGGCTCCAGCCTGCACCGATCGAGAAGATCCGTCGGTCATCCGAGGGAATCCGTACGCTGCGGTCTTGATCATTCGTCGGCGTGTAATCAAGCGTCACCCCGGCACGCAGTGCTAGTGCGGGTGTTAGCTGATACTCGCCGCCGGTCGCAAACGCCCAGGCGTTAGAGTAGTTCTGCTGCTCATCGGTAATATTGGGTATCTGGCCACCCGTAACGCGAATCTCATCAAAGTGGCTCCAGCGCACCCAAGAAGCGCCAAACATCAGCTTCAGGCGATCGGTCATCTGCTGAGTCAGCGAGAAGTTGACCGTTTCGGGCGTGGTCAGCTTTAAGCTCGCACTATTGTCAGCACTTACTACGTTACCCGCCGGGTCGCGCGCCACAAAGGTGCCGTCCAGGGTGTAATCGACTTTCGAGCGATAGGTCAAGCCGAACGTGGTTTCCGGCACGGGCTGATAGATCACCCCCAGATTGTAACCCCACGCTTCGTCGTCGCCCTCGACGCGGGAGTCGATATCGCCAGCAGAATCATAAGTGAGCGAATTAGTGGGACCAGGTACTTGTCGACGCAGCTCGCCATCTACCTTGTTATAGGTAACGCCCGCGCCCACGGCCCACTGGTCATTCAGCCGGTAGGAAACCGTCGGCTGGGCGGATATTACCTTGACCTCGGTATAGTCGCCAAAATAACGGCCCTGGAAGTCGTTTTCATACTCGGTTTTAGAACCAAACGGCGCGTAAACCCCGAAACCAAAGGCCAGACGATCCGTGACCGGCTGAGCGTAAAAAGCGAACGGTACCAGCGTGCCGGGCACCATATCGCCATTGTTAGTACCAGGAATCCCACCAAAAGGTACTTGCGAGCCGGTTGGCGCACCTACTGCAGCACCTGGGTCAATCGTGCGAGTAGCCTGGACATTGTCGATGTCCGTATTGACGTTCAGGTAGGTGCCACCCACGGTTACCTGCGCACGATCGAGAAACGACATGCCTGCCGGGTTACCGTAAACGATGGTGGCATCATGCACGTTGGAGCTGCGCCCAGCATGCCCGTACCCCTGGCCGCTGACGCTCTGCTCGTTAACCTGATAACCACCGGCGTGCGCCTAGCTTGCGAAGACAGCGGCTGAAACTGCAGCTGCTAGCGTGAGCTTATTGAATTTATTATTCATGTTCGGCCTCTTGTCCCATTGATCCTGAGGATTGGCGCATCCGCTTGCGCTAGTTCTTTTTGTATCTAGTTTTTGTAGCTAGGCTTTTTATACGACGTTCTTGCTTGCCAGTTTTGGCTTAAAGTGCCCTTGGGTTCAAGGGGCAAACGAGCGTTTTATTTCGTTTTACGCTTATACATTAGTCGCACTATCGTTTTAAATCTTTGTTTTAGTCGTTTTAAGTCTTTTTCAGCGCTTCTTTAAGCCTCCCGCCTTGACCTATGTGTAACCCATAGGTTTTACACTTACCCTCATTCCCGGCGATAGGAAGAGTGTGATGAAAGTCAGCGAGCTTGCCAAGCGCGGCGGTGTAACGGCCGAGACAGTACGCCACTACACGCGCGAAGGTTTACTTTCCCCCCGGCGCCACCCGGATAACGGCTATCAGCTTTTTTCAAGCACCGACCTTGAGCGGCTGCACTTTATTCAGCGGGCGCGCAAGCTAGGGTTTAGCGTGGCCGAAATACACGACATTCTTCTGCACGCCGACCAGGGCGACTCGCCCTGCCCACTGGTGCGCGACCTGCTGGCTACCCGCCTGCCGCAAATTCGCGCGCGTATTGCCGAGCTTGAGGCCTTGGCCCAACGTATGGAGCAGGCGCTGGAGAGCTGGCAGCACATGCCGGACGGTACGCCGGATGGACATAGCCTGTGCCGCCTTATCGAAAGTTTTCCCGATGAGTCGTCTCCTCAGGAGGCCTTATGAACACCATCCGCGATTCGCGACGCGCCGTTTCACGCACCGTTCCCGGCATGAGCTGTCAGGGGTGTGTCAAACGCATGCGTGAGGCCATCCAAACCCAAGACCCCGCGGCCGAAGTGGAAGGTACCCCGGCTGAAAAGCGTTTAGCGGTTACCACCTATTTGAACGATGGGGCGCTGGATGCCGCGCTTGCCAAAGCGGGGTACCCAGCAAGCGATGAGTCTTCTGTGGCCCCGTCGCCTGAACCAGAGGTGCCGGATAGCGTCTCGCCCCCTACCAACGCCACGCCCCTTGAGCACGAAGCTACATCTCGCCAGCCCTCCGTGCGCCTTTCTATCAGCGGCATGACCTGCGCCAGCTGTGTCAAAAGCGTGCAAAACGCCCTGACGCATACCCCGGGTGTCGAGGCGGCCAGCGTCAACTTCGCTACTCATACCGCTCAGGTAGTGGGCAGTACCAAGCAGCAAGTCCTTATCGAAGCCGTGGCCAGCGCTGGCTATACCGCCGAGCCGATTGTGGATATGCGCGAAGCCGAACGCGTTCGTGCCGAGCAGGACGCCATGACCTACCGGCAGCGGCTGCGGGGCAGCGCCGTTTCGTTGGCGCTGGCCATTCCGCTAATGCTCAGCATGTTTATCTATCACCCTCACCCCATGGGCACAGGCCGTGTTTACTGGTTGGTGATTGGTCTGTTGACGCTCGGCGTGCTCGTGTTTCCAGGGCGCCACTTCTTTGTAAGCGCCTGGAAGAATGTTAAACGCCATCAGGCCAATATGGATACGTTGGTGGCCATGGGCACGGGTACCGCCTGGCTCTACTCCATGGTGGTTGTGCTGTTTGCCCCCTGGCTGCCCGAGGCGGCCCAGGGCATCTACTTTGAAGCCTCAGCTATGGTGATTGGGCTTATCTTGCTGGGTAACGCCATGGAGCTTCGCGCCCGCGGACGTACCAGCAATGCGTTAAAACGCCTGCTTGACCTGCAAAGCCGCACGGCGCGGGTGATTCGCGATGGCCTGGAGCAGGAAATTGACGTGGATGAGGTGCGTGAAGGTGACCATATCCGCGTGCGCCCCGGCGAGCGCCTGCCGGTTGACGGTGAGGTTACCGAAGGCCAGAGCCATATTGATGAATCCATGCTGACCGGCGAGCCGCTGGCAGTGCGCAAGCAAACGGGCGATGACGTCAGCGCAGGCACCGTGAATGGTAAAGGCGGGCTGGTTTACCTCGCCACACGGGTGGGGAGCGATACCCGACTTGGGCAAATCACCGAGCAGGTCGCCAGCGCCCAGAATTCTCGCCCGCCTATTGGCGAACTGGCGGACAAGGTATCGAGCATCTTTGTGCCTTCGGTAATGCTCATTGCCGTTCTGGCGGCATTGGTATGGTTCAACGTTGGTCCTGAGCCACGGGTTATTCATATGCTGGTCGCTGCGGCGACCGTACTGATCATCGCCTGCCCCTGTGCACTGGGCCTTGCCACGCCGATTTCCACCATGATTGGCGTGGGCAAGGCGGCCGAGCACGGCGTGCTGGTCAGAAACGGCGAGGCGCTGCAAACCGCAAGCAAACTTACTACGTTGGTGGTTGATAAAACCGGCACGCTTACCGAGGGCAAACCCAGCGTCACCGATGCGCAGATGTTCGGTGAGGATCAAGCCACTGTGCTGGGTTTGGTTCACGCCTTGGAACGCGGCTCTGAGCACCCGCTGGCGACAGCCCTGATAGCCTACGCAGAAGGCCAAGGCGCCGTGCCTGTCGAGATTCAGACGTTCGAAAGTGTGACCGGCGGCGGTGTGAAAGCAGAAACCCGCGACGGTAAAGCGCTGTTGTTGGGCAATGCGCGCCTGCTGGAAGAGGCCGGTGTGGATCTCAAGGCGGGCGAGCAACAGGCAAAGGCGCTTGAGGAGCAGGCCCGCACGCTGGTGTACCTGTCGCTGGATGGCAAGCTGATCGCCCTATTTGGGATTAGTGACGCGCTGCGCGCGGACGCCGCCGCGGCGGTCAAGCGCCTGCAGGAAGATGGCCTGAACGTGATCATGCTGACCGGGGATAACGCGCGCACCGCAGCCGCCATTGCCGATGAAGTGGGCATTACCACTTTCAAGGCGGGGCTGACGCCGAGTGACAAGCACGCCGAAATCGAGCGGCTGCAGCAGACAGGTGAAGTGGTCGGCATGGTGGGCGACGGTATCAACGATGCGCCTGCTCTTGCCCAGGCCGACGTCGGCTTTGCGATTGGTCAGGGCACTGATATCGCCATCGAGAGCGCGGGCATGACGCTGATGCGCGGCTCGCTTCATGGTGTGGCCTCAGCGATTGAAATCAGCCGTGCCACGCTTGCCAATATCAAGCAAAACCTAGTCGGCGCCTTCGGCTATAACGTGCTGGGTATCCCTATCGCCGCAGGGCTTCTATACCCGATGACCGGCATGCTGCTGTCACCCATTATCGCCGGGGTTGCCATGTCACTCTCTTCCATTACCGTGGTCAGCAACGCCAACCGCCTGCGACTATGGAGACCCACCCTGCAGGAGAAAACCCCATGAGCTTACTGGTGAATTTAGCCGGGCTTGGCCTGATGGCACTTATCGTAAGGTGGTTCTGGCTGAGCTAGGCGAAGGAAAGAGGGTCTAGCTTACGCCGATATAGCGTCCCGGCTTGTGATTGAGCGCAATGATCAGGTTAAGCGTGAGCGCGCCCAGCACCGAGTAGCCGACCCGGTCGAGCGGCAGCTGGGTGAGCGCGAGCAGCAGGATGACTCCGTCGATGCCTAGTTGTACGTAGCCGGCACGCAGGCCGTGGCGGTCCTGCAGGTAGAGCGCCAGAATGTTGATACCGCCAAGGCTTGTGCGGTGACGAAACAGCATCAACATGCCAATCCCCATTAGTGCCCCGCCCATTAACGCGGCATACAGTGACGGCACGCGCGCGAAGATCACCCAGCCTTGGGTCAGCTCGGAGAACAGCGACACCAGGCCAATGGCGATAAAGGTGCGCAGCGTGAAACTCCACCCCATGCGTTTGATCGCCAGATAATAAAACGGCAGGTTGATGGCAAAAAACCAGAACCCGAAACCCCACTGCGTAACGTAATTGAGCAGCAGTGCCAGACCTGCTGTGCTGCCCGTCAGCAGTACCGCCTGGGTATAGAAGGTGACGCCGAGCGCGACAAAAAATGTGCCCAGCAGCATAGCCATTACATCTTCGTAGGGGCGATGCGGGTCCTTGGGTAAATCTTCCACACGCATGGAGCGTCCTTACTCGGGTTTATTGAACTTGTAGAGAACCGGGACTAGACGGCGCTGGCATGCTCGACCATCAGTTGCAGAGACTCGCGGCCCCGCCAGCGATTGCGGTTGAGCTTGTAAGCGCAGTGCAGCGTATCGCCGATGGTGAACGCGGGCAACTCGCCCGGCGTCAGGGCTCGGAACCAGATCGCCTTGCAGGTGATGGCACCCATAGAGAGTTCCAGCATCAAGTGCGCACCATCGGCCCCTACCGGACGCAGCGCTTCGACGATAAAGCGTCCTTCAAATAGTGGAGCGTCAAACTCGCGGCCATAGGGGCCGAGCGCGTCTATCTCTTCAAGCGTGGCCAGTGAAAGCTGCGCGGTGGAAAGTTCGCCGTCTGTCCAGAGGCGCGGATAGAGCGCCCGCCCTTCCAACTGCTCGGCCACGGCCTGAAGAAAGGCCTGCTTGAAAGCGCCCAGCTGCTCGCGGGGAACACCTACCCCCGCTGCTCCGCTGTGCCCGCCAAAGCGCGGTAGCGCCTCAGGCGCAAGCTCAAAAGTACGCTGCAGCGCATCGCGCAGGTGCAGTCCATCTATTGAGCGCCCAGAGCCGGTCAACATATTGGGCGCGGCGGCCCGGGTGAGCACCAGCGCCGGCCGGCCGTAGGCCTGCACCAGGCGCGACGCCACAATGCCCTGAACGCCGGGATGACCATCTTCGAGTAACACCACCACGGCCGGCTCATCAGCCATCAGCGCACTGGCCGCCAGTGTGCGCGCCTCTTCAGCCATATCGGCTTCGATCGCCTTGCGCGACTGGTTATCCTGATCGAGCACTTCCAACTGCCGGTTGGCGACAGCGTCGCTTTCGGCCAGCATGAAGTGCAGCGCGGCGTAAGGGTCATCCAGCCGTGAGCGGGCGTTAATCCGTGGTCCCATCTGAAAAGCCAGGGTTTCGGCATTAAACGGCACGCTATCGGCGCCCAGACGTGCGGCCATGGCGCGCCAACAGGCGGCATCCATGCGATTGATCAGGGTCAACCCGTAGCTCACCACGGCACGGTTAGCCGGGCTGCCACCCAGTGAAACGCAATCCGCCACGGTGCCCAGCGCCACATACGAAAGCCAGGGCGAGAGCTTGGGTGTGGCACTGGGTAAGGCGCCCCACTCCACCAATACGCCACGCGCCAGCGACATTAAAAGCCAGGCGACCATACACCCGGCAATGGTTTTATCCGGGTAGGCGCAGTCATCACGCGTGGGGTTCACGCAGGCGTATGCCGAAGCGGGCGGGCCTTCCAGGGGCAGCGCATGGTGGTCACTGACCACCACGTCAATGCCTGCCGCTTTGAGTCGCGCGATACGCGGCTCGTCACTGCTTCCGCAGTCAGCGGTAATCACCAATGTTGGGAATGGCTTGAGTGCAAGCGTACGCTCAACCAGAGGCAAGCTGATCCCGTAGCCATCGTGAATACGGTGACCAATCAGGCTATGCAGCTTATGTTCGGGAACACCAAACAGCTCCACCAGGGTTCGCCGGATCACTACGTGGGAGGTAATACCGTCCACATCGTAATCGGTCAGGATGCCGATGGACTCCCCCTCGGCAACCGCCTGAGCGATACGCTCGGCAGCGCGTCGTCCGTCGGCAAGCTTTTCCGGGTGGGCCAAATAGCGCAGGCTGGGGGTGACCAGCGGCGCAAGCTCGCCTTCATAGCCAGGCAGCCGTGAGGCCAGAAGGCGCGCCTGAAGCTCGCTCAAGCCCTCTGCCTGGGCACGGGCATAGACAGCCTCGTCCAGTGGACGAGGCTCTAGCCTCAGCTGCGTTGAATGCTGAGGCGTAACGTGCTGAGAAACATCAGGCAAAGCGGCTATCCTGGGTTAACGGCGGTTATCCGCAACAAACTGTTGTACGGCACTTAGCTCAGCGGGCAACACCGTGTAGCGCTCCTCACGTTCCAGCAGGTCATCCATGTGCGTGGGTAGCGGCACGCCCTGGAACCCGGCTTTCACTACGGCTTCGGCAAACTTGGCCGGATGCGCGGTCGCCAGGGTAATCATCGGCGTGGTCTGATCCATGCGAGCCCTTTCGGCTGCCCGGTAACCGGTTGCGGTATGCGGGTCGAGCATTTCGCCGGTGCGGTGGTGCGCTTCGCGGATGACTTCCAAGATGGTCGCATCGTCTACACTAAAGCTTGAGAACATCTCGCGCAGCTTGGCAAGCGGAGCATCGGCAAGGGCCGTGGGCTCTTGCTGAAAACGCTCCAGCAATGCCGCCACAGCGGCTCCGTCACGCTCGTAAGCGTCAAACAGCAGGCGCTCGAAGTTCGACGACACCACGATGTCCATGGAGGGCGCGAGCGTTGCCTCAAGCTCCTTCTTGGAGAAGTCGTTGGCGGCTAGCGTCCGGTGGAGAATATCGTTGGCATTGGTGGCAATAATGAACTGCTTCACCGGCAGGCCCATCTTGTACGCCATGTAGCCTGCAAAGACGTTGCCGAAGTTGGCCGACGGTACGCAGAAGCTGACTTCGCGATGGGGCGCGCCCAGCGCCACGCCGGATGCCACGTAGTAGACAATCTGGGCCATGATGCGTGCCCAGTTGATCGAATTGACCGCGACCAGGCGCGTGCCATTCAGGAAGTCCTGGTTGGCAAAGCTTGCCTTGACCATCGCCTGGGCATCGTCAAAATTGCCCTCAATAGCGATGTTGAAGACGTTATCGGCCAGTACCGAGGTCATCTGACGACGCTGAACTTCGGATACCCGCTTGTGCGGATGCAAAATGAAGATATCCAGATTGTCGCAGTGGCGACACCCTTCAATCGCCGCTGACCCGGTATCACCCGAGGTCGCGCCCATGATCACCGCACGCTCGTTGCGTTTTTTCAGGAAGTGGTCAAGCAGACGACCAAGCAGCTGTAGCGCCACGTCCTTGAACGCCAGGGTCGGGCCATGAAACTGCTCAAGCAGAAAATGATTGGCATCCAGCTGCTTGAGCGGCACTACCGCATCGTGACTGAAAGTGGCGTAGGCCTCGGTCACGATGGTGCGGAAAGTGTCGTCGTCGATTTCACCGTTTACAAACGGCTTCATCACCCGAAAGGCGATCTCGGCGTAGGAGAGCCCGGCCATGCCGGCCAGATCCTCTTTAGACAGCGTGGGGATCTCTTCCGGGACGTAGAGGCCACCGTCACTGGCCATGCCGGTAAGTACCACTTCCTCAAAGGAGAGCGCAGGCGCCTGCCCACGCGTACTGATATAGCGCATATCGGGTTACTCCCCTTCGCTCAGGCTTTCCACGCGAATGCGTGTGACGGGCCCTGCGATATCGGCCATAGCTTCGATTTCGCGGATGGCTTCGTTCATCTGCTTCTCTTTAGTGCGATGGGTCAGCAGAATGATCGGCACCAGTTCGCCTTCAGTTGCCTCTTTCTGGATCAGCGCTTCAATGGAGATGCTCTGCTCGGCAAGAATCGTCGCTACACGCGCCAACACGCCAGGGCGATCCACGGCTAGAAGGCGCAGGTAGTAGGCCGTGGTGATATCTTCCATGGGCATGATCGGCAGCTGGCTGACGTCTTCGTCAATGCCGCTGAACGCCAGGTAAGGCACACGGTAATGATGGGCCGTGGTGATGTCACGAGCCACGTCCAGCACGTCAGCGACCACCGCCGAGGCCGTCGGCTCAGCACCGGCACCAGCGCCGTAGTAAAGCGTGGGGCCTACCGCATCCCCCATGACGGCAATGGCGTTTTTCACGCCGTGCACGTTGGCAAGCAGGCGCTCCTTGGGAATCAGCGTGGGATGAACGCGCAGCTCAAGCCCTTGGTCGGTACGCTTGGAAATGCCCAAATGCTTGATGACATAGCCCAGGTTATCGGCCTGTTCGACGTCTTCAGCGGTAATTCGTGAAATGCCTTCGGTGAAGGCTTTTTCAAACTGCAACGGCACGCCGTAGGCAATCGAGGCCAGAATGGTCAGCTTGTGCGCGGCATCGATGCCTTCCACGTCAAAGGTGGGGTCGGCTTCGGCGTAACCCAATGCCTGCGCTTCGGCAAGCACGTCTTCAAATGCCCGGCCCTCGTCGCGCATATGGGTCAAGATATAGTTGCCGGTGCCGTTGATGATACCGGCTACCCACTCGATACGGTTGGCCCCCAGGCCTTCACGCAACGACTTGATGACTGGGATACCGCCGGCAACAGCGGCTTCAAAGGCGACGATAACGCCCTTTTCATGAGCCGCCTTGAAGATTTCATTGCCGTGTACCGCAATCAGTGCCTTGTTGGCGGTAACCACGTGCTTGCCATTGGCAATCGCGGTGAGTACCAGCTCGCGGGCCATGTCGTAGCCGCCGATCAGCTCGATCAACACGTCAACGTTAGGGTTGGTGGCCACCTCAAACACGTCTGTGGTTGCATTAATACCGGTAATATCGCAGTCGGGGTGAATGCTACGGTGAGCGACTTGCTCAATCACAATAGGACGGCCCGCACGGCGTGCAATATCGTCAGCGTTGCGTGTCAACACGTTAAATGTGCCACCGCCAACCGTACCTAGCCCACAAATGCCTACTCTTACCGGTTTCAAAATACATCCCCTTTCGTGGTGGGCGCCTACCGCGCCCGGTCTTAAATTCAGTGTCTCAGCGTCACCGTTACTTAACGGCGCTTCTATGGGTGGTACCTGATTGAATCGTACCTAATGAGCTCATGCAGTCGTGCTTACGCGTCACCCAAGCCTAACATGGCGGCGAGCCTTTCTGGCGGTACATAGCCCGGCACCAGCTGGCCATTGGGTAGAATAATCGCCGGCGTTCCCTGAACCCCCAGCTCCATGCCCAGATTATACTGCTCGGCGACCGGATTATCGCAATCCGAAGGACCAGATAGCGCCTGGCGCTGCTGGGCACGGGTCATGGCTTCGCTGCGATTATCGGAACACCACGCCTGCTGCATTGAGGTTGCCGCATCGCTATTCATACCTGCCCGCGGGAACGCCAGGTAGTGTACCGCAATCCCACGCTCGTTAAGCTCGGGCACGGCCTCATGGAGCCGCTCACAGTACGGGCAGGTGGGATCGGTAAATACCACCACAGTGGCTTTTGGCTCATCCACACCTCGGTAGACAACGCGCTCGGACTCCGGAATGGCGGCAAGCGCGGCGACACGTTCCTGGTTTTTGGCCTGCTCGGTTAAATTGACCAGGCCATTAGCGGTATTCTCGAAAAGATCGCCGACCAGAAAATGGCTGCCATCGGCATTGGAGTAGAACGATTCGCCGCTTTCCAGGCGCACGTGATAAATACCGTCCATCGGTGTGGCATTCACCTGCTCTACAGGCATCGGCTGGCCGTTAACCTGGAGCGATTCGCGTAGTTGGTCGGCCGTGGCATCGGCGTACGCGGCGACAGGTAGAACACTTGCCATGGCGAGCGTGAATAAAACAGAGCGTAAAGAGGGGGTAACCATACGTTGGCGCATTCTTTCTTCAACCTCGCGGATGATGTTCGGCATGCAGGTTTTCCAAGCGCGCTTGGGCAACATGCGTATAAATTTGCGTCGTAGATAAATCGCTATGACCTAACAGCAGCTGTACGACCCGTAAATTGGCCCCATGATTCAATAAATGTGTCGCAAATGCATGCCGTAACGTATGCGGCGACAGCGGACGTGAAATTCCAGCGGTGATGGCATGGGCTTTTATACGGTGCCAGAAGGTTTGCCGGGTCATGGCTTTATCGCTGCGGCCCGGAAACAGCGCGGGCTTTGTCGGGTCGCTCATGAGTGCAGGCCTGGCCGTTTTCATATAGTGCGCAAGCCAATCCGCTGCCTCCTCGCCCATGGGCACCAGGCGGTCTTTATCGCCCTTACCACGTACACGTACCACGTTTTGGCGCAGGTTTACCGCATCGCCAGTCAGTGAAACAAGCTCCGATACGCGCAGCCCGCAGGCATAAAGCAGCTCCAGCATGGTGCGGTCGCGCACGCCCAGCGGCGTTGCGGTATCCGGCGCCATCAGCAGGCGCTCGACTTCCGCTTCGTCCAGCGTATTGGGCAGGCCCGGCATCACGCGCGGAAGCTTGACCTCGGCGAGCGGATCACTCACCACATGGCCCTGCAGGCGTGCCCAACGATAGAAACTGCGCAGCGTCGACAACAGCCGGGCATTACTGCGCAGCTGATAGCCATGCTCGCGCCGCGCCTCAAACCATGAGGCAAGCCGCTCAGGTGCAGGAGAGAGCAAGTCCTCCTCTTGCAATGCCAAATGCTGCTGCCAAGCCGTCAAATCACGCCGATAGGCCGCTAACGTATGGTCGCTTGCCCCCTGTTCCAACCACAGGGCATCCAAGAAGGCATCAATGACGCTCATACGCTAACGGCCTCTGAGTAATAGACGTACATAAACAAAACCCCGCCCCGCAAAGCGGTGACGGGGTCTGGTATCCAGGGCGCGGTCGAAAACAACGCACGCCCAAGAAAAACGGCGTTTAAGCCAGCTTTTCCTTGATACGCGCTGACTTACCGCTACGCTCACGCAGGTAGTACAGCTTGGCTTGACGCACGTCACCACGACGCTTGACTTCAAGAGAGTCAACCAGCGGGCTGTAGGTCTGGAAGGTACGCTCAACGCCAACACCGTGAGAAATTTTACGTACGGTGAAGGCGGAGTTCAGGCCACGGTTACGCTTACCGATAACCACACCTTCGAATGCCTGCAGACGCTCGCGGGTGCCTTCCTTAACTTTAACCTGAACGACGATGGTGTCGCCGGGAGCGAAAGAAGGGATCTCTTTACCCATCTGTTCGTTTTCGATCGCCTGGATCACCTTGTTCTTGCTGCTCATCTTCATGCTCCTAAATAACGTAATGGTTTGCCACGCAGTTGTGGAAGGGGCAAACCGTGATCCCGGCGCTCGAAACGAGCTTCGCGGGAGTCGTTATGGGTGACGCAGGTACGTAGGGTAAAAGCCCTTTCCGTCCTGCACCGCCGCTCTGAACTACCTGGCGGACAGAGCGTGTTCCTCGATAAACTCGTTTAGCAGCAGCTGCTGCTCGGCATTAAGCTCGCGTCCTTCCAGCAGGTCGGGGCGGCGCTGCCACGTACGGCCTAACGACTGCTTTAACCGCCAGCGCTTGATGGCTGCATGATTACCGCTTAGCAGCACATCCGGCACATGCTTCCCGTCTATAACTTCCGGACGGGTATAGTGCGGGCAGTCCAGCAGACCGTCGTTAAACGAGTCTTCGACAGCGGAGTCCTGATGTCCCAATACACCGGGAACCAGCCTTGCCGCCGCATCAATCAGCACCATGGCAGGCAGCTCACCGCCGCTCAACACATAGTCGCCAATCGACCATTCTTCATCGATGTCACTTTCCACCACACGCTCATCAATACCTTCATAGCGACCTGCCACCACCACAAGGGGGCCAGCAGCCGCTAATGCCTGAGCACCTTTTTGATCAAGCTTGCGCCCCTGGGGCGAAAGATAGATCACGGTAGGCACAAGGCCGGTCGCTTGATGCGCCCGCTCACGGGCTTCGTGGATAGCGCTACGTAGCGTATCGACTTTCATCAACATGCCAGGGCCACCGCCATAAGGGCGGTCATCCACGCTGCGATGACGGTCAGTGGCATAATCCCGCGGATTCCAGAACTCGAGTGAAATGCGCTGCTTCTCTATCGCCCGACCCACCACGCCTTGTTGCGTCAGGGCATCGAACATCTCGGGAAACAACGAAACCACACCGATCCACATTGCGGGCGCTTCCATGTTACTGCCAGTTCCCGCTGCTTGCGCGTCGGGAGTTGTGTCACTGTTCAAAACTCAGGATCCCAGTCAACGACCATACGGCCATCTTCAAGACTGATTTCAACAATCACATCATCAGGCAAAAACGGAAGTAGCCGCTCGCGTTTGTCGATTGCGTCCTCATCACCGCGAACCACCATGACATCGTTGGCGCCGGTTTCAAACAGGTAGCTTACCCGTCCCAACCGTTCGCCGGCTTGAGTGAAAACAGCCAGGCCTTCAAGCTCATGCCAGTAATACTCATCAGCTGCAAGCGCGGGCAGTGCACTCTTGGGCAGTACGATATCCGTTTGGGCCAGTGCTTCAGCCGCATCCCGGTCCTCCACGCCTTTCAATTGCACTACAAGGCCCTTGCCTTGCCGACGTCCCTGAATAATGGTCATGGGCGTCAGGGTTTCCCCCTTGCGCACCCACCATTCGGGGTAGTCCAGAATGCTGTCCATGGGGCTGGTGTAGGAATACACCTTGAGCCAACCTTTCACCCCGTGAGGGCTAGTCAGCTTGCCTAACACCACATGCGTGTCGTCAGTATGGCTTGTTTCTAAACGCGTCATCGACGACCTCAACTACAACATCAGACTCAAGCGAACAGGCTTAGGCCTGTTTACGCGCTTCTTTAACCAGCTCAGCAACACGACCAGACAGCTGGGCGCCTTGGCTCTGCCAGTGAGTAACACGCTCTAGATCAACGCGCAGACGCTCTTCCTGACCACGGGCAACCGGGTTGAAGAAGCCAATACGCTCGATGAAACGGCCGTCACGGGCGTTACGCGAGTCGGTAACAGTCAGGTGGTAAAAGGGACGCTTCTTGGCGCCACCACGTGCCAAACGAATGGTAACCATACGATAACTATCCTTCGGTTGAGGTTACGAGAGTGGAACATAGCGTAAATCGCTATCAGAACACTCATCATGCTGTTTTCTGGGTACCGCAATCGCTTATATAAGTAAGTGATTACTGGGTACTTTAAGCGCTTCAACGGTGGATATGACGGTGATGCTTGCGCATATATCCCCAACACCCACGCATGAAGAGGCCGCATTCTACGCAAATGTGCCCGGCTTGGAAAGCCTGACAGCCAGAAAACTCACATTACGTCAACCGCCGCATTCGCCTAACTGCGCCCCCTGGGGTACAAACAAGCCACTTTATATATAGGCGGTTGTCGACCGCGGCTATTGTTGACTGCAGTCAGGCACTGGCGCGCTCAATCAGCGTCACCCCCACTCTGACAACTTGTGTTGCACGGCCGGGAGTCTGCAGCCGGGCATCAAGCAGGCGCAGCGCCGCCAGCGCCGTCTCACGCACCGGATTGCGTACCGTGGTTAACGGGCAACGTCCCCAGGCGGCTCCCGGCACATCATCAAATCCGGTAATCGCCACCTCATCCGGCACCTTGATGCCCCGCTGCGCGGCCGCCTCGACCACACCCAGCGCCATGGCGTCATTGGCACACATGATGCCATCAAGTGCCAGACCAGCATCCAGCAGCCTTCCACCCTCTTCAACGCCGCTGTGCAGCGAGAAATCTCCCCGAAGCTGAGCCGTCAGTGCTAGCTCATGATGCGCCAGCGCCTGTTCGACACCTAGCTGGCGTTCCTGGTCAGAGAACGTATCCAGCGTACCGCCCAGCCAGGCGATACGCCTCCTGCCCTGTCGAACAAGCCGGTCAACCAGCAGGTGCATGCCTTTACTGTTATCACAACACACCGCGTCGGTTTCACTTTTCTCAAGCACCCGGCCGATCAACACAAGTGGCGCCCCCGAGGCGCGACACCGGTCCGCCACTTCCCGGCTGACCGAACCTGCAGCGACAATTGCACCATCCACTTGGTACGCCAACGCGTGGTCGAGTATTTCAGTCAGGCTGGCGTCCTTGAACATGGGTAACAGCAGCGGCTGATAGCCGTGAGCGCTTAATGCCTGGGCAAGATGCTCCAGAAGCCAGGCCTCGTAAGGTCTGGATATTTCGCCCACAACCACCGCAATCAGCCCGGTACGCTGTCCGGTCAACCCGCGGGCAATCAGATTGGGTCGATAGCCAAGCGTTTGTGCCACCGCCAGCACGTGCTCGCGTTTCTTCGCCGACACCGATGCCCCAGGCGTGAAAGCACGCGACACCATGGCGCGCGATACTCCGGCGGCTTTGGCGACATCATCGGCGGTTATGCGCACCGGTATGCCTCGCTGGCTCTAGCTTTTACATGCATGTTGTAGCGCTCTTTTAACCCGATAACGTCGTCATCCTAGCATCTCTTAATAGCCTTTAAAGCGTTTTAAAACAGACATCAAAGCGTCATGGAGGCACTCTAGGATTGTCTCATCACTATTTTGCACGCGCTTTCAAAAATAGCCAAAAGATCATGGAGCCAGTCGATGAGCACTGAAGCGCTTACCCTCAATAACGTGACGGTCGATCTCCGGCAACAACGCATTCTGGATGGCATCCATCTTGATGTGTCACCAGGAAGCTTTACCTGCCTGCTCGGGCCTTCGGGCTGCGGCAAGACCACGCTTTTGCGTGCCATTGCCGGCTTCACACCCTTGAGTCAGGGCGATATACGTCTAGGCGCCCGTTCGATTACCCATTTACCGCCGGAAAAGCGGCACACGGCGATGGTGTTCCAGTCCTATGCGCTATGGCCCCACATGAGCGTGGGCGACAATTTGGGCTACCCCCTGAAGCTGCGCGGCGTCCCCCGCGCCGAACGCAAACGTCGCATCGCTGCCATGCTTGAACGCCTGGAACTGGGAGGTTTCGAGAGCCGCGCGGTTACTCAGCTTTCCGGCGGACAGCGCCAGCGAATCGCGTTAGGCCGTGCCCTCATTATCGATCCACCGTTACTACTGCTGGACGAGCCGCTTTCCAATCTGGATGCCGCCATTCGGCGCAGCCTGCGCAGCGAACTGCGGCGTCTGCAAAAATCCTTGGGTATTACCACCATCATGGTGACTCACGATCAGGAAGAGGCCCTGCAGATGGCCGACCAGATAGTGCTGATGCGTGCGGGCAAGGTCATTCAAGTCGCCGCCCCACAAACGCTTTATCAGCAGCCGGCCGACCTTGGTGTGGCGCGTTTTCTGGGCGTCGACAACACCGTTACCCGCCATGAGCAGGATCCGACGGTGGGAAGCCGGGCCGCCACTTTCGGCTTTCGCACCCGCGATGCGCGTATCAACGAGCCCTTGCGCCCGGCAACGCTTACCCGCAAGGGCCGTGTCACGGAGTGCGTGTACACCGGTGACGGCTATCAAATCTCGCTGGATACAAACGAGGCCGAACTCTTCGCCACAGCCAACTCGCCTATTGCACTGGGTACCTTTGCCGTTCTTCAGGTGCCCGAATCGGCTCTGATTCCCTTCGGGCCGGATGACCGGCACCTGCCGCCACTTGATCGACACGAGGATATCGCATGAAACCCCTAGCCCTTACGCTTAGCCTGATGGCCAGTGCTATCACCGCACCCACCATGGCCGCTACAACGCTTAACGTGTTTACAGCGGGCGATGACAACATGGTCGAGTACATCAACGAATTTCTCGCCCCGCGCTTTGAGGCCGAACACCCGGACGTTCGCGTTCGCGCCCTCGGCACCGGCCCGGGGGACGCCGGTAGCCAGGCCATTTATGAAACCTTGAGTGCCCAGCGCGAAAACGAAACCTGGGGCGTGGACGTGGCGGTCATTCACCAGCGCATGGCCGGACAAATGACTCAAGAGGGCCTTTTGAGCCGCTATACGGCGGATCTTGAAACCGGTCCGTTGGCGAGCGCTGACAGCGCGCGCAATGCTCTGGGCGTGGATGTAGAGGGCTATGTAATGCCCATGTTCCAGAGCCAGATTGCCGTCGCCTATAACCCGGCCCTTCTGGAACAGCCGCCGGAAAGCTATCAAGCGCTTGCCGAGTGGGTCAAAGAGCATCCAGGGCAGTTTGGTTATAACGGCATTACTGGCGGCATGGCGGGTGTGGGCTTTGTATTTGGCTGGATGTACGCCTTTACCGACATGGTGGAGACGCTCCAAAATGGCCCCTGGGAAGAAGACGCTCCTGAGCGTTGGACAGCGGCGCTCGATCAGCTGCGCACCTTCAACCAGCACGTCACCATGACACCCGGCAATGCGGGCACCATGGACGCCATGAACCGTGGCGAAATCGCCATGGGGCCGGTGTGGATGGATATGTACTACACCTGGATGGCCGATGGCCGCTTGAACCCTGACTTTCGCCTGATGCTGCTGGAACCCGGCATGCCGGGTCAGCCGATGTACTACGTGATTCCCGAACGCGCCGAGCATGCTGAGCTTGCCGCTGAATTCATCGCTCTGGCCACCAGCCCCGAGGTTCAGGCGGAAGGCATCGTGGGCCGATTCAACTGGTTCCCCGGCATTGATGCCGAGCACGTGCGCGATGAGCTAAGCGACACTCAGTGGGCGCAGCTCTATTCGGACGTGACGCCCGAGACACTTGCCGAGCGTGGTTTGTCCATGCCACAAGCCGACTACTTCCGCGCCATTCTGGAAGCCTACGAAAGCCATGTCAGCCATTAAATGACAAGGCACAACTCGCGATGACCCATTTTGGAGGGCCTTGTGCCCTCCTTTATTACGGAAGGTCTTCATGACGACGTCGTCCTCTCAAGTCCACTCACTGGCTGTACCGAACAGACGCCTGCCCCGGATAAGCCTGGGCATGCTGCTTGTCCTGCCTGCGCTAACGGCCATTTTGTTGCTGTATGCACTGCCCCTGGCCCGTTCGCTGGTTACCGCCTTTCGCGATAGCAGCGGCGCCTGGACCACCGACCATGTGGTACGCGCGTTTTCACTTTATGGCCGCGACATGTTGTTCTCAGTGGGCGTGGTCTCGGTGTCGCTTGCGCTCATCGCGGCCATTTCCATAGCAATTTCGGGTTATTTGGTGCTGGGCGCGACCCCTTGGGCGGTGCGCCTGTTGCGCTGGCTTTACCGCTGGCCGCTGTTTATTCCCTTTGTGGTCACAGGGCAGATTGCCCGCTCGTTTCTGGCCACCAACGGCATGATGAATAACGTGCTGGTGGAAACGGGGCTGATGGCGTCCAGCAGTGCCCAGAGCTTTCTTGACTGGCGGGGCCTGGTACTTACGTTCGCCTGGAAGCAGGTCCCGTTTGTCACACTACTGCTGGCGGGCGCCATGGCGGCCGTTGACCGCAGCCATATTGAAGCCGCGCGCAATGCAGGCGCCAACCGCCTGCGCTGTCTGTTCGAGATTGTATTGCCCCAAGCAGCCCCTTCACTTTGGGTGGGACTGATTCTATCGCTGGTCGCCATGCTCTCGGTGCTATCCGTGCCGATGATGCTGATTTCAGGCAACCCCACCATGATGACGGCGATGATGGCCCACCGCATTACCTACTACGGTGACTACGGCATCGCCAACGCCCTGGGGCTTTTCTCCTACGCTCTGACCGCCGTAACGGCGTGGGTTTACCTGCGCCTGACCCTTCGCCGGGAGGCTACTGCATGACAATTTCCAAGCTGCTTACCCCACTTGGCCTGGGCGTTGTACTGGGCCTGGTCGCGTTTATCGTGTTTGGGCCGCTGTTGAACCTTGTTATGTGGGCATTCGCCGAACAGTGGTTCTACCCGAACCGGCTGCCCACGGGCTGGGGATTCTCCTTCTGGGAGCGCGTGTTCCGCCCCCGCGCAGGCGCCTGGACCTCGCTTTTCAATACTGTGCTGGTGGCCTGCTCGGCCGTGCTGCTTTCCATGGCGCTAGCCATTCCTGCAGGTTATGCCCTGGCCCGCCAGGCGCTGCCCGCGCGCAGCGTCATCATGTTGCTGTTTCTTCTACCCCAGGCGTTTCCCAACCTGCCGATCTTCGTCAATATTGCGGCAATTTTTTACCAGTGGGGGCTTAACGGCACGCTGGTGGGCGTGGTGCTGGTTCATTCTCTACCCGGACTTGTGTATGCCGTGTGGATTACCACCGCGGCGTTTTCTGCGGTGGACCGCTCTCTTGAAGAAGCCGCGCGCAACCTGGGCGCCTCGCCCCTGCGCAGCTTTACCGACATCACTCTGCCCCAGGCCCTGCCTGGCTTGCTGGCCGCATCAATTTTCGTATTTCTCGACAGTATCGATGAGTTCACCGGCACCTTCTTCGTGGGGGCGCCTGAAATCACCACGCTGCCGCTTTTAATGTTCAATGCTTCCATGGGCGGCAACTATCAGGTCGCCGCGATTACCGCTCTGATTCTGCTGATTCCTTCAGTAGGTTTCATGCTGGTAATCGAGCGTTTCCTGAAAGCCGACGTGCTGGCGCGCGTTGGCCGCTAGAGGCTAGCTTCACTTTTTGAGTATGACGTTAATGCTGATTGCCCATTTATCCGACCTGCACCTTTATACAGAGCGCTCCGAAACCGGTCAGGCGCCCGCCAATATCCGCTATATCGTTGAGGGGATTGTAAGTGACCTTCTTGGTTTACAGCCCCAGCCGGACCTGGTGGTGATCAGCGGCGATCTGGCCGACGGAGGAACCGAAGAGGACTACCTGCTGATCCGCCAGCTGTTGGCACCGCTTACCATGCCGATCATGGCCGTGCCAGGGAATCATGACAGGCGAGAGGCAATGCGCCTTGGGCTGGGCGATCGGCTTACAGGATTGCAGGAGGGAAAATTTCTGCACTCAAGGGTGGATGCCGATGGTGTAACGTTATTGGGCTTGGATTCGGTCATCGTCGGGCAGCCTCAGGGGGCGCTGTGCAGCAAACGATTGGATTGGCTGGAGGGCGAGCTTCGAAAGACACAGCCACTTACCTTTCTGGTTATGCATCACCCGCCTTTCATGACGGGCAACCCCCACTGGGACGCTTACAGTTTAATTGAGGGCCGGGAGCGTTTTAGGCAAATTATTGACGCTTCGCCCAAACGCATCCTGTGCGGGCATATCCACCAACCCCTGCATATCCAATGGGGCCTGCACTACGGAGCCATTGCCGGCAGCCCGGCGTTCCAGTACAACCTGGTGCCCGGCAGCAAGGCGGCGCCTGCTGAAAACCAGGTGGCCTACTCCTACCCGCTGCACCACTGCCAGCCGGACGGCAGCGTACTGGTTCACCTGCGCCATATAACGTAAAAGCCAGCACCGGAGGATGCTGGCTTTCATAGCGCGGGCCTTCTTGGCCCGCCACAGGGTATAAGCGTACGCTTAGCGCCAGGGTAAACCGCCCGGGCCACCCATACCGCCGCCGCCCATGCCGCCCATACCACCGGGGCCGCCTGGGCCACCGCCACCCATCATGCCGGACATGCCGCGCATCATTTTCTGCATGCCGCCTTTCTTGCCGGCTTTCTTCATCATTTTCTGCATCTGCTTGTGCTGCTTAAGCAGGCGGTTCAGATCGGGCACCTGCAGGCCAGCACCCGCGGCGATCCGGCGTTTGCGCGAACCATTAATGATATCCGGCGCGCGGCGCTCCTTGGGCGTCATGGAGTTGATCAGCGCTTCAAGCTTGCCCAGCTCCTTTTCAGGGCCAGGGCCCTGGGCCATCTCTGCCATCTGCCCCATGCCGGGCAACTTACCTAACAGACCGCCCATACCGCCCATTTTCTTGAGCTGCTGGAGCTGGTCGCGGAAGTCTTCAAGGTCAAAGCCATCGCCTTTTTTAACCTTGCTGGCAAGCTTGGCGGCCTTGTCCTTATCCACCGTGCGCTCGGCTTCCTCAATAAGCGACAGCATGTCGCCCATGCCAAGGATACGCGACGCCACGCGGTCCGGGTGGAAGGGCTCGAGCGCGTCGACCTTCTCGCCCACACCCATGAACTTGATTGGCTTGCCGGTAATGTGGCGCACCGACAGCGCCGCACCACCGCGCGCATCACCGTCGGCCTTGGTCAGGATAACCCCGGTCAGCGGTAGCGCATCGTGGAACGCTTTGGCCGTATTGACGGCGTCCTGGCCGGTCATCGCATCGACGACAAACAGCGTCTCGTGCGGTGAGATGGCCTTATGCAGCGCCTGGATTTCCGCCATCATGGCTTCGTCAATCGCCAGACGGCCAGCGGTATCCACCAGCACGACATCGTGGAACTGGATCTTGGCGTGCTTGATTGCCGCCTCGGCGATATCTACCGGCTTTTGGTCAGAGCGTGAGGGGAAGAAATCAACCTCGACTTCCTTGGCCAGCGTTTCCAGCTGATCGATTGCCGCAGGGCGGTAAACGTCTGCCGAGACGACCAACACCTTTTTCTTCTCGCGCTCGCGCAAGTAGCGGGCAAGCTTGGCCACCGAGGTGGTCTTACCCGCCCCCTGCAGACCAGCCATCAGCACGACCGCTGGCGAACCCTTGAGCGAGAGCCCTTCGTTGGCCTCGCCCATGATCGCCTCAAGCTCCTGCTGGACGATCTTGACGAACTGCTGGCCGGGCGACAGGCTCTTGGAAACTTCCTGCCCAACCGCCCGCTCGCGCACGCGTTCGATAAAGGCTTTGACTACCGGCAGCGCTACGTCGGCTTCAAGCAGCGCTTTGCGCACTTCGCGCAGGGTATCTTTGATATTGTCGTCGGTCAGGCGCGCCTGACCTTTGATCGACTTCAACGTCTGGGAAAGACGCTCACTGAGATTCTGGAACATGGGGCCTCTCTGCCTCCGTCGCTGTCGCCGGGCGCCTACGCCCCTGGACTGATGTGCATGGATTATACGCGCTCACGCCTTGAGTCTCCATGGCTGTCCGCGCGGGCTAACGATGGCTGTGCGATACGGCTTCGATTGGTTATAGTAGTCATACACTTTAGCTTGACTGTTTTTCACTGCAACGCGCGAAACGCGCGCACGGATCGCACATGCAGGCGCTGCCTTTCGCCACGATCGCTTTTGTACTTTATGTCGCTGCTGCCACCTGGCAGGGCATGACCCTTTTTCGCCGCGTGCCACCTCGTCAGGGAATGGTGCGCGTGCTCGGCGCGTTGGGGCTACTGCTGCACATTCCGGTAGTGGTCAAACTGATGGGCCAGACTCCTGGGTTTCTGCCGGGATTTTCGATCAGCGCGACCCTGTTTATGGCTGTTGCAGTCAATGTGCTGCTGGTTGCGAGCCTTTTCAAGCCGGTGCTCAATGCCAGCATCGTGCTATTTCCGCTGGCGGGTGTTGCGCTGATTACCACCACCTGGTTACCCAGCAATGCAAGCCATACCGGCTTGACACCGGGCATCCTGCTGCACGCCGTCAGTTCGGCGCTGGCCTTTGCCATGCTGGCTATTGCCGCCGTTCAAGCAATTCTCGTTGGCCTGCAAAATCAGGCGCTGCGCCATCATCATATTCGCGGCATTGTGCAGTCGCTACCACCCTTGACCACCATGGAGCGCGTACTGTTCGAGCTGGTATGGGCAGGCATTTTGCTGCTGACACTCTCGATCGTGAGCGGCTTTATCTTTCTGGATAATATTTTCGCGCAGCACTTGCTACATAAAACCGTACTATCGCTGGGCGCGTGGATTATCTTCACTATGCTACTGATAGGCCGTTACCGTTTCGGCTGGCGCGGCATGCGCGCCGTACGCTGGACGCTGGGCGGGTGTGCGCTACTGATTCTGGCTTACTTTGGCAGCAAGTTTGTGCTTGAGATTTTGCTCAATCGTTAAGATGTATACGCGGCCATGGTGGTCTTGACACACCACCCCCTAACTTCTACAAATCGTGCTTGATATGGCATAAAGGAATTTTCGACTTGAGCGACGACTTCCCTCTGGGGTTACTGTTCGGCCTGCTAGGCTTACTGGTACTACTGTCTGCCTTCTTCTCCAGCTCTGAAACCGGCATGATGTCGATCAACCGCTACCGTCTGAGCCATCAGGCCAACAGCGGTGACCGGCGCGCCAAACGGGTCATGCGCCTTCTGACCCGACCTGACCGCCTGATCGGCGTCATCCTGATCGGCAACAACTTCGTCAATAACCTGGCCGCCTCGATTGCCACCATCATCGCTATTCACTTTTTCGGCGATGTATCAGGACCGGCCATCTCGACAGCCCTTTTGACCATCACCATTTTGATTTTCGCCGAGGTCACGCCCAAGACCTACGCTGCGATCAAACCCGAGCGTATTGCCTACCCCACCTCCATGGCGCTGGAGCCGCTTTTAAAGCTGCTCTACCCACTGGTGTGGTTGGTCAACATGATCTCGAACGGCCTGCTCAGAATCCTCGGCGTAAAAAGCGTGGAGAACGGCGGCGATAACCTGACCCGGGACGAGCTACGCACCGTAGTGCACGAGGCGGGCACGCTGATTCCCTACCGCCACCGCGCGATGCTGCTGTCGATCCTGGACCTTGAGAACGTCACGGTAAACGACATCATGGTTCCGCGCCATGAAGTACTGGGAATCGATCTGGATGACTCGCTGGAAGATATTCTGACCCAAATCCGTACCAGTCAGCACACGCGCCTGCCGGTTTATAAAGGCGATATCAATAACATCATCGGCATGTTGCACCTGCGCAACGCCGCACGCTTTTTATCCCGCGCTGAAGTCACCAAGGCGGCCATTGTCCAGGAGGCTCGCGAACCCTACTTCATCCCTGAATCCACGCCGCTGCATACCCAGCTACTCAACTTTCAGAAGCAGAAGCGCCGTATCGGTATCGTGGTCGATGAGTATGGCGATGTCGAAGGGCTGGTGACGCTTGAGGATATTCTGGAAGAGATTGTCGGTGAATTCACCACGGACGTATCCGAAGATGATGAGATTCATCAGCAGGATGACGGCAGCCACGTCATTGAAGGTACGGCCAATATTCGTGAGATCAACAAGATGCTTAGCTGGCATCTACCTACCGATGGTCCAAAAACGCTGAATGGGCTGATTCTGGAACATCTTGAAGCATTTCCTGACGGACCTGCCTGTCTGCAGATCGGCAATACGCGCATGGAAATTCTCGAGATCCGCGAGAACCTGATTACTTCCGCCCGCTGCTGGCAAAAGATCCGCCTGCCTCGGCGCGTTTAATCAGGCTGATGGGTGTGGCCGATATCATTATCGGCTGCCGCCTTCAGCGTCCGCACCTGGCTTTCTAGGTAGCTGCGTAACGCCACCCCGCCTAGGTCTTGCATATCGATCGCGGGGCCAAAGTGCAGGCTGACCGGTGCCCGAAAGCGGCTTGGCCATTTCTTGAGCGCCTTGCCACCGTAGTGGGAGGTCCAGGACCCCCACAGCCCCGCCAGGCCAGCCGGGATAACCGGCACATCATCCCGCGCTAAAATCGTTTCCAGGCCGCGTCGAAACGCGTGAATTTCACCATTCGGAGTCAGGCGCCCTTCCGGGAACACCATGACCACCTCACCGTGCTGAAGCGCTCGGCTGACGTCATCCAACGTGCGGCGCAGGGCACCAGGGCTGCGGCGTTCGGATTCAATAGGTATTGCGCCGACCAGCTGAAACCACCACTTTAGGCCGGGCGAATCAAAAATCGGCTGATCCATTACAAACCGCAGAGGACGTGGGCTGGCGCCGCCCAACACCAAGGCATCCATAAAGCTGACATGGTTGCATACCACCAATGCCGCACCCTGCCGGGGAATATGGTGGCGGCCGTGGATGCGCAAGCGGTAGCACAGCCGCATGGCCAGGTAAATCAGGCCGCGCAGCACATGGCGAATTCCTTTTAACCACCATCTCACGTTGCAAGCCCCTGGTGCCGAAGACCCGCCAGTACCGTGCTTACCAATTGGTCCAACAGCTCATCCACTTTTAGTTGTTGCCCTTGCCAGTAGCCCAGGCGTTCGTTCAACCCTAATTGGACAAGCCCATGCACACTACCCCAGAGCGTACGACCGAGCCTGCGCGCCTCCAGATCATCCAGGCTTGGCTGATACTCTTTAAGCGACGTTTCCACTTGGGTAAACAGCGCTTCGATCAGGTCACTTTGGCGCTGATCGAGCTCACCTTCCTGGGCCAGGGGATAATCGAATAGAAGCTGCCAGCGGTAACAGTCTTGCTCAGCAAAATGCCAATATGCATGTGCTAGTGAGCGTAGCCAAGGCTCTGGAGCGTCCTCGGCAAGCGATGTGATGGTATGCTGCAAACCGGCCAATGTTTCGACATTGACGTGCTGCAACAAGTTGTTAAAGCTGCCATAAAGTTTCAGCAGCGTGCTGGGCGCACAGCCGACCTCTCTAGCCAAGGCGCGCAGTGATAAACCATGGACTGGCTGCTTTGCCAGCCAGTCATCACAAGCGCGCATGACCTGGGCATGGAGGGCATCGGGCGCATGCTGTCTAGGACGAGCCATGGCGATCTCTTCAGGTCAACGGCAAACAGGAAAGATTGCCCCACCGCGCTTTAGCGAGAGCGAGGGGTAATATAGGATACCTTACATCGAACACTGTTTTCGATACTAAAGCACCACATTTCATGCATTATTGTGCGCCTTTCTCTCTCTCGTGACATGATTGTGCGGATTTTGCTGAAGGAGACAGGCATGACGGGACGCCTACACGTGCAAAACCTATCGCTTACGCGTCTTATGCCCTCGCTCAAGGTTCAGTCGCCGCCGGTCGAATCGCCTAACCTGGCACCGCGCCAGCCGGTATCGGCTATCCGTCTGGCGCAGGGCAGTTATCATCTTGAATCGCTTTTTTGGGGGCTGACACCGCCGTGGCTTAATGTGCTGGACCATGCACCCCACTGCGCAAGAGCCGAGACACTCGGCTCAAAGGCCATGTTCCATGAAGCCTTTCAGGCCAGGCGCTGCGTGATACCGGTTAGCGGCTTTTATGTCTGGAAGATAATGCCGCGCAGCAAACAGCCTTACCTGGTTACTCAGGTGAGCCGCGCACCATTATTGCTCGGCGCACTATGGTGCCGCTACCACACCACACTCACTGCGTTTACCGACTCGACAGCGCTGATTAGTGTGCCGGCCAACGCCTGCCTTGCCCCGCTTACCGACCGCCTGCCGGTGGTGATTCCTCAGCACGCCCTAGCGACCTGGCTTGACCCAAATAGCCCGATCGAGGCCGTCAATGCCTTGTTAATGCCAGCCCCGCTGGAACTGTTAGGCGCTTTTCCGGTATCTAAGCATGTCAACAACCCTGCCTACCAGTCAGCCGCTTGCGCCCACCCTGTCGGGCCAATGTTGCAGTGGAACACTTCACAGGAGCCATGATGTTACGACCTACGAGTGTCATTTCTGAACACGCTTTTTATCCGCATCTGGTCTTTGCCGCGACCATTAGTGTCTTCTGGTTCACCCCCAACGCCTTGGCGGCAAGCGACGATCCGGTAGAGGAAGTAGTGACACCGATCGCTAGCCCGTTCGATAGCCGCGACTACCGGGTACTGACCCTTGAAAACGGCCTGCAGGCGCTGCTGGTCAGTGACCCTGAAGCCGACAAGGCAGCCGCTTCGATGAACGTGCGCGTGGGCAGCGCCCAAGACCCTGACGACCTGCAGGGGCTGGCCCATTTTCTTGAACATATGCTGTTTCTGGGCACCGAACCCTACCCGGCCTCGGACGCCTACCAGCGTTATATTTCCGACCATGCGGGCTCGCACAATGCCTTCACAGCCCAGCAGGATACCAACTACTTTTTTGATATCGAGCCTTCCGCTTTGCCCGGCGCGCTTGAACGGTTTAGTGAATTTTTCCTTTCGCCGCTATTCAATGCCGACCACTTGGAGAGCGAGCGCAATATCGTGCACTCCGAGTATATGGCGCGCATTCGCGACGAGTCCCGGCGTGAAAACGACGTGCTTGATCAACTGCTCAACCCTGACAACGCCACCACCGGTTTTGCCGTGGGCAGCCGCGAGACGCTCGCCAATCCACCGGAAGGCGAAGCGACGCTACGCGAGCGGGTTATCGATTTTTATCATGACCACTATGATGCCAACGTGATGAACCTGGCCATCGTCGCCCCCCAACCCCTTGATACTCTGGAAGAGTGGGTGGTGGAAAACTTTGCCGATATTCCTGACAACGGCCTGGGTGTCCCCACGATTGATGCACCGCTGGTCGATGCTACTACGCTCCCTCGCTATATCGAACGTCAATCGCTTCAGGACCGCCGCCAGCTGCGCTTTTACTTCCCCATTCCCGACCCGACTGATGAGTACCGTACCAAACCTACCCAGCTGATCTCACATCTTCTGGGCGATGAAGGGGACGGTAGCCTGCTAGCCGTACTGCGTGATGCAGGCCTGGCCGATGGCCTTTCGGCAGGTGTGGGGCGCAGCGACGGTAACGATGCATTATTTACCGTTTCCATTAGCCTGACACCGGCCGGCGCCGAGCGGTTGGACGATATTCAGGCCACGCTGTTTTCCGCCATTGAGCAGATTCGCACCCAAGGTTTGGAGGACTGGCGCTATGGGGAGCAGCGCGATCTTAGCGAGCAGGCCTTTCGCTTTCAGCAACACGGCGCACCCCAACAGGAAGCTACCCGTCTTTCCATGAGCCTGTCGCGCTACCCGGTGGAAGACGTGCAGTATGCCGCGTATCGAATGGATGCCCCGGATACCGAGCGCCAGCAGATTTATCTGGATGCCCTTACTCCTGACAATATGCTGCGCTTCTACTCCGCGCCGGATATTGAAAGCGAGACGATCTCTCCTTGGTTCAACACCCAGTGGCGCGAGCAACCCCCAGCACAGGCCGGGTTGGCACTGGACGGTCTTGCTCTGCCCGAACCCAACCCGTTTATCGCCAGCGACCTGACACTACTGAATGGCCAGGATGAGCGCCCGAGCCAGCTGATCGACACGCCCTCATTTAACGTCTGGCATATGCAGGATTCGCGCTTTAACACCCCAAGCGTTGAGTGGCGCTTGAGCCTGCAGTACCCCGATGCCAGCTACTCCGCCGAAGAAGTGGTGCTTACCCAGCTACTGGCCGGCTGGCTCAACGACAGCCTGAACGCATCGCTTTACCCCGCGTGGCTGGCCGGGCAGTCGTTTAGCGCCTACCCGCACGCCCGTGGCATGACCCTGTCGTTTTCGGGCTGGCGCGATGGCCAGACGCCGCTGATTGAGCAGGCGCTGAACCAGCTCAAAACGGCGGATATCAGCGAAAGCGCCTTTGAGCGCGTCCGCTATCAGTTGCAGCGCGAGTGGCGCAATGCGCCGCAATCATCGCTTTCTGGCCAAGCAAGCCGCACGCTGGGCGAAGCGCTGTTGACACCGCAATGGTCAACCACCGAACTTCTGGCAGCGAGCCAGCGCATGGAGCGCCATCACCTTGAAGACTTCCGTAAGCGCTTTTTGAGCGGGCTTTATGCCGATGCCATGGCCGTGGGCAATCTGGATGCCAACCTGGCCAGGGAGCAGGCCGATATCATGCGCAACAAGCTGCGCCCACGCCTGACGCGTGCAGACATTCCCGAACTGACACCGCTTGCCATCAGCGACATGCCAAGTGTCCTTAATCCGCAAAGTACTCGTGAGGAGTCGCTGGTGCTGCGCTATCTGCAGGGCCGCAACCAGACCGCCAAGGAGCAGGCGGTGATCAACGTCATCGCCCAGTGGCTGGAAACGCCTTTCTACCAGAAGCTGCGCACCGAAGAGCAGCTGGGCTATATCGTCAATGCGGGCTACTCGCCCTTGCTGGAAGCCCCCGGTATCGCGCTGCTTGTGCAGTCGCCAGACGTGGAGAGTGAAGAGATAGCCGAGCATATGGATGCGTTTCTGGAAAGCGCCGGCCAAGCGCTCGACCAGTTGGACGATGAAGCGCTGGCCCCGTATCGCCAGGCCGTTCACGACCGCCTGCGCCAGCGCGATACCAGCCTTGCGGGCATGGCAAACCGCTACTGGCAGGCCACCGCGCTTTCTGATATTCGCTTTGACCGTCGGGAAACGCTTGCCAACCTGGCGCTAGAGGTCAGCGTGGCAGATATTCAAGCGGCATGGCCTGCACTGCAGAGCCACCAGCTTGACGTACGCTATAACCCAGGCGATACACCAAGCAGCGTGGCGCCCTACCGCGAAGCGCTCACGCCGCTAGCTAAAACAGCCAATCCGTAAGCTACCGCTCGCTCAGGCATCAAATGCCTGGGCGGGCATCATGGCTTCAACAAACATCACCAGCTCTTCTAGAATCTGCCGCTCGCGGTCGCTTAGCATTTGCTGGTTATAGCGCTCAATTTCCCGGGCAAACGCCTTGAGCGTAAAGCCGGAAAGCGCCGGGTCATTGATCCGCATCCAGCGAAACGCCTCCCACTGCTCACGCTCTTCGCCTTCCAGGGTGTCGGGGTAGCTGCGTGCCCGGTAGCGAAACAGCATTTCTTCCAAACGCGCATCCTGAAAGGCAAACCGTTGTCCCACCAAGTCCCAGGGATCCATTTCACGCACGTGATCCATCTGCTGGCGATCCGCAGCCGAAAAGAAGCTGCCGCTATAGAGCATCAGATCAGGATCTTGGGGGTTCTCCTCAAAGCCGGCCTTGAAGACCTCGACCACCTTGGCCGCCACTCCAGGTGCGTCACGCAGAGTTTTCCAGTGTTGGCGGCAGGTAGCGATATCCAGTCCCAGGCGCTCTACGATCGCGCCGTAATTGCCCTTTTGAGGACCATCGATGTCCTTGAGGACGCTGGCGGGAAAGATGACCGGGCAGCGGTTAATATGAATCACCTTCAGCGGGACGCGCACCTCCCCCTCAGCCAGATCCTGCTGACTGACAAACACGCGTTCGCGTATCTCCTCGGCCGTTAGCGTCAATAAATCGTCGGGAGCAACGCTCAGGTCGTAAACGATCACCCCGTTGGGGTTGGTAGGATGCTCGGCCAAGGGCATTACCAGGGCACTACAGCCGCGGCTGGCCGGGTAGCGACGTGAGATATGCAAGAGCGGCTTGGCATTCGGCAAATCCAGCTGCTGGGCCACGGCGCGCTTGCCGCGAAGGCCCAACAAATAATCAAACAGCTTGGGGTTACGTGCCTTTAAAAGCCGCGCCAGGGCAATGGTTGCCCGTACGTCGGCCACCGCATCATGGGCGCCTTCGTGGTCAATACCATTGGCTTTGGTTAAGTGCTCGAGTTTAAAGCTTGGGGCACCATCTTCGCGCAGCGGCCACTCGATACCATCGGGGCGCAGGGCATAAAACGCCCGCACCACGTCGATCAAATCCCAGCGGGAGTTGCCGTTTTGCCATTCGCGGGCGTAGGGGTCCAGCAAGTTACGGTAAAACAGGTGGCGAGAGACTTCGTCATCAAAGCGCAGGCTGTTATAGCCTGTCACGCAAGTGCCGGGCTCACTCATATGGCGCTGCACTTCGCTGGCGAACTGCGCTTCCGGCAGGCCATGGCGCTGAGCTTTTTGGGGAGTGATACCAGTAATTAGACAGGCAGCAGGATGCGGCAGATAGTCATCTGCCGGCTTGCAGTAAAGCTCAATGGGCTCACCGATCTCGTTTAGATCCGCATCGGTTCGCAAAGCGGCAAATTGAGCAGGCCGATCCCGGCGCGGATCGGCCCCGAACGTTTCGTAATCGTGCCACAAGAAACTGGCTGGGGCGGCATTAGGTGGCGCCATGAACAAGCACTCCGCAGGGCAGCAAAAACATCAAGCCTAGCACACCCGCAGCCTATCCCGCCGCTACCTCTTTGGGCACCGTCTATTACCACTATTGGTTTCCCACTATCGGTGTTAACCCGATTAGCTTTTCGGCAGCGTCACGTTCAGCTCAAGCACCGAGCAATTATCTTCGCTATCCAGCGAGATCTGGATAGCGTCGTCGTCAACATGTACATAACGACGAATAACTTCTAAAAGTTCGCGCTCAAGCAGCGGCATGTAGTCAGGTTGTCCGCGCTGACTGCGCTGATGCGCCACGATGATTTGCAACCGTTCTTTGGCCACCGAGGCGGATTTCTTGCGCTCACGCTTCAAGAACTCCAGTAGTTTCATCGACGGCTACCTCCAAACATGCGGCTTAGCAGACCTTTGCGCTGCACTTCATGAAAACGTAGCGGAAGCTCTTCACCCAACAGGCGCGATACCGTGTCGCTATAGGCCTGGCCCGCGTCACTGGATGCATCGTGAGTTACCGGCACCCCCTGGTTGGATGCGCGCAGCACCGCTTCAGATTCAGGAATCAGGCCCAGCAGATGGACGGAGAGAATTTCGCGAATATCTTCAAGGGTCAGCATATCGCCCGTTGTCACCCGTTCAGGGTTGTAGCGGGTGACCAGCAGATGCTCTTTAATCGGATCGCCGCCCCGCTCAGCACGCTGGGTTTTTGATGCCAAAAGGCCCAGAATGCGGTCAGAGTCGCGCACCGATGAGACTTCAGGGTTGGTAACGACAATCGCTTCGTCGGCAAAGTACATGGCAAGCTGGGCGCCACGCTCAATACCGGCGGGTGAATCACAGATAATGAAATCAAACTCGTCTTTGAGTTTTTCTAGAATCTCCGCCACCCCTTCCTGGGTCAGTGCATCTTTATCGCGGGTTTGTGATGCCGGCAGGATAAAAAGATTTTCAACGCGCTTGTCGCGGATCAGCGCCTGATTAAGGCCGGCCTCACCCTGAATAACGTTAACCAGGTCATACACTACCCGGCGCTCGCACCCCATGATCAAATCAAGGTTACGAAGGCCCACGTCAAAATCGATGACCACGGTTTTTTTACCACGCAGCGCAAGTCCGGTTGAAATCGCAGCAGCGCTAGTGGTTTTACCGACCCCCCCTTTACCTGAGGTCACAACAATAATTCTAGCCAAGATTCACTTCCTTCTTGAAATCGCTCATCGCGAGCGCAGGACGCTGAACGAATAACGGGAACGTCAATGTTATACATATACCCTACTGTAACGGATAGACATGGCAGCGTCGCTAAGCATTAAGCATGGATGCACGCTGCGCTGATACCATCAGCCCAGCGGCTTAATTTCAAGTTGCTCTTTTGTAAAATGAACTTCTGCAGCGCGGCCTAAAAGCTGTGAGTCAATATCTTCCATACGTTTGTAATTTCCCGCCACGGATAAAAGCTCTGCTTCTAGTTCGCGACAGTAAATGCCCGCATGGGTATTACCATGAATACCTGCCAGCGCCCGCCCCCGCAGGGCGCCGTACACATGAATGCTGCCCGCAGCCAGCACTTCGGCACCCGCGTTTACCGCGCCAATCACGATCAGATCCCCATCAGCGGCACTAACCTGTTGGCCTGAGCGGACAGTGCCACGAAACAGGCGCGTGGCCGCATGGCTGCTTATCTCATCAGTTGCTGAGGCACTCACTGATGATGCCTCATCGTCAGCAGGCTCAGGTGTACGGCTTACGCTTTCAAGCGCTCTGGCACGGCCTTCTTCAACCGGCGCAAACCAGCCAAGCCCCAACGCCCAGGCCGACTGACGTACAGGCTCAGAACCACCGCGTACTGCTACCGGCAATAGTTTGTGATCCCGGCAAACGGCGCATATTCGTTCTAGCGCCAAATGCGGTTCATCAAGCTTTTCCACGCTAAGCACAACCGGTGTATGCTGAAAGAACGCAGGAGATTGAGATAGTTTACCGGCCAGCTGCCGCCGGATATGCTCGGGGTCGGCACTGGTTAACTCCATGACGGTCATCGGCAGCATGCCGCCTTTGAAGGTAAACGCCACGTCGGCACTATCGGCGTTGAGGCTCATAGCCGAAACTCCATGTCATGTTCAGGTAAGATAAAGGTAGCCCAATTGGGCGCCTTTTAGTGTGAAGAATCAATTTCTATCACACCCCAATAAGGCAAAGCTAAGCGACAGAGCCGGTGACTGCAACCGCCTGTTCAACAACCGCTGATTTTTTTCATGCTACGTACCTAATCGCAGGATGATCCATGCACGGACTGTTAAGACGCCTGTTCGCCCCCCGGTGGCAGCACCCCGACCCCGAGGTGCGCCGGCAGGCCCTCACACGGCTTGATCCTGATCAGCCAGAGCAACGCGAAGCGCTGCAAGCCCTCGCTCATGATAGCGATGAAAATATTCGCCTGGCGGCTCTTCTGGCACTGGATGACGTGCAAGGCCTGGTTGAGGCGTACCCTGATTATAGCCAGCAGGAGGCCTGGTTCAGCGCCGTGTGTCAGCGGCTTAGCGGAGCAGAAGGCAATACGGACCTGCATAAACGTCAGGCGCTTGTAGAAAGCGTGGACGATACCCGTCTGCTCAATACCATTGCCTTGCAGGGCGACAATCTTAACCTGCGTTTGGCAGCTCTTGCCCGACTGACCGATGACCACGACCTGATCAAGCAGGCTTGCCATAACGGTGTTGCTGCGGTTCGTCATCGTGCTGCCGAGCGTCTGGAGAATGAAGAGAGCCTCAAGCAGCTGCTGAAGGAAGCTCGTCGGGACCGCCAAGTGGTACGTATTGCTCGTGAAAAACTGGGTCAGCAGCGCACTGATGCTGAGTGGATAGCCCGCCAGCAACAGCAGCGCGAACAGCTTTTACAACAGCTTGAACAGCATGCCCGCGCGACTTGGGAACCCCTGTATGGTGGCCGCTTCCGGCATCTGGAGCGCGAGTGGAAAAACCTTTCCTATCCGCCCAGCCCCGAACAGGAGCAGCGCTATCATCAGGCGGTACTAGGCTGTCGCAAGACGCTGCATGATCATGAAACTCAAGAACAGGCCCGCCAGCAAAGTCTGGCTCGACGGGCTGAAGCAGAGACAACACGTGATCAACTGCTTGAAGGGTTGGAAGAAACGCTTAACGGCCTGCACCATGCTGACGAGCTTACCTTTCAGGATATCGACAGCCTGCGCGCGCAACATCAACTACTTAGCCAGCGCTGGCAGGCACTTTCCGATTTACTCCCCCCTAGCGAACCCGCCCGCCAGCGCTATTCCCAAGCGATTGTGCAGTACGAACGGTGCCTGGATGCCTGGCAACGATGGCAAGCCATCAGCACAGTACTCGAACAGGCTCTGACGGATCACGATCACAACGCTATGACGCGCCTGTTAAAAGAGTGCGCTTGGCCGGACACGTTGACGCCGCCGCCCCTGATACAGCGTGCCCAGGCGACCCTGGCCGCCGAGGTAAAAACGCCGGAGGACAGCGATAGCGTTGATGCAACGGTTTCGCTAGAGACGCTTGACGCGGAACTCGATAGCTTCGAACACTTGTTAGAACACGGCAGCTTCAAGAGCGCCAGCCGCCTACATCAGCGCCTGAAGCCTCAGATTGAAGCCCTAAAAACGCCTGAAGCCAAGCCGCTGAAGGCGCGTTTGAAACACTTGGGTGCACGCCTTGCCGAACTGCGCGACTGGCGGGGCTTTGTTGCCGGGCCAAAGCGCGAGCAGCTGTGCTCAAGCATTGAAACGCTGGCTAATGATCAACACATGGCCGAGGCCGCCCTGGACCGTCACCATCGCCAGCTGGTCAAGGAGTGGAAGGCGCTGGGCGATGCGGCGGCCAACCGCGAGCAATCAGCGCGCTTTCGCGCCGCCTCGGATCGAATTCACGAACGGCTCGGCCCCTGGCGCGACCAGCTTAGTGAAGAGCGAGAAGCGAACCTGCGCGCTCGGAAACAGCTATGTGAACAGCTGGAAACCCTGCTAGCCCAGCCTGCCAATAACGCCGACCCCGACATGCTGCGTGAAATTCGCGACAAAGCACGCCACCAGTGGCGCCACTACTCGCCGGTCCCCCGCGAGCGCTCCGAAGCGGTTGGCCAGCGCTTTGGAAAGATTCGTCATCAGCTTCAGGCCTTAATTGATCAACGGGCTGAGCAAATTGCCTCTCAAAAGCATGACTTGATTGAAGAGGTACGGGCGCTACGCAGTGATGACCAGCAGCCACTTACCAAGCGCACGGCCGATGCCAAGCAGCTTCAGCAACATTGGCGCCAGTTAGGCCGGGCGCCCAAGGGTGCAGAGCAGGCGCTCTGGAAGGCATTTCGGCATGAATGTGATCAGCTCTTTGCCCAGCGTGATGCCCATAAGAACGAACAGGCGGCTCGTCAACAGCAGCAGCTGGACTCACTGCAAACGCTAATTGATCAGATGGATAGCTGGCAGCCAACGTCGACGGATGATGCCAGCACGCTGGATAGTTTCCTGAATCAGGTCAGCCAGCTTGAGCCGCTGCCCAGAAACCGACGCAGCAAGGGCATGCAGCGGCGCTTAAACGGTATTGTACGCGCCAGGCGCGAACGCTTGGGCCGCCTTGAAATTGCCGATACGGTTCAGCAGTGGCAGCGCGTATTCCCACTTGTTGCTGCCCATCTGGCTGCCGACCAGCGCTGCCTGGCTGGTGAAGGGGTAGAAAACATCGATGCTGCTGAGGTTGTCAGCTCGCCATTACCCAAGCCTTTTATGGAGGCGCATCACACCCGTAACCGTCAACGCCAGACCGCCACACTGCCACTCTCCTCTGATGATCAGGCGGCCCTTGCCGACGCTCTTGCCCGGTTGCGGGTTCACCTATCACTGTTAACCAGCGGCAGTGTACGGCAAAGCGATGAGCCTTTACGCCTGGCCATTCAGGTTGAACGCTTGAACGAAGGCATTCGGCAGGAGCGCGGTCACAGCGAAGAAATTATTGACGTGCTGGCGGCCCTGATGGCTCTTGGCCCCATGCCCGCTCAGCAGTGGGAAAAAGAAGTGAAGGAGCTGGACAGCTTATTGAGCGACCTGGCTGAGACTCCCCCTCATTAAGCGGTATAAGCGATTATGGCGGCATAACGTAACGGGAGGCAGATAGCCTCCCGTTTTGCGTTTTCCCTTATGAGGAAATACTGGATCGATATGAATGGCAAGCTAGGCCTAACCCATGAATTGTCCGCCATTGATATCGATATTCGCTCCGGTGATAAAACCGGATTCTTTATCGGCCAGGAAGGTGACCAGTCGGCCAATTTCCTCCGGTGTTCCGTAGCGTTTTACCGGAATCGTTTCCCGAATGGCCTCGCGCACCTGCTCGGGGATTTTCATGATCATGTCGGTGGCGATATAACCCGGCGAGACGGTATTGACCGTAATGCCTTTGGTGGCCGTTTCCTGGGCCAGCGACATGGTCAAGCCGTGCATGCCTGCTTTGGCAGCGGCGTAGTTAACCTGACCAAACTGCCCTTTACGGCCGTTGATGGAAGAGATGTTGATAATACGACCATAGCTATTTTCGAGCATCATCTCGATCACGCTACGGCAGGTGTTAAAGACGCTGTTAAGATTGGTATCAATGACCTCGTACCACTGCTCGTAGGCCATTTTTTTCAGTGTGCCATCGCGGGTAATACCCGCACAGTTAACCAGGACGCTGACCGGCCCGTGCTTTTCTTGGATCTCACGAGCGGCTTCCAGGCAAGTGGCATGGTCTGATAGATCAACCCCTAATGTTGTGATGTTTTGATATCCATCGGCTTGCTGAGTTTCCAGCCAGGTCTTGGCCTTGTCGGGATTGTTATACCCCGCCACGACCAAATAACCCGCATCCGCCAGCGAACGGCAAATTGCCGTACCGATACCACCAGTTCCACCAGTTACCCAGGCGACGGGGACTTGATTGGCCATTGACTACCTCCCTGATATGACAAATGGCTTGGGCTGCAAGCACTGTTATGGCATGCCAAACCATTTCGAATAAGCGCCAGGCGCTTGTATCACTAACAGTACGCCGCCATTTTTATTGTCAGGCGACCTACTGACAGTAAGCTTTTTATTATGACTATTGAAAGCATAGCTTTACTCTTTGTATATTGCAGCACGATGAATATCAGCCTCTGAAAAGTAGTTTTCTACCAAGGGTTGACTTGGCGTCAAAAATCCGTAAAATACGCCTCACGTTGATGCGGGGTGGAGCAGTCTGGTAGCTCGTCGGGCTCATAACCCGAAGGTCATCGGTTCAAATCCGGTCCCCGCTACCATCTTCGATAAAAAAGCCGTTACCGAAAGGTAGCGGCTTTTTTGTGCCTGTACGATAGTGCGCCCTCGCCCGAAACAGCCCTCTTTCCTTTGACCTTCTATAATCGCCCTGCGGGCGGCTTGAATATGGCAATGATTGCCTGCATATCATGAGTAACAGTCTTTTCATTTTTGGATGCCGAGCCGACCCATGCAGATTATTGACCCCCGCTCAGGTAAACCGCTAACAGCGGATACCGGGAGTACTACCGCAACCGACTCAAATGCCGAGCGCGCACCAGTTCGCCCTGAAGAGGTAATCATTGAGCTGGATGCGGGCAATATTCAGCAGGTGCTAGAAGCCTCGATGCAGGTGCCGGTATTGCTGGGCTGCTACTCGCCTGCCGACAGCAGCTGCAGCACGCTATTGGCGGTATTGGAAAAGCTGGTGGTTGAGTACGCGGGTGCCTTCCTGCTTGGCAAGCTGAATGTGGAAGCCAATCCGGAGATTTCTGCCCAGCTTGGCGTTCGCGCAGTGCCGGACGTCAAGTTGGTGAGCCAGGGTGGCCTTGTGGACAATTTCCAAGGCGCACTGCCCGAAAAAGAGGTCCGCGAATGGTTAGGGCGTTATTTCCCAGCCCCTGCCGAGGCGCCGGAAAGCCCCGAGGAGCAGGCTGAAGCAGCCCTTGAGCAAGGCGATGCCGCAACGGCTCGTGAAATCTATCAGAGCCTGATCACTCAATACCCCGAGTACTACGCCTACCAGGTAGCCCTTGCCCGCGCACTGGTGGCCGAAGGACGTAGTGACGAAGCGCGTAGCGTACTCGACAATCTGCCCCCGGAAGAGCGCGATGCGCCAGCGGCCCGTGGCGTACGCGCCAGCATCGAATTCAGTGAACGCGCACTTTCCTTGGAAGACATAGCAGCACTCGGCGAGCGTAATGACAGCGAAGCCCAGTTCCAGCGTGCACTTCGTCAGGTGGCTGACGGGCAGTATGACGCGGGGCTTGAAGCTCTGCTGACGCTAATGAAACAGGATCGCGCCTATAACGACGATGCGGCTCGCAAGACATTGCTGCAGGTGTTTGATGCGCTAGGCGCCGATCATCCACTGACCGTCGCCTATCGTCGTAAGCTGTTTGCCCTGCTTTACTAAGCGTCTTTCTTGAGCAGCTTATCCATCCGTGCCAGGGCGTTTTCCAACTGGGACGCCGTGGTGCCGAAGTTGAGCCGTAAAAAGCCGGGGCAGCCAAACGCTGCCCCGTCGGAAAGCGCGACCCCTGCCTGTTCTTTAAGGGTTTGATAGGGCGTATCACCTAGCCCTGCCTCGCGCATGTCCAGCCATGCTAAATAGGTCGCTTCTGGTGCCGCCAAGTGCACTCCCGGCCAGTTAGCCACATGCGCTTCAAGCGTGGCGCGATGCTGGCGTAAGACCTCAAGCAGCGCCTGTCTCCAAGGCTCACCGTCACGGTAAGCGGCCTCGGCTGCAACAAGCCCTAACACATTGACATCCGGCAACAGACCTTTACAGGCGTCGGCAAACCGCTGGCGCACTTTAAGGTCTGGAATAACTGCACAGGCGCTGCTTAGTCCCGCCAGGTTAAAGGTCTTGGAAGGTGCCCAAAGGGTAATCGTGCGTTTGGCAAGCTGGGGAAACATGGCTGCCAACGGCTGATGCCGAGCGTTTTCATCCAGTAGCAAATCGCAGTGGAGCTCGTCCGAGACGACCCACAGATCGTGCTCTTCTATCAGCTCCGCCAGCGGTGCAAGCTCTTCGTGCCGCCAGACCCGCCCCGTGGGGTTATGCGGATGGCACCAGAGCAGCAGCCGCGTTTGTGGGGTGATGGCCGCCTTGATTGCTTCGATATCCAGCTGCCATGGCTCACCAGGCATCTGAGGATCGGCCAGCATGGCTTGCTGGGCCAAACGTCCGGTCCGCTTGGCCACGGCTAGGAACGGCGGGTAAATGGGCGCCACCGTCAACACCCCATCGCCTGGCTTGGTTAACGCCAGTGTTGCGAAGTGAAGAGCTGGCACTACGCCTGGCAGCCAGTGCTGCCAATCAGGGTCGATGGCCCAATCGTAGTGTGCCGCGCTCCATTCACACAGTGTTTGGGTTAATGTAGCAGGCACTTCACCGTATCCGTATACGCCGTGAGCCACGCGCTCCTCAAGTGCCTTGATCACTGCAGGCGGCGAGCAAAAATCCATATCGGCGACCCAAAGCGGTAGTACCTCACCAGGGTAGCGATGCCATTTTTGTGACGAGAAGCCTCCTTCGGGGTGGCGTCTCTCGATAGGCGTGGCAAAATCAAATGCCATAACACATCTCACTTTTTATAAAGGGTTGGTAACGAGCATGCCGCAAGACGACTTTTATACTCAAATGCGCGCTGGCTTATCGGCGCTATTGCGGCAGTGGCAGGCCCTTGGCCAGGCAGATGCTGACCAGTTGGCTCTCATATTGGCGGAGACGGCACGGGTTGCCAAGCTGGGCGAGCCTGATGCCACACCCGATGGCGCAACGCTTGCCCACTGGAGCCAGATCCAGACCGGCGATATGCCGCTGTGGGCACCGCGCACGGCGGTATTTCTGCTCAACCAGATGCCCGCAAAGCCGACACCGCAAAGCAACGCGGAAGCCTGCGCCTGGGCTTACTGCTGGCTGCGCAACCGTTCGTTTGATTCGCTTCAGGCCGCGCATGACGGGCTGCCTGAGCATTTAAAAGCCCCGCTTCAGGACGCACTGGAGGCCGCCTGGCGCGACCAGCAGGGGCTACGCCTGGTATAAGCCTTGAATATCAGCGCTTGGGGCGTCGGGATTTGGGCTTGAAGCCCGCAGGTTTTGTGGAAAGCCATTCGACGAAATGGCGTACTTCCTGGTTCGCCAATAGCGCCTCGCGGCTGGCAAACTGGTCAGCCAGCTCGCGCTCGCTGTAGAGCCTGTGAATATGCCGGTGACAGGCATGGCATAACCATAGAATCGCCGTTAGCCTTTCTTCTCTTGAGTAGCGCTTTCGATAGCGCGGCTTGTTGTGCAGCGCCCGTGGAATCAGGTGGTGCTTGGTCAACGGCGCGGCTCGCTTGCAGAGCTCGCACTGCTCGGGCCTTGGCGGGGGCGAAAGCGCATGCCCTGATGGGGAAGCAACATCCACGACGACTCTGCTCTCCTGGATAGGGTGCTGCAAAATAACTAAAACAGTATTTAACCAATTATAAGGATAGTCATTTATGCTGGAAGTTCCGATTAGCTGGCAGCTTGCCAAAGGGATGGTATCTGTTGCCATGGTGCTGGGTCTGGGGGTAATTGCAGTACGGGTAAGCCCGCGGGTGGCGGGACTTTTAGCGGGCTATCCGTTGGGTACGGCGCTGGCACTTTTCTTTATCGGCCTTGAGATCTCGCCGCTATTCGCCGCCGAAAGCGCCGTGCATACGTTGGCAGGTTTTACCGCCACCATGGCGCTTGGGGCAGGCTATTGGCTATGCGGGCGCGGGCCTGGGTTACGGGGGCTTTTGGCTGGCACCGCCGGTGGCTTTACCGCCTGGTTTGGCGTCAGCCTGGTGCTGGCCCAGTTCGATTTCACCCGGCTTACGGGTACGCTGGTGACGCTTTGCGCCATTGTTTTCTTCAGCTGGCTTTTTCGACGAATACCGGACAGCCGGGCTACCACTCGAGCGCCTTTTTCGTGGGGTGCGCTGTGTATACGCGCCCTGCTGGCCACGCTGATCGTGTTCGCCATCACCACCCTTGCCCACTGGGTGCCTTCCGCCTGGGCGGGAACGCTGGCGGCCTTTCCGATCACCATGCTGCCTTTCTTGCTGATCCTGCACTTGAGCCAGGGGCCTGCGCCTACCGCCACGGTCATCAAACACTACCCGATGGGCCTTGGCTCACTGCTGTGCTATGCCCTGTGCGTTTCGTTTACCTATGAAAGCTGGGGGCTTGCCTTGGGTACACTGGCGGGGTTTGGAGTGGCCACGTTGTGGCTTATCGGCTGGATGCAGGCGCAGCGCTGGCTCGCTCAGCGACGAGTAGCCCACGGGCAAATCACTTGACCAAGCGCTTGCTTGGGGCAACTCTGAACGCTCAACCAATAACAAGGCACTGACTATGTTCACCCGTACCATTGAGCCCGCTTTTTACGATACCGATGCGCTGGGCCACATCAACAATACACGCCTGCCCGCCTGGTTCGAGCTGGCGCGAAACGATCTGTTCAAGCTGTTTACGCCAGACCTTGACCCCAAGCAGTGGCGCTTGATCATGGCCCGCATGGAAGTCGACTATCGTGCTGAACTGTTTTACGGTCACGATATCGAACTGCGTACCTACTTGACGCGTTTGGGCAACAGCTCTTTTACGGTTACCCAGGAGGCACGCCAGCACGGCAAGCTGACCAACCTTGGCCACACCGTCATGGTGCGGTACGACCATCAGGCGAAATGCGCCGTTCCCATCGAAGGCGAGCTACGCGATGCGCTGTCAGCTCATCTACAGGATGCGCCCGCCTGACTCACTGCCCCGCTGGCCGGGGCTACCAGGAGTATCTTATGGCCATTCGCTATAATCTCTGGCTAGACCCTGACAATACCGCTCAGCACCGCGCCGTTGAAGCCGACCTTGAGCGCTACTTTATGGAACGTTTTGCAGACTATCCGCATATCCGCTTGTTTGGGGAAGACCCTTACGATTATGATGCCCCGTTCAACCGCCTTTATGACGCGCTAATGGCGCGAGCCGCCGAGTACTGCGAACACACGTGGTGCTATGTGGCCTCCCCTGAGCAGCTTAATCGCTGCTTTTTCCGTGCTGTTGGCCGCTCCAATAAATTTGTTCAAGACGACCGTTCGTGAGAGACCAACCCAATGGTGATTCGCACCAACCAGGCGCCCGATGAGCGCCAGCTGGCGATTATTACCCAGCAGTTAGGCCGCGCACCGCGCGGTATTGAAGCCGTTGCCGCCACCGACAGCGAAGGCACGCCGCTGGTGCTGCGCATGGCACCCATTGTAGATGGCAAACCTTTTCCGACGCTTTACTGGCTCTGCTCTGATGTACTCAAAGTGGAAATCTCACGTATCGAAGCCGTAGGCGTTATCAAGTCCCTTGAACAACGCCTTCAGGAAGAGCCCGAGTTTCTTGAAGCTTATCAGCAGAGCCATCGCGATTATGTAAAAGCTCGCTGGGATTACATGAGCGATGCCCAGCGTGCCGAGATCGACCGGTTGGGATACACCGATGTGCTAACCGAGCGCGGCGTGGGCGGCATCAGCAACTGGCAACAGGTGCGCTGCCTGCATACCCAGTATGCCCATCATCTGTGTGGCAACAATGTGATCGGTCAGTGGATGGACGAGTACCATCAGATAGACCGCTACTTGCCGTAATACCCTTGATTCATTGGTAGAAGGAATTTAGTCAATGTCCCGATTCTGCGTTTATCTCGGCTCGCGTGAGGGCAATAGTCCTGCGTTTCGTCAGGCTGCCAATGCACTAGGCACGGCGCTGGCACAACGCGGCCATACCCTGGTTTATGGTGGTGCACGTCTTGGTTTGATGGGTGAGCTGGCCAACGCGGCGCTGGCTGCCGGGGGGCAAGTGATTGGCGTGATGCCCGATCATCTGGTGGAGCGTGAACAGGCGCACTTTGGCTTAACTGAGCTTATCCGCGTTGCCAACATGCATGAGCGCAAAGCCACCATGGCCGCTAATGCCGATGCCTTTATTGCCATGCCCGGCGGTATCGGTACGTTTGAAGAGCTGTTTGAAATTTGGACCTGGGGCTACCTGGGCCTGCATGAGAAACCCATGGGGCTTTTGAACACAGACGATTTTTATGGGCCGTTACTGACGTTTCTGGACAATACCGTGGGCCACGGCTTCCTAGCCCAGCCCACCCGCGACATGCTGCAGGATGCGCAAACGCCCACGACGCTGCTTGACGCGCTGGAAGCTCAGCTATAGCGGTGTATTAAATGGAAGGCGCTACGCATCAGCGCAGCAGGATTAGCGTGTGGTCAGTTGGCGGGTACGCTGATAGGTAAGCTGCAAAAGGCGGGCGTCTTCACCGGCACGGTGGCGGTTGATATCACTTTCACCAATGACACTTTCTTTTGTGTCGCTCCACAGCGCCTGTTGCTCTTCGCTCATAAGGATACGCAGTGCTTCCAGGCGAAAGCGCGGCAGCATGCCTGCATGATGGAACAGCAGTGACAACCAGGTATTGTCATACCCCCAGCTGTCGCTGTAGGCCTTGCCCAGGCTGCTCAGCTCATCGTTGAGCCATTGGGCCACCTGGCGCACCGGATAACCTTCCTGAAGCAGCCGATCACGCGAGATGCCGTGTAACAGCTCGGCTTTGGGATCCCAGTGTGTCCACTCCTGCTGCGGTTGAATAAGAAACGCGCAGCAGCTTCCGTCAGCACGTGCAATGCCAACTTCTATCGGGTAGCTGCCACGCCCGAATCCGGACGCTTCAATATCTAATACAGTAGGTAGCGTCTCGGACACTGACTTCCTCATTCAATCCTGATACACGGTCATCGCTCGGCGACACGTTATGCAGCGGCTATGCTAGCAATCTGCTTGCGTTCAGCCAAACGCTGCCAGTAGGCAGCCTGAGCCGCATCAGCCGTCAACCCAAGCTCACCCAAGCGGTAGGCGCGGGCCAGCCGTTCAGCGGCAGAGTAATGGCCTGCTTGCGCTGCTCTTGCGTACCACGTTACCGCATAATCTTCGCGACGCGGATACTGTACGCAGCCGTGCTCGTAGATCTGGGCAACCTGGTACTGCGACTTTACATCGCCAGACTGGGCGGCTTCCACCACGTATCGCGCGCCGCGCGCCTTGTCCTGCGGCGACAGACTGCGGTGAAACAGCATATGCCCGTAAACAGACAGCGCATCCGGATGCCCCGCATCAGCACAACGTTTGAATAAACGCATGGTGAGACGCTGGGTGCGCGGAGAGCGCGGCAGCAGCCAACGGTTTTGAAATAGCCGTTCGGCCAAGCGAAATTCTAGCCGAGTAAACAACGATGATGCCTGCGGCATGGCAAACCACCCTGCCAATTTATTGAAAACATTGATCAGCATTCACTACAGCATTTGAGTGCCAACCCTACGAGAAACCGGCGTTTGGCCGGTCGATGGGCTGGCAAGCATACGCCTGCCTTTGCGACGACTCAACCCCATTGATTTGCTGCTTTCAAATAGCCTCGCTAACATGCCCCCCACACGCCGTAATAAACCACCACAATAAACGCATATCCTGTGGCTCTACTGCCTTAACGAGGAGATTAAAATGCAAACGCGCCCACTCGGCCGAACGGGAATCGAGGTCAGCCGACTTTGCCTGGGAACCATGACCTTTGGCGAGCAAAACAGCGAGGCGGAGGCCCATGAGCAGTTGGATCGCGCCGTCGCCTTTGGTATCAATTTTATCGATACCGCCGAGATGTACCCAGTGCCGCCCAAAGCTGACACCCAAGGCTTGACCGAATCGTATATCGGCAGCTGGCTAAAACAGCGCGGCGAGCGTGATGATGTCATTATCGCCACCAAGGCCGTTGGCCCAGGGCCTGAGCATATCCGGGGCGGCCCACGCATGACGCGCGCCCATATTCATCAGGCGATTGATGCAAGCCTTAGCCGCCTGCAGACCGACTATGTCGACCTTTATCAGCTTCACTGGCCGGATCGCAATACCAACTTCTTCGGTAAGTTGGGTTACGTGCATCAAGATGACGAAGATGCGACCCCCCTTGAAGAAACTCTTTCCGCGCTTAAGGAACTGGTGGATGCGGGCAAAGTGCGCTCGATTGGCCTATCCAACGATACGCCCTGGGGTGTGATGCGGTCGCTTTACCTGGCGGAAAAAATGGATCTGCCTCGCGTAGCATCGGTCCAGAACCCTTACAACCTGCTTAACCGCTCGTTTGAAGTGGGTCTGGCGGAAATCGCCCATCGCGAAGACGTTGGCCTGCTGGCCTACTCACCGCTGGGGTTTGGCGTGCTTTCGGGTAAGTACCTTGAGGGTGCCTGGCCGGAAAAGGGTCGCCTGACGCTCTATGAGCGCTTCAAGCGTTACACCTCGCCTGAGGCGGAAGCCGCCACGCAGGCTTACGTTAACCTGGCACGTGAGCACGGGCTTGATCCAGCCCAAATGGCACTGGCATTTGTCAATTCGCGCAGCTTCCTGACCAGTAATATTATCGGCGCCACCACCATGGATCAGTTGGAGAGCAACCTGGCAAGCGAGAGCCTCAAGCTCGATGATGAAGTACTCACAGCGATTGATGATATTCACCGCCGCATGTCCAACCCCTGCCCCTGACGTAAACAAGCACTATTGAAGCGATAGCCTCGGCCAACGCCGAGGCTTGGTATACTGTTGGCCACTTATTTTTATCAAATTTTATGTCGGCCGCAGGAGCTCTTCATGCTGAGCGTTATTTCACCCGCCAAAACGCTGGATTTTGAAACACCCTCGACAACCCATCACGTTACCCAGCCCGACTTTCTTACCGAAAGCCAGGGGTTGGTTGATATTCTACGCGACTACTCTCCTCAACAGATCAGCGAACTAATGGGCATCAGCGATAAACTGGCCGGTCTTAATGCAGCACGTTTTGCCGAGTGGGAACCGCCCTTTTCACTGGATAATGCCAAGCCGGCCGCTCAAGCATTTCAGGGCGATGTCTATACGGGATTAGAAGCCGATACTTTTAGCAAGACGGAAAATCACTTCGCCCAGACGCATCTGCGCATTCTATCGGGTTTATATGGACTGCTCCGGCCGCTGGATTTGATTCAAGCCTACCGGCTGGAAATGGGTACCAAGCTTGCCAATCATGCGGGTAAGGATCTTTACGCCTACTGGAAGCCTACGCTGACGAAAGCGCTTGATGAAGCTATTGCGGCAAGCGGCTCAAAAGAACTGGTGAACCTGGCCTCCAACGAGTACTTCAAGGCGGTGGATGCCAAGAAGCTTGACGCACGAATTATTACGCCTGTGTTCAAGGATGAGAAAAACGGCTCTTTTAAAATCATCAGCTTCTACGCCAAGAAAGCGCGTGGCCTGATGAGTGCGTGGATAATTCGCGGGCAGGTCAACACGCCCGACGCCTTGCAGGACTTTAACGTAGCGGGTTATCGCTTTGACGCCGCCGCCTCAGAAAATGACACGCTGGTATTTACCCGCCGTGAAGCCGACCGGGCATAGCCCTTCAACCCGTTAACAAAACGCCTAGAAAAACGTCAGGGAGCGCGCCGAACGCGGTTTTAAAAACTGCTGGTGCGCCTCTTTAAACAAGTCGATATCGCACTGTCGAAGCCACTCATAGGCCACCATATCGGCGGAGACAGATACCGCCCCCTGATGACACGCCCGCTCACGTGCAAGCGTAGCTTCTTCACGCCGACGACTCGCCGTTGCCTCACTCAGCCAGTACACCTGATAGCCCGCTTCCAGCAGGCCAAGCGCGGTCTGCAAGACACAGATATGCGCCTCGGTGCCACATATCACGATCTGCTGTTTGGCACTGGCGCTTAATGCCTGACTAAAAGCGGCGTCTTCCATGGCATTGAAGTGCTGTTTTTGCCAGCGGCGATATTCCGTTAGCGGCTGGAGTAGCGTCGGTGCCGTTTCTCCCAGTTTTTCAGGTAACTGCTCGGTTACCCATACCGGTACGTCGAGCCGCTCGGCTACCTGGGCAAGCCAACCCGCCTCAGTTATTACCTGCTGTTTCCCGTCAATCACAGGTAAAAGCCTTGTCTGCAGATCGACGATTAATAGCAGACTCTTTTCTCGATATAGGCGCATACTACTTCTCCATCTTATTATTTTAACCCAGAAGTCTTAGGCACTTTTTCACGCAATAATTAAGCGTAAAGGCTAAGATATCGCCTCACAACTTTACTCTGATAAATGCCTCTTACAACTCAAAAGGAGCACGCCATGCTACGACAACTATTTATTATGCTGCTGGTCAGCACGCTAGGCTTTGGCTTGGCGATTGAATCCGCCGATGCGCGGCGTATGGGCGGTGGTAGCAACATGGGCAGCGTTTCACGCTCGGCTGACCGTCCTGCAGCAACGCAGCAGGCTCAAAACACGCAACAGGCTCCAGCAGGCGCTGCCGCATCCCGCGGTGGCATGGGCGGCATGATGGGTGGCATGTTAGCCGGCGGGCTATTAGCCGCGCTATTTTTTGGCGGTGCATTTGATGGCCTGCGCCTGATGGATTTCATCATGATCATTGGGGTGGCTGCACTGGCTTTCATAGCGCTTCGTGCCATGCGCGCCCAACGACCGGCAACTGCGTCTCAGGGCCACGCACAGCAACGCACGCCTGCACAGCCTATCAATACCGCAACATCATCGGGCGCCGCTTCCAGTCAATTTGGCACAGCGCCTGAATGGTTTGATAAAGAGCGCTTCTTAAGTGGCGCTAAAGAGCATTTTATGACGCTTCAGCGGGCCTGGGATAACAACGACTTCACGCTTATTCAAGAGTATGTCACGCCCGAGCTTTACAACCTGCTGCGCGAAGAGCGCGCCCAGCAGCCTGCCAATAACCGTACTGAAGTGGTGCGCCTGTTTGCCGAACTTGGTGATATCACAGAACTTGATGATCGTGCCGAAGCGACCGTTATCTTTCACGGCATTCTGGAGGAGAACGATCAGCAGACCGATTTCAATGAAACCTGGCACCTGACCCGCACCATGCAGAGTGATGCGCCCTGGTACCTGCAAGGCATTGAGCAAAACCCGAGTGCCTAAGCATACCGGTTAAACGCCTTTCACCATCAGAACGCAAAACAGCCGCTAATTACTTAGCGGCTGTTTTTTATGGCGCTATGCCAGCTGGCATGGCCGATTAATCTTCGGCTGCATCTTGGATGTTTTCACCGGCTTCTTCGATGCTTTGGCCAGCGTTGTTCATACTCTCATCAATGCTTTCACCCGCTTCTTCTGCAGGGCCCTGATCATTATCGCAGGCTACCAAGCCACCCGCTAATAAAGTGCTTAGGGCGGCTATCGATAACGCTTTCACCAGCTGTACATTCATCGTTTTATCCTTGCAAGATACGACTTTGATGTCTCTACATCATAGGCCTTCTTTCAGGTTAAAAACATTGCTGCCACTATCCCTTGATGGCTTTAATAACGGCAATCACACTCCAAAGCGTAACCTCAGATGAGTTTCACAATACGCTCGTCTGGACGCCCACCGTTTCTTTCACGCACAGCAAAAAGCCCCGAACACAGTGTGCTCGGGGCTTTTCTTAATACGTGCCTGACGATGATTGGGGCGGCCATCCGTCGGCCGGCGCTCCGGGACTCTCGCATGGGGAGACCCCACCCTTTTCTTACGCACACACAAAAAACCCAGCCGGTGGGCTGGGTTCTTCGTTTAATAAGTGCCTGACGATGACCTACTCTCGCATGGGGAGACCCCACACTACCATCGGCGCTAAGCGGTTTCACTACTGAGTTCGGCAAGGGATCAGGTGGTTCACGCTCGCTATGGTCGTCAGGCGTAACTTTCAATGTATATCGGCTGACTGTCTTGTGTCGTCTCTCGTGCCCAGCGTTCTCTTCGCTTGGCGCGCGTATCCGGTGTTCTTTCGAA
>NZ_RZHE01000007.1 GCF_003989825.1 Vreelandella populi
TCCTGGCGTCATTTCATTCGGAGAGCCAGCTTGGGTTCGAGCCCTCGAACGCTGACCCGCGTGGTTTCATGGCGTCATTTCATTCGGAGAAGCCAGCCTGGGTTCGAGCCCTCGAACGCTAATCCGCGCGATTTCCTGGGTCATTCCATTCGGGGACGCCAGCCTGGGTACGAGCCCTCGTACGCAAGTCAGCGTGATTTCCTGGCGTCATTTCATTCGGAGAGCCAGCTTGGGTTCGAGCCCTCGAACGCTGACCCGCGTGATTATCTGGCATCATTGTTGGGAATGATCAAGCATAAGTGGGAGGAATAGATGCCTGCGAAGAACATTATGGCTATGCATCTGGGTGAACTTCGATCGCAGTTATTGATCTCAATACAATCGTAAAGAAGCCGCCGCAGACGTGGGTGTAAGAACCTGAACTCTGTGGCATTGGAACGTTTTTATAGGATTGCTACCATTAGTCATCTCCCGATTAAGATATTCGAAAACAAGTGGGCCGCAATCAAAGGCTGTCTTATTCGAGCAAAGCACTGATGAGAATGGGGACTTATAAAACCTTGTGGAACTGAGATCGGAGCAATCCAGGTTCGGCGTTTTCTACATGCTATTGAGTGTGGCTGAGTGACGTGACCGGTTAATGTGCCGGCCCTTCTAAAAATTAAAGGATTACATCTATAGCAATGAAACATTGCCGTGTGGGTATAGAAAATTCTTGTATCATAATAATTCAAAGAACTAAGTTGTAAGGCGCAATGTTGCATGGTTTCAATCAAAAAGTGATTGTTGGGATAGGTAATGTTTTAGTTTGTATTGAAGTTTTGTAAAGAGAGACCTTGTAAATTTAAATGATGTTGTAAATTTTAATACTTTTATAGTCAAGAGGATTTTTTATACTATAAGCTTGTTGTTCCATTAACTTTAGGAAGGCGAAATTCATGAGCGAATTGTTACAGTTTTTAATTGGCGTCTCACCTATTTTGATCATTATGTTCGGGACGCTAATTGCAGCGGGGTATGTTCTTCGGCGTCGAAAAAATGAAAAAAATAAATGACGTAAGTTTTTAGGAAATATTATTATAGCCATGATTAGATAAATTTATTTATTATGAGTAATGTACCTTATATCTTCCTATTCACTGTTGTAGGTCCATTTTAGATTTGGGCTTCGATAAAGCCTACAGTCTGACTCTGACAGTTGAGTTAATGAGTATTTTGAGCTAAATATTTTTGATAATTATTTGCACGAAGTGCTTGATTGAATATGATTTTTAGAGCAGGTTAAAATGCTAAGTTTCTTATTGCACAGGATGGAGTTGCTATAACTGTGTCGCTAAGAACGGTCAAAAACAGCCCGTAACAGAAACGGAGTGTAGAAGCTCAGTGGATATTTTAGCCGCAAGTGATCTTCCTCTGATAACGTTCATTGATGTCGAAGCTTCGGGACTTGAACCTGAGAGCTATCCAATAGAGCTCGGCTGGGCCGACACGCTTGGCAACAGCGATGGATTTCTCGTTCGCCCCCTTGACGACTGGACGCACTGGGATCTCGTGGCAGAGTCTATTCATGGTATCGCTCGTGATGATTTGTTCCAGCGAGGGTTAGGTGTCGTTGATGCCGCGAGAAGGCTGAATGACATGCTCGGCTTTGAAACCGTGTTTTGTGATGCGTTGGATTCAGATCTTTTCTGGATTAGCAGGCTTTTCGATGCCGCAAACATAGAGCCTTCGTTCCAATTAGCTGATTTTCATCAGCTGCATAAATTGCTCAGTAAACAGCACATGTTGTCGCTTCAACACGTCCTTAAAGACCTACCCATACCTCACCGCGCGCAGGCTGATGCTGAGCGTTACGCTAACGCCGTCCTCGCTAGCTACCCAAAAGAAGACCCTCGCTAATATAAGAGCGGTGGATTGTGTTCAACCCCAGCCTCGTTGATGCAATTTTGAGCTAGCCGCTATGTCATTCACCACATCGTTAATGTGGGCGATTGAATAAAAGCAAATGCGAAATAAAAGCCCACTTTGCTAAGGGACTGCCATGTACTGTTAATATTTCTCTGATGACATAGCGATTTTTTGTAAGCCTGTATTCAAGCAGCAAATCCATGACGAAGTCGCTCAAGTAGCGTCACCACGCAGTTGTAACCTGGCGTGGTGGCACTAGCCTGCAAAGCATTTTGCCCACCGAACGCTTTTCGCGGCTTAAGTAGCCAAGTATCTGTTTTTTGTTTGTTACCAAAAATTGATGTCGTAAAGAGTGTCGCCAGAATAGCCCGATAAAGTTTGTCACCCTCACAGGGGGTGAGGGGTTTTCCCTGATTCAATCTATGTTTGAGAGCCCTTTTACTGATGATGCTAAGCTCTACAGCATTCACGCCATAGGCATCGACTCTGTCCATAGCAGACAGAGGGATACCCCGACGGATCAGTAAATCTAAGCTGATGTTGTCACTCGCACCGAGAAGCGCAGCTGCTTTTTTCTCAAGATCACGTCCACAGTCGGTTGCCGATACCATGGGGATTTCCTTATTAATGTGATAACAGAAAAGATAGCAGACTCAGCTTGGTATGGGCTGAGATAGAGCAGCAACAATGGCGTTTGGGTTGGCTATTGGCGAGCAAGCGGTGAATGAGTTACTGGCAGGATAACCTTTTAAGAACGCATCATAATAGCGTTGCTGAGCGATATGCGCTTGGGCAGTAAGCCTAAAACCCATTCGAAGCCTTGTAGAGTGCCGGTAGGTTGCCTTCGGCATCATTGGCACACGCGGTAACCTTTTTAGGTTCACGCCATGATGTACCTACCATCTCTGGAGTGCATGGTCGATTTCAGCAGAAACGTTCATGGCATGTTTTTCCATCGGGGGAGGTCAAAGAATGGCTCAAATAAAGTGCCAGCAATAAGTTACACCACATGGTCGAAAATTTAAGATCACAGCGGGAAGCTAAAGAAAAAAAGATATCTGCCGATCTAGAACAGGATAGGCCAGCTTTCGACCCTGAGCGGTCATTCCGGGCAAAAGCGGCATGCTGATTCATCCGTGTTATGCAGCCGACACGACAATCTATGTTATGTTGCCTATTTATACTTAGTTTCTTTTTATTTCAATGGGATAGGTCGTAAATGAAAGGTGTTATAACCTGATTGAACGCGCTGTCGGGATCATTGAGCTTATTTAGAAGGATGTATAATCACTGTTAGAGGGAGCAACTACAGAGCATTCAATAAGCTAAGTAAATAATTCAAACCTTGAACTGAAGTAATACGGAGAAAAAATAATGAGCGATTATAGGGATTTTCTTGGCGATAGCTACAACGAGGAAAGCGGCGAATTTGATCAACAAAAGGCCAAAAATAAGGCCTTAAACGAAAAAGAAAAATGCAACATCATTATTTGTGGTGCCAGCGGTGTAGGTAAAAGTACTTTAATTAACGCTATTTTTGGTGAGGACGTGGTTAAAGCCGGAGCAGGAAAGCCTGTCACTCAGCATCTTGAAAAAGTTGCCATTCCTGAAAAAGGTATTTGCCTTTGGGATACCAAGGGTATTGAGGCTGCAAACTATCAAGGCACAATGGAATCACTGAAAAAAGAATTCAGCCAAGCCATTGATAACGCCAATGACGACAGCGACATACCCCATATAGGTTGGGTTTGCATTAAAGCTAGCAGTGATCGAGTTGAAGACCGCGATCTCACGTTGATTAGCCTTCTAGCTGAACGCAATATCCCCGCTGTTGTAGTTTTTACTCGTGTTACAGGAAAGACTGAGAGAGAATTTGTTGAAGAAGCTAAGCTTATCATCGACAAAGAGTATAAAAACTTTCTACGCGGAGCTTATGTTTCCGTCAATTCAGTACCCTACGAAATTGATGAAGACATTGTAGTAAAGGTCAAAGGGCTTGAATCGCTGATCGAGGAAACTGAGTCGCGATTTTCTGAAGGCAAGAAATCGGCAAAAAATGCCTTTCGTAAAGCACAACGCTTAAAAATGAAAATGCGCTTTACCGCGATGCAAGAGGGAGCCAGAAAAGTTGTTCACGTTGCTTCCTTTGCAGCGGGAACAGCAGGAGCCTCACCTATTCCAGGTTCAGATGCACCTATCATTGCGGCTATACAAAGCACTATGATCTATAAAATTAATAGCGAGTTCGAATTAGATGCAGATAATTCAAAAATGACATCGGTTTTAACCGGCATTATGGGTGTTACTGCACTGGCACAAGTGGGTAAAGCCGTAGTGTCTAATGGCCTGAAATTCATTCCCGGTGCTGGCACCCTGATCGGTGGCGCAATTTCTGCGGTCACAGCGATTGCTATTACAGAAGCTGTTGGTCATGCCTATATTACAGTATTGGAAAAGTTCTACGACATGGAAACAGGGGACGTCGTTTTTCCAGAGAATTCAGATCGAATTTTATCAGTGTTCAAGGAAGCGTTCAGCTATAAAAAATAACACCCCATCGTTAAGAAATGTCGAGTAGTTTTAGACTCAGTTCGACCATCGCAGCGTCAGAACTGAGTTTTGGCTAATAAACAAGGATAGGTCGCGCGCAGCCGCGACTTAATCCTGTTGTTGGACAAGCCCGGATTCTGAGTTTTCTGCTTATAGAGTAGATATATCGATGGCAGCTATCGACTTAACGAAAATATCAATAAAAACCTTGTACTTAGGTGCTGGTAAAAATATTGCTTAAGTACTCTAACAAACAGCTGCAGCGGATCAATTTACGTTGCGCTCCAATTGCCCGCTGAGCTGCGCGTTATATCAGAGACTCCTAAAAGGCGGCTCCTGGCCGAAATCTGACGGAAATAGCGATCATTCACTTTTACGCCATACCCCGCATGAAGGTTATCGGGCTGATCCAGCTTCCAACGACTGCAGATAGGGCATAAGATCGGCGGCTCGACTAGAAGCCACCAGATATTCGGCAGTTTGAAAATCGAGCACGTCTATAGGCTCTTTATGAAACCAGATCCGAGACAGAGTCGCAGAGCCGTTCGGCAGTCTCCAGTATTTCCGTTGTTTGTTTTTTTGATGCTGGCATCTACCATCAGGTCATTCCTTAGGCTTTGAGGAGAAGCAGCGTCTGCTTTCAGCATTTACGATCACGAGATGCTAATGAAGGAAGCCAGCGTCAGCTGTAAGCGGCTCAGGATAGGACCGTTTCTTGGCCAATAGATGCCTTGATTATGCGGAAAATATTACCAACTACATTGATACTGAATTTTAGTGCACCACTACAATGTACTCAATCAATCAGAGAATGATACGCTCCTGTGAGCGTAAGATAGATGTCTATGCAGTGCGTTTGTTGTCAAATACTTCTGTGTAGAAATTCATAATTCATCTGGTCCAATTTTTTGAAAGCGCTCCTGCCTTTTCCAGTAACAGTTCGATAATCGCTGTCAGCTTGTCTATAAAGAACTTGTAACGTTTCAGGGAATAGCCTCATCTAAGTATCGCCAAAGGAGTAACAGCATCCTGCTGACGTGGGCCTTGTTTAACGAATACCTCCACAGCATCGCGGGTATGATCAGGACGCAAGTGAGCATAGTACTGTATGGTTGTTTGAATATCGGAATGAGCCATTAGCTTAGAAACTGTCAGCAAGTCGATACCAGCCATTACTAACTGGCTGGCGAAATTATGCCGCAAACTGTATAGCAGCAAATCGTCAGGCAGCCCGGCGAGCTTACGTATATTTGCCCACGGCTTTTGCATGGCAGTTTTGTCCATTCGCTTCCCATTGCGCTGCGAAGGAAAAACCAAGCCTGTCTTCGGTTTGCCAAATTGCTGGTGCCAGTCGGCTAGTATATTGAGGGCCGCTGAGGATAGAGGGAAAGTCATTGGCTCGGGGTGATGATGCGCTGTTTTTTCTATCACCTTTCGGATCGTGCCAAAGGTCAGATTGATGTGCTCCCAGCGAAGGCCGGTAATATCGCCGGGCCTAAAGCCGGTGTAATACATGGTCAAAACCCACGGTTTAACATGATCAACATAAACCAAGCTATCCAGGTCGGGCAGGTATGATTTCCCATGAGCGCGACTGCGGCGACGCTGCTCACGCTTCATTTCTTGATAAGCTTCCAAGCCAGTAAATAGTGCTTCAACTTCATTATTTTCAAGATAACGTCGTTGTGACGCTTGCTCAGCCATATCGTCGTCATTCATCGCTGGCTTTTGCAGCTTAATACCCATTAATGGGTTTGCTGGTATTACCTTGCGCTCGGTGGCGTGAATCAACATGGCGTGCATGGCGTCGAAAGAACGCTTGAGACTGCTAAAGGCCAGTGGTTTTTCTTTAGTTTCTTGACGAGCTTGCCAACGTTCAACCTCTGCACGGGTGAGACTACTCATGGGTTTATCTAGCCAGTCAGAAAAATCCTTTTGGATTCGGCGCAAAGTTCCTTTGCCGTCCTTCTTGCGATTCTGGTAAGCAGAGTAGGGGCCATCTAGGTATGCTCGCAGCGTTTGTTCTTGCTGGCGCTGTTCCTCAGCTTTTGCTTCCTCTAGCACCGCACGCGGGTCGCCACCTTGAGCCACGGTAGCTAGAGCTTCAGTAGCATTTTTTCGCGCCTGGGTTGCTGTTAATTTGCCATAACGGCCAATCGTAAGAATGCGTTGTTTACCTGTCTTTGTGCGATAAAACAAGCGGAAGGTTAAACCACGTTTGCCCGGCCTCACATGATAACCAGCCAATTCAGTATCGAAGACGTTATCGCTCGGCGGCTGCTTGGTTAGCTGCTCAAGCGCTGTGCCGGTTAGCTTCATTTTTCCCGTGGTTGTCATGATTGGTCTCTTACTTTCTAGGTAGCAAATAGGTAGCAAAAGCAGAATATAACGGGGTACAGTGGGAAACAACGACAAAACTATGATTCATAATTAATTTATTAATTTTCAATATGTTAATATTGTTTCTTGTTCCTTTTAGTTTCTGCTTAAATATGAGTTAAATGGAATGGGGTTGCAAAGGTCGCAGGTTCGAATCCTGTCACTCCGACCAGTTAAAATTAAAACGCCGCTTACGGGTCATGCCGAGCGGCGTTTTTGTTGTCTGTTAATAAATGCTCAACAAATAAACGATTTGAAAGTTGGTGCTATGCTGAGGTAACTGGTTTTTAGGAGAGAAGCATGGATCGGATATTTGCTTGGGATGATCATCAAAGTAGGGTGGTATATCGTATTCCTGGTCATACCCATAAAGATGGGCGTGAAGATAGCGATTTATCCCCAGTATGGCTGCCAGCTGATGAGTCTGAACTGCCTGAGGGGGTAAGTGTTGAAGACTTGCGCAAAGTGACCGTTAAGCAATAGGTTTTTAAAAAGCACTGGTGCTTGGTAAAATCATAACCAGTGCTTTTGCTAGTTACAGCAAACGAAGAAAATTATGGCTCTTCAGACGTTATTATATCCAGTATTTTGATTTCGTAATGATCATCATTAACGGAAACCACTTTGAATACAACATCCCTTGAAACCGGGTGTTGTTCATCACGAGTATCCATTAGGCCGTAATATTCTCTTTTGTCACCTACTGACAGGTCTTCTTCAATATCGGTTTTAGGAAGTGTCAGTATGTCGTCAATCATTATGGACATGGCTTTTCTCCTTGGTTTCCTTCAATTCCCATTATCAATAAGACCCCCCGGATAGTTGTTGGTTTCCTTAATGAAATGGGGTAAGCAAGACAATCACTTACTTTAATAGTTATTAATAATAGTAAAAAATAGATAATGATTAGCAGGCAATTAATGTAAAACCCCCATTAGCAAAAAACTGGCGGCTATAAATAATAATCCTGCTAAAAAATACTATTCTTTTGCTTCATGATCTGCCAAAGCAGCAGCAACGGCTTCTTCCCACTGGCCTTCAGAAATTTCCCAGTGTTCAATTTGTGAATGATCGGGTGGGCCTTCTGCAGCGGCTCGAAGATCTTCAGCCGAATGGCTTTCATAGCAGTGTTTGGCAAACGCTTTAGCCTTTCCATCACGTAGCTGGTCAATCATTGACATGGCTTTTCCCTCTCTTTGGTCGCTGAATGCATATCGGCAGATAGTTATCTGATATTGCGAGTGCCATGAGCGTACTCGCAACTCCTTTAAACACTTTTCAGTGTAGCGGGTTTGCATTTTTTTGCTTGTATCGCTTGAGTTTATAAATATCTAGGTGAGTAGTGCATCAGTAATGATCTTGAGCGATATACCGGCAAGCAGCAGCATAATCAGATTATCGAACCAGTGATGAGGCAAGCGCTTTCCTAAGCGTGAACCAAGAGGCATCGTAAGTAAAATGATCAAGAGTGCCACAATGCTGAATAACGAGCGTTGCATGGTAAGGATGCCTGTGCTCAGCAGGGCCGGAATCTGAACACAGGTAATCGCGACAAAAAAAACGGAAATGGAGGCAATGAACACAGGCCTTTCCAGACGCATTGCATTCAAAAATGTGATGGAAGCGGGAGCCGACATGCCCGCCGCACCTTGTAAAATACCCCCCAGAAAACCGACAGGAATAACAATACGCGAGGCGGTAGCGTAGGAAAGCGTAAATTGGCGATTGGTAAGTTTGATCATCAGATAAATGATGATCGCTCCCGCAACGCCTAACGACAGTAGTTCAGGTGATAAAACGACTAAGCCCCATGTGCCGACAATAATGCCGAGCGCACCTGCTAGTGAAAAAGTAATCAAAAACCGGGTGGGTAAAAGATGACGGCGATACTGCCATATTTGAACGATATTGCTAAAAAGATTAGGCGCCACCAGGACGGCGATCGCCAATTTAACGTCATAAAGCATAGTGAGTACTGGAATCACCAGTACCGGTACGCCAGAGCCAATGGCACCTTTAACAATGCCAGCGGCTAAAAGAGTAAATAGGGCGATCAGTAGCATCGTATTTCCAGCAGTGAATGTAGGGCAGCCGCTTTTGCGGCTGCCCACTATCAGCTTTTAGCTATACAAACTTACTTTAGCACGTAGCAGGGCGTGTAAGGCTGGCCATCCAGTTTCATGCGGCCCTGCGCGACAAAAGAACTAAGCAATTCATCCAGCCGCTGCATAAGAAGAGGCTCAGCAGTCAGTACAAAGGGGCCGTGGGCTTCGATTGCCCTAATGCCCTGCTCCTTAACGTTACCCGCAACGATACCCGAGAACGCGCGACGAAGGTTGGCGGCTAGTTCGTGCTTGGGTTGCTGGCGATGAAGGGCGAGCCCACGCATGGCCTCATGAGTAGGTTCGAAAGGCGCCTGAAATTCACGCGCAATCGTTAAACGCCAGTTGTAGTAGAAGGCATCCTGCTGATGGCGGCGGAATTCTCTGATTGTATTGATCCCTTCGCGCATCTTGCGGGCCACTGCCACCGGATCACCGGTAATGATGGTGTAGTATTGACGAATCTCTTCACCCAGGGTATATACCAGAAATTCATCTATTTTTTGAAAATAAGCCGCTGAATCCGCCGGGCCGGTAAAAATAAGGGGGAACGGAATCTCGCTATTGCCCGGGTGCAGAAGGATGCCTAGCAGGTAGAGAATTTCCTCGGCTGTGCCGACCCCGCCTGGAAACACAATAATGCCATGGCCCAGGCGTACAAACGCTTCCAGGCGTTTTTCAATATCGGGCATTACCACCAGTTCATTGACGATTGGATTGGGTGCTTCTGCTGCAATAATTCCGGGTTCAGAGATTCCCAAATAGCGGCCATCTTTTCGGCGCTGTTTGGCATGGGCTACATTGGCACCCTTCATAGGACCTTTCATCGCGCCGGGGCCGCAGCCGGTGCAAATATCCAGATCGCGTAGCCCAAGGTGATAGCCAACGTCCTTGGAGTACTCGTACTCTTCGCGCGAAATAGAGTGGCCGCCCCAGCACACAACAAGGCTTGGGTCCCGGCCTGGTTTTAAGGTGCCGGCTTTACGCAAGATATGGAAAACGGCGTTAGTCGTGCCTTCACCCGTGTTCAGATCAAACCGGTTATGCTGCTGGATTTCGTTATAGACGTAGACGATATCGCGAATGATCGAAGAGAGGTGCTCGCGAATGCCCCGGATCATTTGTCCATCAACAAACGCTTCTGCCGGAGCGTTAGTAAGCTTTAAACGAATGCCTCTATCCTGCTGCAAGACTTCAATATCGAAATCTTTATAGGCTTCAAGGATAGCGACACTATCATCGGTTGGTCTGCCACAATTTAAGACGGCAAGAGCGCAGCGGCGCAATAGATCGTGCAAACCATTTTGCGAGGTGCTTTGCAGGCGATTAACTTCATGCTGGGATAACACTTCCAGGCTCCCTTCGGGAGAAATTATGCTGGAAATAGTCGCGTAAGGCTGAATGGTTTGAGTCATTAGTCCGTCGTTTCCTGGTCGTTTTAGCATCTATTGGCATACTACCACGCCCGTGCAGGTGGTACAGCGCGCGCCAGTGCTTACTACATCTGTGCTACCCTATAGCCAAATTGAGCATATACGGTGGCAAGTAAAGATGGCGTTTTATCATGTTTAATGCGCTCTATTTTAGAACCTTTATTACGTTAGTAGAGACCGGTAGTTTTACGCGAACGGCACAGCGCTTGGAGATGACTCAACCAGGGGTCAGCCAACACGTACGTAAATTGGAAAACTATCTCGATAAAACGCTGCTTGAACGTAAAGGGCGGAGTTTTACCCTGACCGAATCCGGACGTCGTGCTTACGATTACGCCCTGAAGTTATTTGCCGAGCATGAACAGTTTCGCCATGGGTTAGATGATGACTCACTGGATAGCGGCGAGTGCCGGATTGCCTCGCCAGGCAGTGTAGGACTCATGTTTTATCCGTTTATTTTAGGGCAGCAACAGATGCACCCTAATTTAACTGTCAATTACAGCTTTGCATTTAATCATGAAATCGTGAATGACTTACTGGAAGGGCGCTACGATATAGGTATTGTTACTGAAGCGGTTAGTCATCCTGACCTTACCTGTACGTTATGGCATAAAGAGCCGCTTTGTCTGGTAGTGCCCGCCGATTTTGCCGGTAATACGCTTTCCGATTTAATGGGGATCGGCTTTCTCAACTATTACGATGGCATTAACCATGCCAATACCTTGTTGAGGACCAATTATCCTAGCGAGTTTCGATCCATGACACACTTTCGCTATCAGGGGTTTACCAACGAAGTCAGCATGGTGCTCGATGCAGTTGCCCGTGGATTAGGATTCACGGTGGTATCGCTGCTGGTATTGGAAACGTCACCCTGGCAGCGGCAGGTAAAGGCATTAACCCTTCCGCATGCGGTGAATGAAGAGCTGTACCTGTTACGTCGCCGCGATTCGGTGTTGCCCAAGCGTTATGAAAAGCTGCTGGATGGATTCTGTAAACAGCGTATACAGGAACGAACGCCCCTGATACCCGAATAATCGGGTATCAGGGGTTAGGCTACTCGAAAAGGGCCAGGCAATTAACGACGATATTCGTCAATGCTTGGGCACGAGCAGATCAGCTGACGATCGCCAAATACGTTATCGACCCGATTAACCGCTGGCCAGTATTTGGCAGCCGCCACGGCTTCGCTTGGGAACGCACCCAGCTGCCTGTCATAGGGTCGATCCCAGTGGCTATCCATAATATCAGCCTGGGTATGAGGGGCATTTACCAGTGGGTTATTCTCAAGCGTCCATTCGCCTTTTTCAATACGCGTGATTTCGCCACGGATGGCGATCATCGCATCGCAGAACCGGTCGATCTCATAAAGTGATTCGGATTCGGTTGGCTCAATCATCAACGTTCCCGGTACCGGGAACGACATGGTCGGCGCATGGAATCCGTAATCCATCAGGCGCTTGGCAATGTCTTCTTCACTAATCCCTGAAGTAGCCTTGAGTGGGCGAATATCAATGATGCACTCATGGGCCACCTGGCCATTGGTACCGCGGTACAAGATGGGGTAGGCATCTTCCAGGCGCTTGGCAATGTAATTAGCGTTCAAGATAGCCAGCTGAGTAGCTTCACGCAGCCCACGTGCGCCCATCATTTTAATGTAGGCCCAAGAGATGGGCAGAATGGAAGCGCTGCCAAACGCGGCTGCGGAAACGGCTCCGCTTTCAGGGTTAACGCCATTGATTGGTGTCACGACGTGGTTGGATACATAGGGCGCCAAGTGCGCTTTTACGCCGATAGGTCCCATGCCCGGACCGCCGCCGCCGTGCGGAATGCAGAAGGTCTTGTGCAGGTTAAGGTGTGATACATCACCACCAAAATCACCGGGGCGGGTTAGGCCTACCTGGGCATTCATATTGGCACCATCTACATATACCTGGGCACCGTGCTGATGAACGATTTCGCATACCTTGCGTACCTGGGACTCAAATACGCCATGGGTAGACGGATAAGTAATCATGATCGCTGAAAGCTTGTCGCTGTGCTCGGCAGCTTTCGCAATAAGATCCTCGACATCAATATTGCCGTGCTGGTCACACTCCACCACGATGACTTCCATGCCTACCATGGCAGCTGTTGCCGGGTTGGTGCCATGCGCCGAGCTTGGGATCAGACACACATTACGATGCGCTTCACCCTGGGCTGCCTGATAGCGGCGAATTGCCAGCAAGCCGGCGTATTCACCTTGTGCTCCCGAGTTTGGCTGCATGGAAATATGGTCATAGCCGGTAATTTCCACCAGAAACGCAGCGAGTTCATCGATCATCTGATGGTAGCCCGCTACCTGATCGCGAGGCGCAAACGGGTGCAGGTGAGCAAATGCAGGCCAGGAAACGGGAATCATCTCACTGGTAGCGTTGAGTTTCATGGTGCATGAGCCTAGCGGAATCATTGCATGAGCAAGCGATAGGTCCTTATTCTCCAGGCGTTTAAGATAGCGCAGCATTTCGGTTTCGCTGCGGTAGCGGTTGAACGTCGGGTGATTCAGAAAGTCGCTGTCACGCTGGCAGGCGTTAGGAATGCCGGTTGTACCGTTAGCGACGATCTGCTCATCCAGCGCTGCCACTGAAAGGCCGTGCTCGTCAGCCAAGAGCACATCAAAGAGCGTGGCGACATCGTGTGCGGTGGTAGTCTCATCAAGGCTGATACCTACATCGCCATTGGCGAAGTAGTGCAGGTTGATATCGTGCGTCATGGCACGGCCATGAATCTTACCTGCGTCGATCTCGGTGAGGCGCAGCGTATCAAACCAACTGTCATGTACCAGCTTAACGCCTGCCTGGAGCAAGCCTTCCGACAGTACAGTAGTCAACCTGTGCACGCGGCCAGCAATTTTACGCAGCCCCTCAGCGCCATGATAGGTTGCGTAGAAACCTGCAATATTCGCTAATAGCGCCTGGGCCGTGCAGATGTTGGAAGTGGCCTTTTCCCGACGAATGTGCTGTTCGCGGGTTTGCATGGCCATGCGCAGCGCCGTATTGCCCCTGCTATCTTTTGAAACGCCGATAATCCGGCCAGGGATAGAGCGCTTGAGCTTGTCAGAAGTCGCGAAGAAGGCGGCGTGGGGGCCTCCGAACCCCATGGGGACACCAAAGCGCTGAGAGTTGCCTACCACAATATCGGCACCCAAAGCACCCGGTTCTTTAAGCAGTACCAGGCTAAGTAAATCAGATGCCACACAGGTCATGATATTACGTTCGGCCGCAGCACTTAAAAGCGGCGCCAAATCGCGGACTTCACCGCTGGCGGATGGGTATTGCAAAAGGGCGCCAAATACATCGTGATCAGCCAGCGTGTCTGCCGGCCCGCTAATCAGTTCGAACCCGAAAAACTCAGCGCGGGTTTTTACCACATCCAGGGTTTGCGGGAAGATATCATCGGCAACAAAAAAAGCGTTGGATTTGCTCTTCTTATTGCCGCGCTTACATAGCGCCATGGCTTCAGCCGCAGCCGTGGCCTCATCCAGCAGGGAGGCGTTGGCAAGCTCCATGCCGGTTAAATCCATGATGACCTGCTGAAAGTTCAGCAGACCTTCTAAACGGCCTTGGGAAATTTCCGGTTGATAGGGGGTATATGCGGTGTACCAGCCTGGGTTCTCAAGCACGTTACGTTGAATGACAGCAGGCATATGCGTGCCGTAATACCCTTGGCCAATATAGCTCTTGGCTACGCGGTTCTGACGAGCCAATTGGCTCAAGTACTCAAGTGCTTCTGCTTCGCTACGGGGCTCATCCAGATTAAGTTCACGTTCCAGGCGTATATCACTAGGTACGGTTTGCTCAATCAGGTCTTCCATGCGCTTCATGTTAAGCGCTTTCAACATGGTCTCCACATCAGTGGTATCAGGACCATTGTGACGTTTGATAAAAGCATCGTGGTCGGCCAGTTCGGCCAAACGGCGTGTTTCAAAAGGCATGGGAGCATTCCGAGCTTGAAAAAGAAACTTGGCAGGAGCGTAAAATGCACAGCCTGCCGATGAAGGCAGGCTGTGTTGAAATTCTTAGTCGTCAGCGTTTATCGTGGCCTGGTAGGCATCGGCATCAAGCAGGCTATCCAGGTTGTTGTCGGTAAGACGCACTTTCATGATCCAACCGCCTTTATAAGGCGCATCGTTAACTGTTTCAGGCGAGTCTTCCAGCGCTTCATTGACTTCAATGACTTCGCCGTTAACTGGCGAGTATAGATCCGAGGCCGCTTTAACCGATTCAATTACCCCGAATTCCTTACCCTGAGTAAGGGTTTGGCCCACCTCAGGCAGCTCAACGAAAACCACATCGCCAAGGGCTTCTTGCGCGTGGTCGGTAATACCCACACTCACCGTACCATCTTGATGATCAAGTACCCATTCATGGCTTTTAGCGTAGCGAAGATTAGCAGGAAGGTTGCTCATGGTGATTCCCTATATGAAACAAGTGTCTGGACATGTGGATACTAGCGCGTGTCGCTCGCCTTGGCGACCACTAGCGTGCCAGTTAACAGGCATGTTTGGATGCATGTTAACGTGTTTCTCATCGGAAACAAATTTCTCCATGGCGAAATCATGCCACTAATAAGGAATTATGCTGAAAGCTGTATTGCCCGAACGCTATACCGGCTATGCATTTACCCTTCAGAAATGCTATTAGCATAGAAGAGCACCAACCAAATGGTGTAAAACATAAAAGTGTTTCGCCTTGGCATTTAAAAGTTGCCTTTGCAGGCCACGCAGAGAGCGGGATATAACCGTCACTGTGTGAATTTGGTAGACAAAATAAGGATGAATGTCGGCACGTTGTCCGTCAAACACCTACAAAAAGTAGACTGATAGGGTTAAGGAGAAGTTTGTGGAAACATTAAATAGCCTCTTTGGAGCAATCAACGGGATAGTGTGGGGCCCGTTGATGCTTTTATTGCTGCTAGGTGTGGGGGTCTATCTGCAAATTGGCCTGAAACTGATGCCGATCAGAAAGCTCGGCATGGGTTTCAAGCTAATGTGGCAAGGGCGTGATGCCAAACCGAGCCAGAAGCCTGTCGCTGATAAGGCAGCAGACGAAGGAGAGATATCTCCCTTTAACGCGCTGATGACGGCGCTCTCCGCTACCATTGGTACCGGTAATATTGCCGGTGTGGCGACCGCAATCGCCTTAGGTGGCCCGGGCGCCGTATTCTGGATGTGGATTACCGCGCTTGTAGGCATGGCGACCAAGTTTTCAGAAGCAGTGTTAGCCGTACGCTACCGTGAAACCGACGCCACGGGTTACCACGTAGGTGGCCCCATGTTTTACATCAAAAATGGGCTGGGTAAAAAATGGCTCTGGCTTGCCGGGCTGTTCTCGTTTTTTGGTGCCGTGGCTGCGTTTGGGATCGGTAACACCGTGCAATCGAACTCGGTTGCCGATGCCATGGATGCCACCTTTGGTGTACCTCACTGGCTAACCGGCGTAGTCATCATGGTGTTGGCGGGTGCGGTCATTCTTGGCGGCATCAAGCGTATTGCCAAAGTAGCTGGCAAACTAGTACCCATCATGGGGATCGCCTACGTCATTGCAGGCCTCTTGGTGCTGGTTGTTAACGCAGGTCAGATAGGCGAGGCCTTTGGGCTGATTTTCTACTACGCCTTCAACCCGATGGCAGCCGCCGGTGGTTTTGCGGGCGCAGCTGTCATGGCCGCTATTCGCTTTGGTGTGGCGCGCGGTATTTTCTCAAATGAAGCGGGGCTGGGCAGTGCGCCTATTGCTCATGCGGCAGCTCGAACCAAAAACCCTGTGCGCCAAGGGCTGATTGCCATGTTGGGCACTTTCATTGACACCATCATCGTTTGTACCATCACTGCGCTGGTTATTTTAACCTCGACGGTATGGCAAACGGGTGAAGAGGGTGCCTCGTTGACCGCGCTCTCTTTTGATCAGGCATTACCCGGCTTTGGTAACCCGATTGTGGCTATTGCTCTGGCGGTCTTTGCGTTCACCACTATTTTAGGATGGTCATTTTACGGCGAGAAGTGCTTCCAGTTCCTGTTTGGAACGCGATCCATCATGCTGTATCGCGTGCTGTTCGTATTGGCCATCCCTCTGGGGGCTATTGCCCAACTCGGCTTTATCTGGCTAATGGCGGATACCTTTAATGCCATGATGGCCATCCCCAACCTGATTGCATTGGCGCTGCTCTCACCTGTGGTGTTCAAGCTTACCAAGGACTATTTTTCTGGTAAGGACGTTTTGCCGGGAGAAGAGTTGAACCATGACAAGTAAGTAGCGCCTGGTGCTTGGCAGACTGACGTTTACGCATTAACTGAATCGGGAAGCCAGGCTTCCCGATTCGCGTTTCAATCAAGGAATTAGCATGAATGATTTAAAGCATACGCCGCTGCATGCATTGCACCTTAAACTGGGCGCTAAAATGGTGCCGTTTGCCGGGTACGACATGCCCGTACAGTACCTGTTAGGGGTAAAAAAGGAGCATGAGCATACGCGCCAGCAGTGTGGGCTATTTGACGTATCGCACATGGGCCAGATCCTGGTGTCAGGTCCGGATACGGCCAGCGCGCTGGAAACGCTGATACCTGCCGATTTAGTGGGTCTGCAAGAGGGTGAGCAGCGCTACGGACTGTTTACCAGCACGGAAGGCGGCATCATTGATGATTTGATGGTCGTTAACGCCGGCGATCACTTTTATCTGGTTGTGAACGCAGCCTGCAAGGACCAGGATTTAGCTCACTTGCGTACCAACTTGGGCTCGACCCACAAGATTGAGCCAGTAGAGCGTGGACTTCTGGCATTGCAAGGCCCTCAGGCGCATGTCGTCATGCAGCGGCTTTGCCCTGAAGCGTGCACGCTGGTATTCATGAAGCATAAGCGTTTTAGCATTGCCGGTTTTGACGTATGGGTTAGCCGTAGCGGCTATACCGGAGAGGATGGGTTCGAGATTTCCGTGGCGGCCGAAGATTGTGAAGCGTTTGCGCAGCGGCTGCTTGCTGAGCAGGAAGTAGAGGCTATTGGGTTAGGCGCCCGCGACTCGCTACGCCTGGAAGCCGGCCTATGCCTCTACGGTCACGATATGGATACTGCCACAACGCCGGTTGAGGCCGGTTTGATCTGGGCAATTGGTAAGCCTCGCCGCCACGGTGGTGAGAGGCCGGCTGGCTTTCCAGGCGCAGACTTGATCCTTCACCAGGTTGATGCGAAAGACCATTCGCGCAAGCGCGTTGGGTTACAGGCAGAAGGCCGGGCGCCAATTCGTGAGGGCGCTATTTTGTTGGATGAAGCCGGTAACCAAATAGGTGAGGTGACTTCTGGCACTTTTGGACCTAGCGTGGGCAAACCGGTGGCCATGGGTTATGTAAGCCGCGACTGTGAAGCTCCCGGGACTACCGTTTTTGCTGAGGTCCGTGGGAAAAACCTGCCCATGACCGTAACGGCAATGCCCTTTATCCAGCCAGGCTACTACCGCGGCTAAAGCGCCTTATTAACTCTTAAGTAAAAAAAGCCCCTGTGTAAGGGGCTTTTTTATATTGAGGGCTTAAATGAACTAGCGGAGCGCCTGCCGCGGGTCAATGGGTTTGCCACCCTGGCGTAAATCAAACAACAGATCGTAACGCTGGCTGGCGCTGCTTTGGCCTACTTCACACAGTTCATCGCCGGTTTTCACCTGTTGTCCAACCGAGACAAGCGGACGTGTGCACATGGCGTACACCGTCTGCAGGTTATCGGCATGATGCACGATCACGACTTCCCCTAGCTGACGCATTCCGCTTGCAAAGCGTACTTCGCCGGGCGCTACTGCCAAGGCACGAGCTCCCGCCTGTGTGGCAAGTAGCATGGGTTGGAGTGTTCCACGGCTATCGGCGCCAAAGCGACGCACAATGCGGTAATCCTCTAGCGGCCAAGGCCAACGGCGTGCTGACGCCGGCAAAGAGGTCGGGGTGGGCGCTGGCGCCGCCGGGCGGCTGTTACTGGCAGTGCTGCTTGAAGGTGATGAGCTACCTCCTGAAGAAGCGCTACGCGGCGCGTTGCTCGAAAGCGGAACGCTAACTACCTGGCCAACTCTTAATGCCGTGGGCGACGTGCCGGGGTTAGCGCTTTGAATACGTCCACTAGTAGTACCGAAATGGCGTGCCACACTTGAGTAGGTATCGCCCGCACGTATTTGGTACCGATACGGCCCGCCCGAAGGTGCGCGCTCCTGCTGGGTGGGGATCAACAGGCGTTGACCAACCGCTAAGCGTCTGGCATTTACGCCGGGATTGAAACGCTCCAGACGCTCCAGAGGAACATTGGCACGGTTAGCCAATTTGCCAAGCGTATCGCCACGCTGCACCTCTACCCAGTTACCATTAAGCTGGATAGCGCTATGGGTAGGAATCGCATTGGCGCGCTGGCTTGATGAGGGCGAGGAGCCCGCACATCCTGTTAATAGACTGATTAATAAGCAGGCACCAAGCCAACCGGCTAATCGTGATCGGTTTGGTTGTCCAACAGGGCATCTTTTTCCTGCCAGAGTGAATTGATCCATGCGTGGAAGCGTTCCTTATGCTGCTTTTCTTCGTGGTAGTTGGATTCGTACATCCACTGGGGAATGGCCAGCTGCTTGGCGTGAAGCGTAATAGGCGCTTCCTGACCACATAAAAATCCCCAAAAGGTCGGCGACGGATTAGCGTAGCTGATCGTTACGTCTAGAATACCATTCAATTGATCGCCTAGCAGGCTAAGAACTTGTGCAATGCCTCCCGCCTTGGGTCGCATCAGGTGCTGATAAGGACTTAGCTGCGCGTCGCGTTTGGCGGGCGTAAATCGGGTGCCTTCAACAAAGTTGAAAATAGCAATGGGCGCCTGGCGAGCCTGCCGACACATCCGTTCGGTGGACTGGCGGTCAATCGTTGCAAGCTTAGGGTTAGCGGTAATTTGGTCGCGACTAAAACGCCGCATAAAAGGGAATTCAAGCGCCCAAAAGGCAAGTCCAACAATCGGAATCCAGATCAATTGCCGTTTGAGGAAAAAGCGCGGCATGGGAACCCGGCGATGTACGGCCATCAATAGAATGAATATATCGGTCCAGCTACGATGATTGGAAATCACCAGCCACCACTGATCAGGGCTTAAGGAGTCTGGTACCGAATACTGTACCTGCGGTCTCAGCCAACGCTTCATCCACCACAAATTGACGCCTATCCAGTTCAGCGCCACGGCACATAAAGCGTTTAAAATTCGAAGCCTATAACGCTGAACGGGGGTAATGACCTTTAATAGGGTCAATACAATGAGCGGAACACCCCAAAAAAGCGTGTTAAGCGTAAGCAGCAAGACGCTGATCATGCCCTTGAAAGTAGCCATGCCTCTACCTTAAAAAAATCAATAGTAATGAATGCTAAAGGATCAATCCCATACTGCCCAGCACTGCGCTGAAAAAGCCCTTGCTTGACGACCCAAGTAGCGAGGAGGTTAGGCTAGAAGCCTTGTCTACAGCTATTTATACATACCCAGCCGGCAGGCCATTACCGTCAGACATATGCGTAATTGCTTTATGGCCATAAAAAGTCTTCTATTAAGCTACTAAAATAGATCCATAAGAAAAACCAACTTAGCAAATAAATTGTTAATAAGATCCCTTGAACCAACAACTAGACGAGGCATAACAATGGCAGGATTTGATAAGCGTGTTGCTTCCTATGCAGAAGCGATGGAAGGCATTGAAGACGGAATGACCGTACTTGCGGGTGGTTTCGGGCTGTGTGGAATTCCTGAGAACCTGATAGCGGAAATAAAACGTCGGGGGGTTAAAAACCTGACGGTCGCTTCCAATAACTGTGGTGTCGATGGATTTGGCCTGGGCGTACTGCTTGAAGATCGGCAAATAAGCAGGATATTCGCTTCGTATGTTGGCGAAAATGCGCTCTTTGAACAACAAATGCTCAATGACGAAATAGAGGTCATTCTTACCCCCCAAGGCACCCTTGCCGAAAAAATGCGTGCGGGCGGCGCCGGTATTCCCGCCTTCTACACGGCAACGGGCTACGGCACTCCCATTGGCGAAGGCAAAGAGGTACGCGAATTTAATGGCCGCCACTATATTCTGGAAGAGGCGCTGGTAGGCGATTTTGCCATTGTGAAAGGCTGGAAAGCGGACCGCTATGGTAACGTGGTGTATCGCCATACGGCACAGAACTTCAACCCCCTAGCCGCCACGGCCGGAAAAATTACCGTTGTTGAAGTTGAGGAAATCGTCGAGCCAGGCGAGCTTGAGCCCAGCCAGATCCATACGCCGGGTATTTATGTTGATCGTATCATTCAGGGCACGTTTGAGAAGCGCATCGAAAAGCGCACCGTGCATGGTTAACCCTTTTGTCGATCAGTGGCTTGCTTATTTTTAAGCTCATTTTTTTAACGCTCACTTTTAATATTCAACAATGAGGTTGTCACCATGGCTTTAACACGTGAACAGATGGCGCAGCGCGTGGCGCGTGAACTTGAAGATGGATTTTATGTGAATCTGGGGATCGGGATTCCTACATTAGTGGCCAACTACGTCCCCAAAGGCATTGACGTGATGCTCCAATCCGAGAACGGGCTATTGGGCATGGGACGCTTTCCGACGGAAGAGGAGCTGGATGCCGATATGATCAACGCTGGCAAGCAGACGGTAACAGCCCGCCCGGGAGCCGCCATTTTTTCGTCCGCTGAATCCTTTGCCATGATTCGTGGTGGGCACGTTGATTTAACCGTGCTGGGGGCTTTTGAAGTTGACCAGGAGGGGAATATTGCCTCATGGATGGTGCCCGGTAAGTTGATCAAGGGTATGGGGGGCGCCATGGACCTGGTGGCGGGCGCTGAAAACATCATATGCACCATGACACATGCTTCCAAGCACGGTGAATCCAAACTGCTTGAAAAGTGTACGCTGCCGCTGACAGGTGCTGGATGCATAAATCGCGTGCTTACCGATCTTGCCTACCTTGAGATCAAGGACGGTGCCTTTGTTCTCAAGGAGCGCGCACCCGGGGTAAGCGTGGAAGAAATTATCGAGAAAACGGCAGGCAAACTTGTGATACCAGACCACGTGCCTGAAATGACATTTGTCGAAGAGTAAGCCTGATAGTCGTAGGCGGCGCAGGCGGGCCGCCTATGCTATCTCACAGCGTGTATGCGCTGGCAGCAATATCTCTGCGATTCGCTCCTTGCCTGCTTCCATCTGCTTTTGAGTAAGTGCCAGTCCTCCTAGGCACAGACGATGCTCATCACCTTCACTGAAAACCACTCTTTGCGGCGTGGCAGGATAAAAACAGTGCTCTATAAGCGGTGACAGTGAAAAAACACCGTTCTGGGCCTCTTTTAATCCCGGCATGCCCGTCTTGTTTAACTGACTATCAAGTGTTGCCAAACAGTTGCCCAGCGCTGCACAGTCATAACCAGCATGATGTAGACGGGGTCCCATGACCGCTAACCAAGCGGCAAGCGGGTGCGCCTGCTGAAGCTGTTGGTATAGCGCCCATGACGGCATTGGCCAAGGGCGGCCCCTGCATAGCAGGTTATGTCCCTTACAGTCCTGCGGGTGAGACTGCATGACCAGCTGGGTAAGTGCTTCCCGAAGCAATTTCGAGAGCGTACCAAGCTGAAGTTCGGCCAGTACCAGCCAGCTGCCGCCATCGTTAGGCGCAAGAAGATAAATGAGCAGCCCTTTATCCGCCATGGCGTAGTGCGCGATATGGCGATACCCCATATGCGCCAGCCTGCTATTCAGGTTGAGTGCAGAAAACGCGCCGTAATTAAGCGTCACCAGCGTTAAATACTCGGCGTTTGAGGATAAAGGCCAGAGCCGTAAGGCGCCTATGTCCGGGTGGGCGTGGACGTAATCCAGCCACAGCTGCTGTACGAATTCATCACGTTGCATGATGGAAACCTCGCCGCCTATACAAGCATGTCAGAAGTGAATGATTGTTAATTGCTTAGTATAGGCAGGAGAAGTGTAGTCCGGTTCAACGACTATAAACGGCAGATTTAACGCTGAATATGACTTAGCGAGAAAGTAATTTCTTGTCACGTACAAATTGATCAAACTCGGTAAACCCGCCTACGTGAACCTGGTCAACAAATACCTGAGGAACCGTATGTATGGGTTTGCCGGCCGTTTTGGCAATATCTTCTTTGGTGACTCCCTCAGAGGGCATGTCTACATAGCGGTAGCCTTCAATCTTATCTGCTGACTCCAAATGCTTAGCAAGCTGTATTGCGCGTACACAAAAGGGGCACGTCATCCTGCCAAAAATAACTACAAACATATGCAAGCTCCCGACCTTGGAAATTTAAAATCATTTTTTAAGCAATACTGAAATAAAGACGCTGACGTTATTGTGACGTAGCTAAATCATTTTCGCCAATAGGAGCGAGTAATCGTCCCTATTGAGCATTATTGCCAGAAGTACGCAGCATGTTCGCCGTGCCCCTATACTAAGGGGGATTCTTGCTGAGCGGTTTTTACTGACTTTAAAGGAGAGCTGAATGACGTCTCAAACAGGTTCAACCCCCCGTGTTGCCCTTGTGACAGGTACCAGCAGCGGTATTGGCGCAGCCGTGGTCGAGTATTTTTGCGAGCAGGGATATCAGGTGCTGGCTGTTGATTTTAACGCAGCGGGAAAAGCGGTTGCCGATGCGGCAGGTGCTGCATTTTTTCAAGCCGACTTGACCGACCCACAGGCGTGTCGGGATGCTGTGAATGATGCCGTAAGACGTTTTGGAAGCGTAGATATTCTGGTTAACAATGCCGGTATTCAGCATGTCGCGGCTATTGAAGATTTTCCCGAGGAAAAGTGGCGCAATATTATTGATCTGATGCTGACAGCCCCTTTCCTGTTGAGTCAGGCCGTTTGGCCCTATATGCGTAAGGCCGGGTGGGGTCGCATTATCAACATTGCCTCCATTCATGCCCAGGTCGCCTCACCGGGCAAATCGGCCTACGTGAGTGCCAAGCATGGCTTGATCGGTCTTACCAAAACGGCAGCACTTGAAGGGGGCGAGCAGGGTATTACTGCAAATACCATCTGCCCGGCCTATGTAAAAACGCCGCTGGTCGATAACCAGATTGCCGACCAAGCAAAGCTTAACGGTATGGATGAGCAAGAAGTGATTGAAAAAATCATGCTCAAGAACGCGGCTATCAAGCGCTTGATTGAACCCTCTGAAGTCGCCCAGATGGTGGCTTATCTGGCTTCTGATGTGGCCGGTGGCGTTACCGGGTCAAGCTGGAATATCGATTTAGGCTGGACCGCTCACTAATCACCTGGTGACTGCAATGCATGGTGGCACTGAAGTTAACGCCGTACGGGACGTTTTTGCAGTTTGCGCTGTAGCGTACGGCGATGCATGCCGAGGGCACGGGCTGTCGCGGATATGTTGCCATCATGCTCCTGAAGCACCTTCTGTATATGCTCCCAGGTAATACGATTGATAGACGGCGGGTTGTCGGCAAGCTCAACATTGGGGTCGCCTTCCTGCTGTTCAAACGAGGCAATGATATCGTCAGCATCAGCGGGTTTGCACAGGTAGTTGGCCGCCCCAAGCTTCATGGCTTCAACGGCAGTGGCAATGCTTGAATAGCCTGTCAGAACCACAATACGGCAGGTGGGCACGGCGGCCAGCAGTTCCGGTAGTAGTTTTAAACCCGAGCTGTGTTCAAGCTTGAGATCAAGGGTCGCCATGGTGGGCTGAAACTGTGCAGCGACTGCCAGCGCCTGGTCTGCATCATGGGCCGTCATGACTTCAAAACCGCGACGGGTAAAAGCACGGCTCAGCACGTGGCAGAACATCTCATCATCATCAATTATTAGCAGGCGCTGATCGGTCGTTTGCATGATGTCCTCTATGTAATTGCATAAACGCTGTAGCGGGCGTTTTAATTGGGGGCCGAGCTACGGGGAAGCGTTACTTCTGTCAGGGTGCCGCCTTCTGGATGATTATACAGGCTGACGCCTCCACCAAAGCGGTTGATCGTGGCATGGGTCAAGAATAGCCCGATCCCCATTCCTTTACTCTTGGTCGAAATAAACGTGTCACCTAACTGATCCGCTATGGACATGGCAATGCCCGGGCCATGATCACGAATATCAATGACCACGCTATCTTCCTGCCAGTCAAGGCGAATGGAAATACGCTCAGGGTTGGCGTCGGCAGCATTGTTCAGCAGATTCATTAGCGCCTGATCAAGCGTGGTATCCACCGCCAGCCAGGGCTTGGAACGTTTTTCGGCGATATCCAATTGATGGCTGACGTCCGGGCGTAATACCAGCCAGCGTTGCACGACCCCGGTTAGCCACTCTTGGGCATCCAGTATTTCCGGCTCGGCCATGCGGCGCCGGTCTGAGCTGGTTACCAGATGTTGAAGGCGTGACTTGCAGATATCCACCTGCTGGCGTAGTAGACGAATATCCTGTTGTAGCGGGCTGTCGTCAGAGACTTCTGCCTGCATTTCCTTCAAAAGCACCGCCATGGTGGAAAGCGGGGTACCCAGCTCATGAGCGGTGCCGGCTGCCTGAGTGGCAACGGCCAGTACTTGTTCATTACGCAGCGCCGCTTCTCGGGTGCGTGAAAGCGCTTTATCGCGGCTGCGTAGCGCATAGGCCATCTTGTAGATAAAAAAGGTGACCAAACCCGCAGAGAGCCCGAAGTTAAGCCACATGCCCATGACGTGCAGATTAAGTATTTCATCGCTATTGATGTGTGCCAGCTGAGGGACAGGATGGTAATAAAACATGAGAAAGCTGTAGCCCGCCATGGCACAGACGGCACATACCCAGGCGTGGCGCCACGGCAACGTCGCCGCTGCAATCGTTACCGGCACCAAATAGTAGGTAATAAAGGGGTTGGTCGAACCTCCGGAGAAATAAAACACAAGGGTCAGGCCTGCGATATCAGCCAATAAGTGCAGCAGGTACTCAATATGCTCCACCGCTCGCGGGCGACCTAAACGCCACCATGTAGCAATATTCAATAAGCCCATTGCGATCACGACACTGACGACTGCTGTAACGGGTAAGTCAAAGGCCAGTAACTCAACACCCACCACAATCGCGATCAGAAACCCGGTCCAGGTAATGCCGCGGACGATGGTAAGGCGAACAAGGTTGCGATTAGGGGTTGAAAGCGGAAGCGGCAGGGCGGACTGCATGGTCTACCTATTTATGGGATGTTTTAATGCTGTGAATGATAGATTTGATAAGCAGGGTCATGACATAGGTCATCCAGCCTGCGGAGGCCATGAGATTGAACAGCAGCATCTTGGGTGGCAGCCAGGCACTGCCAAAGGTGGCTTCCACCATGATATGGAAGAACATGGCCAAGAGCAGGGGCAGTGCCAAAATATGAATCCACATGTCGGTGCGCCGCTTGCGAATATGATAGCGGCGCAGCAGATAGCGCATGGGCTTGTGCGCCCAGCTGAATAGCACCAGGGCGCCCACAATAAACAGCGTTGCCAGGGTAGGTTCGGTGCTACCGGTATGCACCGAAATTGAGATTGACCACGCCAGCCCTAACCATACCAAGCCCTCTATGCTGGCAATAATATCCGCATAGCGTCGCACGTTTTGCATAAACAATTGGACCCTGAACCTGTAAAAGTGCCGCCATAATACGATACTTGGCTTATGGAGTGACACCAATGCGTGGATTTCTCCGCTAGCCGTATCGCGTATACTGTGCCGGTGTTTCCTCTTTCCAACCAGCTTAGGACTTGCCGTGGACGCTATTACCCTGACCCGCCCCGATGATTGGCATCTTCATTTACGCGATGGCGAGGCGTTAAGCGCCGTGGTGGGGCATACCGCCGCCCAAATGGGCCGTGCGATTATTATGCCTAACTTAACCCCACCGGTAACGACCACAGCACAGGCACTTGAATACCGCGAGCGTATTCTGGCCGCATTGCCTGAAGGCAGTACATTTGAGCCGTTGATGACGCTCTATCTGACGGACACCACGCCACCTGAAGAGATTGAGCGCGCAGCACAAAGCGGCGTTATCAAGGCCGTCAAACTTTACCCTGCTGGCGCTACCACCAATTCGGATTCTGGCGTTACGGATCTAGCCCATTGCGATGAAACCATCGCGATGCTCGCCAAGGTGGGCATGCCACTGCTAGTGCATGGTGAAGTCACCACCGCCGATATCGATATCTTTGATCGTGAAGCGGTGTTTATTGAACAAGTAATGAAACCGCTGCTGGCGCGGCATCCGTCGCTGAAGGTTGTGTTTGAACATATCACCACTCAGCAGGCGGCAGAGTTTGTTGCCGAGGCGCCGGATACTATTGCCGCGACGATTACCGTTCATCATTTGCTGTTTAACCGCAATAAGATGCTGGTCGGTGGAATTCGTCCGCATTATTACTGCCTGCCTATTCTTAAGCGTGAGCAGCATCGTCAGGCACTCTTGAAGGCCGCTACCAGCGGTAGCCCCAAGTTCTTTTTGGGCACCGACAGTGCCCCCCATGCGCAGGGCGATAAAGAGTCCAGTTGTGGCTGCGCTGGCGCTTACACGGCCCCTGCTGCCATCGAGTTATACGCCAAGGCGTTTGATGAAATGAACGCACTGGACAAGCTTGAAGCGTTTGCTAGCCTCAATGGCCCACGTTTTTATGGCTTAGCGCCCAATGCCGATAAGATTACTCTGGAGCGTAAAGCTTGGCAGATGCCCGAAAGCTATCCCTATGTCGGAGATAAAAAGATTATTCCGCTGTTGGCAGGCGAGTCGCTTGAGTGGTCAATCAAGGTGTAATAGTTTGTGGCAAGAAAAACGGAGCCATCAGGCTCCGTTTTTTTGTGGCTTGCAAAGTGACCACGGATTAATGCTGGCCAAGCGTCAGAAGCATTTGATCCACCATGCGTGATGAGTGAGCTGCCGCTATATCCAGGAACTGCTCAAAAGAGAGGTGGTTATCTTCAGCGCCCGGAATATCGGAAAGCGCACGGATCACCACGAAAGGGCATTGATAAAGATGGCAGGTTTGGGCAATGGCGGCTGCTTCCATCTCTACGGCAAGCATGGTTGGAAACTGGGCACGGGTAGCGGCCACGCGTGCAGGGTCAGACATAAACGCGTCGCCAGTGGCTATTAGTCCTTCACGAACACTAACTTCTCCCAAGACATCAATTGCCTGGCGGGCAATGCCACGCAACTGAGTGTCAGCAACGTAAGCTGCCGGCATACCGGGCACCTGGCCTATTTCATAGCCAAATACAACGGCGTCCACATCGTGGTGACGAACCTCATCAGAAATGATCACATCGCCAATCTTGAGGTCGCTTGCAAAGCCGCCGGCTGAGCCTGTATTGATAATGGCATCCGGCTGGTGGCGCTCTAACAAGATAGCGGTACCCACCGCTGCATTGACCTTGCCAATGCCCGATTGCAGGATAACGACTTCAAGGCCGTGACGCATGCCGGTATGAAATACAAAGCCTGCGTGTTCATAGCGCTCGGCGTTGTCGAGCTGCCCAACCAGAATGCTGATTTCCTGGGCCATCGCGCCAATAATACCAATACGTTTCATAGGGTAGGCTCCTTCATTAAACCAAAAAAATTAACGACATGGAGCCTAAACTTCGGCGTCGTGGCGTTCAGCCGCTTCAAGCGTGTTTTCAAGCAGGGTGGCCACGGTCATCGGCCCAACTCCACCAGGGACTGGGGTAATAAAGCTGGCGCGTTCGGCGGCTGCGTCAAAATCAACATCACCTATGAGTGATCCATCGTCCTGACGGTTGATGCCTACGTCGATTACGATAGCGCCTTCCTTGATCCATTCCCCTTTTACTATGCCGGGCTTGCCAACAGCGACCACCACCAGATCTGCGCGGCTTACGTGCGCCTCCAAGTCGCGAGTAAAGCGATGGCAAACGGTCGTCGTGCAGCCAGCAAGCATCAATTCCAGCGCCATGGGGCGACCAACAATGTTGGAAGCCCCCACAATAGTGGCATTGAGCCCGCGCACCGCAAGGCCGCTTTGCGCCAGCATGGTCATGATGCCTTTGGGCGTGCAAGGGCGTAATGCTGGAAGCCGCTGGGCAAGGCGCCCAAGGTTGTAGGGATGAAAACCATCGACATCCTTACCGGGATGAATGCGTTCAAGAATAGGACCGGCATCCAGATGACCGGGCAGGGGTAGCTGAACAAGGATGCCATCTACGTTTTCATCTTCATTAAGCTGATCAACCAATGTTTCAAGAGCCTGCTGCGTGGTATTGGCGGGAAGCTCGTGCTTGAACGAGTGAATCCCTGCCTGTTCGCAGGCGCGGTGTTTGTTACTAACATAAACATGAGACGCCGGGTCTTCTCCGACCACAACAACGGCTAGTCCTGGTGTGCGCGCGCCAGCTTGCTGGCGTGCCGCTATCTTCTCGGCAACGCGTTGACGGACATGAGCAGCGATGGCTTTTCCATCGATAAGTTGGGCGGTCATTTAAAAGATCCCTGTGAAGGTTGAAACTTTGGCGCAAAAGCCTGCGGGCTCGAGCGCTTTCTATGGCGGGCAATTTTCGCATGCTAGGGCGGTCAGGCAAAGCACCGTCACGACCAATCACTTTAAGTGTTGACTTTAAATTTAAAAATAGTAATATATGCCTCGCTTGAGACGGGCAGCGCGGTAAGCGTCAAGAGTGATAAATCGGGATGTAGCGCAGTCTGGTAGCGCGCCTGCTTTGGGAGCAGGATGTCGGGGGTTCGAATCCCTCCATCCCGACCACACTTAGCGTGAAAGGTGGTACATTGCTTTTCCGAGCGTGGTTGTGGTCAAGTGCTCATCGGTATTCAGCTTGTTTCGAATGCTTTACGTGCGCCCATAGCTCAACCGGATAGAGCAACGGCCTTCTAAGCCGTAGGTTGCGGGTTCAAGTCCTGCTGGGCGTGCCATTAATAAAGCGTTTAAATGGTCAAAGCCGGTTAGGTGCTCCAAGATTTGTAGTGCTATCAATGGTGGATGTAGCTCAGTGGTAGAGCCCCGGATTGTGGCTCCGGTGGTCGTGGGTTCGATCCCCATCATCCACCCCATTCGATAGAAGCAAGACCCCCAGTTTTAGGTTGTGGTGGATGTAGCTCAGTGGTAGAGCCCCGGATTGTGGCTCCGGTGGTCGTGGGTTCGATCCCCATCATCCACCCCATTAACCTCCCTCGTTATTTTCCTTAGTTCTCCTGTATTTATTTTCTATCCACTTAGCTGTGGTTTTTTGTGTTTCTGTTTTTTGCCTATCATTTCCTAATTACCTACTAGGCATATGGCACGCGTTTTCGCCTGGCCATCTATTGCTACCCATTTATTGCTATATTTCTGTAGCAACTTTTCCATATTAAATGCTGCATCCCTAGTGCTGCCGCTTTTATGTAATTTCTTTGCAGGCGCTCAGCATAGGCACTTTTAACCATTCTATTTTGGCTCTTAGAGGTTGCTTACCCTTTTTATCCTGAGTATCAGCGTTCGGCAGTTAAGTCATCTTTTACAGCGTTTTCAACAGATTTAATTGCTGTATTTGATAGTTAAAAGAGATTTTTTGACTATATGAAAGGCCCTCAGTTGGTGATATTTTTCAAATACTTATTAATCTAGCCTTTGTTTATATTAAATACAGATTTTACTTCGAAGGGGCATGTAATGACGCGACAAACGTTGGTGTTGGGTGCAGGCATGGTGGGTGTCAGTATCGCGTGGCATTTGCAGCAGCGTGGGCATCAGGTCACGCTGGTGGACCGCCGTCAGCCTGGCCGAGAAACCTCGTTTGGTAACGCAGGTATTATTCAGCGTGAGGCTGTCCGCCCATACGCGTTCCCTCGTGACATGAAAACAATCTTAAGCGTGCTGCCTAACCGCCGCGTGGATATTCGCTACCGCGCGGCCGGTATGTTGAATGCTGTCTCTCCGCTATTAAGTTATTGGCATAACTCTTCATCTCGGCAATATAAAAAAATCGTTCCGGAGTGGGCTTCCTTGATTCAGCTATGTCTGAAGGCGCACGGGCCGATGATAGAAGCCGCAGGCGCTGAGTATTTAGTACGGCGGAAAGGTTGGTTGGAGATTTATCGTACTCAAGCGCGCCTAGATAAGCGTATTGAGGAAGCTGAAGAGGCACGTGCGTTCTACGGTGTTCAGTTTGATGTTCTCGATCGTGCGAGTATTGAACGTAAAGAGCCTGATCTAGGAAAAGATATTATAGGGGCTATTCACTGGTTGGATCCCTGGACCGTGTCCGACCCTGGCGCGCTAGTAGCCGCTTATGCTGACGATGTGACTAAAAAGGGCGGGCAGATTATCCAGTCGGATATTCAAAATATTGAGCAGGTAGGAAAGCGTTGGCGGGTGGTTACCCAGGCGCAAACGCTGGAGGCCGATGAAGTGGTGGTGGCCTTGGGGCCTTGGGCCGGCGATTGGATGAAAGGGCTTGGTTATCATTTCCCTACATTTGTGAAGCGTGGCTACCATATGCACTATGCCACTAGGGCGCCAGCCAAATTAAACCACTGGCTGATGGATGCGGAAGTTGGCTATTTGTTAGCGCCCATGAACGCAGGGGTTCGTCTGACCACGGGTGCTGAACTAGATCGTATGGAGTCACCTGCCGATGAGCAGCAGTTAGGTGCTGCGGAAAAAGTGGCACGGAGCATTTTTCCACTGGCTGAGCGGCGCGATACGGCAGCCTGGAAGGGCGCCAGGCCCTGCTTGCCCGATATGAAACCTATTATTGGCCCGGCGCCGCGCCACCCAGGGCTATGGTTGGCGTTTGGCCACGGTCATCAAGGTTTTACCCTTGGCCCGGCAACAGGGCAACTGCTGGCTGACATGATGGAGGGCAAGCCAACCGAAATAGATATGGCGCCATTCCGGGCAGATCGTTTTTAGGTCCTGTCTGAAAAGTGTCTGCACTCGATAATACGGCGTTAAAAATCGGCTCGAGCGCGAGTCCGATCAGAATACTCATTTACACGAGTAAACTCCGTTTCTTCGCCGGTTTTTGCCTTGTCTTATCATCGCTCGTCAATTTTTCAGACAGAACCTAGATACCTGTTTTGCTTTTGTGGGTTCGCGGTATCTTTGCTAGGCTGGGTAAACGTTTCGTTCTGAGGGTAGCTTTATGGATGTGTCTATCAACAATATGGTAAGCGCAGCGCTTTATATGAATCAGGCGCAAACCGCTGAACAGGTTCAGATGCAAGTGTTCAAAGAGGCACTCGATATTCAAGCTCAGCAGGTAACGGAAATCATGGCTTCTGCTAACCTGGGTGCCGAACCTGGTCTTGCTCAAGAAGGTAATCTTGGAACGCTGGTTAATACCTACGCTTAAGCTAATACCTGCCGCTAAAAAACGCCGACTCGCTCGGCGTTTTTTTATGGGCTTTTTTTCAAGGATGGCGTTTGCTTGATAAGCATGCGTAAACATATAGCTTAATTAATGGCTTAACCATTGCTGTTTTTAGAAGCGCTCGCCATTGAATATTAAGTCGTACCAAACTTTTACACAAAGCAATGCAACTGCTACATATATAAGTGTGGGTTTTGAATTATTACCGCCTAGTCAGGCGAAATTGACCAGAAAAGGAATCATTATGAACAAGGAAGCGTTGAAAAAAATCAGTATTCTAGGCGTGGCGTTGGGTCTAAGTGCAAGCCCTTTAGCGTTTGCTAGCAGCCAAAACGACTCGACTACCGGTGCCCATGGAGCGGAGCACCAAGAAACGATGAATAACCAGCCGCGGGGTGCAGCCGCGCCTACCGGCAACCAGGAAGAGTGGCAAGAAGGTGGTGGTGAAGGAGAAGGTCCTGTGATTGATCCCGAAAATCAGGGGCATCACCTTGAAAGCCACGCCACAGGTCAAAGCGAAACGGTAACTCAGCCCCGTGGCGCTGCCGTACCTACCGGTAATAAAGAAGAGTGGCAAGAAGGGGGCGGCGAAGATGAAGGTCCGGTAGAGGAGGTCGACATCAACACTCAGACCCAGGGAAGCCATGCAACCCACCAGGGTGAAACGATCGATAGTCATCCGCGTGGTGCCGCCGAGCCTACTGGTAACACAGAAGAGTGGCAAGAAGGTGGTGGCGAACAGGAAGGTCCGGTAGTCGAGTAAGCGCTTTATTATGCCCCGCACACGCGGGGCATAACCACATCGCTCGTTTCCTGCGCTAATACTTCCTTGTTGATGAACATAGCACCTAGCCCCTCCTAACGTTACAATCTCGCCCAATTCTGAATAACTTAGCCAGGATAGCTTGAAGTTTAAGCCCATGGTTGAGTACCAATTTCTGTAGAGGCAAGATGAAAGACACTCAGTTAGCCCAAGAAGCGGAGCTTAGACGCACCTTTGCTATTATTTCGCACCCTGATGCGGGTAAAACAACCATCACCGAGAAAATGCTGTTATTCGGTAATGCCATACAGCTAGCGGGTTCGGTGAAGAGTAAGCGTAACGATCGCCACGCAACGTCTGACTGGATGAAGATGGAGCAGGAGCGGGGTATCTCAGTAACAACCTCTGTGATGCAGTTTCCTTATAGCGGGCGAATCGTCAATCTGCTGGATACGCCAGGACACGAAGACTTCTCAGAAGATACTTACCGCACGCTAACGGCCGTTGACTCCGCCTTAATGGTGATTGATGGGGCCAAGGGCGTTGAGGATCGGACCATCAAGCTGATGGAGGTGTGTCGTTTACGTACCACGCCCATACTGACCTTCATTAATAAGATGGACCGCGATACCCGTGACCCTATTGAGGTTATGGACGAAGTCGAGACCGTCCTGAATATTCAATGCTCGCCCATGACCTGGCCGATTGGCATGGGGCGCCGTTTCAAAGGGGTGTACCACCTCTACAATGATGTGCTTCATCTGTATACCCAAGGGCAGGGCAGCCGGATACCGGACGATAAACGCATAGAAGGGCTTGATAACCCTGAAGTTGATGCCGTGCTGGGTGAAGAGCAGGCCGAAGAGCTGCGCATGGAAGTAGAGCTGGTGCGCGGTGCTTCTCATGAGTTTGATCTTGAAGCCTACCGCCGTGGTGAAATGACCCCGGTTTACTTCGGCACCGCTATGGGTAACTTTGGCGTACGCGAAATGCTCGATGGGTTTGTTGAGTATGCGCCTGCGCCTCAGCCCCGTGAAACCGATACTCGAGAAGTTACCGCCTGTGATGATCGGTTTACGGGGTTTGTCTTCAAGATTCAGGCCAATATGGATCCCAACCACCGCGATCGTATAGCGTTTTTACGTGTTTGCTCTGGCAAGTACGAAAAGAACATGAAGATGCGCCATGTGCGGATTGGCAAGGATATCAAAATCGCCGATGCGCTGACCTTTATGGCCTCGGACCGCTCTCATGTGGAAGAAGCTTGGCCCGGCGATATTATCGGCCTACACAACCACGGCACCATTCAGATCGGCGACACCTTTACCGTTAGCGAAGATATGCGCTTTACCGGCATACCGCACTTCGCCCCTGAATTGTTTAAACGTGTACGCCTGAAAGATCCCTTGAAGATGAAGGCGCTGCAGAAGGGTTTGCAGCAGCTTTCTGAAGAAGGCGCGACACAGGTGTTTATGCCCATGGATAACAATGACCTGATCCTGGGTGCTGTGGGTACGCTGCAGTTTGATGTGGTCGCCCACCGCTTGAAAGAGGAGTACAAGGTCGACTGTATTTACGAAGGCGTTAACGTACAAACTGCCCGCTGGGTGTATTGTGAGGACGCCAAGATGCTTGAAGAATTCAAGCGTAAGGCCAGCACGAACCTGGCCATTGATGGCGGCGGCTACCTGACCTATATTGCGCCTACCCGTGTTAACCTGCAGATGACCCAGGAGCGCTGGCCGGATATTCGCTTCCAGCCTACTCGCGAACACTAAACAAGCACTAGGATAATAAAGGGGCTGCAATGCCCCTCTCATAGAACACTCATAGAGCACGCTTTTAACGCCCAGGAAAATGCTCAGTCGAATGGTGGCAGCCTTGCCAAGCGATGGTTTTGTACTGGAAACGGATAGCCCTGATATGCCTCTAAGCGGCCACCAAGGCGAACGCAATGAGCCTAAGCGCATCGCCGAGGTGTGTCGTGCCGTGGCAAAGCTTCGTGGTGAAACGGAAGCAGACATTGCGGCGTATAGTACGGCCAACGCCGCACGGCTGTTTGGTCTGACGTTTGTTTAAAAGCGACCACGCGCTAAGTTCTGGTCGTTGGCATACCTGTTAAATGCTAACCTTTTAATGCCATTGCCACTTGCTCCGGATCGAGTCGCTCAATCGGGTAGGGTAGCGGTAGTAGCGTTAACAGGTTTCCCTCCCAATAGAGCGGCATATTTTCTTCGACTGCCTTGGTATTCATGACGGCAAGCAATTCCACCGTATTGTTATCTCGCCTGACGCTTGAAACGACTTCGCCCATTGGCTTGTCTTGCTCGGTTATCAAACTGTCGCCGGTGCCCGGAAGCTCGGTGGTGTTAAGCGAGGCGTGCGCCAGACGCTTTTTAACCTGCCCGCGAAAATGTGCGCGTGCCACGACTTCCTGCCCGGTGTAACACCCCTTTTTAAAACTGATGCCGCCCAGCGCTTCCCAGTTCAACATTTGGGGTAAAAACTGATCCTGCTGGGCCTCGGTCAACCATGCAAGCCCGCAACGGATATCTTCAAGCGCCCAGGCAGCTTGCTGGGCCTGATCATCGATAGGGCCATTCAACATTGTACTGGAAGTGCAAAACAGCCAGCGCGGTGTGGTGCCAGGCAGGCGCACAACGCTTGTCTGATCATTGCCACACTGCGCAAAGTCCTTTTCAGGCAGAGTCAACCCAAGGGAACTCGCTAAGGCGCTTGCGTTCTCACTTGCTCCAATAAACGTAACTGACGTGTCGTGAATCAATTCGGCCCGGTAGAACGCGGCAAACTTCTTTAAATGCGCTGCTAATGGCGGAGCTAACGAGGCACTTAATACCAGCCTGAAATGTTCGGCATTAACGCGAAGCAATTGGCCGTTGGCCAGCATTCTGCCCTTGGGAGTACAAAAACAGGTCAGCGGGGCAAATTCACCATTGGCCAAACTGACCTGTGCGCTGGTTTGACCTTGCAGGAATTTTTCAGCATCCGCCCCTTTCACATCCAGCGCCGCTAGGTGGTCAAGGCGCACGTTGTCGGTAATCGTAGTAGAGGGGATAACCTTGGACATATAAACTCCTGGATGGGGCATGACTGAAAAGGTCTGTAAGAATGAGTCAGTGATATATTGGGCTTTTAACGTGCGGGCATAAGGCACTAATTGCAAGGTGTCTTTAGCGTGCTAGACTCTTTGGTCTGTAACAGTTTTGCATAAGGTTAAGCGAGGTAGGCAGAGCAATGGCACAGCAATCATTAACTTTTAAGGGCGTAGAAAACGCCGATCAGGTCAACAAGATTACCACAGCGTTGATGATGCTGGACGGCGTTGATAGCGCCGAAGTAGGTCGTTACGGCGCTGATGTAGAGGGCCGTGTTAGGCGGGAGGCATTAATTGCCGCCGTCGAAAAGCTCAAACTGGGAGTTAAAGTATCCTGATGCATCCGCCTATTACGGTCATTAGCCAGCGTAACCACGTATTTCGCCAGCGTATTGAAGTCGAGAGCCTAGAGGCCTTGTATGCTGATGTTCCTGAGGTGGTCGGCGGAGAAGGCAGTGCGCCAGACCCTCATGACTACTTTGATATTTCGCTCGGCACATGCAAGGCCATCACCATACAAATGTATGCTCGACGCAAACAGTGGCCGCTTACGGCGATCACCGTCACGGTGCAGCGGGATGATAGTCAGGAGGCCAAAGGGACGTACAAGCTGAATGTGGTGTTGACCCTGCATGGTATTACGGACCCTGAACAGCGAGCCAGGCTTGAAGAAATCAGTCATCGTTGCCCCATTCAGCGGCTTATGACCCAGGCAACCATCGATATCACGACCCAAACGGTTTAATTTCCTAGTTAGGAGCGACGATGAGCAAAGAGTTTCGGTTACAGTCGAAATTTAAGCCTGCCGGCGACCAGCCAAACGCCATTAAAGGGTTAGTAAGTGGCCTGGAGTCAGGTCTTGCCCATCAAACGCTACTTGGGGTAACCGGGTCGGGCAAAACCTTTACCATGGCGAACGTGGTTCAGCAGCTACAGCGCCCAACGATCGTCATGGCGCCCAATAAGACCCTGGCCGCGCAGCTTTATGGGGAGTTCAAATCGTTTTTCCCCGATAATGCCGTTGAGTATTTCGTATCGTACTACGACTACTATCAGCCGGAAGCCTATGTGCCTTCGTCCGATACGTTTATCGAGAAAGACGCATCAATCAACGACCATATCGAACAGATGCGGCTGTCCGCTACCAAGGCGCTGCTAGAGCGCCGCGATGCCTTGATTGTGGTGTCGGTGTCGGCTATCTACGGCCTGGGTGACCCGGACCAGTACCTGAAAATGCGCCTGCACTTTACCCGGGGCGAATTGATTGACCAGCGAGCATTTCTGCGCCGCCTGGCCGAGCTTCAGTATACCCGCAATGACATGGATTTTCGTCGCGGTACCTACCGGGTTCGTGGGGATGTGATTGATATCTTTCCGGCTGACTCCGATGAAGATGCGGTTCGTGTTGAGCTGTTTGATAACGAAATCGACTCGATCCGAATATTCGATCCGCTAACCGGGGACATACGCCATCAGGTTCCGCGGATGACTATTTATCCCAAGTCTCACTATGTCACCCCGCGTGAAACTATCCTTGGTGCTATCGACGCTATTAAAGGTGAGCTCAAGGAACGGCTGGACTGGATGCGCAAGCATGAGCGCTTGGTTGAAGCACAGCGCCTTGAACAGCGCACCCTTTATGATATTGAGATGATGCTGGAGCTAGGTTACTGCAACGGCATAGAAAACTATTCACGCTACTTATCCGGCAGAGCGCCTGGCGAGCCGCCGCCCACGTTCTTTGATTACCTGCCTGATGACGCGTTGCTGTTTATTGACGAGTCTCACGTCAGCGTGCCCCAGGTAGGTGGTATGTATAAGGGCGACCGTTCACGCAAGGAAACCTTGGTAGAGTACGGCTTTCGCCTGCCTTCAGCGCTGGATAACAGACCCATGAAGTTTGAGGAGTGGGAGTCCATTGTCCCTCAGGCTATATTCGTTTCAGCTACGCCGGGCAAATATGAAGCGGAGCATGCCGGGCAGGTGGTAGAACAGGTTGTGCGGCCTACCGGCCTTCTAGACCCTGAAATTGAAGTTCGCCCGGCCAGTACCCAAGTGGATGATCTGTTATCCGAAATTGGTTTGCGTACCGCAGTCGGGGAGCGTGTGCTGGTCACTACGCTTACCAAGCGCATGGCCGAGGATCTGACTGAATATTTTGATGAGCACGGCGTGCGCGTGCGCTATTTGCACTCCGATATTGATACCGTCGAACGCGTGGAAATCATACGCGATCTTCGCCTGGGTAAATTCGATGTGCTCGTCGGGATTAACCTGCTCCGCGAAGGTCTGGATATTCCGGAAGTCTCATTGGTAGCGATCCTTGATGCTGACAAGGAAGGTTTCCTGCGCGCTGAACGTTCGCTGATCCAGACCATTGGGCGCGCGGCACGTAATGCTCACGGTAAAGCCATTTTGTACGGTGATCGTATTACCGATTCAATGCGCAAGGCGATAGATGAGACCGAGCGCCGTCGGGCCAAGCAGCAGGCGCATAACGAAAAGCACGGTATCACGCCGACCACCGTGACGCGTTCGGTCGCTGATATCCTGGAAGCTGCGCAGGCACCTGGTAGCAAGAAGAGTAACCGTAAACGTGGCGCTGAACGCAAAGTGGCTGAGGGTGTAGGCAGTTACGATATCACCAACATGGGTAAGCATGACCTGCTGGCGGCCATCAGCAAACTGGAAGATGCAATGTTTGAAGCGGCTCAGAATCTGGAGTTTGAAGAAGCGGCGCGCCTGCGCGATCAACTGCATCAAATGAAAGAAAAACAGCTGGCGCTAGGATAACGCATGCCGGAAGGGCCCGAAATTCGTCGTGCAGCAGACCGTATAGAAAAGCAGATAGGCGGCCGGGTGATTGATGATGCCTAGTTCGCCTTTCCCGAGCTTGCCAGTCAGGCAAGTGCTCTGGTCGGCATCCAGGTAACGGCGATAGATACACGGGGCAAGGCCATGCTGATACGTTTCGCCAACCAGCAGGTGCTTTATTCGCATAACCAGCTATACGGCGTATGGAAGTTGCATCGTACTGATCAGCCGCCCGCCACCCAACGTTCCCTGCGAGTGCGCTTGGAAACCGAGGGTAGGGTGGCCAGCCTCTACAGCGCCTCGGATATTTCACTCTGGCAGGCGGATGAGCTTGATCAACATCCTTTTCTAGCCCGTCTGGGGCCAGATTTACTAAGCGAGCATGTAACAGCAGCGGATGTGCTAACGCGGCTGGCCTTGAAGCAGTTCTATAGGCGTAGCATGGGTGCTTTGCTGCTGGACCAAGGACTGGTAGCCGGACTGGGTAACTATCTGCGCTCGGAAATTCTTTTCTTTGCTCAATTGCATCCTCGGCAACGGCCTGCTGATATCACCCATGACCAACAGGTAATGCTAGCGGGCCTGTTTGTAGGTGTTACCCGCCAGGCGTATGAGTTGGCCGGGGTAACCAATACGCAGGCGTGGATTGAGCAGGCGATTGCCTCGGGCGAGTCGCGTCGTCAATGGCGCTTTGCAGTATTTGAAAGGGCGGGGCTTAGTTGCCATCGCTGTGGCGATATTATCGAACGTATGATGGTGAGCTCCCGACGTCTCTATTGGTGTCCCACCTGCCAATCAGGCATTAAATGACTTATACCGTTATCTTGTTTTCACTCCAAAAAATTAGCATAGACTTAAGTACACAGAGATGGCATGCGGTAGAAGCTGCCGCTTGTAGGCCAATACGGTATACTCCTTGCACGCTTAAACGGCCATTTCCATATGGGTAAAATGGTTGTAGAAAAGACGAAAACCAAGGAGCCGTTACTCCATGACCGTGATTCGCCAGGACGACGTGATTCAAAGCGTTGCCGATGCTCTGCAGTATATCTCTTACTATCACCCGAAAGACTTCATCGACGCGATGAATGACGCGTATCTACGTGAGCAGAACCCCGCCGCTAAAGACGCTATCGCACAAATTCTGATCAATTCAAGAATGTGCGCTACCGGCCATCGTCCCATCTGCCAGGATACCGGTATCGTAACCGTGTTCGTTCATGTGGGTATGAACGTCACCTGGGAGGCTGACATGAGCCTTGACGATATGGTGAATGAAGGCGTCCGTCGGGCGTATCTGCTACCGGATAACGTGCTGCGTGCTTCGGTACTGGCAGACCCGGATGGCAAACGCCAGAACACCAAGGATAATACGCCAGCCATCATTCATCACAAGCTTGTGCCTGGTGATAAAGTGGATATTCACGTGGCGGCGAAGGGCGGCGGTAGCGAAGCCAAATCCAAGTTTGCGATGCTGAATCCTTCCGATAGCGTCGTTGACTGGGTAATGGAGCAGCTTCCCAAGATGGGCGCTGGCTGGTGTCCGCCGGGTATGCTGGGGATTGGCATTGGCGGCACTGCTGAAAAGGCTATGCAGATCGCCAAAGAGGCGCTGCTTGATCCGATCGACATTCAAGACCTTCAGGCACGAGGCCCCAGCAATCGCGCTGAAGAGCTGCGCCTAGAGCTTTTCGATAAGGTCAATAAAAGTGGCATTGGCGCTCAGGGCCTCGGCGGGCTTACCACTGTCCTGGATATTAAGGTCAAGGATTATCCGACCCATGCGGCTAACAAGCCCGTTGCCATCATCCCTAACTGTGCCGCCACTCGGCATGCCCACTTCACACTGGATGGCTCTGGCCCGGCAGCCCTAGCGCCGCCCAAGCTCGAAGACTGGCCAGAAATTACCCGGGAAGCCGGGGATAATGTAAAACGTGTCAATCTGGACAGCATTACGCCTGACGAGGTGAAAACCTGGCAGCCGGGCGATACGCTGTTGCTCAACGGTAAACTGTTGACCGGTCGCGATGCCGCTCATAAGCGCATGGTGGACATGATCGCCAAAGGCGAACCGTTACCGGTAGATATGAAAGGCCGGTTTATCTATTACGTGGGCCCGGTTGATCCTATTGGTGATGAGGTAGTGGGCCCAGCTGGCCCGACTACGGCCACCCGTATGGATAAATTTACCCGTACCATGCTGGAACAAACGGGCCTTCTAGGAATGGTAGGTAAAGCTGAACGCGGTTTGGAAGCCATTGAAGCCATTCGTGACAATGAAGCTGTTTATTTAATGGCGGTGGGCGGCTCGGCTTACCTTGTGGCGCAGGCGATTAAAAAATCTCGCGTGGTGGGTTTTGAAGACCTGGGCATGGAAGCCATATATGAGTTTGAAGTTGAAGATATGCCGGTGACCGTGGCAGTTGATAGTCAGGGAACGTCGGTACATCAAACTGGGCCCGCGAAGTGGAAAGAGATCATTGCCCAGACCGCTTAACGGCGCTTGTGCTGTGAGATGAACCCACAAAAGCCCCGCGAATACGGGGCTTTTGTGTATTTTAATCAGTTACAAACGTTGTTGGAATATTAATACGCTTGATGGGGAGTGAGTATGGCCTCTTGGTTGCTAGGGACTGGCATTATGCTGATACACCTTTTGGGAATTGTATCGGCCATTATGGCGCTGATGTCGAGCCGGACGTCGCAAGGCGCCATCGCATGGATTATCTCGCTTTTCACCTTTCCTTATGTAGCGTTACCTGCCTACTGGTTTTTTGGGCGGCCGCGTTTTTACGGCTATGTAATGGCCCGGGGAGAGCGCGACAATGTGCTTAGGCGCGTGTTGGCTCGCTATCAAGAAAGCGCCCGACCTTTTTTGGCGCCCCCTGTGAATTCTGATATTCAGGCAGTCGAGCAGCTGGCCATGATGCCGTTGACACGAGGCAATAACGCTACGCTGTTAATTGATGGTGAAGCCACCTTCACGAGTCTGTTCGAAGGTATTGACAGGGCAGAGCACTACTTGCTGCTGCAGTTCTTTATTGTCCGTGATGATGCGCTTGGTCGTCGGCTTCATCAGCATCTTTTGAAAGCCGCCCGTCGTGGCGTGCGTGTGTATTTTTTGTATGACGAAGTGGGTAGTCGCAAGCTCAACGAAGGCTATTTGAAAGAGCTGGCTGCTGAAGATATTGCCGTGAGCCCGTTTCGTTCCTCGCGTGGATTTAAACATCGGTTTCAACTGAATTTTCGTAATCACCGTAAAATTGCCGTGATTGATGGTAAGCAAGGATGGCTTGGCGGGTTCAATGTAGGCGTAGAATATTTGGGCCAGCACCCAAGACATGGTCCCTGGCGGGATACCCACTTGATGTTGGAAGGGCCTAGTGTGCTAGGTCTTCAGGAAGCATTCTGGGAGGACTGGCATTGGGCAACGGGTGAGGTGGCTAGCTTGAACTGGCAGACCGAAAGCCATTCCGATAGCGATTACCATGTCGTTATAGTGCCATCGGGGCCAGCCGATAAGCAGGATACCGCCAGTCTGTTAATCCAGCAACTGATTCATAGCGCAACCCATCGTCTATGGGTAACCAGCCCTTATTTTGTGCCTGATCAGGGGGTTCAAGACGCGTTACGGCTAGCCGCCATGCGTGGAGTTGATGTTCGAGTCATGATTCCTGAGCGGCCCGATCATCTGCTGGTGTTTCTCTCGGCCTTTTCATTTTTACCGGATATGTTAAAAGCAGGAGTAAAAATATACCGTTATCTACCTGGGTTCCTACATCAAAAAGTTATCTTAATAGACAGTGAAGCAGCTACCGTAGGTACGGTAAACTTAGATAATCGTTCATTCAGACTTAACTTTGAAATTACCGCCTTTATTCCCACCCCCGCATTTGCAGAACAGGTGCAGCAAATGCTGGAAGAGGATTTCGCTCAGTGTCGCCGCGTTACTATTGATGAGATCCAGCAGCGACCTTTATGGAAAAAAGTGGTATCCAGGGCAGCTTATTTAATGTCACCTATACAGTAAAATTAACAGAATAAAACATAGACAAACTAGTGGGCAGAGGAGTGTGGGGTGAATCTTGAAACAAAATGGCTTGAAGATTTTGTTGCGCTTGCAAATACACGCAGTTTTTCTGCATCCGCTCGCCAGCGTCATGTCACGCAACCGGCATTTAGCCGCCGTATCCGAGCGTTAGAACAAGCAGTGGGGGTAACACTTGTAGACCGCTCCACCACACCCGTAGGGCTTACCTCGGAAGGGCAGCTGTTTCTGGTTACCGCACGCAATCTGGTCGAGCAGCTCAATGAATCCTTGGGCCATTTACGCGGACTTTCCATTGCCAATGAGGCGCTTGATATTGTGGCTGCCCACTCGCTGGCACTAAGTTTTTTCCCCCCCTGGATATCGCGCTTACAAAAGGGGCTGGGTGAGCTGCCCACTCGACTGGTAGCCATGAACGTTGGTGAGGCTATTCATGTACTTCGCGAAGGCAATTGCGATCTCATGCTGGCCTATTACGACCCCTTTGCCACCATGCAGCTAGATGCCGAAGTGTTTCCCTCATTTTCGATAGGCAAAGTCAAGATGTTGCCGGTTTCACTCCCCAATGAAACGGGCAAGCCATGCTTTTCGCTGCAAAATGATACATCGATCCCTTATCTGGCCTATACCCAAGGTGCATTTTTAGGTCGCAGCGTACGTATGCTTCTTAAAAACGACCCATTACGGATGAAATTACGCACCGTTTATGAAACAGCCATGGCGGAAGGCTTGAAAGGCATGGTACTTCAGGGCATTGGGGCTGCATGGATCCCGGATTTTTGTATTCGAGAGGAGCTTAAAAGCGGGCGTCTGGTAAGAGCAGGAGATGAAAGCTGGGATATACCGCTTGAAATCCGCCTTTACCGCTGCTCTTTGGTCCATAAACCCGGCGTTGAGAAGCTCTGGCGGCAAATGATGAAACTGCCGCGAGATTTTTTGCAAGCATGATGGCGGGGCTAAGTACCAAAGTCGGCGGGCAAGCCCAGGAAGTTCTGAATAATAAAAAAATGATCTTCAAACAGACTGTCTGGCTCCAGATCTGCCAGTGCGACCCAACGTGCATGGTCGCCGCCTTTTGCCGGCTTCAGACGCGGCAGCTGCTGATCCGGTCGTAACGCAAAGTAAAAGGCTTCCGCGAGCGTCCGGCCCCGCCAACTGCGGTGGGGTTCGTCGAAAAGCCGCTGTCCGCGCAGTGAGCCTTTTAGCACCGGTTCAGGTACTTTTAGGCGCAACCGCTCTCTCAGTTCGCGCATGCACGCATCCAGCAAACGCTCATGAGGATTGATAAACCCGCCCGGAAGCGCGAATAGCCCTTTTCCTGGTGCCGCATTACGCTGCACCAAAAGCACGTGTCCTGACTGAACGACAACCGCATTTACGGTAACAAAAATCGGGGGATAGGGCGCCTGTGCCCAGGCATGGTGATACTGCTCAAGCAATTTCTGCTCTTCAAGCAACTGGGAATAAGCATCACCCTGGCAAAAATCACTCACACTATCAACTACGCCTGGGGACAGGTCGTGGTAGGCCCCAGTACTCAAATACTCATCAGCCGAGCTGGTTGAACGAAACAGTCGCTCGCGGATCTGGCTGGCCGATATTCCCTCTACCAACGGCACGCTGACGGACTCCCACTGGGGAAAAAGCGCCAGATAGTAGCTGGATTGGCCTCGACTTGCGCCAATCAATCCAATTCTTGGCAATCGTGAACAATTAGGTGCTGCTAGGTCGCGCACTTTACGCTGTACATCTCTTACCCATACGTCGTCGTTATACAGTGCATCAAGTAGCGGCGTTATTTCCAACCGCTGATTGTCATCATCATCAAACCCCGAGCGAATCATCGCTTGACGTTCTTCAAACCGCCAGGGGTTACGCAGTGAACGCGCCTGCCACGCCGAGCCAACCAGCACTATCACTTGCCGAGCCTGTTTAAGCGCCTCACGGATAACGGCTAAATGTCCTAGATGAGCAGGCTGAAAGCGTCCAATAAATACCAAACAGTCAAAGGTATAGGCAGGCATAGAGCAATTAGCATCAAAAGCCATGATACTTCCTTGGGCGTTTGGTTAATAAAAAACTATTATGAATAGCGAGGTTATAGCGTGCAATGTGATCCATACTGCGCACTGCGTCAGTATTCGGTATGCTGATAAGCTAGTGTATATAAAGAACCATTAAGTTACTCAAGGGAATGAATATGATTAAAAGCACCCTCATGTTTTGGTGGAAGGTGACAAAGGATGCAGTAGCGCTCTGGCTTGAGCGTAATGCATTTAGCTATGCAGGCTCGCTTGCCTTTTATACGTTGTTCTCACTGGCCCCCACGATCATTATTGCAGTGACAGTAATTGGTGTTGTACTGGGTGAAGACGCCGCACAAGGACAAATTGTTGCTCAGTTACAAGGCTCGTTAGGCGTTGACGTAGCTTCTGCTATTGAAGGCGCTGTAGCTCAGTCGCGGATTGAAGAATCAGGTTTACTACCCACTTTGTTAGGTGTCGGTGCGCTCTTAGTCGGAGCCACAACGGTCTTTGCACAAATGCAGTTTTCATTGAATACCATTTGGGGAGTGACCGCTAAACCCACCAGTAACAGTATGTTTATATTTATTAAGACCCGCCTGCTATCACTCACCGTTGTACTTTCTATTGGGTTTATTTTGCTGGTTTCTCTCGTGCTGGGCGTTGTATTGCGGGGCATGATCCAAGTGGCCAACGATATCATTCCATTGGCAAACTATTTCACGACAACTCTGGAATCGCTTATTTCACTGGGTGTTGTAACCCTACTGTTTGCAACCATCTTCAAGGTGCTGCCAGACGTAGTACTGCGCTGGCAGGACGTATTTATCGGCGCTGTCGTCACCGCCATATTGTTTACAATCGGCCGCAACGTGATTGCGGTTTATCTAGCCTATACTGCGACTGCATCGACGTACGGCGCAGCAGGGTCGGTCGTCATGGTATTGCTCTGGGTTTATTATTCATCCCTTATTTTGTTATTTGGTGCCGCATTTACGCGCTCTCTTCTATTGCGTCGAGGCAGAAAGCTTATTCCTCGAAATAGCGCCGTGCTGGTCAAACAGGAATTGCTGGAGACTGAGCCACGCGAACCCAAGCACCATAAGCACCAAGATTCCGGTGAATAGTGATGAAAAGTTGTTGCCTGCGTGCATTCGTGACTGGAAAAGTACAGGGCGTGAATTATCGCCGTACCGTCCAGAAACAGGCTTTGCAAGCCAATATAACTGGCTATGCCAAAAATCTTGCTGATGGGCGGGTTGAAGTGCTGATGTGCGGCGATTGCAAGAAGGTTAAAACACTAAGCGAATGGCTATGGCAGGGACCCGCGGATGCGCGGGTCACCCATGTTGAATGTGAAGTACTAACCCTGTGCCATACGCCTGATAACTTTTCTACACAGTAGTTGCGATCTGTTTTTTCCACCCAGCAATATTATTGGCAGTTAGCGCGACAATATTTTGGCGCGCTTCCGGCGTTATCCAGGCGTTGTGTGGCGTCACGATAAGATTAAGCGGCTCTGACAAGGCATCAAGTAACGGGTGACCATCACGAGGAGGTTCTGCGGGCAGTACATCAACTGCCAAGCCGCCGATAGTGCCTTGGCGTAGCGCCTCAAGGGCTGCTGTTTCATCGATAATGCCACCGCGAGCACAATTGACTACTAAAAGCGATGATTTAGCAGCCGCTAAACGTTGGCGATTAATAAGATGCTGAGTATCAGCATTTAACGGGCAGTGCAGACTGATAATATCGGCCTCGGGCAACAAATCATCTAATGAGGGGCGTGAATCCTTGGCCTCATTGCCGGGGCGGGCCGCAAACGTGACCTGCATACCAAATGCCTCTGCCAAGCGGGCCACTTCAGTGCCTAGCTCACCTTGGCCAACCATCACCAACCGCTTGCCGGCCAGCTGTAGCGTCGGGTGGTCCTGTAGGCAGAAGAAGTCGCTACGCTGCCAGGCGCCGTTTGCCACTTCACGCTGATACAGAGGCAGCCGGTTTGCTAATGTCAGCATCAGCATTAACGTATGCTGGGAAACGCTTGCAGTGCCATAGGCCGTTACGTTTTTAACGCTAATGTTAAGTGCCTTGGCAGCTTCAAGGTCAATATTGTTAAGACCTGTCGCCATTACGCATATCAGGCGAAGCGAGGGCAGCTGTTGCAGCGTTTCTGCGTCGAGTACGACCTTGTTAACCAGGGCAATGTCAGCGTTGGCCAGGCGTTCTATGGCTTGATGGGTAGAGCTTTGGTCGAACACATCAAACTGGGTAACTACATCGCGAATTGCGCTTAAATCGATCTGGGGGCCGAGGCTTTTGGCATCTAACATCACTGCATGAGGCATTTTGTTCTCTCCAATGACTGCCGAGGAGCAGTTAGCCTTGCTCGGCAGGGGGCACAAAAGGGTATAATATTGCCGCTTGATCAACCGCAGCCTTGGATTTTATCTCGGCAGGCCACATATTCGCAGCTGGCTGCGTTTATATACGCCAATATCCTGTCGTCGTTGAGCTTTTCAGGAGTTATCAACATGCCTATCTATGAATATGAGTGCAAGGCCTGCGGCCATCGCATGGAAAAATTGCAGAAAATCAGTGCGGACCCGCTAAAAGAGTGTCCGGCATGCAACCAGAATGATTTGGAGCGGCTAGTATCCGCAGCCGGCTTCCGCCTTGCAGGCGGTGGTTGGTATGAAACCGATTTTAAAACGGGAAGTAAGAAAAACCTGGCAGCTGATGCAAAGGGAACGTCTTCCAGCGCCAAAAGCGACACTACTTCCAAGTCAAAAGGCGCCGCAGCCTAAGTTGCGGTTGTCTGAGCCTAATGGCTCGTGACACCTTATTTGCCACGTAACAGAACAGGATTTGACATGCGCAGCCATTATTGCGGCCAGCTAAACGAGACATTGGTAGATCAAACGGTCACCGTTTGTGGATGGGTACATCGTCGTCGCGATCACGGTGGGGTAATTTTCCTTGATATGCGTGACCGCGATGGTATCGCTCAGTTTGTGGTAGACCCGGATACCGCCGATGCGTTTGCTAATGCCGACCGCGCTCGCGGTGAGTATGTTCTGCGTATTACCGGCCGTGTAAGATTGCGTCCTGAGGGCACCCAGAACTCCAACATGCCGACTGGTATGATTGAGGTACTGGCGAAAGAGGTGGAAGTGCTTAACACAGCGGCGACGCCGCCGTTCCAGCTTGATGAGCATGGCAAGGTAGGCGAAGAAGTACGCTTAAAGCACCGCTATATTGACCTGCGTCGCCCTGACATGATTGAGAAGCTGCGCCTGCGCTCACGTATTTCTCACAACGTTCGCGCGTTTTTGGAAAACCAGGGTTTCCTGGATATTGAAACACCTATTCTTACCCGGGCCACCCCGGAAGGCGCCCGTGACTACCTGGTGCCTAGCCGTACTCATACCGGCAGTTTCTTTGCACTGCCGCAGTCACCACAGCTTTTCAAGCAGCTGTTAATGGTGGCGGGTTTCGATCGTTACTATCAAATTGCCAAATGCTTCCGTGACGAAGACCTGCGCGCTGACCGTCAGCCTGAGTTTACTCAGATTGATATCGAAGCCTCTTTCGTGGAAGAAGACGACATCATGGGTATTACAGAAGCCATGATTCGTCAGCTTTTCCAGGAAGTGCTGAGCGTTGAGCTGCCCGAATTTCCGCGCATGACCTGGCAAGAAGCCATGGATCGCTTTGGTTCAGATAAGCCGGATCTGCGCATTCCACTTGAACTGACCGATGTTGATGACCTGATGCAACAGGTCGATTTTAAAGTCTTCTCTGGCCCCGCCAGCGCTGAAGATGGCCGCGTTGCTGCCCTTAAAGTACCGGGCGGCGCCAAGCTTTCGCGCAAGGAAATCGACGAATACACCAAATTCGTGGGTATCTACGGTGCGAAGGGACTGGCCTGGATCAAGGTCAACGAACGTGCCAAAGGGCTCGAAGGGCTTCAATCGCCTATCGTTAAGTTCATGGAAAACATCGTTGAAGAGCTTCTTGACCGTCTGGGTGCGGAAGATGGCGATATCATCTTCTTCGGTGCCGATAAAACACGCATTGTCAATGAAGCTATTGGCGCGCTACGCGTTAAGCTGGGCGCAGATCTGGATCTGTACACCCAAGCCTGGGCACCGCTATGGGTTGTCGACTTCCCGATGTTCGAAGCCGATGATAACGGTCGCTTGAGTCCGCTGCACCACCCGTTTACAGCACCGTCCTGCACGCCGGAAGAGCTCAAAGCCGATCCAGCGAAGGCGCTTTCACGCGCTTACGACATGGTGCTTAACGGCACTGAGCTTGGCGGCGGTTCCATCCGTATCCATAATCAGAACATGCAGAGCACCGTGTTTGAGATTCTGGGCATCGGTGAAGAAGAAGCGCAAGAAAAATTCGGCTTCCTGCTGGATGCGCTTCAGTACGGCGCACCGCCCCATGGTGGCCTGGCATTCGGTCTGGATCGTCTTGTCATGCTGATGGTTGGTGCCAAGACCATCCGTGAAGTTATCGCTTTTCCGAAAACCCAGAGCGCGGCCTGCTTGATGACCGACGCGCCGGGTGAAGTCAGCCCAGAACAGCTGAAAGATCTGAATATTCGCTTACGCCAGAAAGTGAAGCCTGAAGCGGCAACCGAGTAACACGTCGGCGACTGATCAGATAGCCTCAACGTTCATGGTTGTCTGGTCCTCAATCGCTAAAACACCGACGCCCCGGCGTCGGTGTTTTTGTTTAAAGAAGAGAGCATAAGTGTCATGGATGGAGCACAACCCGGATTACCGGTTCGAATTCTCGGGATAGACCCAGGTTCACGTATTACCGGTTACGGTGTTATTGACCTGAAAGTGGGCAAACCAAGTTATGTTGCCAGCGGCTGTATCCGTACATCAGATGGCCCACTTGAGCAGCGTTTGGCGCAAATATATGCCGGGTTAAGTGAAGTTGTTGGATTGTATTCGCCCACTGACACAGCCATTGAGCGAGTTTTCGTGTCGAAAAATGTCGACTCGGCACTCAAGCTAGGCCAGGCGCGGGGAGCAGCACTGGTATGCATGGCAAACCATGGGCTGAGCGTTGCCGAATATGCGGCGCGACGTATCAAGGAAGCGGTTACCGGCCAGGGCGGGGCTGATAAACTACAGGTACAGCATATGGTTACGACGCTGTTAAAACTTTCTGCCACGCCCCAGGCAGATGCAGCCGATGCCCTGGCCATTGCGCTTACCCATGCTTATTCACGTAACGGCTTACCTACCACTTCCAGTGGGCGCAGTCGGCGGGCTTCCACCGGACGTTGGCGACTGTAACCACTACTGGTCACATGTACAGAGTAGCATTATAGTAAACGCCTGTTTTTACTATCGAGAGCGTATTTATGATTGGACGTCTAAGTGGCTATCTGCTGGAAAAACAACCGCCCTGGATTGTCATTGATGTTCATGGTGTGGGTTACGAGCTTGAGACTTCAATGAATACGTTGGTATCGCTACCTGCCTTGGGTGAAAGCACGTCACTGTATACTCACTTGACCATTCGCGACGACGCCCATCTGCTCTACGGGTTTGCCCGTGAGCATGAGCGCGCACTGTTCCGAGCGCTTATCAAGGTCAATGGCGTTGGCCCAAAATTGGCACTTGCGATCCTTTCAGGCATGGACGAAGACGCCTTTATGCGTTGTGTCCGTGACGACGACAGCAAGGCACTTACCAAGCTGCCGGGCGTGGGTAAAAAAACCGCTGAGCGGCTTATTATTGAAATGCGCGACCGTTTCCCTGAGTGGGAAAATGGCTCTTACGCGCCTCTTCCCCTGGAAGCAGCCAATGGCCAACCTGTCCGCAATAGTCTGGCTGATGCGGAATCCGCACTGGTAAGCCTGGGCTACAAACTGACTGAAGCCAGCAAAATGTTGGCAGACCTTGATCCTCAGCAACCAACCGAAGCCTTGATCAAGGCAGCGCTGACACGCCGCATGAACGGTTGATTATGGCGTGATCTTGGTCACACAAGTACTGCTTATGCATACGTCAGGTAGACCGCCGGATATTCAAGAAGAGCCCCTATGTTAGAACATGATCGATTGATAACTGCCGAACCAGAGCAAGGAGAAGGGCGCATTGACCATGCCATTCGTCCTAAGCGACTGGATGACTATATCGGCCAGCCGCGGGTCCGCGAGCAGCTGGAGATATTTATCGGCGCGGCCCGACTCCGCGAGGAAAGCCTTGATCATACCCTTGTGTTTGGCCCCCCGGGGCTGGGTAAAACGACGCTGGCTAATATCATAGCTACCGAGATGGGCGTTGGACTCAAATCAACCTCGGGGCCGGTACTGGAGCGCGCAGGTGATCTGGCGGCCATGCTGACCAATCTTGAACCTGGCGACGTGCTGTTTATTGATGAAATACACCGGCTATCGCCGGCAGTTGAAGAAGTCCTCTATCCCGCGATGGAGGATTTTCAGCTCGACATCATGATCGGTGAAGGGCCGGCTGCCCGATCAATCAAATTGGACCTGCCTCGTTTCACCCTGGTCGGGGCGACAACGCGGGCCGGGCTTTTAACCTCTCCGCTGCGTGACCGCTTCGGCATTGTTCAGCGCCTTGAATTTTACAGCCTTGAAGAGCTAACCGAAATCGTCACCCGCTCGGCACGCCTGCTGGGTGTGGAAACCAGCCATGAGGGCGCTATTGAAGTGGCCCGTCGTTCGCGCGGTACGCCACGTATCGCCAACCGCCTGTTACGCCGCGTGCGCGACTATGCGGAAATGAAAGGTAACGGCACGGTAGACGTTGATCTGGCAGACGCGGCGCTGAACATGCTCAATGTGGACCACTACGGGTTGGACCATATGGACCGGCGCCTGCTGCTGGCGATGATTGACAAGTTCGAGGGCGGCCCGGTGGGGGTGGATTCGCTCTCCGCCGCCATTGGGGAGGAGCGTAATACGATTGAGGACGTTATTGAGCCGTACCTCATTCAGCAGGGTTTGATGATGCGTACACCTAGAGGCCGCACGGTAACGCGCCAGGCCTGGCTGCATTTCAATCGTGTTCCCAATGAGCACTCGGTCGATATGGAAGGAGAGCGTCGACCATGAGTGCTTTGTCCACGAGTACTTCGTTCTCGATGCCCATACGTGTTTATATGGAAGATACTGACGCGGGTGGTATTGTCTACTACGTTAACTACCTGAAGTTTATGGAACGGGCGCGCAGTGAATGGCTACGTGCCCAAGGTCTTGATCAGCAAACGTTGCTAGACGAAGGCACGCAGCTAGTGGTATATCGCTTAGCCTGTCACTATGCAAAACCAGCACGCCTGGATGAGGCTTTGGAAGTTACCGCAAGCATTACTGACGTAGGCCGTTGCCGTGTAACGTTTGAACAGCGTGTGCAACGTGGCAAGGAACTCCTTTGCAGCGCGACGGTCGAGATTGCCTGCCTGGATGCGAAGCGCCTTCGGCCTAAAGCCTGGCCTGCAAGCTTTAAGGCAGGACTGCATACTTAACGACGGTTTAGTAACCTTAAAACCACCACTTTGTCGGTAATGACCGACGTAAATAGATTGATGAGGGCACCTGTGAACGATAACACCATGTCCATCCCACACCTGATAATGAATGCCAGCGTCGTTGTACAGCTGGTGATGCTGTTGCTGATGGTGGGGTCAATTCTCTCTTGGGTGGTGATCTTTCAGCGCAGCATTGCGCTGCGCCGTGCCAAACAGGAATACAACCAATTCGAAGAGTCGTTTTGGTCGGGCGTAGATTTAAACGAACTTTATCGGGAAATCCCTGCTGATGATCCACGCCACGGCGCCGAGCATATGTTTCAGTCCGGCTTCCGTGAGTTCAACCGCTTGATGCCCAAAACCCGCAATGCCGATACGGTGCTGGAAGGCGTACAGCGCAGCATGCGTGTGGCCTGGTCTCGCGAGGAAGACCGCTTGACTCAGCACTTGGTGTTTTTGGCGACCGTTGCCTCAGCCAGCCCTTACATCGGACTGTTTGGCACCGTATGGGGCATCATGGGTTCTTTCCAATCACTTTCCATGACCCAGCAGGCAACCCTGGCAACCGTTGCCCCCTGGATTGCCGAAGCGCTGATTGCCACCGCGATGGGCCTTTTTGCAGCTATTCCAGCCGTTATCTTCTATAACCGTCTTTCCAACAGTGCATCTCGCTTACTCGGTAAATACGAGGATTTCGCCGAAGAGTTTCATGCGATCCTGCACCGCAATCTGCAAGGTCGTGACGGCAAGCCTAGTGCCAGTTAAGGGAGTTCGTCATGCAAGGTCCATTTAATCGCAGCGGCAAAAGTAAGCCGATGGGGGAGATTAACGTCGTCCCCTTTATCGATGTCATGTTGGTGTTGCTGGTCATTTTCATGATCACTGCCCCCATGCTGACGCAAGGTGTCCAGGTTGACTTGCCTCAAGTGTCATCTGAGCCGATCGACACTCAGGATAGTGACCCGATCATTATTTCGGTTGATCGTGAGGGCGGCTACTTCATTACGCTGGGCGAAGATTCTACATCGGTATCACTTGATCAGATGTCGGAGCGTGTTACGGCCATCTTGCAGCGCCGCCCGGGTACGCCGGTAATGGTGCGCGGTGACCGCAACGTGCAGTATGGTCAGATTGTCTTGCTGATGAGCACACTCCAGCGCTCCGGCGTTGCCAATGTCGGCCTGCTTTCAGAGCCGCCGCAAGATGGCTAAGGGCAAACCACAGATGGCAACTGATACACCCAGGGACCCGCAGGATGTTGGCTATACATTGCCTACTATCCTCGCGGTGGCCGTGCATTTGGGTATTATTGTTTTTAGTCTGATTAACTGGCCAAGCAGCTCAGCGGAACCTGATTCATCGTCCATAGTGCAAGCCACTCTGGTCAGTACAGAAACCTTTACTGATCAGGCTCAGCAGGTAACCGAGCAGCAGGCAGCTATGAACACCGCGGCTGAACCCACGGAGACGCCTGATACAAGCGAGCCCGAAGCCACCGCGCCGGAGCCGGACACTCAGGCAGCCGAACAGCAGCAAGCTGCTGAAGAAGCTGCCCGACAAGAAGCACAGGCGCAAGCTGAGGCACTTGCTGAGGCTCGGGCGGCCGCCGAAGCAGATGCTCAGCGGCGTGCTGAAGAGGCTGAACGCGTAGCGCAGGAACAGGCAGCTCAGGCTGAAGCGCGTGAGGCCGAGGCACAGCGTCAGCGCGAAGCCGAAGCGCAGCGAGCCCAAGAGCAGGCAGAAGCCGAACGCCAGCGTGAAGCAGAGGCGCAACGTGCTCGTGAAGAGGCCGAAGCTCTGCGGGAAAGAGAGGCGGAAGAGCAGCGTCAACGCGAGGCGGAAGCTGAAGCTGAAGCTGAGCGGCAGCGTGAAGCCGAAGAGGCACGAGCACGCGAAGAAGCGGAGGCAGAAGCACGGCGCGAAGCAGAAGCCGAGCGTGAGCGGGAGGCAGCCGCACAGCGGGAACGCGAAGTTGAAGCTCAACGCCAGCGTGAAGCCGAGGCCGAGCGCCAACGGCAGGCGGCAGCTGAAGCCGCAGAGGCGGCCATGCAGCGTCAGCTAGCCGGTGAAGCCGAAGCGGCGGCCAATGCACAGCAGGCACAACAGGCAGCCAACAGCTTTATCAATATTGTGCGTCGCGCTGTCGAACAGGCATGGCTGATACCGCCTGGAGCAAGCGATTCATTGAGTGCTACGCTTCAAATACGCTTAGGCCCATCGGGAGAGCTGCTCGCAGCATCAATTGCGACATCAAGTGGCGATAGTGCTTTTGATCGGTCTGCCATACAAGCTGTTGAACAGGCTGCGCCGTTTAGCGAATTGAGAGATTTGCCAGCGGATCAGCAACGAAACTTACGTCAAATTAATCTGCGATTTACCCCGGGAGATGTTCGCTAATGCAAATACTGAGCAAAGTGTGGTTATTCTGCGCGCTGCTATTCATTAGCAGTGCGGCAAGTGCCCAATTGACCATTGAAATTACGCGGGGGAGCGATCAGGCCCTGCCGATTGGGGTAGTGCCTTTTGCGGGCAACGAGGGTATGTCAGAAGATATTGCCCAAATTGTACAGGATGACCTTGAACGCAGCGGGTTGTTTGATCCGCTTGAGCGCAGCGCCATGTTTGAAAAGCCAAGCCAGGCTGACGATGTTGAGTTTGGCACTTGGCGCTCGCTTGATGTTCGCTATCTGGTAGTGGGGCGCGCTCAGCAAACGGGTAACGGTTACCAGCTGCAATTTGACTTGATGGATATCAGCGGTCAACGCCGAATGATCGGCGAAACGGTTACCGCGAATGCCAACGACTTGCGCGGTGCCGCCCACTATATCAGTGATCAGATTTTTGAAGCGATTACCGATATTCGTGGTGCTTTCTCGACCAGCATCGCTTACATCACAGCACAGGGTCTTGGCGATAATATGCAGTTCGGCCTTTATGTTGCCGATGCTGATGGGCGCAACAGCCAGCAGGTATTGACCTCAGATCAACCGATCATGTCGCCTGCCTGGTCGCCTGATGGACGCAAGCTTGCCTATGTATCTTTTGAAAGCGAGCGCCCGGCTATCTATATTCAGGATGTGGCAACGGGCCAGCGCGTTCAGGCAACCTCCTTTGATGGCATCAATGGAGCGCCGAGCTGGTCGCCGGATGGCCGCCGCATCGCCATGTCGTTATCTAAAGATGGGCAACCTGAAATCTACATCATGGATATCACCAACCGTTCCGTTGAGCGTATTACCAATAGCAACAGTATTGATACAGAACCCGCGTGGTCGCCAGATGGACGCAGCCTGCTATTCACCTCTGACCGTAGCGGTGGACCCCAGATCTACCAGCACACGTTAGGCAGCGGTGAAACAAAACGTTTAACGTTTACAGGTAATTACAACGCGCGGGCACGCTATTCACCCGATGGTGACCAGATCTTTTTAGTGCATCGTTCAAGCCGCGGTTATCAAGTAGCACGTCAGGATCTGGACGGTGGACGCTTGGTAGTACTAAGTGATTCAACAAGAGATGAATCTCCTAGTGTTGCGCCGAACGGGACCATGGTAATCTTCGCTACCCAACAGGGTAACAACGGGGTGCTGAGTGCCGTTTCTGCCGATGGGCGGTCGTCATTCCGGCTTCCTGCAGCACAAGGTGATGTGCGCGATCCCGCATGGTCACCATTTTTAAATTGATGATAAATAGTATTAATTTTCTTTCAGGCAAGGAGTCTGATTATGCAACTTAAGCCGTTGGCTCGCTCATTGGCAGTAGCGTTATCTATCGTAGTAATCGCTGGCTGTTCCAGCACCGGCGGAACCCAGGATGGAGATTCTTACGGAAGCCAGGATGGCAGCAGCACGGGCATGGGCGCAGGCACGTCAGGCGCAGGTACCGGTGGTCAGTACGGTTCTACCACGGGTTCTGGTTCAGGTGCTGGTCAGCAAGCTGATTCTCGGATTCCTGAAGTACGTACCATTTACTTCGATTACGACCGTGACACCATCAAGAGCGAATATGAGTCTGCGGTAATGGCACATGCACGCTACCTGCGTGCTAACCCGAATGCACAGGTTGTACTGCATGGTCATACCGACGAGCGCGGTACTCGTGAATACAACATGGCTCTGGGTGAGCGTCGTGCCCGTGCCGTTCAGCGTTTCCTGAACATTCAAGGCGTTTCCAATTCACAAATGAGCGTTGTGAGCTACGGCGAAGAGCGTCCGGCCGCTAGCGGTCAGACTGAAAGCGCCTACTCACAGAACCGTCGCGTTGTGTTCAACTACTGATAGCATTTAATTACTGATACCGTTGGCGTTCCTGATGGCACGCCGATGTTATCTACGGAGTTGTCATGAATCACAGTCTCAAACGCTATTTTGAGAGGCTGTGCGGTGCGGGAGCCTTAGTGCTCCCGCTGTCCGTATTGCCACTCACGGCGGTTGCCCAGCAACCGCTCGTTCAAGATCTTTCTTCGGGTAATTCCAGCGGCTTCTACCAACAGACCCAGCGTCAGGAGCCTGCCGGCGGTAATCTTGTACTGTTTAATCAGGTAGAAGAACATCAACAGGAAATTCAGCAGTTGCGTGGGCAGATTGAAGAATTGCGCCACCAGCTTGAGCAGTTGAAGCGTCAATCCCAGCAGCAGTATCTAGATATCGAAGACCGCCTGATGAACAGTGGTCCGACACAACTTGAACAGGCGACGCCTCAGGTCGAGCCGGAAGCCGCTCAGGAAGTGATTAACGCACCCTCAGCGCGTAATGTCAGTGAAGATGCCCAGGCAGACTATCAAGCTGCTTTTGCTCATGTTCAGGCGCGCCAATTTGATCAAGCCATCGAAGCGTTTGAAGAATTTGTAGCGGCGCATCCCGAGAGTAGTCTAGCTGCCAATGGTCACTACTGGCTGGGTGAACTTTACGCTGCAGAAGGCCAGCTAAGCGAGGCTGATGCCGCCTTTGGACGTGTTATTGAACAGTTTGGCAGCAGCAGTAAAGTGCCTGATGCGCTTTACAAGCTTGGCCTGGTTAAAGCGCGCCAGGGGGAAGCCGAGAAAAGCCGCGAGCTTCTAGAGCAGGTGCGTGATGATTACCCGCAAAGTAGTGCGGCAGGGCTTGCCAATGATTTTCTTCGCCAATCTGCTGGTTAATACTGCATTGCTTGTTTGTATTCAGGAACTTTCATGAGCTGTAAAATCGACTATCAAGCACCGCCTGACCTGCTTGCAAACCGAGTCATTCTGGTAACAGGAGCTGGCGATGGTATTGGCCGTACGGCAGCTTTAAGTTATGCACGTCATGGTGCGACCGTTATTTTGCTGGGTCGTACCATTAAAAAACTTGAGCGGGTCTACGACGAAATTGAAGCAGCGGGTGGGCCACAGCCGGCTATTTTTCCGCTTAATTTTGAGGGCGCTTCCCTGGCCGATTTTCATGACATGGCCCTAACGCTCGAAAAGGAGTTTGGCCGCCTGGATGGACTTCTACACAATGCAAGCCTGCTAGGCCGAATCACGCCGTTTGCACAATATGATCCAGAGCTATGGGAGCAGGTGATGCAGGTAAACATCAATGGCCCGATCTGGATGACGCAGGCATTGCTGCCTTTGCTGGAAAAATCCGAAGACGCTTCGGTTATTTTCACCTCATCAAGCGTTGGCCGAAAAGGGCGGGCTTACTGGGGCGCCTACTCGGTTTCCAAGTTTGCCACGGAAGGGTTTATGGAGGTATTGGCTGATGAACTTGAAAGTCAGCCCCATTTGCGTGTTAACACCTTAAACCCTGGCGCTACACGTACCCAGATGCGGCGAAGTGCTTATCCAGGCGAAGACCCCGCCACGCTGCGTACCCCTGAAGACATCATGCCGACTTATTTATGGCTGATGGGTCCTGAAAGTGCAGGTGTTAGCGGGCAGAAATTTGACGCTCAGCCGCCGCGTGTCAGCGCATAGCAGCCGAGCATACTCAAGCCATTAGGGACCTGAGTACTCAAACCTTATTTTGCGAAGTTAAACGCTTTGAGGGCTTCCACCAGCATCGTGCACGTTTCAAACCATAGATCGGCCGACCACTGCTGGTAATCATCCTCTTCGCTGATATACCCATAGCCAACGGCTACGGCGGTCATCCCGGCCGCCTTGGCTGCCTGCATATCCCGCACGTGATCACCTACGTACCAGCACTCGCTGGGCGCTACACCTAACCGTCGCGCCGCCTCCCATAAGGGTTCGGGGTGGGGTTTCTTGACGCTCAGGTCGTCTGCACAAAGCAGCGCTCCGGGCACTAGCGAAAGCGCTTCAAGTAACGGTTCTGTGTACACTCGAGGCTTGTTGGTCACAATTCCCCACGGTCGCTGGCTGCCATGCCAATCCATCAGCCACTGATCCAGAGGATCAAATACCCGGCTATCAACAGCCACGGCTTGCGCATAACTATCCAGCAAGAACTGTCGCGCAGTATCGTGTTCAGGCGTGCCATGCTCAAGTGCCAGCGCCAGGGTTACCAGTGCACTGCCGCCATTGGAAACCTGTCGACGAATCTGTTCGTAAGGCAGTGGCGCCAGCCCATGGTGGGTACGCAAAGCATTGGTTGCCCGGGCAAGATCGGGGGCGGTATCCACCAAGGTGCCATCAAGGTCAAACAATACCGCAAGCGGTGCAGTCTTTGACATTATTGGCTCACTTTACGGCAATACATCATGTAGTTGACCGACACATCATTGGTTACCAGACGATAGCGGCGGGTGAGCGGGTTATAGGTCAGGCCCGTTTGCTCGCGCACTTCCAACCCAACGTCACGTGACCAGGCAGCCATTTCAGAAGGCCGAATAAACTTGGCGTAGTCGTGGGTACCACGCGGTAATAGCTTGAGTACATACTCAGCACCCAGGATCGCAAAGGCGTAGGATTTTGGGGTGCGGTTAAGTGTCGAGAAAAACACATATCCACCGGGCCTTACCAGCGCGCAGCAGGCACGAATAACCGAAGCAGGGTCGGGCACGTGTTCAAGCATTTCCATACAGGTCACTACGTCAAAGTGACCTGGCTGCTCGGCCGCCAGTGCTTCAACGCTAATATGCCGATAATCAATGGATACGCCGCTCTCTTCAGCATGCAGACGGGCAACGGCCAATGGCGCCTCTCCCAGATCAACGCCAGTCACCTGGGCGCCGCGATGCGCCATTGATTCACTTAATATGCCGCCACCGCAGCCAACATCGAGTACCTTTTTGCCAGCCAGCCCCGCGCGTGCGTCAATAAAGTTAAGGCGTAGAGGATTGATATCATGCAGCGGCTTGAATTCGCCTTTCGAATCCCACCAGCGGCTAGCAAGTGCTTCAAATTTAGCAACTTCTGCTACATCGACATTGTCTTGGTAGCGGTCAGCAGTGCTATCCTGAGGTGTCGCTTGCATGTGTTGGCTCCCATGGTTAGTAAGCCGTAGATGGAAATTCTCCATCCAGTCTGGCTGTTGGCGTCAAGTGACGAGTGGCATCCACTCAATCGTTCAGTATTATGGGCATTCTAACCACTCCTGGGTCAGAACGCATAAAAAGGACCATTGTATGAATTTTATAGCGATATCTTTTCGCTTTTCCGCCGCACAAGGAGTCTGGTAGATGCGCGTATTACTCTATGGCAGCGAACTAAGTGCCGTGACGGCTGCCGCCGCTCTGGCATGGGTGGGCCATCAGGTTGAATGGTTGCTTCATGAAAGCGCACCTTGGGCAACGCTATCTCAAGCGGATTGGCTACGCCGGGAACCTGAATTGATGCCGCATATCCAGCAGGCACTGACCGATGGAACGCTGCGTCTGATCGATCAGGTCAATGAGGCTTCCACCGCGGATATTATCTGGCTTGCCCTTTCTCCCAGTCAGCGACAATCAGCCAGCGCGCTACTTCAAACGCCTCAGCTTCCCATACAGCACGGCGTGGTATTAGTTAACAACTCAACATTCCCAGTGGGTGAGACAGAGCGCCTGCATGACCTCATGAGCGAGCAGCACAGTAGCGTTGCCCTGCCGGACACCTTGGAAGAAGGCCGTGCCTGGGCATCCTTCACTCGGCCCACACGCTGGCTGCTGGGATGTGATGATGCCCATGGCGAACAGGTTGTGCGCGAACTTTTGCGCGCTTTCAATCGTCGTCAGGAAGTTTTTCAGCCCATGCCACGCCGGGCGGCCGAGCTGACCAAGTTAGCCATCAACGGCATGCTGGCCACGCGTATCAGCTATATGAATGAAATCGCTGGCCTGGCGGACACGCTTGGAGTAGATGTTGAGCATGTCCGCCAAGGGATGGGCGCCGATACGCGTATTGGTTTTGAATACCTGTATCCAGGCTGTGGGTTTGGCGGTCCTAATTTTTCGCGCGATTTAATGCGCCTGGCCGATGTGCAATCCAAAAGCGGGCGCTACTCTGCACTGCTTGAGCAGGTGATGGATATTAACGAGCATAAGAAAGAGACCCTCTTTCGGAAGTTATGGGCTCATTTCGAGGGTGAGCTTGCCGGCAAAACAGTGGCTATCTGGGGGGCAGCCTTCAAGCCGGGAACGGCACGCATTGACCACGCTCCGGTATTAACGCTTCTGGAAGCCCTATGGGCACAGGGTGCCAAGGTAAGGCTCCACGATCCAGCGGCTACCAGTGCGCTGCATCAGCTCGTGGGTGAGCGGAATGACCTGCAAACCTTCGATCAGGATCCTTACCAAGCATGTGAAGGTGCTGATGCACTCATGCTGGTAACCGAATGGAAGTCATACTGGAATCCCGATTGGCATCGTCTGGCTTCAATGTTAAACGCTAAACTCGTGTTAGATGGCAGAAATATCTACGATCCTACTTTTGTTGCCAGCTGCGGGTTAAAGTACCGTGGTATTGGTCGTCGCGCCGACCCCACGTCTTTTTGAGGAAACGTCATGCCCAATTCGACGCCATCTCGACGCATTGTCCCGGATGTGGACCAAAGCTTGGCGGCCCAGCATTTACGCCATCGAAAAGGGCCGCGTATGTGGCCTTTATGGCTCGCGGTGTTCATCCTCTTTGCATTACTGGCAGCCGTCTCTGTCGGGGCATGGTTGGAGCGTGAGCAGCTACTCTCAGAAATTCATCGGATTAGCGGCGAAGCTTCCAATGTTCATGCTCGGCTCGATTCAGGCGACCTGGACGTTCAAGATACAATCACGTTTATGCAAGCGCAGATGACAACGCTGTTTCAAGAACAGGAGCAGCTATCCATCGCGTTAACCAATACACGTGAAGAAATATACGGCGTGCTTACCGATAACGAAGATCAGGTATCAAACGACGCGCTCGTGTCGCTTAGTGAGCGTCTTAGCACCTTTGAGGAGCATGCCGAGCTTCGTGATCGCCAGCTGACTGCACTGCGCACTTCGCTTGATGCCCTGGAGCAGACAGGCGTTTCAGCCAGGCAGGGGCTGGTTGAAGAGGTCGATTATTTAAAACAAAACACCACCCAACAGCTAACGTCCCTAGAGGAGCAGTCGACTGAGTTGCGCCGCACGCTTGAAGGACAGTTGACAGCCCAAAATGATGCGGTCGTTGAGCGTTTTAATATGCTGGAAACCGAGTTAAATACGCTACAGTTAGAGTCAGCATCCTCTTTTGAAGAACAAGTTGCGAGCTTTGAGCAGCAGTGGAGCCAGCGTATAACGGCGCTTGAAAGTGATATACGCCAGCTGCGTCAGGCTCAATTAGCATTCAGCGCCCAAATTGAGATGCTTAGATAAGTAGTTACGTTATAAAAAAGCTATTTAGTCGCTGATTTAATAGGGATTTTATGTATGGGAAGACAACAGCGATGGCGTTCAGCCGCTTACACGGCTTGTTTTATGGCACTCCCCTTATATGTTATTAGCGTGCCAGCTGCTTGGGCGCTAACCGCCGCAATTGACGGCGTAGAAGGGGATATTGAGGAGAATATCAGCGCTTATCTGGAAAGCATTGATGAGGAGCAGTATACCGATGTCCGCCTGGAAGGTGAGATACGTAACCGTACTCAGGAAGCTATGCGGGTGTATGGCTACTACGAGCCTGACATCAGGGTTGAGCTTGAACCAGTCAGGCTAACCATTGAGCCTGGCCCACGCATCGAGATAGAAGTACTTTCGATTAACATCGAAGGCGATGCTAGAGATGATGCGCCGTTCAAAGAAGCCTTGGAGGACTTTCCTTTAAGTGAAGGCGAGCCATTGCTTCATGCTCCATGGGATAGCCTGCGCTCACAGTTCTCCGGGCTGGCGATAGAACGCGGCTATTTTGATTGGAGCTTTACTGATCGACGCATGGAAGTCCGCCCATACCTGCAGAGCGCTAGGCTCTATATGAACTTCGATAGCGGCCCCCGCTACCGGTTTGGCAATACCTATATTACAGGTAGTCATATCGAACCTGAGCGTTTACAGAATTTACAAACCTACGAAGATGACGAGCCGTACCTTGCCACATCGCTGGCTACTTACAATCAGCGTCTGGCTGAGACGGGCTGGTTCAGATCCGTTACCGTTCGTCCTCGATTGGAAACCGCTCAAGAGCTTACCATTACCCCCCACGGTGGCGGCGACCCATGGTTTAACGAAGCTACAGCGACCCAGCCCACGCGGCCATTAATCAGCAGTGCAGCTCTTGCTAGTGTGCTTATGCTTAACCATCGTGATAATACTCGTGTGCCTATTGATGTAAGCGTTGAGCCTGCTGACCGCCATCAGTTTGAAGTCGGTATCGGTTACGCCACCGATGTAGGCCCGCGGCTACGGTTTAGCTGGCATCAACCATGGATCAATAGTTATGGCCACAGTCTAGATCACGACCTCTATCTTTCAGCGCCTGAGCAGCGCTTCACCGGCGTCTACAATATTCCCCTTGAAGATCCACTGCGTGACAGTTACCGGCTGCAGTACGGGGTTCGTAATATTGATGACAGCGATACCCAATCCCTGGAAGCTGGGGTTGAGCTTGGTCGTCGTTGGCAGTTTGACAATGATTGGGTACAGACAATCTATTTTCGCACCACCTATGAAGACTTTACCCAGGGCGGTGAGGCGGATCAGGTATGGCTCTTCTACCCGGGTATACAGTGGTCAAGAACGCGAACTCGTCCACAGCGCTTTCCGCTCTGGGGGGATCGCCAACAGCTTTCGGTGGAGTACTCAGACACAGTTTGGGGGTCAGATGCCCAGTTTACCCGTCTAACCGGTGATACTGAGTTGATACGCACTATCGGTAACGACAATCGCTTTTCAGCGCGTTTGAGCATCGGGGCTATTGAAACGGATGATTTTTCCAAGCTGCCGCCTTCACTGCGTTTCTTCGCAGGCGGTGATCGCAGTGTTCGCGGCTACTCATACGAAAGCCTTGCACCACGCAATGCTGAAGGGCGCTTGCGGGGCGGCCAGCAGATGCTTACTTCGAGCCTTGAGTATCAGCGCCGTGTCAGAGATAACTGGTGGGGAGCCACGTTTATTGATACCGGTGATGCCTTTGATGACTGGGGGCCGAATGATTTAAAAACCGGGGCAGGGGTCGGGGTCCGCTGGGTGTCACCCGTAGGGCCAATTCGATTTGATGTAGCGCATCCCTTCGATCACGAAGATGCTTTTCGTTTGCATTTTTCCATCGGCCCGGAATTCTAGGAGCACGTTTTGTCCCAAGTTAAGTCTTCCGAGACCACGACGCGCCAACCATATTCATCGCAACAACGTACATGGCTGTTGGTGTGGAGTCTGTTACGTCTGATTATTGTATTGCCTTTATGGCTATTGGGTTTAGTTGCGCTTCTACTGGGTGTGGCTTTGTCACCATGGGGAACGGGGGTTTTATTCTCCCAAGGCGAGCAGCGCGGCTATTTTACGTTCGAGCACCAAGAAGGTGCGCTATTCGATGAGTTTACGCTTCAGGGCTTTCGTCTTGAACTTGGCAATATCTATGTAGCGATAGACGATCTGGAATTGGCCTGGGCCGATGATTGTGTTCTTTCCATGCGTCTATGTCTGGACACGTTGCACGTTGATGGGGCAGATATTCGCTTGGGCGCCAGCGATGCAGAAGAAGAGCCGCCCAAGGATGGCGACCCTTTCAGACTGCATCTGCCGTTTCCCATCGAGCTTCGTTCTGTGCTCTTGAATGACGTGGTAGTTCAACTTGCCGATGGCACACGTATCAACTGGTCGGTCTTTGAAACGTCGGCAACGGCTGAGCAGAGCCGTTTGGCATTCGCCCCTAGCCGACTTGAGCAGTTAACGGTTTATCTGCCGCCTTCGCCAGGGGTTCTGCTTACCCAGGAAGTACAGACCCCGCTGATGGCGGAAGGGATCGACGGGGCCATTCTGCTAACACAACCCCGTGACGAAGCGCTTCAGCCAATATCGCCGGAAGAGCAGCTAGCAACGCGTGAGCGTATTGAGTTACCTGAAATCGTGCTTCCTGTCGATATTGAAGTAAGCGATCTGACTGCCACCGATATTAATCTGACTGGGGCGTTTGAATACCACGTTGAACGCTTGCAGGTAGGGCTAAATACCCAGGAAAGTCAGGTAGAGATTACTTCACTTGAGGTAACCACCGACGATGTACAGGCGAACCTTGTAGCAAATGCGGATCTAACTGGCAGTTACCCCCTTGAAGCCCGCTTGGAAGCCGTGCTGTTTCTGCCTGAACTGTTCCCAGAATTAAATGGTGAAGAACTTGTACTTGAGCTTTCCGGATCGCTGGAGGATCTGCAGGCCGAGTTGACTGCCTCTGGCATAGTGGCAGCCTCCCTTAATGCTCGGGTAGATGTCTTGGCACCCGACGTGCCTTTCCAGGCACGCCTGCAAAGCGAGCGTTTGCAGTGGCCGCTGGTGGAAGAGCAACCGGCAGAGGGGGCAAGCGGCACTCAACCCTATGTGGTTGAAGCGGTAGACTTAACGGTAGAAGGAAGTCTGGAGGCCTACCATGCCGCCGTTAGCCTTCAAGCACAAGGTCCAGAGTTACCACTCACTCAATTAACGCTCACTGGGGATGGTGATTTTAGTCATTTTCGATGGGACCCTTTAGTCCTTCAAGTAGGTGAAAATACGCTGCGAAGCGAAGGGCATATCGATTGGTCAACCCCAGACTTACCCTTCCAGGCACGTTTGCAAAGCGAGCGGCTGCAATGGCCTTTGGTAGACGAGGCTCAAGAAGCAGATGGGAACGACGCTGCTCCCTACGTGGTTGAAGCCGTCGATCTTACGGTCGAGGGCAGTCTAGATGCCTACCGCGCTGAAGTAAGTCTACAGGCTCAAGGGGCGGGGCTGCCGCCCACTCAGGTAACGCTAACGGGAGATGGCGACGTTAGTCATTTCCGCTGGGACCCTCTAGCTCTTCAAGTAGAAGAAAGCACCTTGAGCAGCGAAGGCCGTATCGATTGGTTAGACCCACTAACGATTGATACGCGCATTCGTTTAGATCAATTCGACCCAGCGCACTTTGTCGATCAAATGAATGGCAACTTAACGGGGGATATCGAGTTAAGCGTACGCCAGCTGGGCGATCTCTGGTCAGTGAGCATCGCCAATATCGATATCAATGGCCAACTACGCGATTACCCGCTAACGCTTCAGGCGGCTCTGGATGCCAACAGCAATCTGGAAGTGGATATTCATGAGCTTCTATTTACGCAGGGCAACAACCGGCTGGAGGCCTCGGGTCAAGTAAGCCAGCAGGCCATGTCGTTAAATGCTGATATTGCGCTTCGTGAACTGCGTACTCTTTCCCCTGAACTGGCAGGGACACTTACAGGTAATGTACAAGCCACGGGCAGCTTTGAGCAGCCCGAGATTCTTGCCGACCTATCAGGGCGCGATCTGCGTTTTGCAGATAACCGGGTAGAGCAATTAGAGCTTGATGCCACAGTGCAGGGGCTTGAAGATCCAAGGATCAACGTTCAGCTCGGCTTACAGCAGATTTTTGCGGGAGGCCAGCGACTCTCGACGGCGAATATGGACCTAACGGGGCAGCTTTCTCAGCACCGCCTAGAGCTACGCGTACAAGGCGACCCGAATAGCCCGTTACAACGAGCGCTACTCGCTTTGGACGGCCGTTTCGATCAACAGCGCCAGCAGTATCAGGGCCGATTAACGCCACTTGAAATTGATTCCGAGGCGGGCAATATTCGTCTGGAAGCTCCACTTGAGCTGGGTTACAACCTGACAAATGGTCAAGCGCGTCTCTCGCCGTTCTGTCTGCGCCGTGAAGAGGGTGGCCTGGTTTGCTCTCAGGAGCCGATCAATGCCTCGGCCGACCAAGGACGTGCCGTACTGACCGTGCGTGAAGTTCCCATGGAAATGCTTGAGCCGTTCCTGCCCGATGAGTGGTCGTTTGAAGGCGCCACCACTGCGGACGCAACGGTCGCCTGGCGTCAGGGCGGCGCGCGTTGGCAGGCGGATGTTCAGGTACTCAGCGAGCTTGCAATTACCGCCATCAACGATTACGGGCAACCGGTTCAACTGCCCGGGATTAATCTGGATGCCCAGATACAGGCCAATCAATCGCAAGCAGATGCCAATATGCTGCTGTCATTTTCAGAAGCAGGCGATTTAACGCTTAACCTGTCTCTTAACGACCCATTGGGCCAGGGCCGGCTTGATGGCGAGCTCTTGGCTAACAACCTATCGCTGGAACCCTATCGTCCCATGGTCATCAATATGGACCGCCTGGAAGGCGCGATTGATGGGCGCGTGCAGATTGGTGGCACTACTCGCCAACCTGATTTGCAGGGGAGCCTGGCACTGCGCGGATTACGCCTGCACGGGCCGGATATTCCGCTGGAAGTGCGTGATGGTGAGCTGACCATTTCGTTTGACGGTGAGCAGGGAGATATCAATGGCTTTCTGGCGGCAGAGCGTGGTCGTTTGAATATTACCGGGGATGCCTACTGGCCTGGAGCCGACGACTGGCGTATCGGCGTGGACTTGAACGCTACCCAGGATCCGCTTCTGCTCGTGCTGCCGCAGTTCGGACGTTTGGAGGCCGCACCCGATATTCGCGTGCGTATTACCCCGGAGCGTCTGCAGGTGCGTGGGAATGTAGATCTACCCTGGGCACGGCTGGAAATCGGTTCCAGATCTTCATCGACCATCGAGCCAAGCTCGGATGAAATCATTATTACCGAACGCGATGATCGCGAAGCAGAACAAGCGGAACTTCGTGCAGCGGACCGCGGTGAGCCTAGTGCAGCTGACGAATTGGTCCAAACGGGTATGGAAATGGATGTATTGATTACCCTGACACTTGGGCAAGATATGCTGCTCTCCGCTTATGGACTTGAATCAGGGCTAGGTGGCACGCTGGAAATTCGTCAAGATAGCGGTGGGCTTCAGCTGTTTGGCGACGTGAACCTGGTCGATGGTCGTTTCCAGGCATTTGGTCAGGACCTGTTTATTCGTCGGGGTCAGCTTCTGTTTAGTGGGCCGCCATCGCTGCCTACGCTTGATTTCGAGGCCATACGCAACCCTGATGTGACAGAAGATGATGTCATTGCCGGCTTGCGTGTCACCGGTAATGCCGAAGAGCCTAACGTGATGATTTTCTCAGAACCATCCATGGGGGAAACCCAGGCGCTTTCCTATCTGCTTCGTGGTCGAGCGCCGGACTCAGGTGGTGGCATGGATAGTGCGCTTACCACGGCATTGATTGGCATGTCATTAGGGCGTACAGGCGGTGCGGTAGGCTCGATTGGTGAGGCCTTTGGTATTGATGACCTGACACTGGATACTACAGGGGCGGGAGACGAGAGCCAGGTAGCTTTAAGTGGGCAGCTAACCGACGATCTCAGGATCAGCTACGGGGTGGGGATTTTCTCCCCCATTGCAGAATTAACCTTACGCTACACATTATGGCGTAACCTTTATGCTCAAGCGGTGTCAGGTGCTAACCAGGCGGTAGATTTAATCTATACCTTCTCCCGCCGGGGCGACCCCGTAATCTATAAGCAGCAGTAGAGTGAGGCTGATATGACACGTTTAAGCGATGACAACACTATGCGCACGCCTGTTGAAACAAGCGAGCTGCATACCATTAGCGGCCACTCGCTGCAGGGTCCATACCCCGAAAGCTTTGAAGAAATCGTACTGGGAATGGGTTGTTTCTGGGGCGTAGAGCGCTTGTTGTGGCAACAGCCCGGTGTCTATGTAACAGCCGCCGGCTATGCTGGCGGCATGACTCAGCACCCAAGCTATAAGGAAGTCTGTTCCGGGAGCACGGGGCATGCTGAAGTTGTTCGGGTGATCTATGACCCAAGCAAAATCGACATTGAAACCTTGCTACAGATCTTCTGGGAACAGCATGACCCCACTCAGGGAAATCGCCAAGGCAATGATATTGGCTCGCAGTATCGCTCAGTCATCTATACGACTACCCAGGCACAGCAAGAGGCAGCTGAGCAGAGTGCCAAGGTTTACCAGGAAGCATTACGTGCTGCAGGGCGAGGCACCATTACAACCGAGATCAAAGCATTGGAAAGCTTTTATTTTGCAGAGGCGTATCACCAGCAATACCTGGATAAGAATCCCAATGGCTATTGCGGATTGAAAGGCACTGGCGTGACGTGCCCAATTGGCGGGTAAGCAGCAAAAATGGTAGCGGGCAATCTGGTGAAGACGACTACCGCGTGGCGGTAGTCGTTGAAAGCAGCTGGTAAAAGATTAATCGCTTGGCTGAATGCGATCGATGCGGTAGAGCGTTTCTACCTGCTCAAGCCCGGTTACAGTGCATTTCAGGTCTTTAACACGGCCGTCACTTAGACCGTAGACCCAACCGTGCACTGAAATCTGCTGTCCACGTTGCCAGGCACGCTGCAAAATTTTTGTGCGGCATAAACTGTTAACCTGCGCCTTAACGTTAAGCTCACACATGCGATCGATCTGATCATCAAGAGGTAGGTGATCAAGCGAATGGCGATGATGGTTGTACTGTTCCCGAACCGAGTGCAGCCAGTAGTCAACGACGCCACATTCACCGCCGGTTACCGCAGCCCTGATACCACCGCATCCATAGTGGCCCACAATCATGATATGGCTGACTTTCAATACGTCCACTGCATACTGAACCACCGACAAGGCGTTCATATCGGTGTGATGCAAAAGGTTGGCAACGTTGCGGTGAACAAATACTTCGCCTGGGGGCAGGGCAATAATCTGGTTGGCAGGAACCCGGCTATCCGAGCAGCCTATCCATAAATAATCTGGATTTTGCTGGTCGGAGAGGCGCTTGAAATACTCGGGATCCTCTTCGCACATGCGCTCAGCCCAGGCACGATTGTTGTCGAGGAGCGTCGCAATAGGATTAGACATTGAGTCTCCGTTTCGTTACATCGTCAAGTTAACGTGGAATGAAGTAAGTGGAGAAGGTTTTAACCTTCCCTGCGACTAAGGTCAATAAGCATGCGTGGCTTACACTATGCCGCGGATGAACACTGATAGGAGTAGATAATGGCAGCCGAGTCTGACTATGAATATGATCTTTTAGTGATTGGCGCCGGTTCAGGCGGCGTTCGTGCCGCCCGCATGGCGGCCGCAGCCGGTGCCAAGGTGGCTATTGCCGAAGACCGTTATCTGGGCGGCACCTGCGTCAACGTGGGCTGTGTGCCTAAAAAGCTTTACGCTTATGCGGCACACTTTCATGACAGCTTCGATGACGCGGCTGGTTTTGGTTGGCAGCTTTCCGAACCCGCTACCTTCGACTGGGCAACATTAAGAGACAACAAGACCTGTGAAATTAAGCGGTTGAATGGAATTTACCAGCGCATGCTGGAAAGCACGGGGGTCAAGCTTCTGGACGCTCGTGCAGAACTTGTCGATAGTCATACGGTAGCGCTAAAGGACGTGAATGGGGTTAGTTACGCTCGCGCTGAAAAAATTCTGTTGGCCACCGGTGGATGGCCATGGATTCCTGATTTTCCGGGTAAAGAGCATGCGTTAGATTCAAACCAGGTGTTTGATCTCGACACCTTCCCCAAACGCTTTCTAGTGTTAGGCGGTGGCTATATAGCCGTTGAGTTTGCAAGTATTTTCAATGGTCTGGGTAGCGAGACACATCTGATATATCGGGGTGACCTTTTCCTTAAACAGTTCGATCACGAAGTGCGCGAATTCACCCGCACCGAGATGGAAAAGAAGGGTGTTAACCTGCACTTCAATGCCAATATCGAGCGTATTGAAACCGCCGGGGCGAGCTATAACGTACATCTGACAACCGGCGAGATGCTAGAGGTGGACGCAGTACTGGCGGCAACGGGGCGTAAAGCCAACATACAAGGCCTAGGCCTTAAAACGCTAGGCATCCAACTCGATGGCGAAGGTAAAATTCCAGTTAACGAGCGCTATGAAACCTTGGTTCCTTCCATATTGGCATTGGGCGACTTAACGGCTGGGCCTGAGCTTACACCGGTGGCTATTGCCGAGGCTATGCAACTGGTTGATTATCATTTCAAGGATGCAACTCCTGCGCCTTTGGATTACACGACGGTACCTACCGCCGTATTCTGCCAACCCAACATTGGCACTGTCGGGCTTTCCGAAGAGGGCGCGCGTCAGAAGCTTGCCAAGATTCGTGTGTATTCAACTCAGTTTCGTGCGATGAAGCATACGCTGTCAGGAAGCCAGGAACGCACATTGATGAAGCTTATCGTGGACGATGCGACCGATGTGGTGGTCGGAGCCCATATGGTGGGAGAAGAGGCGGGCGAGATCATTCAAGGCATTGCGATTGCAGTAAGAGCAGGGCTTACCAAGCAGGATTTTGATTTGACGGTGGGTATTCACCCAACCGGCGCAGAAGAGTTTGTCACGCTTAGAACCGTGACAAGACACTAATTGGACCTTTCCTTTCATAGGCGAGCTTCGGCTCGCCTTTTTTATCCCCGCTTTGGAATAGTTAGACTAAACTCATATCGTTCCCTTGTGACTGTTGCCATTAGCTTTTTCAAACAGGCTAACTATAACCAAATATTATGGAAAACAGGGCGGTGGATAATATGTCTTTTGAATTGGTAATAATCAGCTGTTATAATGAATATCAAATTCGCTACAGCGAAGCATAACTATGAGTATGCCTATACAACCTTTTACGTCCTCATCTGAACTTGCACGCCCCACGGTTGCCGATGCCGTAGTGGGGTTTTCTGAAACGCCCCTGTTCATACGTAAACCGAATGCAGACGATGGATGGGGGATATTCGAGTTAGTTAAGGCGTGTCCTCCCTTGGATGTTAATTCTGCCTATGCCTATCTGCTACTCGCCACACAGTTTCGCGATACCTGTGCCATCGCAACCAATGAAGAGGGTGAAATCGTTGGTTTCGTATCGGGTTATGTGAAGGATAACGCGCCGGATACCTATTTCTTGTGGCAAGTTGCTGTAGGTGAAAAAGCGCGCGGTACAGGTTTGGCCCGTCGGCTGGTTGAAGCCATCCTATCGCGCCCGGAGCTAGCGGGTGTTCATCACCTCGAAACGACGATCACCCCTGATAATCAGGCTTCCTGGGGGCTTTTCCGCCGCTTAGCCGAGCGTTGGCAGGCGCCTCTTAACAGTCGCGAATACTTCTCTACTGAACAGCTTGGTGGAGAACACGACCCCGAGAATCTGGTTCGCATCGGCCCATTTCAGACCGATCATATTTAGCGTTTCTCTAAAAGAACTACTGCTGACGCTAGCAATCTTTTCACCTTAATAATGATGATACATGGAGGTCATTAATGAAGACTCAGACATTTGAACGCATGGAATCTAACGTTCGTACCTATTCGCGTTCCTTTCCTGTGGTATTTACTAAAGCGCAAAATGCGCGTCTAACAGATGAAAACGGTCGTGAATATATCGACTTTCTAGCCGGTGCCGGTACGCTTAATTACGGTCACAATAACTCTCATCTCAAGCAGGCGATGATCGACTATCTGTCTACGGACGGTATTGTTCATGGCCTTGATATGTGGACTGCTGCTAAGCGTGATTATCTGGAAACGCTTGAGAACGTTATTTTCAAACCGCGTGGGCTGGATTATAAAGTGCATCTACCAGGCCCAACCGGTACTAATGCGGTGGAAGCCGCCATTCGCCTGGCACGTGTTGCCAAGGGCCGCCATAACATCGTGACGTTCACTAATGGTTTTCACGGTGTCACTATGGGCGCATTGGCAACCACGGGTAACCGTAAATTCCGCGAAGCAACGGGCGGGATCCCAACCCAGGGAGCCAGCTTTTTGCCCTACGATGGCTACATGGGCGAGCATACTGACACTCTGGACTACTTTGAAAAACTCCTTAAAGACAACTCGGGTGGCCTGGACATTCCCGCCGGCGTCATTGTTGAAACCGTGCAAGGCGAGGGCGGTATCAACGTTGCCGGTATTGAATGGCTAAAACGTCTTGAAGCGATTTGTCGCGATTACGACATCTTGTTGATCGTTGATGATATTCAGGCAGGTTGTGGACGTACCGGTAAATTCTTCAGTTTTGAGCATGCAGGGATTACGCCTGATATCGTGACCAACTCAAAATCACTTTCCGGGTTTGGCCTGCCATTTGCCCATGTACTGATGCGTCCAGAACTGGATAAATGGAAACCGGGCCAGTACAACGGTACTTTCCGCGGTTTCAACCTGGCTATGGTGACCGCTACCGCGGCTTTGAAAAAGTACTGGGGCAACGACACCTTTGAGCGCGATGTTCAGCGCAAGGCGCGCATTGTCGAGGAGCGTTTTCAAAAGCTGGCAGCGCTGCTTACTGAAAATGGCATGCCCGCTACAGAACGTGGCCGCGGTTTGATGCGTGGTATTGATGTGGTGTCAGGCGATATCGCAGACAAAATCACCTGCAAGGCGTTTGAAAATGGCCTGATTATTGAAACCAGTGGCCCGGAAGGCGAAGTGGTTAAGTGCCTTTGCCCGCTAACTATCACTGATGAAGACTTGCTTGAAGCGCTGGACATTCTGGAAGCGTCTGTAAAGTCTGTTATAAACGGGTAATCACGCGGTTGGCGCCTGTGCTAACGCTAAATGATAAATCTGGTGGCTGGCTAGACCAGCCATCTTGTAATGGAGTCTACTATGATCGTTCGTAATCTTGATGAAGCGCGCAAAACAGACCGCCTGGTGACCGCTGAAAACGGCAACTGGGACAGCACCCGTTTAGTGCTTGCTGAAGATAATGCGGGTTTTTCTTTTCACATCACGCGTATTTTTCCAGGAACCGAAACTCATATTCAGTACAAGCACCACTATGAAGCAGTATTTTGCTACGAAGGCGAAGGCGAAGTAGAAACCCTGGCAGATGGCAAAATTTGGCCAATCAAGGCAGGCGACATTTACCTGCTCGACAAGCACGATGAGCACCTGCTGCGCGGTAAAGAAAAAGGCATGACGGTTGCTTGTGTTTTCACGCCTGCGTTAAGCGGTAAAGAAGTACACCGTGAAGATGGATCTTATGCACCTGCCGACGATTAAGCGTTAAGTGTCGTACCGTTTTATAAAAGCAGCCTGTAGTAAGGGCTGCTTTTTTGTATGTGCCATTAGGAATTACCACGCTAGAATCCAACCTGATACATCAGCAGAAATTTTACGCCAAGAAATATGCCAGGTTAGGGAGCTTTCAGCAGCAGTAATTTATTGAAAACTCACAGTTTGCGAGAATGCTTGCGTAAATGGGTTAGTGTCCAGTAGGCTGCCGAATCGTTTGCAGATCAATTCAAGCTTCCCGTGTTCGCATAATATATATTATGTTAAATAGGATGGTGATTAATCTTTAAAAAGATGTCATCACGTTGGACAATCGGACTAGCTTCTCCTTATCATTCCTTTTTAATTTTCAAGGATGTCACTCGTTATGCGCCCAGGTGTTTTGTGGCTGATGGCTGGTTTATCACTTTTATTCTCCGGCTGTGCCCTACAGCAGCCTGAGCCCAATGAGCCTCCACCGTTAAGTGAAGCGTCATTCAATACCCGCATACTCGAACTGCAAAATACCTTATCTCAACAGTGCGGCGCGCAAACCCTGCAGCAGGAACAACTGCTTCATCAACAGCACGCCCTGACCGCGGATGTTCGCGAAGTGGGCAGTCTTCTTCGCTTGTTACGCAGCGACGTTCAGGATTTGGAAGCTCGCGGCGAAGAGCCCATTATCATTCGCGAAGAGTGCGAAGTTGATAATGCGCTGGAAACCAAAACCATTGTGGGTCGTAGCGAATGGATAGGTTTACCGGGGATCGGTACGTACCTAAAGGCACGGGTTGATTCCGGTGCGAACACCTCCTCCTTGTCAGCATCCGACATTACCCGTTTTGAGCGAGACGGCGAAGACTGGGTTCGTTTCAAGCTTGCGCTTAATGAAGACGATGTGGTGGTTGAATCACTGCGCGATGAATGGATTGAAGCACCGGTTGAGCGTCGCGTGCGCATCGTTCAGGCCTCAGGTGAAGCTACACGACCCGTTATTTCTTTGCTGATGACCCTAGGGCCTATCCGTCAAAACGTTCAATTTACTCTGAATGATCGCACGCACCTGGATTTTCCCGTGCTGTTGGGGCGGCGTTTCATGATGGATATCGCGGTTATCGATGTAGCCCAAGCCTATATTCATGAACGCCCTGAATTCCCCGGTGGCGAACCTGCTGAACAAGCCGCTGAAGATGAAGTGGCTGACCAAGACGATAACGAAGAGTAATCGCGCCCCCCTGCTGCTTTTCGCTAAAAGGAATTTTCATGTCCCGGCTCCCTTTTTATGTAATTGTTGGATTACTTCTGGTGGCAGGTATTGCCACCAGTGTGCATAGGCATCTTCAGTTTGAAATACCCTGGGTACCGGGCGAACAGCGTCAGGTATGGGAAATTGAAGCCGTTATTAACTTCAATGCCCAAAACGCTCCGGTTCAGGTTGACCTGGCCTTACCCTCACATCAAAACGGCTTTCGTGTGCTAACCGAAAATACTGCCTCTTCAGGGTATGGGTTAGCGTACAAAGCTGATGAGCTGGGCCGTCAGGCACAGTGGACCACGCGTGACGCGGCCGGCAGTCAGCAGCTTTACTACTCCGTGCAGATGCTGGTTTCACCCGATGCTCGCCCACCGATACAAACGCCACCCGGGTTAGCGTCGACAACGCCTTGGGAAAGCCCCTACGACTCGGCAGCTAGCCAGTTGATTGATAGAGCATGGGCACGCAGCGCTAATAACGCTACTTTTACGCGCGAACTGATTTTAGATGTCAATGGTGAACGCCAGGGTGAAAGCGCCCGCTTGCTGCTTACTCAGGAAACGCCTTCGGCGCTAATTGTCCGTCTACTTAATCAAGCCGGCGTTCAAGCCCGAGAAGTGAACGGGCTGATGCTTGAAGATGGGCGCCGCCGCCAGGCATTAAGCAGCTGGATTCAAGTGTTCGATGAGTCCGTTAATCAGTGGTGGCTATTTAACCCGATAACGGGCGAACAGGGTCAGCCGGACAACCTGCTGCTATGGGAAACTGGTGGTCGTGCGGTGCTTGAAGTGCAAGGCGGCACCAACTCACGGGTATCGTTTTCCATGCTGACGCATCACCAGCCGGCTTCGGCCGCGGTACGCAACCACTATTCTGAAGACACGCTACTCAACTTCTCCATCCATAGCTTGCCACTGGAAGAACAGGCGCTTTTCCAGACCATTCTGCTGATCCCGATTGGCGCATTGGTGGTGGTATTTCTGCGTGTGCTGGTGGGTATCAAGACATCGGGCACCTTTATGCCGGTGCTTATCGCCCTCGCCTTCATCCAGACTACGCTGCCCACCGGTCTGATTGGCTTTCTGCTGATTGTGGCCGTTGGTCTGATTATCCGTAACTATCTTTCTTACCTGAACCTACTGCTTGTAGCCAGGGTCTCCGCAGTCATCATAACGGTCATTGCCATTATCTCCATCTTCACCGTTTTAGCGTACCGAATGGGGCTAAGCGCTGGGCTTACGGTCACGTTCTTCCCGATGATCATCCTGGCCTGGACCATCGAGCGGATGTCGATTCTCTGGGAAGAAGAAGGCCCCAAGCAGGTACTGATTCAGGGCGGCGGCAGCCTGTTGACTGCGGTACTCGCCTATCTGGCCATGAACAACCCCTGGGTACGCCATATTACCTTTAACTTCCTGGGCGTTCAGCTGATCCTGATGGCGCTGATTTTGCTGCTGGGTAATTATACGGGCTACCGTTTGTTAGAACTGCGCCGCTTCAAACCGATCACCGATGATGAGAAGCCGTTATGAGCTGGTTCAAAGACTGGACATGGCCGGGCCGCCTTCAGGATAAAGGCATCATCGGCATGAACCGGCGCAATATCCGGTACATAGGCCGCTACAATTCGCGCCGTCTCTATCCGCTAGTAGATGACAAGTTGAAAACCAAGCTGCTTGCCCAGCAGTACGGCATCACCACGCCCGTACTGATTGGCACAGTGACCACGCAATTTGGCGTCAAACATATTGGCGACATGCTAACGGGTCACAACGGCTTTGTGATCAAGCCCGCCAAAGGAAGCGGCGGCAAGGGCATTCTGGTTATTGAAAAAGTCGTCGATAACCAGTTTGTGAAGCCCAGTGGCGCGCATCTGACCCTTGAGGATGTAGAGCGCCACGTTTCCAACATTCTCTCAGGGCTCTACTCGCTGGGTGGCTCCCCGGATGTCGCCCTGATCGAGACACTGATCAATTTTGATGAAAGCCTGATGGCTTATACCTATGAGGGCGTGCCGGATATCCGGGTCATTGTATTCAAGGGCTATCCGGTAATGGCCATGATGCGTTTATCTACGGCGGCCTCTGATGGTAAAGCCAACCTGCACCAAGGGGCTGTGGGCGTTGGGTTGAATATTGCCACCGGTGAGGCTTTGCGTGGCGTACAGTTTGACCGCCCGTGCTTTAGCCATCCCGATACGGGCCATGACCTTGCAAGCCTAGTGGTCCCTCAGTGGGATACCCTACTTAATCTGGCAGCAAGCTGTTATGAAATGACCGGTTTGGGTTATCTAGGGACGGATATGGTGCTTGATCGTCAGCATGGCCCCATGCTGCTGGAGCTCAATGCTCGCCCGGGCCTTGCCATTCAGATGACGAACGGCGAAGGCCTGCGCCGCCGACTCGATTTGATTGAACGTCAGCCTGATGGGGTATCGGTTGCCAAGCGTGTAGCCTTTGCTCAGCACCACTTTGCGCGTAAAAGTGAGCTGGCCGGAACTCCTGACACAACGACTGCAAGCGCGTAGACTAAGGCTTGTGATGTTCAACGAGTGCACCAATGACTGAAGCGAATACGCTACTTCAACAAGCAGAATCCCAGTGCCATAGCCGAGGCGTTCGGTTTACGCCCATTCGGCGTCGCGTTCTGGAACTGATTGCCAAGAATGGTGGCGGTCTAAAAGCCTATGACCTGCTTGATAAGCTCTCCACAGAGCATGCGGCGGCGCGCCCGCCAACTGTGTATAGAGCCCTAGAATTCTTGATTGATCAGGGCCTTGTGCATCGCATTGAATCGCAAAATGCTTATGTGGCATGCGCTTGCCCTGAGCATATTCATGGCTTTCAGTTACTTATCTGTCGTCAGTGTGGGCATGTAGAGGAGCTGCATTTGGATGAAGTAAGCGACCAGTTAGCTGCCTTCGCCAAGCGCCAGGGGTTTAGTGTTGAGCGCCAAACTATCGAGTTACAAGGACTTTGCCAGAACTGCAGAGCCAAGAGTGAGTAAATAGCATGTCCCGTTTTAGCCAACTACCATCAAGCGAGCTTTTCAAAGCGCTTGAGTCGGCCGCTCCCACCGACACCTTGCCTGACACGATGACGCTTCTGGATGCTGTGCGTTTCAATGCTGAAGGTTTGCTACCCGCGATTGCTCAGCAGCACGACACCAAAGAAGTGCTAATGATGGCGTGGATGAACCGAGAAGCACTTGAAGAGACGCTGGCGACCCACCGCGTCTGTTACTATTCGCGCTCACGTAAAAAACTATGGCGCAAAGGCGAATCATCAGGCCAGCAGCAACATCTCAAATCGGCAGCACTGGATTGCGATGGCGACACATTGCTTTTAGAAGTTGAACAAACCGGTCCTGCTTGCCATACCGGCCGCCGCAGCTGTTTCTATCTTTCGCTGACTGATGAGCAGGCGAAGATTAACAGTGAACCGCTGATCGACCCCGCTGAGTTATACGGTAACCAATAGTGGCGCAATGGTGGCGTACAGTCGTCAGCGTAGCCGGCCGTCTCGTGGGCTATTTGCTGATAGGCGCTGTACGTATTTATCAATATGTCATCAGCCCCCTGCTTGGCCCGCGCTGCCGTTTCTGGCCAAGCTGTTCGTCTTACACCATTGAAGCCATCCAGGTCCATAGGCCCATTAAAGGCAGCTGGATGGCCCTTAAGCGAATCATCAAGTGCCATCCGGGCAACCCCGGTGGCATGGACCCGGTACCCGGCGGGCGCAGCGAGCAGCTTTGCCGTGAAGATAGCGAGCGGTCATCCTGCGGCGATAACCACCTTCCTCACTAAAACCAGTCTTTTAGTAAAACCATTTCTTCAGTAAAACCCTAGCCTGTTTTACCTTCGAATGATATTCGTATGTTCAGCCCTGTTTGGCGACTTGATAGATACGCTCAAGCATGGCGTGAAGGCCGTTACTGCGCGTAGGTGAAAGATGCTTATCCAGGCCCAGGTCGGCCATGAAATGAGGCTCGGTCGTGCTGATTTCAGCCGCCGAGCGCCCGCTGTAAATTCGCAGCAGTACTGCGATAAGCCCAGAGACAATGGCCGCATCAGAGGTGGCCTTGAAGATTAGCTGATTGTCTTGCTCTTCATGGCACATCCAGACATTTGACTGACAGCCCTGAATTTTATACTGCTCGGTTTTCAGTGTTTCAGGAAAGTCAGGTAACTGCTTACCCATATCAATAATGTATTGATACCGGTCCATCCAGTTATCAAACATCTCAAACTCTTCAATCAGCTCTTGCTGGGCCTGCTCGGCGCCGGAAGTGCTCATAAAAAAAATCCTTTCATATACGTATTTAAAAAAAGCGGTGACTCAGTATACCAATTCGGCTTGCTTTAAAGGGAATCTCTTGGCGTAAGCCGGTGACGCTGCTGTTCGCGGTGCCACTCTTCGTCCTCTGCATGCAGGTAGCGGGATGTGGTATCCAATCGTGCATGCCGTGCGCTCTCGGCCAAATGGCGCAAGCTGATACCGGCCTGTGCCTGGTGGGTAATGGATGTATGGCGCAACCAGTGTGGGGTGGCTTTACGCAATGCGGCTATATAGGCAGGCGCCCCGCCCTCGGCCTCAAGCGCATCGCCTGCCTGCAAAAAGGTGTCACGTATCAATCGATAAAGCTGGTTATGGCCAATGCCCCGGCGGCCATCAAGCGCCCGTATTACCGGGCTTTCATCTTGATGATCTGGCACGGCATCAAGCCCTAAGAATTTTCGCCACCGTGCCAGGCTCTCCTGCATATCTTCAGGCAGCGGCACGCGAGCTATTTTACTGCCCTTACCTATTACGGACCACCACCAGCGCCCTTCTGCCATCTTGAAATCTCCCATTCTGGCATCGGCCATTTCGCTTATACGCGGGGCAAGCAGATAGGCAAAACCAAAAATAAACTGGCGCCTGACTTGTTCATACTCGGCGCGGCTACTCTGGTGTGGCGCTAGCGGCCTATTTAGCCATTGCCAGAACCACTCCCACAAGCCGCGCTCAAGGTAACGCTCTATGCGCTGTGACTGGTTATTCAGTCGACGTGATTTATCGCGCATCAACCGAAACGGGTTATGGCTCACCCACCCCGCCTCTACCAGCCAGCTAAAAAGCCCCTGCAGAATAATTAAACTCTGACGGCGACTGGCTGGTGAAAGCCCGCCCCTAAAGGGGCGCCATTGCGGATGATGGCGAGGCTTGGAAGGCCCAACCCAGTGCTCTGAAGGCTGAGGATCAGCCAAAAAAGTCTCAAACTGGCGCAATATTTCCCGGTCCATGGCGGTAAGTGTTAGCCGTTTACTTTCAAGCCAAAGCAGCAGACGCTCCGTTTCACGGCGATAGCTCTTCCATGTTTGCAGGCTGTCCCGGTACTCGGCCAGCCACATTGCCACAGCTTCAGCATCCGTACCGGCATTGATTCGTACTCCAGCTGGGGTGATAGCATGTTCAACCACCAGTGGTTCAATCGGCAGTACTTCTCGCTGAACGTCTCCCCTTACGCTATCCCAAACGCTTTCTTGACTCTCATTTATATGAACCATCACCCGCCTTAATAAAATAATAACCTATTGAATTTAATAATAAATATTAAAAAATAAACACTGCAACCTTCTAAAACACCGCCAGCATATTGATAAGGCAGTAGGTGGTTGAGGCCTAAAAGTATGGTACTACAGCTTCATAAACTCAAGATAATGCGAGTAATCTTGAATTTATCATAATTAAGATAAATAAAATTACGTAATACATATAACGTAATTATTGTGTTCAGGCTTAACTAAGCGGACAATAAGACATCAAACGTTAGCTCAAGAAGGCACACAACATGGCGCGCAGTGGTATTCAGTACAGTGATGTTCAACAGGCAATCGATACGCTATTGAGCCGTGGCGACACGCCTAGCGTGCAACGTATCCGCGAAGTGCTGGGTACCGGTAGTTTTACGACCATCAGTGAACACTTCCGTCAATGGCGAACCGAACGTGAGCAAAATCGTGACGTACCTCCGCCCAAGGGCGTGCCTGAAGTCGTCGTTAATGTGGCAAGTGAGCTCTGGCGCGAAGCGCAGGACGTTGCCAACCAGGCACTCATCCACTATCGCGAGGAAGCCAACAGGCAGGTAGAAGAGGCCCAGCGGGCGTCTATTGAAGCCGCCCAGATGGCGGCCAATGCCGAACAACGCGAAAGCGCCCTGGCAGAACACCTCCGTCATACCGAGCAGCGCCTGGAAGCACTTAATCGTGAACTGGCGGCAAGCCAGGCAAGCGAGCAGCATCTTCAACAGGCTGCGGATGAAGCACGGCAGGAGAACCAGCAGCTTAAAAACGCTAACCAGGAAATGCAGCAGCAGCGTACGGCTACCCTTGAGCAGCACAACCAGGCTTTGAAAGAGCAGCAAAACAGCTGGGAAAAACGCCTGGCGCAAGAAGAGGCGCGTAATGAAGCAGCTGAAGGCCGGTTAATGGCAATGCTGGACGAAGCACGTCAGGAACGCGCCCAAGAAGAGAAGGCTTTGCAGAAGCGACTACAGCAGAAGCAACAGCGCATTGAAGCATTAAGTGAAGAACTGAAATCAAGCCGTAGCGAGCTACGCCAGCAGCAACTGGAAACGGTCAGCTCAGTACAACAGGTCAAAGAACTTGAGCGGCAGATCGTAACGCTAAAGCAGCAGCATGAGTCTGTCACTCAGCAGCTGAGCCAGGCGCAGGCTGTTTACCAGGAGCAAACTGAACAGGCTCGGCAGGAGCGCGAGTGGCAGACGCAAATGGCTCATCAAATGTTAACGTTACAACAGCAGCTTGCTGAACTACCTACCGCGATCAGCGTCAAAGAAAAACCGTCGAAAAGTGATTAGAAAGCTCCCTAAATAGGCAACGTAAAGTCTACGCTTAATTACCGATGAGCAATCCTGCGTTGAGATGTACCCAAGCTGCTTTGTCTCTTTACCCACTCAATGCATTTCTTAGCTGAATCACACTAGCCAGCAATACGTACCTACTGGCAGGAGATACCACCATGCTGATTAAAATTGCCAAGCCAAGCGATTTACACGAATCGGAAGTTACTCCCGAATCAGTATATCTATCTCGTCGGCGCTTTATGGGTGGTCTTGCCGGCCTGGGGGCTGGTTTGGTATTTGCGGGCAGTGCAAAAGCTTCCGAGCAGCGTTCTGATTATCAGGATGTACCGCAAGGCAATGCCCCTGATTGGTTTAAGGCCAAGCGTGATGCCGCCGAGTGGCAAGCCGTGGTGCCCAGCGATCCCGCTCAGGACAAGACTGCCCCTTACGCGGATGCCAGCGGCTATAACAACTTCTTTGAGTTCGGTACCGGCAAGAGTGATCCCTCGCGCAAGGCTGGCACCCTGGTCACCGAACCCTGGAGCGTGGTGATTGATGGCGAGGTCAATAACGTCGGACGTTTTGCCCTTGAAGATATTGCGTCACCCTCTCAATTTGAGGAGCGTATTTATCGCCTGCGCTGCGTTGAAGCCTGGTCAATGGTGATTCCCTGGCTGGGCATTTCCCTTGCCGACGTCATACAGCGCGCAGAGCCCACATCAAAAGCCAAGTATGTTCGTTTTGAAACCTTGGTCGATCCTGAACAAATGCCAGGTCAGCGCTCTTCGTTTGCCCTCATCGATTGGCCGTACGTTGAGGGCTTAAGGCTTGATGAGGCCATGCATCCATTGAGCTTTCTGGCAATGGGCATGTATGGCCGGGAGCTGCCCAACCAGAACGGTGCCCCACTACGTCTGGTTGTGCCGTGGAAATACGGCTTCAAAAGCATCAAGTCGATCGTGCGTATATCGCTGGTCGAAGAAGAGCCGCTTAACTCCTGGCAGCAGATCGCCGCCAATGAGTATGGCTTCTACGCGAACGTGAACCCTGAGGTTGACCACCCGCGCTGGAGCCAGGCAACCGAGCGCCGCCTGCCTAACAGTCTTTTCAATACCAATATCATCGATACCCGCATGTTCAATGGCTACGCCGATGAGGTCGCCAGCCTCTATTCGAGTATGGATTTACGAGTCAACTACTGATGCCCATGCCTGCCTATGTATTTACCCTTTGGCGAGTCGGTGTGTTTATAGCCGCGCTGTTGCCGCTTATATGGTGGGGGTGGCAGGTAGCCAACAATATGGCAGGGCCGGAACCTGGCCGTTACCTGCTGCTTAATATCGGCCTAGGCGCGCTGTGGTTACTGTTGTTCACGCTTAGCCTGACGCCGCTCACCAAGCTGACCCGCTGGAAGGGCTTCAATTTGATTCGTCGCCAGCTAGGGCTCTGGACGCTCGCCTATGCGGTTTTGCACCTCACTTGCTACGTACTGTTCATTCTGGGCCTGGACTGGGCGCGACTGGGTAGTGAAATCATCAATCGCCCATATATCATTGTCGGCATGCTAGCCCTGCTGGGGTTGACGGCGCTTGGCGCCACTTCCAACCACTGGGCCATGCGCAAGCTGGGTAAGCGCTGGAAAACCCTGCACAAGGCAAGCTACCTGATCCTCGCGCTGGTGCTGCTGCATTTTTTATGGGTGGTGCGTGCAGATATGCAGGAATGGTTTATATACGCGCTCATCGGTGCCTTGTTGATGTGCCTACGCATACCGCCAATATCGCGCACCTTGCCCAAACTTCGCCAACGGCTGAAGCAATCTGCCTGAACCAAACAGGCCACCCGCTGGAGTGGCCTGTTTGGTTGAGCGTTTTACGTCCTGTCCGGCTGGTGCTCGTCTTCCGTTAGCTCCCAGGAGCCCTCTTCTGTCCAGGGATCGTTTTCAGGAAACTCCTCGATATTGATCTCGGGTTCTTCGTAGTCAGGCTGGTAGCGTAAATCATAATGGGCAGCACGCACCATAGAGATCATCAGCAGTACGGCTACTATCAACAGCGGTACGCCGCTGACGATGCTCGCGGTCTGCAGCGTTTCGAGACCGCCCAGAAATAGCAGTGACATGGGCAAGAACGAGAGCGTAAAAGCCCAGAATAGACGATGCCCGCGAGCCGGTTCCTGATTGACACTCTTCTCGGCCGCCGATGACAGAATATAGGCAATCGAGTCAAAGGTAGTTGCGGTAAAAATTGAGAGCAACAGCACCACGGCCAGAGTCAGTACCCAGGAAAACGGCAGTTGGCCAAGTACAGCGTAAAAGGCCACGTTGGCAGACTGATCGTTCATGATCTGAATGACATCGAGCGTGCCGGAAAGTTGAAGATAAAGGCCATAGTTACCCAGAATGATGAAAAACAGCGCACACCCCAGCGATCCGAAAAACAGCGAACCCGCCACCATCGTCTTGATTCGGCGCCCTTTGGAAATACGCGCAATAAACAGCCCCACCGTCGGCGCAAAAACAAGCCACCATGCCCAGTAGAAAACAGTCCAGGATTTGGCAAACCCCGTCTCCTCAAACCCGCCAAACGTGCCAAACGGCTCTGTCCAGGTTGCCATTTGAATAATGTTGCTCAGCATCAGGCCAATGGAATTAAGGCCGGTATCCAGGATAAATACGGTCGGTCCCGCGATAAGCACGAACAGCAGCACACCCAGGCCGATGTACATGTTGATATCCGAGAGCACCTCGATGCCCCCTTTAAGCCCCCGCCATGCGCTGACGGCAAACAGTGCCGTGGTACCTGCCAGCACGCCAATCTGACTAATCGCATTGGGCGTAAACCCAAACAAGTCGCCAAAGCCCTGATTGATCAACGGTACAAGAATGCCCAGCGATGTTGCACCACCGCCCAGCATGCCGAAAATAAACAGCACATCAATGATATTCCCCAGCCAGCTACGGGCGAGTTTCTCGCCCAGCACCGGGCGAATGGCCTCACTGATACGCAGCACCTTGTGTTTGCGCACGTGAAGGAAATAGGCCATGGGAAGCGCTGGCACCAGATAGATAGACCAAGCAATAGGGCCCCAATGGAACATGCCGTAGGTGGCCGCCCAAGCAGTCGCTTCCTCAGAGAATGGCTCAAGATTAAACGGCGGGCTTTGCAGGTAGTACATCCACTCGACGACTCCCCAGAACACGACCGCCCCGCCGATACCAGCAGCGAACAGCATGGCGCCCCAGGAAAACAGCGAAAACTCGGGCTCGGAATCCACATCACCCAGTTTGATCTGGCCAATATCGCTGAAAATGATATAGAACATGAACCCAAGCGATGCGATACCCATGGCCTGGTAGAGCACACCAAAGTTATCGGTGACAAAGCCTTGAGCCACCATTACCCATACCCGCCCCATCTCGGGAAAAAGGATCAACGGCAGCGTTACGGTAATCAGCAAGGCCAATGAGCCAAAGAAGATAGGTTTGTGAATATTGGAAAACGCGCGTTTTATATTAATAGTGGTATCCCCCGACGCGGAAAAACATCCGTTGTTTTATGCTCGGCGGTAGTGAAACGCCGTTCGCCCAGAGAAAGCGCAGCATCTAGCCACTTCCCAGCGTTTGTATAACACTTGAGAAGCTTTAAATAGTTGCACGCTTTGCGTGAACGCACTAGAAAATCGTTTCAACGAAACAAAAAAACCCAGCCGGAGGCTGGGTTTTAGCGGAGTAGCGAAGCTTAACGGTAGTAAGCGTTCGTCGTATCCGTGTGATCGGTAACGTCGCGAATACCGGCAAGCTCAGGAATGCGCTCCATCAGGGTTTTCTCGACACCATCTTTCAGGGTCAAATCCACCGCCGCACAGCCCTGGCAGCCACCACCGAAGGCCAGTACGGCCATTTTCTGCTCGGTCAGCTCCACCAGCTTGATTTCACCGCCGTGAGACGCCAGCCCTGGGTTAATTTCGCTGTACAGTACGTAATTGATGCGGTCTTCCAAGGGGCTATCCGCATTCACCTTGGGCATCTTGGCGTTAGGCGCCTTGATCGTCAACTGACCGCCCATACGGTCGGCGTTAAAATCGACCACCGCCTCTTCCAGAAACGCCAGGCTGTTCTTATCCAGAAAAACGTTGATCTTCTCAAGCTCAAGCTTGACGTCGGCGGGCTCTTCCTCGCCGGGGCGGCAGTACGCCAGGCAGGTTTCCGCATAGGGCGTGCCGGGCTGGGTAATAAAGATGCGTACGGCAATGCCTTCAACGTTCTGCTTTTCAAGCAGCTCGGCAAGATAACCTTGGGCGCTGTCGGTAATGTCGATACCAGGTGCTTCGATAGTCGTGGTCATGAGGCTAATCTCCTCCTGTGAACGGTGGCAGTACCACTTCACATGTCATTTTAGCGCTATGGTAAGCAAAACCGCGCGCCGACACAATCCTGACTGTTTTAGTAGGCTATTTAAAATGCGGCCAGTACAGGAAAACTTCAATGGCTGCATTCGTAGCTGCCGTGTCTGGCGGCCTTTGGTATCATATTGGCCAAATTCCGTATCGATCACCTATTCGATAAAAACGTTTTCGATTAAGACGCTGGAGAACACCCCCCGTTATGGCCGCTAGTGACCTGAACGCCTCCCTCGCCCAACGCCTTGCCCAACGTATCCTGATTTTGGATGGCGGAATGGGCACCATGCTGCAAAATGCCGAGCTGAGCGAGGAAGACTTTCGTAGCGAACGCTTCAGCGACTGGCCGTCGGACCTGAAGGGTAACAATGACCTGCTGGCATTGACCTGCCCTGACGTCGTATCGCGTATTCACCGCGATTATCTGGAAGCCGGCGCCGATATCATTGAAACCAACACGTTCAACAGCACGCGTCTTTCCCAGGCCGACTACGGCATGGAAGAGATCGTGGTCGAGCTCAATCGCGAGTCGGCGCGGCTGGCGCGCGAGGTATGCGACGCCGTAGCTCGAGAAACCGGCGTGCCGCGCTACGTAGCCGGCGTATTGGGTCCCACCTCGCGTACCGCATCGCTGTCGCCGGATGTCAACGACCCGGCCAAGCGCAACGTCACTTTCGATGAGCTGCGCGAGAACTATTACGAAGCAGCCAACGCGCTTATTGAAGGCGGCGCCGATCTGATCATGATCGAGACGATCTTCGATACGCTCAACGCCAAGGCTGCTATCTACGCCCTCGAAGAGCTTTTTGAAGACCTGGGCAAGCGCCTGCCGGTAATGATTTCCGGCACGATCACCGACGCCTCGGGCCGCACGCTCTCGGGCCAGACCACAGAGGCCTTCTGGAACTCTATTCGCCACGCCCAGCCACTCTCGGTGGGCCTGAACTGCGCACTCGGCGCTGAAGAGCTGCGCCCCTATCTGGAAGAGCTTTCCACCAAAGCGGACACCTTTGTATCAGCACACCCCAACGCGGGTCTGCCTAATGAGTTTGGCGAATATGATCAGACGCCGGAGGAAATGGCGTCTATCGTCAGCGAGTTCGCCCAAAGTGGCCTCGTCAATATCATTGGCGGCTGCTGCGGCTCAACGCCTGAGCATATTCGTGCGATCGCCGAGGCGGTCAGCACCATAGCGCCTCGCAAGATCCCCGAGCGCAGCGCTGCGTGCCGCCTCTCCGGACTTGAGCCTTTCAACATCGACGGCAACTCGCTGTTCGTCAATGTGGGCGAGCGCACCAACGTCACGGGCTCGGCGCGCTTCAAGCGGTTGATCGTCGAAGAAGATTTCACCACTGCCCTGGAAGTAGCACTTGAGCAGGTGGAAAGCGGCGCGCAAATCATCGATATCAATATGGATGAGGGCATGCTGGAGTCCGAGGAAGCGATGGTGCGCTTTCTCAACCTGATTGCCGGCGAGCCCGATATCGCCCGCGTGCCGATCATGATCGACTCCTCCAAGTGGGAGATCATCGAAGCGGGCCTGAAGTGCGTTCAGGGCAAGGCCGTGGTCAACTCGATCTCACTGAAGGAAGGTGAAGCCGCGTTTCGCGAGCAGGCCACCAAGTGCCGACGCTTTGGCGCCGCCATCGTGGTCATGGCGTTTGACGAAGAGGGCCAGGCCGATACTTTCGCCCGCAAGACCGAAATCTGCGAACGCGCCTATCGCGTGCTGGTCGACGATATCGGTTTTCCGCCCGAAGACATCATCTTCGACCCAAACATCTTCGCCATCGCCACAGGTATCGACGAGCACAATAACTACGCGGTGGATTTCATCGAAGCCACCCAGTGGATTCGCGACAACCTGCCCCACGCCATGATCTCCGGCGGTGTTTCCAACGTCTCGTTCTCCTTCCGGGGCAATAACCCGGTACGTGAAGCGATTCACTCCGTGTTTCTATATCACGCCATCCGCGCTGGCCTATCCATGGGGATCGTCAACGCGGGGCAGCTAGCGGTATATGACGATTTGCCTGCAGAACTTCGTGAAGCGGTTGAGGACGTTGTGCTCAACCGCCGCAGCGACGGCACCGAGCGTCTTCTGGATATCGCCGACAAATACAAAGGTGATGGTAGCGGCCCGGCCAAGAAAGAAGATCTTGAGTGGCGCGGCTGGCCGGTTAACAAGCGCATTGAGCACGCCCTGGTAAAAGGCATCACAGCCTATATTGAAGATGACACCGAAGAAGCCCGCCTCCAGGCTGAGCGCCCTATCGAGGTCATCGAAGGACCGTTGATGGATGGCATGAACGTGGTCGGCGACCTGTTTGGTGCCGGCAAGATGTTCCTGCCTCAGGTGGTGAAATCTGCGCGTGTGATGAAGCAGGCCGTTGCCTACCTGATTCCGTATATCGAAGCTGAAAAAAGCGAAGGTACCCAGGCCAAAGGCAAGATTGTCATGGCCACGGTCAAGGGCGATGTTCACGATATCGGCAAAAATATCGTCGGCGTGGTGCTGCAGTGTAATAACTATGAGGTTATCGACCTTGGCGTGATGGTGCCTGCCGAGAAAATCCTTCAAGCTGCTATCGATCATAACGCCGATATTATTGGCCTGTCGGGGCTGATCACACCATCGCTCGATGAAATGGTGCACGTGGCGAAAGAGATGCAGCGCCGTGGCATGAATCTGCCACTGCTTATCGGCGGGGCCACGACCTCCAAAGCACATACCGCGGTCAAGATCGAGCCGCAGTACGAGCATCCGGTGATCTACGTGACCGACGCCTCCCGCGCGGTTGGTGTGGCCGGGCGCCTACTGGCACCGAATCTGAAAACCGCCTATGTGGCGGAGATTCGTGAAGAGTACGAAAAAGTCCGTGAGCGTAACGCTAAACGACGGCCCAAAGCGGCAGACCTGGATTACACACAGGCCCGCAAGCGACGCTTTCGTACCGACTGGAATAGCGTGACACCGGTCGAGCCCACCTTCACGGGCCTCAAGACGTTCGACGACTACGACCTTGAAGAGCTGATCGAGCGCATCGACTGGACGCCCTTCTTCATGAGTTGGCAGCTGGCGGGCAAGTATCCGAAGATTCTCGACGACGAAATCGTGGGTGAAGCCGCGCGTAGCCTGTTTGCCGATGCCAAGGTAATGCTGAAAAAGCTCGTGAATGAAAAGCGCGTTCAGGCCCGCGGCGTGATCGGCCTCTGGCCTGCAAACAGCGTGGACGACGACGTCATCGAAGTATACGCCGACGAATCACGTAGCGAAGTGGTTGAACGACTTCACCATATTCGCCAGCAGACCACCAAGGGCCGCGACGGCATCTGCTACAGCCTGGCGGACTTCATTGCGCCTAAGGAGAGTGGCAAGACCGACTGGATTGGTGGCTTTGCCGTGACCACCGGCCACGGGGTGGATGAACTTGCAAAAGCTTATGAAGCAGCAGGCGATGACTATAACGCCATTCTGGTACAGGCGTTGACCGACCGTCTGGCGGAGGCCTTCGCCGAGCGGATTCACGAGCGTGTGCGCAAGGAGTTCTGGGGCTACGTGCCCGAAGAGACGCTGGATAACGATGCCCTGATTGCAGAAAAGTATCAGGGTATACGCCCGGCCCCGGGCTACCCGGCCTGCCCGGATCACACCGAGAAAGGCACGCTGTTCAAACTGCTGAACGCCACGGAAAATACCGGGCTTGCGCTAACTGAGAGCTACGCCATGTGGCCGGCCGCGGCCGTGGCGGGCTGGTACTTTGCCCATCCGCAGTCCAAGTACTTCTCGACAGGCAAGATTACCCGCGACCAAGTAGAAGCGATCGCCGAGCGTAAGCAGATGCCGCTTGAGGAAATGGAGCGCTGGCTGTCGCCCGTACTCTCTTACGACCCCAGCTGATATGGCGTTAGTAGTTCGCCGTCACGGCAAGGTGATGCGCTTGGCGTTACCCATCATGTTGGGCATGCTCTCACAGAGCATGCTCAACATCATCGATGCTGCGCTAGTTGGCCATCTGGGGCAGGTAGCGCTGGCGGGCGTTGGAGTTGGCGGTTATGCCATGTTCATGATAACCGCGCTGGTATTCGGGCTTTCCTCCAGCGTCCAATCGCAAACATCTCAGCGCCTTGGGGCAAGCAATCAACATCTAAGCCAACCGCTGCAGGCAGGTGCCATCATTGGTCTGGCAGCAGGGCTTCCACTGTCGTTGCTTGCCTGGTGGCAGGCGCCTGCCCTACTACATTTAATAACCCAGGCACAAGAAGTGCAGCATGTCGCGGTTGATTACTTCCGTTGGCGCGTTATCGCGCTTACTGCCATTGCATTAACCCTCTGTTTTCGTGGCTACTGGAACGGCCGTCAGCAAACGCACCTTTATCTGCGCATCATCATGGTTGTTCAACTATTTAATGTGGCAGCCAGTAGTGGGCTTATCTATGGCCTGTTCGGTTTACCCCGGCTGGGAGCCAGCGGCGCGGGTGTTGGCACAACCCTCTCGATGTTTTTAGGCCTTTTCATCTGGCTTTGGGTAACCGTAAGTCAACGTCATCAAAATGGCGTTCTGTTGAGGCTGCCATTGCTTGATACACTGCGTACTACCCTGGCTCTCGCCCTCCCTCACTCGCTGCAACAGGTATGTTTTGCGGCGGGCTATGTAGTGCTTTTCTGGCTGTTAAGCCGTCTGGGCACGGCAAGCGTTGCCGTTGGCCATGTTCTGGTTAACCTGTCGCTGCTGTTGATATTGCCCGGTGTAGGCGTTGGCGTTGCCGCGATGAGCCTGGTAGGTGAAGCGCTGGGCCGGGACGATCAGAACTCCGCCCACCGGTGGGGACTGGATGCACTGCGCGTGGCGGGCGTGCTGCTGAGTGTACTGGCGCTGCCCATGCTGGTGTTCCCTACCCAGGTGCTTGGCATTTTCTTTTCAAGCCATGAGCTTGTGGCGCTGGGTACGCTACCCTTGCAGATTACCGGCGTGATGATTGTGCTGGATGCGGCCGCTCTGGTGCTTGCCCAGGCATTGATGGGTGCCGGAGCACAGCGTACGGTAATGGTGTTAACCCTTGGTATGCAGTGGCTGCTGTTTTTGCCTCTTGCATGGTGGGTGGGCGTTGGCCTGGAGCAAGGACTGCTTGGCGTTTGGCTCGTACAGCTTTTTTACCGTCTGGCCAATTCAGCGGGGTTTTTATGGATATGGCAGCGCAGGCGCTGGCTAGCGTCCGGCGTTTTAAATACCATTTAACGATAAAAAGATAATTATATATTCTTTTGTAGAATATGAGACACGCGTTAAGGTAACACTATATTATTGTCCGCCTTGCCGTGACCACTTCGCTTTTAGCAGGATCGTGCCACATGTACCGTTATGATATTCATGACCAGACGCTGGTCGATGAGCGTGTTGCCCAGTTTCGCGACCAGATGGATCGCTACCTGGCGGGACGCCTGGGAGAAGAAGAGTTTCGTCCGCTACGCCTGCAAAATGGCCTGTATATCCAGCGGCATGCGCCGATGCTTCGCATCGCCATCCCGTACGGCATGCTTGCCAGCTACCAGCTGCGCTCGCTTGCGGATATCACTCGGCGCTATGACCGCGGCTATGGGCACTTTACTACCCGGCAGAACCTTCAGCTAAACTGGCCAGCCCAAGAAGACGTGCCGGATATTCTGGCCGAACTTGCGAAAGTACAGATGCACGCCATTCAAACCAGCGGCAACTGTATTCGCAATACCACCAGTGACCAGTTCGCCGGTATCGCCAATGACGAAGTGGAAGACCCGCGCCCTTGGTGCGAGCTCATCCGCCAGTGGTCGACGCTGCACCCTGAATTCGCTTACTTGCCCCGCAAGTTCAAGATTGCCGTGACCGGTGCGGCCAAGGATCGCGCAGCAATTCAGGTCCACGACATAGGCCTGCGCCTGTGGCGCAATGAGGAAGGCGAATTACGCATCAAGGTACTGGCGGGTGGCGGCCTTGGCCGTACGCCGATGATTGCCGAAGTAGTCCGTGAAGACTTGCCATGGCAGCATCTGCTGACCTACCTGGAAGCCTGCGTACGTGTTTATAACCAGTTTGGCCGTCGAGATAACAAGTTCAAGGCGCGTATCAAGATACTGGTCAAGGCGTTGGGTATCGAAGAGTACCGTCGGCGCGTTGATGAAGAGTGGGCACATCTAAAAGATGGCCCGCAGACGCTGAACCAGGCAGCGGTTGATGCTGCCAAGCGTCACTTTCCCGAACCAGAGCGCCGCCCGGTCGCCGAAAGCGCGATCGCTGATTTTGAACGTCTGCGCACTGAAAACCGCAGCTTTGCACGTTTTGTCACTAATAACGTTACCGACCATAAGGTGCCGGGCTACAAGGCGGTCACGCTGTCGCTTAAGCGCCGCGAACACGCCCCAGGCGACGTCACCGCAGATCAGATGGACGCCGTGGCGGACCTGGCCGATCGCTACAGCTTTAGCGAACTGCGCGTGACCCACGAGCAGAACCTGGTGCTCTCCGACGTGCCGGTTGATGAAATCGAAACGCTCTGGAACGAGCTTGAAGCGTTGGGCATGGCGAACCCCACCGTGGGTACGCTGAACGATATTATCTGCTGCCCGGGCGGCGACTACTGCAGCCTGGCCAATGCGGTGTCGATCCCCATTGCCCAAGCCCTGCAGGAGCGCTTTGAGGATCTGGATTTCCTGTATGACCTGGGGCCGCTAGATCTTAATATATCAGGCTGCATGAACGCCTGTGGTCACCACCACGTGGGCCATATTGGTATTCTGGGCGTCGACAAGAAAGGCGAAGAGTTTTATCAGATATCGATTGGTGGAAACTCTACCGACGACGTATCGCTGGGCAAGATTCTGGGCCCTTCCTTCTTCCGTCAGGACGTTCCGGAAGTGGTCGAAAAAGTGTTGCAGGTCTACGTTGCCGAGCGTCATGAAGACGAGCATTTCCTGGACACCTATCGCCGGATTGGCTTGAAACCCTTTAAAGAGCGTGTGTATGCCAAATAACGTGGATACCCCGACTGAAGAAGCACTGGTTCCGGTGCACGTTGATCACCTTCTGCTTGACGGCGAACTGGCAGCTGAAAATGCCTGGTGCGTTTCTTACGATGCCGTCAATCTGCCCGAACAGCGCCCGGCCTTTGTGCCGCTGACGCTGTGGCAGGCCAACAAGCAGGATGAAGAGCTTGCTCCGTTACTCTTGAGCGACACCGAGCTTAACGCTGAGCTGGCGGCTGAACTGAACCCGCTGCCCGCAGTGGCGATCGACTTCCCCAGCTTTACCGATGGCCGTGGCTACTCAATTGCTCGCCTGCTGCGTGAGCGCTTTGAGTACGCTGGTGAAGTACGCGCCGTAGGCGATGTACTGGTTGACCAGCTCGACTATATGCGCCGCTGTGGCTTCAACGCCATGGCGCTACGCGATGATCAGCACCCTGAAGATGCGCTGCGCCTGCTGAATTCCTTCAGCGTGCGTTACCAAACGGACGTGGAAGAGCGTCAGGCACTGTTTGAGCGTCGCCTGGCAACCAGCGAGTAACTCAAGATACTCGGCAATATAAAAGGGCAGCTTTCGCTGCCCTTTTTGCCATTTCGGCTTTACAGATACTGCTTATACGATGGACTACACCTACCCGCGCCTTTTCTGCTGGCGCTCACGGTTATTGGCTTTTGCCCGCTCGCTTTTACGCAGCATCACCCAAGTGGCACCCAGGCCACCTTCTGAGGGCTGCGCCGATACATAAGCCTGCACCTCTTCAAACTGGCTAAGCCACTTGGCTAGATAGGAGCGCAGTACATTGGCTGGGCTGTCCAGTTCACGCCCTCTTCCATGAACAATCATCACCGAGCGCAGATCGTTAGCGTAAGCTTCCTGAATAAAAGGGAATAGCATTCGCCGGCATTCTGCCAATGGGCGGCGCAACAGATGAAGCTGGGCCTGCACGCTATATCCGCCGTGCCTTAGCTTATCGACAACACCTTGCTGGATACCTTCGCGCCGATATTCGATAGGATCAAACGGGGCTACCAGATCGACAAAGTCATCGGAGAGAAAGTTGCGCTCACCAAGCGCTTCTTGAGCACTCTCCCGGCGTGCCAGCTGTGCTTCTGATGGGCGTTTTCGATGGCTGCCTGCATCAGCACGGTTGCTGTGTGCCAGTGGCTTAACATCGCCAATAAATGCTCGAAAATCCATGTCGTGACGAAGTGGCTGGTTCATTACAGGCTCCTCCGATGGGGTCTAGTGTTTATCCTAGCAAACCCTGCGCCATTGCTTAAATAATTCGCGCTACTTGCTTGAGCGTACGACTCACGCCAAGCTGTAGGCCTAATCATACGTAAGGAAGCGTCATGGTCTGGATTAAGAAGTTGTTACAAATAACGGGGGTGCTCGTACTTGGATTGGCTACCTGGTTATGGTTAACCATGCTAAGCCCGTGGTTCTATTCACCGTCTGAAGAGATGCCTTCTATTGAGCAACGCACACACAACGTGTTTGTTTACGGCACGCTACGCTATACCGCCATTCGTTGGGTAGTAATGGGTGGCTCAGGTAACCCACAGGCGGCGACACTTGAGGGGTATCAACGCAACGGGCTTGATCTTTCCCCCCTGCCAGGTAGCCGCGTTGAAGGGCTAAAGCTTGAGGTAAGCGCCGATCAGCTTGAGCGACTTGATCGTTACGAGCGTTTGGGCGTTCGCTATGAACGAGTGAAGAAAAAACTCGTCGATGGCAGCTCAGTATGGGTATATGTCAGGCTGCCTGAAACCAGCCAACTTGCTCATCCATCGTACTAAACCATCTCCTGCCGGCAAGATAGCTCTGATACCATAGGCTCAGACATGGCTTTGGTAGCCCTTCTTCCAGGATGAAGGAAACATGATGAGTGATACTACCCCTTACGTTTTAGTTCTTTACTACTCCCGCTCTGGGGCAACGGCAGAAATGGCGCGGCAAATGGCGGCAGGCATTGAAAGCATTGCAGGCATTGAAGCCCGCTTGCGCACAGTGCCACCGGTATCGCCTACCTGCGAAGCGGTTGCTCCGGATATCCCTGAAGAGGGTGCGGTATATGTGGAACTTGACGACTTACGCAACTGTAGTGCTCTTGCACTGGGTAGTCCTACCCGCTTTGGCAATATGGCCGCGCCGTTGAAATACTTTCTGGACACCACCAGCAGCTTATGGATGAACGGCGCTCTAGTGGACAAACCCGCCTGCGCTTTTACTTCAACATCAAGCCTGCACGGTGGCCAGGAAAGCACCCTGCTTACTATGCTGGTACCCTTACTGCACCACGGCATGGTATATGCTGGCATTCCTTACAGCGAAACCGCCCTGCTAAGCACCCAGGGCGGAGGTACGCCTTACGGGGCTAGCCACCTGGCGGGGGCACGCAGCGACCGCTCTGTCGATGACCAGGAACGCGCGTTATGCGTGGCTCAGGGAAAACGTCTTGCCAAGCTGGCCCTGGCACTTAATAGCATGCGCCGGGAAGCGTTATGAAGCAGTGGCTCGCCGAGCTTGAACAGCGCCATGGGCTAGACAGGCTAACCCAACGCTCACGTCAGTGGGTTATAGCAAGTTTTGTCATCTTGCTACTGCTGGTTATTTATCGTGGTTTTTTGATTCAAGGCGATGAACTTGATTGGCGACCCATCGTTGCGTTTGTTCTCCCCTTGGTTCTTTTCCTGCCCTCGATTATTGGCCAACGCGCCCGCGGCCATGCATGGCTTGCCTTTGTGAGCCTGCTTTATGTTACCCAAGGGGTCATGCTGGCGGCTGTGCCGGGGCAAACGTGGAGTGGTAGCCTCGAAGCACTCGTATCCTTGCTGCTCTTTGCAAGCTGCATGGCCTATGCACGTTTTCGCAGTCGGCAGCAACGCCAGGCAGGCCGTTAGTAACCATACTTGAGCTTTACTCATAGAGCAGCGAACATTATTAAAACGTTGAGGGAGATTCGCTAATGACCCGCCATATTGCCGACATTCGGCGCGATTATGAAGGTGGTCGGCTTGATGAAGCACATGCCAACCAGGGACCTTTCGTGCTGTTCGATGAGTGGTTCAGTCTTGCCATGGAAAAAGAGGGCAAAGACGCCAATGCCATGACGCTCGCCACCGTCGATAGCCAGGGGCGCCCCCATGCTCGCGTGGTGCTATTGAAAGGGTTTGACGAGCGCGGCATGGTATTTTTCACCAATTACCATAGCCACAAAGGCAGCGAACTCAATAACGTTCCGTTTGCGGCAATGACCTTCTGGTGGCCCTCTTTAGCTCGCCAGGTACGTATTGAAGGCCCCGTTGCGCAAGTAACCACAGATGAGTCCAACGAGTATTTTGCCAGCCGCCCTCGCGGCAGCCAGTTGGGCGCCTGGATCGCCACTCAGAGCGTGGTTATCCCTGACCGCAACTGGATAGAAGAGCGTCAGAAGCGCTTTGAGCAAGCCTATGAAGGCCAGGATATTCCACGGCCGATACATTGGGGTGGATATCGTCTCAAGCCGGAAATGATCGAGTTTTGGCAGGGCCAGCCAAGCCGCCTGCACGACCGGATCCGATTCGAGCGACGTGATGGCGGTGAATGGGGCCAGTTCCGTCTAGCACCTTAATAAATCAAAAGCTCGCCCGGCCTGCACAATGAGCAGGCCTTTTCTTATGGCCGCTTATTTCGCCAACAAGGCTAATCCGGCAGGCTTTCCAGGCGATGGCGCTGCCACTCGCTTTCTGGTTCGTTCAAGCGCAGTACCGCATCAATTACTTGCTCTTCCATGTTGTACCGGCATGTAAAGCCGAGGTGTTTCATTAATCCCCGCATGGGGTGGTTGTCCACCATGATCTTACCGATCATTTCCAGCGTGCCAATGTGGGTACAGTAATCAATCATCTTCTTCATCAACAGGCTGCCAATCCCCAGGCCCTGTAAGTCGTCGCGTATAATCACCGAAAACTCGGTACGAATATTGTCGGGATCGTTCCATACCCGCACGACACCCAGCATCTCCTTGCTACCATCTGCGTGCTGGTGTTCAGCGATAAATGCCATTTGGCGGTCGTAGTTGATATGCGAAAGAATCGATAGATCGCGCTGGGTAAGATTGGATTTATTGTGGAAGTAGCGAAAGCGAATGCTCTCTTCGGATAGCTGACGGTGAAACGTAGTGATTAATGGCGCATCTTCGGCCCGAATAGGCCGTGCTTCTACCTGCCAGCCGTTCTTGAGCGTTACCCACTCTCGCAGCTCTTCAGGATAAGGCATGATGGCAAATCGAGCCGGAGTACCCAGATCCATTGCAAAATCCACTGCGAGCGCACCGTCACGATTGAGTAACAGCGGATTGATCTCAAGGCCGCGCAAATCGACTAGATCCGATGCCATCTGTGAAAGCTTGACCAGTAGCTGGCATAGCCTGGCGATATCGCGCTCAGGCTCGGCGGAATGCTCACGGATTAACGAAGCGGCATGAGTTCTGCCTACCACATCAGCGGCCAGGCTCATGTTCAAAGGCGGCAACGCCACCTGACGGTCGGCCAGTACGTTAACTTTGTAGCCACCGATCCCGAAGACAATCAGTGGACCAAAAACCGGATCGCGGGTAATACCCGCACAAATTTGCATGGAGTGCTTACCACGCTGCATGGGCTGCAGACAGTACTCCCGAATGGCGTACTGAGGAAACTTTTCCTGCACCTTTTCACCCAGCTGGCGCATTCCATCGGCAACCTGGCTAGCCGTTGTCAGATCCTGTAGCAATCCAGCAGAAATCTTGTGAGGATGTTTACGGTAGCGATAGGGCCGACAGTTTCCTTCATGAATCACCTTAAGAGCCATCGGCCCCTGAATTTGCTGCGCTGCCTCTTGGGCCTCATCAGGGTGGGTGAAGTATACGCTCGGTGCAGTAGGTATCCCATACGCCTCAAGCACCTGCGCGGTTTCTGAATGGGTAAGGGTCTGCCTACCCTGCTCCTTGGCCTTGGCAATCAATGCACGGCACTCGGCGCGGATATCGCTGCTGGTTGAGAACGGCAGGCTTGGAGGAATTTCGTGCAGCAGGGCTTGCACACGCTGATAGTCCACCATATGCATAAATGCTTTGACGGCTTTTTCCGGCGAAATATAGGTAGGAATGCCCGCCACGTTACACAGATGTCGTGCATTGAGTGCTTCTTTTAGCCCCATCCAACTGGTCAGCAGGTTGCGCCGAAACTTCTTACGATTATCTATGAGCGCTTGGGCAGTTAGGGCTGAAGGTGCCATGCGAGTAGGCGCATGCACCACCAGCACCGCATCAACGTTGGGGTCGGCGGCCACAATTTCCAGCGCTTCGACAAATTTCTCAGACGATGCGTTACCCCCAAGGTCGACCGGGTTTTCACCGGGTTTGCTCATATCCACCTGGCTTTTATGCAGGGCGGCCTGAGTCTCCTCGCTGAACACAGCCAACTTGCCACCTGCGCTGATCAGCTTATCGATCGCCAGCATGGCCGGCCCTAAACCATTGGATACAATCGCCAGCCGGTCACCACGCAGCGGCTTCACCCGCGATAATGTTTCAAGGGCGTCCAGCAGCTCATCTGAATCGTTAACGCGGACTACCCCTGCGCGGGCAAACGCAGCATCAAACACTACATCTCGATTGCCAATACCCGGCGTGGGCGCCATACCTGAAATATCGGATTGTGGCGTACGGCCGCTTTTGATCGCCACTACCAGTCGGTTACGCGAAGCATCACGCAGGGAAGTCATGAAATGCTGAGCGTCGGTAACCCGTTCCAGGTGAAGCAAAATGGCTTGAGCGGGGGAAAATTGATTAACGTAATCGATTAAATCAGGTAACAGGACATCAACACTGTCACCTACCGTAATCAAATGGGAGAAGCCCACGCCTCGCCCAGCTGCCCAGTCAATCATGCCATTGGCCAACATGCCCGACTGGCCCAGGTAAGCTACTCGTCCAGCTTTGACAGGCTGGCTGGCATAGGAGGCGTTAAGATGTTTACCGGGAACAATCAGCCCCATGCATTCCGGGCCAAGCACCCTGATGCCCGATGCAAGCGCGGCCGTGAGCATTCGCTCGCGAATCGACCCCTTGTTATCGTGATCCCGGTCCAGGTAAGCGCCGCCGGAAAGTACCAGCGCCGCTTTAACGCCAAACTGTCCCAGTCGCTCTATAAGCGCGGGCACACCGTCGATAGGTGAACAGACCACGGCTAAATCCGGCACTTCGGGTAAATCCGCTACACTTCTGAAACAGGGCACGCCAAACACCTGATCATACCCCTTAGGGTTGACAGCCCACAGCGTACCTTTAAAGCCGCCTTCCTGTAGGTTGGCAAGCACTAGCCCACCCAGCGAGGCCGATTTTTCAGATGCGCCGAACACTGCAAGCGTTCGAGGCTCAAAAAAATGATGCAAAAAGCGCGTACTCACGGGTGCGTCTCCTCAAAATAGATAACGACTGTGTACGACTTATGGACACTGTTGCGCAAGCCCCTAAGACGATTAAGGTGACCTCAATAGAATGGAGCGCCTGAATGATCACTGCCTACCTTACCCATCCGGATTGTTCATTACACCATATGGGGCCTGAACACCCTGAATGCCCGCAGCGTCTGGAAGCAATTCGTGCGCGCCTGTCGCTAGCCGGATTATTACAGCAAACCATGCAGGCGGATGCCAAGGAAGCCTGTTTTGAGGCACTGGCCAAAGTTCATCCCACCCGGCACCTGACTGCCCTGGAACAGTGCGTACCCAGCGAGGGAATCACCGTGCTGGATAGCGAAACACTCATGAACCCAGATAGTCTCAAAGCGGCTCGAGTCGCGGCTGGGGCGGTTATTAAGGGAGTAGATCAGGTATTCAAAAGCCAGGCGGATAATGTTTTTTGCGCGGTAAGGCCGCCTGGCCACCACGCCGAGGCCACGGACGCGATGGGATTCTGCTTTTACAATAATATAGCCGTAGGAGCTGCCCACGCCCGTGATACCTATGGCGCCAAACGTATTGCCATACTCGATTTTGATGTTCATCAGTGCAATGGCACTATCGATATTTTTAAAGACAGGCCCGAAGTGCTGATTTGTACTAGCTTTCAGTACCCTTTCTACCCTTGGCGCTATTTGCGCAGCGAATGGAAAAACGTGGTGAATACACCACTGGAAGCGGGTACGGAGGGACCAGAATTTCGCCGTCTTGTCGAGCAGCAGTGGCTCCCTGCCCTGCATGCTTTTAAGCCAGACTTGGTGATGATTTCAGCAGGCTTTGATGGGCATCGTGATGACCCCATGGGCGATATCTGTCTGGAAGACGAGGACTTCTATTGGGTGACCCATATGGCCATGGAAATTGCCACGCTCTATGCCGACAACCGGGTCGTTTCAGTGCTTGAAGGTGGCTACAACCCCAAATCGTTAGCCAGCGGTGTGGAAGCGCATTTGAAGGCCCTGTTGGGTCTTCCGTTTTCCGAAGTCACCTAGGATAGGTTAACGCTATGGTACTATGGCCGTTAATGCTGTTTCCTACGTGATGACTATGACCGCCACTTCTGAAGAACATGCTGCGCTGCGTATTGCCTCAGGGCGCAAGGCGTTTGTTGAACCGCTATGCCTGGGTGAGCGACTCAAACAGATACGCCTGGCCAATCAGTGGACCCTGGAAGATGTCAGTCAGCGCACTGGCCTGGCACGCTCGACTCTGTCGAAAATCGAGAACGATCAGGTGTCACCCACGTTCAGCGTGGTTCAGAAGCTGACTACCGGGCTCAATATTGACCTGCCGCAGCTATTTACGCCGCCCAAACGGGAACGTTACACCATGGGGCGGCGAGATTTAACACGCAAAGGTAAAGGGCAACTGCATCCAACGCCTACCTACGAGCATGAGCTGCTTGGCCACCAGCTTGCACAAAAGCGCATGATCCCTTTCAAGACCATTGTGCGCGCACGCAGTTTTGATGAGTATCACCAGTGGGTTCGCCATGATGGCGAAGAATTTCTGATGGTACTCCACGGCGATATCATGCTGTATAGCGAATTTTACGCGCCGCTTATGCTAGCTGAGGGCGACAGTATCTATTTTGATAGCGACATGGGACATGCGCTGGTATCCACCAGTGCCGATGACGCTATCGTATTGTCGGTATGTACCCGCGGCGACGAAGGATAAACCGCTTTAGAGACAGTTAGTGGGTTTTGGCAATCCGGCAAGGCGCGCAATACGTTTTGCCGGGCTACCTGGAAACAGGGCCATCAGGTAAATCGACTTGCCCTTCTCTTCACCCAAGGCGTTTTTAACTGCTTTTACCAAGGGCCGCATGGCCGGCGCCATTTCATAGCGCAAATAAAAATCCCGCACTACCTCGATTATTTCCCAATGGGCTTCTGTCAACGACAAGCCTTCATCGTCGGCCAGCATTTCAGCCACCGGTTTTGACCACTGGCCCTGTTTAACTAGATATCCTTCGGGGTCTAGCCCTATTTGGTTATTTGAATCAAGATAACGGTATATTCTTGTATTCGACATATTAGTACCATGTCACCGTTTGAGTATGCTGCTCAGTCAGGCCGATAAATCCTTGCATATCTATCGTCGCGAATTCCCGACTATCAACAAACTCATCCAGCCCCCAAGCAGTAATATCTTCGGCTAACAGATAAACGCGCGATTCATATAGCGCCCAGCCATCCCACTGAGTATGCAGCGCCGCTTGTACGCCTGCTTCGATAAGCACAATGGCATCGTCATCGGCTATTGCTTGCTGCATCTGCCGTGCGGCATCACTATCGGGCGCTTTGGTTAAAATATGCAACATGGCTCTTTCCACTAAAAATTAAGTATCTGCGAATAGTTTTTCATGAAAGCAGGCATCTTCTGAGCCTGCACAAGCTGTACGTTATCGCGTAATTTGGAGCGCGTTAAACTCAAGGCCTCCAGGGTCTCCTCAGAGGTCCATAGCTGCTCGATATCGTACATCTCCAGCATATCCATGGTGGGTCTGGTGGCTTTCATACCCGGAGCACCACTGCCCTGCTTTTTAAGCAATGCGGTAACCCCTTGCCCCAGGAAAAGTAAATCCACCGGGTGACCAAACGCAGCGGCTACCAGTGCTGCGTCTAGCCCTTCCCGCAGCAAATTGGAGCTGTATGGGGCATGGCGAATAATAACCAGCAAGCTGTTTGACTCCTCCATCAAGCCTCCTATCAGGCAAATGTAATCAAGCGATCACAGCGCTGCTGTAAGGTTAACAGCTGACCAAGCCCGGTTAATTCAAACGGCGCTTCCAGATTAAACGACGTTTTGCCATGCCGCTTTGCTTCTGCTTCACTCAAGACTCCTCGCCTCAAGGCTGCAGCAATACATACATCCAGAGAAACCTGGTGAGCTTGATGCAACTCAGCCCAAGCCTCGCGTAGGTTGAGCTCGTCCTGCGGTGGCGCCATCAAAGAAGACGCGTTGTGCACCCCTTCATGATAAAAGAACACGCCGCTTAACTGGTGCCCTTGCGCTAACAGCGCATGGGCAAAACGCAATGCTGAGTGCGGTGCAGGGCTGGTATACGGCGCACCCATCACTAATAAACCATACTCCATGGCGTCAAACTCAAATTCAATAGCCTAAAAAAAAGCAGACCCTACAAGGTAGGGTCTGCCCGTTTACTAACCGCTATAAACCGTTAGTCGTTGCTCATGATACCCAAAATAGACAGCAGGCTCACAAACAAATTATAGATCGATACATACAGCGTAACGGTTGCCAGGATGTAGTTCGTTTCGCCCGCGCGGTGAATGATTTCACTGGTCTGGTAAAGAATCGCGGCAGAAGCAAACAGTACAAAACCTGCCGAAACCATCAGTGAAAGCGCTGGAATGTTGAAGACCAATCCAGCCACCATGGCTAGAATCAAAACGATCGCGCCAGCCAGTAAGAAATTACCAAGGAAGCTGAAATCTTTCTTGGTCGTCAAAGCAACGGCTGAGAGACCAAAGAATGTCAGGCCAGTCATTGCCAGCGCATTCATGATCAGCGCACCACCGTTAGGTAGCGTTAGATAAGCTGAGATAATCGGCCCTAGCGTGAAGCCCATAAAACCCGTAAACGCAAAGGTCGCCAGCAGGCCAGCTGCTGAATTCGCGGTTTTATGAACCAAGAACATCAACCCATAGGCACCAATAAAGAACACAAAGATGTTCATTTGCTGGATACCCATGGCAACCGAGGCGCCTGCCATCACTGCGGAGAAGAGCAGTGTCATTGCAAGTAACGCGTAAGTGTTACGTAGCACCTTGTTAGTGCTAACGCTATTGGCAACACCGCTTGACCGCGTATGTGCCGTGTTCAGGTCGTTATAAGCCATTTCTTAATGCTCCCCAAATAATGTTGCTTACAATAGACCAGCATGCCGCCACCAAGTTCCAGACGCAAGCCCTTATCGTAACGAAACTGAAGTGCTCAACCTTTTTCTAACGAAAGGATAGTCAGCTATGCTTACTTTTTCGAATAACAGAGATACCTAGACAATGATAAAAACACTTTCTTTCTCATCTTTGGTACTGACTTGTTACGCTGCAAATGCGCTTGCCTTCTCGCCTATGGGGGAAGATATTACTTATACAGTTAACGATGAAACATTTGAAGGCTACTACGTTTCAGCCATTAATGAATCAAAAGGCACGGTACTGATTATCCATGACTGGGATGGCGTGGATGACTACGAACGCCAGCGAGCCGATATGCTAGCCAATGAAGGTTATGACGCATTTGCCATTGACCTTTTCGGTGCCGGAAACCGCCCCCAGGCAGTTGAACATAAACAAGCGGCTACCAGCCAGCTGTATGAAGATAGAGCGCGAATGCGTCAATTAACCTTGGCAGGCTTAACCCAGGCCCGGGAGCAAGGCGCAGCCGAGTCAACCGTATTACTTGGCTACTGCTTTGGAGGCGCCGTAGCGCTTGAAATAGCCCGCTCTGGCGAGGCGAATGATGTCGTGGCCTACTCAAGCTTTCATGGCAGTCTAGCCACTCCTGAGGGGCAGGACTACCCGCAAACCACGCCGCCTATCTTCATTGCTCATGGAGGTGCCGATGAAAGCGTCAGCCTCGAGGAAGTTAATACGCTCATGGAAACGTTAGAAGCGGCTGAGATTACTTATGAAGTAAATATTTATTCAGGCGCACCCCACGCCTTTAGCGTATTCGGCAGCGACCGTTACCAGGCGCGAGCAGATGAGCGTTCCTGGGCCTCGTTTACGCAATGGCTAAATAACATATCGAATAATGGCGTATTGCAGTGACGCAAACCGCCACTGGCGACGGTTCTCATCGCCAGTGGCGTCTTTTAGCTTTTTAGTTCTTTGTCCTCATTTTTCGGCGGAGTAACCGCTGTGCTAGCGGTGTGCCGAATATCTTGGGAGGCGTATAATCTGGCATCAACGACATGCAGTACTGCGAGTTGCACAAACAGTACCGCAAAACAGATGATAAAACCTTTGATCATGTCGGCTTACCTGAATCAGGCTGGCGATAGTCAGCCTTCTGCTGAATGCTAGCTCAACGTTTGCTGAAAGCAATAGCCGTACTAAGCAAAAAATCATGCCATAACAAATCGTGTTCTATCACTCTTACTGCTGACCAAACTCTTCAGTATCGATATCCATTTGCTGCGCCGTGCTATACCGTTTCCCCGCTACCTGATCAGGCGTCATCATCAAATTGAGTTCACTTAGGAATTTACTATCGAGCGTCAGACTATTAGCTGCCAAATTTTCACGCATATGGGCGATTGAGCAAGTCCCGGGGATGGGAACGATATGGCTACCTTGCGCTTTTACCCAGGCCAGTGCCAATTGGGCAGGAGTAACTTCAAGCGATTGGGCTATCGACTGAAAGCGTGATAGCACTGCTAGGTTTTTAGGCAAATTGTCAGCGTTAAAGCGTGGCATATTGGCCCGCATATCTCCCTCGCCAAAAACCGTATCGGCCTGCATAGCACCTGCCAAAAAGCCACGCCCTAGCGGGCTAAATGCCACCAAGGCCACATTAAGCTCTTGGCAGGCATTAATCAGCGCAATTTCAGGATTGCGTGTCCAGAGCGAATACTCCGACTGCACTGCCGCTATCGGATACTCCTTATGCGCTTTATGAAGCGTCTGCGCTGAAACCTCAGACAGCCCCACGCCGCCAATCTTACCTTCATCGACCAGCTTACCTAGCGCGCCGACGCTCTCTTCAACAGGCACGTCGCGGTCTAGCCGGTGTAGATAATAGACATCGATATGATCGGTCTTTAAACGCGCAAGGCTTGCCTCACACTGTTGGCGCAGTATTTCCGGGCGCCCGTTAATGACCCGCTTTCCACTATCAGCATCGATGGCCATACCGCACTTGCTGGCCAGCAACAGCTCCTGGCGTTTGTCTTTTAAGGCATTGCCAAGCAGGCGCTCATTAGTCGTGCCGCCATACAACGTTGCGGTATCAAAATGCCGATATCCCATTTCAAACGCTTCATGCAATGCACGCAGGGCATCTATCTCCGGCACATGCTGGCCATAGCCATGAGACAAGTTCATACAGCCAAGGCCAATAGTAGGCGAAGACACTTCTTTAAGACGCTGGAAAAACATCGACATAGCCAATCTCTGAAAAGGAAATTTCTGCGTATTGTTATGCCGCATAATGATTAACAGTTCAATCAACTATGTGTAAAGCGCGCCGCCATAGTGAGCCATAGCCTTGAAGGCGATAGACACATAAAAGCCTCAAAGGATGACCTCTGAGGCTAAAAAAGTAACGCCAGCTTTTAGGCAGTGTTAACCGGTATGGCGCCCTTGAAGCTTATCCAGGAGCCTATCGATCATTCCTACCCCTGGCCCAACACTTTTATGAAATAGCTCTGAATGAGGTGAGCTGGGGTGCGGGCGTGTCGGCGCCAGCTTTTTGGCATTTTCGACTTTTTCACCCAAGTTGATAAGCTCATTGCCAGAAATATGGGTGCGTAGTTTAGGAAATTGATCAGATTCTTCATCATCAATATGATGGCGAAGCTGTTTTTCCATCTCTTTAGTCAGCGCCATAAAAGATGGATCAGAGGCATCAACATCCTCTAGCTTTTTCATGACCTTGACGAGTTCATCATGCTCTTTCTTGTCATGCTCGACTTCATCGCGGCCATTGGGGATATGTTTCTCCATTGCTGGGTAAACATACATTTCCTCAGCTACCGCATGACGCATTACTTCGGCAATTGCCGTATCTATGAGATCCCGACGCTGCTTGGGATCGTTTGTGCTTTCTACCTGGGTTAGTAACTCCAGCATTTCCTGATGATCGGTCGTTAAAATATTTATAACGTCCAATCCGTTGCCTGACTGGCCTTGCGTGTGGTTATCCATACCTTCCTCTCCCTCTCATTAATAGACTATGAGCCGCCAGCTCCCTTTCAAGTTAGCACCTTCGGATAGTTATTTCCAAGCTCACTAACAGACGCCTAAAACATGTCCGGTATTCAAGCCTCACTTCATAAGCTACGTTATAAGAGTATTAACAAACCGGCTTGACAAACCAAGGAGTGGATGATGGCAACGTTTATGGTTTACAGAGCAGTTCAGGAAGGCATTGAAATTGATGCGCAGCCCGAGTGGTGGGTAGTGGATACGCGTGACGCTGAACAACGGGATGGTGACCTGGTGCGTAAGCGCTGCACGACCAAGCCTGAAGCCGATGAAGTGGTGAATGAGCTCAACGAAAAATATGCTGGTTAATTAGCTACGTAGCCTGCCCGTTAAGTAACAAAGCAGGCTACGTAAAGGCTCCAGGCTGAACTTGGGATCTATCATTACTTAAGCATCCACCAGTCTTACCGCGGCACGGACTGGTGGACGATAATGATGTAGGAAACAGGGGGATGGGTTATTTCTTACCACTTAACGATCTAAGCAGCGACTCAACTTGATGGTCGCCCTCACCTTCATCATCTAACTCCTCTTTTGCTAGGTCTTTCTTATCTCCAACCACGGCATTACAGGAATTGCAGTAAATAGTTTCATCTTCATCGGTATGATCAGGGAAACGGAGATCTTCGCTGCCACACTGGGCACATCGTTTCGGAAATGCCATTTAAAATTACTCCTTATTGTGTGTATAGCATCATGCCATGCACACCTATAGCTTAGCTGATATCGAAAATAACTGCGTATAGTCGGCTTGCTGCATATCCAGCAATAAAATTATGCTTTCAAGCACCCGTTAGGGCTGGATCCGTGAATGAAACGTCAACAGATCTTTGAGCGGGTCTAGCTCTCTTGCTTGCTCAAGCCTTGGTAATGAATACTAATGTAACGCATAGCAACTGGCAGTGTTATATGATCCGATGAATACAGGCCTACAAAAGTAAGAACGTTCAGGTTAGTTATACATATAAAAAAAATGCCAGCCCGACAGGGCTGGCACCAGTAATAGCTAGGTTAATGGGAGGATCAATTAGACATCATGCTTGTTACCGGTTATTCCATCGGTAATTTTCCGTAGGCCTTTTTCGATGGGATGCTCCTCTTCACCGGAGTCATCCCCAGCAGAAGGAGATGCCGATTCATAGAGTTCGGCACCGCATGAGCTGCATGGATGGTCATGGGGAGTTTCAGCCTCAGCTTCAGGCACATACTCATGACCACATTTTTGGCATGTTTTGTGTTGTTTCATAGCAGTCCTCCTCACTAAAGATATTAATTAGGTATCTGATAAGAAAATAAGTTCAAAGACAATATTCAGCCTATCAAAGCCATATACACTTAACTTTTGTTTTAATGACGCTTGGCTTTCTCAGTTTATTAACAAATATAAATACTAGTCAAATCACTCCTTTAGTTTAATAACATTCATACAAAAAATACTTTCCTAGAGCATATAGTAGCGCAATACTACCCGCTGAGCGCCCCTCGGCATGATGGAGAAAAACCATGATTGCTGTTCACCAAGGTACCGGAGTGGAATTTTCAGCTATTTACCGCCGTCTGGTTATTAATCAATTAATTAGACGGGTTGAGTTTCTAGAAGCTGAAAAATATGAGCTAGCGGCTGAAAAGAAAATGCTCGCCGCTGAAAATGCCAAGTTAAGAAGTGAGGTTGCCCAACAAGCGAAGCAAATAGCCAACCTTAAAGTCGTCTAGGCTTTCTCATTCAAGCAATCTTTTAAGCAGCCTTTAGCTCAATGCTAAAACCAATCCCTAGCTCCCTGCGCAAACGTCCGCCTACTATTTCAATGAGCTTGAGCCCCGACAAGCCTCACGCAATGGACAAGTAGACACAGCGCTGGAACTCGGAGAAGACCTCGTATCGAAAAGCGAGTAGAGTATTTAACCCATCCTGGATAGCTGAGCTATAGTTTCAAGGTAAACACGCGTGCACATCTCATCATCAAGAACCAGGAGGTTCGTATGAGGAAATGGATATTGTTAGCGCTCGTAAATTGGCTACGCAAGCCAGCCAACCGTCAGAAAGCCAAAGACGCTTGGAACAAGTATCGAGGAAATAGTGCGCAAAGGCAGTCACCTAATCGGCCACGGACTACGTCCCGGAATTCACCGATGCATCGCTCCGACAACAATTTTGATCACTAAACATTAACGCCCCGCCTGGGAAATGGCGGGGTCTTTGCCGGCTCGGCTTCCTTCAGGCAAAGGAACCTCGTCGAGAAACTCAAGAGCGCGCACCGGCATGGCAAACTTGATGTCTCGTTTATCCAGCTCTTCGAGTAGAGAGAAGTTAATCGCTTGCTGGATATCCATATAAACGTTGTAGTCCGCGCTCAACACGAAATAGACGATTTCGAATTTCAACGCATAATCAGCAAACGCACTCAAATGCGCGCGATCGAAACGAGTCTGATTGGTTGATGAGATCACCTGCCTTATAAGCGGCGGAACCTCACGCACTTTATCAATTGGTGTTCGAAACGAGATAGCTAGGTTGAACACCACGCGCCGTTCTTTCATCCTGCTGTAATTGTGTAGGGTTTGCTGCAGAAGCTTGGTATTCGAACAAATGACCTGCTCACCGCTCAAGCTACGGATGCGTGTCGTTTTCAGGCCAATGTATTCAATCGTTCCGGCAATATCGCCGAAGACAATAAAGTTACCTGTGGTAAACGGCTTATCAACCCCAATAGAAGCAGAAGCGAACAAATCACTGAGTAATGCCTGCACAGCAAGGGCAATAGCTATTCCCCCAATCCCTAAGCTTGCTACAAACGCGGTGATATCCACGCCAAGGTTAGCTAGAACCGACAGCAGCACAACAGCCCATAGGATAATGCGAAACGTCAGCGCGACCATGGTCACCGTAAGCTGATTATCCTGGCCAGCTTTATCACTGATGGTTTCCTCTTTCCATAACGCAATAGCGGCGCCAACCCACAGACCGAACTGCAGCGCCAGCACCAAAAACCATAAATGACTGACTTGATCTTCCCACCCTGGCCCCAAATCAACGATGGCCAAGCCAATTTGTAAGGCCATCGCGGCAATGAGCAGACGACTGGTATGCTTAAAAACCTCAATGCCATAATGGCTCAGACGGCCTTTCCTGCGTGATAACCAACTGGTGACTCGAGCAGTAATTGAGCTCATTAGTATTCGAAGCGCGAAATAGCTGGCAATAGCGATGCCTACCACCAAGACAAAGTTCAGAAAGACAGGCTGGGATATCCATTCCTCCCATGAGCGCCACAAATCCCAATCAAACATATAAAATGCCCTTTTATGTAGTATGAACTATGACCCTGACAGTATGGCTAATAAATTAGGACACGCTGCATAGCGTGAACCGCCTCTCTTAAATAAGTTGGTAGGGCTTAAATACTGAAGCAATGGGTTGTTACGTACTCGATTCAGCCATATTCGCTCGAACTAATGCTCTGGATGGCACGGATGTGCTTACTTTCCGATAATGAAAATCTAGCCCTACATCCCACTGGACTCCCGGACCTCCTATGCTATGTTGATTGTAATGTGGGATAAGCCCTCGTTTTGATCACTCGAGATATAAGGAGGTTCGCCATGCGTTTCATCTCAACTCGGGTACACGGAATGGTTGATTATCTGATGGGCCTGCTGCTCATCGTAGCCCCTTTCCTTTTTGGCTTTGCCACGGGAGGCGCCGCTCAGTGGGTGCCAATCATTCTAGGTGTGGTTATGCTGGCCTCAGCCATCATGACGAAGTATGAGCTTGGGCTCATGCACTTAATTCCAATGCCGCTACACCTCACCATGGACTTAGTCAGCGGTATTCTATTGTTGGTTTCTCCCTGGCTTTTCGGCTTTGCGGATACGGTCTATCTGCCTCATGTCATCCTTGGTCTTCTCGAGATCGGCGCCAGTATCACCACAGAAAAGCAGCCGAGAAATCTGCCAGCCTCTAAGAACCGAACCTGAGTACCATTAGGATTAAGGACCAAAAAAGGTCAGAATGTTTCAACGCCCAAGGAAACCCGTTTGCTGAAGATACCGGAGTGAACCGATGGTTGCCTGTCATACTGCATCGCTATCGGGTTAGGTTACTGATCGCCATTATGTTTTGAGCTTGGCAGCTAAAGGAGGGCTCACGTGTTCATTCATCACTTGAACTGCATTTCGACCTGCCCCCTTGGCGGTAAGCTGATGGATGGCCAAACTCGATCACTGGTCAAGCGTGGTCATCTCACCTGCCACTGTCTGTTGCTTGAAGCAGATCATGGACTCATTCTGGTAGACACTGGGCTTGGGCTTGAGGATGTGCGTAACCCGAAAAGTCGATTGAGCGGTTTATTTTTGACAATGGTGAGTCCCAATTTTCGGGAAGAGATGACAGCAGTTCGTCAGGTTGAAAGTTTGGGATTTAACGCTTCTGACGTCCGTCACATCGTTTTGACCCATCTGGATTTCGATCACGCTGGCGGGCTAGACGATTTCCCCCACGCCACTGTCCATATGCTGCAAGAAGAGTGCGACTACGCGCTAAAGCAACTGACATGGTTGGATCAACAAAGATTTCGGCCACAGCAGTGGTCAACCAAACCAAACTGGCGGTTGTATAGGGTCAACGAAGGGGAAGACTGGTTCGGCTTCTCCTCTGTTAGCCAGCTTGAGGGCGTACCCAACAATATTCGCCTGATCCCCTTGCCCGGTCATACTCATGGTCACTGTGGCGTAGCTGTAAAACTGGATGATAAATGGCTATTGCAGGCCGGTGATGCCTATTTTCATCATCATGAAATGGATCTACAGTCGCCCTCTTGTACTCTTGGCCTGCGTTTTTACCAGACTTTGATGGAGAAGGATCGCCAGGCACGGCTCAATAATCAGCAGCGTTTGCGAGAACTCCGCCGCGTGCAAGGCGATCAAGTGGAGCTTTTTTGTTCTCACGATGTGGTGGAGTTTGAACGACTATCGGGCCGCTCCGCACGAGTACCAGCGCATCACCTTCGCCGCTGACACAAGACGGCTATAAATAATACTTAAGATTGAAGATCGTGACAGTTTCAGCCAGACACCACTCTTTGGAACAAGAGCACTGTTTTTCAACTTTAAATCATAGCCGCTCTATAAGACACTTATTGCATAAGCTGGGATAGGCCAACTCGCGTCCGGAGTATCATTTCACGCGGTAACGTTGGCCATAGCCTAGCGCAAGCGAAAGCCGCCTTGCGCCCCAAGCGATGGGATAGCATGCTGGCAAGCCGCTCGGCCTCACGCACTGGTTGGGTTAGATCGTTAAAAGCCAGGCGTTGATACGTGCTGGAATCGCCACCCGCGGCGTGAACATGGGCTGCAAGTGTGGCTGTATGCAGGGCAATGGCAATTCCATCACCTGCAAACGATGGGATCACCGCCGCCTGATCCCCCAGTGAAAACAGGCTGGGCACCGAGTCATCGGGTGAACGAATATATCCATAAGGAATACCGGAGACGGCTAGGGGCTCACACCAGCGAGGCGTTAGCGTGGCGAGCCGCTGCTTCATATGAGAGGAAGTACGACCAAGCCAGTCGAGTACCCCAGGCCAATTACCACCGCATGCTTTATATATATCTTGGCTGATCAAAAAGCAGAGATTGACCCTCCCCTTCTCTATCGGTTCGAGACCGGCGTAACCGCCATTGAACAAATGAATTTCAACGGTGTTTCGCCATTGAGGCTGCTGCAATTCGATGGGGTTAAAGTGCATCTTGAGGCCAATCAAATCATTGCGATGAGACGCCTCCACCTTACGCTTCCAGTTGCGCAGTTCATGCTTTCCACTGGCCAGAAACACCGTTTGTGCTGAAAACGCTGTACTGGCTTGCCCTTCACTCGACTGGCGTCTGGAAACCAATCTCCAACCATCGTCAGTGCGCGATAACTGCTTGACTGCCGTTCCCAGCTCAACGTTTGCACCCGCACATTGCGCCTGCTCGATCAAAGTTGAATCCAGTAAGCGTCGGGACAGACTCCATGCGGTAAAAGGCAGGTCAAAAGCAAGTTCGTTCTCGCCATTATAAAAACGAACGTGACGAATAGGCTCAGCCCCTAACGCCGCTAAATCCACCCCCAGCTCCTCTAGGTGTTGTGCAGCTTCAAAGCTAATAAATTCGCCGCAAACTTTATGATGCGGACCCGATTTTCGTTCCAGAAGGCGCACCGGCATGCCTTGCCTGGATAATTTAATGGCCGCGGCAGCTCCCGCTGGCCCGCCGCCTATGATTACCGTTTCTTCACTCATCGGATAGGTGCTTCCTTATTACAGGAAACGCAAAGGCGGAAAGGAAAAAACCACTGAACACGCACATCTCCATTGAGCTCTGCTTTATTGATCAGACGCTGCCAATCCGCCACCGTTAAAGCGCGCGCCACCGACACAGCGGCATCATTACGGATTAACCGGTTGCGGCTAAAGAGTGCAGTGGCCGCCCTGATAAAATAATACGGGATGGGATGTCGATGCAGATCGTTAATAAACCAGCCTTTGCACGCGCGGCGGTCCATCCAGCGCAGGAAATCCACAATTTGCTTGTCGGTAAGGTGATGAGTAAATAGCGACGATATAACGATATCGATGGGCTGATCTGGCTCGAACGCAAACACATCCGCCGTTTCGTAGCGTATAGCAGGAGGCTGTGGCCAGGATTCGGCGGACTTTTTCGACCATGGGTTCAGGTCTACCCCTACCAGATGGTAACCAGCTTTCGGCGTAACACGAGCAGGCCATTTCTCGACGATCTGGCGCAACATGTCACCACCACCACTGGCCACATCAAGTACAAAGAGACGTTTATGGTTTTCTACCCATGGGCGAAGCCAGTGCAGGGTCGGACGATAAGCCAGTGTAAGATGATTGATACGCTCAAGGCCCTTGAGACAATCGTGGAATTCTTCAAACGAGATATCTTCTTCATCCATGAGTTCCTTTTCATTACTGCGTTGACTGAAATCCGGCATTACTCGCTTTATCCCTAAAGTACGAAACGCATGCTTTCGACAGTTAGCCCAGGGCCGAACGCCATTGCCAGACCGGGGCCCGACCTCGCTGAGTTATTCAACATATCCTGAAGCACAAACATGATAGTGGCCGATGACATATTACCGAACTTCCTAAGCACCTCTCGCGACTCGGTAAGCTCTAGCTCTTCAAGCCCTGCGCCTGTCTTTACTGCATCCAACACCGTACGCCCGCCAGGGTGAATCGCCCAAAGCGCAATATCATTGTGCGTATAACCGCCTAGCAGCTTATTCATTACAAGCGGTAGGTTTTTGGCAATGGCACCCGGTACTTTGCCTGATAAGTGCATATCGAAGCCTTGATTACCAATATGCCAGGTAATCAAGGCTTCGGTTTCCGGCAGAACATCAGAGTGGAAACTTTGGATTTCGAGACCAACAGGCTTCGACGATACGATACTTGCCGCACAGCCGTCGGAAAAAATTGCGAATGATAAAATCTCTTCAAGCGTTCCCGCAGACTTGAGATGCAACGTGCAGAGTTCAAGATTAAGTACCAGCACCTTGGCGTGCGGCTCCGAGCGCACAATATGTCGAGCCAGCTTCAGTGCGTTGATCGCAGCATAACAGCCCATGAAACCGACAGTGGTGCGTTCAATACTCCCTGGCAACCCATAATGCTTAATCACCTGATGATCCAGCCCTGGGGCATAAAAGCCTGTGCAGGTTGTTGTAATCAAATGGGTTGTGCCGGTGAGGTCGAGCTGGTCCAGGGCACGCTTTGCCAAAGTGAAAGCGCAGCGTTCGTAAAACTTCATGCGCGTCTGAGTATCAGGAAAAGCGTGGTTTTGATAGAAACCCGCCGCATCCAGTTCGTCGTCACCCGCATGAGGTTGAAGAAACGAATATCTATGCTCTATCTGTGAGCGCTCAGCCATCCGCTGAAACACTTTAACTGAACGCGTATCCGGCAGAAGCCGAGGAGCGTAATCGATGAACTTGCTATGTATATCAAAGTCCGGGACAGCAGAGGCAATGCTATTGATGTAGGCCGGATTCATTTTCTAGCTCCTCACTACCTTAGTATTGCTTGAATTCAGGGAGACAAGTTCTATTTATTACCGCGGTTATTTTCTGAAGAAATTTCCAATGGAAACAAAGGAAAGCTTTAGACCTACTATCAACTTCTGTGTAGAAACAAGTACCCAGCAGCTACCCATGGCTCCACGAAGAAGCCTTAATCCTAACTATAAAAACAGGGCTTTTAGAAAACCTAGTATAAAGACGGCGGGGATTGAAACGCTCAGTGGCTTTATATAGCTTTCTTGGCTTCTTAATTAATAAAAGTGATCAATTAGTACGTCGCGATAAGTCATTAGCGCTAGCAACTTGACCCAAGCCTGCCATTACCTCAATGCTATACCCTGCGGCTTTTAAGCGGTGCGCAAATATACTTTTTAAGATCAGGAACATACCCAATCAGTACATCCGCTAGCCGCTTATTTCCACCTTGCCTAGCTTAGCGGGTAAGGAAACTCCTTTCTGGCGAGATAGACTCACAACACCACTCACCCGCCCGACCCGTTCAAGGATGCTATCGATAGTTCTCGCCGGGGCGCTAATCTCAATGGAACGTGACATGACTAGCTCCTGTAACATCCGTGTTTTGAACTATAGATGTTCCACCCAGGCCCGCTAGTATTTCTTGCACCGCATTATTTTAGCGGTCCATCCAATCTAATGTGACAAAGCGCTTCTTAGCGCTAACAAGGAAGTGTTTTACTCTTAGTGATGACTTCTTCTATGGCACTAGCTTTTTCCCCTTGTCATGGCAGACAAGACGCTGGCAAATCGGTCAACCCTGGCTGAGAATCGTTCAATTGCTCGAAACAGGCGTCAGAGGTTCGTCGTCGATATCGGGATCATGATGGAATGTCGCGGCCAGTGTATTAGCCTGCTCTTCAACCTTTACCTCAGCTTTTGCATTTAGTAGAAGGGAATCAATCTCCACGACGCTCTTCTCGACGGCGGCGTCGATCACCAGCTCAAACCAGGGATCGTCATAGCGATAGACGAACTCATGCCGGACCTCATCATCATCGATAATACGCAAGCCAGCCTGGATTAATTCAAGATCGCTCCCTCGTACGACAGCTTCTTCTTCCATAGTGCCCACGATATGCAGCGTCACTTGGCCAGTCCATTGCAGTGGCATGTTCCATCTCCTTAGCGTTGGGTGTATTAGAAGCATAGCCGCGACGGTCCAAGATGAAAGCTTGCATCGCTCATTCCAGCTGCCGATTGGTTCCGTCAAGAAACAAACTCCAAACAAATAAGCCCCTGAAAAAATCAGGGGCCTTTTTGCAATCAGCATCAGAACAATGCTATTCCAGCTGATTAACCGATACGGAATGGGATTTGGTGGTCGACATTTTTGATAGCGATGACCATCGCCGGAACATAGCCTTTAGGTTGCGATTCAGCCAATCTCCAATTCGCATGATAAATTCATAACCGCCCAAACCAGAACTAGCCGCAAAGCAACCTTGGGGCCATAAACGAGCTTTGGGAGGACGACGTAGGCGGAAAATTGCCAAGCACACATCACGTGCCGTAAGGGGGCTAGCGAGGGGTCTGACAGTTAGTCCTGCATGATCTGTTTCCACCGGCATCGCGCCCCAAGCCCTAGCCTCCCATCGCCCTGGGGTGTACCAGAATTTTTTGATCAACTCTGCACTAGCGGCTCGTGTATCCGCCCCAAGGTCAACAGCCTTCGGGTCCAGAAAGAGACTATCGACGAAGGTTGCACATGATTGCCTAAGCAACGGCAGCCCTGCATCGATGACAGCAGTATTCTGCTCGGCCTTTAAAACCGGCACTATTTGACCTTCCATTTCTGAGTAGCCCTGAACCAGCCCATGATCTCCGCTACATGCTAGTTCGATTAGGTGTGTTAGGTCTGGAATTACTTTTATATATCCACTCTGACGGCTTTCATCGCAAAAATAGGCCTCTCGTTGACAATAGCTCTCGGTCTGCTCGCCACCCTGCATCAATTGGAAATAGAATGCTGTAGGCGCCACGGCTCCTGCCATGACGACAACCTGAGAAAGCGAATTCAGCATCTGACCCCGACCACATGTATCGACAAGCCCCCACTCGCCAGCATCAAGCATACCCTCTTGCTGCGCGTATCGAATCAACAGGTCTCTAGCATCCGAGGCTCGCTGGAGAATCATTTCGGCCGGAGCTCCACACACAAGCACATCGCCCAGTGCTTTGCGCGATTTCTCAGAAAGGGGCGTACTCCAGTCGCGCTCGGAAAGCCCAGCCTCCAATAGCGAAGCGCGTATATCCTCTGGGGTGAGGTTGACTCTCGCCAGATAGCTTCGGACCGAGCGCTCTCCCGTTCTCCGCAGAATCCATGTAAGTGCTTCATCATCAATTGTACGTAGTTCTGCGATACGTAGCGCCTGGCGGCTGCCGTAGAAGTACCTCAATTCTATGTCAAACCCTGCAATTTTCTGTGACATACGCTGTGCGATGTCGAGCAGAATCTGTCCATCACGCGAAACGAAGTACAACCTACGCAGGCCCAGGGACTTCGCGCGTCGCAGAATCCACAACACATATCCAGCGAGTACCGGTGCAATAACACCAGCTGACACATCCCTGAGCGCAGCCTGTACCTGAGACGGCGCATCGACAGAAAGCCGTGCCATGCGAGATGCACCCGCCATTACTGACGTCAGACCATCCGTAGCGATGGAGTATGTCTCCAGAATCTGCTCGTACCTGTTCAGGTGCGCATGCTCGAAATACTCGGTACGGACCCCTGCTTTCCGCGCGGCCAATATATCCGCTCCATAGTTGCCACCGGTATGCGATATCATTCCCAGCGATACCGCCTCACGCTCTGCCATATCCCGGAAAGAATCGCCGTATCGCTTGGACTTCTTCGTCTCACATGACACGTAGCAGGAATCTCCTTTTTGAAATAACCCTAGATCAGTTAACCGCGCCTCAAGAAACTCTGAACTCAAGTACATGTTCGACAGAAATACAATCCGATCACCGCGTGTACGTGCATGGCTTATATGATCGCGCATTTCAGGATTCGCGCGAATCAACTCGGTTTCAAGCGCACGCTCAGCCTCAGCCAGTGCCTGGGCATCTCTCCCTGACATCTTTAGGGAATCGCTCAACTCGCGATAGATCGTCTCCAGAGTTACATCATACGGATGGGCTATCTGTCTTGCCCGACGCTCTGCCTCCCTACGATGCTCTGCAAATGCAGCGGGGGTACATTCGATAAGTCCACTGGCGCAGAGTCGCCTTCCGAGCAGTAGAAAAACGGCGGAAGGAGTGCCTACTAGACGTGTCACTAATGTGTCGAAAATGCCGTACGAAGCAACCCGGCTTCCTAGGGCGTGAACCTTTAGACCCGGTACATGCTTGGATGTAGCAGTAATATTTGTTCTTGTAGTCATGTCGGCATCTCACGTTAGGGTTAGGTGCTACTGGTGAAAAAGGCGAACGTCAGGGAGAACGCATAGCCGTCCATGAATTTATATGGCGTTCCCCTGAGCCAACCCACTAACATTACTCAATGTTACATATAATTACTTTGTATACTAGTGTTACACATTTGCCCTATTTTAACAAATTTATATGAATTGATGCGTAAGCACTCGTATAAGGATGTAAAAACGCTTCATATACGCCTGTAAGAAAGCCAGTCGAAACTACCGAAATAAAATGCAACATCTAGTACTGCTGGAGCGGCATATTGTTTTTATAATCACCCCTGAAGTAGTTAATTAAAAGTAGCCCCACACCCTTTTCTAGTGGCTGACTTTATAGGTTGCGATACTCATGCCGACGAACCCTACACCCGCCATTGGACTGGCGATAATTCGCGAATATGGCATGGCCAGATAAAAGCCTGAAAAAGGTAAGCAGTAAAGTCAATAATAGCGGTAATGGCTTGATAGCCGTACTGGCTCGAATAAAATTGGCTAGTCCTTTACACCCTATGGCGTGGCCACCACTGGAATGGAAATCAAGAAAGATCTTTCGATGCTATCGTTTTGAGAGCAGCGTTCTGAACACACTAAAAGACCGGTGCAATTAATAGAAAGCATGCTAGGCAGGAAACGCAGGGCCTAGAAACGAAAAAAGCCCCTGAAGAATCAGGGGCTTTTCGAGATAAGTGGCGGAGGGACAGGGATTCGAACCCTGGGTAGGTTATTCACCTACGCCGGTTTTCAAGACCGTAGTATAAGAGCGTGTTTTCGCTTTAAAAACAATGCCGTTTGATAGGTGTGTATAACGATACTGCGTTATACAGGGCGGCTTTGTTGGTGTTACCCATGGGCATTGAGGGTTTATGAGTTACCCAAAATCTTCGATTTTAAAGCGGTCGGCATTTAAAGATTGGACGGTGGCCACTTGTTTGGCGCGAAGGTAAATCTCAGTCGTCCGGCGATCACTATGCTGCAAGTTGGATTGTACGTCGATACCTAGTAGCTCTGCATCAGTTGCATGCTTGGCGCGAAGGTCATGCTCGGTGAAGCGATCTATACCGCCTTCTTTTATAGCCTTTCTCATGCCGTACTGCCAGCGGCTGTGAAAGTGGTCTTTATCGTAAGCCTCGCCATTCCGTTTACAGAACAAGGTAGCGCCCTGCTTCCCTCGGCTTAAGTTGTCAGCCTTCACCTCAGAAACCAGCTGCTTTAGCCCATCATCCCAGGGAATGATGATTAGTTTGCCGACCTTGCTGCTGCGTAGCTCAATCCCTTCCATGGTTAGCTGGTCTAGCCTGAGCTGCAGTAGATCCCGCTGACGTAAGCCGGTTTTGTATTTAAGCAGCGCATACCGGCGTACCCACGGCGAGGTGTGACGCAGGAAAGCACTAAACTCAGCATCGCTGACGTAGCGGTCACGAGGCTTGAGCTTAAACTTGGTCACCGGGTCGGCGGGGTTATGCTCAACAATGCCCCAGCGCTGCGCGTAGCGGAAAATATGCTTGAGCAAGGCTAGCTCATGATTAGCTTGGTTCTTCGACTGCACGCCCCTTGCATCCATATACGCATAGATGTCGTGAACCTTTATATCTTCGGGCTCACACTCAGCGAATACAGCGCGCAGTTTCTTTAGCTCCTGCATGTTTGAGCGCCGCGTTGCTTCTGAGCGCTTAGCGGGGATGATCTCTGCTTCATAGCGATCAAAGATACGGCCCATGCCTGATTTCGGGAATAAACGCGCCTGCCACTTCTCAAATTCTGCTTTTGCTTCCTTTGCCGTATTCCCAAGCTTGATCCAGCTGTTCCCGATAAGCGCCTTCTGGCGGTCATTGCATTTATATCTCCACGCGCCACTTTTCCAGTAGACGCGTGGAATCCCCGGGTTATCGTTCATCCGTTTAGTGCCTTAAGGTTAGGTTTCTTCCGCTCTTGGTCATTGGCTGCCACGCTTTCACCAGCCAGCACTTGCTCAACATGACGCCGCCCGACGATCAGCACGCCTGCTGCGTTAACCTGCCACCTCACCCCCATTTTTGTCAGCGTGTCGCTCTGCTCTTTGCAGCGCTTACGCCCGGTAAGGTGCTCGATTTCTTCATGAGTAAGAAAAAGGGCCGCCATTTTACACCTCCTTTGAAAACGAAGAAGCCGCCTGGCGGGCGGCTTGTGATCGAAGTGATCGGTAGGGTTTAAAGTTCTCGTTATCTGGCGGCCTGGGTATATCCGGCCAGCACTTACCCAGCCTGATTAAGCTGATAGCCCCATGTGAGACGCCAAACCGATTGGCAATGGCACGGTTTGTCATCCCCTTGGCAATTAGCTTGATGACCTCTTTAACCTGATTTTCCGTCAGCACTGAGCGCGGATTGTCTTTGCCTTTCTGCCCAACGTAGCGTTGCCGGCCTTTAGCGTGCATATCCTGAGAGTTGGCAAGCGGTGTGCCTGCAAACAGATGGTTAGGGTTGACGCATTGAGGGTTATCGCATTTGTGCAGCACCCATAGGCCTTCCGGTATCGGACCTTTGAAAACTGTATATGAGATACGGTGGGCGCTTTCCTTAAGTCCTCCTACTTTCATGGCACCATAACCGGTGCTGCGCTTCGCGGCTTGCCATAGCCAGCACCCGGATTCCTCATCAACTATGTACTTCTCGTGAAAGCGTTCAACTTCTATCGGCTTGATCTCCATCTTCGCCTCCTGGAAAAAGAAAACCGCCTCGTGGGCGGCTATTGGAAAAAGCTTTCGTACTCGCTTTCGGGTACGCGCTCTGGCTTTAACTCTATCTGTAGTGATTTATGCCGAATCTTGTCTTTAGGCTCTTTCTCAAAATTTCCCTTGGCTTTCTCTGCCATAAACTCCACGGCTTTCAGATATTCATCTTCGCGGAAGTTGCCCAGGCACATAAAGTCGTCACACACCCGCCAGACCACACGCTTCACCTCGTCTTTCTTGAGCCTTAAGAGATCATCTATCGTGCATCGGGCATGCCGTAGCTGGTCTTCATCAAGGCGAGAAAGGTAGCGATCCGTTCCCATTTCAAGGTCGCGCTTAGTCGCAGTCAGCAGGAAGCTATGCTCTGCTGCAACGTGCCCCTCTGGCGGCCTGAAGGCGAACATTCGGCAATCTTCTGGTATCAGCATCGGTGTAGTGGCGCCAATAATCATTTGGCTAATACCCATCCAATCATCAGTGCCGTACTTATCAGCAAGCGCCCGAGATACCACCCCAGTTTCGCCTATAAAGCGCACACTGGATTCCCACATAGTGGCTGTCCAGTCATCCGGTATGCCGCACTCGTCTCGTAGCTTCTGCTCTGCTGCTTGTTCGTGATAAACCGATGTCATCTCTTTCTCCATTCGTAAAAAAGCCGCCCTGGTGGCGGCTGTTAATCGTTGATTGTTCGCGGCTTCATGCATCCCCCGGCTTCGGTGCGGCTGATAGCATGGCGCGGTAGACCTTTGGCGCAATACTGCAATCACAATCGTGGTGACATTCTCCCAGCCGCTCACAATCTCCAGTTGCCTCGCAGCCTGCGTCTATTTGCTGTTCAACTGGCTGGATCGGTACAGCCTGAAACCCTTCTGGGCATGCGGCTTGCCATGCTTCCCAAGCCTTGCGCGTATCTGCGTTGCCGTAAAATCCATTGAAGCAAGATACATCCATGGATTCCTCGGTTGCCCACGCCTCAAACCGCTCTCGCTGCTCACTCATCCCAAGCACTCCATCACGTAGTAAGAATCCCACACATACCGGGCATTCACCGCCGCTTTCAGCTCGCGCATCAACTGCTCGCGCAGCTCCATTAGCTCGCCAATCTTCTGTGCTTGGCCACACTCGGCATCAGCCTCCCGCATCTCCTGCCCATCGTCATAGCGCAGCACCAAGCGGGCGATGACACGCCACCTAAGCGGCGCGTGCGTGGCGTACTCGGCCACTGATTCGCGCTTATCTGCCGGAACGTGCGCCGGAAACTCCCATTCGCCCTCGAATTTATCGCCGATGTGCCGGCCAGTGGCTACGGCGCCCTTGGCCCATAATCTCGCTCTGGCCTGATACGCGTGGTACTGGCGTTGATCCATGCGCGTTGCCGTGCGGCGGGCTGATTTCTCGCGGGCTCGGCGCTGGCTGCGGTTGAGCTGGTGTTGTGGTTGGGTCATTACTGCCCCTCGGCTTGCTTGCGTAGCTCGGCGGCCCTCAGCCGCAGCGCTTCCTTTGCGCCCATTGATGACAGCATCGGCATTTCATCGGCGAACCCCTCCAACGCCTCCGCCTGCTTGATGAGGTCGCGGCGGGCAAGTGAGGCGTAAGGCGTACCGTTGATTATCTCTCCTAATTGTTCATCGTCTGCACCTGCCATGAAGTTTGTTTTCAACCGCTCAACATGCGCCGCCAGCGCCTGCTCGCGCTCAAGGGCGGCATCGCGTTCATCGGTCAAACGCTCAACCATCACCATTAGCTCGCGGTTCTTTTCGTTCGCCGCATCGTTCTTATCGACAAGAATTTCAGCTGCTTTCCGCAACCGCTCCATTTCATTCTGCGATGCTGCGCTCATCACGCCACCTCACGATTCATAGCGGCCAGCTCATTGCGAAGCCGCACATTCTCTGCTGCCAACGCGTCGTTCTCTGCCAGCACAGCCAGGCGCTCAGATTCCAGCTCATCATTGCGCTGGGTAAGCTGCTCAATCGTTGCCTCAAGGCTTTCTAGTGTTCTTTCCATGGGATTCTCCAGTAATTATGTATCTGTCGGCACTCGGCCCAACTAGCGGCTCCTGCCCTGGCTCTAGCGGCCACTCGAACATGTGCCAGCAGTGGTCGCACTGCTTCTTGTTGATCGATCTGAATAGGCGAAGGCGGGTGCAGCCGCACTTGGGACAGCGTTTAGTCGAGGCTTTCAACGTAACGCTCCCAAGCACCGCGCGCTTCGGCTTTAGCCCACTCGGCATAGAGCCATTGGGCGTATTCTGGATAGCTCATTGTTCGCTCCAATAAAAAGCCCCAATGAAGGGGCGCTGGCTCTGCGTCTATTAGTGCCGCAGCGTTGGACTATTCTGTTAACGCCATCTTGTAAGCTTCGGGCGGCGCGTAAGCATCGCCGCCTAGCCATTCCATAATGCGTGCCACGCTATCGCGCAGGCTTCCGGCCATAATCACGAAGTCGGTTTCCAGTCGCGCCAAGGCGTCATCGCCGTCGTCCGACATATCCGCTTCCTCAATCAAGGCATCACCAAAGCGCAGCGATTTAAGCGCTAGATCGTCGTGCATCACGAACGAAAGCTGTCCCTCAATGCTGAGTGCCACTTGCGACGCCTGCCGCCCGATTTCGAGGTGCTGGTGTATTTCGTCGCTGTCGAGGTCTAACTGCCGCCCTCGAACAACGCCGTCATCGCCTTTTGCTTTGAGTACCACGCTGTCGCCTACCTGCAAGTCTGCTGGGCGGCTAGCTGGATCGCCAAGCCAAGTGGTCATCGCCCGAATAGGCAGCGTCTGCGATGACAGGGGAGTTGCTTTCAAGCTGCCTAGCGTTTCGCGCAATAGATCGAGAACGTCCTCGGCACGAGCGCGACTACCAGTGTTTATGCCCACTAGATTGCTCTCTGTATCCCACCAGAGGTCAATCTTTTGGCTGCGCACAAATGCCCGAGGCATTAAGGCCTCTGTTACCTGCTCTTTCAGCGCAGTCTTCTCTTTGCGCGTTACCTTACGGCCTTCGCGGGCTTCAATGTCGGCTACTTGATCGTCTACTTCTTCTTTAACCACCGACCCCGGCAGCATTCGCTCTTGGCGTAGGGCGCTAATCAGTCGGTGCCCCTGTATTTCGTGAACTAGCTGGCCTCCACCTAATCGACCAGCAGGAGCTGCCCAGCCCATTCGGCGGGCATCGGCATTGCTTAGTGGCTTGGCGGCGTGGGCCTGTAGCGCGTCGGCAAGAGTTGAAACATCTAGCTCAGGCGCGGCGTGAAGGCGGTACAAGTGAAGGTTTTTAAACCACATGATTATTCTCCCGGCATTAAAAAATCCCCGCAGCAGCGAGGCGTTAGGCTATGCGTTGTTCGGTAGCTAACTGACTCGTAGCGATGCCTTGCCGTCTGCCAGCTTGCAGCCTGGGACGTTCTCGCCCGCTTGTAGCGCCTTAAGAATCTCGGCTTTCACGGGCTGGCGGCTGGCTGGAATCAGCTTCGTGTACTGCTCAGGCACGCGATCGGGATGCTCAATCGAGCAAACAGCGCGCGGCTTGGCGCGGGTGATCGTGAACAGCTGCCGCTTGATCTTGTCTCGGCCTGTGTTTTCCATGGCCCACAGCACTCGGTCGCGGCACGCCTGAGCATTGCGCTCTAGTGTCTTTTTGCGGGCTGTCAGCCGCTTAATCTCGGCGTCATGGGCCTCGACTTCGGCGTCAAGCTGCCGGGCAACGATGATCGTGGCTTCAATCTTGTCTTCAATCTGACTGCTGTTAACGTCTAGCGTGGTAGCTAGAGCCTCGGCAAAGTCCGCGTCGTTGTCGGCATCTATCTCGATTAACTGCTGGAACTCGTTGGTCAGCGCGTAGAGTGATTGCATTGTGTCGCCTCCAAAAAATAAAGGCCGCACAATGGCAGCCTTGATGCATGTTTAAGTTATTGATCTAGAACGGGATGGTGTCGTCCATATCGTCAGCGGGCGGCACATAACTGTTGCTATAGTCGTGCTGTCCGCTTGCTTGTGTGGCTTGCTGCTTAGGTGGCTCGCCCTGCGGATTCTGCGCAAAACGCTGCGCCCAATACCCTGCGGATTCTGCTTGCTTGCCTGCCTTGTATTCGGCAATAGTCAGTCCTGACTTGGCAGACATGATGCACTTAATCTGAAACCGGAATCCGTTCTGACCGTTGCCTTTGACGTAGTTCTCACGCTCAAGTGCAAGTTGCACAGGCTTGCGTGTTAGCTCCGGGGCAATCATGGCGCTCCCGTTGTTGGTCATACTCAGCGACTGCGCCCCAGTGCAACCCATCAGGCTTTGAATCTGCTGATCGCCCACCTCGTTGATAGAGCCGTCTTTCTTCTGATAGTAGAGCGTCAGATAGTTGGCTTTTTTGCCATGCTCGCTCTCAAACGTAAGCTCCAGGCCTTTGGCGCCACTGCTGGCCTCGACCCATTTTGCTTGCTCAATAAAGCCGCGCACAACGCACGACTCAGTGATGTAATCACCACCGCCCGCGTCGGCGGCGATGGCTTTCTCTTCGTTGTATTGGAAGACTGCGCTCATGCTGGTTGCTCCTGTTGTTGCGGCTGGGTAATGCCGTAGTAGTCACAAATGGCCGCATCAACTGCCGCCAAGTCGTTTTCAATTTCAGGTGAGTCGAACATTTCTTCCGGCGTTTTCACTGGGTCGTTGCCATTGGTTCGCGTTGAGAAAAAGTGCCGACCGTCACGCGCCTGACACTTGAGAACAATGCTAAACAGCCCTTCCAGGCAAACTTGGCTATCGATCATCTTTCCGACCGTCTTGGCCCGAGAAAAACCAAAATCATCAGTCTGTATGTGCGTCATGAAATAGACGCGCACGTCGTTGTTTGCATTCGCCGCTGCGTGGACAAGATCGACATAACCCTTGGCCATCTCGGTGAACTTGGTAAAACCAGTCTCCGCGCTACGGCGCAGGCTTTCGTTGACCATGATGTATTGGGCATCATCGATGACGACGTGCTTCTTACCCCACTTCTCGGCGTTCACGACGCACTTGATAATATTGGGGATATTGTCGGTCACGATCACGCTGCCATCAGGGTTGTCTTTGCTGAAAGCTCCCCAGCCAGCAGAGCGAAACGGCAGCGGCTTGCGGATCGGCTGAATAACCAGCGTGTCAGCTGGGTTGAGATTCTTCATCGAGCGAGACTTTCCCGCCCCTGATTCGCCCAGCACCATGACTGCATAACTCATGCCGCCACTCCTTGCCGCTGATCGGCACTGCTCATTGACTCGCCGTGCGCGTATTTCAGCGCCTCAAGCTCGACTTCGTATTGCCCTAGCGTCATCTGCCCGTTACGCAGCATCTGCGCTAGTTGTTGCTTAGCGTCAAAAAATGACATAGCCTTTCTCCTGTTATGTAAGACTCGGCCCACTACCTGTTCGCCCAGGTATGTGGGCTTTTTTATGCGGTCTCTAGCCAGTCGCGCGTCGCTAAGAACTCGCTTTCCAGCCGTTCGTCGTCATCGTCGCTCAGCTTTCGCTCTAGCCATGCCGCTGGGCGTCCGCGTTGGTCGAGAATTTGATACTCAAACTCGGGCGGTTCCGGTGGTTCGGCGTCGCCAAATCCCCAGCCAGTGATCCGCATTGGCGTGCCCTCGCTGTAAGCCAGCACCTCGCATTGGCAAGGGATGCCAGCGACTCGTGTTGGAAACTTCATGCTGCCTCCTGCATGCGCTCGGCGATGAATTCGGCTAACTGGTCAGCAACCTCGGCTGAGGTATCGCCATCAAAACTCGCAATCTGCTCCCCTCGCGTGTAGACCAGGACCGAAAACGACTCGCCGCCGCATGCATGGAAACCGGCGCCGACAGACACAAAAAAACCGCACTGTTGGCGGCATTGGTCGGCTAGTTGGTGAAGCCGGTTAAGCGCTCCCATAGAGCCTCCTACGATCTCAGTGCCCAGATCACGATTCCGATAATCCCGAGCACTAGTGCAATAGAAAAGAGAATGGTTAGAACACATCGCATTACGGGGCCTGCCAGAGCTGTAAATGCGCAGGCTTAACGCCATGCAACCGCTGCGCGTAGTCCGCTGCACGGATGCTGTTGAGCATTTCCTGCGGCGTTGCTGGCTTATCTGCATCACTGCGCCGCGCTGGCGTCTTGCGCCAAACTGGCATGCGCCCGTACTGCTTGAGCAGGTCAACAACTCGCGTTTTGTCTTCGATTTCGTGCGTCACGGCGCCTTGTTTTACGGGAATCATCGCGTCACCTCTTAGCTAAACGCAGGCCACAAAAAAGCCCGCTGTGCGCGGGCAATGGATCTCAACCTTGAGCGGAATATCGGTGGAGTGCTCTGCCTTCTGGCTGGCCCGGCGTTTACCCTGCATCGTGCCACTTGGGTCTCTATGCAGGCACAAAACACTCCCCGATGCCCTCTGATATTCTCGGCGTCAGAGGGAGCGCCTTGGGCCGCGTTACCCAGCGGAACGGGTGGTAATAGTTAATTCTCAGCACACACAATCAAATACCCTAACGGCCTGCATTCTGTGTAAGTTTTGAGCTGCCTGGCTTTAACGCAATCCTGCATAGTGTCCTCGCTGCCAATCTCGCCCATGCCGCAGCCCTCTTTGTAATCTGCTTTCCACGCCCAGGTGCCTGCACTAATGCCATGCTTGCCTCGACGTATACGCACAGGCGGCTCAATTTGAAGCCCAAGCTCATTGATCAGTCGTTGATGAAGACGCTCGCTGATCTTCATACCCACCTCCTGTTGATTAGCGGCTAGTCGTCCAGAGCGGCAGCGTGAGCAGCGCTCCAGATCTCAAATGCCAATCGCGTGTCGTCGTCAACGTAGTTATTGCCTTCCTCAAAGAATCGTTCATCCAGGCTCATGCCCTTGTCTTCCGCGAACTCTTCAAACTTCTCGCGCATCACATCTTTTGCTGACTGATCCATAACGCTCTCCTGTGTAATTCGTGGAAACATCGGTGGAACACGCTGTGATCACGGCTACGCTCCCTTAAATAGACGACAGGCTCCGTGCAGCGCACTCCCCGGTGGCCCCTGATAACAAGGGCCAGCGTCTTCTCACGCACAACTGATGTCGCTATCGGCAGCCTGGGGTTGCAATCCAGAGTGCCTACGATTCCCAATCCTTTTAGGGAAACGCCCCGCGACCAGAGCATCTTGTATGTGTGCTTTCTGGCCTCCGCTTACGGGGTGGCTGCGCGCGTACTACGGCAGATTGTTAATGAGCGGCTGTTATCCGGTCAGCTTCCGGTTATGCGTACATCTCAACCTGTTCAACCCGGCGAACGATCCGCGTCTTGCTTGAGCGGCGTAGGCCGTCGTCGGTGCCTGTGAGCATTGTTACTACCAACATGCAGATCAGGCCTTTTCGGATGGAGATAGCGACCAGATGCGCAATGTTCTTGGCGCCTACACGCTCTCTCGCTTGCTGCAAAGTGATACGAACTGTGTTGACCTTGATGCCTACCGCGTCCGCTATGTCCTGACTATCCAGGCCTTTGCTGGCTAGCTCGGTCAGTTCAATTTGGCGTGGGGTTAGGGTGATCATTTCGCGTCCTCAACAATTCGTACGTTTAGTTTTACCTAAACACGTAATATCGTCAAGAATATTGCGCAAAAAAATACGCCGACCACGTAATGATCGGCGTATAGGGAAGGGTAGTTTCTTGAATTACGGGGCTTTACGGCTGTTCTTAGCCTGGAATTTATCGTGGGCAGCTTGGAGGATTTTGCAAAATATCGGGGTTAATGACGGGTCTCGCCTCTCAACGGCCAATAATCGGTCTCGTGAATTGCTTGTATGGTTATTGTTCTGCCGTTGAAAAGCTTCCTTCTGATCCGCCATTATCCCCTCCTTTTTTTACTGTATGTACAAACAGTATAGCGTAGGTTATGAAATGCTGAAACTAGATAGGCTTAGCAATTGGCGACAATAATCATTAAAAAGTTAATTCTGCGCGCACAAAAAAAACCCGCCACATGGGCGGGTCTGATGCAAAGGTGGCTACGGCTATGGTTACGGCTTTGGCTCACCTTTAAGAAGAGACAGACCAAGACCGGTCATCTCATGCTCATTCATATCTGGTCGGTCTGATACTTTGTCTAGCAGTTCAACAGTTGAAAGCGCGAAGTGTTTATCACTGACGCCGGGCGCAGCCGTGGATCTCAGCTCAGCCATCATTGCTAGAACATGCATTAATAGCTCTCTAGGGATGCGCTGATCTAGCGTTTCCATAGAGAAGTGCCCAATAGGGGCATCATTATTGCCAGCCAGATAATCAACCGGCGTGTCGTATGCGTCAGCCAAAACCAGTAAGCGATCAACGCCAGGCAGCATCGAACCAGATAGATAACGCGAAACTGTCGGAGCTGGAATACCTGTCTTATCAGATACGCACTTACCCAGACCTCTATCGCTTTTGCCCTCACTGTAACCGTGAGCCTTCCGAGTTATTTCGCGCAAGCGCTCAGGGAACCGCGCCCTAAACCAGTCTTTGTTAGCTATGTGAAATTCTGATTGGTCCATTTCAACGCCGTGTTTAGTGATTGCTAAGCACATCTTATACCCGCCTCAACCATGCGTACATATTGCAATTGCAATAGATAGATTGCGCAATCTTTTAGCAGACGCTACCATTAGTACGTAAACATTTACTTGGTAGCGCACATGGAACTCACCCTCGGAACACTTATTACCCAGGCTGGCGGAACGGCACGTTGTGCACGTGCCTGCCAGGTAACACCTGGGGCTGTTTCTCAGTGGATCAAAGCGGGCTCTCTGCCGCTTAGCGATCTGCAAGGCGGCACTAACTACGCCCAGGTGCTTATCGACCTGTCTGGCGTGAATAAGGACGTCTGGGAAGTGCGTCTGCTCGGTAGGAAGGGGCAGCTTAAGAAAGCTGCAAGCTAATAACGCAAAAAGCCCGCCATTTCGCTGGGGAGCGTGGCGGGCTTTTAACTGATGCAATGCAATGAGGTACTGAGATGAATAATACCGCACTTACACAGAATGTCCAGCCGACGATGACCAGCCGTGAAATTGCCGAGCTGACAGATAAGCGTCACGACAACGTTAAGGCGGACATTCAAAAAATGCTGATCGAGCTAGAAAAAGATGTCCTGATGTTTCAGGGCATCTATTTCGACAGCATGAACCGCAAACAAACTGAATATCACCTTGACCGCGACCTAACCGATTGCCTGCTGACCGGTTACAGCGCAAAAGCACGTATGGCTGTCATCAAACGCTGGCGTGAGCTTGAAGGTTACGTTGCTACACCGTCCTTTCAGGTCCCGCAGTCAATGGCCGAAGCTCTGCGCCTTGCCGCCGACCAAGCCGAGCGTATTGAACAGCAGCAGGCCGCTATTGAGCAAGCGCGCCCTTCTGTTGAGTTCGTTGAGCGCTACGTCAGTGCCGACAGCGGCAACAAAGGCTTTCGTCAGGTAGCCAAGCTTCTTAAAGCCAACGAGCGCGACCTGCGCGCCTTTCTGGCTGATCACAAGATCATGTATCGCCTTGGTGGCGAGTGGATGCCCTACCAGAACCATATCGACGCTGGTCGCTTTGTCGTTAAGACCGGTGTTGCTGAAAACGAGCACGCCTTCAACACCGCTAAATTCACACCCAAGGGCGTTAACTGGCTTGCCAGCCTTTGGAATGGCCAGAGCACTGAGGTGGCAGCATGAGCATGATGTTAATGGTTAAAGCGTTCGGCGTTAAGGTTGGCAATGCCAGCCGTAAGCTTGTGCTGATCAAGCTCGCCGATAACGCTAATGACAAAGGCGAATGCTGGCCTTCCTACCAGCACATTGCTGACCAGTGCGAGATAAGCAAGCGTTCAGCAATGAAGCATATCGACGCTCTGTGTGAATCGGGCTTGGTTATCAAGCGTTCGCGCAAAGGCGTTAAAGGTAATTCCACTAACATTTACCTTCTTAATTTAGAGGGTGAAATTTCTGCACCCCTAAAGGTAGAGGGTGAACAGGATGCACTAGAGGGTGAAGAATCTGCACTAGGTAGTGAAAATTCTGCACTAGGGGGTAGTGAAGAATCTGCACCCGGAATCAGTCACTCTTTTGAATCAGTCAATGAACCTTCCAGTGAACCTGTTGCACCCGACGCTGAAGCGCCGGTCGCTGCCGGGAATGTGGTCGCTATTCGTTCTGCTGACAAACCGCGCTGTGCAATCCCTAAAGACATGCCCGGCCCTAAAGACCCTGATGCCAAAACCTTCAAGGCATGGGCCAACTACGCAATAACTTACCGTCGCCGCTACACCGTGTACCCCATCTGGAACCAGAAGACAGCCGGGCAAATGGGCCAGCTTGTTGACCGTGTTGGTAAAGACCTCGCCCCTGCTGTGGCTGCGTACTACCTGAGTATGAACAACCAGTTCTACGTGAACAAACACCACCCTGTTGGCTCACTCCTGGCTGACTGCGAAGCCATTGCCACGCAGATGCAGACCGGCAGCCAGATGACGCAAACACGCGCCCGCCAGATGGATTCGACGCAATCCAACCTGAGCAACGTTGACGAAGCCAAGCGCCTGCTGGCTAGCGGCTGGGGAGACGACTGATGTTGACCAAGATCGATGCCGAACAGCTGCTTGAACAGCTTTACGCCACTGCCGAAGTGCTGGGTAGCGAAATCAAGCCCGCTGCTGCCTCGCTGATGATTCGTGACCTTCGCCAATATCCGCGTGCAGAAATTGAGCAGTCACTAGCGCGCTGCCGTTCTGAGCTAACCGGCCGCCTAACCCTGGCCGCAATTCTTGAGCGTATGCCGAGTGCTGACGCTTTCCTGTCTGCCAATGAAGCCTGGGCGCTCGCCCTAAGCGGCCAGGATGACCTTGACACCATCGTTTGGACTGAGGAGGTGGCCGCCGCCATGGGTGTTGCCCGGCCGGTGCTGGATTTGGGCGACAAGGTAGGCGCCCGCATGGCGTTTATCGGTGCATATGACCGCGAGATCGCCAAAGCAAAAGCCGAAGGCCGCAAGCCTAAGTGGCAAGTATCGCTGGGCTATTCGCCAGAACGTCGCCAGGACGCAATCAGCGAGGCTATTAAACTGGGCCGCCTTGAAGCACCAGAAGTGCAGCATCTACTGCCCGCGCCTCACGGCTTCAAAAATCCCGATGATGAACTTGATCCCGAAGTAAAAGAGCGCGCCCAGGCGAACATTAAACACCTTCGTTCGCTGCTGAGTGATGACGGACGCGCCAAGACTGAGGCCGAAGATGAGCGCCGCCGTCAGGAGGAGATTCGCCGCCAGGAGCTGATCGAGCAGGCGTATGAGCGAAAGCGAGGTGCTGCATGAATATTCACGAATCCATGGAGCAGTACAAGTCATTGAACTCTGTTGGCGATAAAAGCCTTGAGGGACATATCGATGTGGAGGCGGCTATACCGGGAGCCCCTGAGTGCGCTGTGGTGCTGGAGATTCTAGGAGATGGCGAGGCGCATACGATCGATACGATTGATAGCTACCTGCAATATGACGGGATTGATATTTCAGGCTGCCAGATTGCGGCCTGCATTCTCCGATTACACCTTGATGGCCATCAAATTCAGCCGCTCGGACCATATGACCTCTTTGGCTGCGCTGAACGCTTCAAGCTGGTTAAGCAAAGCGAAGACGGCAAGCGAGGTGCGTTATGACTCTCACCAAATACGAGCTAACCCTGCTAGCCCTTCGCGGCATTAAGCCGATTGATGACCTAGGCAATGGGACTTTCCGGTGCATGACCAGCGACGGCGCCCGTTACTACACGTCTCACGACCTCCAGCAGATCGCGAAGCCCGGATTTATGGACCGTCTCACCGCGTTCATGGGGGTGCGTCATGCAAGCTAAGTATGAGCACTGGGAAGAATACGAACTCACGTTCCTGCGCGAGACGTACACAAGCAAAAAATGGTCGGTCCAGGCTATCGCTGAAAAGCTGGAGCGCACGATTAGCTGCGTGAGCCAGAAAGCGTATTACTTGGGCCTAAAGCGCCCAAATCGCAAGTTTAGCCACCGCAATAACCCTGAGTTTGTCGCTGACCTAAACCGGCTATCGATTGCCCAGAACATGCACAAATGGAATTGCACCCGTAGCGAAGTAGAGCGCGGCCGGGCGCAGCTGAAAGCGCAGCGGGAGGTGGAGGCATGAAGCCTATTGAGCCGGGATGCCTGTGTTTGGTGGTTGGCGGCGACCCATCTGCAGTTGGCGAGACCTGCACTGCCATAGCGTGGGTAAGCGACGGCGAATCTTTTAAAACGAGCAATGGCTGGTATGACAACACATCAGGCCTAAGCGGCTGGGCAGTTGAGTTTAGCGACGGCTGTGGCGTGTACCTTCCGGCCAAGTTGCGCCGCATCGACGACTACGACGCCAGCGCCGACGCGACCGAGCAAGATCGGGAGGTGGAGCATGGGTAAGCAAGCCAAGCCGTTCGTTAGCCGTGCATCGAACCTAACCGAAGCGCTCGCCGCTATTGGGCGCATGCCATCCGTTCTAACCCAGGCCATCCAGGCCTGGGGAAAGATCGAAATCATCGTGCGCAAGTACCAGCCGAAGAAAACGCATGAGCAGGACAAGCTGCATGGCAAGTGGTGCAAAGAGGCCGCAGCCCAGGGCGACATGACTGCCGAGGAGTATCGCGGCTTCACCAAGCTGCATTTTGGCGTACCGATCCTGTGCCGTGATAGCAACGAGTACCGCGCCGCGTTTGAGCGTGTCGTGGCTCCCCTGCCGTATGAGCAAAAGCTACAACTCATGCAGCTACCTTTTGACTTCGCGGTAACCCGGGGCATGAACACCAAGCAGAAAGCCGAGTTTCTGGATGCGTGCTGGCAGCACTTTACGTCGCTGGGCTTCCGGCTGACTGATCCGAGCCTGAAAGGCATCAACCCGGGCGAATACAAGGAATGCGCATGATGCTCAAGCAAAAGCCCTACCGTAACCGCAAATATCTGGACTGGGTAAAGCAGCAGCCGTGCGTAATGTGCGGCGCTCCTGCCGATGACCCGCACCACCTCAAGGGCATTGGGCATATGAGCGGCGGCGGCATGACTGCGCCCGACTCAATGGTTATGCCCGTTTGCCGACAGCATCACGACGAGATACACCGCACGCCAGAGCTATGGGAACGACAGTGGGAATGGGTGGCGAGAACACTGGATGCCGCCTTACGGGAGGGTGCGCTATGAACATGCCCGAGCCTACCGGTATGAAATTCGACACCGAAAAGCCCCGCTTCGACCTACTGCTAGGCGATATGCCGCTAGCACTGGAAGCCGTAGCCCGCGTACTGACCTTTGGCGCCGCCAAGTATGCCGATGGTAACTGGCAGCACGTTGAGAACGCTGAGCGCCGTTATATGGCCGCTGGTACCCGCCATGAGCTAGCCCTGGCTAAAGGCGAGCAACACGACGCCGAAACCGGCGAACACCACTTGGCGCACAAGCTGTGCTGCGACCTATTCCGCCTTGAGCTGGCACTACGGGAGAAAGCCCAATGACCATCCTAATTTGCATTGCCGGAGCAACCGCCTTCATCGGCGCCGTTATCTACCTGCTGAATGATCTTGACGAGAACGGCGAGCCACGGGAGCGTATTCAATGACATGGCTATTTTTAGCGCTACTGATCATTTCCGTCGGCGGGATCACGGCTCTTTGCACGCCGTCTCTTAATGCTGAATTGCGCAAACGATCAGAGGAGAAGAAGCCATGATCACAGTTTATTCAAAGCCGGGCTGCAAGCCCTGCAAGATGACCAAGGCCAAGCTAAATCAGATGGGCGTTAAGTACGTGGAGCGCGATGTGACGTGGGACGCCAATGCATTCGCCAACGTAGAGGCGCTGGGCTATCGCGAAATGCCGGTGGTGGTTAATGGCGAGCAGCACTGGAGCGGCTTTCGCCCTGATCTGATAGCAGCGCTGGAGGTGGGCCAATGATCATCTGGATAGCGGGTATCGCAGCTTTCGTGGGGTGCGTTTACAAAGTCGTGCGGGACGTAGACGAACACGGCGAGCCGAGGGAGCGGATTTTATGATCATGATCAGCAGTAAGGCCGGGCAGCGACTGGCTAAGGCGAAGGCCGCCCGAGATTCTTATATCAACAAGCCCGAGGTAGAGGGCGAGGATGCTATAGCAAAGGCCATCGCCAAAGAGCTGTTCGAAGCCGCCTATGCCCTTGCTGATGAGCTAATCGCCGACCGCCACCACTTGGTAGAAGGTGACTAATGATCGAGTTAACACTTCCCTTTCCGCCTTCTACCAATACCGTGTGGCGAAATCTCAAAGGCCGCACGCTGCTATCACGCAAAGGCCGCGAGTTTCGGCGCCTAGTGGGCGAATTGGTTGGCCAGCAATACGACGACGCGCCCTTACGGGGGCGCCTGTCAGTGCGCGTGACGCTCTACCCGCCGGATCGCCGCAAGCGCGACATTGATAACTACGGCGGGAAAGCCCTGCTAGACGCCCTCACTCATGCCCAGGTGTGGGCAGATGATGAGCAGATAGACCAGCTGACCATTATTCGCAGTGATAACACGAAAGGCGGCGGGTGCTTGGTGCAGATTGAGGAGGTGTTCGAGTGAAGTGGGCAGTAAAGCGTGACCCGGTAACCAAGAAGGTAATACGGGACGTGATTATCAGTGACTGCGGCCGCTATCAGATAACCAAGTTCACCTGCGGCGGCGTTGATCTATTTCTGATCTACCAAGGCGGCAACGAAATCGGCAGCGCAGAGAACGGCAACCAAGCGCGGCGCATCGCGGAACGGCACAAGGGGGCAGCATGAAAGCGACAGTCAGAACAGAGCGTTTCTACGACATCGAGATCGGCGGCGTGATGAAGGAAGGCTGGCAGGAAGTGTCGCGCTGGAATGGCTTTCAGGAACTAGCTCGCAAAGGCGAAAAACTTATCGTCGTTACTGACGATCACGGCCTTATGTTCGAGATTTTCGGCCCAACCGTTGGTGAAAGCAAAGATTCTGAACTGAAGGTGGTTTCCGCAAGCCCTGGGCTGCATGAGTGGCTGCGTAGCGAGGTGAAGGCATGACATACGACGATTGGTTAAACGTATCTAATCCATGGGCAGTGGTTGAAGCTGCTGTACGGAGCGATGTGGCAAGAGACGCGGCAGTTAAGCGCATCATCGACACCATGCTTGAGCTACAGCTAGATATGCGCCACGAGAATATTGGCTACCAGCCCTTTAGCGTTGCGGCCATGGCAGGCGAAGTAATGGGCGGAGGCGGTCGGTCAGATCAAGCCATGATTGCGGCCATGCGATACCACCCAGAGAGCGCATGGCATCGCGCCTGTGCCGCGCTACTGGATAGGCTGCCCAGGCGTCAGGCTGCAGCAATGCTTCTTCAGGCCGCCCGCATTCGCCCCGAAAAGATGGGTGATAGCGACTTCATGGTTACAGCGCGGCAAATGATAGAGAGGCAAGACCTGCTGCTTCGTCGCATTGGGTTTCGCGCAAAAACCGCGCTTCCTGATTGCGAGGAGTTGAAGGGGCTTTGCGAAGAAGTGGCTGCAATGAGCAAAGAGGAAATGGAGATATACAAGCCGCCTACTGCGGTTAGACCTTTCCACACAGTTAAAGCGCTGCAGGATTGCGCATTCAAGGCTCGCCGGTTACTGCAAGTATGGATTGAGCAGAAAGAAGTCAATAAGGCTGCTTGAGGTGGGCATATGATTGATAGAAAACCGCTTCCGTCGTTTGTAGATCTCAGAACCCAGTTTATATACGACCCTGAAACAGGGATATTGCAGTATCGAAAGAAGAAGAACAGAAAGCGGCTACTAAATACGGAGGCTGGTCGCGTGATCACGGCCTCAACTGGCACAAGATATCGTATTGTTACTGTTGAATACTCTGACAAACCATCGGAGAGCGTATTTGCTCACCGCGTAGCTTGGAAGCTTGAGACTGGGCAAGAGCCGCCTGATGAAATAGATCACCTGGATGGAGATGGTCTAAATAACGCATTCTCAAACCTGCGTGACGGTACTGGCTGCAACAACGCCCGTAACTCAGCTATGAATAAGAACAATACGTCGGGCTACAACGGAGTAATAGCGGTTAAAGGTGGGCGTTATTTAGTCAGACTTAAGTGCGAAGGCAAGGATATTTACATTGGTCGCTTTAAAGACCTTCATGAGGCTGGCAAAGCGGCTAGAAACGCCAGGTTAGAAAAGGGTTTTACTCACAGGCATGGCTTGCCTAAAAAAGATTTGCAAAACCGAGTGGATACCGTAGAATAATATTCAAGCTGTCACAGCTACGCTTAACCAGCACATATTTCAAGGCCCGCCCCCAAAAGGCGGGCTTTTTGCGTTCGGGCCACCGGACTTAAAAAACGGCAACCACATATCGCCCCTGCCGGTCGGCCCACCCTTTCCCATCCTCGCCCGAGGATTCGCCGCGCTTCCCTGCGGCTTTTTATTCTGAGGTTCCAATGCGCCTATCACCGACTGGACTTGATCTGATCAAGAGCCATGAAGGTCTGCGCCTGTCTGCGTATCAGGACGTGGTGGGCGTATTGACCATTGGCTATGGCCACACCGGCACCGTTAAGCCAGGCATGACGATTACGAAAGCTGAGGCCGAAGACATTCTGCGCCGCGACGTGGCTTCATTCGAGCAAGCGGTTAACGATCTGGTCACTGCACCGCTCAATCAAAACCAGTTCGATGCCCTGGTGAGCTTCGCTTTCAACCTGGGTCGCGGCGCCCTTGAGCGTTCTACCCTGCTCCGCAAGCTGAATGCCCGCGACTATGACGGAGCAGCCGCTGAGTTTGACCGCTGGATCAATGCAGGTGGCAAGCCCTGGGCGGGGCTGGTGCGTCGCCGGAAAGAAGAGCGCGAGCTATTCGAAAGCCCGGTTATGCCTGATGCGCCAAATCACTGGTACGACGAAGTAGATAAGCGCTTATGACTCTCGACTCCACTTTTGCACTCATTCAAATACCGCTCGCTGCGCTAACGGCAGTGTTGTATGGACGGCAATTCGCCAAGCCTGAGTCATACGGCATCCGTCGCTTCATCTGTCTTTCTATCGCTGGAGTTTCTTGCGGAATGGTGACATGGCGACTGGGCACTGTTAGCCAGATCATCGAGCCTGAATTTCGCGCGGCAGGCGGAATGCTCGTTCAAACCCTCTATCAGATTGTTGTACTCAGTGCGTACACCCTGTTGAAGGAACCAAGCGGCCAGGGAAAATAGGGGGTCGCTCATGCACGACTTACTAGTGCAATTGTGGGCAATTGCCTCATCGATCTTTTCTGATCCGCGCTTCGCCGCTGCTGCGCCCGCGTTCATCCTTTCATGGCTAATTGGAAACCGAACTACGGCGCTGACGTGTGCTGTTATCGCCTTTTGCACGATCAAACTGATTATCTGGTCCTCCTCTATTCCATTCGGAGGTGAGTATCAGATGCCCGATGAGGTGGCGATGGGGATTGGTGCAGGCATGGCCCTTATGGGCGTCCATGGCATTCAAGAGCGTGTCCATCAGATGGGCTTAAGCGCTTTCCTTAAAGCGGTCGCTGATGCGATCAAGGGGAACCGATGAAACGGCTGGTGAAGAGCTATCCGGTACCGCTTTGGATTGTCGCGCTGCTGCTCGTGGCTTGCACCTCCCTTGCCTCAGGGTGGTCGGCGTCATATGAACGACGTATGGAGCAAGCAGAGCTATATCAGCAGCGTATTGCAAGTCAGGCCGAAATGATCGCCGGGTTAATGGCTGCCAACGCCATAATTCTAGGCGGATGGCAACACGAAGCCGCTAAGGCGGGCACATTCGAGGCCCAGCGTAATCAGTGCCACGCGAGCATACTTCGGAGAGAGTGATGAAGTTATCTGATGACGCGCCTGTCTGGCATCGGCTCTGGTCTAACCAAGCCGCCCTTCTGTCTGCCATCACCATCTTGCAAGGCCTGCTCCCGTTCTGGAACGGCATTGTGCCTGATCGCTGGTTCATGATCGGCGGGGCAGTGCTATCAACAGGGGCATTCATTCTGCGCAACATCGAGCAGCCCAAGCTCAAGGCCGAGTTAGCGGAAAAGAGGCAGTCCAATGCTTGAAGCCATTATCGCGTTAGTTGTCATGCTGACAGGCGCTATCGGCGTACTGCTCAAGCAACGCAACACGGCACGCAAGAAAGCGGATGACGCAAATCGTGCAGCATCGCATGAGAGAGCCGCACGTGAGATAGAGCAGCGCATTAACGACGCAGGGGCCAAGGCCCGCAAAGAATCAGCGGAGACACAACGTGAAGCCGATAACCGTCCTGCTACTGATAGGCCCACTGGCTCTTTCCGTCGCTAGCTGCTCGACAGTCGAGTATGTACACGTCACGCCCCAATGCACGCCACCGCCCTCTCCTGTGCTTCCCAATATAGATCGCGGCGGCTTATGGGACGTGGTAGGCGACAGCCTATACCGTGACGTCGAAACGTACATCAACGCGCTATGGGCTTATGCCGATGAGCAGAGTGCGATGCTTGAGGAGCTATGCAATGAACAGCGCTGAGAAAACACTTCGCCATATTCGCCGTGTTAATGAGCTGGTAGGCGAATGCGCTATTGAGTTCATCCGCCGTGGTGCTGCGCACGATCAATCAAAGCTGACTAATGCCGAGCTTGGTCCACTGGCAGAGATCGACGATTTAATCGAGCGCGAAGGCCAGGCTGCTTTCGGCTCCGATGAATACGAGCGGCGCCGCCAAATGCTTAAACCGATGCTTGAGCATCACTACGCCCGCAACAGCCATCACCCAGAACATTACGAAAACGGCGTCAACGGCATGGACTTGTTCGACGTTCTCGAAATGGTCTGTGACTGGAAGGCAGCTTCTGAGCGTGGCGAGGAATCATCTATCAACCTAAAGGCAGCCTGCGAGCGGTTCGGCATTGATGCGCAGTTGCAAGAGATCATAACTAATCACTGCGAGCGCCAAGGCTGGAAGGTGGAGTCATGAGCAATGGATTCGAGTTAGTAGTTGGCCCGGTAATTGAATACCAGAATGAAGATGATCTAGCAGAAAAGATCAACGACGTTATGCGCGAGCCAATGATCAAATGGACTAATGAAGCCGCTAGGGGCGAATGCGGCTGGATCTGTGCTGATTGTTGCGGCCATAGCTCAGATGGAATGCCTGATGAATGTTTTTATGGTCAGCAGGGATGTACTGAAATTATTCAGCGCGACAAGAAACATGCTTATGAGCAAGTTGGCAATGCCACTTAGGGACCGAATGGCAGTAGCTAGCGCGTATCAGTGAGCGCCCCGACAGGGACGTTAGGACGCTCTCTAATGTGATATTTAGAGCCAGTCTTCAGGTGGTGGAGGCTCCTCACCTTCAAGCATTAAAACCGCTTCTATATCGCCGTCCACTTTCGCTAAAACGTACGCCACTTTGTAAGGCTTTCCCTCGATCTCGATTTCCTGCCCGCTCTGGGGTAGTGCGTCAACTTCTATTGAGCCATCAAGATCAGCTGTCTCATACCGTACTTTCATAGCCGCCACCATTGGAAATGAAAGATTTCAGCGTAGCACCAATCATTGAATAAACAGGTAACGATATGACTAAGGCTGCCAACGAGGCTGTCGATAAGCCCCGGCGGCCTCGTTTCGCCATTAGCGACGCAAAGGCCATTGCCAATCAGCGTGACTTGCAGGCTGTCGTTGTGCTGACCGTAGAGCGTGATGGCACTGTGTCAGTAGTCAGCTATGGAGAGAACAAGGCCAAGTGCAAAGCTATCGGCGAATGGGCTCAGGGCTTATGGAGTTACGCGGTATCGATTCGCCCCTTTCAAACAGTATTCGGCTGGGGTAATGGCGGAAAGCCAAAGCCTTTAGATGAGTGAGAACACCTATGACGACTAAGGCTGCTACCAAGGCGGTCGAACTGACCCCGAAGCAGTCTCGATTCGTCGATGAGTATTTGATTGACCTGAACGTGACTCAAGCTGCTACACGAGCCGGATACAGCGCGAAGACGGCAGGTAGAACCGGTCATGATCTCCTGAAAAAACCTGAAATTGCCCGTTTGATTTCTGAGCGCATGAAAGATCGCGAAAAGCGCACTGAAATTACCCAGGATCGTGTGCTGAAAGAGCTGGCCCGATTAGGCTTCGCTGACCTGCGTGACGTGTTTACCGAGACTGGCCACATTAAGCGTCCAGATGAGTGGTCCGATGCCATGGGTGCCGCCGTCTCGTCTATTGAGGTTATTGTCCGCCCTTCTGGTGAAGTTGATGACGAAGGCCGTCCCGAGGTCGAGCACGTTCACAAGATACGGTTATGGGACAAAAACAGCGCCCTTGAGAAGATTGCTAAGCACTTGGGCATGTTCACTGACCAAGGTATTGGTGATCGCAACCGGCCCATCCACGTACAGGTAGTTAACCCGCATGCCGCAGATTGAGCCTTCTTGCCCTCAGTACGATTACATGATGGCAGAGGATAGGTTCCCGGCAATGGTGGCAGGTTTTGGGGCAGGAAAGACGGAAGCGGCGGTTTTACGCAGCATCATAGGCAAGCTGGCCTATCCGACTATGAATCGCGGATTCTACGAACCTACCTACGACCTGGTTCGCATGATCGCCTTCCCTCGCTTTGAGGAAGTGCTGACCCGGCTAGATATTCCGTACAAGCTCTACAAGACGCCGCTCAACTACATCGATATTCATGGTTACGGGAAAATCTTCTTCCGCTCCATGGATACTCCTGCGCGCATTATTGGTTATGAGCATGCCGATGCTGACGTGGATGAACTGGATACGCTAAAGGCCGCTGATGCTTCCGAGGTGTGGCGCCGCATTTTGTCGCGTAACCGCCAAAAGAAACCGGACGGAAAGCCTAACACGGTAGGCGTCACCACCACGCCGGAAGGCTTCCGGTTTGTCTACCAGACGTGGAAGCAGAACCCTGGCCCTGGTTACCGCATCATTCAAGCGCCGACCGAATCAAACCCGCATTTGCCAGATGGCTACATTGCCTCTTTGCGGGATATATACCCAGAAGCACAGCTGCAAGCCTATCTGATGGGCGAGTTCGTCAACCTGACGAGCGGGACGGTATATCACACGTTTAGCCGTGACCTTAATAACAGCGATATCGTGCAGCAGCGTGGTGAGCACCTTCACGTCGGTGTCGATTTCAACGTACAGAACATGTCTGCAGTGGTTCACGTTATCCGTGATGGCGACCCGGTGGCCGTAGGCGAGCTAACTGGCGTGCTTGATACCCCGGCCCTAATCGACCTGCTGAAAGACCGCTACCCTGACCACCGCATCACGGTTTACCCCGACGCTTCGGGTAAAGGTCGAAAGACTGTCGATGCGTCAATCAATGACCTGGCCTTGCTGCGCCAAGCTGGTTTCGCCGTACAGGTAGATAACGCCAACCCGAGCGTGCGTGACCGTGTTCTGACTATGTGCGCCGCGTTCAGCAATTCCAAAGGTGAGCGAAAGTACCGAGTCAACGTGAAACGCTGCCCTGAATATACCGCATGCCTTGAGCAGCAGGCGTATGACAAGCACGGCGCGCCGGATAAGACGCAGGGCCTCGACCACGCGCCGGACGCTGCCGGGTACTTCATTCATCGCATGTTCCCGATTAATAAGCCACGGGCTTCATCTGTAACCCAATTGAGACTTTAACTATGAGCGATTGCCCTTCTATCCAACTCGACGTGATCGGCGAGATGCAAGAGAAGTGGGACATTGTTGACGCGCTCATGGGCGGCACGGATGCAATGCGAAAGGCTGGCGAGCGGTTCTTGCCGAAGTGGCCGAAAGAGGAAGATGACGCCTATCAGGATCGGTTAAAGCTCTCTACCTTGCTTCCTGCTTTTAGCGAAACGGTCGAGAACATGACCGGGCGCGTATTTGCTGACCCGATTGGGCTTGGCGAGGAAATGCCCGAAAGCATCCGGGCCCAAACTGACGATATCGACCTGCAGGGTAATAACCTGGCTGTATGGGCGACTGACTGGTTTAAGAAGTCGCTGGCCTATGGTATGTGCCATGCGCTGGCTGAATACCCGACAAAGCCAGAGGGTGTTCGCACTCGAGCGCAAGAGCGTGCCGCCGGATTACGCCCTTATGCTGTCATCGTTGAACCGCAGCAAGTGCTCGGCTGGAAGACTGACTATAGCGCCGGCGCTCCACGCCTGACCCAGTTCCGCTACATGGAAAACGTCGAGGTCGATGACGGTGAGTTTGGCGTAGCGATTATTCAGCAAATCCGGGCGCTTGAAATTGGTCGCTGGCGTGTATTTCGCAAGAGCGCGGAAAAGAGCCGCAAAGGCGCATGGGAGCTACACGACGAAGGTACAACAAGCCTGAGTCGCATCCCGCTGGTGACGTTCTATACCAAGCGCACCGGCTTTATGACTTCATCGCCGCCCCTGCTTGAGCTTGCGCACCTCAATATCACGCATTGGCAGTCACAGAGCGACCAGCGCAACATCCTGCACATTGCCCGGGTGCCTATCCTGGCTGCAATCAATGCAGAGGATGGACAGGATGCCCAAGGCAATGCGGTGCCGTGGGAAATGACCATCGGTGCATCGACAGCAACTCGGATTAATGGCGAGAATGCCGACCTCAAGTTTGTCGAGCACACCGGTAAATCCATCGAAGCCGGCCGCCAGGATCTGCAAGACCTGATCGATGAAATGCGGATGGCGGGGGCTAAGCTTCTTCAGAAGGAAAAACAGGCGGTCAAGACCGCCGCGCAGGCCAATGAGGAAGCCGCGCAGGAGCTTTCGCCGCTGGAGACAATGGCTAACTCGTTTGAGGATGCTATCGACCAGCTGCTGCAATTCTTCGCGGATTATCAGGGTGAAACGTCTGGCGGTTATGTGCAGGTCAACGGCAACTTTGATGTTGATACTGCGCCTGAGATCACCCTGCCCTTGTTGCGCGATATGGCCGATAAGGGCTTCCTGTCTGCTGAAACGCTGTTCAGAGAAGTGCAGCGCCGCCGCGGCCTGGCTGATGATCTTGAGTGGGAAGTTGAGCTTGATCGTCTCAAGGCGCAGAACAACCGGCCAGAGGCTGGATTGCTTCAGCAGCTCATCATGGCAATGGGCTCTCGGGTAACCAGCCAAGAAACGCTCTGGGAATATCTACGTACTGGCAAAATTCCAGAGCGCGACTGGGGCGAAGAGTCGGCCCGGATTGAATCAGCGCCGCCCACTGAGTAAGTGCCATGGCCACGTTTGAAGAAAACCGCGACCGCGCTCAGCAATTGGTGTTTGACTCCATCCTGCGTCATTCGCTGGCCGTTGAGCGCAACACGCGAGGCATGACGGCGGAAATGACCAAGGTCGTTGAGGCTGCCGGCGCCGCGTTGGGTCCAGAGCTGCAAGAGCGGCTCGACAATCTCAATCAGGGCGAGCTAACGGCGCTGATGCGTTATCGTCCGGGCACTAAGGTCGATAAGCTGCCGACCCGCGTGCAGAGTGTGATCAGCTTCATCGCTGCATGGTCTGATGATCTGGGCCTAGCCATCAGCTCAACATGGCAGGAAGGCGCCAAGGAGTTCGCACAGGCCGAGATAGACTTTGTGTCTGACCTGATGCGTGAAGCGCTGGAGGATGTGCCTAAAATTGGCGTAACGGCGGCGGCTGTCTATCGGCAGGCAATGGCCCAGCCAGTGATGGGCGTGTTTCTCGATGACGCGCTTCGCGAGGAAAGCACGAAGACGCGCTATCGGGTTTACACGACCATTCGTAACGGCGTGACGCAAGGCCAGACAAACGCCGAAATCGTTCGCGCTCTGCGCGGCACCAAGAGCATGAATTATACCGATGGCGAGCTGAAAACGACGCGCAATAACCTGAATTCGATTGTGAGGACGGGTCGCAGTCATATAGCGTCAATCGCTGAGGAGGAAGTCTACGACGCACTGGGCGTTGATGAGCTAGTGTTTATCGCCACCCTGGATGGCCGCACGACTTTTATCTGCTCAAGCTACGATTCCCGCGTGTTTAAGCGCAGCGATAACAGCCGGCCGCGCCTTCCCCTGCACTGGGGAGAGCGAAGCCGATATGCGCCCTACTTCGGCGGCAAAATCGCCGGTAACCGCCCATACGTCAAAGCCTTTGAGCCCATCCAGCGCATACGCAAGAATGACCGACCTGAGGGCATGATCGGCCAAGTCCGCGCCTCAACGTCGATGAACGAGTTTCTAAAGCGTCCAGATAATTCAGCCTTCGCCCGAGAGTACTTCGGTGATACGCGGTACCGGCTGTTCAAGGAAGGCAAGCTCGATATTCGCCAAATGGTGCGAGCAGACGGAACGAAGTATTCAATAGCAGAGCTTCGGCAGCGCTACGCGAAGGATTTCAGAGAAGTGTTCGGAGATGCGGGGTAATATTAGCTGATGGAACCCGCCAACCCGTACTTTCAGCAGTGGTGGCAAGCCTGGCAGAAACAGCAAGCAGGCGTTGCTACCCTTTCAGATCTCATTGCTACTCGGGTGCACTGGGAGATGAGCATGGCGCTGCAGAAAAGGCTTGGCGGCTTGAATGACTGATGGCTTGATAATGGTGACAGTTTAAGGTACGTTTTCAGCTACGTGTGGTTATTGCGTCTTTCAGAGCCGCTCGAATCTATTCCACGCCCTGGTCTTTGCCGGGGCGTTTTGGTGTCTGGGCCAAAAAAGGGCGTAAAAATACGTCAAAATCGGCATTTAATTTCCTCGATTGATAAATATTTAACCAGGCATAAGCCTGCGACAACTAATCGAGGTATTAACTAATGACACCATTACAAATAATACGCATCAACCATCCCGTTGCATCCTTCGTGATACAGCTAGAGCAGCTATCAGCCACTAATATCAAGGCCTATCTTTTTGATTCCAGATATCCGTGCTACCCCGAAATGATATGGGGATGCAGCTTGGAATCTGCGCTTGTAGGCTGCTGTAAACTTGTACGCACAGAGCGAGCCAGAGAGGCACATAACATCCTCATTGCGCCCGACACGGATATGCTTACAAACGACCACATTCTGTCGATATTGAGTCGCTATATGCTCTGGTCCTGCGACGTAAGATACATCTAATACCTAGCCCGCCACCGAGCGGGCTTTTTTTCACCCAATTACCAACAGCCCTGCTTTTTCAAGCGGGGCTTTTTTATGCCTGCTCGGCGGATGCCACAGGCGCAGCGCGGCGGATGCCGCACAGGAGTGAGTAGCAATGAAACTGAAGCTAGATGACCAGGGCCATGCAGTACTGCAAGACGGCAAGCCGGTCTATGTCAAAGATGATGGTAGCGAAATGGCGTTTGATGCCGCGCAAACCACGGCGACCATTTCCCGCCTGAATGGCGAGGCCAAGAGCCATCGCGAGCGCGCTGAGGCTGCAGAGACGAGCCTGAAGCAGTTCGAAGGCATTGAAGACCCTGTCGCCGCGCTCAAGGCCATCGAAACCATGAAGGACGTGGACGCCGGCAACCTGATCAAGAACGACAAACTCGAAGAAGTGAAGCAGGCTGTCGAGAAGTCAGTTGAGGAACGCTACCAGGGGCAGATCAAACAGCTCAACACGGCGCTTCAGCAATACGAAACGCAGACCGGCGAGCTAACCCAGCAGCTGCATAAAGAGCTGATTGGTGGCGGCTTTGCCAACTCCAAGTTCGTCAACGACAAGATTGCCGTTCCCAGCGACATGGTACAGGCCACATTCGGCAAAAACTTCAAAGTCGAAGACGGCAAGCGCGTGGCCTATGGCAACGACGGTCAGCCGATCTACAGCAAAACCCGGATGGGCGAGCTGGCAGATTTTGACGAAGCGCTGGAAATCCTGGTCGACAACTACCCGCACAAAGACTCAATCCTGAAAGCATCCGATGCAAACGGTGGCGGCGCGCCGAATAACGGCGGCGGCCGACCACCGGCTAACAAGGGCAATTTCGGCGGTTCACGCGAAGAGCGTACCGCGGCAATTGGCTCACGCTTTCCAGAGCTGCCCGAGCGTTAAGGCGGCTCCTGGCTGTAATCCCGGATGGGAGCAGCGCAACGGGGCGGATGCCCCACCACACCACGTAAACCCAGCCCATCCGGGCATTCTCAGCTAATAAGGAAAGACCATGGCACTCTCAGATATGGAAGTGTTTAACCAGTACTTCATGCCCGCGACCATCGAGACCCTGGCGCAGGAAGTGGAGAAGTTCAACGAAGCCAGTGGCGGCGCGATTCTGCTGACCACTGACGGCTTTGACGGCAACTTCCTGCAAACCAGCTTCTACCAGAGCCTGGTGGCAGCGCGTCGCCGTGTTGGCCGCTTTGGTCCCAATAACGAGGTCGCATCCGTCGACCTTACCCAGCTTGAGCACAACACGGTCAAGGTAGCTGGTGGCTTCGGCCCAGTGCGCTATGAGCCATCTCAGATGACCTGGCTACGCAAGCCGACCCGTGAAGGTGTCGAGGTCGCGAGCCGTGCATTCGCTGAAGCGATGCTACAAGACCAGCTCAATACCACCATTGCAGCGCTTGTGGCTGCTATCGGCAACCAGGGCGAAACAACCACTGTTGATGTTTCCGGTGATTCGCCGCTGGATTACGAAACCGTCAACGAGAGCCACGCGCTGTTCGGCGACAACTCTAGCCGCCTAGTGGCTGAAATCATGTCCGGCCGCTCTTACCACTCTTTTGTCGGTCAAAACCTGCGCAACGAGAACGCGCTGTTCTCCGCTGGCTCTGTGCGTGTTGTCGATATTCTCGGCAAGCTGGTCGTCGTGACCGACGCCCCGGCACTGTACACGCCAGCTAGCGGCGAAGACGCTGCGAAGCGCCGCGTTCTGTCGCTCGTCCAGGGTGGCGCTAGTGTTCACGACGGTCGCGACATCATCTCCAACATCCAGACCACTAACGGCCGTGATCGCATCGAGACCACGCTGCAGGTGGACTACTCCTTCGGTATTGGCCTGCGTGGCTACTCCTGGGATACCGGCAACGGTGGCGCGTCCCCTTCTGATGCAGCGCTGGCCACCGGTGCGAACTGGAACATGGATGTTTCTGACGTGAAGCATTCTGCTGGTGTGCTCGCCGTCGGCGCAGCCTAAACCCTTATGGCGCCCACATCGGGCGCCTTGATTGGAGAGTGACATGGAACAGGACAAAATCGTCTACGAAAAGCACCCGGTCAGCAAAGAACGCAAGGCCGAGCTGCGCCGCAAGGGCTACCGCATCCTCGATGAGCGCTTTAAGCCCCAGGGTTACGAATACCCCGAAGACCTGCGCCCCGAGAAGCCGCAGAAGGTCGAAAACATGCGTGTTGATGACCCGAACAACGAGACCACCGAAGACCAGCGCCGGGAATACCTGTTCGCTGAAATCGAACGTCTCGACGGCAAGCGCCCGGGTGCTAACAGCAAGACCGAAAACCTCGAAGCCAAACTGGCCGAGCTGAAAAAAACCGAGGAGTAAGGCGATGGCCTATGTCACTGTCGAACAAGTCAATGAAACGCTCGGCAGTGACTGGGCCGACCCTGCTGCTAAACCGCTGGCGGTGCAGATGGCCAATACCTGGCTGACTGCCCGCCAGATTCCCGAGAAGCTAAGTCTCGAAGATCAACAGACGATCACCTTGGCAGGCTCATACCTCGCCAAGATGGCCGCAGACGGCACGCTCTACGCCTATAGCGAGGGCGTGGTGGCTAGTGAGTCAGTGAAAGCCGATACGGTATCTGTATCGACTACTTACGCTAACGGTTCGCGCCCTGTACTGGCCGATATGGCGTTTGTTACCGACCTGCTTTCCAAGTGGCTGTCGGGTAACTCATTCCAGTTCAGGCTCGCTCGGGGGTGATATGGGTATCACTGACAAGCTCAATAGCAAGCTGGCAAAGGCCTATGACACCAAGCTAGCTGACGCTATCAAGCCGTTCGAGTGCGTGCGTACCACGGCAGCCGGGGAATATGACCCGGTGACCGGAACAACTCCGATTGTCACGAGCGGCTATACAGGCCGCGGCGTTTTCGGCTCTTTCAAGCAGGAAGAAATCGACGGCACCCGGATATTAGCCACTGATACCAAGCTATCAGCCGCCCTTAAAATCGAGACAGTCGAAGTCGTAGATGGCGAGCCTACCGGCAACCTAGCTATTCCGCAGGTCGATGACGTGATTAACGGCATGACGGTTAAGAGCGTCTCAGCGGATCCGGCAGACGTCCAGTGGGTATTAGCCCTGAGGCGGACGTAATGGCGCGGCGTGGCGGGTGGTCTACCCCGCTATCGGCATTTATCCCCCAGGTAGAAAACGAGTTCGTTAAGTTGCGCAACCAGATTGTGGCTGAGGCTTTGCAGTTGCTTCAGTTTGGCTCGCCAGTTGACCAGGGTACGTATCGCTCTAACCATCGTATCTCAATTGGTGATCGCGACATGACGTTTGAGCTTGTCTCTGGATCAACTGCGCCCAAAGGAAGCATCGACCAGCAGGCCTACGACCGCGAGATACGCAAACTGCTGACCGAAAATGCGCCCTACACGATTGTCTATTTGCAGAACAATTTGCCGTATGGCGTTCGCATCGAAGATGGGCACTCTGATCAAGCGGGTAATGGTGTCTACCGCACGGCCGCCTCTGCCCTGCGCTCCAAATACGGTGGTTAGCGATGGATTACTCAGATATTCAGCTTGTGCTTGAGAGAAAGATGGCCGAATGGCCTGGAGATATTCCGGTCTGGTTAGATGGCACCATAATTCCTGAGAGCGTTAAAGAGGCGCGAGATGGCGTAAGGCGAGCGCCTTGGTTGAGGTTTGTTATCACGCTTAGTCGGGCTAGGGCCGGAGAGATTGCCGATAAGCCAGGGCGGCTTGTGCCAGGCTCTATAGCCATCGAAGTTTATTACCCTCGAAACCAAATCCCTTTACCTGGAGAGCCATCTGTAAACCCCGCTTTCCAATGCGCGCGCCTAGCTGACCAGCTGGCCAAGCATTTCGAGTTCTGGCAAGAGGGCCACTTGACCACACATGCGACATCGAACGTCTACGTCGAGCCCGAAGATGACTGGTATCGACGGAATGTAGTGACTGACTTCGACGCTGGCTGCTAACCACAACCGAAAACCCACACAACCCACCTCTGAGTGGGTTTTTTATTGCCCAGAGGTGACACATGCAAGACTCAGGATCAACTATCCGCATCGCATACCGCGAGGATGGCTCGGATGGCCCGTGGAACATATTCCGCCGCACTGATGGCGGCCCAACTATTACCCCAAGCACAGAAGGCGCTGGCGAGCAGCTAGGGCAGCGTGAAGAGACCGATGAAGTGCTGCTTTCGGCTGAGGTTGGCGGCACGATCAACTTCAACTTTAGCGCTCAGACGTTCGATGACTTCATTGCGGCAGCTTGTGCTAACGACTGGGACGCCACGACCGGGCAAGTCGTCGCGGGCGGCCTGCTGGACAAAGCGTTTGAAGTGCTGGTGTCGTATCAAAGAATCGGCAAGCACGTCTTGATGAGCGGCATGCGCGTGTCCGTGCTCGGTCTGACCGTAGAGGCGGGCGCACGTATCACTGGCTCTATCGACTTCGTCGGCACTGGCTACGAAGGCACCTACGACCCGAGCGGCGATACATTCAACGATCCGACTACTACGCCGGTAATGACGGCGGCGGTTAACGGCGGCGATGTATTGATCGATGGCGAGCTGTTAGATGGCACCTGCGTCAGCCAGTACAGCATCAGTCTCGATAACAGCTACTCCAGCCAGTGGTGTATCGGCCGCGTGACAGCTGGCCGCCAAGTCATAGGTGATCTGAACGCCACCGGCACTATCGAATTCGCCTTTACGGCCGATGGCTTCGACCTATGGCAGCACACACTAACCCGCGTGCCGATTACCACTGATTTCTCGATGAGCGACGGCACGACTACCTACCGCATCGAGACGGCCAAAACGTTCTTGAATGGTGAGCTGCCCACACCTTCTGGCAGCGACCCGGTAACGGCAACGCTTGACGCTCAGTATCGCAAGAGCATTGAGGCGGGCTATTCGGTGCGCTTCACGCGCACCCAGGGCGGCGCGCAAACACAGGCCCGCATCGCTTCGATTGAATCAGCTCAATCACCCAGCGAAGACGAAGTAACAGCAGCTTAACCAGTTCGGCGGCCGGGGAATCATCCGCGCCCCGGCCGCCACTTTTATTGCGGAGCGGAGAGGAATAAATAATGGCTTATCAATTCAAACGGTTTGACGAATCCAAGATGACTGATGGCAAATGGGAGGACATCAATGGAGGTCGCTTCAAAATCGCCAAGAGTGGAAACCCTGTCCACCTGCAGGCTAGCGAGCGCATTACCAAAGAGCAGAAGGAGAAATACCCGGATGGTGATATCCCGATCATGGAGCGCCTGCGAGGCGCCGCGCAAGAGTGGGCTGAAGGGGTTCTTCGGGACTGGGAGGGCATGGAGCTAGATGGACAAGCAATCCCCTACTCTATTGAAAATGCTACGATATTGCTTCTAAACGACGATCCGTTATTCGATGCGGTTCGCAGAAAAGCGCGGCAAATGAGGCGCTTTGAAAATGAATACACCGAGAAGCAGAAAAAAAAGCCCTAGCCGTCCTTGATCACGACCTGAAGTGGTCAGGAAAAACGGCGGCGGTCACTGTTCTGAATGCACGTTTCGGTAATCAAGTGGAGAAGCCGGAGGCCGATGAGCGCACCCAGTTTTGGCTAAACACCTTCCATTTGGTTGCGCGGGAGCGGCCATACACATACGGCGCACCACTGCCGATACGGCCTCTTTCGATACTTGATCTGATTGAGCGATTGCGACTTCCGGCAGAGCCAGAGGAGGCCGTGGCTATCGTATGTGCGCTAGACGATTGCTGGCTCAAATGGAAAGACAGCAAGCAAAGTAACAAGACCCAGGCCGCCTAATCAGGCGGTTTTTTTATGCACGAAAAGAGAGGTGAACATGAATATTCCAGCAACTAACGGAATCACGTACATTCCTCAAGACTTCGCGCAAGAAGGTGACTCTGATAGCGATACGCTAGAGCGGTTTTTTGCGTTTGCAGGTACCGGTAAAGCTAATCATTGCCGACTAGCTGCAACGGGCAAGTGGAATATTGACCGCACGCTTGTCATCACGAAGGCTGGCAAACGTATCGACTTCGATCTTTGGTTAACAGATACCGTTGGCCTGGACGATATGGTCCACATTATTGCGAACGCCAATGCGGATTGGTCCGGAAAAATGGTGCTGCGCGGCGTGCGCGGAGAAACAGCGAGCCTCAATGTAGGTCGCGATACTGTCAACGGTGTGCGCCTTTCCGGTAACCGGCTTGCTAAGCTGTGTGACATTGATTTTAAGGGCGGCTCAGGCTGGGCGGCGTACCACACCTCAGGCGGTGGCCCTAACAGTAACATGATGGAACTGGGCAACATTGTTGCACTAAATGCCGGTGCTAATGCGCGACGTGATCGAGAGTACCTAGTTAAGATTGCCTCATTTCAAAATCGTGAGAGCAATAATATTCACCAGCGCACCGTTATGCATGTTGCTGACCCGGCCCGCATCCCCTCTGAGGCGCACCGTTTAACTAAGGGGCTTGCTTACACGACGGATGAAACAGGGTTCAAGAAAGCCCACAAGATCACCGATGTGGACTATGAAAAAGGCACCATCACCGTCTACCCGCGTATTCCCGATAAGTATCAATACCAAGGCGTTGAAATTGGTCTGGTGTTTGGTGGCGGCCTCTGTCTTAACGAGTCGGGCAACACCGCCCGAGCCACCTTTGGCACCGTAACTGCGACGCGTTCTGGTCCCGCTGTTTGGTTGTCTGAGCAGTACACGCCCCACGGCAAAGGCATTACTAGCCAATACTGCGCAACAGCCGCCGTGTTTGGTGACGAGCCGCAAAACGCTTATAACGGCACCGTTTTGGGCCACCTGTACTGCGAGGGTGAACCAATCGCGAACTTCATCAACACGTGCCAGACGAAAAGCAGCTCCTCAACAAACGGTTCGGTAATCAACGCAACTACCGGACTTCGGCCTGAGAACCTGCAAACAATGGGGTGGCTCCGTCCGAACGGTCAAGAAGGCAAACAAGGGAAATTCTACCCGTTCACTTTCCCCTATAACGGCACGTGGTTTTACCCGCCGCATCAGCGCGACGTAGTTAGCAGCACGAATGATGACGAAAGTAGCTACGGCGTATATGCCTCGCCGCTGCCCGACCAGCAAACCTATGCCACGGTCATTCGCAAAACAAGCAGGCTTTATTTAAACGACAACAAAGACTTGCGCGAACTTCGAGGTATAGCACCTATTCGCTTCGAGCTTTACGGTGATGGTAAGAACGGGGAGTACCGTAAAAACTTCGAAGTGGCTTGTGCTACTGGCTACACCATCAACGGTAAGGCTAGCCCGCTGGTACTGCCGCGCTACAAAAACCCCGTAACCATCCATGCTCTGCTTGGGTGTAACAACAACTGGCATGTGTCTATTACGGAGCATCAAGTGCCCGAATAGATGAGCTTGGCATAACCGCAGTACGTTGGTCCTCGCTGGCTAACGTACTGCATCACCACATAACCACCATTAACCGCCCTTGAGGCGGTTTTTTTATGCGCCATGCCCGGCGCGATCATCCCTAGAACCTTTCAGAAAGAGCCCTGGAGAATCGTCGGCAGCGGTCGGCGGACCCTCTAGGGGCTGACGTTTCTGGGCAACAGGGTTCTTTACTAAAAGGAAAGACGCAATGAACGACCTAATTAAAATCGACGTAGATGGCAACCTGTATGTCTCTAGCTTAACCGTCTCTGAAGAATTTGGGCGTCGGCATGACAACGTCCTGACAAGCATCAGGGATTTGATAGCTAGTCGCCATTTAGGAGCCCTTGATTTCAAGGAGTCATCCTACAGATCAAAGCAAAATAAAGAGATGCCATGCATCCTTTTAAGTCATCGCGGTTTTTTGATCTCAATGCCCTACATTGGTGGGGAGAAGTCTAAGGACGGCCAAGTAAGGTTGGTCGACAGCTTTATAGAGAAGAGCGAAGAGCTGGAGCGCCTTAGGGCGATTAAATATGCTGTTCTCGAATCACCCGCCGAATGGGAAAAGCGATTTGTTGACCGCTTCTACCAAGCGCTGGGCAAAATGACCAACCTGCCCTTCGCTGGCCATATTGGCGGCACGCCTGCATTGTTTGGAAAGATAACCAAGGATTGGGTATATCGAGTCGCGCTTGATGATGAGATCTATCAGGCAGCAAAAGAGCGAGCGGGTAGCGCCCACAAAATTCATCAAGTGCTTTCAGATTCCGCTTTGCGCCGAGTAGAGAAGCAGATGGATGAAATCACTACCCTTGCTAATTCATGCGTCGACTACCAAGACTTCATTGCTCGATGCTCGCGCATGTACGGGGTGAAGGGCCAATTAAGGATTATCTACCCCGCTGCGGCCTAATGATGCAATTTTCGTTGCATCGGCAACGGGCGCAGATTTGCGCCCGTTAAGCGTGGCATCCTAACCCACCAACCCGGCTACTCTTTCCTATCCCTCCCCGCCTAATCAAGTTAGGATGAGGCATCTAATAATCCAAAGGGTTAAAAACACTAATTAGCGGGGAACAAAGGATGAAGCATTTGCTATGGCAGCTATTTGCTGGCAACGTCAAAGCTACTCTCATTGACGAAAATCCTTACCGAAAGTCGAAAAGACCTTCCAATGAAATAGTCCGCGCCAAACGCATTCCTAGAGGCATCGAAGCGCGCAAGCCACCAGCCCCTCGTCAGCCTGAGAAAGAAATAGGCGCATTGAAAGAAGACCACATCGGTAAAGCCGCTCAATTCGAGCATGCTACTAAGGCGGCGATAAAAGAAAAACGTTTTGACGACGCCTGGCGCTTACTGCAGGAGCAGCAACACTATTGGCTGTCTCACGCCAATAGTAGGTACTTTACAAAATCGCAAACATTCGAACTCATCGCCTCGATTAACGAAGACATGGCCGACATACAACGGCTTGAAGGTAGGCATGACGCTGCTTTGGCGCATCTTATGTATGCCATCGCCGCTGGCACAAAACCACCTCAATCGCGTACCAAAAAACTGTCTTCGTATTTTCATCGATGCAAATTTGCTAGCACTTACACCGTTGAGCGTGCAGAGATAGAGCTTGAGATGCTAAAGAAAGATCCTATCTTCGGAGTGGTGCAAGAATTCGTGGCATCTCTACGTAACGGCACCGCACCAACTGGTAAAGAATAAGCGGCGGATAAATGAAACCTCGCCAAAGTGGTGGTGGCTAAACTGCCGCGCCCCTACCCTTCGCTGTCAACCTGATATTTGATTTAATGACAAGCCCGCCGCGTGTGGGCTTTTCTTTGCCTGGTTTCTTTATGCGCTGCGGTTAAGTGAGTCAAAGGAAAAGCATGAAGCCGGTAGTACTCTAATAGTCGAAAACATCAGTCGTAGGTAGCAACGCCTTCCCTTTTAAAGCTAAGATCGGTTAGAGCGCCCGTAGAGGCGTGCCGATAATTACTTATAAGGGGAGTCATGTGGCAACTACTGATAATTTAAAAGCGCATCTATACCGTGTCGTTCCTTCCGATGATGCAGAGCCTCTATCGGACGTCCTTGCTCGCATAAACAGCTTCCCTATCAAGCGTAGGATTCGCCTTGTTAATCAGCGTAAACATCGACTTGAGGGCCTTGAAGATGGCTCGACGATAGATAAATCTGGGGCGGGACTTTTTTTATTTAATATTATGCATTTTCGACAAGGTCATGGTCCTGGGCAAGCCCAGGACACCAAGCCTCTGCAGGGCCTGAATTTTAATGGTGGTGGGCCGGGCGAGGATACTGCAGCCATCTACGATCCAGATGAAAGCTGTTTAATTATACAGTACAATCACAATGGGCCTCGCAATACTGCAATTAGAAGCTACTTGGCTGAGTTCTTTCATTCAGGAACGATTGAGCTAAACACAGTCTTGGATAATGACTTTAAACGAAAATTTCAAAATCAAAGGCACTTAACCCGCGTGGAAGCCAAAGTTGATGTCTCCCAGATATCCAAAAAAGATTTTCAAGGTAATACCGCGCTGCGTAAGGCATGTGAGGCTGCTGAGGACTTGGGGGGCGAAACTATCAGCATTACTATCTCGGTTGATGGTAGGAAAAAAGGGAATCAACTGGTCAGTAAGGCTAAGGGTTTTGCTAATGACCTAATGTTCAAGGCATCAAATAATCCTGACGCTGTAACCAAACTGGAAACCAAAGGCCCTATCGGCTCAGATCAATCCGAAATCATCGATTTGCTTGGAGGTAAGCTAACCGGCGAGCTTGAGGTAGCGGTTAGTGACGCCGATTACAGAATGGATATTAAGGATCGCTGGGAAGCGTTATATAGGATATATGCCTCGTGGAAGAGAAAGGGGTTAACTAAATAGGTGTTGCCATGTTTAACGATATAAGGTGGGAAAGAAGCTTTCCGTTGGTTTTTGGCCTTATGGCAGCCATCGCTGCATATGTCATGACACGATATGGAATTGATTTCACTAAGGATTCCAGCTTCTTTTCTGCTGTTATAACGCTTGGCGGCATTTTCTCTGCATTCTCAGTAACAATAAAATCCATCATGATAAGCAACACTGAAAAAATGAAGGTTATTGAAGAAAGTGGGTATAAGAATGACTTCTTTAATTATTTCTCGCGTGCCATCGACTCATCATTGATTTTATGCGCCGTCGGAATGATAGGGTTTATAGATAAAGTTGCCGGTATGGCGATCACCACGTCTTTGGTGGCCGGGCTGTTCGTTTATTGCTTATTTGCGTTGCGCCGAGTCACATTAATTTCGTCAGCCATGCTTAGACAGAAGGGGCGGCCAAATGCCGGATAATGAGAGCTAAATAACAAGGGTGGAAGGATGAGACGCGGTTTTGTACTATAGGCCTTTGACCAAGCTCATGCGTGAAGCGTTGAAAAACCCCACAGTAGTGGGGTTATGCTGATTACAGCCCTTGCCTTGCCAAACCGCGACTAGCCCCGGCCTGCCATGCCGTGCCCAACCCAGCGATGCTTTCGCACCGGAAAGGCGACTCTATGAATCGCCAGACCGCTACGCTGTAGCCCTTGCCCGACCCAGCCACACCTTGCTACGCCCAACCGTACCAAGCCGGACCTAAGCAGGCCGAACCGTGTGGCGCTTTCGCACCGCATAGCACCCTCATGGAAGGCGCTACACGCTGCAATGCAGCCCATGCCTCGCCGAGGCTAGCCATGCCATGCCCAGGCATGCCATGCAGAGCCGAGAAGGTTAAGGTTGAAACAGCTTAAAAATATCACGTCGCCCGCGTGACGCCATGCTGGCAAGGGACGCCATACGGGATTCAGTATCGATATGGCGGCGTCGCTCGTCATCAGTGAGCGCATCAAGTCGTGTGTTACTAAGCAACTGGTCGCCCCGCCGCAAACCTTTCTCGATGTGCCGGGAAGCTTCTTCGGCAGCGTATCGGGCTTGCTCAGCAGGCGGTACAACACGGTAGCCTTTGCCACGAACGGACTGCAAAGCTATTTGATGCTGTGTGAGAAGAGCTGTTTTAAATTGCTCGACTCTATCCAACGCAACGAACTGTTGTTCTCGAAACTCGGTGGCCGTTGTTGGCTCTGGCAAGGCCAGTGACCATGCTAACCACTCGTGAGTAACAAGGTCGCCATCAGTGAAGCCGGAGGCATGAAAGCGCTGTACGGCTTCCTTGAGACTCCATGACTGAGGGGGTAACGATGTGCTCATGACAGCACCTCGACGCTAAAGCGGCCAAATTTTGGTCGATAATCACCGACACCGCAGAATTGCCCGCCATCCTCCAGGCATTTAACAACCTGCGAGCGGTCGATGGACTCGGGATCATAGGCAATCGTGCAGGTAATTGACCACTTGCGGAATAATGGCCGGTATCGCATCAGGCGCGCTGACTGAACCTTAACGCTACGCGCATCGTAAAAGCGGGCATCCCATAGGCCCTTAACGGTACGCGGACCTTCGTACTCCAGGCGGCAGCGTTCATCCATAACCTCAACGCTGCGCTTAAGCTGAGTGCCAAGCTTGCTAAGCTTGCCGCCTGCCACCATGGCGGCTTCGATATTAACGCCGGGCAAATATGGCCCAAGCTCTTCATCAAAGTACAAGCCACCGCGCCATTCGCTTTTGGCAATAGCTTCGTGATCGTCATCGGTCTTTTTGCGCTTACCTGTTAAAGCCTTATGCGCTTTAGTGAGCGGGTTTAACGGATCGGCAAAGACGTCGGAGTGCATAAGCAAGGGGCGTGCGCCGATTATGCGGATTGAAATAGTGTTCATTTTAAACCTCGCTTAGCAAACCAGATGATTGGGCGTAATAGCGGGCCGACGACCCGCGTAAACAAACTGCGCAATATGCGTAACCAGGGCGGAGAATTTCATGCAGCCACCTTCTGGCTTTCCAGCGAATTCCAGTAGCCAATAACCTCGTCAAAATTCTCGTTAAACGAGGCGAGGCATTCATCCATCCAGATGTGGGACTGCATCATGCATCGGCTACCGTCATCTATGCCGCTTAGGCATTGCATTGAGGTTGCCAAAAGATCAATTCCGCACGATGCGTAATCCTCAAAGAGTTCGCCAACATCTAGCTCGCTGGGCGTTCTTTTGAACTGGGTGTAAAGCGCCTTCCGTAATACTTGACTTAAAAGCACTTCGTTCAGCTTTCGCGAAGGATGATCCACGTTCGCGGCCACTAATCGAACAGCGTTGGCGTACAGCGACAAGTCGCGCTGACAAAGCTGGGCTGATGCGCAGATTTTTATATCGCCCTGGTCTAGGCCAGCGCGGAGTAATTGCGCAATAGCATCAAGGTATTCGGCTTGCTTGATTAGGGAGTTGGCTAAGCTGTTGCTAACGGCATAATTGGTGTTAGAATGAGTCATTGATCTTTCCTTGTGACGGAATGTATCTGGAGCCCTCAAGGTGTTGGTAGCGCCGAGAGGGCTTTTTCGTGTCTAGGGTTTAGGCGGGCACATGCTTGAATATCTCAGCGAGGCGAGATAGCCCTTTTGGCGTAACCCGCACTTGCTCGCATATCTTTTCGCTACCATCGCTACGTGAAACAGTCGTAACTTTATGCTCAAGCAAGCCTTGCTGGATGCGATGCTGATAACCCAGCCACTTACCCGCTCCGGCACGTCGATATATCCAAGTGTTAGCTTGTAGCCACTGCATTAAGTCTTTGGGGCGCTCTTGAAGATACTTTGCGCTATCGGTTAAGCAGAGAGAGCCATCTGAGGTGGAAAGTCGGTCTAGCGCAGCAACCTTTGGGGCTTGCTCTGCGACAGCGCTTTCCAGCTCTATAACTTTTTCAGTAGAACTGAGCAGCAACTCACGCAATTTTGCGGGGTCAGCAAGCGCCTGCATCGGGTCTGGGGTAGATTTCTTAGCACGTCGCTCGCATTCAATAAAATACTGACGAGCCTCTTTCCCTTTTTCGTTGCGCTCGACCATAGACAGCTCTTTAGCCATGTCTAAAGTGATCGCGTATTCTTTTCGATTTGCCGCAAACCCGCGTGGTTGAGCCTCCCCCATTTTGGGGAGCACGATATAGTCGACATCCTGCAAGAATTCATAATCAGCGATTCTTGCCTTTATCCAAGAGGAAAAGTCACGCTTAACCTTGAGGAACTTGTGAAGCTCACGAGCGTCAACCGCGTCGACAGTTTCGCCGCCGATGATAGAAGATTCGATCGGGATAAGGCTTGTGCTAGAATCTTTCATGGTTGTATTCCTTTGGATTGGGGTTTAACCGCGCTGCTGGGCCTGGCCGCCCAGTAGCATTTGATACATGGCTTGCTCTGCTTTTTCGGCGCGTTCTTTCATTTCATCCCATGCAAGGGCGCGGTAGCGGAGTTCGGCGGTAAGAGAGCGGCAATTTAGGTTGCCCGCCTCGCGGATGCGATCAGCCTCATGGGGCTGCAAACGAATCGATGTTGGATGCAAGGTTGAGGTAGTCATAAAAATCCTTATCTCAGTCGTATAATTGGCCTTACACGACTAATGCTAGAGTCATAAACTACTCTATGCAAGTAAAAAAGAGTATTAAATAGGAAATTATGACTATGGACGACTACAAAACGACTCCTTCAATCGGCAACCGATTGAAATATAAGCGTAAAGAGATTGGGATCAACCAGGGTCAGCTTTCATCTGTATCTGGTGTTAGTCAGCGGCAAATATCGGCCTATGAAAGAGAGAAGTCCGAACCTCGTGCAGATACCCTTGAAAGGCTGGCTGTAGCGCTAGGAACGACAGCCGAGTGGCTTGAATTTGGAGACGAGCAAGCAGATATTGATATGCTTACCCAGGAGTACATGAAGGACTCCTTTGGGCCATCCCTTCATGTCCCTATTCTGAAATGGGATATTCAAAGCATACGGCGGGTTAAATTTTCTATCCCGCAAGATTATATTCCTGTGCCTGATGTGGCTACTGACGAATCTTTTGCCTTGGTAGTGCCTGGAAACGGCATGGCCCCAGATTATCCGGAAGGATCTGTGATCATCGTTGATCCAAATGCTCCGGCTCAAAGCGGTAGTGATGTAGTGGTAGAGATCGCGGGTGGGGTTACTTTTAAAAGGTATTCGGTAGAACCGGGCGGAAATCAGTTTCTTGTTCCGGTTAATCCGCAATTCCCGGCAATACCTGTTAAAGATGAGGAATTCAGAGTACTGGGCGTTGTAGTTCTCCAGCTTATCTATCGCCACCGCAACGAGTAGGTTTACTGCTAGTAAATGAGACAAAAAAAGGGGGAGGTATGAAATTACTGGTAGCCGTGGTGCTGGCGTTGGTGCTGGCGTATCCGGTTGGGGCGCAGGCGAGAAGTGATGCTACAAAAGATTCGATGGCTGAGGTTAGAGCACAAAGGTTGGTGCGCGAAAGCCTAAGAGATGGCCGCTCAGCTGAGTTCAGAGCCCTGCAAGTGATCCAGGCTGGCAGCGGAGGAAGATACGTATGCGGAGAGGTTAATTCAAAAAACGCATTTGGCGGGTATTCTGGGCACCAAAGATTCATAGTTATAAGAGAAATGGTCGTGATTGAAGAGATGGTAGATGATTTTGAGCCTGTTTGGCGGCAATTCTGTTGAATAATTAGTTTGTTCTAGACCCTCCCTCGCCGGAGGGTTTTTTATTGGCCCTGGCATTCGCCGGGGTTTTTTTTCGCCTGGAGAAAGGCTATGACATATCAGATATCTTCTCGCCTTGAGCTTATTATTGATAGCCGCACGGGCGAAAAGAACCTGAGAAACCTAGAGAGTGGGTTAGATAGCGTTGAGCGCAAGGGAGATATGACTGCCGCGGCTATGCGGCGTCTGAATGGAGTTGTGGGCTTGCTCGCGGGTGCATTTTCTGTTCGCCAAGTAGCTAATTATGCCGACGGATGGAGCGACCTCAATGCTAGGGTAAACAACGTCACCAAAGACCTGTCTCTGACTGATAACGTAATGAGGGGTATATCAGAAACTGCAAGAAGAACGTATTCCAGTCTAGAACAGACAGCCGAAACGTTTCTCAGGAACTCGACCGTTCTTACTGAACTTGGATACTCGCTTGAGCGACAAATTCAGCTATCCGATGCCTTAAACAACTCAATGGTTATCAGTGGCCTCAGGGGGCAAGAAGCCGAGTCCGTATTTAATGCCCTTTCAAGGGCTTTTGCGCTAGGCGAGCTTCGCGGCGATCAATTAAATACTGTGATTATGAACGGCGGGCGCTTAACCGAGGCGCTGGCTGCTGCTTTTGGAAGCACTACTCTTGAGCTGCAAAAGCTTTCTAAAGACGGACTTTTAACAACAGGGAATGTTGTAGAGGGCCTTATAGGCCAGCTCGAAACGCTTGAGGATGAAGCTGACGGGATGGACGCGGTAATTAGCGAGGGCTTTAGCCAAATAGGTAACGCGGCACAGGAAATGGTTGGGCGCGTAGATCAAGCTGTCGGGGCTTCTCTGTTTATAGCTGAAGGGCTGGTTAGCATATCCGATGCAATGAGAGAGTCAATCGAGCCGCTAATAAACAATCTTGACTTCGTTCGTGATGCCGCGATGGGCGTGGCAGCTGTCTACGGAGGTAGGCTTGTATCAGCCCTCGCCGCCGGCACTGCCGCCCAGATCAGCAGCTTTAATGCCACTCGCGCCCACACTGCCGCTCTGGCTGAAAACCAAGCAATGGAGGCTGGGCGCATCGTCACAATCGCTCGCCGCCAAGCCGCTGAATCTACAGCCTCAGCAAACCAAGCCCGTATAGCAGCGCAACGGGCATCGGTTGAGCGACAGGAAGCAGCGCAGGATGTGGCGCGGCTTCAGCGGTGGCAGACTCAGCTCTCTGCTGAACGAGCGCTGGAGGTTCAGCGCATGCAGGCCCAGATAAGCCAGACGGGAAGACTTCGGTCTCAAGCTCGGCTGGCTGAGCTGCGCACCGCCGAAATCGCCACCACTAACCAGTTAACGGCATCTACCGCCCGGCTGGCAGAAGCGGAGATTGCGGAGGCATCAAGCAAGCGCATATCAACTGCCGCAACTATTGAGAAAACACGAGCTGACGCGACGGCTACAACCGCCATGGGTACCTACACAGCGAGCGCAACAGCCGCAACGCGCGCTAATGGCCTACTCGCAGCATCCGGGCGCCTAGCCGCAAGCGCTCTTGCCCTTATAGGCGGCCCCCTAGGCGCGGCTGTTATTGCCGGTGGCGCCCTCTTCTACTTCCGCGAAGAGCTTGGCTTGATACCGAAGCCCGTACAGTCGGCCACTGACCGTATAGACGATATGACTAGCGCCTTGGATGCCAACTCCGAGGCGGCGCTGAAAAACGCCAAAGCGATGCTTGAGGCTGAGCGTCAATTCCAGCAATTCCGCCAAGCAACGATAGCTATGGACGTTACGCGTCAGCGGCAAATTGTGGCGGACGAACAGCGCCAATGGGATGCCGTGGGCGGACAGCAGGCCTTTGGTATGGGCCAGAGAAGCGAAGCCCAGCAGGCGTTACATGATCTTCAAGTTGAGCTGATGAATACCCGTAACGCGATTGATGCGGCGGGCGGGTCAGTTACTGAAATTGACGAGAAGCTGGCCCAGCTTGAGAAAACAACCCGCGAGACGGTTACTCCCACTACAGTCCTGACAGAAGAAACCGAAAAGCTCACCAAAGCCCAGCGCGACGCCCAGCGTGAAGCCGAGCAATTCGCCAACAGTCTGCAAGCCCTCACCGACCGCCTCTATCCCGTAGAAGCTGCCCAGCGCTCCTACGCCGAGGAGCAAGCCCTACTCACCCGCGCATGGAACGAGGGCACGATCACAGCTGATCGCTATACCGAGGCTATGCAACGGCTTGAGCGCGCTCAGCTCAGCACCCAGACAGCAAGCACGGTCTACAACCAGGGCTTTGGGGCTGAGATTGGCGCACGGGGCGGCGTGGGCTCGCCTACTGATCCGCTGGCAAGCATTGGCAGCCAGGATCAGGACTACTGGGGTAAGTGGCTGCAATCCGCTGAAACCGCCCTCACCGACTTTGATCAGCTTGCGGCGAACACTGCTGAGAATTTCCAGCGTGGCTTTGGTAATGCGTTCGAGTCGATGGTGTTTGATAGCGAGAACACTAGCGATGCGCTGAGAGGCATGGCAGAAGGTATCGCACGCTCTACTGTTAACGCGCTTGGGCAAATGGCTGGTCAGTGGTTGGCATACCAAGCCGTTCAGCTTGCTGTTGGAAAGACGGCACAGATCGGGGCGGCAACTGCGTTGACAGCAAATGCCCAGGCTGGTGTTTTCCAGGCGGGTATCAACGCCTTTTCCTCTACGGCTGCTATTCCAATCGTTGGCCCTGCAATGGCTCCGGCGGCGATGGCTGCCGCTATCGGTGCCACGCAGCCCCTGGCGACAGCCGTATCTTCGGCAGCGCTGGCAGGTATGGCGCACGACGGCATCGGATCTATCCCGCGCGAGGGCACATGGCTTCTGGACAAGGGCGAGCGCGTTCTGAGCAACCCGCAAGCGGACCGACTGGATGCTTATCTGAATCGCCAGGAGCGCGGCGGCAATAAAACCACGAACTCCTATCAGATTCACGTCGACGCACGCGGCGCGAACAACCCTGCTGAGACGCGACGCCAGGCACGCCTTGGTGCTGAGGAAGCGATACGTCAAACGCAGCGCGACTTTGAGCGCAACGGACCATTACGGAGAACATTAAATGTCTGAATGGCCTAACGAGGTGATACCCAACTCGATGAGCTGGAATATCGTCTCCAATAACTTCGCGTTCACATCGCCTTTCAACAATTCGCAGCAGGTCGTAGGTCACCCAGGCGGGTATTGGGAATGTAGCATTGATCTACCCCTGCTTGACCAGCAGCAAGCGCGGCTTATGTCGTCGTTCATCCACTCACTACACGGCATGATGGGCACGTTCCGGCTCTATCCGTGGAATCGGCGCCCGGGGCCTGCGGCGGGAAATGGAGTGGTCGACCTAGGCGGCCAAGCGGGTGGCCAGCTGGTAACGCGCGGCTGGAATGCTGGCACTACAGTATTGCGCCGCGGTGACTACATCACTGTGAGCGACCAGCTCTTAGAGGTGTTGCAAGACGTAGTTAGTAACGATCAAGGCCGTGCAACCATTCTTGTCGCCCCTTGGCTGCGCGTACCTCCTGCTAATGGCGCTGCCGTCAATTACCGCAACCCTTATGCCGTCATGCGATTAACCGAGGACGGCGCAAATACGGATTACCAGGGCATCATTGCTAGCGCATCACTGTCATGCCGGGAGGCTTTCTGATGATTACCTTCCCCTTCTCCGATTCCGTCATTGATCTAATGTCGCGCCCAACGGTGCGCATGACCTATGCCGCTGAGCTGGACTTTAAAGATGGCATGGCTCGGTTCCACACTGGCACCGGGCCGCTAGTGATCGACGGGCACACCTACGAAGGCGTGGGCATCCTGGGCGATATAGAAAGCGTGGCAGAGCAGCTTAATAGCTCGTCACCTATGTCGGTCATGATGACATTATCAGGCCTGGATACGCAGGTAATGCGCGACACACTGCAGGACCGGTGCCGGGGTCGTCCAGGCCGGTTAATGCTGGTGGCCTATGACGACAATGGCGACTATGCGGCAGACATTCTTTTCAGCGGCACAATGGATGCGGCGAACATGAGTTACGCAGGCAACCAGGGCGAGAACGCCGTTAGCGTAGAACTGACTGACAGGATGGTCGACTGGCAGCGCGGCGGCACTGAGCGCTGGACCGATGAGAACCACCGGGCACGCCATGGCGGCGACCGCTTCTTTGCCATCGTCGCCCAGCTTGCTGAGTGGCCTATCTTCTGGGGCGGCGCCAAAAACGCCCCGCCGTTTAAATTTTCGGATTAATCGACTATGCGACACCGCGATTGGACAACACGACTACACCGCGAAATACAGGCCGCCTCTGAGCGGCCTTTTTCATGGGGCGAATTTGACTGCTGCACGTTCGCCGCGGCGTGCTGCATCGCGATGTGTGACATCGACCCGATTGAGCAATACCGGGGCCGGTACTCAACAGAAACCGGCGCCAAGCGCGTGCTGAAAAATACACACGGCAGCCTTGAGGCGTTATGGGATGCGTACTTTGAGCGCGTGCCGGTCGCAATGCGTCAGCGCGGCGACGTGGTGTTGTTTGATAGCGAGCATGGCCGCTGCATAGGCGTTGTGTGGGCAGGCGCCGTATGGGCGGCAACAGAGAGCGGCGTGCACCGAGTGACGGCTGAGCCTTCTATTTGCTGGAGAGTTGATAATGTCCAAGGCGATTAAATCCGTCACAAAAGCGGTTACCGGCGTATTTGATGCCGTCTTGAAACCCGTACAGAAAGTCATAGGCAAACTTTTCGGCGTGCCGGACGTACCGAATTACAGCTCTGGCAATTCTGCTACTGAGCTAAAGCAGATCGTCAAAAGCTCGAAAGAGCCGGCGCGCTATGTATTCGGCCATATCGGCGTAGGTGGCCTCCAGTCGTGGGCCCAGGAGCAGGACGGCGACCAGACCGAAGGTGAAGAGCTTTATCAGGTTTTCGCGCTCACAGAAGGCTCCATTGAGCGCATTGATAATGTCTTTCTGGACCAAAACCCTATAGCTGACGCGGGCGACCGAGCTAGCTATGCCCTGCTCAAGAATATGAGCCAGGCCGATCCGTACTTGCTTGCACGCTCGCCCGGCTGGCGTGACACCATGATTGGCCGTGGCCTGTCCGCTGTCCGCCTCACGCTCAGATATGACCCGGAGTATTTCGAAACCGGCCTGCCGACGCCACTTGTTGAGCTGCACGGCCGCAATGATATATACGACCCACGCACCGGTGGCTACGGTTACAGCGATAACGTCGCGTTAGTCATCCTATGGTACGTGCGCAACCGCCTAGGCGTGCCCGATGATGAGATCCTATGGGATTCATTCCGCGAAGCGGCAAACATCTGCGATGAATGGATTATTAACCCTGACGGCAGCGGAGAGCGCCGCTATACCATGGCTGGCGGCTTTAAGGCAGATGAGCGTAAAGACCGCGTGTTAGCAGACCTTGAAGCGGCATGTGCAGGCACCCTGCTCCGCATCGGCGGCAAGTTTGGCCTACTTGTCGGCGCCTATTACGGTCCCTATGACTTCACTATTGATGAAAGCATGGTTATTGGCCCGGTATCTGGACAGACCGAGGTATCACGCGCTGATGCAGTGAATACCATGCGCGGCAAATTCGTTGATCCATCGCAGCGCTGGGCGGAAACCGACTACCCGCCTGTGGTGGTTGATGAATGGGTAGCGGAAGACGGTGGCCCGATTGAAGACAGTCTTGATCTGCGTTTCGTCACGTCTGCCTATCAAGCACAGCGCCTGGCTAACATTGCACTACGCCGCAAGCGTGCTGGTGGCACTCTACGCATCCCTCTGAACTTCCGAGGCTATGCCTGCCGTCCAGGGCGCGTTATTCGCGTCAACCTGCCAACTATTAACGTTGATGGCGAATTCCGTGTCGTTAACTGGGAGTTTTCCGGTACTGAGGGTTGCGTTGTAACGCTGCAGCAAGAGCAAGCGGAGATTTACGACGATGCCGTAGGTCAGCCGTTCGACCCGTTCGGCTTTATCAGCCTGCCTGCCGGTGGCATCGGCTCGCCTACTGGCCTGCGTTACGTACTAGAAAGCGTGGGTGAGGTCATCCAAGGGCGCCTTTACTGGAACCCAGTTGACGCTGCACTGCACTACAACGTTGTCATCAAGCACGATGGCTTAGCTGTGCAGAGTGCGCAAGTGCCCGCAGGCGTAGAGCGGTGCGATATTGGAGGGCTTGAAGCTGGGCAATATACGGCGGAAGTGCGGGCGCGTGGGCGCTTAGGGCTATCCGGCCCGAGCGGGATCAACTTCACGATCAACGTGCCGGCTACGCCCGAGCGAGTGATCTTCACCCGCGGCAACCGTGAAGTGACGTTGATCCCTCAGCTGCCACCCGGAGCTTCATTGGGCGGCGGCTACTACCGCTTTTACTGGACTCCCAGCGAGGGCGCGACACAGCCACAGTCTCAATACCTGGGCGACGGTCTGACGTTTGCCCATACCGGTTTAGCCCCTGCTACGCGCTACTACTATTACGTGCAGTCGGTTAACGCCTATGGTGCTTCGCCGTTCCTGCGTGTGGACGTGGAGACCACCAATAATTTCCAAGAGGAATTCGAGCTAATCGAGGCCGATCTACGCAAGCCCGGCGGCATCATTTATCAGATTGAGGAGGGTCTTGATGGTCTTATAGAGACAGTCGATGGATATTCTGAATCAATCGAGAAGGCCGAAAAGGAAGCAGGAGACGCCCTGAAAGCTGCATTAGATGCAGTTAAAAGCGGTGAGTTAAACAGCTTGGAGCAGGAAGTTAGGCTTTCTACCATCCAGGCGCAGATTGCACTCGCCAATGCCGTAATGGACGTTGAGCACAGCGTAAGGGTTGCTGAGGAGTTTGCGTTAGCTCAACGCATCACGACAATGGGTGTGACCTTCAATGGGCGTGTAGCCTCGATAGAAGAAGAGTTGACCGTATTTGCGAACGAGCAGCTAGCCCTATCGCAGTCCATTACAAAGCTGACTTCCACAGTCGGTGAAAACACAGCGAGTATTGAGGACACACGCAAAACTATAACCCTAAACGAGTTAGCCCAAGCTCTTGAAAACTCCGTTATACAAGCCAAAAACACCCTTGGCAGTGCTGTTGTTGACGTAGAGCACGTCGTACGCGTTGATGAAGAAAGAGCGTTAGCGCAGCAAATAACTGATGTCGGAATTGAATTTGAAGGCGAAACGGCTAGCGTGCGTCAGGAACTCGCCGCCGTTTACGACCCCGTTACAGGAGCTGTGGCTCAAGCCGTTACTACTGTAAATGTGAACGGTGTTTTGGGTGTACTGGGTATTCAGGTTGCTGGTGGCGAAGCCCAGATCATTGGTGTGGCCGATAAGTTCGCCATATTTAACCCAATCAACGGTCAACTTGTGACAGCGTTTGTCGTGACCGATGGTCGCGTGATCATGCCCGAAGCCTTTATCGATGCCTTGACCATTACGAAGTTGCGCAGTAGTACCGGCAGCCTAGTGTTTCAGGATGATCGGCTGCAAGCGGCATATATTGCGGTCGATCAACTACGTGTGAAGTGGGCTCAGATAGAGGATGTGTGGGTAACTAACGCCCAGATCGCTAATTTAGCCGTTGATAACGCAAAACTTGCTAACGCCTCCATAGATACCCTCAAAATTCGGGGTGAAGCGGTCACAATTGGTGTTAGTAGCCACGCGGACGCATGGGTAACCGTGCCGTTCCAGGCGGACATTGAGTTGGCACGGGTGACATTCAATCCAGAAGGTGGGCGCATAAAATTAACCTTTGGTTTTATTTATAGACCACCTTGGGCACCCAACGCGGGTTTCGGGTCAGTCTCGGTGAGCATCCGACGCGACGGAACGCAGGTGCGAGATTTCAACTTCGGTTATAACGGCGGGCAGCACGAGGCGGCGTTCCCGTCCACAGTGATTTTTACAGATTGGCAAAGCAGTAATCAGCCCGTTACATACACAATCATCGCTCGGGGGTTTAACGTCAACCATCAGCTGACTATACGTAATCGTACATTGATTGCTGAGTCACTAAGGAGGTAAGGAAGGATGATTTACGCTACTTACGACAAAGACCCCGGACCTGTCCTTGCTGTTATTAAATGCAGTAAGGATCAGCTGAAATACCAAGAGGCGAAGTTAATACACTGTGCGCTAGACGTGAGCGATGAGACTCATTATGTGGAAAGTGGACTACTTGCTAAGAAAGCCCAATACAAAGTAGAGGCCGAAACCAAAGAGTTTGATGTAGTTTTGAGGGGTGTTCCTGCTGGAACTATTGTCGAAAGCGAGGGGGTTTCAGCAGAAGTCACTGATAATGAAGATGTCACTATTAAATACGATCTCCCCGGAATACAGCGGGTGTCGTTAAGGGGTAACTACCGGTACGTAGACAAAGATCTGGAGGTGACCGTTGGCGACTCTTGACGCAAGAACTTATAAAAAACGCTCAGACGCAGAGGCCCATTATTTGGGCCTTTGTGATTCCTGGGCGTCAGAAAAGCGCCGCATCGACCCTGCGCAGGAGGCAATTTATCAGCGCAAGGCGCAGGAGGCGGCCGCTGGTGGTGGCCCGCTGCTTAATGCAGAAGCAGAAGCGCTGTGTATCGACAAAGCCGCTCTATGCGATCAGGTAAAAGCCGCTGAGGCTGCAACACAGCAGGTTTGGCAGGATATTGAAATCAAACGCGTAAAAGCTAAAGCGGATATTCGCAAAGCTACTACAGCCGCGCAGATGCACGCTATCCACAAAATATTGAGGACAGAATAATGGCTGCACCAACAAGCTACGCTCAGACGGAAGAGTGGTTAACGGAAATTAACCGCAAAGCCCAAGACATCATTAACGTATTGAAGGGCGGTATTGACGTGGGCCAAAGCGGCACACTCGGCAACCTCGCGCTTATTAATGCATTATCAGATGCCCCCATCGGAAATCTTGCAACGCTACAGCAACGCCTGCAGGTTCAAAATGTTGCAGGGCGGGCGACTGTAGGAAGCGGCCCAAGGATTATGATGGAGGGCGCGCATGGTATTGGGGGGTATGCGCTCAGCATACAGGATGCGACGGGCGTGAATGACATAGCCACAGGAGTTGTAAGCTTCATACCCAGCTATGCATCGTTCGCAGGGGCGTTTGTAACGGCCAGTTGGGCGAATAGCCAGGGCTGGGAAGCGGGAATAGTTACGTCGGGCGGTGGGCGAGCGAGGGGGTCGTGGCGCTTCAGGGATTGGAATGGATCTACAACTGCGTGGCAACCGTGGCGTATGTCGTGGGACACAGTTAACACGACTGTGGACTCAAACGGTTTTATTAAATCCGCATCACCGATTTTGCGGCTAAGCAACCATTCAGCCGATGCAGTTAACGAAGACCTGAACTTTGAAGAGGCAGGCGCGGGTGCGGTAAATGGTGAGGCCCAGGGCGTCACAGCTACGCGCGATGACGTAGGCGTTTACACCATTAGCGGGTCGCTTGGCTTTGCTACGAGTGGCTGGACGATTGAAGTCCCGCAGTGCATCAATGGAAATCGGATGGTTTTCGTTGAGACTGAGCAATCTGATGATGGCACGATTACAGTGCGGACGTTCAAGCCCGGCACTGACGAGCCGATGGATATACCAGACGGACGTTGGATTGACCTGCGTTTAAGCATGCCGGAGCCGCCCAGCGACGAATACCCCGAAGATGAGCCCGCGCCCGAGCTAACACCGGAGCAACAAGAGCAGCGGCGCCTGGAGCAGCTAGAACGCTGGCGTAATAGCGCGACGATAACGCCACGCCAGGCACGTCTGGTGCTGTCGCGCCATGGGCTACTGTCGGGTGTCGCCGCCGCAATTGCAGGCATCGAGGATGATCAAGAACGCGAGATTGTCGAAATCGAATGGGAATACGCGAACAGCATTGAGCGATCATCAGAGTGGGTGAATACCCTTTACGCCGCGCTAGGGCTGTCGCAAGAGGATGTTGATAGCCTGTTTCTAGAAGCTGCACAGATCTAAGCGCCCACCCAGCACCACCAACTCCGCGTAAGCGGTTTTTTTGTGCCTGAATTTCACGTGCGTTTAAGCATAGTGCTATATCGAATAGTCGAAATTCGCGTCATTTGCTCATAGCAGTTAAAGTGTGAGTGTCGGTGGCAGGAAAGCTGCTGGAGAAACGGAAGTCGCGCTCAGGATGAGCGGCACAAACCAAGGAAGGCACAAATATATAAAACGCCCCATAGATGGGGCGTTTTTTTGTTTAAAAAAAGTAAGCCTGTTTTTTACTCTTTTTTACTAGATGTATTAATTGTTTTTAATTATTAAGCTTTTGGTTATGTAGAAAGATCATTTTATGACTAGGGTACAAGAGCGTTTACCTCCCCCGTAGGCGCAACCACTCCCTAGAAGTGCTTGGCCATCTCCGGATGGCCTTTTTAGCTTAAAGCCACTGGCAGCTCATCCCAGCAGGTAGTGTACCTCGGGGTGCGGTGCTGGCATCTCAGTTCCCAAGCGTTCTGCTTACGGTGCATTCCCAACCTGACTGTGCCTCTCCCGTGCTCTCTGTTGAGCTTATCAAGTGTGGCCATTAGCTTTTCATTGCGCTCGCGCTTCTCATCGCTTAGCGGCTCTCCCAGTAACCCAAGCTGTTCATTATCGTGGTCACATAGATCCATCAGCATAACGCCACACTTCTGATACATGATTCCGGTTTTGAATATTTGCTCTAGGCCAGCGGAAGCGGCACGTACTAAGTCGCGGCTGTCACAAGTAGCATAGGGCAGAGGGACGACGACGCTTTTGCTATAGCTCGGAAGATCTTGCCTAAACCGGTTTGTACGAACAAACACCATGATGGCCTGAGCAAGCCCCTGCTGTTTGCGCAGCTTCTCGCCTGCTCGGGCAGCGTGTACGCGTACCGCTTCCTGCAGATCGGTTTTGTTCTGTGTGAGCCGCCCAAATGATCGACTGACCATGATCTGCTTCTTGGGCTGAGTCATATCATCAAGTGGGATACAGTCAACGCCGCGCAGCTCGTAAACAATCCGCTCCATGACGACGCTGAAATGCTTGCGCAAGTGCTTTGGCGATGCCTCACGCAGCTGCCAAGCATTCTCTATGCCGAGTGTGCGTAGCCTCACAGCACTACGCCCAGCTACGCCCCATATCTCGCTGACGGGCAGCCGTTCAAGGAAGCGTCGGGTGTCGTCGCTATCTGGATGCATAATAGCGACACCATCAAACTGTGGTTCTTTTTTGGCTCTGTGGTTAGCGATCTTGGCGAGTGTTTTGGAAGTGCTAAGGCCAACGCTAACCGGTATTCCCGTATCGCGCTTAACCTGGCGGCGCATTGCCTGGCAGCGATCAGTCAGCGTTTCAGTCTCGAACCCTTCAAAGCTTAGAAACGATTCGTCGATCGAATATACGTCGACGTGGGGTGTGTGCTGACTGAGCACGTCAGTAACGCGGCGGCTCATATCGCCGTAGAGCGCGTAATTGCTCGATAGCAAAATGCACTGGCGGCGAATATGCGGGTCGATCTGATGTGCAGGCATACCCATTGCCACACCTAAGTCTTTGATCTCCTGGGAACGTGCGACGACACAACCATCATTGTTAGACATTACCCCGACAGGGCGTCCTTCAAGCCGCGGTTGAAAGACGCGTTCGCATGAGACATAAAAATTATTGCAGTCGACCAGAGCAATCATACGGCGAACCCAGGCGCCAATGAGTGAATGTTGTGGGTAACGACGCCCCATACCTCACAGTCACGTCCAGTGAGCGGGATGGGCTTAAAATTGGGGTTAGAAGCGAATAGGTAAGGCCGGTTACCCATTTTACCGTATTTCTTGCAGGTCAGTTCGCCGTCGACGCTCATGATTACGATGTGCCCAGGCTTCGGCTCCACGGAGCGATTGACGATCAGAAGGTCGCCGTCATAGATACCTACACCTTCCATAGATGTGCCTTTAGCCCGTAAAAAATAGGTGGCACTCGGCTGCTGAATGAGATGGCTGACTAAATCCAGCTCTCCTTCCAGATAATCGTCAGCCGGAGAAGGGAACCCCGTGCGCACAAAGCCACCTACGAGCGGGATACGAAGTGCTGGCGCTGTCGTATCAACACGGCCTAACAAAGTGAGGTGCATGCTCATGACATCGACTCCAGCGGGTTCCATCTGACACGTACATGCTCGGCAGTATCATCAATCGTGATGAGCGTAACGTTTTCGACAGTGCCAAGCTCGCTCAGCATGCGTGCCCAGGCGTCCGCGCTGTCTTCTGGCTGGCGTTGGATCTCAGCGCAATTTTCAGACTGCGCTCGCGGGCTACCGATTTTACGTTGCACCCGTTGGATTAGCTGTTGATACGATTTTTCTGACATAAGCGCCTCCCTATAAGCTGGTTAGATATACAGTATTATGGGCGGAGTATAGTCAGATGTAGCTAGATAAATCTAGGGCGTGGTCGCACACTGCATGTAAACAATGTGCTTTGTGTGAGCATGGTAAAGCGGTAAGGGTCTGATTTATCGTAAAAGACTTGCGCAGAGAGGCGGCTGAACATTATCGAAGTTGATTAAACCCCGCCTGGTCAGCGACAGATCGACTGGCAAGGCACGCCATTATTATTGCCATCCAAGCGACCATTCCCGCACTGAAGAAGATGGAACATTGCTTCTTCACATGAACTCATCTGACCGCAGTTCTTGCGCTCGTCACAGCTGAACTCAGTCATCGGCTCTGAAAAGATGCTTTCAGTAAGCTGCTCGGGCCCTGGCGGCAGCTCTTCATCGCTGACATACGGGTTGCCATTGCCTTGAATAGCGGCGATGCGGCGGTTACGTTCAAGCTCCCATTCATCCACTGGATCCATGCGATTCCAAGCTTCAAAGAGTTGCTGTTGCTGCCTGCTGATCTGGATGCCATATGTATCCCGCATGTACCAGTAGATACGGGCAATGTCGCCTACCCGGTGTGGCGGAGGCTGAAAGCTGCGTTCTTGAAACGATACGGCTACTTGGCAAGCTCCGTATTCGTGCACGGGATCATTCACCATAGCGAACCGCATATTGGACCTATCGCCATTCACTTCGCCGATGGCCGGCACCAGATTGTGCAAGTCGGCCTCAGCCATCCGAAAGACTGGATCGTTTCGACGGCAGTTATCCCGACCGCCCTCCTGCCAGCATTGAAGCTGCCGGCCGAAGTCATAGGCCGGCATTACGTGCTCCCATTCTATTCTGTTCGCCCTCGCCGGCTGCTTGCGTATCTCGTAGCCGCAGCTCTCAAGGTCTGGCCCACTCTCAAAATCAAACGTACAGCCACAGTAAAACGATTCATTTTTATCGTAGTAGATCTGCTGTTCAGCTATTCGTTTGGCGGCAGCAAAAGAGGGAGGAGGAGAAGCATCCACAGCGAAGCTTACCGAGAGCAGCAAGCACGCCGCAGCATTGAAAAACATCTTTATCATCAACTAAAAACTTCCCTGTCTCTTGTCGATATTTTAGAGCGCATTAACCGCGCAGGCTGCGGCTATAAACCGAGAAGCCACTCTTTATCCTCATCGCTCGCTACGTAATAAGAAAAGCCAGTGGCCATATCTTGAAAGTGCCCGGCCGAATCGAGGCTTAACGCATCGCCGGTGGAAAGATAGAACTGTGGCGTAAGAGAGTCTTCAACGACCACGTAATCGTCATTTCCCGCCGAATCTTTCACAGCTATTGATCGTGACATGACCAGCCTCCTGGCATTAGCATTTTCTATCTATACAGGATCCAGCTTACGAGCCGCTTCATTTATATAACTTGTCAGCAATCTTCCCAAGCCCATGTTGATCGACATCGACAACAGCGTCGATCATGGCAAGGTAAGCATACATTGCCACATCAGCAGAACTCGCGCGATCACCATATTCTTCTAATAGCTGATTTACAGCTGCTACCCCTGCGGACATTTGTGCGTGCGTTACGTCATTAGGGACAAGCTTCCAGCCAGGCTTGCGGTCATACTCCAGATCATTCATCACCCTCTCCTCTCAATCTCATCGGCTATGGCTAGCATAGCGTGTAAGACTGCGTGGTCATAAGCGGCAAAATGGTTAGACTTTAGTCTATTGTTTGCAGGTCTAGCACGGATAGTATAACGGCGGGCGTTCCCCTCGTTATATTTTCAGGGGATTTTCTGGCGGGAAACAAAAAAGGGAACCAGCTAAATAGCTGATTCCCTAATGTTTTGGCGGAGGGACAGGGATTCGAACCCTGGGTAGGTTATTCACCTACGCCGGTTTTCAAGACCGGTGCATTCAACCGCTCTGCCATCCCTCCGGCTTATGGGTGCGTATATTACCAACATCTCTTTGGAAGTCAACACCTTCTAGCTAAATTAGTATAACCGTAAGCCTACACGGGTGATCGTGCCTTTCTCCATTTCACTGACGACCCAGTGGATACCGTGCCAATCCACATCATCACCCACTACCGGGTGACCGCCTACGCGAAGCGCTACAAACTCGGCAAGGGTCATGTCCTGCTCACCTGCGCTTAGCGTTAAACCATATGCCTGGGCCACGTCTTTCATCTGTGCGCCGCCTTCGAGCGTAAACGTACCAAAGAAGGCCCGCTCCTGTTTGAGCTTGGCATCTCCATTGAACAGACGGTTCAGCGCATACAAATCTTCTGTACGGCCAATGACGCAAATCACATCGCCCATCTTTAAACGAGTACTGCCCTTAGGATGGAGCATGGCATGGTTACGAAACAGAGCTGAAATCAGCGCGCCGGATGGAAAACGAAGCAGGCGAATGGGTACGTCTTCCAGATCACGGTTTTCAACCACGTACACAAACATCTCAAAATCGTTATCCGGAAGGATACCCAGCGGTCCCCGGCGATTGGGCGTTGTACCGACAGGCACTTCAACCTTTAACCAGCGGGCCATCAACGTCAGCGAACCGCCCTGAATCAATAGCGACATCAGCACAACGGCAAAAGCCACGTTGAAATAGAGCGAAGCATTCTCGACGCCCCCGATAACCGGGAAAATGGCCAACACAATTGGCACCGCCCCTCTCAAGCCTACCCAGGCAATAAAGAAGGTTTCTCGCCAGCGGAATTTGAAAAATGGTTTGATGGTAACCAGTACGGCAAGCGGACGGGCAACAAAAATAAGCGCCAGCGCAACTAATGCCGATGGCAGCGCCACTTCCCAAAGCTGGCTGGGCGTTACCAAGAGCCCCAGCACCAGGAACAGACCAATCTGGCTTAGCCATGCCAAGCCATCGTGAACAGGAAGAATAAAGTTCAGGTGACGGCCTGGCTGGTTACCGATCATTACTCCGGTCAGGTAAATAGCCAGAAAACCGCTGCCGCCCAGCACGCTGGTCAACCCAAAGACACTAAAGCCCAGTGCAAGCGCCAGCATGGCGTAAAGGCCAGGGGCCAGATCAAGCCAGCGCAACAGCTTGGCACTTAGCCAGCCACCGCCAACCCCTACCAGTACGCCGATGCCAAACTGCGAAATAAAGAACGCCAGGGTTTCTAACGGCCCACCGATATCGCCAACCAGAAACTCCACGAGCATCAAGGTAAGAAAGATAGCCATCGGGTCGTTGGTGCCTGACTCGATCTCAAGCGTCGCGCCTACCCGCTCATTGAGATTGACACCCCGGCCGCTCAGCATGGAGAAAACGGCGGCAGCATCTGTAGAGCCCACGATTGCCCCTACCAACAGCCCCTGCACCAGAGTTAAGTTGAATATCCACATGGCAATCAAGCCAACGATCGCGCTGGTAATAAACACCCCGAGCGTTGCCAGCGAAAGCGCTGGCTTGAAACCTACTCGAAAGGTTTTGAGACGCGTGCGCAACCCGCCATCAAGCAAAATCATGGCAAGGGCTAGATGGCCTATGGTGAAAGCCATCGAATAATCGTCAAACACCACGCCCAACACGCCTTCTTCACCGGCAAGCATTCCCAACCCCAGGAAGATAAGCAGCAGTGGAACACCCATGAGTGAGGAAAGGCGGCTCGCTAATATGCTAAGCGCCATTAGGGAACCGCCTACTAAAAAGAAGGTATAGATCGCGTCCATGTCTCTCCATCTCTACATCAATGCCGCACTATTATTACACGCCACCGGTGAATTTACTGCGCTAACTCTAAAGGCTTGCTTGCCAAAGGGCTGGTCATGGGCCAATTGACACAGCTAAACTCCGCCGTCTCGATATCAGGAGTTAATCATTATGTTGCGTTGCCTTTCGCTTGTTGGGCAGTTACGTTTTCTCATATCCATATGCTGTATATTTTTTTTATATTCATCGGCTTACGCCGAAGAAGCCGTGTCGTCCTCAGTTGAAACTCCGCTGTCGCTTGAAAGTGACGTGGTGCTTCCTGAAACGTTTTGGCCAACTACTGACAATGAAGAGGCTGATGAAGTGCCTTCGGCCGCCCTTGTATTACCGCCGCCGCTTGAGCCACCGCCGTTAAAACACGTCTCCTTGATGCTGGATTGGTATTTAAGCCCTCAGCATACGGCGTTAATCGTGGCTGAAGAACGCGGCCTGTTTACCGCTCAAGGGCTTGAGGTGGAGCTGCAAACGCCGGCCGACCCTTCGGTTGCAATTAAACTCTTAGCCGCAGGGGAAGTGGATCTAGCCTTGACACGTCAGCCGTTGCTTCATCTGTTCGCCCATGAAGGCGTGCCCGTAACGCGCATCGCCACTCTGGTTGAAACGCCGCTAACCGCTGTTATCGTGAAAGGCGAAGCGCAGACTGAAAACGCCGCGCACTTGGCAGGCCTGCACTACGGTTACTCCACCCGTGAAGGGGTTGACCTGTTAGTGCCTGAGCTGGTACCGCGCTCCGTCAGGCAGACCGACGGTTTTCTTGTGCCACAAAGCGTTCATTTCAACGCGGCTAGCGCCATGGATGAGGGAAGCATTGATGCCGTTGCCGATGGCTTTTACCATTTTCTTCCCCAGCAGTTATCAGCGCTTGGTATTACGACACATACAGTACGCTATAGCGATTTAGGCGTGCCGCGCCATGATGGGTTAGTGGTTGTCGCCAACAGCAATTCCTTGGCAAAGCATGCCGATACGTGGACGCGCTTTCTAAACGCGATAGAAGAAGCCAACGACTGGATAGTGGAAAACCCTGAGGCAACCTGGCAGTTGGTAATCGATACCCACCCCATACTGGATAATCCAACCAATGCAACAGCCTGGCCGGACATATTACGCCGCATGGCGCTTAGGCCAGCAGCGCTGGACTCCAGGCGTTATGCAAGCTTTGAAACTTATCTACTCCAAGAGGGCCTAATTGACGAAGTATTACCGGTATCACGCTTGGCCGTTGATCCTTTTGCGCTTTGATTTTATCCCCTTAAGTTTCACCCTTGACCTTGGAGTGTCATGACCGCCCCGCTCATCTTTATTGACTTGGAAACAACGGGTACCCGCGCCACACGGGACCGCATTACCGAGATTGCGGCGCTAAAAATTATCGATGGTCAGCCGGTTGATGCCTGGTCCAGCTTGATCAACCCAGGTATTCGCGTGCCTGTCAATATCAGCCAGCTGACCGGCATTGATGACGATATGCTGGCTGATGCCCCTCACTTTGAAGACATCGCCGAGTCGCTGCGTGAATGGCTTGGCGATGGCCATACGTTGGTCGCTCATAATGCACGTTTTGATTACAGCTTCCTGCGTAATGCTTTCAAGCGCGAGGGCCATGATTACCGGGCTCCTATTATCTGTACGCTGCGCTTATCACGTCGATTGGCCCCGCAAGAGCCGCAGCATAATTTAAAAGCGCTCCTTGCACGCCATGCTATCGAAAGAACCCGCGCCCATCGTGCAGAGGATGATGTTAAGGCGTTATGGGCGTTATGGAAAACGTGGCAGGTTCGTTACAGCGACGAGGTCTGGAGCAGCGCGCTGGCGGAGGAATTGCGTTATCGTACATTGCCTGCCCACCTGGATAGCCGTCAGCTGAAGGATTTACCCGAATCGCCCGGCGTCTATTTTTTTTATGGGTATAACCGACTGCCGCTGTATGTCGGTAAAAGCGTCAATTTACGCCGCCGGGTGCTTAGCCATTTTCAGCGCGATTACCAGGATAATAAGGCGATGCGGCTAGCCCAGCAGATTCATCATATCGAATGGGAAGAAACAGCAGGCGATCTGGGCGCCCAACTGCGTGAAGCCCAGCTGGTCAAAACGCTAATGCCGATCATGAACCGCCAGTTACGCAAGCAACGCAAACTCACCACCTGGCACTGGCCGAGCCACGCGGACCAGCCGGCTCTGATCAGTGGGGATGTGCTTACCAAGCCTTATGATGGGGCTCTATACGGGCTTTTCCGAAGCGCCAAGGATGCCAAAGACGCGCTGCGTACTATCGCCGAAGAGCACAAGCTCTGCCCACAGGTATTAGGGCTTACCAAAGGTAAAGGGCGTTGCTTCGCCAGTCAGCTGGGAAAATGTGTGGGTGCTTGTCAGGGTAAGGAAACCCTCCCTGGCCACACTCAACGTGCTCAGGAAGCGCTAGCCCAGCTGCAGATCAAGGCGTGGCCGTGGCCGGGGCGAATTATCATCCAGGAAGGCCCAACGGCGAGTGGGAAACGTGCCTGGCATGTGGTCGATCACTGGTGCTATTTGGGCAGCGCCGAAACGCTTAAAAAAGCTCAACGTCTTACCCAGGCCAGTCTTCCGGCGTTTGATGTGGACAGCTACCGTATCCTGAACCGCTTTCTACGTACGCCGGAGCAGCATGGCCTTAGTGTGAAAGCACTAGAGCGCTGAACAAAACGCCCTTAACTATCGTAATGCTGGATAAAAGCATCGACAGCCTGCTGAAACGCTTCAGGCTGTTCAGCATGCAACCAGTGGCCCGCTTGTTTGAGCGTTACGATACGCGCCTTGGGTAGAATGTCGCGTAAAGTGGGCAGCATATCATCCGTCACATAGTGAGATTCCGACCCGCGAAGAACCAGCGTGGGGCCTTCAAACGGCGTATCCCCCGCGGGCAGACCAATAATATCGCTATAGCCGCGCTGTATCTCATCCAATCCCACTCGAAGCCCTAATACGTTATCGTCGGTACGCACTAGGTTAGTGGCCAAAAACAGTCGCGTTGCACGTGAATCCACATGCTCAGCCAACAGATCATCGGCTTCGCGGCGATTTTTAGGCTGCCCTTCCCTCGCCCGTTCAAGCGCTGCAAAGACGTCATCATGCCCATGTTGATAGACCACCGGGGCAATATCACCTACCAGCAGTGAAACCACCCGTTCAGGTGCCAGTCTTGCAAGGCTAATGGCTACCTTTCCGCCCATGGAGTGCCCCAGCACATGCGCCTGGGTAATGGAAAGCTTATCCATCAGGGCCAGCACATCCTGGCTCATGGTGGCGTAGCGCATGTCTTCGCTATGCGGCGAGCGGCCATGGTTACGTAAATCAACGGCAATAACCCGCCTTGAGCGCTGCCAGACCTTCAAGTGGGAACGCCAGTTGTCTGCGCTCCCCATCAGGCCATGGATCACCACTAGCGGCGTGGCGTCCTTATCTGCCTCACTGGCCATATCCAGAAAGTGCAGGTCTACGGTGGCAGCGTCAGTCATGTCAATTCCCTAGGCGGTTTAAACCAAACGATTCAATTAGCATGTCGTGGCGTTAAGCAGTGCGCGGCGCAAGATCGGCGTGACCGGTCCAGACCATCAGACGGCGGGTCAACCAAGCCAGCAGCAAACCATACAAAGGTAGAAAGAACAGCAGGCTAATGGCGAGCTTTATTGCATAATCAACCGCGGCAATCTCCATCCAGTGAGCCGCCATAAACGGATCGGGGCTATTGTAAAAGGCGGTTGCGAAGAACGCATAGGTGTCAGCCAGGTTGCCCAGTACGGTTGAGCACACCGGTGCTACCCACCAGGCGAGCCGGCGCAGCCGATCAAAAACCTGCACATCCAACAGCTGGCCGATGACATAGGCCAGAAAGCTTGCCAACGCAATACGCGCCACAAACAGATTCCACTCACCCAGTGCCTCTATCCCCGCAAAGCTGCCCCGGGGAAATACAACGGATACCACGTAAGAGACAATCAAGGCGGGCAGCATGACGCGCAGGATAATTGCTCGTGCAGGCCCTTTACCGAAAAGACGGACCGTCAGGTCGGTTGCCAGAAAGATAAACGGAAAACTGAACGCCCCCCAGGTGGTATGAAACCCGAGTAGCGTAAACGGTAGCTGAACAAGGTAGTTACTGGCGGCAATAATGCCGATATGAAACGCCACCATCAACATCAGGCAGCGGCGGTACTGAGAATCGCTTAATGCAAACATGCAGGAAGACCTTTTTTACAAGCCAAGAGGGGTTAGGGAACCCTCGTAAGAAAGCGCGTAGCGCTGTTGGCCGCGCATTATACGCTTTCTTAACCGCAATTGAAGCCGCCTGACGACTTACTGCATTAAGGGCTCAACCAAGCGGCGTGGCTTTATCGGCTGACCCGACGTCACGTTCGCACATGGCGGTATGTACATCGTTGAGACTAGTAGGGTCATCAATAGTGGAAGGAATACCAAACGCCTTTCCATCCGCTATATTACGCAGCAGTTTGCGCAGTATTTTGCCTGAGCGGGTCTTGGGCAAACGATTAACCACCAGTACCTGCTTAAAGCAGGCAATCGGGCCGATAGTGTCACGCACACGGGCGATAAGCTCGTTTTCGAGGGTCACTTCGTCGCCATCGAACCCATCTTTCGGAATTACCAGGCCAATGGGAACCTGCCCTTTGAGCATATCGTGTATACCGATAACCGCGCATTCGGCAACGGCTGGGTGAGCGCCCACCACTTCTTCCATCTCGCCGGTCGATAGACGGTGGCCTGCTACATTGATCACATCATCAGTGCGCCCCATGATAAACAGGTAGTTCGTTTCGTCGAAATAACCGCCATCCCCGGTGAGATAGTAGCCCGGAAATGCCGCCATGTAGGCACTATGAAAGCGTTGTGGATCACGCCAGATGCCGGTTAAACAGCCTGGTGGCATAGGCTGCTTGATAACCACGCTACCCTGTTCCATGGGGGCGGCTTGCTCACCGTCACGGCCAAGGACCTGCATGTTAAACCCAGGTACCGGAACCGTAGCGGACCCTGCTTTGATAGGCATGACTTCCAGGCCCGGCTGGTTAGCGGCAATTGGCCAGCCGGTTTCAGTCTGCCACCAGTGGTCGATAACCGGTACGTCGAGCAAACCATCGAGCCAATGGAAAGTTGGCGGATCAAGCCGCTCACCGGCCACATACAGGTATCTCAAACTACTGATATCGTACTTGGCTAACAATTCTGCAGCGGGATCGGCTTTCTTGATGGCACGAAACGCCGTCGGGGCGGTGAAGAAACTTCTCACCTTGTACTCTTCAATCAGGCGCCAGAAACTTCCCGCATCCGGCGTATTGACGGGTTTTCCCTCATACATGACGCTCGTGCAACCGTGCAGTAGCGGCGCATAAACAATGTAGGAGTGGCCCACGACCCAGCCAACATCTGATGCTGTAAAAAACACCTCGCCGGGCGCCATGGCGTAAATAGCTTCCATGGAGTAGGCAAGCGCCACAGCGTAACCACCCGTATCCCGCACCACCCCCTTGGGTTTGCCTGTAGTGCCTGACGTGTACAAGATATACAGCGGGTCCGTACTTTTAACGGGCACGCACTCAGCAAACGGGGCGTTAGCAATTACCTCATCCCAATTGTAATCACGCTCCCCAAGCGTTGCCGGATGAATACTGCGCTGATAAATCACGCAGGCCTGGGGCTGGTGAGTGCTTAATGCCAGTGCCTGATCCACAATCGGCTTATAAGGAATAATATTTTCAAGCTCAATGCCACAGGAGGCCGCCACCACCACTTTAGGTTCAGCATCATCAATTCTCATCGCGAGTTCATGAGGTGCAAAACCACCGAATACCACGGAGTGAACGGCCCCCAACCGCGCACAGGCGTACATAGCCACCAGCGCCTCTGGAATCATGGGCATATAAATCACCACACGATCCCCCTTCTCGACCCCCAATTCGGCAAGCGCACCAGCAAAATAGGCTACTTGATCACGCAGTTGGCGATAGGTTAGCGTACGCTTGGCATTGGTAACCGGTGAGTCCCAGTAAATCGCCGGCTGCTCAGCTCTTCCCTGTTCAATATGATAATCCAGCGCGGCGTAGCAGATGTTGATTTCACCATCGCTAAACCAGCGCGCATGCTGTTGGTCATCATAAGTGAGAATTTGGGTAGGCGGTGTATACCAGGGCAAGCGCTTGGCCTGCTCGGCCCAGAAGAGTTCGGGATACTCATCTGCTTGGCGGAAAGCTTCTTGATAGCGGCTCATGGCGACCCTTTATTTATTGTTAGGTGCGACAACGCGTATGGTTGACACTCTATAAAGGATACGCCGAGCTGGCTCTCATACTATTGTCTAAAATATGCCAAGAGGGCTGGAAAGTGTCTAAAAACGCCTCTATCACGCCTTATTATTAACAAAAACTGTTCACTATCATTGATTAATCGTTAAACAAATACTTGGACAAAATTCGCTAAATTACTGATTATTGATTTAATAATCTTAATGCCATGACGATGCTCTAATAATTTATAACAAACGATGCCTAAAAATGTTGCAATAACAACTACCTGTACAGTGTAGGCTAGGAGATTATCATGTCTGCGTCCTCAAACGCTGCTGCACGCCTGCTTGAAAATAACGGCCAAGCCCTGGAAGCCGGGACTAACCTCTTAAAAGCGCTGGCCAATGAAAAGCGCCTTCAAATATTGTGCTTGCTAGCCGAAAAGGAGCTATCCGTTACACAAATCAATCAGCAGCTGTCATTGAGCCAGTCAGCCCTCTCTCAACATTTAGCTATTTTACGGCGTGATGAGCTGGTCAATACGAGACGTGAGTCACAAACCATCTACTATTCACTAAACAGCGAAAGTGCCAAAGCGATTTTAAACACCTTGGCACATCACTTCACGGCATAAGCAGATGATCGATAGGCAGGACTTAGCGCCGCTGCCAGCCCGAAGCGTCAAGCATGCCCAAGACTTTCAGGGCAGCGTTTTCAATACCTGCTGAAACCGCCATCCCAAACCGACGGCTAATGGTTTTGGGTGGCTCAAGCTTAACGCTATACACATTGGCATCTGCCATACGCTCAACCAGATAGGCCTCGCTGGTACCCAAACTATCGATCAACCGGTTGGAGAGCGCTTCACTGCCGTACCATATTTCGCCGGTAGCCAGCGGTTCGATATCCATCTCGGGACGATGTTCACTGACATACTCCTTGAACAGATGATGGGTGTTCTCCAAGTCTTCCAGAAACTTCGCTCGGCCCTCTTCGGTATTTTCTCCCAACACGGTGAGGGTGCGCTTGTACTTGCCCGCGGTAAGCAGCTCAACATCAATATCATGCCGCTTGAGCAACCGATGGACGTTAGGCACCTGCGCCACCACCCCGATAGAGCCAATCACCGCAAACGGGGCAGCCTTAATATGCTGAGCCGTACACGCCATCATATAACCGCCACTAGCCGCTACCTTATCGATACAAACCGTGGTGGTAAGCCCGGCTTTCTGGAGACGGTCAAGCTGCGCGGAAGCCAGTCCGTAAGCATGTACCAGCCCTCCTGCTGACTCCAGGCGTACCACTACTTCATCTGCGGGTTCGGCAACATCGATAATTGCTGACACCTCCTGACCAAAACGCTCGGTTTGAGAAGCCTTCAGGTCACCCTGAAAGTCCAACACCCACACTCTTTGTTTTAATGAGACACCGTCTGAATGCTTGGCAGCCTTCTGTCGTTTCTTATCTTCGTTGCGAAATACTTTGACCAGCTTTTTTCGGGCGCCTGGATCAGTGGCGGCCAAGCGCAGGCGGCGCTTTCGGGAAAGGCGCTGCTCATTTAATGGTTCTATATGCAGCTTTAGATCACTGTCGTGCGTTCCTTTACTGCGTAGGACAAGAAGCACTCCAAGCCCTAACAGCACCATGACAATGGCGGTTTGCACCAGGAACGCCCCCATTTCAGCCATCCATTCACTCACGTACACTCTCCTATGGCGGAATTAACCACTTACGATTGATACTGGGTAACACCGCTTGATTAAAACAATTGTTTAAAATACTCTCATTCACATTAGCAGGTTAGTACGCCTTATTTATACGTGCTTTTTATAGCCAATGGAGATCCAGTTATGTCAAATAATACACTCGAAAAGCTGCAGGCTCGTTTTAACCCAGATGCCGCTAAAGGCATGAATGACGTATTCCAGTTTCACTTTTCCGATGCGGGCGATTATTACCTAGTCATCAATGACGGCACCCTTAATGTTCAGGAAGGTGAGCATGATGACCCCTCCGTTAGCCTGAGCATGAGCACCGACACGTTAAAGGGCATCATGAGCGGTGAAATTAACGGCATGACAGCCTTTATGACCGGGAAACTCAAGGCCACTGGCAATGTCATGCTGGCCACCAAGCTCACCAGTCTATTTCCCAACTAATTTATCTTATAGCCACTTCACCTTGTTGATGGAAGCTGGCGCTCTTTAACGCCAGCGTGCCAAATGCGTTTCAATCAATTCGCGTGAAATAGAGTACGGCGGCGGCAGTGACGGCAGCTGCCGCGGTGAAAACCATGCCGCATCACTAATTTCCACCCCATCAATTCGAATGCGCTTGGTCGTGGCTTCGGCAAAAAACCCAAACATCAATGAGTGCGGAAACGGCCATGCCTGACTCTGGTGATAACGTAGCTGATCGATATGCACGCCCACCTCTTCAAATACTTCCCGGTGCACGGCCTCCTCTGCAGATTCGCCAGGCTCAATAAAGCCCGCCAGCGTCGAGTAACGCCCTGGCGGAAAACGCGGACTGCGCGCCAGCAGCATGGCTTCACCACTGGTCACCAGCGTGATAATACACGGCGAAATCCGGGGGTAATTACGATGCCCACAGGCATGACAATGCATGGCAAACTCGGCCTCAAGCTTTGTAGCTTGCGACCCACAGCGGCCACAGAAGCGATGATTTTCAAGCCATGCGCTTACCTGTAATGCGGTAGACAAAAGACTAAACCAATTGGCGGGAAGCTCCGCCATCCACTGGCGTCCGTCAATCCACTCTTCGTTTGGCTCTTTCTCGACCAACAACGCTACCGGTTCGTCATTCCAATAGCACAGTGGTTGCATATGCTCAGACCAGGGCTGATAGGGCTGCAGCGGCGTTAACGGATGGTCACCGTTTAGCGGTGCTGGCGCCAGCCGGCTACGCGAGACAATAATGACCCGCCCTTCACGCACATGATGAGGTATTTCACGCCTAAGCATCGTGACTGTATTCCTCGAACCAAGTGAGTTTATGGGCCTGGCATTTCGCCTGATGAGCGGCGCGCTCTTCAGCGGTGGGCCGAATAACGCGCAGTTGGCCCGGTGTGAGCGTAAGCCGCTGTACCGAAAGCCCTTCATTGGAAGGGTTGGCCTGTTGCTCTTCAGAAGGCGCTTCCGCGTTAAGCGTCAATGCCGTCTGACCACCGGTCATGGCCAAATAGACATCGGCCAGAATTTCCGAGTCCAGCAAGGCGCCGTGAAGTACCCGGTGGCCGTTATCAATATCGTAGCGCTTGCACAACGCATCCAGGCTGTTGCGCTGGCCAGGGTGCAGTTCCCGCGCCATGGTCAGGGTATCAAGAACGCGACAGTGCTCGCGCACCGGCCCTAAGGGCGAACCGCCACGTGCTTGATTAAGTAGGCCTAGCTCGTGATCAATAAACCCCACGTCGAATGGCGCGTTATGGATAACCAGTTCAGCACCTTCAATAAAAGCCCAGAACTCATCAGCAATCTGGGCAAAGACCGGCTCGTTGGCGACTTTTTCGTTATCGATACCATGGATCGCCACGACTTCGGCATCAATATGCCGCTCAGGATTGATATATTGGTGGTAGGTGCGTCCGGTAAAACGGCGGTTGATCATTTCGACCGCGCCGATCTCCACGATGCGATGGCCATCTTTGGGATCAATACCGGTCGTTTCGGTATCCATTATGACTTGGCGCATCACGCTCTCCTTTTCTGGTGTTCGTCGATGGCTTCATTGGCGAGCGCATCGGCACGCTCGTTGCCGGGATGTCCACTGTGCCCTTTTACCCAGTGCCACTCCACTCGATGACGGTGAGTCTCTTCGTGCAGCGCCTTCCAAAGCTCAGCATTTTTGACAGGCTGCTTGGCAGCCGTTTTCCAACCACGTTTAACCCAATTGTGAATCCACTGGGTAATTCCCTGGCGCACATATTGGGAATCCGTCCATAAGGCTATCTCGCAGGGCTTATTGAGCGTGCGTAGGGCCATAATCGCGGCCATCAATTCCATGCGATTATTGGTGGTATCCGCTTCATAACCCTTCAAGGTTTTCTCATGCTGGCCGCTGGAAAGTACGGCTCCCCACCCGCCTGGGCCAGGGTTTCCGCGGCATGCACCATCGGTATAAACCGTCACCTGCGGCAGGCGCTCGGCATCTTGATTACTCAATCTTTTCTATCCTTTATCAACTGACGATGGCTTAATTTCTTGCTGGGCGTGAACCTGCGCAGGGTTGCCGCTGCGAGTCGCCCCGAGCGACGAAGAGGGAACCGGGTTTTGCAGCGAAAACCTGACGCGTTTTACATAAGCATTCTGCTGGCGACGCTGCGCCTGAATCATGTAGCTTTCGCCCCATGGCAAATTGTGCCGACGGCCAAGCGCTTCCCAACCTTCTTTATAGGAAGCTTTTATCAAGCCTCTGAAGCAGCAATAGTCTACGCGCTCGACCTCAAAGTCGACAAACGCCAGCCAATCGCGCAAACGGCTAGGCTTGTGCCACTGTCCGTTCCAGGGAAATTCCGAACGGTGTTTGCGCCATTGCCGCGTAAGTCCTTTGGGCCCTAGGGGGTTAAAACCGAAGAGTACCAACATGCCGTTATCGGCGGTCACCCGGGCGGCTTCCTGCAAGGTATGGTGGGCATCGTTCAAATGCTCTAACCAGTGGTGAATAATGACCACGTCCATGCAGCGGTCGGGTAATGCCAGATGGTCTGAGGGACACACTAATGTTGATGGACTGGTTGCCAGGCTTAACGATGGCGCCCAGCGAATCGGGTGAGCAATAGCGGACATGGTCATTAGCGCCGGCCCCATTCCTATTTCAAGGCTGTGCCGCCCCGCTCGGCTATCAACCACCGGCCCTAAGCAGGCACGCTGCACCTCCCAGAGCGCACGACCGGCGTCTGTTTTCCAGTAAGCCTGGCTATTTAGCAAACGCATGGCAGTTGTAGTTGCCGTTGTCGAATTTGACATGAACAGCGCTTCCCTCCAAAGTAACGGCTTTTAACGCCCGATCTGCGTTTTTTCAACGTACTTAACAGCAGTTTTGTAACCCTAAAAGGATCTCGCCCATGATGAGCGTGACACCGATTCCCGCCCTTAGCGACAACTATATTTGGCTACTAAGACAAGATACCAGTCAAAGTGTTTGCGTGGTGGACCCCGGTGAAGCCGATCCGGTGATCGAACTTTTAGAACGTGAATCGCTGACGCTGGATACCATTTTAATTACCCATCACCATCAGGATCATACAGGGGGAGTGGCCAAGCTGATCAAGCGCTATTCGCCTCGCGTGATTGGCCCGACAAACCCGAGCATCGAAGGTGTTGATCAAACTGTGGGCGACGGTGATGAAATCCGCATCATGGGCCGGGTATTCAAAGTCATGGCAACGCCTGGTCATACGCTGGACCATATCAGTTTTTATACCCCTGGGATTCCAGGCCTGCTGTTTTGTGGAGACACGCTGTTCTGCGCTGGCTGTGGCCGACTATTTGAAGGCACGCCGGAGCAAATGCACGCATCGTTGACTAGGTTTACGGAACTCTCTGAAGATACACTGGTCTTTGCAGCTCATGAGTACACACAAGCTAACCTTGTTTTTGCCCAAGCGGCTGACCCTGAGAATGACGATGTGAAATACGCCTTAAAGGAATGTGAAAAGGCCAGGGCCCTTAATCGCCCTACCTTACCCAGCACGATAGGACGCGAGCTGAAAATTAACCCCTACCTGCGCGTGGGCACACAAAGTGTTCGTAAAGCGGCAGGTACCCAGGGCGCTAATGATAACGACCTCGCGACGTTCACCACTCTGCGTGAGTGGAAGAACCGATTTTAAGAACGCTATCGAAACCAAACGAATGACACTATGACCTATCGAACGATTCGCCAGCGCTTGATGCTAAGCGCTGGCAGTACGCTAATTATGAGCCTGTTAATGGCCGCTGCAGCAAACTCACAAGCTTCAACCCCCGCGTATAATACTTCCTATACGCCCACAGCATCCGACGCCGCCGTTGCACCCGTATCAGTACAGCCCTCCTCGTTTCACAGCCATTTTTGGGAAGCTTTAACGCTGGAACCGCAGGATGCCTGGACAAAGCTACGCGACAGCTTTCAATGGCAGGATTTAACCCTGCCCGCCGACGCCCAAGCCCGGGTTGACGAATGGATCGAGTACTACCGTTCAAGCCCACAAAATATTGCCACCATTACCGAACGCGCCACCCCCTGGCTTGCCTGGATCACTCAGCAGGTTAGTGAACGCGGCCTCCCCGGCGAAATAGCGTTAATTCCTTTCGTAGAAAGCTCTTTTGATCCCAGTGCCCGCAGCCACCGCGGGGCCGCCGGGCTTTGGCAGTTTATGCCGGGTACGGGTGATGCGTTAGGGCTGGTGCGTAACGGTAACTACGATGGGCGATTGGACGTTATCACCTCCACCGCGGCCGCGCTGGACTACCTGGAAATGCAGGCCGATGAGTGGTATCACGGCGATATCATACTCTCACTAGCCGCTTATAATGCCGGTGCCGGTACCGTCAATCGCGCACAGCGTAATGCCCAAGGCCAGGGGCTGGCAGGCGATTACTGGGATCTGTCACTGCCGCATGAAACCATGCAGTACATCCCAAAACTTAAAGCAATCGCCACTATCATCAACGACCCAGAACAATTCAAAGTGGCCTTACCAGACATCAATCTGAATCCCGCGTTCGCCAAGGTCCAGCTTGAACAACCGTTAAGCATTGCTCAGGCTTCACAACTTTTAGACGTTAGCCAAGCGGCGCTAGCCGAGCTAAACCCTGGACTGCTTAACGGCAGTATCGACCCACGCAGCGCGCAAACGCTGCTAGTGCCGGAAGAAGTCGATACACAGGTATTAGCTCAGCTTTCGCAAACCACCTCAACCGATCTTGCCGCTACCCAGTCTTCGGCGATTCATCGCGTTGAACGTGGAGATAACCTGTCAGCGATTGCCAGTCGCTATAATGTTACTCAAAATGATTTAATACGTTGGAATGCACTCGACCGCCCTGAATCATTACAACCAGGCCAGCTTCTGACCCTTTCAGGGCATTAAATTGAAAGGCTCTGTTCATACGGGACGTACTTGATGCTGCGCGGTGTGCTTTTTGTAAAGACGTTTTTAATTGTTAGCTGTTTATTGTTGAGTGTGTCAGCGTCTGCCTCAGAAACGGACGCTGATCTTTCCGACGCAATGGGGAGTTCAAGTCTCACGCCCACTGATACGCTGCCCCCCAACAGCGCCCCCATTGAAACCGTGCACGGGCTGTCGCTTTACGACAGCCCTGAGCTTCCGGCGGATTTTGCCTACTTCCCGCATGTCAATCCACAGGCACCCAAAGGCGGCAGCATTACCCATACCGCTGTGGGCAGCAGCTTCGACTCGACCAACCCGTTTATCATACGTGGCACCCCAGCCACCGGCATTTCGCAGATCTACGATACGCTGATGGTAAGTAATCCGGGTGAGCCGTTCAGCGTGTATGGGCTTCTGGCCGAAGGAGTTCGCCTGGACCCTGACCGCAGGTGGATCGAGTTTGACCTGCGCCCTGAAGCACGCTTTCAGGACGGCGAGCCGGTAACCGCCTATGACGTGGTCTTCTCGTTCAATTTGCTACGTGAGGAAGGCAATCCTTTCTACGCCAGTTACTATGCCGATGTCGAAAAAGCCGAAGCCTTGAATGAGCATCAGGTACGCTTCGAATTCAACAGCTCAGAGTCTCGCGAACTGCCGCTAATTGTCACGCAACTGCCTATCCTTCCCCGCCACTACTGGGAACCCCGCGACTTCAGTGCGCCAACCCTTGCCAGGCACCCGGGCTCCGGGCCGTACCGAATCAGTGAAGTGGACCCTGGCCGACGCATCGTGTATCAGCGCGATGAGGACTACTGGGGCAAGGACCTCCCCGTCAATGTAGGCCGCTACAATATTGACCGTGTAATTTACGACTATTACCGCGACAGGGATATCGCTTGGGAGGCTTTCAAGGCTGGGCTGACGGATTTCAGAACAGACGCCCGCGCGGCGACCTGGGCGATTGGCTACGACTTTCCGGCGTACCGTGAAGGCTTGGTAAAACGCATCACGGTACCTGACGTTAACCCCTCCTTGATGCAAGCATTTGTCTTCAACCTGCGTGAAGAGAAATTCCAAGACCCGCGTGTTCGCGAAGCGCTTAGCCTTACCTTTGATTTCCCGTGGCTTAATACCAATATTTTTTATAACGCCTACCAGCGCACCGAAAGCTATTTCCAGAATTCTGAAATGGAGGCCGTTGGTCTGCCTTCTGAGGAAGAGCTTGCGCTACTGGAGCCTTATCGTGAGGAGCTACTGGCGTCTCATCGCTCTGAGCGCCTGTTTACCGACCCGCTACCGATCGATCAGCCAACGGATTTGCGCGAACGCCTTCGCAAAGCGCTCGATCTGCTCAATGAGGCCGGTTATCAGGTTGTCGATGGTGTATTGGTTCACTCAGAAACTGGCCAGCCGTTGAGCCTGGAAGTCATGCTTTACGACGCTGCCCTTGAGCGCGTTGTTCAGCCCATGTTACGCAATATGGCCCGCCTCGGGGTACAGACATCCATACGAATCGTAGATATCAATCAGTACCTTAACCGCCAGCGTAACTACGATTACGATATAGTGATCAGCCACTTTCCCCAATCGAACAACCCTGGTAATGAGCAACGTGACTACTGGAGTAGCGCGGCTGCCGAAGCCCCCCAAAGCCGTAACCGTATGGCGCTGGCCCACCCGGCAGTGGATGCCTTGATAGAAGACATCGTCAGCGCAGACAGCCGTGAGGAGCTTGATACCGCTACACGAGCACTGGATCGCGTGCTGCGCTGGGGGTTTTACACTATTCCCCATTACCATTCCGGGGAGACACGTATCGCGGTATGGGACAAGTTCGGCTATCAGGAGCCTTTCCCCGCCTACGGCATGGATTTGGATTCATGGTGGGTAGACACCGAGCGCGAAGCACAATTACAGCGCCGCAATTAATGCCGACGGGCTTGGCAACATCTTAATCACTCATGGAGTGCACTGTGGCACGCTATACCCTACGCCGATTGCTACTCATGATCCCGACGTTGTTCGGTATCATGCTGCTTAACTTCATGATTGTTCAAGCGGCCCCTGGGGGCCCAATAGATCAGATGCTAGCCCGCTTTGAAGGCGCCAATGCCATGGCCAGCACGCGCCTGGATATGGGCGGTGCGGATATTCAGGTAAGCGACGACTCACGCGGAGCACGGGGCATCGACCCGCGTTTTATCGAACAGTTGGAACAGCAGTTTGGCTTTGACAAGCCCGCCCACGAGCGTTTTATCGCCATGATGGCCGACTATCTGACATTAGATTTCGGCACCAGCTTCTTCCGCGACCGGCCCGTGATTGAGCTGATGATCGAGCGCTTGCCGGTATCGATTTCATTAGGGCTATGGACCACGCTACTGGTCTACCTGATCTCGATTCCGCTGGGGATTCGTAAAGCCTTGCGCCACGGCTCGCGTTTTGACGTATGGACCTCGGGCCTTGTCATTGTGGGCTACGCGATCCCTGGGTTTCTGTTTGCCATTTTACTGATCGTGATGTTTGCCGGAGGCACTTACCTGGACTGGTTTCCGTTACGTGGGCTGACCTCTCCTGGTTTTGCCGACCTATCGACCTGGGGCAAGATCAAAGACTATTTCTGGCATATCACTTTACCCGTTACGGCGGCCGCCATTGGCAGCTTTGCCACCTTAACCATGCTGACCAAAAACAGTTTCCTGGATGAGATTCATAAACAATATGTACTGACTGCTCGCGCCAAGGGGGCCGCCGAGCAGCGTATTCTGTATGGCCATGTGTTTCGCAACGCGATGCTGATCATCATTGCCGGCCTGCCCGCCGCGATGATCGGCATCTTCTTTACCGGCGCGCTATTGATCGAGGTTATCTTTTCTCTCGACGGGTTGGGGCTTTTAGGCTTCGAGGCCGTTATGCAGCGGGACTACCCGGTCATCTTTGGTACACTTTTTTTATACACCGTGATCGGTCTGCTGCTTAAGCTGGTATCTGACCTTACCTATGTGTGGGTAGATCCACGCATCGATTTTGCTTCAAGGGAATCGTGAAGATGGGCTGGATAACCTCACGACTTTCACCGATTACGCACCGCCGCCTGGCGGCCTTCAAAGCCAACCGGCGGGCGCGCATCTCGCTTTGGCTCTTTGGTGTGCTGTTTATTCTTAGTCTGATGGCAGAGCTGATTGCCAATGATAAACCGCTGATCATGCATTTTGAGGGCCAGTGGTATGTGCCACTGCTGGTGGACTACCCGGAAACCGAGTTCGGCGGTTTCTTACCCACACGTACCGACTATCTGGACCCGTTTATTCGCGAACAGATCAGCGATAACGGCTGGGCGATATGGCCGCTGATTCCGTTTTCGTACCAAACGCTGGATATGCAGATGACGCGCCCTTCTCCTGCGCCACCAAGCAGCCGCCACTGGCTGGGTACCGATGATCAGGGGCGCGATGTGCTGGCCCGAGTCATCTACGGTTTTCGACTTTCGGTGGCCTTTGCTTTAGTACTCACGGCAGGCTCACTGGTAATGGGTGTGCTGGCAGGTGGCGTGCAGGGCTATTTTGGCGGCAAGGTTGATTTGGTCGGCCAGCGGGTTACCGAGATCTGGTCGGGACTGCCGGTGCTGTTTTTGCTGATCATTCTGGCGAGTTTCGTGCAGCCGGGGTTCTGGTGGCTTTTAGGCATCATGCTGCTGTTTTCATGGCTGGGCCTTGTCGATATTGTGCGCGCCGAATTTCTTCGCGCTCGTAACCTTGAATATGTACGTGCGGCCAAAGCCATGGGGCTACCTTCACGACTTATCATGTGGCGTCACGTGCTACCTAATGCCATGGTGGCCACGCTTACGTTTATTCCGTTTCTATTTACTGGCGCGATTGGCACGCTTACCGCGCTGGACTTCCTTGGCTTTGGCCTACCTCCCGGCTCGCCCTCACTGGGGGAGCTGGCGGCTCAAGGCAAAAACAACCTTCACGCCCCATGGTTGGGTATCACCGCTTTTATGACACTAGCTATCATGCTTTCGCTGCTGGTCTTTATAGGTGAAGGCCTGCGCGACGCATTTGATCCACGCCACGTCAAAGCAAGCGCCAAGCCCACACAGGGAGCACAGCATGTCTAAGCCGCTACTTCGATTGAACGACCTGACCATCGCCTTTGATGGCAGCGTGGTGGTAGACGGCCTATCGCTGACCCTGAATGCAGGCGAGACGCTGGCGATTGTGGGGGAATCAGGCTCGGGTAAATCTGTCTCGGCACTGGGGGCTATCAACCTGCTGCCCAGCAACGCCGAAATACGCGGCGGGCGCTGGCTGGAGGAGACCGACTTAAGCCAGCTTTCCAGCCGGGAATGGAATGGTGTGCGCGGTAATCGGGTTGGGTTCGTGTTTCAAGAGCCAATGACCTCGCTCAATCCGCTGCACCGCATTGGCAAACAAATTGGCGAAACGCTGCGCTTGCATCAGGGACTTAGCGGCCAGGCGGCCCGCGCGCGCGCCAAAGAACTTCTGGAGCAGGTCAAGCTACCCCGCGCTGAAGAGCTGCTGGATGCCTGGCCCCATCAACTTTCAGGCGGCCAGCGCCAGCGCGTCATGATTGCCATGGCCATTGCTAATAACCCGGCCCTACTGATTGCTGATGAGCCCACAACCGCTCTGGACGTCACGGTACAGCAGGATATTCTGGCACTTTTGAAAGAACTGCGTGATCAGCACGGTATGGGGATGCTGTTTATCAGCCATGACCTTAACCTGGTGCGCCGGTACGCCGAGCGCGTCTGTGTCATGTATCAAGGCAAGGTGCAGGAAATTGGCCCAGTGGAAAGGATCTTCAGCCAGCCTCAAAGCGACTACACCAAGGCACTCTTGGCGGCCGAGCCAGAGGGCAGACCCGCGACATTAAGCGCTAACGCTCCGCTGCTGACCGCACGCCAGCTGAAAGTAAGCTTTGCGCGTCCCAAAACAGGTTTATTCAAGCGTCAGCCCCCCGCCTTTGAAGCCGTCAAGGCAACCGATCTGACGATCGCCCCAGGGGAAACACTGGGAATCGTTGGCGAATCCGGCTCAGGAAAAACCACGCTTGCATCGGCCATTATGCGCCTGGTGCAAAGCAAGGGTGAGATTACCCTGGGCGATGCATCGTTGAGTACGCTTTCCGGCAATGCGTTACGCCGCCAGCGTCACCGGTTCCAGATGGTCTTTCAGGACCCTTATGGCGCGCTGTCTCCCCGCATGCCGGTTTTTGATATTGTCAGCGAAGGGTTGCGCTTTCATTATCCCAATCTTTCACAAGGCGAAGTAACAGAGCGCGTGCATCAAACCTTGCGTGAAGTGGGTTTGCCGGAAAGCTGTGCTGCGCGTTACCCTCACGAATTTTCCGGTGGCCAGCGCCAGCGCATCGCGGTGGCCAGGGCGATTATTCTCGAGCCTGAGCTATTGGTGCTGGACGAACCCACTTCGGCATTGGATCGTACGGTGCAAAAACAGCTGGTCACCTTGTTGCGTCAACTACAGCAGCGCCGCCAGTTAAGTTATCTGTTTATAAGCCATGACCTGGCTGTGGTGCGAGCCATGGCGCACCGTATCATGGTGCTAAAAGATGGCGAAGTGGTAGAACAGGGCCCCTGCCTTGAAGTGCTAGCCTCTCCCCAGCACCCCTATACTCAAGCACTTATTGCCGCCGCCCATTTACGCCGCCTTTCTGAATAACTAAGGGTTTTGAAGCGGGGAAGAAATTATTCTTTTTTTATTAGCCAATCAAGATAACGGTATAAATATCACAAGAAGAACAAAGCGCCCGCCATGACGGACGCCTTAGTGAAACACACTAGAAGCTGGCAATCTCTTCAGGGGTCAGCTCGCGCCACTCACCCGGCGCCAGATCATCGGGTAAAGCGATCTCACCAATGGATTGGCGGTGCAGTGCATTCACATGATTGCCCAAGGCGGCAAACATGCGTTTAACCTGATGATAGCGCCCTTCGGTAATGGTCAGCTCAGCGCGCTGCGGCGTAAGAAAACGCAGCGTTGCCGGCTGAGTAGGCGTTTCTTCATCATCCAGCATGAGGCCTTCTGCTACCTGATTGATCGCCCATTCAGCCGCGCTACCCTCTACAGGCTCCGCCAGTTCGGCAATATACACCTTGGCACAGCGATGCTTTGGCGAGGTGACCCGGTGGGACCACTGGCCATCATCGGTGAGTAGCAGCAGGCCCGTGGTATCCACATCCAGCCGCCCTACGGGCTGCAGCCTCTCCGCCTTGGGCAGGTCAATCAAATCGATAACGCGTGGGTAAAGCCCTCGCCTTGCAGTGCACTCTACGTCGGTAGGCTTGTGCATCATCAAATAGCGAAGCCCTACCAAAGATAGCTTTTCGCCGTTGAGCAGTACGTCATCATGCACGGTATCCACATGAATGGACGCTTGTTTGACCGGCTCGCCATTCAGGGTGACTTCGCCATTTTTCAGCGCCCGTTTGGCAAGACTACGGGTTAACGAGCTGGTTTCACTTAAAAAGCGGTCAAGACGCATTATTAGCCAACTCCTGGCAGCAGCGTAAAGTGGTCGGCATCTTGCCAAACTGGAAATTTTTCACGAAAAGCATTCAGTTCCGTTTTATCAAGCGTGCCCGTTTCAATAAACGGGGTATTTTCGGGATGGTCGATTAGCGTCTCACCTTTAAAATCGACCAGCATGGAGTCGCCGCTGTAAGCCAGCCCATTGGCATCTTCACCAACGCGATTGACACCTACCACATAGGCAAGATTTTCAACGGCGCGTGCTTGCAGCAGGGTTCGCCAGGGCTTGCGGCGTGGGGCTGGCCAATTGGCTACACATAGCAGCGCATCATACTCGAAGTGCTCTCCTTGCGCTGGCTGTTGGCGCGTCCAAACGGGAAAGCGCAGGTCATAACAAACGCTAAGCAATAGTTTAAAGCCTTTCAACTCGACTATTTGGCGGTTTTTCCCCATGCCATAGCGCTCATGCTCGCCGGCCATGCGAAACAGATGACGTTTGTCGTAATAGCTGATCTGCCCGTCGGGGGTGGCCCATATCATCCGGTTGTAGTACTGCCCTTCATCCTTGATGGCAACGCTGCCAGTCATGACGCAGTTGCGCGCTTTAGCCTGGGTTTGAAGCCAGGCAACGCTCTGGCTTTCCTCCATAGGCTGGGCCATTTGCTGGGAGTTCATCGTGAACCCCGTGGCAAACATTTCCGGCAGTATGATGAGGTCGGTATCGCGACTGTCCAGCTCGCCCAATATACGCTCAAGCTGCTCATGATTGGCCTGGGGATCTTCCCAGCGTAAATCGCACTGTACAAGGCTCGTTTTAAGCTGAGTCATAGTACTTCTCCTTTCCGCCAGTGTGTTTTTCATTTGTGTGATAGATTAGCATTTTTAAATAATGAGGCTGCTATGCATTCCACGCCAGTACGCGACCCTCAGGCAGTCAAAGGCGTTACGTTTGGTTTGACGGCCTATATCATGTGGGGCTGTTTTCCGCTTTTTTTTGCACTTTTCGAGGGTATCCCTGCCTTTGAAGTGCTGATCCATCGAATTTTGTGGTCGTGCCTGTTTCTGGTGGGTTTGATTACCCTGTTAAAGCGCTGGGCGCCGGTAATAAGTGCGTTAAAGCAGCCCCGGCGCCTGGGTCGCGTGCTTCTGTGTGCGCTATTGATCGCGTTTAACTGGGGACTTTATATCTATGCGGTAGAAAGCAAGCAGGTGCTACAAGCAAGTTTGGGCTATTTCCTGACGCCTTTGATCAACGTTGCCCTGGGAATGTTGGTGTTGCGAGAGGTCATGGAACGGCTTCAATTGGTAGCTCTGGGGCTTGCAAGCCTCGCCATTGTGATTCAGTTTGCCATGTTGGGCGAGCTGCCTTGGATTAGTTTGCTGCTGGCCTTCAGCTTTGGCAGCTACGGGCTATTTCGCAAACAAGTACCGCTTGATGGCTTGTCGGGGCTGTTCGTTGAAACCCTGCTGCTGTTTCCATTGGCGCTGCTGGCGATCACCTGGCTTGGCTGGCAGGGGGAATCGCATTTTCTTCATGATGCTCCCATGAGTGCATTGCTCATCGCCAGCGGCGTCGCCACCGCACTGCCACTTCTGGCATTTGCAGGCGCCGCCCGGCGGCTTCGGCTCTCAACGCTGGGCTTTCTTATGTATATCAACCCAACCATCCAGTTTTTGATTGCCCTGTTCATCTTCGGTGAATCGTTAGGGATGATTCAACTGGCTACCTTTGTCATGATTTGGCTAGGGCTTGCACTCTACACCTGGTCTTCATGGCAATCACGCCCGCGCCAGGCGGTTACCTAAGGGCGCGTTAAGATCATGATCCGATACTTTCAGGCCGGCTTGGTTGCTGGCACTTGAACGCTCAGGTTGATACCCCACCCGAAAGCCACCCCAGTGTTTGCCATGGATATAAATAGGCACGGAGAGATCATGCATGATCTCTCCGGTATCGCGCTTATAGGTTTGCAGCAGCAGCGGTTTGGTATGCGTGCCGCAACGATTCCCCGTTGTATCATCAAAAATACGCTTGCTGCGGCAATATTTCAGGTCGTGCTGGTAATCACCGGTAGGCTGCTGACTGACGGCAGCGTTGTGGGTAGGTACATAGCCATGACGATCACAGACGATGGCATAACTCAGCCCATACTGTGTCAATAGTGGTTCCTGCAGGTCGGGTAGGTGCTTGTCGGTGAACGCATCAAAACCGGTACGATACAGGGGCGGTTGGGTATCCGGTATTGCTTTAAAATCCGGTTCAAAGAGTGCCGATGCGGTTAGATCGCCGCGTGCGATGGCTTTTTCAAACAACTTGCCTATTTCGTCAGCTGCCTGACGGGCCGCATTAAATACCTGTTGATGTCGCCCTTGAAGCCGTTGTTGGGCAAGCTCCCCATCCACACCCTCGGCCGCTTCCATCAGCGCCAGCGCCTGTGCGGCCAAGTCATGCATGTTACGCGTGCCTTCATCCACATCCATTTCCAGCTGGTGCAAACTATCAGCAACGGTTTGGCTGTGCGCTTTGGTGCTGGCCATTGATTTGGCAACACCGGTAATTTCGCGCTGCACCTGATCAAACTCACGGGTGATCGTACCGAGGCTCTCGCCGACCTGATGCATGCCTTGAGAGCGTTCACGGATGCGCGCCATTAACGAACCCATTGTCATAACAACCTGCTGCCCGCTTTGGTGCATATCCTTCACCAGCAACTCAACGCTTTGGGTAGCGGTTGATGTTTTCAGGGCCAGACTGCGCACTTCCCCAGCAACGACGGCAAACCCTCGCCCATGTTCACCGGCCCTGACCGCTTCAATAGAGGCATTGAGCGACAGTAGATGGGTTTGTTCGGCAATACCTTCGATCATTGAAGTGACGTTACGCACCCGCTCAATCTTTTCATTAAGTGCCGTCAGCATTTCCAGCGCTTGGTCTGAACGCTCGGCCACATCACTCATATCGCAAATGATATCTGCCAGTTCGTCACAATTATGATGACCAGCCTGGCGAGCGCTTTCGGCAAGCGAAGCCACTTGGCTTGCGCTGGCACTTACCTGCAGGATAGCGGTATTGATAGCGCTCATGCTTGATGAGGCTTCCCGCGCCATGGTTTCCTGCTTGGCTAGGCGCTGATCCATCAGGTCAGCGTAGTGAGACACCTCGGCCGAGGCTATGGCCGTACTGCTGGCACGCTTCATTAACCGGTATGCCATGGCTTTGAGCGAAGCATAGTCGCGAAGCGGTTTAAATCCACGAACCCTGCCCAGGCGCTGCTGGTCTGCCATGTAAATACCCAACAGGGTATTACCGATAAAACCCGCCCCTGCCAAACTGGCAGAGATAAGCGCAAGATACTTCAAGGCATTTGTCTGAGATACCAGCTCAACTGCTAACCCCAGCAATACGAAAGGCACTAGTAAGCCAAGCAGCCGCATAGAAAATACTCTTTAGTAATTAGCGTTATTGAGTAGCGCTAGCGATATTTATAAGACATAACGTTAGGCTTTGTACGAAAACTGCTTGCGCTCGACCATACGGCGTTAAAAATCAGCTCGGGCGCGAGTCCGATCAAAATACTCATTTACACACGTAAACTCGTGCGCGAGCCCGGTCCGTTTTTTCGCTGATTTTTGCCTTGTCTGGCCTTCGCTCAGCGACTTTTCGTACAAACCCTAGTGAGCTTAGCGGGTTAGTCGTATGAAAGAAGTAACACTTTGGGGGAAGAGAACACGGTTTTTTTAAAAGCAAACCCCGTAATCATTAAGATAACACGCTAATATAGCAATCTAACTAAAGAACTAATGGTTCTGAAAACATACTACCGCCTATGAGCTGGATTTTATGCTAAAGCGCTACCTGCCTATTTTGACGTGGCTGCCGCATTACCAAAAGCGTTTACTGGGCGCTGACCTGCTGGCGGGATTGATTGTGACGATCATGGTGATTCCACAGTCGCTAGCTTATGCATTGCTGGCGGGGTTACCTGCCGTAGTAGGTCTTTATGCCAGTATTCTGCCGCAACTTCTTTATAGCCTGCTGGGAACCAGCCGCACGCTTGCCGTTGGGCCAGTGGCCATTATTGCACTCATGACAGGGGCAGCACTTTCATCGGTTGCCCAACCCGGCTCAACGCTGTATCTGGAAGCGGCGCTGATTCTCTCGTTACTCTCGGGTTTTATTCTGGTGGTGATGGGCGTATTGAAAATGGGCTTTTTTAGCAACTTCTTAAGCCATCCAGTCATTTCGGGTTTTTTGACCGCTTCCGGCATACTCATCGCCGTGAGCCAGTTAGGTAGCCTGCTGGGCATCTCCAGCAGCGGCTTTACACTAATTGAACGATTTAGAACGTTGATACCCAATCTACCGACCTTGAATGCCTACACAATGGTAATTGGTGTTGGCACACTGCTGTTTCTGGTTGGCATGCGCCTTTATGGTAAACGAGCCCTAACAGGACTCGGTATGCCAGGCGCCGTTACCGATTTAATAATTAAGGCAGGGCCTGTTTTTGCAGTTATTGTCACTACGCTTGTCACCTGGCATTGGCAGTTGGCCGATTCAGGCGTCGCCGTCGTTGGCTCCTTACCAAGCGGCCTGCCAGCCTTCAGCTTTCCTTGGGGAAATGCCTCACTTTGGCAAGCGTTACTGATCCCTGCCCTACTGATAAGTCTGGTCGGCTTTGTTGAATCGGTATCCATGGGTCAGATGCTGGCCGCCAAGCGGCGCCAGCGCATTTCGCCCAATCAGGAGTTGATTGGCTTGGGAGCGGCGAACCTGGCAGCCGGCTTCACTAGCGGAATGCCGGTTACCGGTGGCCTGTCACGTACCGTTATCAATTACGACGCGGGTGCGCAGACACCAGCGGCTGGCGCCTTTGCAGCGCTAGGCATCGCATTGGTAACGATGTCATTTACCGGTTGGCTTTATTATCTGCCCATCGCCACGCTGGCTGCGACGATCACTGTTTCCATCCTGACGCTGGTGGATATTCCCATGCTTTATCAGACCTGGCGCTATTCGCGTAGCGATTTTGCGGCGATGGCCGTCACCATATTGCTTACCCTGATAGAGGGAATCGAGGCTGGTCTTATCGGTGGTGTTACGCTGTCGATTGCACTATTTCTGTACCGCACCAGCCGCCCGCATAGCGCGGTGGTTGGCCGGGTACCCGATACGGAACACTTTCGTAACACCGCTCGCCATGATGTGGAAACCGTCAGTAATGTCGCCTTGCTGCGTATTGATGAAAGCCTCTATTTTGCCAACGCCCGCTACCTGGAAGATACCGTTTACAACCTGGTGGCAAGTCATCCTGAGCTTGAGCACGTGGTGCTTATTTGCTCAGCGGTCAACCTGATTGATGCGTCAGCGCTTGAAAGCCTGGATGCCATCAATGCTCGGTTGAAAGACTCCAATGTAAAACTGCATTTATCCGAAGTGAAAGGGCCGGTAATGGATCGACTCAAGAAAAGCGATTTTCTGGATAGTCTGACCGGTCGCGTATTTCTGAGTACTTATGCAGCATGGCGGGAATTCTCCTGACAAGCTTCAATCTTGTTTTGTTTAAAAACCAAGCCATGGCTTGGTTTTTTTATGCCTGTCTATGGCTCATGAAGAAAGCCACTGATAACGGCATTGACAGCCACCCAGAGGCATCACTACTATCACCTGACCACTTAGTAAAACGCAATACCGCATAGCAAAACACAAAGTAACGAAATGTAACTTTTAATGTATTACAACCACAATAAAGGAGCATCCAAATGCGTCCGTTCGCTCATCGCCTACTCATTGCCGCGTTGCCACTATCACTACTTGGCGCAGCGGTAAGTCACGCCAATGACGTTGAACTGCCTTCTACCATGGCATGGACCGCCTACGGCACTAATTCCAGCGGTTATTCACAAGCCGTCGCCATCGGAAACATGCTGCAGAATAAATACGGCTCGTCAGTGCGTATCCTGCCTGGCGACAATGATGTATCCCGCATGACACCGTTAAAGCAGGGCCGTGTTGACCTGTGTGCCTGTGGGATTGCCAGCTATTACGGCGCTGAAGGCGTAATGATGTTTGCCGACCGCGATTGGGGCCCTCAGCCGCTGCGCGTAATTACCACCTCCACTGCCTCCTTTGGTCTTTCGCTTGCGGTTGCAGGAGATCTGGATGTTGAAACACCTGCTGACCTGGCAGGTAAACGTATTGCGTATATTCGTGGCGACGATGCGCTTAATAAAGGCACCGAGGCGTATCTGGCCTTTGGCGGACTGACCTGGGACGACGTTGAACGGGTCGATTATCCCGGTTATGGGCGCTCTTTTGACGGCATTATTGCAGGCGATGTGGATGCCTCTTTTACCACTACTGTTACTCCACCAGCCCAGCAGCTTGCTAGTAGCCCCAGGGGTGTTAGCTGGCCAGTTCTGGACCCCAATGATGAGGCGGGCTGGGAGCGTATGGCCGCCGTTGCCCCCTACTTTCGTCCGCACGAGGTGACCGCAGGTGCCGGCGATATTAGTCCCGACAACCCGCTGGCCAGTGCAAGCTACCCTTACCCCATCGTGGTCGCCAATCAGGATCTAGAAGACAACGTCGCCTACGGCCTGATCAAGGCACTGCAGGAGAACTACGACGACTACAAGGATAATGCCCCCGGCGCCAACGGCTACGCACTGGAGTACCAGGATTTACAGTGGGTCGTACCGTTTCACGATGCAGTAGTGGAGTATTACAAAGAGGTCGATGTGTGGACCGATGAAATGCAGGCACATCAGGACCAGCTTGTAGCGCGCCAGGACGTGTTGCTAACTGCCTGGGAAGACTTCATGCAGGATGCGCCCAGTGATGATGAGGCATTTACTGCTGAGTGGATGGAAGCTCGGGCGATAGCGCTAAGCGATGCCGGTTTCGAACCGATCTTCGAGTAAGACGCCACGGGGCGGCATTCGCCGCCCCTCCTGCTGATTGATGCATCTTTCCTTGACCATAGATATCTTGCCATGACTACAGATACTTCACCTGCCAGCAATCAGCAGGTTAAAGAAAAGATCAGCCAAATTCGCAAGCTCCCTGCCGCGCTGCGTTGGGTACCTGCGTCTGTCACCGTTATTTTAATACTGATGACGCTGGACTACCTGTTCAACCTGGGCTTGCTGACCTTTGTGACAGGACTTGAAACACAGTTCTATTACGCCGTTGTGGCCCTACTGCTGCCACTGGTGTTTTTACTCTGGCCCATGCGAAACCATCAGCAAGAGCAGCCTATCCCCTGGTACGACTACGTATTGAGCGCCATCACGTTAATCGTTGGCGGCTACTTTGTGTATAACGCGGTGCCCATCCTGGAACGTGGCTGGGCCTTTTCTGCACCGGATATCGCCATTTACGCAAGCTATGCCTATTGGGTATTGATCATTGAAGCGGCTCGCCGGGCAGGCGGTTTACCGATTGCGATTATCGCCGGCGTATTCTCGCTCTATCCGCTAGTAGCCGACATTGTTCCGGGGCCTATTCAAGCGTTTCCCTCCACCCTCGAACAGACCGCCATGTATCACACCATGAGCACGGAAAGCATCATGGGGGTGCCGCTGCAGGCGTTTGCGGGCCTGGTCATCGGCTTTTTGGTATTTGGCGTTGTACTGCAAAAAAGTGGCGGCGGAAAATTTTTCATTAACCTGGCATTTGCGCTGCTGGGCCATGTTCGGGGCGGCCCAGCCAAAGTATCGATTTTTTCCAGCGGGCTGATGGGCTCCATGAGCGGTAGCGTCATCAGTAACGTGTTAACCACCGGCGTTCTCTCGATCCCGGCCATGCGCCGTATCGGCATGAGCCGTTCCTTTGCAGGCGGTGTGGAAGCCTGCGCTTCTACGGGGGGTGTGTTAATGCCTCCTGTCATGGGCGCTACCGCGTTTGTCATGGCGATGTTTCTGGATATTCCTTATTCGGCAGTCGCCCTTGCCGCGGTTATTCCCTCAGTCCTTTATTTCCTGGGGCTGTTTATCCAGATCGATGCCTACGCCGCGCGTCATGATATCAAGGGTTTGCCTGCCATTGAGCTGCCTTCGCTGAAGCAAACACTCAAAGAGGGCTGGTACTTTATTTTTGTCTTCGCGTTACTGGTATGGATGCTGCTAATCATGCAGCGCGAGGCCGTAGCACCTTTTTATGCCACGGCCCTTTTACTGGTGCTTAACCAACTTTCCAAACACAACCGCTGGGGCTGGGCGGACGTCGCCGATACGCTCTCGTCAGCGGCGAAGCTGTTCGCCGAACTTATCGCGATTCTGGCGGGCGTGGGCATGCTGGTCGGCGCGCTTTCAATGACCGGCCTTTCCGGCACTATTGCCAACGATTTCATCAATATTGCAGGTGGTAGTGTGCCGCTGCTGCTGATTATGGGTGCGGTGACCAGCTTTGTGCTGGGTATTGGCATGACCGTGACCGCAGCGTATATCTTTCTGGCCGTAGCACTGGCACCTGCGTTGATTCAAGGCGGCGGCCTGGACCCCATGGCCGTTCACATGTTCATCCTTTATTGGGGCATGTTGAGCTTTATTACGCCCCCGGTGGCGCTGGGTGCTTTTGCGGCCGCGACCGTCGCGGGTGCCCGTCCCATGGCAACCGGCCTGCAGGCAATGCGTCTGGGTAGCGTAATCTACTTTATTCCTTTCCTGTTCGTGCTCAACCCAGCGCTGATCATGCAAGGTGCGCCGTTGATGATAGTCGCCGTATTCATTCAAGCGGTGATAGGCATCATTCTGTTTGCCTCTGCCATGCAGGGCTACCTGATGGGGGTGGGGAGACTGGGTTATGGCGCCCTGCAGGAGATCGTTATTCGTGGGCTGGTACTGATAGCAGGCCTGCTACTGGCGCTTCCGGGTGGAGGGATGGTGCCATTTAGCCAGTGGGAGTTAGTTGGCCTAGCCGTTGCTGCACTGATACCCGGCGTCCTTCTGGCACGTTGGAGCCAGCGTCATCATCAGCGCTCGCATAATGCCTCCGTTGCCTAACTATCATACAAACTCGATCATACAAACTATGAGAGACTCACTATGTCCGTTCATTATCAGCGTCATGGCAATATAGGCGTTATTCAAATCACCAATCCGCCAGTCAACGCCCTGAGCCACGCCGTACGCAGCGGCCTGGTTAACGCACTTGAAGAGGGCATCGCCGACACTGAAGCTGACGCACTGGTGGTGCTCGCAGAGGGCCGTACATTCATTGCCGGCGCGGATATTCGTGAGTTTGGCAAGCCTCCACAAGCACCTTTGCTACCCGATGTGATTACGCAACTGGAAGCCTGCCCCAAACCGCTCATTGCTGCCCTGCACGGAACAGCTTTGGGTGGTGGCCTGGAGGTAGCGTTGGGCTGCCATTATCGGGTTGCTCTGCCAGGTACCCGCGTAGGGCTGCCAGAGGTCAAGCTTGGCCTGCTGCCGGGCGCGGGCGGCACCCAGCGGCTACCGCGCCTGACAGGTGTCGAGCGCGCATTGGAAATGATTACCAGCGGGAGATTTGTCGAAGCAGAGGAAGCGCTTGAGGCAGGGGTCATTGATGCTATTAGCTCTGCCTCGACACCGCTGGAAGCAGGCCTGGCGGTGGCCAAGGAAATACTGGCGGGTAATCAAACGCCACGTATTACGGGCAAGCTGCCTGCACCAGCGGCTAATCCTCGCGCGATAGCGTCAACGCTTAAGCAACTCAATCAACAATCGTCTGAGCTTTTCTCACCGTTTCGCATTATCGAGGCGATCGAGGCTTGCGTAACCTCCGACACGCTTCAGGAAGGCCTGCGCCGCGAGCGCGAGCTGTTTCTGGCCTGCATGGACTCCCCCCAGCGCGCCGGGCTTATTCATCTCTTTTTTGCCGCACGCAACCCGCATGTGATACCTGGCATCGAAAACGCCAGCGCGTTTCACCATGTCGCTCTCATCGGCGAGCATCCCCTATTCGAGCGCCTGAAAAAAGCGGCCCAACGGGCAGGGACTACCCTCACCAGCGAGCAAAGTGATGCTACCGAGCTATGTTTGCTGGCACCAAATGCCACTATACAGGCTAACGCTGGCTGCGCTGTGGTTGCACTCAAGGAAGTCGGTACAGATAACGATAGCGATACCCCACTACGCCTCGTCATCGCGGCCAACGACAGCCTAGTTGAGCTTACCAAAATAAGTGCCGAGCCACTTGTTCAACAGCGCGCAGCCCTCACCCTCAAGGCCCTGCGTTTAAACGTGGTGGTCAGCCAACAGCAAAGCTTAATGGAGACAATGCACGCTGCCCTTCAGCAATCTTCAGCCAGTGAAGCGCGCTCTTCTATGGAACAGGCGAGCTTGCGTATTGCACAGGAAGGCTTTTGCTACCGTGAAAGCGATATTGATCTGCTGGCCGTTGAAGTACTGGGCTACCCGCGGCATCTAGGTGGGCCACATCGTCAGGCCACGCTCATGGACACCTCCCTGCCGGCTGCACGCCAGGAGGCATCCCCATGAACCTCACCTTTAGCCCTGAAGAGCAGGTCTTTCGCGCTGAAGTGCGCCATTTTCTCGCGACCGCTCTACCTCAGGACATCAGCGAGCGCGTGCGCTTGGGGCGCCACTTGCGTGCCGATGATCACCTGCGCTGGCAGAACATTCTCAGCGAACAGGGTTGGCTTGCGGCCAACTGGCCAAAGGAGCACGGCGGCCCGGGCTGGGGGCCGGTGCAACGGCATATATTCGATGAAGAGTGCGCGGCTGCCCACGCCCCCACCGTCGTGCCCTTCGGCGTTAACATGGTCGCGCCCGTCATCATGAAATTCGGCAGCGTCGAGCAGCAGCAGTATTACCTGCCACGCATTTTGCGCAACCAGGATTGGTGGTGCCAGGGCTATTCCGAACCCGGTGCAGGCTCTGACTTAGCCAGTTTGAATACTCGTGCCGTGCGTGAGGATGATCACTACATAGTCAACGGCCAGAAGACCTGGACCACGCTGGGCCAGCACGCCAACATGCTATTTTGTCTGGTTCGCACCGACCCTCATGCCAAGAAACAGGCAGGTATCAGCTTTCTGCTGATTGACATGCAAAGCCCCGGAGTCACGGTACGCCCTATTATTACCCTCGATGGTGCCCACGAGGTTAATGAAGTGTTTTTAGACAACGTTCCCGTCCCGGTTGAAAACCGTGTTGGTGCAGAGGGCCAAGGATGGACTTATGCCAAATATCTGCTTACTCATGAGCGTACAGGCATTGCCGGGCTGGGTCATGCCAAGCAAGCGCTTCGCCACCTGAAGTCGCTGGCCAGCCGCATCGAGCATCGCGGCAAACCACTTCTTGAGCAGCCCAGTTTCCGCCATCGTGTCCTCAAGGCTGAACTTGAGCTCATGGCGCTGGAAGTTACCAACTTGCGTGTGATTGCGGCAGCCCGAGACGGCGGCGTTCCCGGAGCGGAAAGCTCGCTGCTGAAAATACGTGGTTCAGAGCTTCGCCAGGAAATCAGTGAGCTGACCCGTCGTGCGCTGGGCCCCGCCGCCCTGCCGTTCTTTCCCGCTTTCCTACATGGCGATGACGACCTGGATGAAGCTAGTGCCCAAAACGCTGCCGCCAGCGCTCAGTACTTTAATCGCCGAAAATTGTCGATTTATGGCGGTGCCAATGAAATACAAAAAAGTATCGTCGCCAAAACCATTTTAGGTATGTAAGGAAGTCGCCATGGATTTTGCTTTAACCGACGAGCAACGCATGCTCGAAGAGACGCTCACCCGTTTGGTGACCGACCAGGTTTCTCCCGAGCAGCGCCGCCTCATGCTAGGCGCCTCTGCAGGTACTAGCGCACTGTGGCGTACCTTTTCTGAGCTTGGTCTACTGCACATGCCCTTCAGCGAGGAGGTGGGCGGGCTAGGCGGCGATGGCACTGATTTGATGATTATCATGCGGGCGCTAGGACGAGGCCTGGTACCTGAGGCCTACCTTGCAGGCTTGGTGCTACCTGGCCAGTTACTGGCACTTACCGCAAGCGATAAGCAACAAGCACGTTGGCTTGCGCCACTGCTTGAGGGTGAACATCAGCTAGCCCTTGCCTGGCAGGAGTACGGCGCACGATATGATGCCTTTGCGATCTCCAGCCAAGCTATTCAGCGCGACGGCCAGTGGCAGTTAAACGGTAGAAAAGAGGTAGTGCTGAACCTGGAAGCCGCCGCGGCAACGCTGGTCACGGCACGCCTGGATAACGGCAAGCTTGGCCTATTTGTAGTGCCCGCTGGCGCGTCAGGAACCTCAACGCGTATCTATCGCACAATCGATGATCGGCCTGCGGGCGACCTCACCCTAGAACACGTCACGCTGCCTTTGGAAAACTGCCTGAGCGAGGACGTGAGTACTGCACTTGCCGCCGTACTGGCCCTGGGTCGCGCAGCGCTTTGCGCAGAAGCCATTGGCGCCATGGAAGTGGCTTGTGATCAAACCCTGGCCTATTTAAAAGAGCGCAAGCAGTTTGGCCTACCGCTAGCCACCTTCCAGGCGTTGCAGCACCGTATGGTGGATATGCACCTTCATCTTGAACAGTCTCGCTCAATGGCAATATTAGCCGCCACCAGCCTGGCCCTACCGAGCAGTGAGCGGGATTACAAAATTGCCGCCGCCAAAGCTTACTGTGGTGAATCAGCCCGTTTTATTGCCGAACAGGCTATCCAGCTTCATGGGGCTATGGGCATGACCGAAGAGTGCTATATCACTCCCTATGCCAAGCATCTGGTGATGTTCGACCACTACCTGGGCGACAGCGACTACCATCTGGAGACGGTAAGCGATTTATTAAAAGCTGCCTAAGGAGGATTGAATGTCTGATCACACCCGCGACTTGATCAACGTCAGCGAGGTTCAACATGGCATTGTCGAGGTAACAATTGCCCGCCCCGACGTACGCAACGCCCTGAATCAAGCTACGGCGCTGGCACTCAATGAAGCACTGGCAGCAGTGACGGCAGATCCCCAGGTCCGCTGCGTAATTCTGAGCGGCGAAGGCAGCGCGTTTTGCGCCGGCGCTGACTTGGCAGAATTTGAAAAGGCAACCTCCCAGCCTGCCAGCGAGCGTCTGGAGCAGCTCTTTCTACCTGCACTACGCAGTTTAATGGCGATGGATAAACCGGTGATTGCTGCGGTTAGCGGAGCAGCGGCAGGCATTGGCGTGTCCTATGTTCTCGCCTGCGACATGGTGGTGATGGGTAGCTCCGCCTATCTGAAGCTTGCCTTTATCAATATTGGCTTGATCCCTGATGGAGGTGCCTGCTGGCACTTAGTTCGCCAGCTTGGCCATGCTCAGGCGTTTGAAATGGCCGCTCTAGCAACGCCGATTTCAGCTGAGCGCTGCGTAACGCTCGGTTTGGCTAACCGAGTTGTTGAGGATAGCCAGGTGCTGGAAGAAGCTCGTTCATTGGCACACTCTCTGGTGGCGCAATCGCCCCAGGCATTAAGTGCGACCAAGCGGGCATTACGTGCAGCGGCAGAGCGCTCGCTTGGCGATACCATGCAACTGGAGGGCGAACTGCAGGATCAGTGCAAGGCGACGAAAGATTTTCAGGCGCGGGTAGCCGCGTTTCGTCAGTCTCGCCGCAGGTGATCCAGCGCCTTGCGATAATCTGCCTGTAGTGTGGCGATCTCTTCAGCCACGCTACTCAACGTTACAATACCGCCCACGCCCTGCCCCGCGCCCCAGATATCCCGCCACGCTTTTGCCTTGCTGCTGCCGCCCGAACCATAGCGCATCGCCGACTTTTCACCTTCAGGTAGGGCATCTGGGTCTAGCCCTGCCTGTTCAATACTTTGGCGCAAATAATTACCGTGTACGCCGGTAAACAGGTTGGTATAAACAATATCTTCCGTGCCCGCATCCAGTACCATCTGTTTATAAGCGGCCTGTGCATTGGCCTCTTGAGTGGCGATAAAGCGCGTCCCCATGTACACCAGATCCACGCCCAGCGCCTGAGCGGCAGCAATCTGCTCGCCTTGGGTAATCGCTCCCGCGAGTACCAACGGGCCATTATAAAAACGTCGTACCTCCGCCACAAAGGCAAAGGGGTTTAACCGCCCGGCATGGCCCCCTGCGCCGTGGCACACCAATATCAGCCCATCTACTCCCGCATCGACTGCTTTTTTGGCGTGCCGCAACGTGGTGACGTCATGAAACACAAGCCCGCCATACGCATGTACCTGCTCTACCACCCGATTAGGCGCATGCAGGCTAGTAATCACGAGCGGCACCTTGAACTCGGCACACAGCTCAATGTCATGCTCCAGACGATCGTTGGTGGGGTGCACGATCTGGTTAACGGCAAAGGGCGCGGAAGGATTATTCGGATAGCGCTCATCATGCTCGGCGAGGGTCTGGGTGATATGCTGCAGCCATTGTCGAAGCGCTTCTGCTGGCCGGGCGTTAAGCGCTGGGAAGGCGCCAATGATCCCTGCCTGACACTGGGCGATCACCAGCTCAGGCCCGGAGACGATAAACATCGGGGAGCCGATCACCGGCAAGGTTAACGAGGCGGTTAGGCGCGTTAGCATAGGGAAACTCACCTGTTGTTATTGTGAAGCAGCTTAAAGCAATACGGCAAAAGGTCCCGATGGGGCCTTTTGCCGTCTGCATATAATTAGTTAAAGTTTGCTCTCGAGCTCGGGCAGAATCTCGAACAGATCCCCCACCAGGCCGTAGTCGGCTACCTGGAAGATCGGCGCTTCGTCGTCCTTGTTGATCGCCACGATCACCTTGGAGTCCTTCATGCCCGCCAAGTGCTGGATGGCACCGGATATCCCCACCGCGATGTACAGATCCGGGGCGACGATCTTGCCCGTCTGGCCGACCTGCATATCGTTGGGTACAAAGCCTGCGTCCACGGCGGCGCGCGAGGCGCCAACCGCTGCGCCCAGCTTGTCGGCAATACCGTTGAGCAGCTTGAAATTGTCACCGTTGCCCATGCCGCGGCCACCGGAAATCACCACCTTGGCACCGCCGAGTTCGGGGCGGTCAGACTGCGCCAGCTCTTCCTTCACAAAGCGCGACTGGGTGTTCTCGACCACCACGTCCACGGCTTCCACCGTGGCGCTGCCCGTGTCGCTGACGGCATCAAACGCGGTGGTACGGACCGTCAGCACCTTGAGGGTGTCGTCGCTTTTCACCGTGGCAATGGCGTTGCCCGCATAGATGGAGCGCTGGAAGGTATCCGCGCTTTCCACCCCGATAACGTCAGACAGCTGGCTGACATCTTTCAGCGCCGCCAGACGTGGCAGCACGTTTTTACCCGTCGTGGAGGCGCTGGCCAGCACGTGGGTGTAATCGCCTGCCAGCTCCACCAGCAAGGCGCCCAGGGGCTCGGCGAGCTGGTGGGCGTAGACCGCGTTGTCCGCAACGCGCACCGTGCGTACGCCTTCAAGCTTGGCGGCCGCATCCGCTGCCGCCTGGACGCCTTCACCGGCGACCAGTACGTCAATATCGCCCCCAATCGCTTGTGCAGCAGCGACAACGTGGGCGGTCGCGCCCGCCAGCTGGCCTTCATGGAGGTCGGCAAGTACCAGAATGCTCATGCGTTCCACTCCTCTTAAAGCACCTTGGCTTCGTTTTTGAGTTTATCGATTAGTTCGTCCACGGAGGCGACTTTGATGCCACCTTTACGCTCGGCCGGGGACTCCACCTTGAGCAGGCTGACCTTGGACGCCACGTCCACCCCGAAATCGGCGGGGGTTTTGACGTCCAGCGGCTTTTTCTTGGCCTTCATGATGTCCGGCAGCTTGGCGTAGCGGGGCTCGTTCAGGCGCAGATCGGTGGTCACGATGGCGGGTAAAGTCAGTGCGATTGTCTGCAGGCCACCGTCGATTTCACGCGTGACATGGACCTGGTCGCCTTCCACGACCACTTCCGAGGCGAAGGTTCCCTGCGGCAGGTTGGTGAGCGCGGCGAGCATCTGGCCGGTCTGGTTGTTGTCGGTGTCGATGGCCTGTTTGCCCAGGATCACGAGACCCGGCTGCTCTTGCTCGACCACTTTGGCCAAGAGCTTGGCGACCGCCAGCGATTCTGCCCGCTCGTCGGTTTCGATCTGGATGGCGCGGTCGGCGCCCAGCGCCAACGCGGTGCGCAGCTGCTCCTGAGACGCCTTGGGGCCGATGGTGACCGCTACTACTTCGGTGGCCACACCTTTCTCTTTCAAGCGCACCGCTTCTTCCACGGCGATTTCGCAGAAGGGGTTCATGGCCATTTTGACGTTGGTAAGGTCAACGTCGGAGTGATCCGCCTTGACGCGAATCTTGACGTTGTAATCGATGACGCGTTTAACCGCGAC
>NZ_RZHE01000008.1 GCF_003989825.1 Vreelandella populi
GTTGGGAGAGCACCAGCCTTACAAGCTGGGGGTCACTGGTTCGAACCCAGTACCACCCACCATTTAAAGTTCTTTTAAATGGTTGTTATAAAAGTGCCTTATTTGTGGACCGGTAGTTCAGTTGGTTAGAATGCCGGCCTGTCACGCCGGAGGTCGCGAGTTCGAGTCTCGTCCGGTCCGCCATTAAGCACTAGCATGTCAAGTACTCGTATTTTAAGTACGCTCGGTTAATACCGAACAAATTCCAAAACCCCGGATCGTTGATCCGGGGTTTTTTTGTATGTGCTTCGTTCACATTCATCAAGCAACGGCGCTAACGCCCGCCTTGGCGATTTGCACATCCTGCTCGGGCTTCACGCCGGAAATACCCACCGCACCAATTACCTGACCGTCTACGATGACTGGCACGCCGCCTGATAGCAGGCCCTGCAGGGGTGCGGTAACAAATGCTGTGCGCCCGCCATTAATCATTTCTTCAAATACCTGTGTCTCTTTACGTCCCAGCGCTGCACTACGTGCTTTATGGGTGGCCACTTCAGCACTGAAAGGGGCCGCGCCATCCAGGCGGCGAAGCGCCAGCAGGTGGCCGCCATCGTCAGCAACGGCGATGGTGACCGGCCAAGCGTTGCTTTCGGCCTCCTTTTGCGCAGCATCAAGAATTTTGTTGATATCGGCTAGTGCAAGAATCGCTTTGGTTTGCATATTAGTTCCTGTTGTTTGACGGGGTGGTAATGGCCGCGCCTGGTGAGCGTGGCCAAGGTAACGTTATCAGTTAAGCGCTGCGTCCACGACTTCTACCCAGTGGCGTACTGGCGTGCGGTTAGCGCCAGCCAAGTGCGTTTGGCAGCCAATATTAGCGGTGACAATAAGTTCGGGGTTGCCGACTTCCAGGGCATTGAGCTTATTGTCGCGTAATTGAGTGGCAAGTTCAGGCTGCGTCACCGAATAGGTGCCCGCTGAGCCGCAGCAAAGGTGGGCGTCCTGCACCGGTGTGAGGGTAAACCCGAGCTTGTTGAGCACGCCTTCCACCGCGCCGTTAAGCTTTTGGGCGTGTTGCAGCGTGCAGGGGCAATGAAAGGCGAGCCGCTGGGTTTCTTTCACCCTGAGCGTTTCCAGAGGCTCTTCGCGGAGTATCTCGACAATATCCTTGGCCAGCGCGCTGATCTTTTCTGCCTTTTCCGCGTAGTGGGGGTCATCTCTGAGCATGTAGCCATACTCTTTGATAAACGCTCCGCAGCCGCTTGCGGTTTGCACGATAGCTTCAGCGCCTTGCTCAATATGTGGCCACCAGGCATCGATATTGGCGCGCATACGGGTGCGGCCGTCATCCTGAGCATTGAGGTGAAAATCAATTGCTCCGCAGCAACCCGCTTCTGCCACCGGCGTCAGGCTAATATCCAGACGATCCAGCAGCCGCGCCGTGGCCGCATTGGTGTTGGGTGAAAGGCCTGGCTGTACACAGCCCTCCAGAATCAGCATTTTCCGGGTATTACGCTTACTATCAGGACGCTTGCCCGCATCAACGGGAGCGGCTGGCATCTTGTTGCGCAGCTTGCTCGGCACCAGCGGCCTGAAGGTTTGGCCCAGTTTTAAGAGCGCCTGAAAACGCTTGGGCTCGACCATCATTTTGCGCAGCGCATAGCGCTGCGCACGGTCGGCTGGCGGGCGCGGTACGCGGCGCTCGATTTCCGCGCGGCCGATATTCAAAAGCTTGTGATACTCGACACCTGATGGGCAAGTAGTTTCGCAGTTCTGGCAGGTCAGGCAGCGGTCCAGGTGCAGTCTGGTTTCAGCGGTAACCTGATCATCGTCGTCGCGGCTTTCCAGCAGCTCCTTCATCAGGTAGATGCGCCCGCGCGGGCCGTCACGCTCATCACCCAACAGCTGATAAGTGGGGCAGGTAGCGTTACAGAAACCGCAATGGACGCAGGTGCGTAAAATGCGCTCCGCTTCCTGAATATGCGGCTTTTGGCGATCTGCGTCAGTGAAATGCGTTTGCATATCAGCTCTCCTGATTAAAACGCCGCGTAAAGACGGCCAGGATTAAAAATACCGTGGGCGTCCAGCTGTGTTTTTAGATTGCGATGATACTTCTCGAGCACGGCGTTCAGCGGTGTGAAAGGCTCGGACGCGCCGCCCTGGGCATTTGGGGTGTAGCAGGTGGCATGCCCGCCTGCCGCCTGGCAGGCAGCGCGCAGGGTTTGCGCATCAAGCGCGGTTTTTACCCAGCGCTGGCTGCCGCCCCAGTCGTAGAAGATATCGGTTTCGGGAATATCCAGCGCAAGCGGTGCCGTGTTGGGAGGCAGCGACAGGCGCCACAGTGCTTGCCCTTCGTTGACATTGAAGAAGTCATGGGTGTGATCGCGCAGAGAGGCCCAGAAACTGGCCTCCAGCGGCTCGCCACCGAGGGACTCCTGCGTCGCTTTTACCGAGCTTGTCCCGCCTTCCAGGCGAATAAACAGCTCGCCTGCGTGCCAGGCGGCAGCGGTGATAGGTAACGGCTGACGGCCAAGTTTTGCGAGTGTGCCTAACGCGTCATCTAGGCTCATGGAAAGGCGCAGGCAGTGACTTGCCGTCGGGATGGGCAGCACCTTGAATGAGATATCGGCAAGCACGCCAAGTGTGCCCTGGGCGCCGGTCATCAGACGGGAAAGATCATAGCCCGCCACGTTCTTCATCACTTCACCGCCAAAGCGCAGCAGCTTGCCTTCCTGAGTGATCACCCGGGTGCCGAGTACAAAGTCACGCGCCGCGCCCGCCCAGGGGCGACGGGGGCCTGATAGGCCGGTCGCCACCGCGCCACCAATGGTGCTGTCCTCACCAAAGCTGGGTGGTTCAAAGGGGAGCATCTGGTGGTGTTCGGCAAGCGCTGCCTGAAGCGCGCTCAAGCGCGTGCCGGCACGCACGGTGACCACAAGCTCCACCGGGTCGTAGGAGACGATACCGTTGTGTTCTGCCATGGAAAGCGGCTGGCCTTCCACCGGGCGGCCATAAAACGCGCGGGTATCGCCGCCCACAATACGTAGCGGCGTGCGTGTTTCGTAAGCTGTACGCACTTGGTCGCACAGGCGCTTGGAAATATCGCAGTCAGCGGCGTGAATCGCTAAATCGGTCATGAGTGTTCCTTGTGCCATCAAAAGCGCGGTAGCTCAGGATGCGGTAATTCATTGTTATGCACATGCATGGCGCCAAACTCGGCGCAGCGGGCCAGGGTTGGAATGTTTTTTCCCGGATTGAGCAGGCGTTTCGGGTCAAAGGCCGCTTTTAGCGCATGAAAAACGCTGATCTCATCCGCCTGGAACTGGCTGCACATCTGGTTGATCTTTTCACGCCCTACGCCATGCTCGCCGGTGATCGAGCCACCAGCCGCCACACAGAGTTCCAGAATCTTGCCGCCCACGTCTTCGGCCAGCGCCAGCTCGCCCTCTTTATTGGCATCAAACAAAATCAATGGATGCATATTGCCGTCACCCGCGTGAAAGACGTTAGCCACCGCCAGGCCGCTCTGTTCAGAAAGCGCTGCTATACCTTTAAGCACTCGGGGCAGTTCGCGGCGGGGGATGGTGCCGTCCATGCAGTAGTAGTCCGGCGACATGCGGCCCACTGCCGGGAAGGCGTTTTTACGCCCGGCCCAGAACTTGGCCCGCTCGGCTTCATCGCGGGCTTGCTGAATCTGCGTGGCGCCGGCTTTTTCAAGTACCCGGCGTACCGTTTCGCAGTCGTCATCCACATCCGCTTCAACGCCATCAAGCTCGCAAAGCAAGATCGCCTCGGCGTCCAGCGGGTAGCCTGCTTTGACAAAATCTTCAGCCGCCTTGATGGCAAGCTTATCCATCATTTCCAGGCCGCCTGGAATAATACCCGCAGCAATAATATCGCCCACCGCACGGCCGGCTTTTTCCACGTCGTCAAAGCTTGCCATCAACACTTTGGCGGTTTCGGGTTTGGGCAGTAGATTGACGGTGATTTCGGTGACCACGCCCAGCATGCCTTCTGAACCGTTCATCAGCGCGAGCAGATCGAAGCCCGGGGCATCCAGCGATTCAGCGCCCAGCGTCATGTGTTCACCCTCAATGGTCAGCACATCAACGCGCAGTACGTTGTGTACGGTCAAACCGTACTTCAGGCAGTGTACGCCGCCGGCGTTTTCTGCCACGTTGCCACCAATCGAGCAAGCAATTTGCGATGACGGGTCGGGGGCGTAATAAAGCCCGTAGGGGGCTGCCGCCTCGGAAATGGCCAGATTGCGCACCCCAGGCTGCACGCGTGCCAGACGCGCATCAGGGTCAACGCTCAGTATCTTGTTAAACCGCGACATCACAAGCAGTACGCCCTGCTCAAGCGGCAATGCACCGCCAGAAAGGCCGGTACCTGCGCCTCGCGTCACCACTGGTACGTCTAATGCGTGACAGCGTTTTAACAGGGCTTCGACCTGTTCAAGGTTTTCAGGCAGCGCTACCAGCATGGGCAATACCCGGTAAGCGGCCAGGCCATCGCACTCGAAGGGGCGCAGATCCTCTTCCCGGTGGAGCAGAGTCAGGGTAGGCACGGCCTGCTGTATATCGGTTAAAACCTCGGCTTTATCACGGCGTGCAAGCTCGCCATCGAGGCGCTCATCAAAGAGGATATTCATCACGACATCCCAATTCTTATCGTTAAAAGTAAACGCACGGTCGGTAGGGCATGGCGTCAATCTGAGCTTTTTTTGTGTGCCTGTCTAGAGTGTGGTGCAATGGTCAGACCAGTAATTAGTCGACTGTCAAGCCTGCCAGTACGTGGTTAGTGATAATCGAGATATGGTCTTACCACTGCCTTGCAGAGAGGGCCATATAAAGATATAGGGGCTGAAGGAGTGAACCATGACATTGCTCAGCGAAGAGAGGGTGGCAGGGCAGCGCACGCCGGAAAATGTGGCGGCAAGGCTCGAGCGTTTGATCCTGGACGGTGTGTTTCGCCCCGGCCAGTTACTGCCTTCTGAAAGACGGTTATGCGAACGCCTCAAGGTATCGCGGGCCTCGCTGCGTGAGGGCTTAAGGATTTTACGCAGCAAGCAGATTATCGAAACCCGCCAAGGACATGGCTCAACTGTGGCGTCGCTTTTACCCATGCACCAGCAAAGCCCGTTGATGCACTTGTTCAACGACCATCCGCGCACCCTGTTTGATCTACTGGAGGTCCGGGCGCTGCTGGAAGGGGAGTCGGCGTTTCTGGCTGCCAGGCGGGGCACATCGATGGACCGCGTGCTGATTACCCGGCGCTACCGGGAAATGGCGGACTACGCGGAGCATTCAGAAAGCATTGATGTAGAGCGTCTGGCACGGCTGGATCACGCCTTTCATTTGGCGGTTTCCCAGGCCTCACACAATCCGGTGCTGGTTCACACACTACAGAGCCTGACCGACCTGCTGTTAAGTTCGGTGTTTGCCTCCGTCAAGCACCTTTATCATCGCGAGGGCCCGCGCGAGATGATCAACCGTCAGCATGCCAGGCTTCATGATGCCGTTGTCGCAGGCGATGCCGAGCAGGCGCGCCATGTGGCGCTTGAACATCTCACCAGTATTACCGAGCTGTTGCGGGAACTAGAGGCAGAAAGCGAGCGCCTGGAGCGCTCTGCGATGCGTATGGAACCCTGGTAGTAAGCTTAAGCGTTAACAACGCTATGCTCTTCGTCAGGCGCGTCATCTTCGATCACCCCAGCTAACGTCGCTACTTCAAGCTTATTGCACAGGTGGTCGCGCAGAATCTGGCCGAGCAGTTGGCTATCGCGCTTTTCCAAGGCGTTGATCATGTTTTCGTGATCCTTGACCGCCTGATCCCAGAACGCTTGGGTCATTTTTTTCGAGTAGCGCACGCGTTTTACGCGCTGGCTGAGATTGTTGTACATCTCCTGGAGTACCTCGTTTTGCGAGGCGGCCAGTATGCTTTCATGAATCTGCCGGTTGAGTTCGAAATACGCTTTTAAATCATGCTGGTGATAGTGATCAAGCATGCTGTTATGCAGCGTACGAATGGCGGCAATTTCTTTGTCGGTGATATGTTTACAGGCCAGCTCACCGGATAAACCTTCCAGCGCCGCCATAAGATCGTAAGTGTCCTTGACCTTTTTAAAGGTTAGGCGAACCACCCGAGCGCCACGATTGGGCAGCAGCTCAATCAAACCTTCGGTCGCCAGCACCTTAAGAGCCTCTCTTAAGGGGGTGCGTGAAACGCCGAATTTTTCACACAGCTGTTTTTCTGAGATTCGCTCACCAGGCGACAGCTCGCCGTGTTCGATAAGATCGCCGATACGGTCGGCGACTTCGCGGTATAAGTTGCGCTGAAGTATCTTCGTCATGGTTCCCTTCCTTCTCGGTCATCCACCTGGCGATCCTACCAAGCTGTCCACTCTGCTAACGGAATGTAGCCAACTATTCGCTTGGTATAGTGGCGAGTCTGCGTATGATCTGCAAAAGTAATTATGAATTCAATATTAACAGGCTTATTCAAAGCCTCGTGCCCAAGTGGTGATTCTTCTCCTAAAGCTAGGGGAATTTAGCAGTTAACAACGATAACAAGGAGCAAGCAATGGCGAGTAACGTGTATCACGCGAAGGTAGTGCTTACCCGAGCGCAAGCTAAAGCGATTCTGGAAGGGGCTACCGCCCAAGCGCGGGAGGCTGATCTTCCACCTTTAACCTTAGTTGTTCTGGATGGGGGCGGTCATCTGGTCGCGGCGGAACGTGAGGATGGATGCGCGCCTTTACGTTTCCCCGTGGCTCAGGGAAAAGCCTATGCCGCTTTAGGTATTGGTATTGCAAGCGGTGTCGTGGGGGAGCGAAATAGCGAGCGCTCCGCCTTTCTGGCTAGCGTGGCCGCCGCTTCCCAAGGCCATTTTGTGCCGGTAGCGGGTGGCGTTCCTATCCTGGATAACGATAACTGCGTGATTGGCGCCGTGGGGGTAAGCGGGGCATCGTCCAATGAGGACCAGCAGGCAGCTATTGCCGGTATTGAGGCGGCCGGACTCGTTTGGGGGCTTGAGCCCATTACTGATGAGTAGTGAAAAATTCCGCCATCGTTTAACCAACAGCGCTTTCAAAAGCGCTGTTTTTTATTTTTTAGAAGGTTTTTTCGCCTAGTGATCCTTGCGGATCGCTTAAAAATCAAGCTGCTGCAAAAGACCAGCGGCAGCCGATACGAAAGTTTAATACCTAATTTTGAATTTTGAATTCAAATTGAATGAGTGCACAGGAGCGGTGTTCGCGCTGCAGGGAAGCGACAACTTAATGAGCGTGCAAGGTTCGCCGGGCGTTGCCCCCGGTGGTGGCGATCCAACAACAATAAGTTCCTCTTGGAGTGCTCTATGAAATTCCTCAAAACAACGCTTTTGACCATTGCGGTGGCTGTGGGTATTCAAGCTTCAGTCGCAAGTGCTAATACAGAGGTGCGTCTTGGTCATGTGGGTGGCCCAGGCTCGCTTTTTGAAATTACCGCCAACCGGTTTGCCGAACTTGCCAATGAACGCCTTGAAGGCGTGGCAGAAGTAAATGTGTATGGCAATAGCCAGCTAGGTGGCGATGAATCGATGATGCGTCGCTTAAGGCTTGGCTCGCTGGATCTTTCTATCCCTTCTACGGTAATGAGCTCAGAGTCCAATCAGTTTGCTCTATTTGAAATGCCCTACCTGATTAAAGACCGTGAGCACATGAAGCGGGTTCGTGATGAAGTCGTTCGTGGGCCGCTTTATGAAGCAGCTGAGGCGCGCGGTTTCAAGATTATCGGCGTATGGGAAAACGGTTTCCGTCAGATCACCAATAACGTTCGTCCCATTGTTAAACCCGAAGATTTAAGTGGTATCAAACTGCGCACGCCAAGCGGCGTATGGCGTATTGAGATGTTTAGAAGCTACGGTGCCGCTCCTTCACCAATGTCGCTTTCTGAAGTGTTCGTGGCCCTGCAAACCGGTGCAATGGATGGCCAGGAAAACCCCCTTATTCAGACCTACTCTTCACGGTTTCAGGAAGTTCAGGACTATCTCTCCTTATCCAATCACGTCTATACCCCGGCGTATCTGACCGCAGGGGCCAGCTGGAACCGCCTGCCCGAGGAAGTACGTACGGTACTCGAGGAAGTCGCCATGGAAATGGAAGACTTCGCCCTAGAAGAGGGGCTGCGCCTGGATGAAGAAACCTTGGCGAAAATGCGTGACGAAGGCATGGAAGTAAATGAAGTCGACTTCGATGCCTTTGTTGAAGCCTCCCAGACCATTTATGACAAGTTTGCCGAAGAAGTCGATGGCGGTCAGGAATTAATCGATACGGTAGCCAGCCTGCGCGAATAAGCCCGGCAACGGTCTCTTCGAGGCGCATTGCCTGACGCAGGGTGCGCCTTATTGCTCTGGAGGTTTCAATGAGTGCTTATACCAAGTTCAAGAACGCCTATTTCTCATTTCTTGAGGGGATTGTGGTGGTCTTGGTTATTGCCCTGGCAGGCGTTGTCACTATCGGGTTCGTTACGCGCTATCTCGGCTTCCCATTGAGCTGGTATGACGAGCTGGCGGCCGTGCTGCTGGCATGGGTGACGTACTACGGAACGGCCCTGGCGGCCGCAAGAGGGGCACATATTACCTGCCCCAGCATATTGAATATGTGCCCGCCGTCGATTCGGGTGCCGATCGCATTGCTGGCAGAGGCCATCACCATCGGCTTTTTCGTATTTCTTGGCCTGGCCAGCTACCAGGTGATGCTGATTCTTGAAGGCGTCAATATGGTCAGCCTGCCGTCCATCTCCATGCAGCTTACCCAGTCGGCTATTCCCGTGGCTTCCGTACTGTTCATTATCGCTGAACTGCTGCGCTTACCCGATGTGCTGAAAAGCGCGCGTGGCAAAGGGTTTATCGATCATGAACTGGAAGAAGCCGGTATCGATGCCGAAGAAGTCGAAGCCGTCAGCACTCAACAGCGAGGGTAAGTAGCCAGCATGACCATACTGTATATCTTCATCGCATTGATCGTGTTGATTATGATCAATGTGCCGGTGGCGGTTGCCCTGGCGTTAGTCGGCACCATTGCCACCTTTATGACCTACGGCAGCATGGCAATGCCGACGGTTGGTATGACCATGTTCGAAGGGGCTACGAACTTTCCCTTGATCGCCATTCCACTGTTTATTCTGGCCGGCGCGATCATGAATGCCTCCAGTATCTCTCGGCGCTTGATCGATCTGGCCATGGCCATGGTCGGGTTTATCAAGGGTGGGCTTTCCATGGTGACGATTGGGGCCTCGGTGTTTTTCGCCGAAATCTCAGGGTCATCGGTGGCGGGTGTCTCGGCGATCGGGAGCATCCTGATTCCGGCCATGCGTAAAAAGGGCTACTCGAAAGAGTTTGCCGCTTCCATCTCTTCCTCCGCGGCTAGTCTGGCGATCATTTTGCCACCTTCGATTCCCATGATCCTGTACGCGGTTATGTCCGGCGAGTCCGTGGTCCAGATGTTTGTGGCGGGTATTTTTCCGGGTCTTTTAGGCGCCATGGGGCTAGCCGCCATGTGCTACTACCTTGCCCGAAAATACAACTTTCCTTCTGAAGGGCGTTTTCAGGCATCTGTATTGTGGAAGGCCCTGAAGGAAGCGGTCTGGGCGCTGCTGATTCCGGTAATTATTCTGGGCGGTATCTTTGGCGGCTTTGTTACGGCAACTGAAGGCGCTGCATTGGCTGTCTGTGTAGCGATCTTTATCAGCGCGGTGGTGTATCGCGAGTTTACGATCAGAAATTTCATCGACTCGTGCAAAAGTGCGGGTGTGCAAACGGCGGTAGTAATGTTGCTGGTTGCGGCCTCTGCGGTGGTGGGCAGCTATCTTACCGAGACCCGCGTGCCCCAGGAAATCGCTATGCAGATCAGTGATCTGACGGATAATAAATACGTCATTCTCGCCCTGCTCAACATCATCTTCCTCATTCTGGGTATCTTCCTGCACTCGGCAGCGGCCATCATTCTGGTCGTGCCTATCGTGCTGCCGCTTGTTCTGGAAGTGGGTATCGATCCGCTGCACTTTGGCTTGATTGTTACGCTGAACCTGGCGATTGGTCAGCAGACGCCGCCTGTGGCCAGCGTACTGATTGCCGCGTGCTCGATTGCCAAATCGGATATCTGGGCGACGTCCAAAACCAACCTGTGGTTTATCGCGGTGTTGTTCACGATCCTGATGATCAATACCTATATCCCCGCGTTTGCGCTGGCGCTGGTTAACTTTATCTACGGCTAAGGGAGTCATCTATGAAAGATTCACATGATTCACCACTAACCGAAAGCGTGCAGTTTGCAATCCGCGACGGTGTTGCCTGGATCGGTTTTAATCGCCCACAAAGCCGCAATGCGATGACCTGGGAGATGTATAACGCCCTGGAGCACTACTGCGATGTTCTGGCGGGTGATGACGAAGTTCATGCCGTGGTGCTTCACGGAGTAGGCGGCGAGGCTTTCGTGGCGGGCACGGATATCACGCAGTTTGCCAACTTCTCAGAGCCTAACGATGCCATCGGCTATGAGCGACGAATCGATCAGGTGGTTGGCAAGCTTGAGCGCTTCCCCAAGCCGACCCTGGCACTCATTGAAGGTGCCTGTGTGGGCGGGGGTGCGGCGCTTGCTCTGGTATGCGATTTTCGCTACGCCACTTCGACCATGAAGTTTGGGGTGCCTATCGCTAAAACCCTGGGCAATACGCTTTCGATCAATAACGTATCGCGCCTGATCGACATGGTCGGTGTGGCCCGCACCAAGGAAGTGCTAATGATGGCGCGGCTGTTCGGTGCCGACGAGGCGCACGCAGCCGGGCTTGTGAACCACATCTTTGCTGCCGACACCATTTACGCTGACGTCGCCAAGCTCGCAGCAGACTTTGCCAAGCGGGCGCCGCTTACCTTGCAGGCCAGCAAAGCATTGATCAATCGAGCGCTTGAGCAGCGAAGGCTTGAAGCGGATGCCAGCGATGACTGGGTCACTACCTGCTATATGAGCCGCGACTTTGCCGCTGCCGTGGATAAGTTCGTCAATAAAACGTCGTTTGAGTGGACGGGCCGCTAAACAAGAAGGAGGAGGGCGCATGCTTCCCTTACAGAATATAAAAGTACTGGACGTCTCCCAAATCATGGCGGGGCCTTACTGCACCATGGTGCTGGCCGATATGGGCGCTGAAGTCATCAAGGTCGAAAAGCTCAATGGCGGCGATGATAGCCGTCAGATGGGGCCTTACGTTAATGGTGAGTCCACCTGCTTTTCCCAGATCAACCGCAACAAAAAAAGCATTTCACTCAACCTCAAAGACGAACGGGCAAGGCAGATATTCTATCACCTGGCGAGTGATGCCGATGTCATCGTCGAGAACTACCGGCCAGGCGTTACTAAATCGCTGGCGATCGATTACGACACCATCAAAGCCATCAACCCAGGGATCGTTTACTGCTCGATTTCAGGCTATGGCCAGACCGGCCCTTACAGCCATAAAGGCGGTTTTGATCTGGTGGCTCAAGGCATGACCGGGCTGATGTCGATGACCGGGGAAGAGGGCCGGCGCCCGCTGAAAACCGGGATTGCGGTTTACGATATCGGGGCGGGCATCACCGCGGTCTACTCAATACTCGCGGCGCATATTCATAAGATGACCACCGGTGAAGGCCAGCATATCGATATTGCGATTACCGAGTGTGGCTTGCCCTGGTTTACCTGGGAAGCGGCGGCATACTTTGCCGAAGGCACGGTGCCGGGCCCCACGGGATGGCGCCATCGGGTATCGGCACCCTATCAGGCGGTAAAAGCACGCGACGGCTATTTGATGCTGGGCTGTGCCAACCAGCGCACCTGGGAGCGGTTTTGCCGTGACGTATTAAAGCGTGACGCCTTGATGGAAGACCCGCGCTTTATCACCAACCACGACCGTGGCCAGCACGTTGATGAGCTGGAAGCGCTGCTCGAAGAGCTGATGGCCGAGGCAAGCGTGGAGGAGTGGTTAACGCTTTGCGATAGCGCGGGCGTGCCTGCCGGACCTATCAATAATTTCGCCGACGCCATGGCCGATGAGCACTATCTGGCACGCGGCATGGTGGAAGAGATGGAGCACCCGGTAATAGGAAAAATGAAAACCATCGGCTTTCCCAGCAAATTCTCTCTAACACCTTCGACAATACGTAGTGCGGCGCCGCTGTTTGCCCAGCATACCGATGAAGTGCTTGAAGGGTTGGGCTTTGCTAATGAAGAACTAAGCCACCTGCGGGCTGAAGGCTGCATCAAATAGATTTTTTAAAGCCATTAATTGAATTCATTATCCATTTTTCAGGTTTTAATCGGCAACAATAACAAGAGGTAAACACCATGCTGAAACTCGACTTTCACCCATCCGGCCGTCATTTCCTGCAGATCCCTGGCCCCTCACCGGTGCCAGATCGCATATTGCGCGCGATGAGTCTACCCACCATTGACCACCGTGGGCCTGAATTTGGTGCCTTGGGATTAGAGCTATTGGCCAAGGTTAAAAAGGTCTTCAAAACAGAGCACCCGGTGATTATTTATCCGGCCTCGGGTACAGGCGCCTGGGAAGCGGCACTCGCTAACACCATGTCGCCGGGCGATCAGGTGCTGATGTTCGAGACCGGCCACTTTGCCACGCTTTGGCAGAAAATGGCGCTTCGCCTGAGCCTTGTGCCTGAGTTTATCGGCCTGCCGGGCTATGAGGGCTGGCGCCAAGGCGTTCAGGCCGACATGATTCAGGAACGCCTCAACAATGACCCCGAACACGCCATTAAAGCGGTGTGTGTGGTGCATAACGAAACCTCAACCGGGGTGACCAGTGATATTGCGGCGGTGCGTCGCGCCATCGATGCCACCGGGCACCCGGCGCTGTTAATCGTGGACACTATTTCCGGGCTTGCCAGCGCCGACTACCGCCATGATGAGTGGGGTGTGGATGTCACCGTATCCGGCTCCCAAAAGGGCCTGATGCTGCCGCCGGGGATTAGCTTTAACGCGCTTTCTCCCAAAGCGATCGAGGTTAGCCAGCACGCCAAACTCCCTAGAAGCTTCTGGGCGTGGGATGAGATTCTGGAAGCCAACCAGCGCGGCTACTGGCCTTATACGCCCAGCACCAACCTGCTGTATGGGCTTAATGAAGCCCTCGACATGCTGCTCGATGAGGGCATTGACCATGTGCTGGCGCGTCATCAGCGCTGGGCTGCTGGCGTTCGCACGGCGGTCGAGGCCTGGGGGCTGGAAGTTCAGTGTCAGGACCCGGCGCTTTATTCCCCTGTACTCACGGGTGTCGTGATGCCTGAGGGAGTCGATGCCGATGAGATTCGCAAGATTATCTACGAGCGCTTTGATTTGTCGCTAGGCATGGGGCTGGGCAAGGCCAAGGGCAAGATGTTCCGCATCGGCCACCTGGGCGATTGTAACGACCTTACCCTGATCGCCACGCTGGGCGGCTGTGAGGCCGGGATGAAGCTTGCAGGCGTCAACTTGCAGGGCAGTGGCGTCACCGCCGCCTTGGACTACTTTGCCAACAACCCGCTTAGCACAGGCACTTCAGAGCGTTAATGATGGGGAGAGTCACATGACATCACTGACGAAACAGCCCCAATTTCGTGACGCCAGAATCAAACCCATCGGGGAGCTGGCGGCGCGCTTAAGCCGGGAAATGGTAGGCGACGTGCTGTTTGATCAGGCAACGCGGGGGCGCTACGCCACCGATGCCTCGATCTATCAGGTTACCCCGGTGGGCGTGGTGATTCCCCGCCACCAGGAGGATCTCAGGATCGCTCTGGATATCGCCCGTGATGCCCGTGTGCCGGTGCTGGCGCGCGGTGCGGGCACTAGCCAGTGCGGCCAGACGGTCGGTGAGGCGCTGGTCATCGACACCACGCGCTGGCTCAACCAGATCGTCGAATTCGACGCTGACGCGCAGACGGTGGTGGTAGAGCCAGGCATGGTGCTTGATCACCTCAATGCCTGGCTCAAGCCTTACGGGCTCTGGTACCCGGTGGATGTTTCGACCAGCGCCCAGTGCACCATCGGCGGTATGGCTGGCAATAACTCCTGCGGGTCGCGCTCGATCTATTACGGCAATATGGTGCATAACGTAATGGGCATCGACGCGATACTCGCTGATGGCTTTGAAGCACGGTTTAGCTTTGTAGATAGCCTTGCCGAAGGCTCGCGGGAGCAGCAGCTCGCCCGGCAGGTCAAGGCGATTGCCGAGCGCGTCAGCCCTGAGATTCGTGAGCATTTTCCTAAAGTGCTGCGCCGTGTCGGGGGGTATAACCTGGATCTATTCGACTGCCAGAACCCCATACCTTATGACCCCGAGGGCCGGGTGAATCTAGCCCACCTGCTGATTGGCTCGGAAGGCACGCTTGGGGTAAGTAGCCGCATCAAGCTGCGGCTTTCCCCGTTACCCAGCCAAAAGGTGCTGGGCGTGGTGAATTTCCCAACCTTCTATCAGGCGATGGATTTAACCCAGCATATCGTCAGGCTCGGCCCCATGGCGGTCGAGCTGGTCGATAGAACCATGATCGAGCTTGCCCTTGAAAACCCGGCGTTTCGACCAGTGATCGAAAAAGCCCTGATCGGTAAACCTGAAGCCATTTTGCTGGTGGAGTTTGCAGGTCACGATCACGCTGAGCAACTGGCGGCGCTGAGCGCGCTTAACGAGCTGATGGGCGATTTGGGCCTGCCGGGCAGCGTGGTGAATATGCCCGAAGCGAAAGAGCAGAAAGCGCTTTGGGATGTGCGCAAGGCGGGGCTCAATATCATGATGAGCATGAAGGGCGACGGCAAGCCGGTCTCGTTTATTGAAGACTGCGCCGTGCCCCTTGAGCATCTGGCCGAGTACACCAACAAGCTTACCGAGGTGTTCAACCGCTACGGCACCGAAGGGACCTGGTATGCCCACGCCGGCGTCGGCACGCTGCACGTGCGGCCCATTCTGGACATGCGCCGCGATGGCGCTGAAAAAATGCGCGAGATAGCCGAGCTGGCTTCCTCGCTGGTGCGTGAATACAAAGGCGCTTACTCCGGTGAACACGGCGACGGCATCTGCCGTGGCGAGTGGGTCGCCTGGCAGTTTGGCGATACCCTTAACAACGCCTTTCGCGAGATCAAGCAGCTGTTTGACCCGAATAACCTGCTCAACCCCGGCAAAATCGTCGATACCCCTAAAATGGATGACGAGCGCTATTTCCGGTTCCCCAAAACGTATCAGACGATTCCGCTGACCCCGGTGTTTGACTGGTCAGCCTGGAACGTAAAGCGCGACCCGTTAACCGGCGAGCAGACGTCACCCGGCACCGCAGGCGATCCCACCCACGGGCTCGCCATGGCAGTCGAAATGTGCAACAACAACGGCCACTGCCGCAAGTTTGATGCGGGTACCATGTGCCCAAGTTTCCGAGCGACCAAAGATGAGCAGCATTTAACCCGGGGGCGGGCCAATACGCTGCGCCTGGTGCTTTCGGGCCAGCTCGGCGATGAGGGGCTTGCTAGCGACGCTGTTAAAGAAGCGCTCGACTTGTGCGTTTCCTGTAAAGGCTGTAAACGCGAATGCCCGACCGGCGTGGATATGGCCAAGTTCAAGATTGAAGCGCGGACCGCGCGCGCCAAAGCGAAAGGCCTGTCACTGCGTGATCGCATGGTAGGTGAGATGCCACGCTATGCGCCGTGGGCGAGCCGCTTTTCAGGGTTGATGGACTATGTGGAGCGCACACCACTTCTGGCTAACCGAATCAAAAAGACGCTCAATTTTGCTCCGGAGCGGGCGCTGCCTGCCTTCAAAGGCAACTTCCTGGCAGGCAATCAGAACACAAGCAGTAGCGAAGTCGCTGAGCGTGAGGTGCTGCTGTTTGTCGATACCTTCAATAATTATATGGAGGGCGACAACGCCAAAGCCGCTAAGCGCGTGCTGGAAGCCGCCGGGTATCGGGTTCACCTCAACGTCACCAAGGGCCAGCGGCCGCTGTGTTGCGGGCGTACCTACCTATCATCCGGCCAGTTCGAGAAAGCCAAGGCGGAAGCCCGGCGTACGCTTGATCACTTGATGCCGTTTGTCGATCGCGGCGTGGCGGTCGTGGGGCTTGAGCCATCGTGTCTTTTAAGCATGCGCGATGAGTTTCTGCAGTATGGGTTTGGTGAGCAAGCCCGAGCGCTCGCCGAATCGGCGTATTTATTTGAAGAGTTCCTGGTGACTGCCCATGAGGCCGGTGAGCTGCCGCTGGCACTCAAGCATTCAGGCTATAAGCAGGCCCTGCTGCATGGCCATTGTCATCAAAAGGCCTTTGATGCGCTGCGCCCGGTCGAGCAGGTACTACGCTGGGTGCCGGGGCTTGAGGTCAAAACTATCGAGTCTTCCTGCTGCGGTATGGCGGGGAGTTTTGGCTATGAAGCCGAGCATTACCAAGCCTCGCTTAAAATGGCTGAGCTTTCGCTACTGCCGGCCATTCGTGAAGCTGAAGACGGCACTGTTCTGGTCGCCGACGGTACCAGCTGCCGCCACCAGATTAAGGATGGCAGCGGCCGAGAGGCCATTCATGTTGCCCGACTGCTGGAACAGGCGTTAGCCTAACCGAGAAGGCTATCAACAATAACGAACAGGAGAGTCATGTGGCCATTTATCAATACGGAGAGCATCGGCCTGCGATACACGAAGACGTGTATGTCGCCGATACGGCGGATGTGATCGGACAAGTGACCTTAAAAGCGCGTTCAAGCGTCTGGTATCAGGCCGTTTTACGCGGCGATAGCGATCACCTGGAAATAGGTGAAGAAAGCAATATTCAGGATGGCGCGGTCCTGCATGCCGACCCCGGCTATCCGCTTAAAGTAGGCAATGGTGTCACGGTAGGCCACCAAGCCATGCTGCATGGCTGTACCGTGGGCGATGGTTGCCTGATCGGCATCCAGGCGGTGGTGCTCAATGGCGCGGTGATTGGTGAAAATAGCCTGGTAGGTGCAGGCGCGTTTATCAAAGAAGGGGCCGTATTCCCACCCAACTCCCTGATTGTTGGCTCGCCCGCTCGGGTAGTGCGAGAACTCTCAGCGGATGCCGTAGAAGGCTTAAAGCTGAACGCACAAAGCTACGTTATCCGCGGTCAGCAGCACTCCAAGGAGTTAAAGCGAATAGATTAGCCGTGTGCCATGAACAGGCGCCCAATAAAAACCCCAGACAGTGTCTGGGGTTTTTTTATGCCCATAACTAGAGCTAGGGTTACATCAACGTGTCGGTAATACCAATCACATAAAAAGCTATTAACGCGATAATGCCGGTAAACACCAGATAGTAGATGGTCGGGATAATCGTTTTACGAATCGTCGCACCTTCACGGCCAAGCAAACCTACGGTTGCCGAGGCCGCGACCACGTTATGAATAGCGATCATATTACCTGCTGCCGCACCGACGGCCTGAAGCGCGACCATCATGGCTGTAGACAGCCCCAAGGTTTGAGCAACATTAAACTGGAACTCTGCCAGCATCAGGTTGGAAACCGTGTTGGAGCCGGCGATAAAGGCGCCCATGGCACCCACGGCCGGGGCAAAGAACGGGTAGATGTCGCCAACGCCGCTGGCCACGGCCTGGGCCATCATCACCGGCATGGAGACAAGGTCTGCACCGTTGACGCCGGAGTTGATCAGAATGCGCACCATGGGCACGGTGAACACCAGCACGAAACCGGCGCCGAAAATCGTCTTGGTGGATTCCGACACTGCCGCGCTGATCTTCTGCGGGTTCATGCGATGCAGGAAGTAGGTAATGATAACGACGGCAATGATAATACCGCCGGGCAGGTACAGCGGCTGAACACCACCGCTAACACCTGTTTCACCCAGAATATCGTTCCAGTTCAGGTTGATCGAGGTGAGCGCTACGCGCAGTGGTTCAATAGTACGTGAAGCGACCAGGAACAGGGCCAGCAACACATAAGGGATCCAGCCTTTCAGGGTCGACATGGGCGCCTTGCCGGCTACATCGTCCAGCTTGATTTGCAGGTTGCCGATCCACTCATCCGGCCATGAGGTTGACTCAGGAAAATCCCAGGTATCCTTGGGCAGCAAGAAGCCTTTACGCGCCGCAGGGACGACGATCGCCAGGCCGACCATGGCACCAATCATGGAAGGGAACTCAGGCCCCAATAGCACGCCTACCAGCATGTAGGGCACCACAAAACATACGCCGGTAAAGATGGCGAACGGCGTAATCGACAGGCCCTCTTTCCAAGAGCGGTTCGCCCCAAAAAAGCGCACCATCATGACGACCAGTATCAAGGGCATCAGGATACCCACGATGCCGTGAGTAATAGCGACTTCGCTGGTGATCAATCGAAAAAATTCGTTCCAGGTCGAGCCATTGGCTTCAAGCTGAGCCGTAATGCCAGCGCGGTCCAGGCCGCTGCCCACCCCAACCACGATGGGCGTGCCCACAGCACCAAACGAAACGGGCGTTGATTGAATCATCATGCCCACGACAACCGCTGCCAGGGCAGGGAAACCCAGCGCAACCATCAAAGGGGCAGCTACCGCAGCAGGGGTACCAAAACCTGATGCACCTTCAATAAAACAGCCAAACAGCCAGGCCACAATCAGTGCCTGTACCCGGCGGTCGGGGCTAATGCCCGAAAAACCGTTGCGAATGGCGGTAATACCGCCTGAGTGTTTAAGCGTATTGAGCAGTAATATCGCGCCGAAAATGATCCATAAAAGCCCCGCTGTTTGGATGAGGCCCTGAATCGTGGAAGCTGCGATGCGGGTAAACGACATGTCCCAAGCGGTCAGACCAATAATGGCTGCCGTTAAAAAGACAATTGGCATGGCTATTTTGGCAGGTATTTTAAACCCAACGAGCAAAATACCTGCCAGCAGCAACGGCAGGAAAGCCAGAAGAGCTAGTGTTGTTTCGTTCATAGGTGAAGGCCGCCCCGGTTATTTATTTGGTGTGCTCTGCATCCGTCTAGCGTTTCCAGTGCTAAACGTAACAATGAGCAAGATACGGTTCGGTTCAAAAAATAACACTAGTGGAAAATTGGTCTTACCATAAAAGTGCTTTGCTAAGGTGCTTGTTTAAACAAAGAAAATGTATATAAGAGTTTGTATTCATTGTTTTTTATAGCGTTTATTGGGTGGCGGAACGACAAGCTGCCATTAGACTAAAAGACAGTGTAAGAAGGCCTTTCTTGCTTAGCCAGTGAATTAAGATCAATGTCTATTGATCAACTTGGTTTTACCTATCTTGCATTAACCGTAAGGATAAAAGGATGACCCGAACGCTTTATGATTTATGTGGCCGCGATGAACGTTTGCGCTTCTCCCCGTACTGCTGGCGCGTTCGTATGGCGCTTGCCCATAAAGGGTTGGATTACGATACGGTTGCTTGGCGATTTGAAGATAAGCAGGCGTTGGCATTCGCCGATTACGACAAGGTGCCGGTACTGCTTGATAACGAGCAGGTGATTACCGACAGTTTCGACATCATGCGCTACCTGGATAAAACCTACCCTGAAGCGCCGGTGCTGGGAGAGGGAGCAAGTTATCAGCGTGCGCTGTTCTTTAAGTACTTTGTAGAACGCAGCGTAACCCCCGCTCTTTTTCGCTTGGTAGCCATGGATCTGTTAGCTGCCATTCACCCTGACGACCGGGATTATTTTCGTAAAACCCGTGAGGCGCGCTTTGGTACCCGCCTGGAAGCGCTACATAACCCGGAGCAAGCCAGACAACAGTTGGCAACGCTGCTGGCGCCCGTGCGCGATTTACTGCGCAGTAGCCCCTTTTTGGATGGGGATGCACCCAGCGGCGCGGATTACCTGTTGTTTGGCAGCTTGATGTGGGCTCATACCGTATCGCTTGAAACGTTAGGTGAAGAAAACGCCCTAGTGGATGAATGGTTCAAGCGTATGTTGAGCGTGCATGACGGGATTGCAGGTAAGGCGTTCACTATTCGTGATTTGTCATAAAAGACAGGTAACCGGCTGATTAATCTAGCCGGTTTCCGAACAAGCTAGGCATATAGCATAACGGTTTAAAAAAATCATGTTGCGCTGCACAAAATGCGCTGCTAGCTTGGGTGGAGCAACGGCAAACGCCGACGCATCAGCATCGCCTCCATCAGTAACGGGCGGCGATTTGCTAGCTAACCCAAGGAGATGTCGTGATGATGAAATCTACAGAGAACAGCACTCAACAGTTTGAGTCTACTTTTGTATCACCTATGCGTTCTTACACGCAGACAGCACTTGATTACTATCAAAAGCTGATGGGTGCGCAACTTGACGCTGCCCGCGCTTACTCTGATATGACAGTTTCACAAGCACGCACATGGCTTGATGTTAAAGATGCCGACAGCTTCAAAAAAGCCATGGAAAGCCAGCAACGCGTTGCTAGCGACTTTATGGAACGCCTGAAAGGCGACTCTGAAAAGGTGACTTCTATCGGTCAGGGCTTTATGCAGGAAAGCCAGAAAATGACCGAAGAAAACACTCAGAAGGCAGCCGATAATACTCAGAAAGCCGCTGACAACATTCAGCAAAAAGCTTCTGACAATATTCAAAAGTCAGCAGATGCCGCGAAGCGCTAAACCCCTTTTAAACCGCTAACCCCTGGCGGTGAAAAGCGCTGTGCCCTTTGGGCGCGGCGCTTTTTTATGTGTTCTAAACGTGGTTGGGCGGCTTACTCGCCCATGGCTCGCGCTGTTAAACGAAAGCGTGCGATACGGATAATTTGCTCAATGGCCGTTTCGCGCTCTGTCACCGCTTCATTATCCAGGCGCTTTTCAAACGCCGCCAAAATGGCATGTCGATCAAGCCCTTTAACGGCGATCACAAAGGGAAAGCCAAACCTCTTCTTGTAGGCGCCATTTAACGCTTCAAAGCGTGCAAATTCTTCTGGTGAGCATTGGTCAAGCCTGGCGGCTGCCTGTTCGCGCGTGGAATCCTGGGTGAGCTTACCGGCCATGGCGGCTTTACCGGCCAGGTCGGGGTGAGCCTGGATAACGGCTATCTGTTGCTCGCTTGGCGCTTGCTGAAGAATATGGCCCATTTTTACGGCCAGTGCTTCCGGGGCATCATGCGCCTCATTCAAACCTTGCTGCCAGGCGGTTGCGGCGACCCACGGTGAGTGCTCATAGATATCCCCGTAGTGAGCTACAAACGCATCCTGCGAAAGCTGGCTAGGACGTGGATCAAGAAGCAGTTGCGCGGTATCCGAAGGCATGATGATTCCTTAACTGACAGGTTAATAGGCTAATCATGTATACAATATTAAAGGCATAAAGGTAATCTAGACCTGCCTACTTTAATTATTCATTAGCAGCAAGGAGCCGCTATGGGACGTTTAACGACTCACGTACTGGATACCGCAAAAGGTCAGCCAGCCCAAGGGATTACCATTGATATCTTTCACGTAGCCGCAGGTCATCGTGAGCACGTAGGGGAGGCGGTCACTAACGCCGAAGGCCGTTGTGACGCGCCGCTTCTGGAAGGCGAGGCCTTTACGCCTGGCGAATATGAGCTGGTGTTTCATGCAGGCGATTACCTACGAGTGCAGGGTGTAGAGGCTGAAGAACCGCGTTTTCTGGATGTAATTCCTCTGCGTTTTGGCGTTGCTGATGCCGATCAGCACTATCATGTGCCGCTTCTTTTATCCCCGTATGGCTACTCCACCTACCGGGGAAGTTAAGCATTAGTCAACAGGAGCGCCAGATGAGTGAGGTGCAGATGGCTGCAAAACGGCACGCCCCTGAAAAAGAGGGCGATGAACGCCATGAGACGATTTATCGGGTGGTAAGCGATGCCATTGTTGAGCAGCGCTTAAAGCCCGGCGCCCGGCTGCGTGAAGATGCCCTGGCGGAGGTTTTTAATATCAGCCGCACGGGTATACGCAAAATTCTCCAGCGCCTGGCGCTTGAGCAGTTGGTGACCTTGACGCCGCGGCGTGGAGCGAGCGTCACCCGGCCAACGGCGGAAGAAGCTAAAGATGTGTTTGATGCCCGCCAGCTTATCGAGTGCGGGCTAATGCCTGATGTGGCAAGGCGAATTGGCGAAAAAGAAGCCGCCGAGCTACGCGACATGGCCCGCCAGGAGCGCCAGGCGCTGCGCAGCGGTCAACAGAGCATCGCCATTCGTCTATCTGCAGACTTTCATGTGCGCCTAGCCCAGCTATCCGGTAATGCCACACTGGCAGAGTTTGTCGAACGGCTCTGCTCTCGCTCCTCACTCATTCTGGCGGTATACGGTCATCGTGGTCATTTAGGCTGCGAATCCCACGATCACGATGACTTGATCGGTTATCTGGAAGCCGGCAACGGCGAGCGCGCCAAAGCCTTTATGAGCCGCCACTTGAAGGCTATTGAGGCGTCGCTTTCCATGGTTGAGGGAGAGGATAACGTACCGGACTTGCAGGATATTTTCGGGAGTTAACGGCGCTTTAGTTAAACAAACGCCCGGCTTAATGCCGGGCGTTTGGGTTTGGCGGTTGAGGCTGGAATGCGTTCAAATCGCCTTTTCCCGCATCAATCCGTAATAAATCAGCCCGCCCAGACCCGCACCAATCAGCCATCCATAGCCGCCTAAACTCGATAGCGCAGGCACCAGTACGGTAGAAAGCGAGAACACTGCCGCTACACCAAACGCAATCAGCGCGCGGGTGTTCCAGCCGTTGGTGTAGTAGTAGGTGCTGCCCGGTTTTGATGAGAACAGCGCCTGGATATCCAGGCGCTGGCGTTTAATCAGGTAATAGTCCACCACGATAATGCCGTAGAACGGGGCGACGATGGCGCCCAGGGCATTTACAAAACCGGGGATGCCGATCTGGCTGATAAACGATATCCAGAAGGCGCCGACGAAGAAGGCAATCACCGCAGTGATCAGGCCACCCATCTTGAAGCTGATCTTGCTGGGGAACAGGTTGGCCAGGTCATAGGCAGGCGGAATAAAGTTGGCGACCAGATTGATACCCACGGTGGCGGCAAAGAAGGTGAGAGCGGCCACAATAGTGAGCGGCAGTGAATCCACTCGCTCCACGATATCGGCGGGGTTGGTGAGCGCCTCGCCAAACAGCACCAGCGTGCCAGCGGTAATCATCAGCGCAATAAAGGAAAAGAACGCCACGTTAAGCGGCAGGCCCAGCAGGTTGCCCAGCTTCATCTGGCGCTCGGTTTTGACGAAGCGGGTAAAGTCGCCAAAGTTGATCACCACCGCGGCAAAGTAGGCCACCATGGTGCCTACAATGGCCAGGAACGCGCCAATGGCGGTGCCGTTGGATTCCCCTGAGCCGCTAAAAATCGAGCCAACCGCCGGTAAGAGCTCATCGCCTGCCTGAACCCAGACAATCACCATCAGCACCAGCATGACGACGTAGACCAGCGGGCCTGCCCAATTGAGGAAGTGCTTGATGCGCTCGATACCCTGCCAAAAAATTGCAATCTGAAACAGCCAGACAATCACGAACGACACCCAGGCCACACCCGAAAGCCCCAGGTACGTATTACCGTTACCCCCGCCAATCAAGGCAGTAATTAAGAGTGTGACGGCGGTGGAAGCAAAGTAGGTCTGCACCCCGTACCAGAAAATACCTACGATCGCACGAAGCATAGCAGGGAAGTTGGCGCCGCGAACGCCCATGCTTGCGCGCACCATTACCGGAAACGGTATGCCATATTTAACGCTGGGCTTGCCGGTTAAATTGACCAGGAACATCACGATAACCCCGGCCAGAATAATCGCCGCCATTACTGCCCAACCGTTCAGTCCGTAGGAGAGAAACAGCGACGCTGCCAGGGTATAGCCAAACAGACTCTGGATATCGTTGGACCAGACGTTGAAAATTTCAAAAGCACCCCAGGTACGATCCTGGGGCTTTACCGGTGCCAAGTCATCGTTATACAACGTCGGGTCAATATGCCCTATATCCAAGCTACTTGCAGTTTCACGCTCTTTCATTACGAACTCGCATTTTTATGTTGTGGGTCGTAGGGGGTTGAGGTTAATAAAATCCTTATTGAGCAAAGCGCTGGCAGGGAGCCCAGTGCTTCATCAGCAGGTAATAGGTGACCCCGGCTGGAATCAGGCTGGCATACCAGGAAACCGACGAGAAAGTGAGAGCGGCGGCAATACCCACGACGGTGGCGATCAGGGCAGCCATATTGATGCCCTGATAGGGGCCGTTGACGTCATACAGCTTGCTGATATCTAAAGTGCGGCGGCGGATGACGTAGTAATCGACCACCAGAATGGCAAAGATAGGGCCAAGAAATGCCGAGTAGGTTTGCACGAAAAGCTGTAAGCCAGCAGCCGACTCAGGCTGAACCAGTTTCCAGGGGAAGGTGGCAAAGGCGAGCAGGCCCACGATAACGGTAGCGACCGGGAACTTGATCTTGAATACATCCATCAATACATAGGTGGGCGGCACAACGTTATTGAGCACGTTGGTGGTCACTTGGGCAAAAGCGATAAACAGCAGGGTAATCATCAAAAGTGGGGTGTTATCCACCGCGTTGGCAAATACCTGAATAGGGTCGGCCGTGCCTGTCGCCTCTGACACCATATAACCGATCAGCCCCATAAACAGCGTGCAGGGCAGAATCGACATCGCGTAAATGGTGGTAAGAAGCCCTTGGCCTGTGCCTTTTTTATGCTCACGGGAGTAGTCGCTGACATTGAGCATCATGGTGCTATAAATGCCCAAAAACAGCATAGTCGCGCTCCAGAACGGCATACCCCAGGAACCTTCCATGGTCAGCAGGCTGGCGGAGAGCTCATCGCCATAGCGCTGCACCGTGGCGTAGAACATATACATCAGCGAGCCCAGGATAAACACACTGCCAATGTTTTCCAGCCATTTGATACCCTGAAAACCCATGACAGACAGGCCAATCTGCAAAAGCTGGAAGGTAATAAAGTAGAACACCAGATTATCAAAGCCGAACAGGGTGGCCGACACCATATTGAGTGCACCCGCGCCAATCCAGCTTTGAAAGCCGTACCACACAACGGCGGGTACCGCGCGAACCAAACCAGGGATGCGGGTGCCGGTAAACCCAAAGGCGCTGCGCGCCTGCACCATAAACGGGATGCCGTACTTGTAGCCCGCCGCACCGTTGATCGCGAGCGCAATGCCAATCACAAAACAGCCAATCGCGATAGCAAGCGTTGCCTGCAACAGGTTTAACGTACCCACCACGCTTGAGCCCATGGCGAAGGTACCAATGGATACGCAGCCGCCAAACCACGCCAGAAAATAGGAGCCTCGCCCCATAATTCGGGTGTGTTGCGGAGCCAGGGTTTCCGCCCCCAGGCTTTTTGTATCCAACCCTGTGTGCACAGTGGATGGGTCTTCTGACGGTTGAGCAGGTGCTGAAATGCTCATGATGTCGTCCTCGCAAGATTATGAGTATTGTTGGTATCCCAGGTTTTTACCTGAAAAACGCTTGCGGCATGGCGTGCTACTGGACGTGCTGGTTCTGTTGCTTTTTATTTTTAATCAATTGTTTAAGTCGTTATAGAGCTGTCGGGTATTGCAAATAAAACGCTATTTAGGCGGTAATTGAAGGTCAGAAAGCGCTGCAAACTGACCGGTAAACGGTTTGGGTCGTGGATAGGCAAGGTCGCCGTGCTTGCTGGTATAAAGCCCCAGGCCTACCAAGGATTCGGCAAGCTTTAACGCAGCGCTGACGCCTTCAACTACAGGAATGCCCACTTCACGGCTAATTTCTTGGGTAAGATTTGCCATCCCTCCGCACCCCAAAACAATCGCGCCGATATCATCTTCATCCCGGGCGCGGCAGCACTCTTCCACAATACGTTTAAAGGCAGCGTCGGGATGATGCTCAAGATCGAGTACCGGAATTTCTGCAGCACGGATACGCCGACAGTGATGGCGAAAGCCGTACTGCTCTAGCAGGTGTTCGGCAATAATCCCAGTGCGGCTTAGCGTCGTCACAATCGAAAACCGCGTACTGATAAGGGTTGCCAGATGAAAGGCGGCTTCTGCAATACCAATCACCGGGGCGCGCGTTAGCTCACGAGCGGCAAGCAGCCCTGGGTCGCCAAAGCAGGCCACGATGTAGGCATCAATGCCTCCTTCGCGTTCGCCTTTTAACACCTCTTGGGCCACACCTACCGCGCTGACGACTTCATCAAAGTGGCTTTCGATGGAGACAGGGCCAGACTCGGGTTGAGAGGCAGTTATGCGAACCCCTGTTGAAGCTTGGCACTCAGCAGTACGATGAATGGCTTGAGTCATCGATGCCGTGGTATTGGGATTGATAATATGTATATGCACGATAAGCGATCCACAGGTAAGCAGCTAAAACATCTTGTATACGAAAATAGGTTGGTTTATCACCAAGAGCAAGGCCTTTAAGCTTATTAAAAAGGCTAATAATCTTGACCATTCGTTCAGGTTTGCACGCTTGCTGGCTTTTAAAGCGGGATTCGTTGTATACGGTTGTATTGCGGTTAGCTGTGAATATGGCTACTTTGTATACAAATACTGATGGCATTCTTGGGCTTACACGCTTAGCGATTACCGGTAAGGATCTGCTCTATGAAGTTGACGACTCACTCTCCCTATCCGCGCGACTTAATGGGCTATGGGCGTACGCCGCCTCACGCCAACTGGCCGGGCAAGGCCAAAATCGCCGTTCAGTTTGTACTTAACTATGAAGAGGGCGGTGAAAATAGCGTACTCCACGGGGATAACGCTTCAGAGCAATTCTTGTCGGAGATTATTGGCGCTGCCGCCTACCCAGACCGCCATTTAAGCATGGAGTCGATTTATGAGTATGGCTCCCGGGCAGGGGTATGGCGGATTTTGCGTGAGTTTGAGCGGCGCGGGCTGCCGTTAACCGTCTTTGGGGTGGCCATGGCACTGGAACGAAACCCTGAAGTCGCCCAGGCGTTCAAAGAGTTAGGGCATGAAATTGCCTGCCACGGCTATCGTTGGATTCACTATCAGGAAGTGCCCGAACACATTGAGCGTGAGCATCTTCAAAAAGCCGTGGAGATTTTCCAGCAGCTTTACGGTGAAAAACCAGACGGCTGGTATACCGGGCGCGATAGCCCCAATACCCGGCGGCTACTTCTGGATGAGGGCGGCTTTTTATATGACAGCGACTATTACGGCGATGATCTGCCGTTCTGGACCCGAGTAACTGATAGCCAGGGCAGTGAACACCCGCATCTTATCGTGCCTTATACGCTGGATAGCAACGATATGCGCTTTGCCGCGCCTCAGGGTTTCAACACCGCGGACCACTTCTTCACCTACTTGCGCGACGCCTTTGATGTCCTTTACGAAGAGGGTGAGGAAGCGCCCAAGATGCTCTCGATTGGCATGCACTGCCGCCTGCTGGGCCGCCCCGGGCGTTTTCGTGCCCTGCAACGCTTTCTCGACTACATCGAAACCCACGACCGGGTATGGGTGGCGCGCCGGGTGGATATCGCCCGCCACTGGGCGGAGCACCACCCGGCACCTCTTTAAATGAGCTAAAGGTTAGCCTACCCACTGCACCGCTTGGGCGAAGATGAGAAAGCCGAGTGCAATCAGCACCCAGACGCAAAACAGCGGGAAGAAGAACTTGACCCACTTCTGCCAGGAAACGCCAGCCAGAGCCAGGGTCGCCATAAAGTACCCCGAGGTGGGGTAAAGAATATTGCCCATGCCGTCGCCGAGCTGAAATGCCAGAACGGCGGTTTGGCGGGTAACGCCGATCATGTCGGATAAGGGGGCCATGATGGGCATGGTCACAAGCGCCTGGCCGCTGCCGGAGGGAATGACAAAGTTGAACAGTAGCTGAGCCACGTACATGCCAATGGCAGAGAGAATGGTGGGCAGCCCCCCGACCACGTTGCCGAGCGCGTAAACCAGCGTGTCCATGATCTGGCCTTGCTCGAGAATTACCGCCACACCGCGGGCAACGCCGGCAATCATGGCGCCAACCAGCACATCTCGAAAGCCCTTGTTGAAGCCTTCGCAGATGTCGTCGGTGCTGAGGCCTGCAATCAACCCGACCACCACACCCATGATGATGAATAACCCGGCCATTTCGAGCATGAACCAGCCCTGGCGCAGCACGCCATAAACCAGTACGCCAAAGAAGATGAACGTTGCCGCAGCGGCAAGCTTCTGTCGCGTATTGGCCACTCGCGCTGACTCGCTCACGCTATGCTGGTAGCTTGAACGCTTGTCCGCTTCGTCTTCATCGTTTTGCATAAGGCTCAAGGCCGGATTCTGATGCACTTTATGGGCGTAGCGCATCACGAAAAAAATCGCCGCACCCAGAATGGCAACAAAGGCGAGCGCGCGTAACCCAAGCCCCGAATACAGGGGGAGGCCCGATAGCTGCTGGGCAAGCCCGGTATTGATCGGATTCAAAAGGCCGGTGGCAAACCCGGCGGTCGTGGCGCACAGCGCAACGGCAGCGGCGGTAACAGAATCAAAGCGCAGCGCAATCATCAGCGGCAGAATGACCGGTACATAGACAAGCGCAAGCTCCTGAGTGCCGATCACGGTGGCGATCACTGCAAACACCGTCATCAACACGGGAATCATCAGGAGGCTCTGGTTGGCAAAGCGACGCGTCAGCTTATCAACGCCAATTTCAATAATGCCGGTACGGCGCAGTACCATGAACATGCCGCCGATCATGAAGGTGAAGAACACCACTTCGCCTGCACTGATAAGCCCATTGGGAATGGCCAGCATGAAGTCGGTGAAGCCGGCGGGCGCTGCCTCTACAAACTGGAAAGACGCAGGGTCGATGGTGGTGCGTCCGGCGGGGCCTGGCACTCGTTCGAATTGGCCTGCCGGTACAAAGTGTGTCGCAATGGCGGCAATGGCAATAAAGATAAATAAAACAACATAGATATCGGGAACCCGGCACCATCCTCGTTTGGGCGTTGCTTGTGGCGGGGGCATAGAACGTTGAGTGTTAGGGGACATAGGTTGCCTCGCATTAATGGACGTTATCGTTATGTGAGTCTGGCGGCCTGACCTGGGCGTATGCAGCGCAACCTGGCGCACTCGGTGCGTTAAAACGAACGCAAAGCGCGCTAGTGGCGTGCATCAATACCTTCTGTTTTTATGTTTCTTGTTTTCCGTGCGTGCACTGCACGCGCTAAGGAGTCTTTCTTGGCGATACCGTCCTCCTCTTCGATGCCACATATTGGCCAGCGAATTGCCACACAATTTGTTGAACTGAGTACCCAGGAGCAGCGTGTAGCCACCTTTATCCTGGATCATTTTGATGACCTGGCGACCTTTAGTGGGGCTGATCTGGCCCGTTTGACCGGGGTGTCCAAGTCCACCGTCAGTCGTCTGTTTAAAAAACTGGGCTTTGAAAGCTTTCAAGTGGTCAAGCAGCATGCCAGGCAATTGCGTAGCATGGGTGTGCCCCTGGTAACAGGCAGCGAGCGGCCCGATGAAGAGCGCTTTAAACGTCACCTGGCGCGGGAGTACGATAACTTGCGGCAGACGTTTGCCAACGTCGATTCGACGAATTTTGAAGCAGTGATGAACGCGCTCGATCATGCAAACCGTATCGTGCTGATTGGGTTTCGTAACAGTTACCCCCTCGCCGTGCATTTTCGACAGCAACTGGTACAGGTGCGTGACAATGTCAGCCTGGCGCCTCAACCTAATCAAAGCCTGGCTGAGGAACTGGTATCGCTGGGTGAAAATGATGTGGTGGTGGTGTTCGGGTTTCGGCGCCGGCCCGCTTTTTTCAATACGCTGCTGAAAACGCTTGCTGCAAAGGAGTGCCGCGTATTGCTGTTTGGCGACGCAACCGTAAAAAACTATACGCGCCACGTAGACTGGTGGCTTGAGTGTCCTCTGGACAGCGTTTCGGCTTTTGACAGTTATGCCAGCGCAATGAGTTTGATCAGCCTGCTCTCGAACAGCTTGCTGCATCAGCGGCTTGCTGAGGGAAGGGCACGTATCCACGCCATCAGCGAGCTTTATCAGGAACTGGACGAGCTTGAACTTAGCTAGCGTTGAATAAAGCGACTCGTGCCATGTGGCTGTTCTTCTAGGAGCATTAACAGATGCCATTTCTCGTCTATTTTTTAGATTTTTGAAACGAAGGTTTCTAGAGACGTTACTATTGGTATTAATGTTTCACAAGCGTATTGTCTACTAAACTGCTTAATAACCGCGCAAACCAAGTGGTGATAAAACCCAAAAGTGGCGTGAAACCTTTGAGTAACGTTAAGTGTTTTTATAAATATCAATTATTTGATTTATTCATTTAAGAATGCCGTGATCATGTGTGAATGGTGACAGCAAGCAACAATGAAGAGGAAAAACAATGCCAACGAACAATCTACCCAATTACTACGCCCCCACCGGCGGACATCCGCCGCAGACTCAGCTAACCGCTGACCGGGCGGTATTTACCGAAGCGTATGCGCTGATTCCCAAGGGCGTGATGCGTGATATCGTGACTAGCAACCTGCCGTTTTGGAATGGCACCCGCGCATGGATATTGGCGCGACCGTTATCAGGCTTTGCCGAGACGTTTTCCCAGTACATCATGGAAGTGCAGCCGGGCGGGGGAAGCGACAAGCCCGAACCGGAGGCTGATGCCGAGGGCGTGCTGTTCGTTGTCGAAGGCGAGCTTACCCTGACTATCGACGGGGTGCGCCATACCCTGGTACCGGGCGGCTATGCGTTCATTCCACCGGGGGTTCAGTGGCGTGTGCGCAACGACGCGCAGGCGCCGGTGCGTTTCCACTGGATCCGCAAGGCCTTCGAGTATGTGGACGGCCTTGAGGTGCCTGAGGCTTTCGTTACCAACGAACAGGCGATCACCCCCAACGAAATGCCCGGTACTGAAGGCCGCTGGTCGACCACCCGCTTTGTTGACCCCAACGACGTGCGCCACGATATGCACGTCACTATCGTCAATTTCCAGCCGGGCGGCGTGATTCCGTTTGATGAAACCCACGTGATGGAGCATGGCCTCTACGTGCTGGAAGGCAAAGCGGTGTATCACCTGAACCAGCAGTGGGTCGAGGTAGAAGCGGGCGATTTCATGTGGCTGCGCGCCTTCTGCCCTCAAGCCTGCTACGCCGGTGGGCCAGGGCCGTTTCGCTATCTGCTGTACAAGGACGTCAACCGCCACGCCTCTCTTAAACTCTTCCGCTAGTTTCGCAAAGGAGTAGGAGTCACGATGCTGAACCTGACCGCCGTTCCGTTAACGCCGGAAGCCTTTACGCCTTTCGGCGATGTGATCGACGCGCGCAGCAGCGCGGCGTTCCCTATCAATGCCGGGCGCACCCAGCGTCATCACGACCTCGCCCGGGTGGAAACGCTTGGCGAGTGCGCCCATACGCTGATCAATATCTTTGTCAGCCAGCCGATCTCGCTGCCGCTGGAGCTTACCTTTCTGGAGCGCCACCCGCTGGGCAGTCAGACATTCATGCCGCTGCATCAGGAGCGCTTTATTGTGGTGGTTGCCCCGCTCGGTGAGGCCATCAACCCCGATGATGTGCGCGCGTTCGTCACCGACGGCCGCCAAGGCGTGAACTACCGTGCCGGTACTTGGCACGCGATTCAGTCGGTGCTGGAGCGCGAGGGCGAGTTCCTGGTGGTGGACCGCGGCGGCGAGGGCAACAACTGCGAAGAGTACCCGTTAAAAATCACGGTCACTCTGGGCGAATAACTTGTCTCCACGGCTTATGGTTGTCATCTTGGTCGTCTTATACTGCTAAGCTAATGACACATCTCGCGATTGTTCAGGAAATTGTTTAGGAAAATTATGAATCCACAGACGCATGTTCCGCTTCGCCGTACCAAGATTGTCGCCACTCTTGGCCCCGCCAGTGACCGTGAGGGGGTTCTGGAGGCAATGCTGAAAGCGGGGGTGGATGTCGTACGTTTGAACTTCTCCCACGGTACGCCCGACGATCATCGCAAGCGCCTGATGCGGGTGCGCGAAATAGCCGCCCAGCTTGGCCGTAGCGTGGCCGCGCTGGGCGACCTTCAGGGTCCGAAAATCCGTATCGCCCGGTTCAAGGAGGGTGCGGTGACTCTGAAGGAGGGTCAGGCGTTCGTGCTGGACATGGCGCTGGACCGCGATGCCGGCGATGCCGAGCAGGTAGGCTGCGATTACAAGACACTGGCCCAGGACGTTGGCGCCGGCGACCGACTGCTGCTGGATGACGGCCGCGTGGTACTGGACGTTACCCGCGTGGATGGCCAGCAGGTGCACACCCAGGTAGTGGTGGGCGGCAAGCTCTCTAACCATAAGGGCATCAACAAGCAGGGTGGTGGTCTTTCGGCGCCGGCACTGACGGAAAAAGATAAGGAAGATTTAAAAACCGCCGTCGAGATTGGCGTTGACTACTTGGCCATTTCGTTTCCCCGCCATGCCGAAGACATGCTTGAAGCGCGTCGACTGCTGGGCGAAGAGGGCAAGGAGATTGGCCTGGTCGCCAAGGTGGAGCGCGCCGAGGCGGTGGCGGATGACGCAACGCTTGATGGCATTATCGAAGCGTCGGAAGCGGTCATGGTCGCCCGGGGTGATTTGGGCGTGGAAATTGGTGATGCCAAGCTGGTAGGCGTTCAGAAGCGCATGATCAAGCGTGCCCGCTCGCTCAACCGCGCGGTGATTACCGCCACGCAAATGATGGAGAGCATGATCTCCGCGCCGTTGCCTACCCGCGCTGAAGTATTTGACGTGGCCAATGCCGTGCTGGACAGCAGCGATGCGGTGATGCTCTCGGCGGAAACTGCCGCCGGCGACTACCCGGTGGAAACCGTGGAAGCCATGGCGCGCATCTGCCTTGGGGCTGAGCGTGAAAAGCTAGTTCAGGAGTCGGGCCACCGTATCCATGAAGGTTTTACCCGCCCGGATGAAACCATCGCGCTTTCCGCCATGTACGCCGCTAACCATATGACCGGTGTAGCCGCGATTGCCTGCATGACCGCCTCTGGCTATACCCCGCTGATTGCCTCGCGCATTCGTTCGGGATTGCCTATCGTCGGGCTTGCCCATAACCCGATTGCCCAGCGGCGCATGGCACTCTATCGTGGCGTGGTGTCACTGCCCTTTGATACATCCGAAATGAGCGCCACCGAACTTAACGATCGGGCGCTTGAGCTGCTGGTGCAGCATGGCCTTGCCGAGCCGGGCGATCATGTCATTCTTACCCGGGGCGATCACATGAATGCCCATGGCGGTACCAATACCATGAAAGTCATGACCATCGCCGAATAGCAGACCGATTAAAGGAGGCGTCTTTATGAACCCGACTCGTCGACTCGTGCTGAAAGCGGCATTAGGTTTGCCGCTGGCGGCACTACTCCCCGGTACGCTCTGGGGGGCGCTCGCTTGGGCAGATAACGCTGATGAACGTAGTGATGCCGAGGGCGGCGAACTGCTGGCACTGGCCATCCATAGTGATGGCGGCCCGCACCGCCTGGAAGTTGAAGTAGCCCAAACCGCGGCGCAGCGTCAGCAGGGGTTGATGGGGCGGGAATCTTTGCCTGAAGACCGCGGTATGCTGTTTCGCTTTGAGCAGGAGCAATCTGCGGGCAACGCCTTTTGGATGTACCGCACGTTAATCCCGCTGGATATCGCGTTTATCGATCAAGAAGGGCGTATTGTAGCCATCAATACCATGCCGCCCTGTGAATCCAGCGCGCCCACCGAGTGCCCTGCCTACCCGGCAGGAGCTGCTTATCGGGCGGCCCTTGAAGTGAATGGCGGCTACTTCGCCGAACGCGGTATCAAGGTGGGTGACTGTATCTCGATTCCGGACCAGGCAGGCTTCTGCCAGCCCATCGATTAACAGGAAAACTTAAAGCGCTGGGCGGCGCTTGCGAAAACGGATCAGGATCAAGCCGATACCTGCCACTACCAGGCCGCCGCCCATCAGCTTATGAAGCCCCAGACTGTCGTCCATCAATAGTGCGCCCAGACCAACGGCCAGCACGGGTACCAAAAGCGTCATCGGGACCACCCGGTTAACCGGATGACGGCGCAGCAGGGCGTACCATATGCCGTAGGCGACAATTGACGACATCACCGCCGTATAGAAGACCGCTCCCCAGCCTACCCACCCCGCCTCTTTGATTGCCTGCCACTGCCCACTTTCAAACAACCAGGAGCCAACGGCTACCTGTGGCACCGCCAGTAGCGCTACCCAGCCAGCCAGTGCCAGCGGCGCAATGGCCGGGCCGCGCTTGATCAATAACTGTGATACCGCCCAGCCCAAAGCACACAGCAGTAAAATACTCAGCGGCAGCGGTGAAGGAAGCGTTGGCCCACCCGCTAGTACGATTACCCCAGCAAACGAAAGTAACAGCCCGATTAGACGCTTAGGGCCCAGTTTCTCTTTAAGAAAGATGACTGCAAGCAGCGTGGCAAAGGGCGTTCCCATTTGCACTAAAAGCGCTCCTGTGCCCGCTTCGGCCTGGCTCAAACCGATAAATAGCAGGGCGAAATGCAGCGTGCCGAAGGTGAATGAAAGGAGTAAAAGAAAGGGCAATTGAGAACGGGATACCGGGAAGAAAGGCACCAGTAAAAGAGAAACCAGCATAAAGCGGAGCGTCGTCATAAGCAGAGGCGGTAATTCTGCGACACCAACTTTAATAACAATAACGTTTAATGCCCAGATGGCGATTACCAACAGGCCAAGCAATAGATCGCGTAACGGCATAACGTATCCGGTCAATGAAAGGTCTTTCATAGCATATCAGCAAAGGCATCTTCCCTTCGCCTTCTAAGTGCCTACAATGGGGCTGGGCATCGCGCCCGGCAGCACACAGAGGCTGCTCACAACCCTATAAAAATCGATAAAAAAGGAATCATCATAATGCTGACACGCCATATGAGTTACATGACTAAGGGCCTCACCGGAGCGGTGCTTATTACGCTTGCTTTTTCAGCCCAAGCCCGCGAGCTTTCTGTCTCTACCGTTTTGTCCGATGCCTTCCCTTGGGGGCAGGCGGCTGAAAAGTGGGCCGAGCTGGTCGAAGAACGCAGCGGCGGTGAATTAACCCTGCGCGTCTACCCTAATTCCCAGCTGGTATCCGGCGATCAGACCCGCGAGTTTTCCGCCATGCGCTCGGGGCTGATTGACGCCGCCGTCGGCTCAACCATCAACTGGTCGCCCCAGGTGCCGGAGCTTAATCTGTTCTCGTTACCCTTCTTTATTCCTGACGAAACCGCGGTTGACGCCATTACTGGCGGTGAGGCGGGCGCTATGGTCTTTGAGGCGATTGAGTCACGTGGCGTGATTCCGCTTGCCTGGGGGGAGAACGGTTTTCGACAGGTATCCAACTCGCGCGGAGCTATCACCGAGCCCGATGATCTGGACGGTCTGAAAATCCGCGTGGTGGGGTCGCCGCTGTTCCAGGATACGTTTAATGCACTCGGCGCTGATCCTACACAAATGAGCTGGACCGATGCCCAACCTGCGCTTACCACCGGCGCTGTGGATGGCCAGGAAAATCCGCTTTCCGTATTTGACGTGGCGCGTATTGATCAAGTGGGCCAGCAGCATCTGACGCTTTGGAACTACATGAACGACCCGCTGATTTTTGCGGTGAACCAGCAGGTTTGGCAGACGTTAAGCGAAGAGCAGCAAACCCTGCTGCGTGAAACAGCGCTTGAAGCGGGTGAGTGGGAAACGGCCATGACCCGCGAGCAGGAAAGCGAGCGTTTGGCCGCCATTCAAGAGCGTGGCGTAACAGTGACCGAACTCACTGATGAGCAGTACCAGACCTTTGTAGACGCCACCCAGTCAGTTTACGAAAAGTGGGCGCCGCGCATTGGCGAATCGCTGGTTGAGGCGGCCCAGATAGCTATCGATGGGCGTTAACCGCTTCTTTTGATGTACTCGCTACCGGCCCTTGTGGCCGGTAGATTTGGTTGTGATGAGGCTTTTATGAAAGGCTTTCCTGATGCGCGCCCTGAGCGCTGGATAGGCGCGATTGCGCTTATTGTGATATCGCTGATTAGCTTGGGTAACGTAGTGACACGCTATATCACCGGCGGCTCGTTTTCGTTTACCGAAGAGTTTTCGGTCTTCTTGCTGGTGGTACTGACCTTTGCCGGTGCGTCGGTTGCGCTGCGCCGCAATCGGCATATTCGCATTGGTTTTTTAGAGCGAGCGCTCCCGCCACGCTTTCGCCAGGCCTTGATCATCTTTCAGGCATTATGCGGCATTACGGTGTTAGGGCTGATTACCTGGTACGGGGGCAAGCTTGCCTGGCAGGAGTATCAGTGGGAGTCGCTCTCGCCCGGGCTTGGCCTGCCGCAATGGTGGTATCTGGTCTGGCTGCCGGTGCTCACCCTTGCCATGCTGTGGCGGCTACTGCAGCAAACCCGCGCGCGGTTAACCGGGGAGCTTTCTGATGACGCCTGACGTATGGATGATTCTCGCCTTTGGCGGGTTACTGATTGCAGGCGTGCCGGTTGCTTTTTCGCTGGCGCTTTCCGGAGCTGTGGGCATCGTGCTTGGCCTATCACCCGATATGCTGGCAACGCTGGGTACCAATACCTATAACAGCATTGCCAAATACCCTCTGATTGCGATTCCGCTGTTTATTCTTACCGGGCTGATTTTTGAACGCTCGGGCGTCGCCCTGCGGCTGGTACGTTTTGCTCAGGCGATGATTGGCCCGCGTCACGGTGGCCTGGCGCTGGTGGCGGTACTGGTGTGCATGATCATGGGCGGGATGAGCGGTTCAGGCCCCGCCGACGCGGCCGCTGTGGCCATGGTAATGCTGCCCAGCATGACGAAGGCAGGCTATCCCAAGCCGTTTTCGGCCACGTTAATTGCCGCCTCCGCCTCGACCGCTATTCTGATTCCGCCTTCGGTGGCGTTAATTCTGTATTCCATTGTGGTGCCAGGGGTCGATCTGCGTGCGCTATTTGCAGCCGGCCTGTTTCCCGGCATTTTGGCAGGGCTGGCGCTGTTAGTACCTGCGCTGATTTTTGCCAAACGCAACGGCTGGGAAGGTGGCACGCTCACGGCAGATAACCCGCGCCTGAGCGTTCGGGCCACGTTTAAAGAGGCATTGCCAGCGCTGTTTGCGCCCATTTTGATTCTAGGCGGGCTGCGCTCGGGATTATTTACACCTACCGAAGCAGCGGTGGTGGCCGTCGCCTACGGCACGCTGGTGGGACTTTTTCTGACGCGCGAGCTCTCGCTACGCGATTTATGGGAGCTTCTGGGCGAGGCTGCGATTATCTCGGGCGTGGTGATGCTCATCATCGCCCTGGCCGGTATTTTTGCCTGGGCGGGCACCATGCTGGGTACCTTCCGCCATTTGGCTGAATGGATCATTGGGCTGACGGATAACGGGGTTTTACTACTGATCCTGGTAATGCTTGCCGTGCTGGTGGCAGGCATGCTGCTCGATGCAATTTCCATCTATTTGATTATGATGCCTATTTTGATTCCAGTGATGCAGCATTTTGAATGGAATCCGGTCTGGTTTGGGATATTGCTGGCGATGAATATCGCGATAGGCCAGTTTACGCCGCCCGTTGCGGTCAATTTAATGGTCACCACGGAAGTCGCCAAGATTCGCCTTGAGCACACGCTTGGTTGGGCGCTGGTATTTGTGGTCGCGATGGGCTGTGCGCTTGCCCTGGTGGCTATATTTCCCGAGATTGCGCTTTGGCTTCCACGCCTGCTGGGCTACAACGTGTAAGTAGTAAAAAAGTTAAATGACGCTAATATAAGATAGATCGTCTAATGCTTTGCTAATAACAACCCATGCAAAATTTGCATAGCCATTAACGGTGACTAAACGTTACGTGCGGTCAAACTCGTGTTTCAATAGGCTGCGCAAGGCGCGCCCGTTGCCATCATGGTTTCGCCAAGCAGGTATTTTTTCGCTAAAGTAGTGATGGTTGGCACAACCGGGTGCCGGGTTATAACAGTTTGTCTTGAAAACGTTTTGGAAGAAGATTCACCTAAGGGAACAGGCTAATGGGTGGTTCCAAAACGCATAACGCTCACAACATCAAGATAGAGGTGTGTTAATGAAACGCCATGTATTTTCTACTGCTGCCTTTTCAGGCGCGTTAATCGCTGCCGCGACGTTTGCCGCGCCAGCAGTTGCTCAAGAGCGCTATATCACTATCGGTACTGGCGGCCAAACCGGTGTTTACTACGTCGTGGGCCAGTCGGTCTGCCGCATGGTCAACCGCGGTAGCGAAGAGCACAACATTCGCTGTAATGCGCCTTCTACCGGCGGCTCGGTTGCCAACGTTAACGGCATGAAGAGTGGTGAGCTGGACATGGGTGTTGTTCAGTCTGACGTTCAGTACCGTGCTTATAACGGCGAAGCCAACTTTGAAGAAGAAGGCCCGTGGGAAGACATGCGCGCCGTATTCACCATGCACGGCGAGCCTCTGACTGTTGTTGCACGTGCCGATTCCGGTATCGAGAACATCAGCGACTTCCCGGGCAAACGCGTCAATATCGGTAACCCGGGCTCTGGCCAGCGCAACACCATGGATGTAGTCATGGACGCGTTCGGTTGGGACGAAGGCACCTTCTCCCTGGCCTCGCAGCTGGATGCCGCCGAGCAGGCCTCTGCGCTGTCTGACAACAACATCGACGCTATGGTGTATGTGGTAGGCCATCCCAATGGTTCTATCCAGGAAGCGACCACCACTATCGATGCGCGCCTGGTCTCTGTCACCGGTGACGAGATCGATTCACTGATCGAAGAGTACCCGTACTACACCCGTTCCGTGATCCCGGGTGGCCTTTATCGCGGTAACAACGAAGATGTTGAAACCTTCGGTGTAGCGGCAACTTTCGTTTCATCTACAGCTGTGGATGAGGACGTTATTTACGAAACGGTTAAATCCGTATTCGAAAACTTTGATCGCTTCAAGCGCCTGCACCCGGCGTTTGAAAACCTCAAAGAAGAAGACATGATTGCTGATGGTTTAACCGCACCGCTGCACGACGGTGCTGCGCGTTACTACCGTGAGCGTGGCTGGATCGAATAAGGCTAGCGTCACGCTATTAGCCAAGACCGATAGCGATCGCTTTTGAAGTGCAAAGCGCGGGCACCTGGGGTGTCCGCGCTTCTTGTTGAAAGCGCTGATTGCCAGCGCTGACCATTAGGCAGGACAAGCGTATGCGTGATGACAAACAACCCTCGGCAGGCACTGGAAACGACCTGGATGATATGGTCGCCTCCAGTGACACAGGGGCAAGGAAGCCTCACGGCGTACCCGGTAAGCTGCTGGTAAGCATTGCAGCTGTTTGGTCGCTGTTTCAGCTATGGATTGCATCGCCACTTCCTTATATTGTCGGCTTCGGCGTTTTTAGTGCCACCGAAGCACGCTCCATTCATTTAGCGTTTGCGCTCTTTTTGGCCTTTATGGCCTATCCGGCGTTAAAACGCTCCCCGCGTGATCGCATCCCTTTGCAAGACTGGGCGTTTGCAGCGATCGCCGCGTTCTGCGGTGCGTATCTGTTTATTTTTTATTCGGACCTGGCGCAACGCCCGGGGCGGCCCATTACCCAGGATATTGTGATCGGGATACTGGGCATTGTGATGCTGCTAGAAGCCACGCGTCGCGCACTCGGTCCGCCGTTGACGATCGTTGCCGCCATTTTCATTGGCTACTCTCTGTTTGGCCCCTACATGCCGGGCATTCTCGCCCATCGTGGGGTTAGCCTGGGTGGCTTAATCAACCACCAGTGGCTGGGCACACAAGGGGTCTTCGGTATTGCGCTGGGCGTATCCACAAGCTTTGTATTTCTATTTGTACTGTTTGGCGCACTGCTCGATAAAGCGGGGGCGGGTAACTATTTTATTAAAGTCGCATTCTCAATGCTGGGTCACCTTAAAGGCGGGCCCGCGAAGGCGGCGGTCGTTGCGTCGGGAATGACCGGTTTAATCTCAGGTTCCTCGATTGCCAACACGGTGACCACCGGTACGTTTACCATTCCCATGATGAAGCGGGTGGGTTTTAGCTCTGAAAAAGCCGGGGCGGTTGAAGTATCTTCATCGGTTAACGGGCAGATCATGCCGCCGGTCATGGGTGCTGCAGCGTTTTTAATGGTTGAGTATGTTGGTATTCCCTATGTGGAAGTCATCAAGCACGCTTTCTTGCCCGCGATTATTTCGTATATCGCCCTCATCTATATCGTTCACCTGGAAGCGCTAAAAGCCAATATGAAGGGGCTGCCTTCGAGTAACCCAGCGCGTCCGCTGCTTAATAAAGTGATTGGCTTTTTGACTGGCTTACTGCTGCTAATGGGGCTTTCGGTAGCGGTCTACTACGGCTTGGGCTGGCTAAAACCGGTGCTGGGTGAGGCAACACCCTGGGTAGTCTCGGTTGGCTTAGTCATCATCTATGTTGGGTTATTAAAAATTAGCGCCAACTACCCTGAGCTGGAAATGGATGACCCGACATCCAAGATCATTACACTGCCGCAAACGCGGCCCACTGTGATGGTCGGCTTGCACTATATCCTGCCGGTTGTCGTATTGGTGTGGTGTTTAATGGTCGAGCGCCTTTCGCCTGGGCTTTCGGCGTTTTGGGCGACCATGTTCATGATTTTTATCATGGTCACACAGCGTCCAATTATCGCTATCTTCCGTGGGCGCAGCAAAATGGCGGCCGACGTTAAAGAGGGCTTTGTAGACCTATGGGACGGCTTGGTAACCGGTGCTCGCAATATGATTGGTATCGGGATCGCCACCGCCACGGCGGGTATCATTGTCGGTGCCGTATCACAAACCGGCGTAGGTCTGGTGCTGGCGGATGTCGTTGAGATTTTGTCAGGCGGTAACCTGATGATGATCCTGCTGCTTACTGCGCTGCTGAGTTTGATTTTAGGTATGGGTCTGCCGACGACGGCCAACTACATCGTGGTATCAGCATTGATGGCGCCGGTGATCGTGATGTTGGGCCAGCAAAACGGGTTGATTGTGCCGCTGATCGCTGTGCACCTGTTCGTCTTCTACTTCGGCATCATGGCGGATGTTACCCCACCGGTGGGTCTGGCTTCCTTTGCCGCCGCGGCGATCTCGGGAGGCGACCCGTTACGCACAGGCTTCCAGGCGTTCTACTACAGCCTGCGTACGGCAGCGCTGCCGTTCTTGTTCATCTTTAACACGGATCTTCTGTTAATCGATGTCACGGTGATGCAGGGCGTGGTGGTGTTTATTGTCGCGACAATTGCCATGCTGATCTTCGCGGCGGGCACCCAGGGCTTTATGTTGACGCGTAACCGCTGGTACGAATCGGTGCTGTTACTGCTGGTCGCCTTTACGCTTTTCCGCCCCGGCTTCTGGATGGATCAGATTCATGACCCTTATGAGTCGGTACCTCCCGCCCAGCTTGCCGAAGCGTTAGGGCGTGTGGACGATGGCAGCAGCCTGCGTGTGCAGATTGCCGGTGAGGATGCTTTTGGCGCCCCTATGTCGACTTACCTTCTAGTGCCGGTACCCAGCGGTGAAACCGGCGAAGAACGCCTGGAAAATCTGGGTATAGAGCTTTATGTCGATGGTGATCAAACGCTGGTCGATTTTGTTCAGTTTGGTAGCCCGGCAGCCGAATTGGGCTTTGATTTCGACCAGGAAATTACCCAAGTTCTCGCGCCCGTTAACCGCTGGACAAAAGAGTGGATGTGGTTGCCTGCATTAGCGCTCTTCGGCTTAGTGGTCCTCATGCAGCGCCGTCGGCGTCGTCAAGAACCTGATGACACCATGGCCAAAGCATAACGGAGGTTGCTATGTACCAGAAAGTACTGCTACCTGTGGATTTGAACGAAGAGGCTTCCTGGAAAAAAGCGTTACCCACGGCGGTAACGCTTTGCCAGACCTTTGGTGCATCGCTGCATATCGTCAGCGTGCTACCGGAATTCAAGATGCCCATGGTGGGCGCTTATTTTCCTAAGAATTTTTCAGAAAAGGCGAATGCGGCCATGAAGGAAGCGCAGCAAACGTTTATTCAAGAAAATGTACCGAAGGACATTAAAACCCAGAGCATCATTGTGGATGGATCACCCTGGGAAGCGATTATTAAGGTGGGTAAACAAGTGAATGCCGACCTTATCGTGATGGCTTCGCACACCAAGCATAAGTTTGTGGACTATGTGCTGGGGCCTAATGCCGAGCATGTGGTTCATCATGCTAAGGTTTCGGTTATGATTGTGCGTTAGCGCCTCCTTGGGTAGCGCTGAAAACTCCAGCTCAGACGAGCTGGAGTTTTTTATAGGGCGCCATATAGCGATAGGATATAAAATTCGATTTGAAGAATCCTGATGTCAGTTCACGTGTGAGGTTTAAAAACGTGGTCTGACCTAAGCGGTGAGATCTCGTACTCTGCCTGTCACTTATTGATAGTTTTGAATGAGAAGCGGTAAAGCAATGCGTTATGAGGAAATGATTGTGAAAACGTTATTATCAGCCTGGGTCCTGCTGGTGCTTGGTATATCCCCGGCTGTACTGGCCAACCCCTCCGCGGCATTAGACGCGCCTACCGGTGCGGTTGTGCTGGAAGTAAAAGGTAATATCGACCGTCAGAATGTCGAGTCAGAAGCACACTTTGATTTTGAGATGTTAAAAGCGCTTCCGCAGCACGGATTTGATACAGGCACGCCGTGGACAAGTGGGGTAAGTCATTACTCTGGCCCGTTAATGCGCGATTTATTGGGGTATGTCGGCGCTACAGGTAGCACCGTAAAGGTATCTGCGCTCAATGGCTATGAAGCCGAAATCCCGGTTGATGATTTTTACGATCATGATGTAATACTGGCGCTTGAGCGAAACAACCGGCCAATGCCTATTCGTGAGTACGGACCTCTATGGGTGCTGTATCCGTTCGATGAGGACGATGTACTGTTAAATGAAAAAATCCGTTTTAGAGCCGTTTGGCAAGTGATGCGCATTGATGCGCTTGAGTAGCTCTGCAACGCAGCCCCCTAGCCTGCTGCGCTATCCTCGTCGCCTGAAGCTGCTAGCCATTATTACCGTGCTGCTGTTTGCCGCAGCACTTGTAGTGGCTGCACTTGCTTCCTGGCGCCAGGAAAACCTGACGCAGAGTCTACGTGAAGATACCGCCTGGGTAGTTTACAAGCTTGATCGGGATGCCGTGCAGCTTCTTAACCACCTGCTGTCAGCCGTGCGAACACCGCCGAGTCCGGCGGCGCAGGATGAGCTGAACCTGCGCTTTGAACTCCTGTATAGCCGTTTAACGCTACTCCAGGAAGGAGAGGTTAATACGCTGTTCCAAGCGGCTAATGGGGCAAGCGAACTGATGGGCCAGATACAGCAGCAGATGGAAAAGCTGGACCCCATGATTGAGCTCCAAAATATGCGTGACGGGCTGCCGGTTGTTCCTCTTGAAACAGAGCTTATCAGGCTAACGCAGTTAACCGAACGGTTCGTCATTACCATTAACGGATACTTGGCTGAGTCTGCTACGGAAGAGCGAATTTTATTAAGCACGCTCTATAAACTTCTAATGACGCTGCTGGTAGGGATGAGCCTGGCGGTTCTGCTGGTAATTGCCTTTCTGGTACGCGAAATGCGTGAAAGTGCAGCCGCCAGGCGGGAACAGGAGCTGTTAAGCCAGCAGTTGGAAGTAACGGCCGAGCAGGCGCAGGCCGCCAATCATGCCAAGTCAGATTTTCTGGCCATGGTCAGTCATGAGATTCGAACGCCTCTCAACGGGGTAATCGGTATGAGTGAGCTGTTGCGCGAACCGGCAAGTCCTGCCCAGGTAGAGGACTATGCGCGCACTATCCATGACAGTGCTAATCAGCTCTTGGCCATGATCAATGAAATTCTCGATTTTTCAAAAATTGAAGCGGGCCATCTAACGCTTGAAACGTCGCCCACCGCGCTCAAGCCTTTGATAGATAGCATTGTGGCGCTATTTGAGCCACGTGCTCAAGTGAAGGGCCTGTTATTGAAGGTCGATATCGACTCATCGTTGCCGGCGTGGGTGATGCTGGACGCCGGACGCCTCAGGCAGATCCTGCTCAATCTGGTCGCCAATGCGATCAAGTTTACCGACTATGGTGAGGTTAGCATTCGTGCCTCTTCAAAGATTGACCACCTACTGCTGGAAGTAACCGACACCGGGTGCGGTCTTAGTGAAGAGCAGCAGGCAAGCCTGTTTGAACCCTTCCAGCAAGCCGATGCGTCAGTGGCGCGGCGGTACGGTGGTACGGGCTTGGGGCTTGCCATTTCCAAACGCTTAAGTGAGGCCATGCAGGGCCGCTTGAGCGTGAAAAGTCAGCCAGGGCGAGGTAGTACGTTTAGCTGCGAATTGCCGCTGGTCAAAGCCCAGCCAGCGGCTGCTCTACTTCCCAAGGAACCGGGTCGCGACTTTACCGGCACCTCATTGCTGCTGGTGGAAGATAACGCCGTCAATCGCAAGGTGGCGATAGGGCTCTTATCGCGCTTAGGGTGCGACGTTGTCTGTGCAGAGAACGGTCAGGAGGCGTTGAGCATGGCGGGCGCTCAGCAGGTTCATCTGATCTTTATGGATATTCAGCTACCGGATATGGATGGCTTGATGGTAACACAGCGCCTGCGTGAGCAGGGCGGCTGGCTGGCCAAGGTCCCCATCGTTGCCATGACCGCCGGGGGAAATGACCGTCAGCGCTGTCTGAGTGCCGGTATGAATGACTATATTACCAAGCCGTTATCTTTATTGGCGCTGAGTAACGTGCTGGCATTGCATTTACGACCATCGGGTCACCGTGACCTCACTGCTTCACTGGAGCACGTGCATAGCGATGCAGTACAGCAGGAGCTGTTGAACTTCGACACGTTGCGAATGCTCAAGGAGAGCTTGGGAGAGGAGCGTCTGGTACATTTGGTTCTTCTCTATCACCAGCAGGTGAGCGACTATCTATCTCAGCTGTCGGCCTATCTTGTCGCATCAGAAGGGCTTTTTGACGAGCAGGCACATCAGGTGGCGAGACTGGCGCATCAGCTGCGCGGCGAGTCGCTGAGCATGGGCGGCGAACAGCTGGCTGCCTATGCCAGGCACCTGGAACTACTCGCTCACGATAACACCGCCACGCCTTGCCAGTTAGATGCTGCGTTTAGCTCCATACGCCACGCCGCCACACGTACACATGCAGCTCTTGAAAGGTGGCGACGTGACTTTTTGCTCAATTAATATAACGAGTTACGTGCTTTACAAACCTGCCGTTTGCTTTTTCTGACCCGACGGCCACCCATGGTCAGTTTGATCAATAGGACTGATTACCTATGCCGGTATTATGTGGGCGGGTGGTTATCTTCTACCAAGGGATGAGGGCTAATCCTGGCATCGTGCTATATCGTCATAGGCAATAATAAACAATACTGTCAAAGCACCTTTAATAATCATAATACTCAGGAGCTTTAAAATGATCTACGCCAATCCGGGTGATGCCAATGCCGTGGTGTCATTTGAAAAACGCTATGGAAATTATATTGGTGGCGAATTTGTGCCGCCGGTAAACGGCCAGTATTTCGACAATATCAGCCCGGTCAATGGAGAGGTATTTTGCGAAATTCCTCGCTCCAGCGCTGAAGATATCGATAAAGCACTGGACGCCGCCCACAAGGCTGCCCCGGCCTGGGGCAAGACCTCCGCCGCTGAGCGCAGCAATATCCTGCTTAAAATGGCCGACCGTATAGAGCAGAATCTGGAGATTCTGGCGGTTGCCGAAACCTGGGATAACGGCAAGGCCGTTCGCGAAACCCTGAATGCCGATATACCGCTGGCGGTGGATCACTTCCGCTACTTTGCAGGCTGTCTTCGTGCTCAGGAGGGTACGGCGGCCGATATTGATGCCAACACGGTGTCTTACCATTTTCATGAGCCGTTGGGTGTGGTGGGCCAGATCATTCCCTGGAACTTCCCCATTCTGATGGCCGTCTGGAAGCTGGCGCCGGCACTGGCCGCAGGCAACTGTGTGGTTCTCAAGCCCGCCGAGCAAACGCCCGCGTCTGTTCTGGAACTGATGAAAATCATCGGCGACCTGCCGCCGCCGGGCGTGGTCAATATCGTCAACGGCTTTGGCGCTGAAGCAGGCCAGGCGCTGGCCAGCAGCAAGCGCATCGCCAAGATTGCCTTTACCGGCTCTACCCCTGTGGGGTCGCATATTCTCAAGTGCGCCGCTGAAAACATTATTCCCTCCACCGTGGAGCTGGGCGGCAAGTCCCCTAATATCTACTTTGCCGACATCATGAACGCCGAACCGACGTTTATCGATAAAGCGGTAGAGGGCTTGGTACTGGCCTTCTTTAATCAGGGTGAAGTGTGTACCTGCCCGTCGCGTGCACTTATTCAAGAGAGCATGTACGACGAATTCATGGCCAAGGTGCTTGAGCGCACTCAGACCATCAAGCGTGGTAACCCCTTGGATACCGACGTACAGGTAGGTGCCCAGGCCTCTCAGGAGCAGTACGACAAAATCATGTCGTATATGGATATCGCCCGTGAGGAGGGCGCTGAATTCCTGACCGGCGGCAACAAGGAGAGTTTCGACCCGAGTTTTGATAAGGGCTACTACATCCAGCCAACGCTTTTGAAAGGCGACAACAAGATGCGCGTCTTTCAGGAGGAGATCTTTGGCCCGGTGGTGGCGGTCACTACCTTCAAGGATGAAGAGGAAGCGCTGGCGATTGCCAACGACACCGAGTTTGGCCTGGGCGCAGGCGTATGGAGCCGAGATATCAACGTGGCATTTCGTATGGGGCGGGGCATTCAGGCCGGCCGCGTATGGACTAACTGCTACCATCAGTATCCGGCGCATGCCGCCTTTGGCGGCTACAAGAAGTCCGGCGTTGGCCGTGAAACCCATAAGGTCGCCCTTGAGCACTACCAGCAAACCAAAAACCTGCTGATCAGCTATGACATCAATCCGCTAGGTTTCTTCTAACTGTATAACCTGGTATTGACATAAAAACGCCCGGCATAAGCCGGGCGTTTTTATAGGATATAGCGGTAAACAAGCGCTTAATCGCTAGCGGCTTCCGCAGCGTCTTCATGCTGATCGCGCGGGCCGTGCCTGCCGTGGCCTTTACCCTCGCCCCGGTGCTCGTTGTGCACTTCTTTCATGGCGTTTTTAAGGGCTTCGCGCTCTTCTTCAGACAGAATATCCGCTACTTTTTCCTGATGCTCTTCACGCAGAGCCTGCATGGCTTGGTAATGCTCAGCGTTAAGTTCGTTAAGAGCCGTTTGCTGCTCCTCGCTTAATCCAGCACGGTCGTACACTTCCTGGCGACGCTCTTCCATGCGCTGGTGGAAGGCTTCACGATCAACGTCTGAACCATGATCTTCATGCTGGTTCGCCTGCGCTGCAAAAGCGAGTGGTGTTAGCGCGAAAGCAAGCAAAGCTGGAGCGAAAACCTGGCGTAATGACATTTTCATAACGTACCTCCTGGTAAGTTGACAATGTCAGTATCGGGCGGGGGAGTGCAAACCGTATGCACAGAGTGTGCAATAACGGTGATGATGCAGGCCGGGGATATCTGCCGTGTAGCAGTTATATGGTTAGACTTTAGTTGGCTTTTAGCGCCATGCAAGGTTGGTGAAAGGTTTGTGGGATAGCTTTGTCCTCCGCAGGCAATAGCCTGCTTGAAGACTTTATAATTCTATAAAAAAGAGAACACGCTATGCCCAAGAAAACATTTGCTCCGTTTAGCTTCAATATGAAATCGCTACTCGCTGGTGCCACGGTTGTTGCAGCGTCACTCGCGTTAGTCATGCCTACCGCTGCGGCAGATGATTATCCTGAGCGCCCGATCAATATGGTGGTCGGCTTTGGTACCGGCGGTAGCGCCGATCGTTTGGCACGTATTATGTCAGGCTACATCGCTGAAGAGATCGGCGTGCCTGTTCAAGTGACCAACCGCCCAGGTGCTGGGACTCAGGTGGCTTCTAATTACGTGCTGAACATGCCGGATGACGGCTATACCACCTACGCCTCAACCTTTGCCCCTTATTTGGCCAATTCGATCCTGACCGGTGGCGCCAACTTCAGTGTTGATGATTTTTCGTATATCAACTTTCAGTGGTTCGACCTAGATCTGATTGCCGCCAATAAAGATAGCGGATACGAAGATCTGCCTTCATTGCTGGAAGCGATTCGCGAAGAGCGCGGCCAGGTGCGTGGCGCGGTAGTTCAAGGTTCAGCCGGTCACCTGATGATTCGTCTGCTGCTGGAAGAGGCCGGTATTCCTCAAGAAAATCTTAACCTTGTGACGTACAACAGCGGCGGTGAAGCCCGCTCAGCGGTTGCCGGTGGTCAGGTGGATTTCGTTTCTATCAGTGCCCAGGGCAGTGAGGGAATTCGTGAGTTTTTGACGCCGCTTGCCATTGTAAGTGACGAGCGCATTGACCAGTGGGATGCCCCGCCGATCAATGAAGCGCTGGCACCAATGGATCTGGACGTACCGGTGCTGCAGGGCTCGATGCGCGGTTTCGCAGTAACCAGCGAAGTTGAGCTTCAGCATCCTGAGCGCTTTGAAGCACTCGCTGCAGCCATCCAGAGCGCGCTGGCCCGTAAAGACGTTCAAGAACACCTTGAGCGTAATGAAATGGGCGGTGTCTGGATTGGACCTGAGCGTGCCAACGAGCTGATGCGCGAAAACTACGCTGTATTTGAAAAATACGCCCACCTGCTTAACTGATCTTCCTGTCATGGCTGGCCACCCTGCATGTGGCCAGCCTGGAGTTGAACCATGCCTGCACAGAAACGCGACTATGGGGACTTTTTAGTTCTCATCGGTCTGGCTTCCTTTACGCTGTGGTATTTGCTGGACGCGATCAGCGTCTCGGCACAACCCCAGAATTTACTCCTGATACTGCCGCTTTCAGTCATTGTCCTGTCGATTATTGCCATCGAGCTGGTGCTACGCCTAAAGCAAGGGACGTTATTCAGCATCGCTGCCGACGAGGAACCGTTACACCAAACGCTGCCCGTCGTAGTTCTATTCGGCGCTTATGTGTTATCGCTTGAAACGCTCGGTTTTGATGTGGCGACCGTGCTGTTCATTGCGCTCTTTTTGATCCTCAAAGGTGAGCGTAACTGGTTAGCGGTGGTGGGCTTTAGCGCAGCGTTTGGGTTGGCCGTGGCGTTCTTTTTCTCCCAGATGCTGCCCTATCCCATGACGCTGCTACTGCTACCCAGTTAAGGAGGCAATATGATCGATTTTGGCGCAGTACAGCAGGGTCTGGATCTGCTCTTTTCTAATTTTGGCCCCTGGCTCGTGGTGATACCTGGCATTGTGCTGGGGCTGATCTTCGGCGCAACGCCGGGGCTGCAAATTTCCATGGCCATGGCAATCTTCCTGCCTATGACCATGTACATGGATTTCATTCAGGCCATGCTGTTCTTAACCGCGATTTTTACCGGCGGTTCGTTCGGCGCGGGTATTCCTGCCATTCTGATGAATATCCCGGGCACCTCATCGGCCATTGCCACTGCCTTTGATGGCTACCCGATGGCGCGCAAGGGGCAGCATAACCAGGCGCTGGGCGTGGCGCTGGCGGCCTCTGTGGTAGGCGCGTTGATGGGTTATCTCGTGCTGTTTTTCATGATTCAGCCGCTCTCCTATCTGGTGCTGAGGCTTGGCCCTTCCGAAATGTTTGTGGTCATCCTATGGGGCATGACGCTGATTGCCAGCCTGAAGGGCGAGCAGGTACTTAAAGGTCTGGTGGCGGGTTTTGTCGGCCTTCTAGTGGGTACCATCGGGTTTAGTGAAATTGGCCTGGCGCGCGGCACCATGGGGCAAACGTATCTGCTTGATGGTATTCCGGTAATTCCGGCCATGATGGGCATGTTTGCCGCCTCTGAGCTTTTCAAGCTCGCCAATAAAGGCTTTATTGTTGAATCCGCCGATTCACGTAAAGTGAAAGTCAGCGAGATTTTTGAAGGTTGCAAGATGGCGATGCGCTATCCGGTTGTCATGCTGCGCGGTGGTTTGATCGGCGTGCTGGTCGGGGCCGTACCCGGCGTGGGTTCCTCGGTTTCCAACCTGCTTTCCTATATTGAAACCAAGCGCCGTGATAAAGATCCTGACTCGTTTGGCAAGGGTAACCCGAAGGGCGTGGTGGCATCTGAAGCGGCCAACAGCAGCTCTGAAGGCGGCTCAATGGCTACTCTGCTGGCGCTCGGCATTCCCGGCGGTGGAGCAACTGCAGTAATGCTGGCCGCATTTGCCATGCATAACATTACCGGCGGGCCGCAGTTTATTCGTCAGCAAACCGACGTGGTCTACGCGATTATTTTTGCCAACTTTGCCCAGGTGTTTCTGCTGGTGATAGTGGGTCTGTTGTTTATCCCGCTGTTGGCCAATATTGTCAAAGTGCCCATGCGCTACCTGATTCCCTCGGTACTGGTACTCGCGGTTATGGGGTCGTTTGGCTTGACCGGCAATATGACCGGACCCGCCACCGTGCTGGTATTTGCGGTAATTGGCTGGATATTCCGCCATTACGGCTACTCGGTGCCTGCCGCCGTGATTGGCATGTTGTTAGGTTCTCTGGCCGAGAAATCACTGCTGCACTCCTATCAAATCAGTGGTGGAGAGATCAGCTACGTCTTTGAGCGCCCGGTGACACTGGGGATTCTCGCGCTCTTGCTGTTCTCACTATTTAGCCAGCCGTTAATGGCGCGCTTCAGTACTTGGCGCGCGGCCAAACAGGCGTAACGTAATGGCAAAAAGAACGCTGAAAACATTAGTCTTGGGTTGCTTGGGTGGCGTTATCGCCACCCTTTTTTCATTACCCCTGGCCTGGATGCTGGGCGCACTTTTTATGGTGATGGCGGTATCGCTTGGCGGTGTTAAAACCGGCGTTGATAAGCGCTTGCATCGTGTAGCAATTGCTCTGCTGGGACTTTTTATCGGAAGTCGCATTCAGGCCAGTGAACTGGTCAGTCTGGTGCAGTGGTACCCAAGCGTACTGGCGATGCTGGTCTATATGGGGCTCATGCTGGTGGGCGGGTACTTTATCTTTATCCGCGCCAACGTAGGGCCAATGGACGCGATGTTTTGTGCCTACCCTGGGAGCATGAATTCGGCTCTGGTGCTTGCCGAGCGCGCCAATGGCGATGTGCGCTGGATCGCTATTTCGCACTCGCTGCGTCTGGTCACCGTGGTATCTGGAGCGGCGCTGATGGCAAGCTTCTTTGTGGATGATGTCACGCTGCAAAGCTCGCCTGTATCGCTTTCTCTGTTGGATGGGCTGCCGTTGTTATTGGCTCCGCTTTGCTGGTGGCTCGCCCGTTTGCTGCGCATTCCCATTCCGGAGTTTTTAGGCCCGATGGCCGCAGGCGCCATCATCGCTAATCTGGGCATGGATTACTCACTGCCCACCTGGGTGGTGTTCATGGCCTTTTTGGTGCTGGGCTCTTCGGTCGGCGCGCGCTTCTCGGGGACCCATTGGTCTCAGGTCGTCACCGTGGGGCGGTTTGGGATTGTATATGCACTGTTTGCCCTGATTGTCGCGGCACTCATGGCCTGGCTGGTCGCAAGCATAACCCAGCTTTCCTTTGCGGCGGTGTTGCTGGCACTGATTCCCGGCGGTGTGGGGGAGATGGCCGTCATCGCCATGGTGATGGATATCGATCCGGTGTATGTGGTGTCACACCATGTCCTGCGCCTGTTACTGCTGATCTTTATGACCCCGCTGGTCATTCGTATTGCTAAGCAAGCGGCTGCATAGCGGGAAACGCCACCGTGACAGCGAAGCCCCCTTCTGGCCTGTTGCTAAACGAGAGGAGGGCGGAGTGCGCGGTGGCAATCTGTTCCACAATGGCTAAGCCTAAACCGCTACCGGGGGCGTGCGGATTGTGGCGGAAAAAACGCTCGGTCAGCTTGCCAAGCTGTGCCTCTTCCACGCCAGTCCCCTGGTCACTTATTGTCAACATTACCTGTTGCTGTTGTATCGTTAGGGCGATATCGATTGGGCCTTGATAAGCCTCAACACCCCCTGCGTGCAGGCTGGCGTTCTCAATCAGGTTAATCACCAGCCACAGTAGCATGATTGGGTCGCCCAGCACCCTGGGAATGGCATGGGGCTGATCGAACGACAGCTCCTGGCCTTTTTGATAGATGCTGGTGGCGGTTTGCGCGCAGGCGTCCTGGCATATTGCCACCAGATCGACAGCTTCAAGATGGGTCTCATCCACCAGCTCGCTGCGGGTCTTTGCATATTTCAAAAGTTGTTGGACCGTATGACTGGCATGCTCTGAAATATGCTGTATTTCGATAAGATTGGCCCGAGTAGCCGGTTCCTGGGTCGCTTTCAGCGAGATTTCGGTTAGCGCACGTATTTCAGAAATGGGCGTTCGCAACTGATGGGACACATCGGCATTTAATTGCTGTGTGTTTTCAATGCTGCGTCGGATACGCAGCATCAGCTGATTAATACTGATAATCAGCGGATGAATCTCTTTCGGGGCCCCATCTTCGAGCGGCTGAAGATCATGCGGTGAACGGCGGCGCAGCGCTTGGCTTACGCTATTAAGCGGTGCCAAGCCGTGGTAGATCGCAAGCCATGCGATGGTGATGGCAAGAATCCCGGCAATTACCGCTAACCCGGTGAGCGTCACCATGAAGTCATGGATCAGCGTGTAGCGCGCCTCTTTGGACTCCGCAACGATCACTTCAATATTGACGTTTTCACGGCCCCGGCTAAACGGAAAAATCAGGGCGACGGCGCGTAGCTCATTGCCCGCGTACGTTACGTCATAAAATACCGGCTCTGAAAGGTCCTCAGGTGGGTCGCCCAGTCCCTGAAAACCGGCAATCATCCCGCCGCCTACTTCCCGCATACGATAGAATATTTTACCCTCACCGCGACTACCCAGGGTGCTGATGCTGAAGTAGTGCATGTTAATGCGCAGCGCGCCGTCTACCGTATAGATACGCCTTTCCAAGCGCTCGGCGGCATTGAGCAGCATATCGTCAAAGGTTTCGTTAATTTGGCGTGTCAGCAGCAGGTAGCTTGAAAGAAGTGCCAGACAGGCCAGCACAGTAAACGGCAAACCAATCCATAGCAGCAGGCGGCTTTTTATTGACTTGATAGCAGGCATATCAGGCGTCGGGTTCTAGATTGGCGGCTTCTTTGGGGGCCAGGTAGTAGCCTAAACCGCGGACCGTTTTCAAGCCGAAGTCATAGCCGATTTTCTTGCGAATACGCGAAATATAGGTCTCCACTGCCGCATAGCTGACTGGCTCATCCGTGGTGGAAAGCCGATCAATAATCTGGTCCTTACTGACCAAGCGGTTTTGGTTAATCATCAGGTATTCGATTACTTCAAGCTCGCGGCGGTGCAGCGTTACAGGCTGCCCATCGACTCTTAGTTCCATGGCATCCGGTAAAAACTCCAGGCGGCCACAGCTAAGCGTTTCGTTGCCAAAATGCTTGGCACGCCGCACCAGAGCCCGGGCGCGGGCCACCACTTCATCCAGTGAGAAAGGCTTGCAAAGGTAGTCGTCGGCGCCTTCTTCAAGCCCCAGAATGCGTTGGTCCAGCGTGTCTCGAGCGGAAATGATCAGCACCGGGATGGTATTCTGCTGGTGACGTAGTTTGCGCAGAAGGCTAATACCATCCATTTCAGGCAGCCCCAGATCCAGCACCAGCAGATCGAAGCCGCCCTGTACAAGCAGGGGGAGCGCTTTTGCGCCGTCATTGGTGACGGTGATGCTAAACCCCGCCTCGCTGAGTGTTGTGGACATCGAACGCGCTAGATTGTCGTTATCTTCTACTATAAGCGCCTTCATAGTGAATCCTGCAGTTAGCCCTCTGGCTGGTACTTATATCCTACCCCATACACTGAGCGAATGATCTCCTGCTCGGGGAGGGCTTCGGTGATTTTTTTGCGCAATTTTTTAATATGACTATCCACGGTGCGTTCAGAAACAATGCGGTTATCGCGGTACATATGATCCATCAGCTGCTCACGGCTAAAGATTCGCCCTGGTGACTGCATCATCACTCGCAGCAGCTGAAATTCAACCGCAGTGAGGCCTAGATCATGACCATTGGCCAACGCCTGCCAGCCATCTTCGTTAAGCGTCACCGGGCTTGAGGCCACGGCATCGGGCGTTTGGGTCAGGGCCTGTTCAGCAATGGCCTGGCTGCGACGCAGTACCGCTTTCACCCTAGCCACCACTTCGCGGGGGCTGAACGGTTTGCAGATGTAGTCATCGGCGCCCAGTTCCAGTCCCAGCAGTCGGTCAACTTCCTCTACTTTGGCAGTCACCATGATAATCGCGATAGCGGGCCATGCCTGACGTATTTCCCGGCAGAGCGTCAGGCCATCCTTGCCGGGCAGCATGACATCTAAAAGTACCAGCGGCGTGGGGTGTTGCTGCAGCCAGGGCAGAACATCATCGCCATGACTCAGCGTTGCAACGTTATAGCCATGGGAAGTGAGATAGTCATCCATGAGACGGGCAATCTTGGGCTCGTCCTCAACAATCAGTAGCGGGGCATCTTGAGACATGAGGGCTCGCTTGTCATTAATGGGAAGTCAGTAACGGAAAACGCAAGGTCCAGCAAAGCCCGCCTAGCGGCGCATTTGAAGCCTCAAGCGTTGCACCATGTGCGCTCACCAAGGCGCTTGCAATGGATAGCCCCAGGCCACTGCCGCCGCTGGCCCGGTTGCGTGATCCTTCAACGCGGTAAAGGCGCTCGGTAAGTCGGGGCAGCTCGCTTTCAGGCACGCCCGGCGCGCTATCCTGCCAGGTAATCACCGCGTATTGCTGCTCAATACCCAGGGTTACCTGAAGCCTGCCGGGGGCATCGGTATAGGCGCAGCTGTTATCCAAAAGGTTATTCCACAGCTGGTGCAGGCGCTGGGCGTCCCCGCGAATCATTACGTCTGGGGCAATGTGCGTAGTGAGGGCAAGGCCACTTTCATTGAGCCAGCGGTCAGCGTCCTCAAGGCGGCAGGCTAGGCTATCGCTAAGGTTCATAGGGGCCAGATGAATGTCGAGAGCGCCGGCATCGCTTTGCGAAAGCAGGCGTAAGTCGGCCACCAGGTGCTCAAGCTGGGCGACTTCCTGGGCCAGCGAGCTGAGGTTCTCCTGATTCAGCGGACGAATGCCGTCCTGCATGGCCTCGATTTCACCGCGCAGCACGGCGAGCGGCGTGCGCAGTTCGTGAGCGGTATCGGAGACCCAGCGTGCTCGGGCGTCCCGGTTAGCTTCAAGGGTTGCGGCCAGTACGTTGAAATCCCGCGCCAGTCGCGCAAGCTCATCCCGGCCACCCTCGGGCAGGCGAGTATGGTAGTTGCCTTCCGTAAGACGCCGGGTGGCAACGGCCAGTGCCCGCGTGCGTCGGCTTAACCACCAGGAAAGCCCTGCTGCCAGCAGCAGCGACGCCAGCCCAATCGAGATAACAATAATCACCAGGTTACGCTGCTGAAGTTCCAGAAAGCGATTCTCCATGCGCTCCATCATCTGCTGAGGAGGGCGAAACCCCAGCGAGCCAATCGCTTCACTGTTGCTGTAGAGCGTGAGCCAGCGCCAGTCGCCAGGGCCCATACGGCCATTCATGGGCGGAATCACAAACTCGCCATTGGGCGCGCGCAGGGCGAAATCCTGCGCTTCGCCTAGAGGCGAGGGGCGCTCGCGGTGCTCCTGACCGAGCTCAAAGCGTACGATATGCGGCCAGCGCTCCGGGTGTTGCTCAAGCCAACGCCAATCTCCCTGCGTTTCCCAGCGGGTAATCAAACCATCAGCCAGGAGCATGGCGCGGCGTTCCTGGGCCTGATTTAAGTAGTCGATAAACCCCCGGTCAATACTGTAGGAGACAGCCATGAACATGCTGGCGGAAATGGCCACATTCACGCTTAATATGGCCACAAAAAGCTTCAGTCCCAACCGGGAGGGCCGCCAGGAAGACAGGGGAATCGCCATCAGTGCGCGCCCTCCTGACTGGGCTGGCGGGGCATGCTTAGCCGCTCGCGCCAGTTTTCCATTCCCAGGTAAAGGCAGGGTACCAGTATCAGCAGAATAGCGGTCGCAAAGATCATTCCGAAGCCCAGCGAGATGGCCATGGGAATCATAAAGCGCGCCTGACGCGAGGTTTCCAGAATCATGGGTGCCAAGCCCAGAAAGGTGGTTAGCGTGGTCATCATGATGGGCCGCAGGCGACGGGTGGCGGCGGCAACAATGGCCGCACGGGGTGCCATGCCCTCGCGCCGCTTACGGTTGGCGTAATCAATCAGCACCAGCGCATCGTTAATCACCACCCCCGATAGCGCCAGCATGCCAAGCAGGCTGATAATCGAAAGCCCAAACCCCATGATCATGTGGCCCACTACGGCACCGACAATACCAAACGGAATGGCAGCAAGTACTAGTAAAGGTTGCAAATAACTTCTGAACGGAATGGCCAGCAGCGCGTACAGGGCGGCGAGCATCAGCCACATGGCGGTGCGCAGGGCGGCCAGGTTGTCAGCGGTATCCTGCTGGCGGCCACCCAGGCTGACTTCAAGCCCGGGCCAGGTATTGGTCAGCGTCGGGAACACGTCTTCCTGAAGGGTTGCCAGCACTTGGTTGATCGTCTGGTCGCCTTCTGAATCCGCCGTGACGGTAATAATGCGCCTTCCATCAATGCGCTGCAGGCTGCTGGACGCCTGGCTCAAGGTAATGTCGGCTACACGTGAGAGCGGCACGCTCAAACCATCCGGCGTGCGTACCGGCATGCGGTAAAGCTCGTTTAAGCTATCGCGGTCGGCTTCGGGAAGGCGAACCTCCACGCTGATCTCACTGCGCCCCACAAACTGCTCAACGGCAGTGGCACCCTGCAAGGGCCCACGCAGTGCCTGGGCCAGGTCGCTGCCGGTCAGGCCCAGCGCGCGGCCCTCTGCGGAAAGGCGCATTTCAAGCTGGGGTTTGCCGTCTCCAATTCCGCTGTCGATATCGGTCAGCCCATACTCGCCCAGCACCTCGGCTAACCGGGCTGCGGCGGCTTCCAGCACCTGGGTATCGGGATGGGATAAGCGCAGGCTAAGCGCGGCCCCGCTGCCGGGGCCGCCGAAGTCTGACTCAAAGCGCACTGACTGCGCGCCCACCAGGTCACCGGCAACCTCGCGCCATTCACGTGCAATGCGCGAAGGGGCCCACGCCTCCAGGCTTTCGCTGGCGATATCCAGGCGGACTTCAAGGTTCTCTCCATCCAGGCGGCTGCGCGTGCTGCTAAAGGCCAGCGTGTCTTCACGTTCGCTCAACTGTTGGGCGGCCGCCAGCAGCTGCTGGCTAAGCTCGCGGCTAACGCTAATATTGGTGCCAATCGGTAGCGTCACCGTTGCCTGGACCTGGTCTGACTCCGCACGGGGCATGAGTGAAAACCCCATCCGGCCACTCATTGACCACGCCAGCACCACAACCAGCACCGCAACCCCTATGGAAATACTCAATAAGCGTTGATTAAGGGCGCGCTGAAGAAAGGGCTCAAACTGGTGATAGGTAAAGTGATGCAGACCGCCCTGAAGGCGCTGACGCAGCGCTTCCAGCGGCCGCTGCCAGGCAGGCGTTTCACGCGGTTTACGACTATGGGCCAGGTGAGCGGGGAGTATAAACAGCGCTTCTGCCCAGGAAACCAAAAACACGGTGATGACCACAACAGGCAGGGTGGCAAACAGCATGCCCAGAAAGCCGGGTAAAAACAGCAGGGGCAAGAACGCCACGATATTCGACAAAATGGCAAAGGTAAGCGGCACGGCAATTTCGCCCGCGCCTTTTACCGCCGCATCGCGCAGCGAATAGCCTTCTTCACGGTAGCTGTAGATGTTTTCGCCCACCATGATTGCATCATCGACCACAATCCCTAGCGCGATGATGAAGGCAAACATCGACATCATGTTCAGCGATACGCCGATCCAGGGGAGAAACAGCATGGCGCCCAGAAACGCCGTGGGAATACCCAGCGTGACCCAAAAGGCCAGCCGTGCTTCAAGAAACAGCGCCATGAGAATCATCACCAGCGCCAGACCCATCCAGGCGTTTTTCAACAGCAGGCTTAACCGGTCTTCGTAGACCTCTGAGCTGTCGCGTGAGACATCCAGGCTAACGCCCGGGGGCAGTCCCGCTCTCAGGCGCTCCAGCTCGCCGTATACCGCCTCGGAAATGCTGGTCGGGGTCTGGTGGCCGATCTGATAAATATTGACCGATAGACCCGGTTCGCCGTTATAGAACTCTTCGCGATCAGTTTCGGCGAAGCCGTTACTCACGCGGGCGATATCCCCCAGCACAATGGGCGACCCCTGAGCGGTGGTAAGAATCGGTAGGTCGGCAAACTCGGCCGCGCTGTTGCGACGTCCCTGATAGCGAATCAGCCATTCGCCTTCGGCGGTGGTTAGCTGGCCGCTCGCCAAGTCCAGCGCTTCAGCACCAATACGGCTGGCAAGCTGCTGGTGATCAAGCCCGTAGCGTTCAATGGCTTCTTCATCCAAATGGATCTGAATCTCCCGCTCGCGGTTGCCCGAAAGCTCGGCGCGCGAAATACCCTCGGCGGCCTGCAGCTCAGCGCGGACATCCTCGGCGGCATCGTGAAGAGCTGCAAGTCCAACCGAGCCGTAAACCTGAAGGCTTACCACGCTGCGTGAACGGCCAGCCAAGGTGAAGCGCGGCGGGTCGGCGGCGCTGGGCAGGGTGGTAATCGCATTGACCGCCTGCTGAATGTCCTGATAAACGCGCATTACATCAACGCCGTCGATCAGCGTGGCGCTGACCATGCCGCTGCCTTCACCTGCGCTGGACGTCAGCTCATCAATGCCTTCCACATTCGATACCGCCGCCTCAACGGGGAGAAGCAGACTCTGCTCGACATCTTCTGGTGTGGCGCCGGGGTAGCTGATGCTGACCTGAACGATTTCAATTTCAAACTCAGGGAATACCTCTTTTTTTATCGCGAGTGATGCCATAAGGCCCCCCACGATAAACAGCAGCATCAGCAGATTAGGCGCAACACCATGGTCGATCATCCAGGCAAGCGGGCCACGGCGCATTAGATATTCTCCCTATCGCTTGCAGGAGTATCGCCACGCGAGCGAACGCGCACCTGCTGCCCTTCACGGGGTTGGGCAAGCCCTGAGATCACGACGCGCTGGCCAGCTTCTAGACCACTACGCACCAGCGCTTCCTCTTCACCCCGGTAGGCAAGTGACACCGTTGTGCTGCGCAGGCGGTCCTCATCATCCACCCACCAGACGCGCTCGCCCGGGCGCAGCGCCGCCGAGGGCAGAGCGATCAGGCCTTCCTGCGCCTGAGTCTGAAATGCAACCCGCATGACATCGCCCAAGCGTAGCGCCGGGCCATCGGTTTCCAGCGCCAGCGGGTCATTCACCGCAATCAATAGCTGCGCCTGAAGTCCGCTCTCTTCCAGGTTGGGTAAAATGGATACCAACGTGCCGTCCCTCGTGGCCCCTTCCGGCCAGCCTCGGCTGGTAAGCATGACCTGGCTACCCGGGGCCAGCCATTCAAGCGCATCGCCGGGTAGCGAGGCGCGCACCCAAAATTGCTCAATGCCGACCAGGTTCAGGATCTCGGTTCCTTGGCTTAGCAAGCTGCCAGCGCCCACCAAGCGCTCTTGCACCATGGCCTTCCAGGGCGCGGTCAGCGTTGCCCGCTCCAGATTGAGCGCTGCCTGGTCACGTACCACGCGCGCCTGGGTAAGCTGGGCCTGGGCCTGACGAAGCTGGGGCTCGCGCAGCACCAGGGAACGCCGCTCGGCGGAGAGTTGGCGTCCAAATGACTCATACTCACTGCGGGCACGCTGCTGCTCGGCATTTTCCAGCGCCAGCTGCGCCTGGGCATTACTGAGCTGAGCTTCGGCGTCTTCCAGCGCAAGGCGCAAATCGGCCTGGTCGATGTAGGCAACCGGCGCGCCATCCTCGACCACTCGGCCGGGTAGAACGCCTTCCCCAAAGCGCTCCAACTGACCCGCCACACGGCTGGCAAGCATAGCTGTCTGCTCTGCTTCCACGCGGCCAAAGCCGCTAAGCAGCGGCGACTGGGGGCTTTGAACGACCGTCATGACGTTTACTACGGGCGGTGTGGGAGGCGGTGGAGGACGTCGCTCAATACGCGGTGGCTGGCTGATAATCCACCAGGCGCAGGCCAGGCCGACGGCAAACACCAACAGGGCCATCAAGGCGCCCAAATGGACACGGCCCTGTTGCGTCGAGGAGAAAGAGTCATGAGGTTTTATCAACACGGGGTACCCGTAGTAAGAGCGAAAATTCCGGTAAAAGAAGCGTATCATGCTAGCATCGCGCATTGGCTCGCAGCGATTGGGTAAGCATTATGAAAATAGCGTGTAACTCTTCGCTAACCCTTGATGCCTGCGACTTTTTATAGCGTGATCTATCCATCATGAAATAACGGCCGGCCGATGAGTCTTGTGCAAGCGTATGAAAAACACCGCCACTCGCGATAAGTTAATTGATACTGGTGCCGAGCTGATTACCCAGCAAGGGTATAACGCAACGGGCATCAATGCCGTACTTAAAGCATGCGGCGTACCTAAGGGATCGTTTTACCATTACTTTTCCAGCAAGGAAGATTTTGGCCTGGCGGTGATCGAGCACTTTGCCAACGACTACGAGGCAAGTCTAGTCGCATTGCTTGAAGATCCGATGACGCCTCCACTGGAACGCTTGCGGCACTACTTTGCCGTTGGCCGGGCCTATATGAGCGAGCATGACCATGCGACCGGCTGCTTGATCGGTAATCTGGGCCAGGAACTCGCCGGCCAAAGCGTTCGTTTTCGCGAGGCGCTTAACCATGCATTCCAGCGTTGGGAGGCCCGCTTTGCCCACTGCCTGCAGGCCGCTCAGTCCCAGGGGGCGCTCACGTCAGGTCTTGATCCTCATCAACTGGCAAGCTTTATCCTTTCCGGCTGGGAAGGGGCTATTCTGCGGGCCAAAACGCTGAAGTCGGACGCCCCCATGGAAGTGTTTGAGACCTTGTTGTTCGAACAGGTGCTTACCCCGCCTGCTGGCTGAGTGGCTAGCCTGGAAATGTCGTAAACTGCTCGCTTGCGCTTACCCATTCCAGGACAGGAGCCCGCCATGTTTACCGGCTATGAAAAACATACCCGTCAGGTCAACGGTGTCGAAATCGCTTTTCGTCGGGGTGGCAGTGGCCCCGCGCTTCTGCTGTTGCATGGCCATCCGCAAACCCACGTGATTTGGCATAAGGTAGCTGAGGAACTTGCCCAGCACTTCACCGTGATCGCGGCGGACCTGCGCGGCTACGGCGATAGCGGCAAACCCGACGATGATGCCGAACATATCAATTACTCCAAGCGCACCATGGCGGCCGATATGGCCGAACTGATGAGTAATCTGGGATTCGAGCGTTTTAAGGTCCTGGCCCACGACCGGGGCGCGCGGGTGGCTCATCGTTTGGGCATGGATCATGCCGACCGGGTCGAACGCATGGTATTTCTGGATATTGCCCCCACCCTTGCCATGTACCGCGGCACTAATGAGGCGTTTGCGCGCAGCTACTGGCACTGGTTCTTCCTGATTCGTCCCCAGCCGCTGCCCGAAATGCTCATTCAGGCCGATCCGACTCAATACCTGAAAAGCGTGATGGGCGCGCGCAGTGCAGGTATGGCGCCTTTCTCTTCAGAAGCGCTCGCTGAATACGAGCGGTGCCTGGCACTGCCCGGCACCGCCACCGGTATATGCGGCGATTACCGCGCCAGCGCCACGATTGACCTAGTTCATGATCAGACGGATATCGAGTCAGGGGTTAAGCTTACCTGCCCGCTAAAAGTGATGTGGGGCGCTGAAGGTGCGATTGAGGCCTGTTTCAATGCCTTGAGTGAGTGGCGCAAGGTGGCCACTCAGGTTGAAGGCAAGGCGCTGCCCTGCGGCCACTATATAGCCGAAGAGATCCCGGAGATTCTTTTAGACGAGGCCTTAGCATTTCTACTAGGTAGTGAATAAGCGCTTAACGAGACTTACCAAGACGAAGCGGGTCAAAAACTGGATAATGGGTGGCAATTCGCCGACGGCTCTGTGTTCAACAGCCCAGGCACACTCATTGCTCCGGATGCCCGCTCATGGAAATCAAAGTCAACTATCTCGACAACCTCCGCCTGGAGGCCAAATTCGACGACTTCACCGTTATTTCAGACCAGCCGATTCGCTACAAGGGCGACGGCTCGGCGCCTGGTCCGTTCGACTACTTCCTGGCGTCATCCGCCATGTGCGCCGCCTACTTTGTGAAGGTGTACTGCAACGCTCGGGATATTCCCACCGAGAATATTCGCCTTTCCCAAAACAATATCGTCGACCCGGAAGATCGCTATAAGCAGATCTTCAAGATTCAGGTCGAGCTACCCGAAGATATTTCTGAAAAGGATCGCCAGGGTATTCTGCGCTCGATTGATCGCTGTACGGTCAAGAAAGTCGTTCAAACCGGGCCTGAGTTTCAGATCGAAGTCGTCGAGAATATCGACGAGGACTCCCAGGCGCTTTTGATGGGCGCGCCGGAAGGCGGCGAGCGTACCTACATTGAGGGTAAGGATTTACCCCTTGAAGAGACCATCGCCAATATGAGTGCGCTTCTTGCGGATCTGGGCATGAAAATCGAGATCGCTTCCTGGCGCAATATCGTGCCTCACGTGTGGTCGCTGCATATTCGCGATGCGGCATCGCCCATGTGCTTTACCAATGGCAAGGGCGCGACCAAGGAGAGCGCGCTGTGCTCGGCACTGGGCGAGTTTATCGAGCGCTTGAGCTGTAACTTCTTCTATAACGACCAGTTCTTTGGTGAAGAGATTGCCAATAGCGACTTCGTGCATTACCCCAATGAGAAGTGGTTCAAGCCGGGTCCAAACGACGAACTGCCCGAGGAAATCCTCGATGAACACTGCCTGGCGATCTACAACCCCGAAGGCGAGCTTTGCGGCTCGAACCTGATCGATACCAACTCCGGGCGTGAAGACCGCGGCATCGTTTCGCTGCCCTTTGTGCGCCAATCTGACGGTGAGACGGTTTACTTCCCCTCTAATCTGATTGAAAACCTGTTCTTGAGCAACGGCATGAGTGCGGGCAACACGCTGGTGGAAGCCCAAGTGCAGTGTCTGTCGGAAATATTTGAGCGGGCCGTTAAACGGGAAATTCTGGAGCAGGAGCTCACCCTGCCGGACGTGCCACAGGACGTGTTAGCCAAGTACCCAAGTATCGTCGAAGGTATCAAGGCGCTGGAAGCCCAAGGCTTCCCGGTGTTGGTAAAAGATGCCTCCATGGGCGGGCAGTTCCCGGTGATGTGCGTGACCTTGATGAACCCGCGCACCGGCGGCGTGTTTGCCTCCTTCGGCGCGCATCCAAGCTTTGAAGTGGCGCTCGAGCGCAGCCTGACCGAACTTTTACAGGGGCGCAGTTTCGAAGGATTGAACGATCTGCCTCTGCCCACCTTCAACTCGCAGACGGTGTCCGAGCCCAACAACTTCGTCGAGCACTTCATCGACTCGGTGGGCGTGGTGTCCTGGCGCTTCTTTAGCGCGAAGCCTGACTTTGAGTTTAGCGAGTGGGATTTTTCCGGCACCAATGAAGAAGAGGCTGCTACACTTTTCAGTATTTTTGAAGAGCTGGATGCCGAAGTGTATATGGCGGTCCACGAAGATCTGGGCGCGCCGGTCTGCCGTATTCTGGTGCCGGGCTACTCCGAGGTGTACCCGATTGAAGACCTGATCTGGGACAACACCAATAAGGCGCTGGATTACCGCGAGGATATTCTCAATCTGCACCAGCTGGATGATGATCAACTGCTTGGTCTGGTCGAGCGGCTGGAAGAGAGCCAGATGGATGATCACGCCGATATCATCACGCTGATCGGCATTGAGTTCGATGAGAACACGGTGTGGGGCCAACTGACGATTCTGGAGCTCAAGCTTTTGATCTACCTGGCGCTTGGCCGCCATGAAGAGGCGCTGGACTGCGTACAGATGTTCCTGCAGTACAACGACAACACCGTTGAGCGCGGACTGTTCTACCAGGCGGTGAACGCGGTGCTGGAAATCGCGCTGGATGATGAGCTTGAAATCGACGACTACCTGCCCAACTTCCAGCGCATGTTTGGTGAAGAGACCATGGCGGCGGTCGTGGGTTCGGTGGAGGGCAGCGTACGTTTTTACGGCCTGACGCCCACCAATATGCAGCTCGAAGGTTTGGAGCGCCACCAGCGCTTGATCGAGAGCTACAAGAAGCTTCACGCCGCGCGGGCGGCTCGAGCTGAGTAAGTTCGGCGTTTGATCGCGCCTAGTTTTCACTTATTTAACGGGAATGCCATGACTTCGATGACATATAGCTCGCCCTTGATTGCTGCGGCGCTCACACTCGTTTCCACCGCAACCCTGGCCCAGAGCTCCGAGCAGAGCCAGGCTGAGGTGCGCAAGCTCTACAGCGGGCGCATGATGCCCGACGAGCAAGTGGAGCTTTCCCGCCATATCGACCGGCTTTTCCCGACCCGTACGGTGAAGGCGGCAAGTTCCCCGCACGAGTTCGGCACGCGCGATGCGTCGCTCGAGGATTTCTCGCTTACCCATGAAGGCGTGACCTACGATATTTACGACTTCATGGCGCTCAACCGAGTGAGCGGCCTGATGGCGGTGCACGACAACGACGTGGTGTTCGAGCAGTACGCCTTGAGTAACACGGCGGACACGCCCTGGATGTCGATGTCGATCGCCAAGTCGATCTCCTCGACACTTATTGGGGCCGCGCTCAACGACGGCCATATCGAAAGCCTTGATGATGCCGTCAGCAAGTACGTGCCCGAACTCGAGGGCAGCGTGTATGACGACGTCACCGTCGAGCAAATTCTGCTGATGGCCTCCGGCGTTGCCTGGGATGAAACTTACGCCGACCCGGACTCCCAGCGCCGTCAGATGCTTGAAGTGCAGCTTTCTCAGGAACCCGGTGCACTGCTGGAGTTCATGGGCGGGCTCGAGCGCGCCGGTGAGCCGGGCGAGGTGTGGAACTACAGCACCGGCGAAACCCAGCTGCTCTCGGCAATCATCAACGGCGCAGTGGGCAAAAGCGCTTCCGAGTATCTGTCTGAGAAGATCTGGTCAGGCTACGGCATGGAAACCGATGCCAAATGGTGGCTGGATAGCGAGGACGGCCAGGAGATTGGCGGCAGTGGACTATTAATCACGCTCAAAGACTACGCCCGCTTTGGGCAGTTCGTTCTGGATGAATATAACGAGCCAAACGTGCTGCCCGAAGGCTGGGTGGCGGAGTCGGCCAGGCCTCATGAGATCGGCGGTGAAGAGATCGAGTACGGCTACTCCTGGTGGCCGGAAGGAGAGGGCGCCTTCTCGGCGGTGGGTATCTTTGGCCAATGGGTGTTTATCGATCCCGACAACGACATGGTGATTGCCATGACCGGCGCCCAGCCCAAGGCTGAAGCCTTCGAGATCGTCCCGGTCACTCAGTTCTTTCACGCGCTAAGCGATCATCTGGCTGGCGAAAACCAGTAAGCGCCTAGCCGAAGAACCAGTAACAGACGCCGATTGCCGTGAGGATACCCGCGGCATCGGCGATCAATGCACATCCCAAGCCGTGACGAATACGGCTGATCCCCACCGCACCAAAGTAGACCGCGAGCACGTAGAAGGTGGTTTCGGTGCTGCCTTGCAGCGTGGCCGCCAATAGCCCCGGGAAGCTGTCCACGCCGAAGTTGTTCATGGTCTCTATCATCATTGCCCGCGCGCCGCCGCCGGAAAGCGGCTTTATAAAGGCGGTAGGCAACGCATCCACAAAGCGCGTGTCCCACCCAAAACCTTCTACCAGCCAGCGCACGCCGGCAAGTCCTGCATCCAGAACACCGCTGGCGCGTAAGACGCCCACTGCGACCAGCATGGCGATCAGATAAGGCAGAAGCGTCAGGGTAAAGCTCACCCCTTCCTTGGCACCTTCGATAAAGGCGTCGTATACCTTGACGCCCCGCAAGGCGCCCACCACCAAAAACATGATCACAATGCTGAACAGCGTCAGATTGCCCACCAGGGTCGAGGCCGCGGCCAGCGCTTCGGCGGAAAGCCCAGCCAGTGTGGTAATCAGCAAGCCCAGGCCAAGGGCCGCCACGGCAAAGTAGGCAAGCACCGTGGGGTGCCAGAGCTTCAAGCGTTGAACCAGCGCGACTGCCAATAACCCCACAAAGCTGGAGGCGCTGGTGGCAAGCAGTATGGGCAGAAACACTAGGGTGGGGTCGGCAGCGCCTTGCTGCGCCCGGTACATGAAAATAGTCACCGGCAAGAGGGTCAGCGATGAGGTGTTGAGCACCAGAAACAGGATCTGCGCGTTGCTTGCCGTATCGCGACTGGGATTAAGCGATTGCAGCGAGTGCATGGCCTTGATCCCGATGGGCGTGGCGGCATTGTCCAGACCCAGAATATTGGCCGCAAAGTTCATGCTGATCAGCCCCATCGCCGGGTGGCCCCGGGGTACTTCCGGCATCAACCGGCAAAACAGCGGGTCCAGCACCCGGCCTAGCAGGCGAATCATGCCCGCCTTTTCAGCGATGGATAAAAACCCCAGCCATAGCGTCATGGCGCCCAGCAGCACCAGAATGATATCCACACTTACCTTGGCCATATCGAAGAGCGACTGAACCAAGCGTGCAAACACTTCCCCATCCCCACCCACCAGCCACTGCCAAAGCGCGCCGGCAAACGCGGCCATAAAAAAGCTTAACCAGATTCCATTGAGCATGGCGGGCGGCGATCCTGAGCAGGTAAATAAAACGTGGCGGTTATCCTACCTAATTTATGCACGTGCCACAGTAGCGGCTCACCAACGGTTAATGCGATGCTAATCAGAAGCTAGGCGTTACCTTACTCATTTCAAACAGGAGGGGGCGGCGGTGCGTAGACATTTAAACAGCAAGTTGAAAAGCTGTCGTACTCTCTGATTGGAGCCGTCATTTACTGTATTTCGAAGTAAAAAAGCCCCTGGCGCGTTATCGCGCCAGGGGCTTTAGGGGTCTTAATTTATAAAGGCTGAGCCTAAAGCGCTCCAGCAGGACGTAGCAGCAACACCGCCAGCGGTGGCAGAGTGAGTTCAAGGCTGGCGCTTTGGCCGTGCAGCGGGGCATCTTTTGCGGTGATGCGTCCCAGATTACCCATGTTGGAGCCGCCGTAGCACTCAGCGTCACTGTTCAGGCGCTCTTCCCAATCGCCCGCCAGCGGTACGCCCAGGCGATACCCATGGCGGGGAATCGGCGTCATGTTGGCAACCACCAAAAGAGGCTCGCCGGATGCACTCAGGCGCAGCCAGGCAAACACGCTGTTGGTGTCGTCGTTGCCCACCACCCAGGTGAATCCCTGAGGTTCGCTATCGCACTCGTGCAGTGCGGGCAGCTCCTTGTAGCAGCGGTTGAGGTCACCCAGCAGCCGCTGAATGCCGGCGTGGCGGGGCTCGGCAAGCAGCGACCAATCCAGTTCCCGGTCATGGTTCCACTCACGCCACTGGCCAAACTCGCAGCCCATAAATAAAAGCTTCTTGCCGGGCTGCGACCACATGATGGAAAGGTAGGCGCGCAGGTTGGCAAACTGCTGCCACTCATCACCGGGCATCTTGCCGATCAGCGACCCCTTGCCGTGTACCACCTCGTCGTGGGAAATCGGCAAGACGTAATGCTCGGAAAAGGCATAGACCATGGGGAAGGTCATTTCGTGATGCGAGTAGGCACGATAGACCGGATCTTTAGAGATGTACTCCAGCGTGTCGTGCATCCAGCCCATGTTCCACTTGTAGGCAAATCCCAGCCCGCCTTTCTCGGTCGGCTGGGTGACGCCGGGCCAGGCGGTGGATTCTTCAGCGATGACCACCGTGCCCGGGACTTCTTCGGCGATGACCTCATTGAGGTGGCGCAAAAAGTCGATGGTCTCGAGATTCTCCTGGCCGCCGTGGCGGTTGGGAATCCACTCGCCTTCCTTTCGCGAGTAGTTGCGATACAGCATCGAGGCTACCGCATCCACGCGCAGCGCATCAATATGGAAATGTTTCAGCCAATGCAGCGCCGAGGCCAGCATGAAGCCGTGCACTTCGCGTCGGCCCAGGTTGTAGATATAGGTATTCCAATCCTGATGAAACCCCTCGAAAGGGTGTTCATACTCATACAGGGCGGTGCCGTCAAAGCGGGCAAGGCCGTGAGGGTCGGTAGGAAAGTGGGCGGGTACCCAGTCAAGAATCACGCCGAGCCCGGCGCGGTGGCACTCATCGACGAAATAAGCGAAGTCGGCAGGCGTGCCGAAACGGGCGCTGGGGGCAAACTGGCTGAGCGGCTGATACCCCCAGGAGCCGCCGAAAGGGTGCTCCATGATGGGTAAAAGCTCAACGTGGGTGAATCCCATGTCGAGCACATAAGGGATCAAATGTGTGGCCATATCGCGCCAACTGTAGAGCTCGCCGTTGTCGCCACCATGCTTGCGCCAAGAAGCCGCATGCACTTCGTAGATACTGATGGGGCGTGATGCGGTATGAGCCTTCCCGCGTCTGGCGAGCCACTCGTCGTCATGCCACACAAAGGGCGTGGTATCGGTCACCACCGAGGCGGTGCGGGGCGGTGCTTCGGTGGCGAGTGCCACGGGGTCTGCGCGCAGGCCGAGTGTGCCCTGGGGTTCGAGAATCTCGTATTTATACGATTCTCCTGGCCCAAGCCGTGGCACGAACAGCTCCCACACCCCGGCTGGGTGGCGCAGGCGCATGACATGGCGACGCCCGTCCCAACTGTTGAAGTTACCGACCACCGATACCCGTCTTGCATTGGGTGCCCAAACGGCGAAGCGCACACCCTGCACGCCTTCCACCGTCATGGGCTGCGCGCCCAGGCAATGCCCCAGGTTGCGGTGATTGCCTTCGCCCAGCAGGTAAAGATCCATTTCACCCAAGAGCAAACCGAAGCTGTAAGGATCCTCGGTTATCTGCTCGCCTTGGGGCCAACGAATACGCAGCCGGTAAGGTGCGCTGTGAGACAGCCTGGCGGCGAATAGCCCGGGGAGCTGCATATTCGTCAGGCAACTGCGCAAGGTATCGTCGTCACGGTCGAGGACATCTACCCCCACGGCGCCGGGCATAAATACCCGCAGGAAAGGGCCTTTGTCATCAGTATGCAACCCGAGCAACGAGAAGGGATCACGATGGGTACCTTGTACCAGCGCATTGGCGTCGTCTTCGGTCAGCCACAGGGTACGATCAACCGTGAGACTTGAAGTGGGTCTGGTGTGCATAGCCTCATTCATGGGGCTCTCCCGGGCTTAGTTGTTCGACAAGTGCTGCCAGGCCGCGCAACGGTACTCCCAGCCAGGCGGGGCGGTTGGCGGCTTCGTAGGCAATTTCGTAGGCGGTCTTTTCGAGAACGAACAGATCGACCGCTGCCGCGGCGCCGTTTGCCTGTTTCCATTCGTGAGGAATATCCAGCGTGGCCTGCCAATAGGCATTCAGAAATACCTGACGTCCTTTAAGCAGGTACTGCTCTACCACGTCGTGGTTGGTACCTGTGTGGGTATCAGTGCCTTCATTGCCGCTGGGCTGGGATTCTTCAATCTTGGCATAGGCGTAGTCGAAGGAGCGCAGCATGCCGGCCACATCGCGAAGCGGGCTATCCTTGGCGCGTCGCTCCTCAAGGGGGCGGGCAGGCTCGCCTTCAAAGTCGATGATATAGGCGTCGTCATGCGCCACCAGTACCTGGCCAAGATGCAGGTCGCCATGAATACGGGTGATGAGGCTGCCCTCGGCAAGGTCTGCCATATAAGCAATGGAGGCCAAGAGAGTATCGCGCTGTGCCAGTACGTCAGAGGCAAGCAGCTGTTCGGCTTTATCCGCGGCGCCAATGTGACGTTCGAGCAGGTCAAGCGCTTCTTCAACGCGCTGAGTCACACGCTGTTTCCAGTGCGTGACATGGCTGGGGCCGGCCACTTCGGTAGCGAACGCCGGGTCATTGCTGGGCATTGCCAGCACCATATGCAGCTCGCCCAGCCGCTGCCCCAGAGTGGCGGCAAACGCTTCCAGCTCCTCAAACGCACCGTAATGGGCCTCATCCCGGGCGAACTCGCGCCCTTGATGATCATCCGCCAGCGCTTCACGAATGGCGCGCTCAAGCGTGGTGCGGGTCCATGACCAGGCATCACCCTGGTTATCGATAAAGCCCTGCAGAATCATCAGGGTTTGCGGTGCGCCCTGTTCGTCGATCTGAGTCACTTCCCCAAGCAGCGGCGCGGTGTTGATAAAGCCCCGCTCGGTCAGGTAGCGACCGATTTCTGCCTCCGGGTGAACGCCTGACTCCAGGCGGCGAAACAGCTTGAGCACCAGTTGTTGATTGATCACCACCGAGCTATTGGACTGCTCAGCACCCTGCTGCGAGATTTCGGGATGCTCGGGTAGCGTGAGTTCAACAAGCTCCGGGGTGGGCAGGAAATGGATGGCGCCTTTTGAGCTTGGCAGCACAACTGCCTGGCGCATGGCGTCAAGCACGGCCAGGGTAAAGGCATCCAGGGTAAGCGCATCGGTGAGCAGGCCCACTTCATGGAAGCGGCGTACTCGCGCCATGGCAAGCTGTTGGGCAAGGGGACTGCTCTGCTCATCCTCACCTAGGAATGCCAGGGGTAATTGGTAGCGCTCGATGCCTTGGGCATGGGTGATTTCCAGCTCGCTGAACAGCAGGGTATGCCCGCTATGCTCAAGGCTTGCCAGCGAATGTAAACGGATATCCTCGATACGCGCCTGCTTGGACGCGAACCAGCGCCGTTTGGTCAGGTAGTGAGGCAATGTCTCACGTTCAAGCAGCTGCTTTGATGAGCCTGTAAAAATCTCTTCAAGGCGCTTTTTAATAATCAGGGTGACATAATCCGGCATTGGCTCGGGTACCGGCGTGTGCCACTCGGGCATGGCGGTTGCCGGAGCCAAGAAGAACCAGAAAAAACCGTAGGGCTGAAGCGTCAGCAGGTAAGACAGGCTGCCCACCGGCGGAAAGGCGCTGCCACCGACCATTTCCACCGGCACCTTGCCGGCGAACGCTGAAAGGTCAAGCTCCACCGCTTGTGCCGTACTGGCGACGTTAGCCACGCAGAGCAGCGTTTCCGTCTCCCCATTGTCGAGCGTCATCTCGCGCAGATACGCCAGGATATGCCGGTTGGTCGGGTGTAGCGGTCGCATGGTGCCACGGCTGAAGGCCCGGTGCTGACTACGCACCGCGAGTAGCCTGCGCATGTTATTGAGCAGCGAGTGCGGATCACGCACCTGCGCCTCGACATTGACGGTCTGGTAGCCATACAGCGGGTCCATGACCGGCGGTAGTACCAGGCTTGCCGGATCGGCGCGGGAGAATCCGCCGTTACGGTCGATTGACCACTGCATGGGGGTGCGTACGCCGTCACGGTCGCCAAGGTAAATATTGTCACCCATGCCGATCTCGTCACCGTAATACAGCACCGGAGTGCCCGGCATGGAAAGCAATAGACTGTTGAGCAGTTCGACACGTCGCCGATCACGCTCCAGAAGCGGCGCCAGGCGTCTACGGATACCCAGGTTAATACGTGCCCGACGATCAGCCGCGTAATGGTTCCACAGGTAGTCGCGCTCCTTGTCGGTGACCATTTCGAGCGTCAGCTCGTCGTGGTTACGTAAAAAGATCGCCCACTGGCAGGTAGCGGGGATTTCCGGCGTCTGACGCAGGATGTCGGTGATCGGAAAGCGGTCTTCTTGGGCGAGAGCCATGTACATGCGCGGCATCAGGGGGAAATGGAATGCCATGTGGCATTCGTCACCATCGCCGAAGTAGGGGCGGGTATCTTCAGGCCACTGGTTGGCTTCGGCGAGCAGCATGCGATCAGGGTAGCGCTCGTCGAGTACCGCACGGATCTTCTTGAGCACCACGTGAGTTTCGGGCAGGTTTTCGTTGTTGGTGCCTTCGCGCTCGACCAGGTACGGAATCGCGTCTAGGCGCAGGCCGTCGACCCCCATATCAAGCCAGTACTCCATGACCTTGATTATTTCGTCGAGCACCACGGGGTTATCAAAGTTGAGATCCGGCTGGTGGGAGTAAAAACGGTGCCAGTAGTAGGCACCTGCTACCGGATCCCAGGTCCAGTTGGAGGATTCGGTATCCAGGAAAATGATGCGCGTGCCGGTGTACGCCTGATCGGTGTCTGACCAGACATAAAAGTCCCTTTCTGGTGACCCTGCTGGGGCATGCCTGGCACGCTGAAACCACTCGTGCTGATCAGAGGTATGGTTGATGACCAGTTCGGTGATTACCCGCAAGCCGCGTTGGTGCGCTTCCTTGATAAAGCGCTTGGCATCTTCCAGCGTGCCATAGTCGGGGCTGACGCCGGTATATTCGGCAATATCATAGCCATCATCGCGACGTGGTGACGGGTAGAAGGGCAATATCCAGATCGTGTTGACGCCTAAGCTGACGATATAGTCCAGCTTCTGGATCAGGCCTTCAAAATCGCCGATACCGTCATCGTTGGCATCAAAGAACGACTTCACATGCACCTGGTAGATCACCGCATCCTTGTACCAGAGTGGGTCATCCAGAAAATCCAGGGCCTCGACGGCGTGTGTTTCACTGCTGGCATCCATCATGGGTTTGCTCTCCCTGCTTTGATCGGTGTAAACGAATCAACCGGAGCCTCGATAGAGCGGCTCATCGTTGAATCCACTACAAATACATTGCCCTGAATAGTGAGTTAGCCGACTAGTGAACCGGGTAAATGCGCCAGACGGCGAATGGCAGGACGTCGGGTTCGAGCCGCACCGACTGCCATTTGCCCTGCCACGTCCAGCGTTTTCCACTCATCAGATCCTCTACATGCAGCGCTGCCTCCTCCGGTAGACCGAACAGCGCCAAAGGCAACTCGAACGTGCCCTCCTGAGGTTCGAAAGGATCAAGATTCACAGCAACAAGAATCACGTTATCAAGTGCGTCGGTGGCCTTGGTGAAGAGCAGCAAGCGGTCGTTGTGTACCGTGTGGAAGGTCACACCCAGATGGGTATGCAGCGCCGGGTTTTCGCGCCGAAGTCGGTTAAGCTGGGTGATCTCGTAGACGATATTACCGGGTGCGCTGTAATCACGCGGGCGAATCTCATATTTTTCAGAGTCGAGATACTCTTCCTTGCCTGGCACCGGGGCGCCTTCGCAGAGCTCAAATCCTGAGTACATGCCCCATAAGCCTGAGCCCATCGTGGCAAGTGCGGCGCGAATTAGAAAACCGGCCCGCCCGGAAGACTGCAAAAAGTAAGGGTTGATATCTGGCGTGTTGACGAAGAAGTTCGGCCGGTAACCATCGCGCAGCGGCGCCTCGTTCAACTGGGTAAAATATTCCGTCAGCTCGGCCTTGGTGTGCCGCCAGGTAAAGTAGGTGTAGCTCTGGGTAAAACCCAGCTTGCCCAGGCGCAGCATCATGGCCGGGCGAGTGAAGGCTTCCGCCAGAAAGATCACATCAGGGTCACGCCTGCGGATATCGCCGATTAGCCACTCCCAGAAAGGCAGCGGCTTGGTATGCGGATTATCAACGCGAAAGATCTTCACTCCTTCATCGACCCAGCCCTGCACCACATCGCGCAGCTCGGTCCACAGCTCAGGAACAGCATCCTTGGCGTAGAAATCGACGTTGACGATGTCCTGGTACTTCTTGGGTGGGTTCTCGGCGTAGCGGATCGAGCCGTCGGGACGCCAGGAGAACCAGCCGGGGTGCTCCCTAAGCCACGGGTGATCCGGCGAGCACTGGATGGCGAAATCAAGCGCTATCTCCATGCCATGTTCGCCAGCCACACGCACCAGCTCGCGGAAATCCTCGCGGGTGCCGAGCTCAGGGTGAATGGCCTCGTGACCACCTTCATTGCTTCCGATCGCGTAGGGGCTGCCGGGATCGTCTGGCCCGGCTTCCAGGCTGTTGTTGGGCCCTTTGCGATGCTTGCGGCCAATCGGATGAATGGGCGGGAAATAGAGCACGTCAAAGCCCATGTCGCGGATGATGGGTAGCCGCTTGTGAACGTCCTTGAACGTGCCGTGGCGGTTGGGGTTGTCAGTTTCCGAGCGGGGGAACAGCTCATACCAGCTGGCAAAGCGTGCCTTGAGCCTTTCCACATCTAAAGGATAGGTAACATCGCTTTGCGTGAGGTGCGGGCGTGAGTCCGCTTCGTGCATCAACTGTGCCGTGTCGCTATCCAGCAGCAGCGCAACACGTTCGCCCTCCTGAGGAGCCAGTTGAAACTGTTCATGAAGAGCAACCAGTGCCTCGTTGAGCGCTTCATTGTTGTTTCCAGAAGCGCGCTCAGCGGCGCGTTCGATCAGTTGTCTGCCTTCTTCGAGTTCGAGGCTGATGGGAACGCCTGCCTGGTGCTTCTTGGAAAGCTCATAGCGGTAGGTAGCGTAAATATCCCACCAGGCTTCGATAGTAAACGTGTGGCGGCCCACGCGCGTCGGGGTGAAGCTGCCTTCCCATACATCCAACCCCAGAGGCTTGGCCGGCTGCATGGGAACACGCTGCTGTCGTCCCTCATCATCTTGCCAGCACACGGCTGCCGCCAGCACATCGTGGCCGTCAGCGAAAATTGTCGCCTTGACCAGTACTGGCTCGTCAATCACCGTCTTAGCTGCAAAACGTCCGTTATCTAGGGAGGGCATGACGGCTTCAATCGCAATGCGCGGTGCCTGGACAGCCGTCAGAACATCGTTAGGTTCCTGCTCTTGCGCCGGTAGGGCAGGTGAGGCTGGAGTGACAGATGAACTCATTGCATGCTTCTCCTTGCAGCACGAAAATGCCCTTAAGCTTAGACGCGCTGCCTCATGGCTAGGTTGCGGCGTTATCAGCCTGCTGCACTTGCTCTAGTTGAACCAGCTCCAGCAGGGCCAGCGAACGGCTTTCCATTACATGTTCCTCTCCAAAAGAACGTTGGCCAGAAGAACGCTGGCCATTAGCGCCCTGGAAAGCTTCTTCCTCGGTGGACCAACTGGTATCGAGTCGGCATAACCAGCCCCCACCGCTGGGTGCTTCGGGTAAGTGAAACGCCACTGAGTCATGGTGAGCATTAAAAATCAGCAGTAAGGTAATGTCGGCACCGGCACGGCGTATGCCGCTGGGCTGGGCACGACCGTCCAGCATCAATCCTAGTGTTCGGGCCTCAGAGTCTTCCCAGCGCTCAACGCTCATTTCATTGCCATCCGGGGCCAGCCAGGTCACTTCCTTGAGCCCCATTTCCTCGTTATATTCACCCGAAAGGAAGCGTCCGCGCCGCAGGATGGGGTAGCGCAGCCGCAGCGCCGTCACTCGGCGCACATACTCGATCATGGCGTGGGCGTTACCGTCGAGGTTCCAGTCCAGCCAGCTGATCTCGTTGTCCTGACAGTAGGCGTTATTGTTGCCCTGCTGGGTGCGCAGCAGTTCATCGCCCGCCAGCAACATGGGTGTGCCCTGGGAAAACAGCGTAGTGGCGATAAAGTTACGAATCTGGCGTAACCGCAACGCCTGAATCTCGTCATTGTCGCTCTGACCCTCTTCGCCGTGGTTCCACGACAGGTTGTCGCTGTGGCCATCCTGGTTATTCTCGCCGTTTGCCTCGTTATGCTTATCGTTGTAGGCCACCAGATCAAACAGGGTATAGCCGTCGTGAGCGGTGACGAAGTTGACCGACGCAAACGGTCGCCGACCGCGGCGATTGAATAAGTCCGCCGAGCCCATAAGCCGTGTGGCAAGCTCTGGAAGTTTGCCTTCATCGCCGCGCCAGAAAGCACGCACGGTATCGCGGTAACGGTCGTTCCACTCCGCCCAACCCGGCGGGAAACCACCTACCTGGTAACCGCCGGGGCCGCAGTCCCAAGGTTCGGCAATCAGTTTGACCCGGCTAAGTACCGGGTCCTGGCGGCAGGAGTCGAGAAAGCCGCCACCTTCATCAAAGCCGTGAGGCTCGCGCCCGAGTATGGTCGCCAGATCGAAACGGAAGCCATCAACGCGCATTTCCGTGGCCCAGTAGCGCAGGGAGTCGGTAACCATTTGCAGAACGCGCTGGTGGCTCAGGTTCAGCGTGTTACCGGTGCCGGTGTCGTCGATGTAGTAGCGCGGCTCATCCGGCATCAGTCGGTAGTAGGAGGCGTTATCGATCCCCTTGAGGGAGAGCGTTGGGCCGAGCTCGTTACCTTCAGCCGTGTGGTTGTAGACCACGTCAAGAATAACTTCCAGGTCGGCGGCATGAAAGCGCGCGACCATCTCCTTGAATTCATTCACACTTTCACCAGACAGATAGCGCGAATGAGGGGCAAAGAAGCCTAGCGTGTTGTAGCCCCAATAGTTGTGCAGCCCTTGCTCCTGCAGGTGCTGATCGTCGGCAAACGCGTGGATGGGCAGAAGCTCGACCGACGACACGCCCAGCGAGCGAATGTAGTCGACCACATCGTTGACCATCAGCCCGGCAAAGGTACCGCGTAGCGCTTCAGGTACCGACGGATGACGCATGGTGTAGCCACGAACATGGGTCTCATAAACAATGGTCTTGTCCCAGGGAAGCTGCACCCCTCGCGAGCGCCCCCATGTGAAGGCCGGGTCAACTACTTTGCATTTCGGCATGAACTCGGCACTGTCGCGTTCATCGAAGCTCAGATCGCCATCCGGATGGCCAATGGTGTAACCGAATAGCGCCTCGTCCCACTTGATCTCGCCCACGATCTGCTTGGCGTAGGGGTCAAGCAGCAGCTTATTGGGATTGAAGCGATGCCCCTCTTCGGGTGCGTAAGGCCCATACACACGGTAGCCGTAGAGTTGACCAGGCCGCACGTCTGGAAGGTAGCCGTGCCACACTTCGTCGGTATATTCGGGGAGTTCGATACGTTCCAGCTCGTGCTCGCCCGTTTCATCAAACAGGCATAGCTCAACCCGGGTAGCATGCGCCGAAAAAAGCGCGAAATTCACCCCCAGGCCATCCCAGTTAGCGCCTAAGGGAAACGACCATCCTTCGTGCACGCGCGAGCGCCGCATGACGCTAGGGGCTTCGTCGGTCGCAACGGAGTCATCGCCGTCCCGCGTGGTTTGGCTTGTCTGCATCTCATTCATCCTTGAGCCTTTTGAGTGCTCTTATGAGTGGTCGCTTTACTTCCGCTCGCTTGGCTTCTTCGCTTTGGTCGTGGTTTTCTTGGTAACTGTTTTACTGGACTGTGATTTTCCTGATCCGGGCGTCTTTTTAGGCTGAGCGGGTGTTGATTTCTTGGCCGGTTGGGGCGCATCAGCCTCGTCGGTTGCAGTCAAAGCTTCACTGCTACGACGCGGGCGCTGGGCGCGTTTTACAGTGGCGGACTCTTCCGGCATTGGCTCCATTGAGCCTACCGCTTCGTCGGGTGTAGGTTCCTGGGGCGGATGGCCACGGTCCTGTACAGGCACGTCCTGTCCTACCGACATATCATCTCGAAAGGGGGCTTCATCGAATGAGGGATCGCCATTGGGATCCTCTAGCGGCAGGCGACTCTCCTGAATGCCCATCTCGTCCTCTTCCAGAGGGAGGTCATCTTCCAGAATGGGCGCCTCGTCAAGGGGTTCGCCCACTTCGTCAAGCTCGGCTTCGTTGCCAGCGGCTTGTTCGGCAGCCACTATCTTGGTTGCCCTGTCCCAATGTTGTTGCTGCTGCCCTTCGGGGCGCCCTTCAGCTTCCCAAATGCTGTAGGCCAATTGACGTACGCGTTCTTCGTCAGTCATCTCAGCTCTCCCTATGCCTATTTCGATAATTCACTATGTGGATGGAAGGGCGGGGCTTCAGTGCTGCTGTCCATGTGGTCAGCGCGCAGAAAAACTCCCACGGGTAGCTCAGCAAGCAAGCTGGCAACAGAAATGCCGGCGCTGCCTGCTTCCAGGGTTGCCTCGGTTAAAACGCTTCGCCAACAACCGGGGTCAGGTTGCAGGCACGTGTCCTCCCAGCGTTCTTGTGGAATATGCGGCCTGTCGGTGTTATCCAGCAGGTTGGCGGTGAGTCGGGGGACCACCACCAATAATTGGTAGCCGGTATAGCGGCGGGTAAAAGCCACCACGTGATTGGCAAGTTCGCCGTCTGCCATAAGCGGGCGATAGTCGCCTTGGTCGAACAGCAGCGGATGGCGTTGGCGAAGCTTGAGCAAACGGGCAATCAGTGCTTGTTTTACTCGCCCATCACGCCAGGTGCGCAGGGCCTCGGCGGGCGGCAGCGCCTGATCAAGCCCTGTTTTACGCAGGCCGTAGTCGACTGGGCGGCGGTTATCCGGATCTACCAAGCTGTAGTCCCAGAACTCGTTTCCCTGATAAAGATCCGGCACGCCGGGTACGGTTAGGCGCAGTACCGTCTGTACCAGGCCGTTAATGGCGCCCGGAAGGTCAAGGGTGCGCGCAGCTGCGGCGATCGAATCTCGCAAGGGCGCTGTGGTCAGCAACCCTTCTAAAAATGTGCGGCAAGCCGATTCGTAAGCCTCGTCGGGCCACAGCCAGTGGCTACGCAGCTTGGCTTCGCGCAGGGCTTTTAACTGCCACTCGGCGAGTCGCTGGTTAAAATGCTCAAGCGCCTCATTGTCCTGCGAATCAAACGTCGGCGACCAGGCGCCCAGTACAATTTGATAGAGAATCAGCTCATCGCCCGGTGAGGGCGCAAGCCCCTCAGGCAATGACTGGCGCAGCGGTGCAGCCATTTTCCGCCAACGCTCAACCTGGCTTGTAAACATCACCGCGTGCTCGCTCAGCGCGGCAAGCCGGGCACGTACATCTTCGCCTCGCTTGTGGTCGTGGGTAGCGGTGGTCACCATGGAGCCAGGGAAGTCACGGGCACGCCGGGCATTCGCCTTATGGAAGTACTCGGCGGAGTGGCTAAAGTGCTCCCCGTCAAAGCCCACATCGTTACGCGAAATCAGTACCGCACTACGATACCCAGCGGTATCTTCCACCGCCTTGGCGGCAACCGGCGAGGTCAGCTGTTGAAAGCGAGTAATCGCGCGCTGGCGCAGCTGTCGCTCGTTATCCTTGGTGCAATCATGCGGTGGCTCACCGCCCAGCCAACGCTCAAGCGCTTCAAGAACGCCAATGTCCGGCGGGTTAAGCGCTTTGCGTGCACCCTGCATTGCCTGGGTAAAGAAAGGGTGATCGGCATCGGGGCGGCCGGTGTCATCGGCATAGCTGCGGTAGATAGGGAAGTGGACAATCAACGCTTCCAAGGCACGGCGAATCGCGGCCAGGGTAATGTCGCGACTGCTCAATTGAGCACGCGCGACAGCATGCAGGGCGCGGGCGCAGGCAGAAAACTCGCTGGCCAGCAAGGAGGCAAGTACCTCGCGTCTGGCCAGGCGCACCTCGGACGAAAAGTCAGGATTACGACCACTGACTTCATGCCATAGTTGACGTAGGGGGGCAGCGTTAGCTGGGTCGTGCTGTATCCCCGAGACTTCGTTCATGAACTCGTAGCCGCTGGTGCCGTCTATGCCCCAGTCGGTATGTAGCGTCTCGCCGTCGCCCAGAATCTTTTCCACATACAGGGTGACATTGCGCGGCGCATCGCTTGGGCGTTTTTCCTCTAGCGCATCCAGGTGCTGGCGCAGACGCAGGCAGTAGCCCCGAGGGTCGGCCAGCCCATCAACGTGGTCAACGCGCAGGCCGTCGACCCAGCCTTCCTCGACCAGACGTAACGGCAGGGCATGTACGGCCTCAAAGACTTTCGGGTCTTCAATGCGTAACCCGCCCAGTTCGGTAACGTCGAAAAAACGCCGCCAGTTAATCTCATCGGATGCGGTGCGCCACCACGCCAAGCGGTAGTGCTGACGTTCCAGCAAGGCATGAAGCCTAGTGGCGGCGTTAGTACTCGTGCCATTGAACAGTTTCATGACGGCGCTGAGCGACGCCTGGGCCTCGGGCGATTCCATCACCTTGTTTAACTGACGACGCGCATCCTGGGTAGACGTGTAAGCGTCTTCGTCTTGCTGCAGGGCTTCAAAAAAAGCCGCCTGCTCATACAGCGCGTTGTGCTCGGAAAAATGCAGTATGTCGCCGTAGTGACGCGGGTCGATAGGAAAACGGTGCTCGTGATAATCGACGTGAAAGCTTGCCGCCTCGGCGTCGTAGTCCAGTGTCAATTCGCCTGAGTTGAGTACTTCGGCATAGGCGGCGCCAAGAAACGGCACGAGCAGTTTGCCGTTAAGCGTAGGGTCAGGAGAGTGCCAATCGATATCGAAGAACCCTGCGTAGGGGCTGTCGCCACCCCAGGCCAGCACGTCCTGCCACCACGGATTTTCCGAGCCGCCCACCGCCAAGTGATTGGGCACAATATCCAGAACCAATCCCATATCGTGGGCGCGCAGTCGGGTCACCAGGCTTTTCAGAGCGGCCTCACCGCCTAGTTCAGGGTCGATGCGGGTGGGGTCAACGCCGTCGTAGCCATGCGGGGACCCCGCGCGTGACATTTGAAGCGGTGAAGCATAGATATGGCTGATGCCTAAAGCAGCATAGTAGTCTACCCAGCGTTCAGCATCCGCCAGTGTAAAATCGCGATGAAACTGGAGCCGAAGCGTCGCGCGAATCTCATTCATGAGACGGCCTCCCAAACAGGGCAGATGGTGAGGTCGGTTCTTTTAGCTCACCGCTGCGCGAAAGCGCCAATGCGCCAAGCCGCTGATGAACTTCGTCGGATGCCAGCAGGTCGCTGGCATCCGTTGCCCAGCGACGGCGCCAATTCGGATGTTCAGCTGTGCTGTTGGGCAGGTTGGCCTGCTCTTCGAGCCCCAGAACATCCTCTACCGGCAGTAGTACCAGCGGGGCGGAGGTGCCGCCCAGATGGCGGGCACAGGCATCAAGCACCTGCGAGGCGGGAATGTCGGCAGCTTCCAGGGTCTGGGTGGTCGGTTTGCTGCCCAGCAGTCCAAGCGTTGTGGCAAGCTTGGCCCGTTCATGACGACGGGCCTGTTGTTCGCCCTCCAGGCTCTGGTTAGCCTTGAACAATCCAAGACGGTCGCGCCATTCAATATCGCGGCCCGCCCACCAGCCGGCTACAGTGGGCAGGTCATGAGTTGAGGTGGTAGCCAGCGCATCGGGGGACCACTTATCTACAGCCAAGTAGTTTTGCTCCTCATCCTGCTCGAACCATAGCACCTGCATGCCCAATATGCCGCGTGCGGCCAGCTGCTGGCGAAAACCCGGCGCCACGGTGCCAAGATCCTCGCCAATGACAATGGCGCGATGACGCCAGGATTCCAGCGCCACCAGGCGTAGCATGTCGTCCAATGGATAACGCAGGTAGCCACCCTCAGTGGCGGAAGCACCTTGAGGTACCAGCCATAGGCGCATCAAGCCAAGAACGTGATCAATCCGCAGTCCACCGGCATGGGCAAAGGCACTACGCAACATATCGATAAAGCTACGAAAACCCGAACGTTTCAGGCCGAAGGGCGAAAAGGCAGCCAGCCCCCAGTTTTGACCCTGGCCGTTAAACAGGTCAGGGGGCGCGCCTATGGAGACGCCTTCCAACATATCTTCCTGGCGGCTCCATGTCTGACTACCCGCGGCGTCCGCGCCCACGGCCAAGTCAGCAATTAAGCCTATCGCCATGCCGTTCTCGCGAGCAGCATGCTGGGCGCGCGTCAGGCCATCGGCGGCTAGCCACTGCAGAAAGACGTGAAAGCCTATTTCGTGGGCGCGGGTCTCGGCAAAACGAGCCAATTCAGGGCTGGCAGGGTCGCGAAGCGCCGTCGGCCAGTCACGCCAGTTACTGGGCCCGAACTCCCTTTGCAGGGCCTCAAAACGGCAGTGATCTTCTAGGAGTTCGCCCCCCACCTCGCGGAATGTCTGCATTTTACGGCGTAGGGCTTGAGTGTCGTCATCCTGGCAAGCCATAAAATCATCGTAAAGAAACCGCAGCCAAGAGAGCTTGGCCCGGGCCGCCTCGGGCCAGTCGAGTAAATCGTCGGCTTCCAGGCGGCGAAGTTCTGCCTGCAGCCCATTGCGTGCCTGGGCATCGCGAACGCGGTCTTCACCTAACATGGTTTCCGGTGCGCTATACAGCACGTTGTTAAGAAGCCGCGTAGAAGGCGAATAGGGGCTGTAATTATCAGGGTTGGCACTGAACATGGCGTGCGTGGGGCTGATAGCCAGCGCGTCCGCGCCAAGTTTTGCCGCCGGGGCGACAAAGTTTTCCAGCGCCAGGACATCACCAATGCCCCCATCCCCAGAGCGGCGCAGGGCGTAAAGCTGGGCGGCCAGGCCCCATAAGCGGGGCGTGGATTCATCGCCAGCTCCATTAGGGAAAAAACACCGCTGTGGAGCGACCGCCAGGGTCAGTTGGGTATCGGCGATGTGCAACTGGTGATAACCGATTTCTGCAATACCGGGCAGCGTGCCATCGCTATCTAGCGTGCCCTCTACGCGGCTGCCTTGCTCAAGCATTAATATAAATGCTGTGCCGGGGGCCAGTGACGATGGCAACGTGATGGACGTATCAAGATCAGCGGTGATCAACGGTGGCCACTCGGCAGGGCGTTCCGGCGCGTGCAGACGTTTCAGACGCTGCAGGCTTTCATCAAGCGCCGCTTCATTCTCGGTTGGAAACCCGAGTATTTCCAGCAGGGTACGTTGAACCGACTCAGGCAACTGGCACGGTTCGCCGTCACTGTTTTCCCAATCAAGCAATAACCCGGCGGCTTCAGCGAGTTGTCTCAACTTATCTTTCATGCGCTTACCTCCTCGTCACCCGGGTTATGGAGTAACCAGGCGGTAGCGGCGCGGGGCGGTATCCGGCCGCTTTGGGCAGCCTTCGCAACCCCCACGTCGGTTTCATAAAGTAATTGGCCTACCCCCAGGCCCCGAGTGGCTGCCGGATGCTCCCCAAGATTGAGTACTATCACCAGGTGGGTTTCGTCACTCATTTGCCAGCGGGCCAGTATGGCCTTGTCGCCGATTTGCTCGGCGCCTAATGACCGTGCGCCTTGAAGGCGCGGCACGATATGCTGATGACGGAGTGCCAGCAGGGTGCGATAGCGTTCCAGGCAAGCGTCATGGGGAGCCGTTCCACGTGCGTCAAAGTCGGGAATTGAAGCTTCAAAGGTACTCAGGGCATTGGGGTCAGGTATGCGCTCACGGGCCTTCTCATCCAGAAAGGCGCTGAAATCGGCAAACTCAGCCCGGCGCCCCTCGCGCACTGCCTGAGCGAGCTCTTCGTTATGTTCGGTGAAGAATAAAAAGGGCTGAGTAGCCCCCCACTCTTCGCCCATGAACAGCAAGGGCACCATGGGTGAAAGCAGCAGTAGTGCTGTGGCGGCTGCTAGGGCGTCGGGGTTCGCCAGAGAGTTTAGCCGCTCGCCAAGGGCGCGGTTGCCGGTCTGGTCATGGTTTTGCAGAAACGCCACAAAGGCCGTGGGAGGCAAATGGGCGCTAGGCTCGCCGCGGGTATGGCCATGGCGTGTCTGCGCGCCCTGATAGATAAATCCTTCGCTTAAGCAGCGGGCTAGCCGAGCTGTGGCATCGTCGACAAAATCACTGTAATAGCCCTCGGTCTCATCGGTCAGGAGAACATGGATAACGTTGTGCCAGTCATCATTCCATTGGGCGTTAAACTGCTCAGCATTGAGTAGGCTGGCGGTATTGCCTTCGTTCTCCAGCACCAGATGAACATGCCGCTCAGGAGTTATCCGGGTGCGTACCGTTTCGGCCAGCTCGACCAGGAAGTCCTGCTCGCTGATGGCATGAACGGCATCGAAGCGCAGGCCGTCCAGGCGATACTCCTCAAGCCACATCAAGGCATTGTCGATAAAGTAGCGCCGTACCTGGGGCTGACGAAAGTCGATGGCAGGGCCCCAGGGCGTGGTGAGATCTTCACGAAAGAAAGTACTGGCGTAGCTTGCCAAGTAGTTACCGTCCGGGCCGAAGTGGTTATACACCACGTCGAGAAACACCATCAGGCCCAGGCCATGGGCTTCATCGACCAGAGCTTTCAGTTCATCAGGGCTGCCGTAGGAGGCTTCCACCGCGTAGGGCAGCACACCGTCGTAGCCCCAGTTGCGCGCGCCGGGAAACTCCGAGACCGGCATAAGCTCGATGGCCGTGATACCCAGTTCGGCAAGATAGGGAAGGCGTCGGCGAACGCCCTCAAAGCCGCCCAGCGTGCCAGCATGAAGCTCGTAGAGCACCGTTTCATGCCAGGGGCGCCCTTGCCAGCTTTGATTCCGCCATTGATAGTGGTTGGGATCAATCACTACACTAGGCCCGTCGATATCACCGGCCTGAGCGCGAGCGGCAGGGTCGGGTATCAGGCTGCCCTCATCGTCATCATCACCGAATATGCGGTAGCGGTAACGAGCGCCGTGTCCGCAAGCAATCTCAGCGGTGAGACAACCGTCATCAGCTTTCACCATGGTGGCGCTGGGTAGGTCTTCGACCTCCACATCTACCCGTTGCGCGTCCGGCGCCCAGAGCGCAAACCGTGTCTGCTCTTCCCCGATAACCTGCGCGCCGAAAATGGGTTGAAATCGAGTTGGGTCAGACATTGTTTACCAACTCCTGCTCAAGTGCCTGCTGGTAAAGCTTGGTATAAGGCACGATGGACTGGCGCCAGTGATAGCGTCCGGTCATGGCCGCGCCGCGCATGGCGTTGAACAGATCAGTCGACTTATGTACCGCAAAAGCGCGCTGAATCGCCCTCATATAGCTGCCGAACTGCATGTCGTCGAACAGAAAGCCCGTCACGCCATCTTCAATCGTGTCTGCCAGTCCGCCGGTTCTGTGGGCAATGGGAAGTGAGCCGAAACGCTGGGCATACATCTGGCTCAATCCGCAGGGCTCAAAGCGTGACGGCATCAGCAGGAAATCACTCCCGGCGAACAGGCAGCGCGCCTGGTATTCGTCGAAACCGATGTAGGCGGCAATGGCCCCCTGAAAGCGCATGGCCAGCTCGCGCAGCGCTTCCTCAACATCCCACTCACCGCTGCCCATAAACACGATCTGCCCACCGGCATCGACAATCGCCTTGGCAGCCTTGATGGTCAGGTCAAGCCCCTTTTGATGGACAAGGCGCGAGATCACCACGAATAGCGGCCCCTGACTGGGCCGCAGGCCGAAATGACGGCGGACATGGTCAGCATTGGCACGCTTGCCGCGCCAATCGTTGGAGGAGAAGGCCTGAATCAGGTGGCTATCCGTACGCGGGTCCCAAGAGTCATCAATACCGTTGGGAATACCGCTTAGTAGCCCCTGGTCGGCTTTGCAGCGCAGCAGGCCATCAAGGCCACAGCCGAATTTAGGCGTAGTGATTTCCTGAGCGTAGGTAGCACTGACCGTAGTGACATGCGAGGCATAGACGATGCCTGCTTTCATGAACGAAAGGTCACCGTAGTACTCAACACCTTCAATATGAAACGCCTCATCGGGGATGCCGAGCGCTCCCAAGCGCGAAGCATTGAATATGCCCTGATACGCCAGGTTGTGAATCGTGAATACGCTTGGAATGGACCGCCCTTGCCAGTGCATATAGGCCGGCGCCAGGCCGCACGCCCAATCGTTGAGGTGCAATAACTGGGGCCGCCAATCAAGATTTGCCTCGCCTAGTGCGATATTGGCCGCCGCCTTGGAGAGTCTGGCAAAACGGATATCGTTATCCTGCCAGCCGTTATCTTGACCATCGCCATAGCCGCTGGAGCCCGTCCCGTAAGGAGTACCTTCGCGGTCATAAAGTTCAGGGCACAGCAGTACATACAGGATCAGACCATCGCGGCAAGTTATCTTGCCTATATCGCAAGCAGGTAAGTCGGCGAAGGCGGGCAAGTGGCCAACGGGAATAATGTCATACCCGGATTCGAGTATTTCCCGATAGGCAGGAATGAGTACACGTACATCGTGATGTACCGACAGGGCTCTGGGTAAGGCCGATGAAACGTCACCTAAACCACCGACTTTAACGAAATCGGTAATTTCGGTGGTAACAAATAAAATGCGTTGTGGAGAATCAGGGGGATTTTTATTGTTTTTAACAGTAACATTATTATGAGGGTTATCAGTAACGCTGCGGTTACAATAATTAGTAACTGCATCATGAGAGATAAAAGAAGTTCTGACTGGGGTTAGCTTCAAGTTTCTGCCAACTTCTTTTATGCTCTCGTCCGGCTCGCTTTTATCAGTAGTAACCTCACCCAAAGCCACTCCCCCCATGGTCCACCTCCCTGGATTATCATGGTAATACTTGCTTAATTAGATAACTCACTTTTTCTAAAAAATTCCTGTCTCTTTGCCACCAACCGCTCAGCCATGCCTCTCGTTGAAAGTTTTTATGAAAGTAGCTTAGTTGAAAAAGCATACGCTGGTGAGGTTTTAATCAACCATAACCTAAATCAACCCTCCACGTTGGGCAATGGTGAAGTAGATATCCCTAACGTTGAAAAAAAGGCTCTTTAACGTTAATAAGCATTTAAAAAATATGGTGTTTAAGTAAGATATTAACGAGAGTTAAATATTTCCTTTTTTTATACTTATTTGAATTTATTTTATTTCTTAACAGATTGGTAAGTAAGTGTGGATCATTATTTGAATAAAATTTCTATTCATTTGTTAAAAGTTTAAAGAGGTTGAGTAAAGTGGCCTGAAAATTGGATGATGAGAAAACGCTCTCTGGAGCGAATTGAGTCAGAGAGCGTTTTGGCTTGCAGGTAGACCGTTCGGCAGAAAACGATGCCGTTAGTTATTGCAGATAGCTTGGATAGATAGCCTGACAGCTAAACACCCGCCACCTTAGGCAGAAAGTGAAAGAAAGAACAAAATCAGCGGAGGGGAAAGCAGCGACAGGATAAACCCGCTGACAACCGCGATGGGTACACATGCGACGCCGCCATGCTGCTGAATCACAGGGAGGGTAAAGTCCATAGAGGTCGCACCGCCATAACCAATGGCGAGTGCCGTATGGCGATGAATTACTAGTGGGATCAGAACAAAAGCCAGTAACTCGCGAGCCAAATCGTTAAAAAACGCCACGCCGCCTAGTAACGGGCCTAACTGGTCACCGATCAAAATGGCTGAAAGCGAATACCAGCCAAAGCCAGAGGCCATGGCAAGGCCTTGATTCCAACTAAGTGAGAGTAGGGGCGCCGCGGCCAGCCCAGCCAGAAGAGAGCTAATCGCCAGCGTTATAGCAATAGCCAGCCCTAGCCGGTTGAGCAGTATTTGCCTAAGCGGCATGCCGGAATTACGCAGCTGACAGCCAATCAGCACCAATAGCGCGTAAAGCACCCACTCGGCCATGAGGTCGGCAGTGGTAAACAGCGCTTCACCTAGCCAGGGGCCAAGCAGCAGGCCTGTTATAACGCCGCCCGCTACCACGGCCAGCAAGAGCAATGAACCCTTCATCGCCGCAAGCTTACTGGTAGGTGCATCTTTGACCACGGGTGAATTGCCCGCTTTTAACGCTACCCGGCGCGATAGCCACCAGAGAGCGGCCAGATTAAACGCCGTGGTGATACCAAACAGCAGTAACGCATTACCCCCCAGGCGTGAAAGCTGGTTTGCCAGATTCTCAAGCCCGGCCAGGCTAATCCCCATGAATAGCAAAATAAGATAAACCGAGCCGCTGACGGCCCGGTTGATAAATTGCTGCAGATGAGTAGAACGAATGCGTATTAAATAGCCCACTATCAGGGGCAAAAGAACAATCAGTAATCCAGACAGCATCTAAAGAGTGAGCTCACGCTTAGGGGTTAAATTGAGTAAGCCTGATACGGGTTTGACGACGCTCTTCCTTGCGGTACTCCGCTGAAAGAATCAGGCCAGGCCAGTCAGGGTGAAAGTTGATTTCCAGGTGGCGGTCGGGTTTTTCGATATCGCTTAATATCACCCGCTGAGCTTCGAATTCACCCGCTGGCACGCTCACCGCCTGCAGTCCTGGCACGGAGTAATACTGAAAATGCTCATCGCGGCCGCGATGGTCAACAAACTCGATATCGCATGGTGCGCTTTGTGTGCATGCCTCATGGCCCGCACGACGGGACAAATCTACCAGGGCAGCCTGGCGGTCAATGCTTGGTATAGCGTCTTCATTCAATTGGTAGCTATCGCCCACGCCGAGTAGCGAGTAGCTACTGCTATACAGCAGCGAGTGGATTGAATCCTCGCTGACCGAGAAGCGGCTGTACTCCTGGCCGCGCGCAATGGTGACTGAAAAACTCATATCGCTTAGCCAATGCAAGCCTTCTTGAGTGAGCGTATGGGTGATCGTGGCCCCAGGCCAGCCACGGGTTTCCAGCCGGTATTGAGCTGTAAAAGGCATAAGATCGGCAAGTCTGCCGGACGCCTCTTCGCCCGCATTTGCCTGCAGGGAAAATAGGCACAGGCAGGCACTACCCAGTAATGTACTAGCCGATAAAGCATCAACAGCGCTGAACGGGAACTTTAAACGGGTTACTCGCATGATCACTCTCCTTGTTAACAAGCGATTGCCCAATAAGTCGGGCAGTAGGGTAGGGCTAAAGAGTGTTTAACAGAAAAAAAGCGACGGCACTGATCCCTATGTATAGTCTTCGCTCTTTATCCATAACGTACCTAGGTATGAAACGATGCCTGCCCCGCTTCTCTATAGCCAGATATAAACATATCTAAACCCACAAACGTAAATCTTAACATTTAGCATAGACTGATTCTTGGCCTCCTTATGACATATCCACGGGAATGTCGTCGGCGTTTATCAGGCATGCGGGTTATCGGCAGTTTAAACGTGCTCAATAACCTTGGTCTGGATTGACGGTAGGAAGTGTTTCACCCGCCTCAAAGGCATGTAAATAAGAAATTACCTGGTCAATCGCGTCATTAAGCGGAGTCGGGCCCGCCATATGGGGCGTTACCATGACGCGCGGATGCTGCCAAAGAGGGTTATCGTCAGGTAGCGGCTCGTGGTGGAAGACATCCAGCAGAGCACCGCGCAAGTGACCCGTTTTACGGTGATTACCAAGGGCATCAACAAGCGCTTGTTCATCAATAAGACTGCCCCGGCCAGGATTGATAATACTGGCGCCTTCAGGTAGCTGGGCCATCCGCCTTGCATCAAGAATATGTTTGGTTGCCGCCGTGTCGGGCAAAATAGTGACCAGGCTTTTCACCTGAGGCAGGAGGATGTCGAGTCCATCGTCACCGTGCAAACACTTCACCCCTTTTATGGTTTTAGGTGAGCGGCTCCACCCCAGCACGGGAAAACCTGCCTGCTGCAAGGCACTGGCCACATACGCACCGATGGCACCCAACCCGAGTACGCCTACCGGCCAGTCGGTTTTTTCAACCACACCATGGGGCTGCCAGCGGGCGATGGCTTGCTGAACGGCATAACGGTCCATGCTGCGGTAAAAGTGCAAAACGCCGTAGAGTACATAGTCAGCTATAAGCTCGCCCATGCCCGCATCACGCAGTTTAACGATAGGCACATGCGAGGGCAGGCCCGGCGTATTTAACAGGTGATCCACTCCAGCGCCCAGGTTGATAATGCCTTTCAGCTTCGTTTGTTCTTTCAAGAGGTGTGAAGGCGCTTTCCACACGGCAAGATAGTCGGCCCCCTGGCGCTCTTCTTCAGCGGCGTCGCTGGTCACGACGGTTGCGTTGGGCAGCGCCTGTGTCAGGGCGTCACACCACTCCTGGGCGTTGTCGGTATGCACAACAATTTTCATCTCGCCTCCGCAAACATGATGACATTATTAGATTCTCTATCATGAGCGAGGCGCCTTGTGTGCTGCAAGCTGCCCATGCCGTGGGACACGTACTGCTCGTCGTCCACTACGAAGAAATGCCAAGGTTGGCCTACGCTTAGATGAATATCCGGTAAAGGGAAATTACCATGCACGAGACCTCACTTCGTAAGGTGACTCGCCATCGCAGTGGCAAAGGGTTCACCTATAAAACGGCAACAGGAAACACCCTTCGCGATTCGCGCTGGCGTGAATGGATTGATTCGCTGGCCATTCCACCCGCCTGGCATGAAGTCGAAATAACGCTGAACCGCCGCCACCATATTTATGCGGTAGGGCGCGATGATGCCGGGCGCAAACAGTACATCTATAACCCCAAATGGCGTGAAGCCCGCGAGGCGAAAAAATTTGATCGCATTGTCGATTTCGCCCAGCGGCTGACCACCATGCGGCGTATAACGGGGCAGCACCTAACGCTTGAGGGCCTGCCCCGGGAAAAGGTGTTAGCCTGCATGGTACGCCTGATCGACAGCGCCTATTTTCGCCCAGGCAGCGAGCGCTATAGGCGCGAAAACGACTCTTACGGGCTCACCACCATGCGCTCCAAACATCTTACCATTGAGGGCGACGAGCTTATTTTCGATTATCAGGGCAAAAGTGGTCAGCATCAGCATCGTGTCGTGGAGGACGCTAAACTCGCCCAAGTGGTCGCCGAGCTTGATGACGTTCCCGGTTACGAAATCTTTAAATATTTCGATGAGGAGGGTAATAAGGTACGCGTCGATAGTACTGATCTGAATGACTATATCCATGAGGTGATGGGTGAAGCCTTCAGCGCGAAAGATTTTCGTACCTGGGCAGGTACTTCGCTGGCAGCACTAGCGCTTGAAGAGTTAGGCATTGGCGAAAACGAGAAAGTCAGTCAGAAAAACGTGCGCCAAGCAGTCGAACGGGTGGCCCAATCCCTAGGCAATACGCCCAGTATCGCTAAGGCCAGTTACATTGACCCTCGAGTGGTCGAGAGCTATCTGGATGGTCGTACGCTGGAGCATTTTCGCCAGTTAGTTGAGCATGAGCTTGAAAAGGAACAGCTAATTGGCCCAGATGAGCGCGCCGTACTGGAGCTTTTACGTAGCCGGCTAAGAGAAGAGGCAACCTGAGTTAAATAAAGCCTTTGACCCGCAACCACGCAGTGGTGCTAGTATCGGGCTAAGGCGACGTTGGCAAGCCCTTCTGCGGCGGGGCCAGGTCGAACCTTTGGCCCGTTGCTTGGCGTAACGTAAACGCGCACCGGTTCTTGGTGATCTTTGATGGTGAGTTGCCCGATGACTCAGGTTTCCCTGCCCTTCACGCGCGAAGAGTATGCCCAACGCCTGTGGAAGGTACGTACTGAAATGGCCGTCCGCGGCATTGATGTATTGATCGTTAGCGACCCCTCCAACATGGCGTGGCTGACCGGCTATGACGGCTGGTCGTTTTATGTGCACCAATGTGTTCTGGTCGGATTGGAAGGCGAGCCAGTATGGTTTGGGCGTCGTATGGATGCTAACGGAGCACTGCGCACCTGCTGGATTGACCCTGCCAATATTACCTATTACCCCGATTACTACGTCCAGAATCCGGATATGCACCCGATGGACTATCTGGCCCAATCAGTCTTGCCCGACCGCGGCTGGCATACCGGCGTGGTGGGCATGGAGATGGACAACTACTACTTTTCCGCCAAGGCCTATCAGAGCCTGCTGCGAGAGCTGCCTCACGCCCGCTTTATCGATGCCAACGCACTGGTGAACTGGTGCCGGGCGATCAAGTCGCCCCAGGAAATCGCCTACATGCGCATTGCCGGCAAAATTGTCGAGGGCATGCACTCGCGCATTCTGGAAGTGATCGAGCCTGGCCTGCCCAAGAGTAAGCTGGTCTCGGAAATCTACCGGGTGGGGATCGAAGGTTTTGTGGATGAAAATGGCAAGGTGTACGGCGGCGATTACCCCGCCATTGTGCCCATGCTGCCGACCGGTAAAGATGCCGCTGCCCCGCACCTGACCTGGGACGACACGCCATTTCGTGAAGGCGAAGGCACGTTTTTCGAGATCGCCGGCGTGTTCAAGCGCTATCACGCGCCCATGTCACGTACCGTGTTTCTGGGCCGGCCGCCTACCGACTTTATTCGCGCAGAATCCGCTCTGCTGGAAGGTATCGAAAACGGCCTGGCGGTCGCTAAACCGGGGAATCGCACGGCGGATATCGCCATGGCGCTGGGTGCTGCCATGGATAAATACGGCTTTGACCGGGGTGGGGCGCGCTGTGGTTACCCCATCGGTATTTCCTACCCGCCGGATTGGGGCGAACGCACCATGAGCCTTCGCCCCTCGGATGAATCTATCCTGCAGCCTGGCATGACATTTCACTTTATGCCTGGGCTTTGGGTGGATGAGTGGGGGCTGGAAATTACCGAAAGCATACTGATTACTGAAACAGGCTGTGAAACGCTGGCCAATTTTCCCCGGCAGTTATTTGTTAAATAATAAGTCGTTAAATGACGATAAGCCGTTAAGTAACTTATAAAGGATTCGTTATGACTCTGCGACCGAGCCCGATTTCCGCAACTGTCGATTTTGATGCCGACGGCGTGCAGCACGGTTTTTTAAAGCTGCCCATCTCAACCGATATTTCGGCCTGGGGGGCGGTAATGATTCCGATCACGGTGGTCAAGAATGGCGATGGCCCGACGGCACTGCTAACCGGTGGCAACCATGGCGATGAATACGAAGGCATTACCTCGCTGCTCAAGCTTGCCAATGCACTTACCGCAGAGGAAGTCAGCGGCCGCGTCATCATCGTGCCGTGCATGAATACTCCGGCCGTAATGGCAGGCAAGCGAACCTCGCCCATGGATAAAGGTAACCTCAACCGCAGTTTTCCAGGCGACCCCAACGGTAGCGTAACGCTGCAAATTGCCGACTACTTTACCCGCGTGCTGGTGCCCATGAGCGATGTAGTGCTGGATCTACACTCTGGCGGCCGTACGCTGGATATCCTGCCGTTTGGTGCCTCCCACGTACTCGACGACAAGGCCCAGCAGCAGGCCGCTCTGGAAGGTGCCAAGGCGTTTGGCGCACCCTATGCCATGGTGATGTTCGAGCTGGACGCGGAAAAACTTTTCGATACCGCCTGCGAGCGTCAGGGCAAGGTATTTGTGGCCACTGAACTTGGCGGTGGCGGCACCTCCACACCTCAAAGCATGACGATTACCGAACGCGGGGTGCGCAATTTCCTGATCCATTACGGGCTGGTTGCGGGCGAGGTGGAAATGCCGGAAGGTGGGCAGGTCTATCTCGATATGCCGGATGCCAGCTGCTATGTGCAGAGCCAGCACTCAGGTGTGCTGGAGCTGACCGTGGCGCTGGGCGATGCCGTCACTCAAGGGCAGGTACTGGCCTATGTTTTTGATATGACCCGCACCGGTAGCGAGCCGGTTGCCTACCGCGCCGAACGCGATGGCGTTTTGATGGCCCGGCGTGCTCCGGCCCTGGTCAATATGGGGGATACCATTGCGGTAATTGCCGATGTTGTCGAACGCCTGGAGGCGTAGTCCCCGGCATGATGAAACTTGACCGCTATGATCTGAAAATTCTCGATATTCTCTCCCGGGATGGGCGCATCACCAAATCCAAGCTGGCCGAGGCGATCAACCTTTCGATCAGCCCCTGTTGGGAGCGCGTGAAGCGCCTGGAAAAAGCCGGGGTTATCGAGGGCTACACTGCGCGTATCAATGCAGATGTGCTGGTGCCGCGTAACCCGGTATGGGTGCAGATCGAGCTCAAGGCCCACCACGCCGAAAGCTTCACCCGCTTCGAGGCGCTGGTGCTCGACACTCCGGAGGTCACCGAGTGCGTGGCCGTCGGCGGGGGAGTGGATTATTTGGTGAAGTTCGAAGCCCGAAGCATCGATAGCTATCAGCGCCTGATGGATCGCTGGCTGGTGTCCGAGGCAGGCATCGAGCGCTACTGTACTTATATCGTGACCAAGACCGTCAAACAAAGCGTCATCGGTATCGACACCACCGACATTCATTAATGCTTACCAAAAAGCGCGCACTAGACGTCGGCCAGGCTGCCGTTCTGATCTTCGCTCACGCGGTTGCGTCCTGTGTCCTTCGCGGCGTAAAGCGCCTGATCCGCGGCTTTTATCAAGTGCGTCAATGCCTCGTCGTGTTCTAAAAGCCCTGCGCAGACGCCCACGCTCACCGTTACATGCCCATGATCGGATTTTCGATGGGCAATATCGAGCTTAGCCACCGTCTCCCTAATCCGTTCGGCCAGCAGTGCGCCCGTTATACCGCTGTTTGAGCTGTCTGCATGGAGTACCAAAAACTCTTCGCCGCCATACCGGCAGGCCGTATCCTGCGGGCCGCAAGCGCCTTGAAGGGCGCTGGCGATTTTCCTGAGACAGTCATCGCCCGCGTCGTGACCGTAGGCGTCGTTGAAGGCCTTGAAATGATCCACGTCGATCAGAATCACCGCGACGTACTGATCTGGCACGTGCCTGGAACGCGTCAGCGAGGCGGCGCGCCGGTTCAGGCCACGCCGATTGGCAAGTCCGGTCAACGGGTCTATGTGGGAGAGTTTATCCAGCGTCTCGTTATGCAGGGCAAGCTCAGCGCGAAGCTCCTCGGCATTGACGCGCTGTAGGTAAAGGCGTAACGATTCGGCTGAAAAGCGGTAATTCGCCATCAGCGTAAGGACTACCGTCGGTACACCCACCACCAAGTGATTGGTAACGTACTCGGCATCCGCGCCGGGTAGAAACCAGATGATGGTATAAAGGCATACACAGAGGAATATCGAGGCGTACACGCTGTACTCGAAAGGGTGCGCGAGCACGATGGTCAGGGCCAGCTGGAAAACCAGCCCGGCGTAGAAGTAGTGCAGCACCCGCGGGTCGCTAGTTCCCAATAGCCCCAGACACCAGATCAGCGTAGCCAAACTGACCGTAATAATACTGGCAAGCTCCTTGTGGCGAATGGGGCCGGGGCGCCCGAAGTAATACAACATCAAGATAACCAGCGGACCCACTACGAAAATGCGTAACAGCACCGAGCGAAGGCCTATGTCCGGCAGCAGGTACATATCCACGGGAATATACGAGAAGTAAAAAATCGTCACCAGAATGCTCAGCAGGCGCAGTGTGCGAAGCCGCTGATCGTGGCGGTCGATATCGTAACGCTCTTTTACCGTGGTGGTGCCACTGGCCTGGGCCAGCAGTTTGAAGTAGGGCAGTTGGTACACAGTAGTCTCACAGAGTGATCGTTTTGTTCTGCGCTACTGCGCAAAGAGAACTCTTTAAGGCACTAGCCCATGCTCTAGTCAATTTAGATTAGAGTAGTCGGATATATGTTAGCACCAATGCCTGATGGTGATAGTGATGTTCTTATGCATATGAAACGCTCTCTAAACGTTTTGATTTCTCTTGAAAGCGGGACTTGCCAAAAAAAAAGCATGCAAGGACTAGGTTTGGAAGAAATATTGCTCTCAAGGATGATGTTTTCGAAAACACTTCGTGCGGTGTCTTCTTTAAGCTATATCGATTGCATACGGTAAGTCCTTAGCCGTTTGCCTATCGTTCACGCGCCCAGGCCGGGGCTTTTATATGCGTCGGCTTAAGGAAGATGCTCATGACCACGCTATCGACAACGCTTGCCAAACGCCTAGAAGACCCGCGCCTGTTTCGTCAGTATGCCTACGTGAACGGCAAATGGGTCCATGGCGAGGGCGGTCGTGAAGAGGCCGTGTATGACCCGGCGACCAACGAAGCCATTGGCCATATCCCGCTACTTGAAGCCAATCAGATTACCGCCGCGGTTGATGCGGCCGAGGTCGCCTTTGTTCGCTGGCGCGCGCTGCGTGCCGATGAGCGCTGCGAGCGCCTGCTCGCTTGGTACGATTTGATTCAGGCCAACCGTGAAGACTTAGCGACCATCATGACCCTGGAGCAGGGCAAGCCGCTGCCCGATGCGCGTGGTGAGGTGGAGTACGGAGCAAGCTTCGTGCGCTGGTTCGCTGAAGAGGGCAAGCGCACCTACGGCGAGACGATTCCCAGCCATATTCCTAATGCATCGCTGGGTACCATTAAAGAACCTGTGGGTATCGCTGCGATGATTACGCCGTGGAATTTCCCGCTGGCAATGATTACCCGTAAAGCGGCGGCCGCGCTGGCGGCAGGCTGCCCAGTCATCGTCAAACCCGCCAACGAAACGCCGTTTTCGGCGCTGGCATTGGCGGAGCTTGCCGAGCGCGCGGGCATTCCGGCGGGCATCTTCAACGTGGTGCTGGGCGAACCCGCCGAGGTGTCCAAGATACTGTGTAGCGAGCCGCGCATTCGGGCGCTGTCGTTTACTGGTTCCACCCGTGTGGGGCGCCTGCTCATGGAACAGAGCGCCGGTACCGTTAAGCGCCTTTCCTTGGAATTGGGTGGCAACGCGCCGTTTGTCGTCGGCCCGGACATGGACCCCAAGGAAGCTGCTTACGCTGCGGTTGATGCCAAGTTCCAGACCGCGGGGCAGGACTGCCTGGCGGCTAATCGTATCCTGGTACACGAATCCATTCACGATGCGTTCGTTACGGAGTTTACTGAGCGTATGGCCGCGCTCACCGTGGGCAACGGGTTGAAAAGCGAGATCGATCTTGGACCGCTGATTCACCGCCAGGCAGTAGAAAAAGCTGCCGCGATTGTCGATGATGCGATTTCCCGGGGCGCAACCCTGGTCATGGGCGACCAGAGCCAGGCGCCGGGCGAGAACTTCTTCATGCCGGTGCTGCTAACGGGCGTAACGCCACAAATGAAAGTCTGGCGGGAAGAGAACTTTGCACCTGTGGCCGGGGTTACCGCTTACGGCAGCGACGAGGAAGTTATCGAGCTTGCCAACGATACCGAGTATGGCTTGGCGGCCTATGTGTATACCCATGATATTCGCCGGATCTGGAAGCTGATGCGTGCACTCGAGTACGGCATGGTGAGCGTAAACTCGGTGAAGATGACCGGCCCGCCGGTGCCGTTTGGCGGCGTGAAGCAGTCCGGCCTTGGACGTGAGGGCGGCGCCACCGGTATCGATGAGTATCTTGAAACCAAGTATTACTGCCTTGGTGCGCTGGGTTCGGTCTCGGGGAGCTAGCTGCGCTTATTGCATGTAAATTTAAGTCTTATTAATTTTTAAAAACCTTCCTAAATGTAGGGAGGTTTATCGTACAGAGAGAACGTTATGAGCCAGCATCAGGACCTAATCGAACGCGACCGCAAGGTGACGTTTCACGCTTCTACCCACCTGCGTGATTTCGCCCATGGCGATGCACCGGGCCGCGTAATTACCGGCGGTAAAGGCATCAACATCATTGACAAGGATGGGCGCGAGTTCATCGACGGCTTTGCCGGACTTTACTGCGTCAATATCGGCTATGGCCGCACTGAAATTGCCGAAGCGATTTACAAGCAGGCGATGGAACTTTCTTACTACCACACCTACGTGGGCCACTCGAATGAGCCGCAGATTGCGCTTTCCGAACGCATTCTGAAAATCGCCGGCATGAACATGTCCAAGGTCTATTACGGCATGTCAGGCTCAGACGCTAACGAAACCCAGCTCAAAATCGTGCGTTACTACAATAACGTGCTCGGCCGCCCGCAGAAGAAAAAAGTCATTTCACGCATGCGTGGCTACCATGGCTCAGGCATTGCCTCTGGCTCGCTGACGGGCCTTAAAGCATTCCACGATCATTTTGATTTGCCGATTGATACCATTCGCCATACCGAAGCGCCGCACTACTACTTGCGTGCCGCCGAGCAGCACGGCATGACTGAACTTGAATTCTCTTCCTTCTGTGCGGATAAGCTCGAAGCCATGATTCTGGAAGAAGGCCCGGATACCGTGGCGGCGTTTATCGGCGAGCCGGTATTGGGCACAGGCGGTATCGTACCGCCGCCAGAAGGCTACTGGGACGCGATTCAAGCCGTGTTGGCCAAGTACGATGTGCTCTTGATTGCTGATGAAGTGGTGTGTGGATTTGGCCGTACCGGCTCGGACTTCGGCAGCCACCACTACAACATGAAACCGGATCTGGTCACGATTGCCAAAGGCCTGACCAGCGCTTATCAGCCGCTTTCCGGCGTGATTGTCGGCGATAAAGTCTGGCAAGTGCTTGAGCAAGGCACCGGCGAGTTTGGCCCCATCGGCCACGGTTGGACCTATTCGGGCCACGCGCTGGGCTGTGCCGCGGGTATCGCTAACCTGGATATTATCGAGCGGGAAAACCTGGTGGGTAACGCCGCCGAAACTGGTGCCTACTTCCAGCAGCAGCTGAAAGCCCATTTCGACGGCCATCCGCTTTTAGGCGATGTGCGCGGTGTGGGCCTTATGGCCGCACTCGAATTTTCTCCGGATGCCAAACAGCGACTGCACTTTGATCCGGCACTGAAAGTTGGCCCGCGCGTGGCGGCAGCGGCAATGGAAGAGAACCTGATTGCTCGCGCCATGCCTCAAGGCGATATCTTGGGCTTTGCGCCACCGCTGACCATTAACCGCGCGGAAGTCGACGATATGATTGGCCGCGCCAGACGCGCCATCGACCGGGTTACCGATGAACTTACGCGTTCAGGTGACTTGAAAACAGGGCGCCAGGAAGCGGCGTTTACCGTCTGAGTGATCGACCCTGACCCTGTAAATGCCGCTGCTTGTGCAGCGGCATTTTTGTTTTTGAACGGGGCGGCTATGCTGAACACTGTGCATGATCAACGGATAGGTAGGAGGGGCTATGCAACCGGTATTAGCTTTCGATGTGTACGGCACGCTGATTGATACCCTAGGCGTTACCACAGAGCTTGAACGTCGGCTTACTGATGCCTCCAAGGCAGGGGAATTCGCCAAGCGCTGGCGAGAAAAGCAGCTTGAGTACAGCTTTCGCCATGGGTTGATGAGCGCCTATGTTCCCTTTGAAGAATGCACCCATGACGCTCTGGCATTTACCAACCGCGCACTACAGGCGGGGCTTTCGGATAATGACCGTGATCATTTAATGGCCGTGTATGGTGAGCTTCCGGCCTTTCCTGACGTGGTGCCGGCGTTGGATCAGTTACGCGATGCAGGCATCCGTTGCGTGGCTTTTTCAAACGGCACCTCGGATGCCGTATCGAAGCTGCTCACGCGGGCAGGAGTAGAGAGCCATATGGATGAAGTGGTAAGCGTTGATGATATTAAGCGTTTTAAACCTGACCCGGCTGTTTACGCCTACCTGCGTAGCCGCCTGGAAACGCGCCCCGAGCAAACCTGGCTGGTATCAAGCAATGCCTTTGACGTGATCGGCGCAACCCACGCCGGGCTGCGCAGCGCCTGGATACGACGCCACTCCGATGCGCCTTTTGACCCCTGGGGGGTTGAGCCTGATATGACGGTGCCTGACCTGGAAGCCTTGGCTGAACGTATTATTCGCTAGGTTGTTATCCCATAAGGACAACCCGCATAATGACGCACGCTTAACGAACCAGGATGGGATCATGTCTGAGAAAATTTACTGTGTTGCCGGTTTTAAACCCAAACCGGGTAAAGAAGAAGCGGTGTTCAAGGCGCTTCAGTCACTGGAGCCCAATACTCACCGGGAAGACGCTTGCATTCACTACACGGTAACGCGCCAGATCGACAACCCATTCGCGCAGGGCACCAGCTACCCAATCGTGTTTCACGAAATCTGGGCAAGCCGCGAAGAGTTTGAGGCCCATTGCCAGCGCAAAGAAATTCAGGATTTCTTTGCCAAGCACGTTGAATCGCCCGATGGCGATATCGAAGATGCCAACGTGTGTGTGTATACCGATGAGCCGTGGAATTTTGACGCGCCCAAGGTATAAATCCAGCATGTAGAATAGCCCCACGACACCGATAGATGCGGAGCGAACATGACCGAAAAGAAAATGAACGTTGAAAGCTTCAACCTGGACCATACCAAGGTAAAAGCCCCTTACGTACGTCTGGCTGATATCAAGCAAGGCCAGAACGGCGACAAGATTCATAAATACGACCTGCGTATCTGCCAGCCGAACAAAGAGCACATGGAGATGCCTGCGCTGCATTCTCTTGAACACTTGATGGCTGAACTATCGCGCAACCATACCGATAAAGTCGTCGATATCAGCCCGATGGGCTGCCAGACCGGTTTCTACATCGCGATGATCAATCACGATAACTACGACGATGTGCTGAGCATCATCGAGCAAACGCTGAACGACGTACTAGAAGCCACCGAAGTACCTGCCTGCAACGAAATGCAGTGTGGCTGGGCCGCGAGCCACAGCCTGGAAGGCGCCCAAGAATTAGCCCGCAATCTGCTCGCTAAGCGTGGCGAATGGACGGAAGTGTTTGCTTAATGAGTCACTGAGTAAACCTGAAACGCCTCCCAAGTGGAGGCGTTTTGTACTTAAGCAGGGTCAATTGTGAGTAATAAGCGCTTTTGGCCTGGGCTTAACGAAGGGCTGCGATGGACAAGCGCACTATGCTCACTGCCTTCCCAACCGCTGCCTTTTATAAGCGCGATGTCGCCTGCTTTAAGCATTTGGACAGCATCAGGGTTAAGTACTATTTCTGGCCGATCAGGGTGCGGGGCACCTAACCCATCGCGATTAACGGCTTCTTCGGGCAACCATTCACTATCGGGACCCAAGTAGGTCGTCACCAAGCGCACGGGAAGGTTGTCGCAATGAAATCGTGGACACATCGCCTCGGTCAATACTCTAAGCCGTATACCCACTGTTTGTGTATCGAATAGATAAGCAACGGCTTGGGCGACGGACACGATATCGTCAATAAGGGCATCCGCCGCTTCAGGCTGTGGCGCACGACGCTTAAGTTCTGCTACCAACCGTTCATCCGGAGCGCCTAGCCATGAAAACTGCCAAGGGCGCTCTATTTGGTATTGTGCCTTGGCACTCAGCGCAACGTCGGCAGGTAAGCGGCGTTGCATCACGGCAATATTAATAGCGTCTTCAAAAATGCGTGGCAGCACGCTGATATCCGTACCCAGCGCGGCATGAAGAGGAAGTAGGGCGGTCGAGGAGGCGGTGGCGGTCATGGGTTTAACCTCGTCAAATAAGAGCGCAGTCGATTATCAAACCGTATTTGTTGATATGTTATAACATTAATTTTCAGGCAAGATAAACCATAACTGTTTTTCTGGATGCCGCTAGCTTTAAAAACTTTCAGCACGAGCCCTGGGAAATCCCTTGAGCAGCGCAATTGCCAATGTCAGAAAAGGTATGAAGAGGTTTATTGACAGGTACCCATATTGCTCCTATAAACACGCTATGCCCCACCACTTCAGGTTCCTATGTTCCTGCTCATCACGATTGCCACGCTTTCCATCGCACTATCTTTTTTATGTTCCATCCTTGAAGCGGCCTTGCTCTCCATTACGCCAAGCTATATCGCTAGGCTAAAAGAAGAGAAGCCAAAGCTGCATGCATCGCTTAACCAACTTAAAACCAGTATTGACCGACCGCTGGCGGCGATACTGACGCTTAATACAATTGCTCATACCGTTGGTGCAACGGCGGTCGGGGCGCAAGCGGCAGTGGTATTCGGGGAAGCCTCAATTGCCATTGTATCTGCCGTCATGACGATGCTGATTCTGGTGCTTTCTGAGATTATTCCCAAGACGATTGGCGCCACCTACTGGCGCGGCTTGGCACCACTTTTGCCGCGCTTGTTGAAACCGATGATAGTGGGATTACTGCCGTTTATCTGGATGTCGGAGCAGATTACGCGCCGCCTGGGCACTTCTGAGCACGATGTTGATCTGCGCGATGAAATCAAGGTGCTGGCGCGCGTAGGGCTCGAAGAGAAAGTGCTGGATGCCGATGAATCGCGCACCATCATCAATATGCTTAATCTGCATGAAATTGCCGTAAGCCAAGCCATGACACCAAGAACGGTGTGCGTGACAGTGCCTCCTAACATGGACGTCAAGACGTTTGATCAGCAGTTCGGCAAGGCGCCGTTTACGCGTTTCCCGGTTATGGATAACGGCGAAATGGCATTTGGCTATGTGCATAAAGCTGACATGTATCACGCCGATGACGCTAAGACCATGCGGGAGCTTATGCACCCCATTGCCAGTGTCGATATCGCGCACAATGTAGAACATGTCTTCGCTTCAATGCTCAAGGATCACATGCATATGCGCGTTGTGTATGACGAGCATGGCACCTTTGTGGGCCTTATCACGCTTGAAGATATTATTGAAACCATTCTGGGGCAGGACATCATTGATGAAACCGATAGCGTAGCTAATTTGAGGCATTACGCTAAGCAGCGATGGTTGACACGTATAAAGCATAAAAATCCCAGTCCCGCCGCTTAGGTAGCAGTGCGCATGGATGGCACAGAAGATTCGTGCGCGCTGCCGTATAAACGAGAGAGAGTGAACGTGGGATAACGTTCGTAGTCTTAGCACTAAATGTTCTATAGTGAATTATCTACAGGTGGTTTAAGGTATTAAAAACATTAATCACCCGCGAAGGAGGCACTATGTCACTACGTATCAATGCGGTCGTTCCCGATTTTGAAGCCCAAACTAGCCAGGGTCCTATCCAGTTCCACGAATGGATCGGCGACAGCTGGGCTATTTTGTTTTCACATCCCAAAGATTTTACCCCGGTCTGCACCACCGAATTTGGTGCTGTGGCCACGCTAAGTGCCGAGTGGAAAAAGCGCGGTACTAAAGTAATTGGTGTGTCGGTAGATGGTGTTGAGGATCACAAGCGCTGGGCGGACGATATCGCGAAGTACAGCGGTAGCGACGTTGATTTTCCGATCATTGCTGACGAAGGTCTTAAGGTTTCAAAGCTTTTTGACATGCTTCCTGAAGATGCTTACCTACCGGATGGCCGCACGCCTGCCGACAGCGCCACCGTGCGCTCAGTCTTTATTATCGGCCCAGATAAGCAGCTCAAACTCTCCATGACTTACCCCATGACGGTAGGGCGCAACTTTGCAGAAATTCTGCGTGCCCTCGACGCACTCCAGACCACCGTTAAACATGGTATTGCAACGCCTGCTGATTGGACCATTGGTCAGGACGTGATTATTCCGCCAAGCGTCTCAGATGATGATGCCAAGCAGAAATTTGGTGAGTTTGAGGCCGTGCTGCCTTACTTGCGTAAAACGTCACTTAAATAAACGCTAAGTCACTGTGCATAGAACTGTGCATGGAAAAGCCCCAAGGTTATTAAAACCTTGGGGCTTTTCTAATGGGGTTTGATAAAGCTTACGAAGCTTCTAACGCAAGCTGTTCAACCGTGTTAGATACGTTACGTGCGCCCAACAGGATTTCATTAACAATAATCTCAATTTCACCGACGCTTGCTTGGCTTGATTTGCCCTGTTCAACGACCTGCTGCATGGCCTCGGTGGTTTTCATTACCAACGCCGTATTCTCTTTAAGCAGCTGAGTAATTTCGGTTACCGCGTTACTTGAGCCTTTCGCAAGCTGACGTACTTCGTTGGCAACTACGGCAAAACCGCGGCCCTGTTCACCGGCACGGGCAGCTTCTACAGCAGCATTCAATGACAATAGATTGGTTTGGTTGGCAATACGGGCAATCGAGGCCGTGATGCTATTGATACTCTTGGCCTGTTGGTTCAGGGCTTCGATCAGCCGCTGGGCTTCCGCTATGGTTTGGGCGGCCTGGTCTGTATCGCGCATGACCCGCTGCAAATGGTTTAGGCCGCTTTGGGCTATTTGTTCTGTCTGCGTTGAAGTGCTTTGTGCCGAGGAAACCGCCTGCTTAGTCGCTTCCGCTTCTTCGACAGAACGAGTGATATCGGTGGCAAACTTGACCACCTTAAACACTTTCCCGTTAGAATCTAAAATAGGGTTATAGGTGGCTTCTAGCCAAACACTTTTTCCCTGTGCACTAATGCGCTCAAATTTACCCTGCATAAGCTCGCCCTGAGATAAGGACTGCCAAAAATGCGGGTACGCTTTATAAAAGCCCTCAGGACAAAAGAGCTGATGATGTAATCCAACAATCTGTTCATTGCGGTAGCCCATGGTGCGCTCGAAATTTTCGTTGGCATGGAGCACGTTACCCTCGGGCGTAAATTCAATCACCGCCATGGAGCTGTGCAGCGCCTGAAGAACGGCATCTTTGCGCTCAGCCTGCAGGTGGGCATCGGTTATATCGTTGGCTAACTTAACAACTTCACGAACACGTCCACGCCGGTCGCAAATGGGAAGATAAGTAGCTTCCAACCACACTTCCTTGCCGTGCGCATTAAAGCGTCGAAACGTACCCCGATGGCTTTCACCGGCTGCCAATGCCTGCCAAAACGCCTGATACTCCGACGCCTGGGTTTCAGTCTGGCTGCAGAACATGCGATGGTGCTTGTCGCGTATGTCGTTAAGGGTATAACCCATGACGTCTAAGAACAGCGGACTTGCGGTTTTGATATAGCCTGTCGGTGTAAAAGTAATAAACGCGGTATGCTGCTCAACAGCAACGCGTAAATGAGAGCTGGAACGTAAAGGTAGCATTAGGGGGGGATGCTCTTTGTACAGGGTTGGTATAGTTTTATTAAGAGTAGTATAGCTTTCTATTAAATGCACTTGTTAAATGGCCCCAATTTAAATACACAGTGTTACAAATTGGAGTTTATTCGTCACAGGCGGACTTTAATTAGTTTAATTTTAGAGGCTTAGTTATTCAAACGTTTGATTGAATCAGGGAAGATACTTTTTATTTTTTTCAGTAATTAAGCGTTATTGGCGAGTATGCAAGAATAAAAAAGCGCCCTTAATCACTAAGAGCGCTAAATTGTTTTGAACCTGACGTTTTTAAGCCTGCACGTATTCCACCAGCGCTTGAGCAAATGTATCGGTGTTGCCGGTGCCGCCCATATCGGGCGTGACCATATCGCGGCGGGTTTCCAGTACGCTACGGATACCGCGACGAATCGTTTCGCCCTTTTCTGTCATTCCCAAATGGTCAAGCATCTGCGCAGCGGCCAAGAGCAGGGCGCAGGGGTTGGCGAGTTTTTTACCGGCAATATCCGGCGCTGAACCGTGAACAGCTTCAAAGATCGCGGCTTTTTCGCCAATGTTCGCCCCAGGTGCCAGGCCTAAACCGCCCACCAGGCCAGCGCAAAGATCTGAAAGGATGTCGCCAAACAGGTTGGTCGTGACCACCACATCAAACTGGTGCGGGTTCATCACCAGCTGCATGCAGGCGTTATCCACAATCATTTCCTGGAACTCGATCTCGGGATACTCCTGGGCCACTTCACGTGCCACATCCAGGAACAGCCCTGAACTGGTCTTGATGATGTTGGCCTTGTGTACCGCCGTTACCTTTTTGCGACCATTGCTTTTGGCCAGCTCAAAGGCGTAACGTACGATTCGCTCGGAACCCTTACGGGTTACTTTGATCACCGAAATACCGGTGTTACCGTCGTCGATCATCTCCTGACCGTCGGAAAGATACGCACCCTCGGTATTTTCGCGCACGGTAATCATGTCAATACCTTCAAAACGCGATCGGGTGCCGGGAAAGCTGATTGCCGGGCGTACGTTGGCGTAAAGATCAAAATGGCGGCGCAGTTGCACGTTGATGGAAGAAAAGCCCTTGCCAATAGGTGTGGTCAGCGGGCCTTTCAGAGCGATGCCATGCTTTTCGATAGCATCAAGCGATTCTTGGGGGATCAAGGTGCCATGGTTTTCCAGAGCGGCGAGACCCGCATCCACAAACTCATAGTCAAACCCGCACTTTAATGCATCAAGCACGCGCAGGGTGGCGTCCATGATTTCAGGCCCGATGCCATCGCCCTTGATTACTGCAATCGACTGACTCATGTACTGCTCCTCTGGTTGGGATGTTACTTGCCGGTGTCGCGGCCAGGCGTATCAATAGGTCGCCACGTTGGTGGCCCATGGTAAGCCATGGTAAAGCGCAAGGTCACCTTAGCCTTGCCAAACGTCTAGCGTAACGGGTGCAACAGGCGTGCTTTACTGGTAGAATCCGCGCCTTGCTGGCCTGCAATTTAGCAATTTGTTGCCAGGTGACAACCTAAAACACGTTTTCACGGCAAGGCATATCGCAATGAAACGCTCACAGGTAACCCCTGTACGACTGATTGTTGGGTTGATGACTCCACCCTAGGTAACATCCCTCCTTAAAAAAAACGCCACGGCGCTGATGCGCTATCCCGGCGTTACGGCACTTTGCGGCCGTAATTTGGCTACTGGCGCCTTGGGCGTCTTCACTATGTAGCGTATCACTTACAACCTGATTCTAATGGCGTGACTTCTGCCTCTGTGCAGCGGCATTGGCGCGTCCTGTTCGGCTTCAACCATGGACTCCCTGAATGGCACTTTTCAGCAAACATGAGTGGTTTTCCAATATCAAAGGCGACACGCTTTCGGGCCTGGTGGTCGCGTTGGCACTCATCCCCGAGGCCATTGCGTTCTCGATTATTGCCGGTGTTGACCCGAAGGTAGGTCTTTACGCCTCGTTCTGTATTGCGGTAATCATCGCCTTTACCGGTGGACGGCCTGGAATGATTTCCGCAGCCACCGGTGCTATGGCCCTTTTAATGGTCACGCTGGTGCGCGAGCACGGCCTTGAGTACCTGCTGGCCGCTACACTTCTAACCGGCGTGTTCCAGATTGTCGCCGGGTATTTAAAGCTCGCTGAGTTGATGCGCTTTGTGTCGCGCTCGGTGGTGACCGGGTTCGTCAACGCGCTGGCTATCCTTATCTTTATGGCCCAGCTACCTGAGTTGACCAACGTCACCTGGCATGTGTATGTCATGACCCTGGCTGGCTTGGGGATTATTTACCTGTTCCCTTACCTGCCGGTGATCGGCAAGTCACTTCCTTCGCCGCTGGTGTGCATTGTGGTGTTAACCATTGTGTATATGGTCAGCGGCCTCGATATTCGCACCGTGGGGGATATGGGCGAGCTTCCAGATACGCTGCCGGTTTTCCTATGGCCAAATGTCCCACTTAACCTTGAAACACTGATGATCATTCTGCCTTACGCATTGATGCTATGCGTTGTGGGTCTTTTGGAATCCATGATGACAGCCACCATTGTGGACGACTTGACAGATACCCCCAGCGATAAGAACCGCGAGTGCAAAGGGCAGGGTATTGCCAATATTGGTGCTGGTTTGATGGGCGGTATGGCGGGCTGTGCGATGATTGGCCAGTCAGTGATCAATATTAAATCCGGTGGCCGCACGCGCCTCTCGACGCTGATTGCCGGGATTGTGCTGCTGTTGATGGTGGTGTTTCTTTCTGATTGGGTATCCCAGATCCCCATGGCGGCGCTGGTGGCGGTCATGATCATGGTATCGATCGGTACCTTTAGCTGGGAGTCGATTCGTGATCTGAAAAAGCACCCCTTGAGCACCAACATTGTCATGCTGGCAACCGTTGCCGTCACAGTAGGTACGCATAACCTGGCCATCGGGGTATTTGTCGGCGTACTGCTGGCGTCGCTGTTCTTTGCCAACAAGGTTGGCAACATCATGGTTATCAGCTCTACTGAAGTTAAGGCGGGTAAAGAGCGCGAATATCAGGTGATAGGACAGGTATTTTTTGCCTCTTCCCAGCGTTTTATGGCCGCCTTTGATTTCAAGGAGAGTCTCGATAAGGTCACGATCAATCTATCCAGGGCGCACTTTTGGGATGTGACTGCCGTACAGTCGCTTGATCGCGTGGTGATCAAATTCCGCCGCGAAGGTACTGAGGTTGAGCTGGTGGGATTAAGCGAAGCCAGTGCTACGGTAGTCGATCGCTACGCGGTGCATAACGATCCCAAAGCGGTTGAAAAGCTGATGGGTGACCACTGACATCCGGTAAGGAGAGCAGCATGACTGAGCACGTAGTCGCCGCGATTGACGGCTCCCGGTTTTCAGAAGGCGTATGTGATTACGCCGCCTGGGCAAGCTTGGCGTTAGAGGCACCGCTGACCTTTGTGCACGTGGTCGATAACCACTCGGCCGGGCCGGGTGAGCAGAACCTGTCGGGTAACCTGCATTTTGGTGACCGCGAGCACCTGATGGAAGAACTCTCCACGCTGGACGAACAGCGTGCCAAGGTGAACCGGGAACAGGGCCGGTTAATGCTGGAAGCCACCCAGAAGCGGGTTGTTAATCATGGTGTGACTGCACCCCTTACACGTCAGCTGAACGGCACGCTGGTGGAAACGCTGGTCGATATCGAAGAGGACGTTCGCTTGCTGGTAATGGGCAAACGTGGCGAAACCGCCCACCAGGCTAGTGATCATTTAGGCGCGAACCTAGAGCGTGTCGTGCGCGAAATGCACCGCCCCATCCTCATTGTACCGCCAACCTTCAAGCGCCCTGAAAAGTTACTGATCGCTTTCGATGGCAGTAAAACCGCCCGAAAAGGGGTGGAAATGCTGGCTCGTTCATCGCTATTTAAAGGCATCGACTGTCATGTCTTGGTTGTTGGCGCAGACACCTCTGAACATCACCTGGAGCTTGGCTGGGCGTTGGGCGCTCTGCGTAATGCAGGTCATCAGGTGGAGGGCTGTATTCGTGCTGGCAAGGTAGATGAAGCGCTGCAAGCCTATGTAGCACAGCATGATATCGACCTGCTGGTGATGGGGGCTTACGGGCATTCACGTATCCGCCACCTGTTGATCGGAAGCACCACTACAACCATGCTGCGCGGTAGCTATATACCGGTACTAATCTTGCGCTAATCGGCACCAAACCGCTGGGAAAGCCGTCTCGCTAACTGTTGCGGGGCGGCTTTTGCGTTTAAGCGCGGTCAGGAAGCAGCGTGCCGGGCACCCAGCGAAGATAAACAATCATCCCGAAAAGCTCGACCAGCGACTGAAAGACAATCACCACGACTGCCGCCTGCCACGCTTCGGGAAGAGTAAGGGCGATGGGCAGCATTACAAAGGAGTTACGCGTGCCAAAGCTGAAGGCAAGCGTTCTGGCGCTAGCAACAGGGAGTTTGAACAGTTTGCTTAGTACTCTCCCCAGCCATCCCGCAAACACCAGAAACCCCACAAAGATAAGCACCACTTGGGCCATCACCTGATAAAGCCCGCTCAAGCTATTGACCTGAGAAGCCGCGATGATGAAGACCACCAGCGCTAGCAGCGGAACGGGCAGTATGCCCAGAGGGTGGGTGATCTCCTTGATACGGGGTTGCCGGGCGCCAGCGTACTCAGTCAGCCAAGCCAGTGCCAAGGGCAGCAGGATAAGACCTGCAAAGGCGCTCAGTAGCGATGCAGAAAGCGTCAGTTGGAACCACTCGGCTCCCAGGAACAGCCACAGATAAAGGGGCAGGGTGAGCATTTGTACCAGCAGCAGAAGCGGGGCGGCGGCAACGGCCTGGGATGCGTTGCCCTTGCCCAGGTGGGTAAAACTGATAAACCAGTCGGTGCAAGGCACCAGAAGAACCAGCAATACTCCGGCCAGTACCGCCGGGGAAAGCGGCAGCCAAAGCACGCAAAGCGCTAGAAAAGCCGGAATAGCTATAAAATTACCCACCAGTAGTGCCGCCATAAAGCGCCCATCGGTAACGCTGCGGGCGACACCTAGCAAAGGAATTTGGGTAAAAGTGGTGTACAACAGCAGGCCCAATAATGGCCACAGCAGCTGTTCAAACGCTTGTGCAAGGGCTGGCATGAGGATGCCCGCCGGTAGCCCCAGGCCGATGCAAACCAGATATAGCCAGCACTGGTGTTTTTCTAACTGCTTGCGCATGGCGTTACTCTTCAGTGGGGGAGCGGGTTGCGTGATGCCAGACGCTCGCCCGCCATGGCCACCAACAGCCACAGTGGCAGGCTCACCATCACGTATAAAAGCCCCAGCCACGCTTGGCCAAGGGTAATGAAATGCAGGGTTTCCAGACTAAACACTGAGAAGGTGGTAAAACCACCGCAAAAACCCGCGACCAGAAACGGGTGCCTGTGGGCAAGTTTACCGTGGGGCGCGCGCAGCGCCGTAGTCGCTATCCAGCTAATCAGGCCAGAGCCTATTACGTTCACAATTAGCGTGCCCCAGGGGAAATAGCTGCCGAGCACTGCCTGAGAAATAAGGGAAACAGCGTAGCGCAGTACGCTACCCAAACCGCTGCCCAGGCCCACGGCTAGATAGGTTTTCCAGGGACTCATGCGTGGCCCCCTGCCAGTCGCCAGCCTAGCGCAACCATACTCATACCCAGTAAAAGCGTGGCGCCTATATTGAACGCGGCACGCCCCGCCTGGCCGCTTTGCCAGAGTTCAAGGGTTTGCAAGCTGAACGAGGAAACCGTGGTATAGCCGCCCAGCAGGCCGACGACCGTGAAGAGCCATAAAGGGTTAGGGGTGCTGGGTAAGCCTAACCTGCCGAGCAGCCATCCCGCTAGAAAAGCGCCACTGGTATTAACCGCGAGTGTTCCCCAGGGAAACGCTTTGCCTAAAAAGCGGGACATAAGGTTGGAGATGGCGAACCGGGCCATCCCCCCAAGCGCGCCGCCAAGCGCGACCAGCGATATAACTGCTACTTCGTGCCCCATGTGTGTCTTTTAGCCGCCTAGTGGGTAGGCGGCTAATTCTAGCATAGGCGCTGAATCAACTAGACGGTAAGCGCGCTTTCCTGAAGGGCTGACGTCGTCTGGTCAGAGGAGCCTGCGACCAGGTTGATCCCTGAGATCAGCGCTTTCAGAGAGGCGCTCACGGTGTCGCTATCCTCAGCAAAAGCGCAAATACGCTGTCCGTCTATGTTGAGTTGCACAAAGGCAATGGCATTGGCTTCGCTGTCGCCACCCAGCGAGTGCTCGCTGTAATCGATAATACCGATATTAACGCCGGAATGTTTTTGCCAAGCGTCGGTAAACGCGGACATAGCGCCATTGCCTGAGCCGGACAGGCGCAGGGTTTCACTGCCGTGCCACAGGGTAACTTCAAGGCCTTCACGCTGGCCCTTGGAGAGCTGATAATCCGCCAACGACAGCGGCGCTTCCCGAGTGAAGTTATCCAGCATCACCTGCCGAACCATCTGGCTTGAAAGCTCGCTTGCGCGCTCTTCACTCTCTTTTTGCACATAGGGAGCGAGTGCCAGCATCATCCAGCGCGGCAGGTTAATGCCGTAGTCGCGCTCAAGCAGAAACGCCATGCCGCCCTTGCCGGATTGGCTGTTAACCCGAATGACGGCTTGGTAGTCGCGGCCAATATCATGCGGGTCGATGGGCAGGTACGCCACTTGCCAGGGCTCATCGGGTTTCTGGTGCTTGAGGGATTTACGAATCGCATCCTGATGGCTGCCGGAAAAAGCGGTATATACCATCTCGCCCACCCAGGGGTGGCGCGGGTGAATGGCAATGCCGGTACACTCGTGAACGACCTGGATGATTTCATCGGGGTTGGAGAGATCAAGCTGCGGATCAATGCCCTGGCTGTACAGGTTCATGGCCAGTGTCACGATATCCATGTTGCCGGTACGCTCACCGTTGCCTAAAAGCGTGCCTTCCACGCGATCAGCGCCGGCAAGTAAAGCAAGCTCTGCTGATGCCACGGCGCCGCCACGGTCATTATGGGTATGCACCGAGATAATCACGCTATCGCGACGGCTGATATGCTGGCAGAAGTATTCAATCTGGTCGGCATGGTGATGTGGGCCGGCCACCTCTACCGTTGTGGGCAGGTTGAGAATGCACTTGTTGTCAGGCGTGGGTTGCCAGACATCCATAACCGCTTCACAGATGGCCAGTGAGAAGTCGATTTCGGTGCTTGAGAAGCTCTCCGGGGAATACTGAAAGCGCCAGGCTACATCCGGGTAGCGTTCGGCATACTGCTTTACCCAAGTCGCGCCTTGCACAGCGATCTGGGTAATCCCATCGCGATCCATTTCGAACACCCGCTCGCGTTGAATCGTCGAGGTCGAGTTGTATAAATGGATGATGGCGCGCTTGGCGCCTACCAGCGATTCAAAGGTTTTTTCGATCAAGTGCTCGCGGCACTGCACCAACACTGCGATGGTCACGTCTTCAGGAATCTGGTTTTCCTCGATCAACCAGCGCACGAAATCAAAATCGGGCTGGCTTGCTGAAGGAAAGCCGACCATCACTTCCTTGATACCCACCTTGATGATCTGGTGCCAGAAGCGCTGCTTTTGCTCAACGGTCATAGGGTCCAGCAGCGCCTGGTTGCCGTCGCGAAGATCTTCACTCACCCAGATCGGCGCACGATCAAGGTCACGATCAGGCCATTGACGGTTAAACGCAGGAACGCGAGGGGCTGGACGATATTTACGATGATCAAAGGCAGACATGGTGAGATTCCTAGGGGTTAATGACTTGGAAATTTGGCCGCTTGTGGCGTAGGCCGTGGTTCATTAATACACACTCATCGGTGCAGACTCATTGATGCAAGCTCTCTGTAAAGAGCAAGACACGAAATCGCCAACGACTTTTGGCAGTTTCAATAGTGTAACGGGTTTGTGGCGCTAGGTTGTTGCTTAAAACAGATAAAAACGATATTAATTGGCAGAATATGTTAATAAACACGTTATTTTTAGCAGAGGCTGCTTTTTATGTCGGTAACGCCATTAACCCTTGATCGTTTTGATCGACAGATTCTTACCATTTTGCAGCAAGAGGGGCGGATTAGTAATCAGGAACTAGCGGACCGAATAGGCCTTTCCGCCTCGCCCTGTCTAAGGCGCGTTCGCGCGCTGGAAGAGCATGGCCTGATCATGCAGTACCGCGCTGAAGTGGATGCCCGCCAGCTGGGCTATCAGCTTATGGTACTGCTGCATATCGCCATGGACCAGCATACCTCGGAGCGGTTTGAAAATTTTGAACGCCATATTCGCCAAATTCCCAATGTCATCGAGTGCCTGATCATTACCGGCCAGGCCGCCGACTTCCAACTGAAGATTCTGGTGCGTGATATGGATGACTATCAGCATCTGTTGCTGCATGTCATCAACCGTATTGAGGGGGTGACCGGCGCCCATACCAGTTTTGTGCTGCGTCGGGTTTTTGAGCATCGCCCGGTACCCACCGAGCGCTGAGCAGCAAAGCATGGTCAGCCTCTGGTTAGCCGTTTACACTGCCTTTTTGAATTTTTTAGTGGAGTGTTCCATGACAATTGAACGTCACGATACCAAAGCCCGTATGAGCCGTGCCGTTATTCACCAAGGCGTTGCTTATCTGTGTGGCCAGGTAGCCGGGCCAGATGCACGAAACGGCGATATTACCGAGCAGACCCAAAGCATGCTGGCCCGGGTGGATGCGCTTTTAAAAGAGATTGGTTCAAGCCGCGAGCAGCTGCTGAGCGCTACCATTTATCTAAAAGACGGCAGTGATTTTGCAGCCATGAACGAGGTATGGGACGCCTGGGTGCCCGAAGGCTATGCGCCGGCACGCACCTGCGTTTGCGCGCCGATGCCAGCTGATGAGCTCAAAGTGGAAATTACCGTTACTACCGCCGTTTCGGCGTAAGCCGTTACTGGCCGGGGGCGTCTAGAGGAAACCGGGTGTCGCGCAGGCTATCCTTGATCTTTTTCAAATGCGGCAGAAAGTCTTCCCCGCGGCGCAGTGTGACCCCGGTCGCCAAGGCATCTATCAAGGTAAGCTGAATCACTCTTGAGGTCATCGGCATATAGTGGTCGGTATCTTCTGGGGTAGCAACGTCAAGCGTGGCGCTGCACTCATTGGCAAGCGGAGATGCGGGGGCGGTAATACCCAGCACTACGGCCCCTGCCTCGCGGGCGACCCTTGCGATATCCACCAGCTCGCGGGTGCGTCCTGTGTAGGAAATGATCACTACCACATCCCCGGTATGGCAGGATGCCGCTACCATGCGTTGCATCAGGACATCGGCGTAAGCCATCACCGGCAGATTGAACCGAAAAAACTTATGCTGGGCATCTTGAGCGACAGCCCCTGAAGCACCCAGGCCAAAAAAGTGGATCTGTTTGGCCTGGGTCAGGTAGTCCACCATGCGCTCAACAGCCGCCATGTCAATATCGCGCTGCGCTTCATCGAGGGCAGCAATGGTCGCACCGAAAATCTTGTGTGTGTACTGGGTCGCCGTATCGCCCGGTTCTACCGCTCGGGTTACGTAAGGTGTTCCGCCTGCCAGGCTTTGGGCAAGCTTGATTTTGAAATCCGGATAACCCTTGGCGCCAAAGTTGCGGCAAAACCGGTTGACGGTGGGCTCGCTGACGGAGGCCGCCTGGGCAAGGCTTGCAATGCTTAAGCTGGTGGCCGCTGCCGGGTCGCTTAAAATCACGTTAGCGACTTTACGCTCGGAGCGATTCAACTCTTCCAGGCGTTCACGTAAGCGGACAAGCAAGTCATGCGCCATTAAACAAGCTCCATGGCCGTTAGTGGGGGAGGCGTCGATGCCCTGTTATTACACCATGCCACAAAGTCATCGGCAGGCAGTGGTCGGGCATAATAGTAACCTTGTGCGGCTTCGCAACCAATAGAATGTAGATAGGCCGCTTGGGAAGCGGTCTCGATTCCTTCCGCTACGACGTCGCAACCTACGGCATGCGCCAGTTGGGTAATCATGTTGGCAAGCTGGCGATCGACGGGGCTTTTATCGATATCCATTACAAACGCACGATCAATTTTGAGCGTCGAAAAAGGCAGTGTTTGTATATAAGCGAGCGATGAGTGCCCTGTGCCAAAATCATCAATAGCCACTGCCACGTTCATCTTGGCAAGCTGAGCTAGTTGGAGGCGCGCATTTTGCATATCGCTCAGCAACCCTGATTCGGTCACCTCCAAGGCGAAAAAGCGTTCGGGAATCCCGTAGGTTGCCAAGCGGCTAAGCAGTTTCTGGGCAAAATCTTTTCGCGTTAACTGACGTGCTGCCACGTTCACTGCGACGTGGAAGCGGTCGTTGAGCATTCCCATGCGTCGCCATGCCACGATATGTCTCATGGTTTCTTCAAGCACCCAGTCGCCAATGTCCAGAATATCACCGCTGGCTTCAGCAAGCGGGATAAAATCGCCCGGTGAGATATGACCAAGCTCTGGGTGGTGCCAGCGCAGTAGCGCTTCTGCACCAATAATTTCTTGCGTAGTCAGGGATATTTTAGGCTGAAATACCAGCGACATCTCACCGCGCTGGGTGGCGCCGCGAATAGCCTGTTGCAGATTAAGCCGGCGGCGTTGCTGAGCCTCCAACGTTGCGTTGTAGCTCTGGATGCGTTGAGGGCTATTTTTTTGCGGCAGTGCCAACGCCGCCATATGTACAAGGCGTTCTATATTAAAGAATTCTGTTGTCCAGCTAATGCCGATACGTGCGTTCAAGGGGATCAGAAGGTCGCCCAGCGCCTGATCCTGCTCAAAAGAGCCTAGTAACTGTGCGGCCAGTCGTTCAAGTGTCGGCTGGTCGGTACATTGGGTAATAGCTAGAAGCTCGCTTCCGCCCCATAGGCCAAGGACGCTACCGCTATCCAGCTGTGAGTAAAGCGTTTGACTGATGTGCCTGACGAGCTGATCGGCAATGCTATATCCATGCAGGCGAACCGCTTCATCCAAGTGATCAAGTGCAATAAACAAAAGTCCCGTGCCTGAATCCCCAATCGATGCTTCACGCAGGGTTTGCATCAGGCCCCGGCGATTGGGGAGTTGGGTAATAGGGTCGGTACGCGACTGGTGATTCAACTGCTGGGTGCGTTTGGCCACCATGCGCTCTAGCGTTTCAGCCTGCTGGTCGCGCACTTGGTAGCGGTGTTCAAGGCTCAGCGTATTGCGAATACGCTGCAGCACCTCTTCGTGAAGGAATGGCTTGGTAATGAAGTCGCGCACGCCCATGTTAAGCACGCGATGGCGTGTCTCATCATCAATTTGAGCGGTTAACACAATGGTGGGTGGCATCTGGTGCAAAAAGTGTTGCTGCAGCTGGTCGATAATAGCGTAGCCATCCAGGAAGGGCATGCGAATATCCAACAGCAGCAAGTCTGGCTTATGCTTTACACAGTGGGCAAGCACCTGGCGTGGGTCGCTAATACCGTGCACATTGGTAAAGCCGTGATCGTCCAAAAGATCCAGGAGCAGCTCTGCATTGGCTGCATTGTCGTCCACCACTAGCACATGCTTGCTGGCTAGATTCATGGCGATTTCCTCGGCGCTAGGTTGATAAATTTGGTCAGCGTGGCAGCGAGTCTGTCAATATCCAAGGGCTTGGTAAGATAGGCATCAAAACCCGCTGCGAGGCCATGCTTCACATCCCGTTCCATGGCATTGGCCGACAGGGCAATGACGTAGATGCCACGTAGTTGCACATCTTTTTGAATGATATCCAGCGCCTGGAAGCCGTTCATGCCAGGTAAGTGAATATCCATCAGCACCACATCGGGCAGCGAGTGGCGCATCATCTCCAGGCCGATTTCGGCGCTGGGTGCAATCAGCAATCTAAGCTCATCAATATCTTCAATGATATCTTCCATAAGCCGTTGGTTGGCGGGGTTGTCTTCAATGTATAACAAGTTGAAAACGCGCTGGTTATCAAAGTCAAAGCTGACGCTGTCTGATCCATGATGCGCCTTGGAGACTGCTTCCATGTCGGCCATCGGCAGGGTAAACCAGAACGTGGTGCCTTGGTCTGGCTTGCTATCAACACCAATTTGGCCGTTCATGCGCTCAATCAGCTGACGTGTAATTGCCAAACCTATCCCGGTTCCTTCGATGGCACCATATTCCGCATCCAGACGGTTAAAGGGCTCAAACAATTCATGGTGGCGTTCAGTCGCGATCCCAAAACCGGTATCGGTGACGTTAATGCGTATCTCGCTGCCCTGTTGCTCTGCGCAAATTATGATTTTGCCATTCGGACTATTGTATTTAATGGCATTGGAAAGCAGGTTTAAAAGCACCTGCTTGGTGCGTGTATAATCGGCTGCTACATGCCAGGGAGCTGATGGGGGCATGCGAATTAGCCCAATGCCCGCTGCTTTCATGTTGGCTTCTAGTGTCTGGCAGGCGTCATCCAGCACGTTCTCAAGCCACAGCGGTTCAATGGAAAAGGCCATTTGGCCTGCCTCTATTCTGGCCAAGTCAAGCACTTCGTTAATCAGGCTCAGCAAGTGCTGGCCACTTTTTTCGATCTGGTTGACCTGGCGCTGCTGCTTGCTGCCCAACGGCTCCCGGCGCCCTTTGCTGAGCAGCTGTGCAAATCCGATAATGGCGTTTAGCGGCGTTCGCAGCTCATGGCTCATCGAAGAAAGAAACTCGCTTTTGGACTTGTTGGCCTTTTCTGCCTGATCGCGGGCAGCGCCCAACTCGGCCATTACCTGCTCGCGTTCGGCCATTTGGCGGTAAAGATTGATCAGCAGGGCACAGGTAGCGGTAAACGGTTGCAGCCAGTCGAGCAAACCCTGATTGAGTGGCTGCTTGCTATTGGCAATTGCATACATGCCGATCAGCTGTTCGCCATTAAAAATCGGTACGCCTAGATAGTTATCTAGATGAGGGTGCCCAGGCGGAAAACCACTGCGCTGGGGATGGGTGAGTATCTCATTGGTCATGACGACTTCGCCAAAGGCATACACCCGACCCAGCAGCGAATGGGGGTTTGTCAGCATCATGTCGCCGCTGCGCAGACGCTGCATCAAGTGGCGTGATTCATCATTCCAAGAAAGATCGGTAATGGCATGGATTTTAAGCGTGTTAGTGGTCGTAGAAGGCAATACTTCACCAATCAGTGCATAGTCGCTGTCAGTCAGCTCGCGTAGTGCCTCCATTAAGAAGGTCCACAAACGCTCGCCGGACATCAATGCCTGATAATCCGTTATCCCCTGGTGGAGCACTTTAAGCAGGCTTTGCTCTTTATGAATGCGCTGGTTGGCCGTATGGATATCGCTTAAATCAGTTAAGATACCTAAAAACTCAACCACCTCCCCCTGGTCATTGGGTATGGCGTTGATGGCAAGATGGACTGGAACGCAATGCCCATCTTTGTGCTGGGCATCCACCTCTCGGCCGCGCCCGATTACCGTGGGTTCACCACCCGCCAGATAACGGGCAATAAAGCCATTATGATGGGCAGCAATATCGGCCGGTGTGAGAATGGCAACATTGTTGCCAATGAGTTCGGCTTCGGTGTAGCCCAAGAGCTGAAGGGCAAACGGGTTAACGGCAATGATGTTACCGGCGCGGTCGATACGCACCTTGCCAGTGGCACTTTTAGTAAAAAGCGCTTCAAAACGGCGTGCTGTGCTGGTAAGCGACTCTTTTAGTGTGTGCTGGCGTAGCAGCTCTTCAATCTGCTGGGCAAGCCCTTCAAGTATACGCTGCTCACGAGCTGAGAAGCTCCGCGGCTGACGACCAATAATGCAAAGTGTGCCGACCGGCAGGCCATCTTCTAAGCGTAGAGGGTGCCCTGCATAAAAGCGTATAAACGGACTGCTGCTGACCAGCGGGTTAGCGTTAAAGCGTGTGTCCTTTTGGGTATCTTCAACGACTAAAGGAGCGTCTTGAGTAACAGCGTGGGCACAAAAAGAGACGCTGCGAGAGGTTTCGCAGGCATCCAGGCCCTGACGTGATTTAAACCATTGGCGATCCGTGTCTACCAGCGAGACAAGAGCAATGGGAACGTCGAAAATTTCGCGTGCCAGCTGGGTGATGCGATCAAATGATTTTTCAAGTGGGGTATCTAGAATATTCAGAGCATGCAATGCCGCGAGGCGTTGTGCTTCGTTATCAGGCTTGTCAGCGGCTTGCATCAGCTATCCAAATGAAAAAATAGGTAAGTTAACCTATTAGTTATCGGTCATTGTCGAGCAAGCTTTAGCCAAGCCTAAGGAATTTTATTAGCCAGCGCCGGTACGGCGGCTGTAGCAATCGACTAGGGGCATGTTTAGCTTGATAAAACAGGCCGCGCAGATGACTGAAGCGATCAAAGCCCGTGCGCCCATGGTAGGCGCCCATGCCGCTTTCACCGATGCCGCCAAACGGCAACGCGGGTACGGCGTGGTGTAGCAAGGTGTCATTAAATACCAAGGCGCCGGAGCGCGTCGCGTGCAGTAAGCGTGATTGTAGTGCCTTATCGTCAGTAAACGCATATACCGCTAGCGCATGAGGGCGTGCGTTGATGAATCCGATAGCTGCCTCCATATGCTTGACGCTGATAATCGGCAGACAGCGGCCGAAAATCTCTTCGCGCATAATGCGCAGTTCCTGAGTAGGGTCAATCACCAACGCTGGCGCGTAGCTGCCGTGGTCGATAACCCGGCAGCCGTGATCACGAGCCTCTTCGAGCATGCTCTCAACGCGCCGGCGGTGGGCGTCGTTGATCGGGTCGGTTGCCTCCCTGTTGTCTGGCCGCTGTTTAAGCACTGCGCGGTTCAAGGCACTAACTAGCTGATCCAGATGGCGGCTCTCCACCAGAACATAATCAGGCGCCAGGCATGTTTGCCCACCATTGAGCGCCTTGCCGAAGATAATCGCCGCGGCGGCTTTTTCCATGTCGGTATCGCCTGCCACCAATGCCGGAGACTTGCCGCCTAGTTCAAGCGTAACCGGAGTAAGGTTAGTTGCGGCCGCGCTTGCGACCAAACGTCCCACGCTGGTCGAGCCGGTAAACACTAGGTGATCAAACGGCAGGCTGCTAAACGCCTGGGCAACATGGGCATCGCCTTCGACGACCGATAGCTCGTCTGGCGTAAAGTATTGCGCCGCCAAGCGTGCAAGCAGGGCACTGGTCTGGGGTGAGAGCTCGCTAGGCTTGAGCATCACCACATTGCCTGCGGCGAAGGCGTCGATGATGGGCAACAGCGCCAGACTCCATGGATAGTTCCAGGGTGAAATAACACCGACAATACCTAATGGCTGAGGGGCGATGCGTGCCCGGGCGGGCAATAGCCGCCAGGGAACGCCCACTCGCCAGGGGCGCATCCAGTGCCAGACATGGCGGCGAGTGTGACGGATTGCCTGAAGCACGGCATTGATTTCTGTCAGGCGGATTTCCACTTCGCTGCGGTGACCAAAATCTGCCTGAATCGCGCGGACGATTTCGTGCTGATGGCGTTTGGTCATGTGTGCCAAACGCAGCAGACGGGCGCGTCTGACACTCAAGGGTGGAAAAGGCGTTTGATCGACAGCATGCCGCTGAGCGTTAAAAATATTGGTTAAAGCATGCTTCATAGCTTCTCCTTATCGTTTGTTTTATGTGTCGGTCAGGAAAATAATGACGGGCTCGCGTTACGTTAACCTGCCTGTATTAATGATAAAGTAGCGGCAGGCAACCGGATGCCATCGCTTTGCTCTCTGGGAGATACCATGTCTGTGTGCTCACTAAGACGCTCTACGTTATCCGCCATGGAAGATATCGAGGCGAGTCAGTGGGATGCTTTGGTCGGGCGCGACCAGCCGTTTTTACGCCATGCATTCCTGCATGCCCTTGAAGCGAGCGGCTCGGTCAGCCATGACACGGGCTGGGAACCTTGCCATGCCTGCGTTTGGCAGGGTGGCCAGCTGGTCGGGGCATTGCCAATGTACCGCAAGCATCACTCCTATGGGGAGTATGTGTTTGACTGGGGATGGGCCGAGGCGTTTGAACGCGCTGGCGGCGCTTATTACCCCAAACTGCTCAGCGCCGTGCCGTTTACCCCAGTGCCTGGGGTGCGCACCCTGATCGCTGAGCAGTGCCCTCATAGCGCTGTTCGCGCTGAACTGGCTGCGGCCTGGCAGGCGTCTGACCAGACATCGCTTTCAAGCTGGCACCTGCTGTTTGCCAATGAGCGCGATGTCGACGCCTGGCAGGCGCAGTTTCCTGAGTTAATTACCCGCGAAGGCGTTCAGTTTCAGTGGCGGGATGCAGGTTTTGGCAACTTTGATGGCTTTCTGGAAAGCCTTACCTCCAAACGGCGCAAGATGATCAAGCGCGAGCGTCGCCTGGTAGCTGACCAGGGCGTGAGCCTTAAACGCCTTGAAGGGCATGACATTACGCAGGGCGCGTTGGCGCACTTCTATCGTTGCTATTCGATGACGTATTTTGAGCGCGGCCGCTCGCCCTACCTGAATCAGGATTTTTTTGAGCGTTTGCGCAACACCATGCCTGAGGCGCTGATGCTGGTGCAGGCGCAGTTGGATGGGGTGCCGGTCGCCTCAGCACTCTACTTTCGCGGTGATCAATCTCTGTATGGGCGTTACTGGGGAAGTGAGGTGGTCGCTGACTGCCTGCATTTTGAAGCCTGTTACTACCAGGGCATCGAGTACTGTCTCGAAAAGGGGCTTACGCTGTTTGATCCAGGTACCCAGGGGGAGCATAAGCTGGTGCGCGGGTTTGCGCCCCAACGAGTGCGCTCGCTGCACTATATGGCGCATCCTGGGCTGGCCGCTGGCGTGGCACGGTTTTGCCAGGAAGAGGGCGCGCATATCAAGGCTTATCGGGAAGCTGCCCAACAGGCGTTACCCTTCAAGTCATCTGTGGCTCGCTGATACTGCGTCATGATGGCATAATGCGCGCCGTTACGGCGGGTGGCGGCACCCTCTATTTACCATATCCTCAGGAGATCGGTGATGCACAAATGGCTGGTGGTTGCACTGGTTGCCGTGCTGGGCTTACTCCAGTATACGCTGTGGCTAGGCAACGGCGGCTGGCGTGATCTGCAGGTGGTTGAGCAGCGCGTTGCCGTTCAGGAAGCCGACAACCTTCCCATGCGTGAGCGCAATGCCCGCCTGGCTGCTGAGGTCACCGATCTTAAAACGGGTCTTGATGCTATCGAAGAGCGCGCCCGTAGTGATATGGGTATGGTACGAAGCGACGAGCAGTTTTTCTGGGTCCCAGGAGTTGCCATTGCAACTGAGCTACTGGGTATCAATGCCGGCCTGGTCACCCAACCAAGCCTGGGCCGCGAGCGGCCGACCCCGTGAGTGAATTTACGTTAAACGGCGATAGCACGCTTTGGCTGGTGGTGCCTGCCGCCGGGCAGGGGCGCCGTATGGGCGCCGATAAACCCAAACAGTATCTGACACTTGCCGGGCAGCCGATCATAGCCCACACCCTGGCGCGGCTGTATCAAGCGTTTCCCGAGGCGACGCTGGTGCTCTGTCTGGACAGTGACGACCGCTGGTTTCAGCCTGAATGGGTACCCTTTACCCGCTGGCTGCGCGTCACTGGTGGCAAAGAGCGTATGGACAGTGTCCTGAATGCGTTGCATGCCATACCGGCACAGGAGGCGGACATCGTCATGGTGCACGATGTCGCGCGCCCCTGTATTACACCGGATGATTTGCACGCGCTTTATCAGGCAGCAGCCAGCCACACGGCGGGTGCGCTTTTGGCGATGCCGGTGGCGGATACCATGAAACGGGCCAACAGCGAGCAGCAAAGCGCTCGAACGGAGCCCCGCGATGGGCTCTGGCATGCGTTAACACCTCAAGGGTTTCGCTACGCGCTGCTGCGTCAGGCGCTGGAAAGTGCACGCCACTATCAGCGCGTGGTGACCGATGAGGCATCTGCGGTAGAGGCGCTGAACGAACAGCCACTGCTGGTCAGCGGGCGGCGTGATAATTTAAAAGTGACTCACCCGGATGACCTCGCTCTGGCCGCCGCTATTTTATCAGCACAAAATGATCAGTTTAGTTAGGAGTGATAATGCGCATTGGCCATGGATTTGACGTACACCGTTTCGGCCCCGGCGACCATTTGATGATCGGTGGTGTCAAGCTGCCGTTTTCGCAAGGTTTTGTCGCCCACTCTGATGGCGATGTGCTGCTCCACGCCATTAGCGATGCGCTCTTGGGTGCCTGCGCGCTGGGCGATATCGGCCACCACTTTCCTGATACCGACCCCGAATGGAAAGGGGCGGACAGCCGTGCGCTGCTGCGCCATGTGGTGGAGCTGGTACAGGCCGAAGGCCTGGGAGTCATTAATCTGGATGCCACTATCATGGCGCAAGCACCTAAAATGGCACCCCATATTGAGGCAATGCGCCATACCATTGCGGATACGTTAGGCGTGGCGCTTGGCCAGGTAAACGTTAAAGCGACCACAACCGAGCAGTTAGGGTTTACCGGACGTGGTGAAGGCATTGCTGCGGAAGCCGTGGTGCTACTTGCACGGCCCGAGGCAAGGGATGAGTAAGTTACCCCAGTGGTCACGCCGTTTGGATACCGCATTTGGGCCGCCCAAGCCGGGCCAGTACCGCGCTAAGCCGGAAGATTTTCTGGTGGACGAGCAGCTTGATTTCACCCCGGAAGCCCATGGTGAGCATCTCTGGTTGCGGCTTGAAAAGCGCAACCAAACCACCCTGGAAATGGTGAAAAGCATCAGCCGGATTTGTGGCGTGACGCCGAGAGATATCGGCTATTCAGGCATGAAAGACCGCATTGCAGTTACCCGCCAGTGGTTAAGTGTCCACCTGCCGGGACGGGAAGCGCCTGAGGGGTTGGAAGCCTTATTAGCGGCGATTGGCATCAAGGTGCTGGAAAAGGCCCGCCACCCGCGTAAATTAAAGCGCGGTGTGCATCGCACCAACGCCTTTACTCTGCGGTTAACCGGGGAGGCCGTTCAGGCCGACGACTTTGAGCGTCGCTTCCTGGCGCTGTGCGAGCAGGGCGTGCCCAACTATTTTGGTCCCCAGCGCTTTGGTCCCGAAGGACGCAATTTACAGCGCGCCGAAGCGCTGCTGGCACGAGGCTGGCGTAAACGGGATGACCGCCAGGGCATGATGCTTTCAACCGCGCGCAGCTTTTTATTCAATGAGCTATTAAGCGCACGGCTAGCGGATGGTACCTGGAACCAGCCAATCGCCGGAGACACGCTGATGCTTGACGGTACGCAGAGCGTATTTGGTATCGACACCGTGGATGAAGGCTTGGCGGCGCGCGCAGTGAAGCTGGACGTTCATCCAACGGGCGTACTCTGGGGCGTTGGCGACGGCGCACAGGGCGAGGCAGGCGCTTATGAAACGCAGCTGGCTCGTCAGCATCCGGCCCTGTGTGAAGGGTTAGAGAAAAGCGCTGTAAAACGTGCACGCCGAGCACTGCGCATGCGATTGACAATGCCCCAGCTCACCTGGGAGGCAGATGCCGTGCTACTCTCGTTTGCGCTACCCCGAGGCAGCTTTGCCACTGCCGTGATTGGTGAATTGATTGACCACCCGGACATGGCGTAAGCAACTCAGACTGCCTGATTAACAAGGAGGCATCCATGCGACGACTGCTGCTTTCCAACGACGACGGTGTCTATGCACCTGGGCTTAAAGCACTGCATGACGCCCTTGAAGCACATGCCAATCTGCGTGTTGTGGCCCCGGACCGCGACCGTAGCGGCGCCAGTAATTCATTGACGCTATCGCGGCCGCTGTCATTAACCGCGCTGGATAACGGTTTTTATAGTGTGGACGGCACCCCCGCCGACTGCGTTTATCTGGGTGTTAACGGCATCTGGGATGAACGCCCGGACCTGGTGATTTCGGGGATCAACCATGGCAGTAATCTCGGCGATGACGTGCTTTATTCAGGCACGGTGGCTGCCGCCATGGAGGGGCGCAATCTGGGTATGACGGCAATTGCGATGTCGCTCTGTGGCGAGCGTCATTTTGAGACCGCCGCTAAAGTAGCGGCAAGCCTGATTGGTGCAGCCGACCAGCTTTCCCTGCCGCCTAGAACGTTGTTAAACGTCAATGTGCCTGATGTGCCGTGGGAGGCTATTAAAGGTGTTAAAGTTACCCGGCTTGGCTATCGTGGGCCAGCTGAGAAGCCGCTACCCGTTGAAGACCCGCGTGGGCGTACACGTTACTGGATTGCCCCGGTGGCGGCGAATGCCGATGATGGCGAAGATACTGATTTTGCGGCCATTGCAGCAGGCTATGTGTCGATAACGCCATTGCAAACTGATCTGACGCGCCACCCCGCGCGCAGCGATGTGCAGGACTGGTTGGATGCCTTTGCCTGAGCTTTCTCCGATTGAGCGACGCGGGCGAGGGATGACCTCTCAGCGGACGCGAGACCGTATGATTGACCGTCTCATTAAGCAGGGTATTCACCAGCCAGATGTACTGGAAGTGATGGCCAACGAACCCAGGCACCTGTTTGTCGATGAGGCCTTGGCGCACCGAGCCTATGAAGATACCGCGCTGCCCATCGGATTTGGTCAAACGCTTTCTCAACCGCTTACCGTTGCGCGAATGACCGAACTTGTGGTGCGTGCCACTCCGCGTCGGGTACTGGAAGTAGGCACGGGTTCTGGGTATCAAACGCTGATTTTATCGCGTCTGGTGAAGGAGCTTTACTCCATCGAGCGTATTTATGCCCTGCATGAGCGGGCAAATGAGCGGTTGTGGCGCTTGGAGGCCGAGGCGACGCTTGCCGTTGCCGACGGTGGGGAAGGCTGGCCCATGGCCGCCCCGTTTGATGTTATTTTGTTGACCGCCTGCGCCCAGACGCTGCCGGAAGCATTGCTTGAGCAATTGACCCGCGATGGCGTCTTGATTGCCCCCCTGGAAGAACCTGATGGCAGCCAATGGCTTACCCAGATAAAGCGCATTGGCGGGGCCTTTGAAAAGCGCCGGCTTGAGCGCGTCCGTTTTGTACCTCTGTTGCAAGGAGTAGTGGATTGAAGCGTAAATCCTTGAACGTGTTTCTAAAAGGCGCAGGTATGGGTGCTGCGGATGCCGTGCCTGGCGTCTCGGGCGGCACCATTGCGTTTATAACCGGCATTTATGAAGAGTTGATTGATACCATCAAGCAGTTTGGTCCAGGCGCTTTGGTGGTACTGTATCGCGATGGATGGCGGGCCTTGTTCCAGCATTTGAATCTGGCTTTTCTGATCCCTTTACTTGCAGGTGTTGCGATCAGCCTGGTGAGCGTTGCCCACCTGGCGCTATGGTTGATGGAAGCCCATCCGTTACTGCTCGATGGATTTTTCTTTGGCCTGGTGGCAGCCTCTGCTTTAGTGGTGGGGCAGGCCGGTCAGCGCTGGCGGGTGTGGTACATTATCCCTCTATTGATAGGGCTGCTACTCGCCCGGATGTTGCCCAGCTTGATGCCTCTCATTTTGATGATCGGCAATGAATCGCTGGTTGTTGTGCTCGCAGGCGCTATTGCGATTAGTGCCATGCTGCTGCCGGGCGTATCGGGCAGTTTCTTGTTGCTCACCATGGGACTCTACGGCACGATTATGGGGGCTATCCGCAGCTTCGATATCTCTATTATCATGCTGTTTGGGATAGGCTGCGTAATTGGGCTGGCGCTTTTTTCACGGCTGTTATCCTGGCTGTTAAAACGCCATCATGGCTTCACGTTGCAATTGCTTTTGGGATTCATTGTCGGTTCATTGCCGGTTCTCTGGCCATGGCGAGAACTTCTACGCTACCAGATTGGCCCGGATGGGCAGATGATTCCCCTGGCTTATCACTATTTATTGCCTGATGACTATGCAATGTTGACCGGTACGTCAGCGCAGGTTATTGGCGTGGTAGGCCTGATGGTAGTCGGTGCACTGCTGGTGGTATTGCTGAACCGCCGGGCAGGCACAAAGACAACGACTCATTCAACCGATACCGCTCAGCGCTGAATAAGGAGTAGGGTTTGCATGCGTAAAATCTTCATAATGTCAGCGTTGGTGTTGGCAATTAGCGGGTGTGCCAATCAACAGCACAACACCCCACAAATACGTGATTTGAGCGAAGCACGCCGTGCGGTGGAAAACTCGCCCCAATATACGGTGAAGGCGGGCGATACACTTTATGGTATTGCCTGGCAGCATAATCTGGATTACCGCCAGCTGGCGGCAATGAACAATATTGATGCGCCGTATCAAATCCAACCTGGGCAAACGATTGCCTTGCGTGAGGGGGCAGCCGCTAATGCGCCATCTCAGGATGTTGTGCCTCAGAATAATGCCCGCACTGAATCCCGCGGTGTGGTGGCTACCGGGCTAAACCCCCAGGCAACTGCTGTGGCAAGCAATGACCAGGAGCTTGATTGGCTACTGCCCGATGAATCCGCGATTGAGCGTAGTCAGCGACTCAGTGGTGAGCGTCAGGCGAGCGAGCGTGCCAGTAGCCAAGCAGTGGCCAGCGCCCAGGAAGTGGCTTCTAACAGTCGTCCGATTGAGGAGCCCGTCGCTGAAGTCGCGGTTGCCGAGACAAGTACGCCTACACCGACGCCTGCGCCAACGGCTGAGCCCGAACCAGAACCCGAACCAGCGGCCCAGCCTGCACAGGAGCCCGAGGAACAAGCTGTTGCGCAGGCCGAGATACCTGCTGCCGAACCGCCTGCTCAAACAGACCGTTCCTCGCGCACGTTCACACCTGCCGATACAATCAACTGGCAGTGGCCTACCGATGGTCAGGTGACTGGCAAGTTTGGAGAAGGCGACTCAATTACCGCAGGTATTGATATCGCTGGACAAAAAGGTCAACCTGTTAAAGCGGCTGGCCCGGGTATCGTTGTTTATGCAGGTAGTGGCGTACGCGGCTATGGTAACCTCATTCTTCTCAAGCATAATGATCAGTTCTTGAGTGCTTACGCTCACAATGACAGTTTAAACGTGAGTGAGAACGATGTTGTCGAAGCAGGTGAAGTCATTGCCACCATGGGCAATAGTGATGCAGAAAATGTCAGGCTGCATTTTGAGGTGCGCCGCGATGGCCAGCCTCAGGATCCCTTGACCTATCTGCCCTCACGTTAACCAGACGGCATTGCTAGGTAAAAGGCGCTACGCGACAAAGGAATAGTAGCAAGCTTTCTTGAATCAGCGTTTAAATAGCGGGTTCAAGCCAATAACAATAACGGTACGACACAATAATAACGGTACAACGCACACTGGGTGTGACTACCTTTATTTTTTAGAAAGGCGGGCAGGCGATACTACGGGGGTAAGACCATGAGTATGCTGGAGAAGGATCTACAGGAGGTTGACCTGGATGCTGCCGAAGAAGCGTTGGATGACGCTGATGATACTGCAGTGGAAGAGGATGCCTTTGAAAAAGCATTAGGGCGCGAGGATCGACAGTCGACCCAGAGCCTGGATGCCACACAAATTTACCTCAACGAAATAGGATTTTCGCCACTACTAACGCCTGAAGAAGAAGTTTATTACGGCCGCTTGGCGCGCAAGGGAGACCCGCTGGGTCGTTCTCGAATGATCGAGTCCAACCTGCGTTTGGTGGTCAAGATTGCACGGCGCTACCTTAACCGGGGCCTAACGCTGCTGGATCTGATTGAAGAGGGTAATCTGGGGCTTATTCGTGCAGTTGAAAAGTTCGACCCTGAGCGGGGGTTCCGCTTTTCAACTTACGCGACGTGGTGGATTCGCCAGACCATTGAACGCGCCCTGATGAACCAGACGCGCACCATTCGTCTGCCGATTCATGTGGTTAAAGAGCTTAATATTTATCTACGTGCCGCGCGTGAGCTGACCCAGAAGCTTGACCACGAAGCAACCGCTGAAGAGATTGCCGAGCATCTCGACAAGCCGGTCGATACCGTCAAGAAAATGCTGGGCTTAAACGAACGCGTCTCCTCGGTTGATTATCCTATGGGCGGAGAGAGCGATAAGCCGCTGATCGATACCCTGGCCGATGATGAAGTGCAAGGCCCTGAAGGTTGCTTGGTGGATGGTGACGTGCGTGAGCACGTTGATCTCTGGCTGGATGAGCTGAGTGACAAGCAACGTGAAGTGGTCGTGCGCCGCTTCGGATTACGCGGTCACGAAGCCGCTACCCTTGAAGAAGTGGGTGCGGAAATCGGCCTGACGCGTGAGCGTGTGCGTCAAATCCAGGTAGAGGCGTTAAAGAAATTGCGCCGATCCCTTGAGAAACAGGGCCTATCGCTTGAGGCTATTTTCGAAAGCTAGCCAACACGACCGACCCACAAGCACGATTTCAACGCACCGAGTTTATGCTCGGTGCGTTGTTGTTAGGGCAAGTAATGATGCTGATTTATTACCGATAAGCGAGAGATGTGATGCGCCCCCTAGTGGCCCATATCGATTTAGACGCGCTGCGTCACAACTATCAATTAGCATGCCAGTGTGCACCGCAAAGCCGCTCGTTAGCGGTGATCAAGGCCAATGCTTACGGCCACGGTGCCGTGGCATGTGCCCAGGCGCTTGAAAGTCAGGTGCCCGCGTTTGGTGTTGCCTGTATCGAAGAAGCGCTCGCCTTGCGTGAAGGCGGTATCACCAAGCCGATTGTGCTGCTGGAAGGCATATTCAGCGCTGCTGAGCTGCCGCTGGTAGACCATCACCAATTCTGGGTCGCCGTGCATAGTGCATGGCAGGTAGATGCGTTGTTGGCCTTTTCACCTCAGCAGCCGATTCCAGTATGGTTAAAGGTTGATTCGGGCATGCACCGGCTGGGGTTTGAGGTAAAAGAAGCGTCCGCTGTCTGGCAACGTCTTGACAACGCCCCCCAAGTCGCTGCATTGCATTTAATGAGCCACTTCGCCACTGCTGACGCCAGCGATGGGCGTTACTTTACGCAGCAGATGCAAGCGTTGCAGACGCTGGCCAAGACACTGGGTGCGCCGCTTTGCTTAGCCAATTCTCCCGCCACGCTTGCCTGGCCCGATGCCCATGGTGACTGGAACCGCCCAGGTGTAATGCTCTACGGTAGCGATCCTCTGGAAGTGGCCAATGATACTACCCGTCAGTTACGTCCGGTGATGAGCCTGCGCTCGGAAATTATTGCCCTGCGCGAGCTAAGCGAAGGCGAGCCGGTCGGTTATGGAGGGCGTTGGCATGCCAAGCGTCGTTCACGTATTGCGGTAGTCGCCGCAGGCTATGGTGATGGCTATGACCGCCACGCAGTAGATGGCACACCGGTGCTGGTCAATGGGCAGCGCTGCGCCATCGCTGGCAAGGTATCAATGGATATGCTGACGGTCGATGTGACCGATATCCAGAGCGCTGCCATTGGCAGTGAGGTGGTGCTTTGGGGAGCTGCCAGCAATGGGGCTGTGCTATCGGTCGATGAAGTGGCACGCTACTGCGACACGATTAGCTACACCCTGTTAACCGGCGTATTGCCACGCGTACCCCGGCACTATCAAGCGCCACAGTTTAGGTGTTAGGCATGTCGAAAACACGTTATCCACGTTCCTTTGCTCATCCGCGTTACTGGGGCACCTGGCTTGCCATTGGCGCCATGTACGTGGCGGCCTGGTTGCCCTGGGGATTAAAACTCTGGGTAGGCAAGGTGATTGGCCTGCTTGCCTGGCGGTTTGCCAAGCGTCGACGCCATATTACCGCCACGAACCTGGCACTCTGCTTCCCTGAAAAAAGCGCTGATGAGCAGCAAAAGTTGGTGAAAGATACCTTTATCGCCAACGGTATCGGCCTGGTTGAAACCGCCACCGGCTGGTGTCGCAGTGCTGAAGGGTTTCGCCATCGGGTGGCGTACCATGGCCAAGAGCATCTGGCTCATGCCAAGGCACAGGGCAAGGGCGTGCTGGTGGTAGGGATTCATTTCTCAACGCTTGATTTGGGTGGTGCGCTGCACTCTTTGTTCTTTCCTGCAGACGTGGTCTATCGACCGCACAATAACCCGCTTTTCGAGCGCTTCATGACGCGTGCCCGCTCGCGCATTTTTGGTCAGGCGATTGACCGGCATGATTTGCGAGGCGTGGTGCGGCGTATCAAGGCCGGGCATATTGTCTGGTATTCGCCCGATCAGGACTTTGGTCGCGATGTCAGCGTGTTTGCGCCGCTATTTGGCCAACAGGCAGCAACGATTCGCTTGACCGCCAAGATTGCCCGAATGACCGGGGCGCCGGTCGTACCGCTAATGTTTCACCGCAACCCGGATAACCGTTCCTATACTATCGAGTGTTTGCCCGCGTTTGAAAACTTTCCCAGTGGCGATGAGGTTGACGATGCCACTCGGATTAATCAGTTTATCGAGCGTGCCATTCGCAAGCATCCTGAGCAGTATCTCTGGCTACACCGACGCTTTAAAACCCGCCCTGAAGGGGAAAAGGGATTTTATTAGTGGGGGTGAATACTCTCGCGCGCTGGTTGCTCGAGACCTTGTGACTAATCGCGCTGGATCGTTAATCAAAAAAGCCGACTAGCGTCGGCTTTTTTACGTCTACTTGACTAAGCGATTAGTCCAGATTGCGCGAATAGAAGATTTCCAGCATTTCCTTACGCAGACGGCTTTCGATATCGCGTGCTTCTTCAAACGTGATATCGCGACGCGACGTGCCGAACAGGTAATTGTCGAGCTCGAAATCCTTGAGCAGCATCTTGGTGTGGAACATGTTGTCCTGATACACGTTCACATCCATCATCTGATACGCCTGCTTGGTATCTTCTGCCAGGTAATCCTGGATCGAGGCAATATCGTGATCAATGAACAGTTTTTTGCCATCCACATCGCGGGTAAAACCACGCACGCGGTAATCCATGGTGACGATGTCAGAATCAAAGCTGTGGATCAGGTAGTTCAGCGCTTTCAACGGGCTGATATGACCGCACGTTGACACGTCAATATCCAGGCGGAAGGTGCTGATGCCGTTGTCAGGGTGCGATTCCGGGTAGCTATGTACGGTGACATGGCTCTTATCCAAGTGAGCAACCACGGTTTCAGGCAGCGGGCCAGGGCCTGGCTCCGTTTTCTCAGGATTGGCGTCATCAAGCTCATGTTCAGCAATGAGAATGGTGACGCTAGCCCCGTGAGGTTCATAATCTTGACGGGCAATATTCAGTACATGCGCGCCGATAATATTGGTGACATCCTTTAAAATTTGCGTCAACCGCTCGGCATTGTAAAGCTCATCGATATAGTCGATATAAGCGGTACGCTGCTCTTCGGTTTTGGCGTAGCAGATGTCGTAAATATTAAAGCTCAGCGAGCTGGTCAGGTTATTGAACCCGTGGAGTCGGAGATTATCTGTCATGTCCGAACCTCCCTATGGCAGATGAAGATACCCCGACGAGCCAGCGTCGGAACCGAGAAAGAACCTACTGCCATGCGTGAAGCTCGCTTTGTAAAAGCGCGGACAGGGCAGTAAGGGGTAACGCAAGGAGGCGTATTATGCCCGGCCGGGGCAGGGTATGCATCCCGGCAGAGCATTTTTTTTACGTACGGTGTGCAGTACACCATAAGAGCAAACGCAGTGGCGCTGTCGTTCTGCTTCAAGCTTCTACAATCTCATAGGAGTGCGTAATATCAACGCCGCCTTTTACGAGCATGATAGACGCACTGCAGTATTTTTCTGCGGATAGTTCTACCGCACGCGCGACCTGCTTCTCTTTTAACGCCCGGCCTGTCACCACAAAGTGCACGTGAATCTTGGTAAACACTGCAGGCACTTCATCAGCACGCTGAGCATCAAGTTCAGCCACGCAGTCGGTGACATCCGCGCGCGCTTTATCGAGAATATTGAGGATATCAAACGCCGTGCAGCTACCCATGCCCATGAGCAGCATTTCCATGGGACGAGGCCCGGTATTTCGACCGCCATGATCGGGTGGGCCATCGATCACAACGCTGTGCCCGCTACCCGACTCGGCGATAAACTGACGACCATCCGTCCATTTTACCTTTGCTTTCACGTGGCTCTCCTTATCTAGGCGACGATAGGTAAGTCGCGCAGCATAACATCTCTTTGCCAGGGCGCACGTCTGAATGCCCGGCTATTCGTCCTCTTTAACGGCTATGGGTTAGCAAACTCTCCAGCGCTGTCAAACGCTCGGGTGTGCCTACGTCCACCCAGTGGCCGGTAAAATGCTCGCCACTTACGCGCTGCGCGCCCATGGCCTGTTTGAGAAGCGGTGCCAGGGCAAAGGCGCCGCTAGGTTTGCCGGCGAGTAGAGCCGGATGAATGATGCTGACCCCGGCAAAGGTCAGTCGCGGCGTACCTTGCGTGCTCACCCGCCCCTGATTCAAGGCAAAATCGCCTTCCGGATGATGCTCGGGGTTACTCACCAGCACTAGATGCGCCAGATCATCGTCTTTCAGCAGGGCGCGGGCGGGCAAGTAATCACTCCAGATGTCACCATTGACCAGCAAAAAGGGCTGGTCGCCTAGCATGGGAAGGGCTTTTTGAATGCCACCCCCCGTTTCAAGCGGCGTCGGCTCGTGGCTATAGTGAATGCGCAGGCCATACGTGCTGCCATCGCCCAGTGCCTCGACAATTTGCTCGGCACGGTAGCTTACGTTAATTACCACCTCGCTAATGCCAGCACGCACAAGCCGCTCAAGGTGATGCACAATCAAGGGCTTGCCCGCGACGGCAAGTAACGGTTTGGGGCAGTGATCGGTCAAGGGGCGCATTCGCTTGCCTAGCCCGGCGGCCAGAATCATCGCTTTCATGGGGTATCTTCCAGACGTTGAGCAATGGCCGGGCGCAGGGTGGTGCTCACCCAGTCTGCAAAGTCTGCATGTTCCGGCAGGGCGGCCAGGCTATCCTCAAGATGATCTATGAAGTGCGGCAAGCGCTCCAAATAGCCCTGCTTGTGATCGCGAAGGGTCAAGCGGCAGAAAATCCCCAGCACCTTGAGCGAGCGCTGGGCTGCCATGGCATGGCACTGAGTGATAAAAGCATCAAAGGGGAGAGCGGCCGATAACCGCCCATCGCGACGCGCCTTATCATGAAAAATGCCGACAAGATGGGTAAACTGCTCATTGCTAAACCGCCAGTATCGGCCACGCAATAGAGAAATAACGTCGTAGCTGATGGGGCCTGCCACGGCGTCCTGAAAGTCGATCATGTAAAGTTGCTCATGATTAACCATGAGGTTCATGGCATCAAAATCACGGTGTACGCTTACCGTAGGCTGAGTGAGCGCTGATTGAACAAGCGCTGCGCGAAGCACCTCCCAGCTTTGGGGAACGGGCAGCGCCAGCCACTGTTGCAGGCACCATTCAGGAAAAAGGTCGAGCTCACGCGTAAGTAACGGTGCATCATAGTCAGGCAGCGCCGCCGGGCTCGCCCGGTTTTGTAATTCGGCAATCAAGGCCAGCGCTTTTTCGTGGTAGCTGATCACTGAGGCTTCATCGGTGAACCGGTCCTGCAGGGGCGTGCTGCCCAGGTCGTCGAGCAGTAAAAAGCCATCCTTCAGATTGGTGGCATGGATCTTGGGTACAGGTAAACCGGCGGCGTACCAGCGGTTGCCGATGGCAACGAACGAGGAAGAGTCCTCCTGGGCGGGTGGGGCATCCATCACAATTTGCGTGTGACCGTCTGGAAGCGTTAAACGAAAATAACGCCGAAAACTGGCGTCGCCGCCTGCCGGGGAGAGAGTGATATTGGCCTGATTCAGGCGATGTTGTTCAGCGGCCCATCGGGTGAGGGCATCAATCCGTAAAGAGGACATGCAAGCTCCTTGCTGGTCGGGCATCATGCGGGCTGTATAATACCTATTCTGGATGCCAAGGATAATGAACATGGGCAAGCGATTTACGCGCACCTCACCAGTTGCGCATACGCTGATGGGCAGTTTGCTTGCTGGGGCCTCGTTCACGGCAGTGGCTCAGGATCAAACGTTGCCCCCCGAGGCACTTGATTGGCAGCCCTGGGAGCAGAGCGAAGCATCGCAACAATTATGCCGCGGGCGATATGTCATGCCCGGCTACCGGCTGCCTGTAGAGCAGAACCCGGAAACCCTGTCGGTTGAGACCCGGGAAGCGGATTACGCCGCTGATGGTGAAGCGCTTTTAAGGGGTGATGTGGTACTGCGGCGTGGAAATACCGAGCTTGAGGCCGAGCGAATCTTTTTGCCTGCCGATCGTCAGCAGGTCGATGCCGAGGGCAATTTGGTGCTGCGTGACGGTCAGGCTTTGCTGCGTGGAGACAACGCCACGCTAATGCTCAACGAAGACCGGGCCACTATCCGCAATAGTCATTATGTGCTGTATGAAGAACATTTGCGTGGCCAGGCAAGCCAGCTTGAGCAAATAGGTGAGGCGCGGTATCGCCTGCACGATGCCACCTTCACGACCTGTGACCCTGGTGCAAACACCTGGCAACTGGTTAGCAGTGATATACGGCTTAACCAAGAGTCGGGGTTTGGCACCGCACGCCACGCCCGCTTACAGGTAAAAGATGTGCCTATCTTTTACTGGCCATGGCTGCGCTTTCCCATTGATGACGCGCGCCATACTGGGCTGCTGTCGCCAGCGATCGGGTTTTCAACCGACGGAATTGATTACGCCCAGCCATTTTACTGGAACATCGCCCCCAATCACGATGCCACGATCACCCCACGCTGGATGACGGATCGCGGCCTGCTGCTCAATGGCGAATACCGTTACCTGCTGGACGATAGTGCGGGTACCGTGGAAGGTGGCTACCTGAGCAGTGATGACGGCAACTCCAATAACGATAACCGCTTTGCCGGTGAAGAGCGCTGGTATATCGATGCCCAGCATGCCGGCCGGGTGAATAGCCGCAGCAACTACAACTTGCGTTACGGCGCCGCTAGCGACGGCCGCTACTTCGATGATTTTGGCGGCGAGTTTGGCGACAGCGACCGCACGAGCATGGAGCGTATGGCCCAGGTGGATTACCGGGGCGAGCGCTGGCAGCTTGATGCACGGGCGCAGGGTTTTCAGCGCCTTGAAGACCCGCTTAATGACACCGACAAGCCGTTTTATCGCCTGCCCAGCCTGACCGCGAACTCCAACTGGCAGCTAGGTCACGGGCTCTATAGCGAATGGCGCTCCAACGCGACCTATTTCTGGCGTGATGTGGATGAGCGGCGCGTGCCGGAACGAGAAGCCGCAACAGGTAGTCGACTGCACCTGACCCCAGCGTTGGGTTGGCGTGGAGAGGAGTCCTGGGGGTACATCGAGCCGCGTACCGAGCTTTGGTATACCGCCTATGAGCTTGATTACGGCGAGCGGGAAACTGATCGTGGCACCTCGCCAACACGTAGCGTCGCGGTGACGTCAGTGGATAGTGGTTTGGTGTTTGAGCGCGAGCTGGAGCTTGGCAATCGGGATTACCAACAAACCCTGGAGCCACGCCTTAACTACGCTTACGTACCGCGTACCAATCAGACGCAGTTGCCCGACTTTGATAGCCGCGAGCGCGCCTTTTCCTGGGACCAGCTATGGTCGCCTCACCGCTTTTCCGGGGCTGACCGGGTGGGCGATCTTAACCGTGTGTCGCTGGGTGTACAGTCACGCTTGATTGAAGACAGCAACGGGCGGGAACGCTTGACGTTTGGTGTTGGTCAAAGCGTCTATTTTGCCGAGCGGCGTATTGACAGTGAAGGGGACCCTGACACGTTACCCGCAAGCCCCGAAGAGGACCCTAACGTTAACCCGCAGCGCTACTACCAGGCCACACGCGACCGCTCGCCTCTGGTTACCCGGCTGGACTGGCAGATCAATGATCGCTGGAGTACCGGCTACGAGTGGCTATACGATGACCACCGCGAGCAGACCGAACGCTCAAGCGTTGACCTGCGTTATCGCCATCCGGAAGGCCATGTAGTGAACCTTGGTTACCGCTGGGAGATCGAAGGGTTTGATCCTGACGTAGTGCCGGGCGATGACAGCTTTCGTAATTACAGCCGCGAAGAGTGGGATCTGTCGTTTGCCTGGAAAGCCAGTCCCAGTATTGATTTGATTGGCCGTTATCTGCACGATCAAACCAATGACCGGTCGCTTGAGCAATTGGCTGGGTTGCAATGGAACGACTGCTGCTACGGCGTGCAGCTTGTTTGGCGTGAGTGGGTAGATGATAACGACACGGCGCGCATTGAAGATGATTTCAACGATCGCGGGCTGTTTTTACGTTTTGTATTCCGTGGCTTAGGTGGCATTGGCCAGCAGGCCGACAGCTATTTTGAACGGACCATTCCCGGCTATCGTCCTACTCCCCTGTAACGACGTTGTTGAATGGCGACTGAAAGAGACCTTTTATGAAGACCAGAAATACGTTGCTAGCCCAAGCAAAGAAAGTGTCGGCCACGGGTGTCATGGCCCTTTGCATTGGTGCAGGCGCTTTCATGACTCCGCTGGTATCCCAGGCGCAAAATTATGCGTCTACCCAGCGTCAGCCTATTGATAGCGTTGTGGCCGTAGTCAACGACAACGTCATCATGCGCAGCGAACTCAACGGCCGCATGGCGCAGATAGAGCAGCAGGCTCAGGCGCAGGGCGGCTCGCTGCCGCCGCGTGCAACGCTTGAGGCTCAGGTGCTTGAGCGCATGGTAATGGACGAGGTCCAGCTGCAGCTGGCGCGGCGCGCCAACCTAACCATTGATGATACCGAGCTTAACCGCCAGCTGCGTACCATCGCTGAATCCAACAACATGACCTTGGAGCAGTTCGCGGATGCGGTGGAAAGTGACGGCATGACGCTTGCCGATGTGCGCGAAGATATTCGTCGTGAGATGCTGATGCGTCAGGTACAGCAACGCCAGATAAGCCAACGCATTTCGGTAAGCGACCGCGATGTTCAGCGCGTGCTGGACCAGCAGGGGAGCCAGAATGGCGACCAATCATTTGTTGAAGAGATTCGCGCCCGTCATATTCTGGTAGAACTCAACCCCACACGTAGCGAAGACCAGGCCCGTGCGCGTGCCCAAGAGGCGCGCCAGCGCTTGCAGCAAGGTGCTGATTTTGCCTCCGTGGCGCGTGAATTTAGCGATGACAGTGGCAGCGCCCTTAACGGCGGCGAGCTTGGTTGGGTGCGCCCCGGCCAGACCGTGCCAGCCTTTGAAGAAGCCATGCAGTCACTGGGCGCCAATCAAATCTCTGAGCCGGTGCGTTCGCAGTTTGGCTATCACGTGATCGAAGTGGAAGAGCGCCGACGCCAGAACGTGACCGAAGAGAGCCGTCGTGAGCAGATACGTCAGGCTATCTTCCAGCGCCGCGCCAATGAAGAGCTGCAAACCTGGCAGCAAGAAATCCGCTCGGAAGCCTTTGTGGATATTCGGCTCTAATGACATCCAGTACTGACCTGCCGCTGCTGATAACCACCGGTGAACCCGCCGGTATCGGTCCTGAGCTGGTATTGATGCTGGCGGCCCAAGGGCAGCTACCTGAGCAGACGGTGGCAATCGGCGATGTTGATATGCTGCGCCAGCGGGCCGCAGCGCTTGGCCTTGCGGTAGCGCTGCTGGAAACTCGCCCGGGTCAAGAGGTAAAGGCTGCGGTCGGCAAGCTTCCCGTATGGCCGGTCGCGCTCAAAGAGCCTGCCATGCCTGGCGTGCTTAACCCGGCCAACGCAGGCTATGTGCTGGCAACGCTTAAGCTTGCGGTTAACGCCTGCCAGACTGGGCAGGCGGCCGCTATCGTGACGGCTCCACTGCATAAGGGCGTGATTATTGAAGGTGGTTACCCAGACTTTACCGGGCATACCGAGTGGCTGCGCGACGCCTGCGGCGTGGATGATGTGGTCATGATGCTGGCAACAGATAAAGCGCTGCATGCCGGCAACCCCCATTGGCAGGGCACTGGTGATCTGCGCGTGGCGCTGGTGACCACGCATCTGCCGCTACGCCAGGTTGCTGATGCTATTACCTTTGAACGGGTCACGCATATTAGCCGTCTGCTGTCCGCCGACCTGACGCGTCAGTTTGGTATTGCCTCACCGCGGATTGCGGTGTGTGGTTTAAACCCCCATGCCGGTGAAGACGGCCACCTTGGCCGCGAAGAGCTTGAGGTCATTACACCAGCCCTTGATGCACTGCGCGCCGAAGGAATGGACATTCACGGGCCGCTGCCTGCCGATACGCTTTTTACGCCGCGCCACCTGGCGGGTGTGGATGCGGTGCTGGCGATGTATCATGACCAGGGGCTGGCAGTGCTCAAGTATGCAGGTTTTGGCCAGGCGGCTAATATCACGCTGGGCTTGCCGCTCGTACGTACCTCGGTAGACCATGGTACCGCGATTGATTTGGCGGGCAAGGGCGTGGCAGACCCCGGCAGCCTGAACGTTGCCCTATCGCTCGCCCGCCGTCTTGCCAATCAGCGAGCCCGTGCCGCTAGCTAGGTTTTGTATGCCTTGTCCTATATTGTTCCATTCGTTTTACATGCTCCACGACTGAAAAAACCTCCAAGGAACCCTGTTAGATGTCTCAAGTGCCCCAGCAGCACCGTGCTCGCAAACGCTTCGGTCAAAACTTTCTCCGCGATTTGGGGATTATCTCGCGTATTGTGCGCTCCATCGGGCCGCGGGAAGGGGATCGTCTCGTTGAAATCGGCCCAGGCCAGGGGGCATTAACCGGACCCCTGCTGGAAGCGGCCGGGGCGCTGGAGGTGATTGAGCTGGACCGCGATCTGATTCCTGGCTTGCGGGTGCAGTTTTTCAATTATCCAGAATTCGTGATTCATGAAGGGGACGCGCTCAAGTTTGATTTCGCGGCCTTGAAAGGTGATGGCCCGGCGCTGCGCGTGGTGGGTAACCTGCCCTATAACATCTCAACGCCATTGATTGTGCATCTGCTGACCGCGGGTAATGCCGTCGCTGATATGCATTTCATGCTGCAAAAAGAGGTAGTGGAGCGGCTTGCGGCTCAGCCGGGTGGCACTGATTGGGGGCGGTTATCGGTGATGGCCCAGTACTACTGCCAGGTTGATCAGCTGTTTATCGTGCCGCCCGAGGCGTTTGTGCCGCGTCCCAAAGTGGATTCTGCCATTGTGCGCCTGACCCCGCACGCCACCTTGCCCCATGTTGCAGACGATCCGGCGCTTCTGTTCGAGCTAGTGAAGCTGGCCTTTGGTCAGCGGCGCAAAACCCTGCGCAATAACTTTAAGGGTCGCGTTAGTCCTGAGACGCTTGAAGCCCTGGGGATCGACCCGACCCGCCGCCCGCAGACGCTGACGGTTGCAGAGTACGTGGCCATCGCCAACCAGGTTGGGGTGGATGATGCGGCAGGCGCTGAAGGGAGTGACAACGGGTGAGTGGTTTAGCCATTGAAGTCAGCGTGTCGCCTGAGTACCAAGCGTCAGAGTCCAGCGATGCGGAGTCACGCTATGTCTTTAGCTACACCATAACGGTACATAACCAGAGCCCGCATAGCGTTCAGCTAATGGCGCGCTACTGGAAGATTACCCAGGGTAGTGGCGATAGCCAGGAAGTGCGTGGCAAGGGGGTCGTTGGTCAGCAGCCGCTGATTGGTCCCGGCCAACGCTTTCGTTATACCAGCCGGGCTATTTTACAAACGCCCGTGGGGGTGATGGAAGGCGCCTATACGTTGCTGAATACCTATAGTCAGCGCGCCTTTGAAGTGCCGGTGACGCCTTTTCGATTAGCCGTGCCGTGCCAGCTGCACTGAGCACGGCTTTTGAAACCTAGGCTAAGCGTTGTTCCAGGTGATCGCACAGGCGAAGCGCCAGCTGAACAATCGTCAGGGTAGGGTTGGCGTGCCCCGCACTTGCAAACACACTTGAGCCCGCTACGTACATATTCGCCTGGGCGAAGAGCCGGCAGTCGGTATTAACGATACCTTCTTCAGGGCGATGACTCATGCGGGTTCCACCCATATGATGCCGACCGGCAAGCTCGCCGTCGGTGGGTATCGTGACGGGCAGAGCCGCCAGCCAGTCGGCCAGCTGTACACGTCCAATATTCTCTTCAAGCAAGTATTCGCCCAGCAGCATTAAACTCTCGCGAATGGTATGGCGATCAAGCGCTGACTGTGTCCATACCAGCCGGCTGCGCGGAATGCCCAGCGAATCCAGCTCTTCAGAGAGTTCCACACGGTTCTCAAAGCGGGGTTCCTGCTCCCACGCGGCCCTTAGCATGGCGCCGTGGATGACTCGGCCATCGGCCTGCCACGCCCTGATCTGCTCGCCAAGTGTAGGGGCCTGGGTGCTTAATTCCTCTATTAAAGCTTGAGAAGCCTCAGCGTTCATGCGGTGTAATCGCAAACCACAGTTGAGCATCTTCCGGCGTTCAAGGGCCTGCTCGCTAGGCGAAAGAAATACGTTATAGGTCTCATCCAGACCCAGCGCTTCGGGCTCGAATATTAGAGCCTGACCTACCGTCGCGTGAGGGTGCTCCATCCAGTAGCGTCCCAGCTTATCCGCATGGGGAATCAATTGCCCATTGGCCTGCTGGTTACACCAGAGCAGTAAACGAGAGTTTTCGATACCACCGCAGGCCAGTACAAAGTAACGGGCGCGCACCTGGTGTTGCTCGCCAGTATAGTTGCCAAACGTTGCGCGGGTAACATGGCCGTTTTCGGTTTCAAGGCCAAGCAGGTTGGCGGTCAGGCAGCACAGCAGGTGTTCGGATTCGCTGATCGCATCAGCGTACTTATGCTGGACGCGAACCGGTGTTCCCAAGGAATAATGGATACGCTGAAATTCTGCCCCCTCGATGGGCTCATCGGCCGCAATCGGGTCCAGGTCGAGCAGCTCGGCGGCGGCCGTAAAGTAAGGCGATAAATCGTCATTGTTGATTGGCCAGGCGGTCTCGGGGGCAGCAGACTTGGCGGTAAAATCATAAGTATCAAGCGAGCGACAAACGCCGCCCCAGTGGTTGGTAGAGCCGCCTAAGTGACGAAGCCGACTGACTTCCAGAGGAATATATGTATCGCCTTCCACCTCACCGCGATAGCTATCCTGAGAGCGCTCACTGAAGATTTCATCGCCCCCTTCGCACATGAGTACGCGGTGCCCCAGGTGGGAAAGCGTCACCGCGATAGAAACGCCCGCCGCACCGCTGCCAATTACGCACACATCGACCGTATCGCCCAGCTCGCTGAGCGTCTCGAAAGGCACGTACATCAGCGGTCACTCGCACGTAGAAGCCAGCCACCCACCATCACGGTAGGCTTTTTAGCCTGGGCTGCGAGGGGTTGGCGCGTGGCATGAGCATTGGGCAACAAGGTGGTAAACGGCACTAACGCCATGCCTATGCCCGCAAAGGTAGCGGTTTTTAAAAGCCTGCGCCGCGTGTAGGTAGACGTCATAATGGTTGTATTGTCCTTGATCGTCGCGAGTGTTTTACTTCGCTGATTGTTACCTGTCTTGTCTAAGGCAAAAGCGCTTAGATCCATTAGGCTTAATTTATATTGGTTCATGTTTGTCTATCCCACCAGCGCAATCCAGTGGGTACTGCATGGCATCTCACAATGTACGATTTTTTATGGTCAGTATCGTTTATTTTCATATAAGGCTTTGCACATGAGTACCTACGCGATTGGCGACCTGCACGGCTGTTACGCTGAATTTATGGCACTGCTTGAGGCGCTGCATTTTAATCCCACCAATGACACCCTGTGGCTAGTGGGCGATGTGATCAATCGCGGCTCTGGCTCGCTTGAGTGCCTGCGCGAAGCAGAAGCGTTAGGCAGTGCGGTGCGCTGCGTGCTGGGCAATCACGACTTTCACCTGCTGGTAGTAGCGCGTGGCGGCGGCAAACAAAAACGCCACGATACCTTGGATGGGATTTTAGCCGCTCCTGACCGTGAGCGGCTTCTGGACTGGTTGCAGTGTCAGCCGCTTGCCGTGAAACAGGATAGAACCCTCATGACCCACGCCGGGCTACTGCCCCAGTGGAGCGTTGACCAGGCCATCGCCTATAGCCGTGAAGTCGAGCAGGCCCTGGCAAGCGAGCAGTCAGGACATTTTTTGACGAAGCTGTTCGGCAACCAGCCTGACCGCTGGCGCGAGGAGCTTGAAGGGATGGATCGACTACGGTTTATAGTCAATGCCATGGCACGCATGCGCTTTATTGATGGCCAGGGGCGCTTGGAGTTCGACGCTAAAGAAGGGCTTGAAAGCGCGCCAGAAGGGTTTGCCCCCTGGTTTCAATACGCCCGTGAGGATAATCCAAGACTGCTGTTTGGCCATTGGGCGGCGCTTGAGGGCCGAACTCCTGGTACCCAGGTGCGTGCCGAGGCGCTAGATACCGGCTGCGTATGGGGTGGCGCGTTAACTGCGCTTAACCTGGATACTCATGAGCGGATCAGCGTGCCCAGCCAGCAGCGGGAGAAGCGCTAGTGGCTAAGCCAGAGGATCCTCGCACTGCGGGGCTTAATGTATACCGTGTGGGGGGTGCGGTGCGCGATGCACTGTTGGGTTGGCCGGTGTACGACAACGATTGGGTCGTGGTAGGCGCAACACCCGATGTCATGCGGCAGCGAGGCTTCAAGCCTGTCGGGCGCGACTTTCCCGTGTTTTTGCATCCGGATTCCGCTGAAGAGTACGCCCTGGCGCGTACCGAGCGTAAGTCAGGCCATGGCTATTCAGGGTTTGAGGTGCACGCAAGCCCGGATGTCACGTTGGAGGAGGATCTGCTGCGCCGCGATCTTACTGTCAACGCTATCGCCCAAGGAGCCGATGGTCAGTTGGTTGATCCTTTTGACGGCCGGGGCGATATCGAAAAACGCGTGCTGAGACATATTTCCTCAGCGTTCAGTGAAGACCCGCTGCGCGTGCTGCGCACGGCACGGTTTCTAGCCCGCTACGCACCTTTGGGGTTTTCCATTGCTCTCGAAACCGTGGCCTTGATGACCAAGGTAAGCCAGAGTGGCGAGCTTGAGCACTTGGCTGCCGAGCGTGTATGGGTTGAGACGGAAAAGGCGCTGGGCGAACCAAGCCCTGCGGTGTATTTCACAACCCTTGCCGAGTGCCAGGCGTTGAGTGTCTGGTTCCCTGAGCTTAGCGGTGAAGCGCTATCCCAAAGTCTGACATCATTGAAATATGCTCCTGCTCAAAGTCAGGCGCCGCTTGCCCACTGGCGCTATGCACTGTTGGTTTGCGCGCTGGATGATACGGCTCGCGAGACACTGGCCCAGCGCTTGCGGCTACCCAATGCCGTTGCCCAGCTGGCGCGCCATGTGGCATTAACCCTGGAGCTAGTAAAGGCGTCCATGGACGCTGTGTCGGTACTGCACTGGCTGGAACGCCTGGATGGCTGGCGCAAGCCCACTCAGGTGGATGCTCAGCTGGTATTGGTCGCAGAAGTGGCTGACGAAAAAGTCGCTGCCTTGGAGGCCGCCTGGAATAGCGCACGCGCGGTTAGTCCGCAAGCGATCATTGAACAGGGTTTTCAGGGAGCGGCGCTTGGGGAGGCGCTGCGTGAGCAGCGCAGGCTTGCGGTGGTGAATGCGCTTGAAAGCGCCTGACTATCGCGCTACTGCCTTGTAGGGCAAGACCTCCGCCCGGGATAGCCAAGCGTTACCCCAGGTAAAATCAACTGGCCAGAGACGTTGGCTGCCCAGTGAGAAGTTGTTCCAGAGCGTGGCGTAGGGCGTATCGCAGGCCGGGTGCCGTTCATCGGGAAGCAATTCGGCCAGCGGCTGCAGGACAAACGCGTTGTCGATGATTTCAGCGCGGGGTAGGGCAATATCATCGACCACGCCGCAAAGATCGCCGACCGTTAGCAGGTCGATATCCAGCGCCCGGGGGCTGTACTTGAGCGTATCGGGCTTGCGGCCATGAATGACTTCAAGCGCCTTGGCCCAGGCCTGAAGCTCGCCCGGGGAGCGGTCGCTTTCAAAAGCCACCACCAGGTTATAAAAGTTGCGGCCGCCGCTAAAGCCAACCGGCTCGCTTTCAAACACCCGGGAGATCTGCAATGGGCCAAAGGTGTCAAAGAGTGCATCCAGACACAGACGAATATGACGAACAGGCTCGATGTTGCTGCCTAAACTGACGGTAACCAGACTCATGGTTACTCCTTGGCGGTCGGTAACTCGCCACGCGTGATTTCAAGACCGACGCTGGCCGCCTGGGGCACGGCGCCGGGCTTGCGTACTCTTAAGCGTAGCCAGGAAATCGGGAATTCGTGTCGCAAACATTCCGCCAGGCGCTCGGCAAAGGTTTCCACCAGAGCGAACTGATGCGCATCGGCAAAACGCTGGATCCGCTGGCAAATGGCCGCGTAGTCCAGGGTCAGGCTTAAATCATCCGTTGCGGCAGCCGGGCGGATATCGGTTGCCAGCGTAAGATCCAGGCTTAACGACTGTTGAATGGTGCGCTCCCAATCGTAGACACCAATTACGGTATCTACCTTTAGCGCTTCGATCAAAATGCGATCCACGGGCTTTTCCTTGGCTGCAACAAGCCGGCGATTGTACGTTAGGATGAGGCGAAACGACAGCAGGACAGGAAAGACGCCATGGTATGGATCGTAATCGGCTATTTAAGCGGCAGCTGGCTGGCCGCGATTAGCGTTTGCCGAGCGGCGGGCGTGAGCGACCCACGCTACTGTGGATCCTGTAACCCTGGCTTTTCAAACGTTCTGCGCCTTTACGGGCCGCGCCTGGCGGGTGCGACGTTGGTTCTTGATGCGTTCAAGGGCATACCTGTGGTGCTCGCCAGCAAGATGATGGCGCTACCGATAACCTGGCAAGGGCTGATTGGGTTGTCGGTCATGCTGGGGCACAGCTATCCCGTCTGGTATGGATTTCGTGGGGGAAAAGCGGTGGCCAGCGCCTTAGGCGTACTGTTGATGCTGGTGCCGGGAGTGGCGTTAGTCAGTGCAGCCGTCTGGGCGCTGCTGGCATGGCGGCTTAAAACAGCCGCGCTTGCGTCTTTGGTGAGCGCCTTGATTGCCCCGCTTGCCTGTGCCTGGCTGGCGCCTGACTACTTGGGTGTGGTGGGATGCTTGAGCCTTCTGGTGCTGCTGCGTCATTGGCTCAATATTCGAAGGCTAAGGCGCGGTGAAGAGCCGCGCCTTAGGGGGTGATCATCAGGAGGCGCTGGGCGCTGCCAACTGCTCAAGCGGCCAGCGCGGGGTAGCCTGCATGACGCCGTCACTATCCTGCTCGCCAGCCGCCAGGCGCTGTGCGCCCACGTAGGCAATCATGGCGCCGTTATCCGTACAGAAGCGCCCACGTGGGTAGTACGCCTTGGCCTCACGCTTTTGACATTCAAGCGCCAGACGCTCGCGCAGCCGCTGATTGGCGCTGACGCCGCCTGCCACCACCAGCCGCTTAAGGCCCGTTTGGTCCAGCGCGCGGCGGCATTTTATCACAAGCGTATCAACGACCGCCTCTTCAAAGGCACGAGCAACATCGGCGCGGGCCTGCTCGTTAAGCTCACCCGCGGCTTCCAACTGGCGGATGGCGGTTAACGTATGCGTCTTAAGGCCTGAAAAGCTGAAATCAAGCCCCGGGCGGTCGGTCATGGGACGCGGGAAGCGAAACCGTTTGGGGTCACCCTGTTCAGCCAGTCGGGCCACTTCCGGGCCGCCCGGGTAGGCAAGCCCCAGCATTTTGGCCGCTTTGTCGAACGCTTCGCCGGCGGCGTCATCCACCGATTCCCCTAGTAGCTGATAATTCCCCAGGCCTTTCACCTCTACTAGCTGGGTGTGCCCGCCTGACACCAGGAGCGCCACAAAAGGAAATTGCGGGGCGTCCTCTTCCAGCATAGGCGCGAGTAGGTGGCCTTCCATATGATGCACGCCAAGTACCGGGATGCCCAAGGCACGTGCCATGCCGTGAGCGGTGCTGGCGCCCACCATCAGCGCGCCGACCAGCCCAGGCCCTGCGGTATAGGCAATGCCGTCAATATCCTGCCGGGTCAGTTTGGCGTCGATGAGTACCTGCTCAATTAGCGGAAGCAGCCGACGCGTATGGTCGCGCGAGGCCAGTTCAGGCACCACGCCGCCGTAATCCGCGTGCATGGCAATCTGGCTATACAGCGCATCGGCCAGCAAGCCGCTACCACCAGTCAATGAGGTATCGTAAAGCGCGACGCCGGTTTCGTCGCAGGAAGTTTCGATGCCCAATACGCGCATAGCAGAAAAGACTCTTCGGGTGAATATGGGTAAACGTCGTAGTCTACCATTGTCAGGCAATAACCGCGTAAGCATTTGCAAAGACGGTCTTTCACGACTAGACTATCGTGCGCTGTAAAACTGGGTCGTACACCGCACTGGCAGTTATGCAATCAGCGGTGTGCGTACTATCCGAACTCAAGACTCCTTAAGGTAGGTGAGTGCTTAATGCCTTCTGTAAAAGTACGTGATAACGAGCCGTTTGACGTCGCCCTGCGTCGCTTCAAACGTTCTTGCGAAAAAGCCGGTGTTCTCTCTGAAGTACGCCGTCGCGAGCACTATGAGAAGCCGACTGCTGAGCGTAAACGCAAAGCGGCAGCTGCCGTAAAACGCCACGCCAAGAAGGTTCAGCGTGAGCAAAAGCGTTTCGAACGGCTCTATTGATCCGTACCTGGGGAAGGTCAGAGTAGTTAGCTGGCCATCTCAAGAGGGATGCCAAGCGGCCGCCACTAGGTGGCCGTTTGTTTTTCGATTTATCTCTCGTTGTTTAAGGTGATCTGGCGATACGTCTGATGACCCTAAGCAACGCTTTAACTATCAGTAAACCAGCGCTCTGCGCGAGGATGTCCGCAGTTCATGGCAGGCCAGATTCCACAGCGTTTTATTGAGGACCTGCTCGGCCGCGTTGATGTGGTAGAGGTCGTTGGCGAGCGCGTGCAGCTAAAAAAGGCCGGCCGGAACTATGCTGGGCTTTGCCCTTTTCATCAGGAAAAAACGCCCTCTTTTACGGTGAGCGCTGATAAGCAGTTTTATCACTGCTTTGGCTGTGGCGCGCACGGAAATGCACTACGCTTTCTGATGGAGTACGACAAGCTTCCTTTTCCTGAAGCGGTAGAGCAGTTGGCCGGCCGTCTAGGGCTTGATGTACCTCGTGAAGGTGCTGATGACCCCCATGCCCGGGAGCGTGATAAAAAGCGCAAAGAGGGCGTTAACCTGCTTGAGCTTGCTGCCAGCTTCTACCGAGAACGGCTCAAGATGGGCGAAGGCCAAAGCGCTAAACGCTACCTGGAAGGTCGCGGGCTCTCATCTGAGGTGATTCAAACCTACGGGATTGGTTATGCGCCGGGCAGTTGGGAAGCGCTTAAACAACATTTAGGTGAGCGCGGTATTTCGGAGACTGTTCAGGTCGAGTATGGCCTGCTGATTCACCGTGAGGACACCGGGCGAACCTACGATCGCTTTCGCGATCGGGTGATGTTCCCGATCCGTGACTTGCGTGGGCGTACGATTGCCTTTGGCGGCCGGGTGATGGGCGATGAACAGCCCAAATATCTCAACTCGCCGGAAACACCAGTGTTTCATAAAGGGCGCGAGCTGTACGGCCTGTATGAGGCGCGTCAGGCATCCAGCAAGCTTGAACAGCTGGTCATGGTGGAAGGGTATATGGATGTGGTGGCACTGGCGCAATACGGCATTCATAACGCCGTTGCCACGTTGGGTACGGCCACGACAGAAGACCATTTAAGCCGCCTGTTCCGGCTGGTTAGCCGAGTGGTGTTCTGTTTTGACGGTGACCGTGCTGGGCGCCAAGCCGCTAGCCGGGCACTGGAAACTGCGTTGCCGCTGATGATTGATGGGCGTGAAGCGCGGTTTCTGTTTCTGCCTGAAAGTGATGACCCGGACACGCTGGTACGCCGTGAAGGGGCTGACGCTTTTCGGGATCGTGTTACCTGTGCGATGCCGCTTTCTGAGTTCCTGTTTGAGCAGGCCGCCCAAGGGCGTGATCTAAACACCGTGGAAGGGCGGGAGCGCTTTGCAAGTCAGGTGCTTGAAGCGTTGAACAAGGTGCCTGAAGGAATGCTCAGGTCGTTGCTGCTGGAAGCGCTTGCTAAACGCAGCGGGTTGGCTCAGCAGCAGTTGCAGGCGCTTTTGGAGAAGCGCACAGCGCCTCCCAAAGAGCATGCCTACTGGGAGCCGGTAGCAGAATCTGAGGCTGAAGAAAGCAGGGAACCTGAAAATGGCAGGCGGTCTAAGCCCAAGACGCGCAGCCAGGTACTGTCGCCGGTGGGGCGAATCGTGCAGCTGCTTTTGCATGAGCCGGGCATTGTATCGGCGCTGCCGGATACGCTTGAGTGGCTGCCAGAAGATGACTACACATCGTTATGCCGTGATTTGGTTGCCCTATTGCAGGCCGGACGTTACCGCAGCCCACAAGTGGTGTTGGCACATTTTCAAGGCAGTCCTCAGGGCCAGGTGTTGGCAGAACTTGCCAAGCGGGAATTACTGCTTCCAAAAGACACGCGAGAGGCAGAGCTTTTAAGTCTTTTAGAGTACTTGAAGAGCAAACAGCAGCAGCTGTCCCCGCAGAAAGAAGTAGAAACGCTGGTGGAGCAGTTTGCTGCGTTAGTTAAAAAGCAGGAGTCTGGTGAAAAGCTGTCGGCTGACGAAAGACAAAAGTTCATGAAATTGTTAGCGATGACTAAACACTAGATGAGACTTTTGGGGCGAGGGGGGTTGAATTTTGCTCATCTCAGCACCAGATAATGGTTAGTCGCCAAACGCTGAGCTAACCGAATAACCTAACACACCTGATTGACCGCGCAAATACGTTATGCTGGAAAAAGTTCAGTAAATTACGCTATACTGTTCGGCTTGTTGAGTTTAATCGATTCAGCGCTCTAGGTGTTTCATTCTTCTTCGTCGAGATAGGGTTTCTATGGCTGGAAATGCGCAGCAGCAGTCACGTCTGAAGGAGTTGATCGCGCGCGGCAAAGAGCAGGGCTACCTGACTTATGCCGAGGTCAACGACCATCTACCTGAGGATATCGCCGACCCGGATCAAGTGGAAGACATCATTGGCATGATCAACGACATGGGTATCCGTGTTGCTGAAGAAGCGCCTGATGAAGACACTTTGATGATGTCGGATCACTCCACGGACGAGTCCGCTGCGGAAGAGGCCGTTGCGGCACTTGCCGCCGTGGAAAGCGACGTGGGCCGCACCACAGACCCAGTACGCATGTACATGCGTGAAATGGGCACAGTAGAACTCTTGACTCGTGAAGGCGAAATTGAGATCGCCAAGCGGATCGAAGAGGGCACCCGTGAAGTAATGTCGGCACTGGCTTATCTGCCAGGCGCTGTCGCCTCGATTCTGGATGCTTACGACGCCACCCAGGATGAAGAAGCTCCTGGGCGTTTATCGGATCTCTTTTCCGGTTTCATCGACCCTGACGAAGGTATCCCCGGCGTTGCCGAAGCGGATGTGCCTGAGCCTGAAGTGGAAGCCGAGCTGGGCGATGACGACGACGTTGGAAGCGATGACGACGAGGATGACGACGACACAACCGCAAGTGAAGGTGGTCCTGATCCTGAAGAGGCGAAAGCCCGCTTTGAGCAGATTCGCGAGCAGAACGCCCTGGTTGAAGCTGCGCTTGCCAAGCACGGCCGCGGTAGCGCTGAGTTGAAGGCCGAGCAGGCGCGTCTTGCTGAGCTTTTCTCGCCTATCAAGCTTGTGCCCAAACACTTTGAGCGTCTGGTCGGCCAGGTGCGGATCAGCGTCGAGCAGGTACGTGCCCAGGAAAAAGCGGTCATGCAGCTTTGCGTAAAAAAAGCCAAAGTGCCGCGCAAGACGTTTATCAAGTCGTTCCCGGGTAGTGAATCCAACCCCAAGTGGCTGGATGCCTTCCAGGAAGCACAGCCCAAATACGCTGACCGTCTTGAACCGCTGCGTGCTGATATCGCTCGCTCCCAGCGTAAAATAGCTTTTGAAGAAGACATGGTGCAGCTCACCGTGGCGGACTTGAAAGAGGTGAACCGCAAGCTGTCGATTGGTGAGGCAAAAGCGCGTCGTGCCAAGAAAGAGATGGTTGAGGCCAACTTGCGTCTGGTTATCTCGATCGCCAAGAAGTACACCAACCGTGGATTGCAGTTCCTGGATCTGATTCAGGAAGGCAATATCGGCTTGATGAAGGCAGTGGACAAGTTCGAATATCGTCGCGGTTACAAGTTCTCGACGTATGCTACTTGGTGGATTCGTCAGGCGATTACCCGTTCGATTGCGGATCAGGCGCGTACCATTCGTATTCCGGTGCACATGATCGAGACGATCAACAAGCTTAACCGTGTGTCGCGCCAGATGTTGCAGGAAATGGGCCGCGAGCCGACGCCGGAAGAGCTCGGCGAACGTCTGGAAATGCCGGAAGACAAAGTACGTAAAGTGCTTAAAATCGCCAAAGAGCCGATCTCCATGGAGACGCCGATTGGTGACGACGACGACTCTCATCTGGGCGATTTTATCGAGGATGGTACGATGCTGCTGCCCATCGATATGGCGACCGGTGAAGGTCTGATCGAAGCAACCCGCAACGTACTGGGTGGCCTTACCGCACGTGAAGCCAAGGTACTGCGTATGCGTTTCGGTATTGATATGAATACTGACCACACGCTTGAGGAAGTTGGCAAGCAGTTTGACGTAACCCGTGAGCGGATTCGTCAGATCGAAGCCAAGGCGCTGCGCAAGCTTCGCCATCCGTCGCGCTCTGAGCCGTTGCGCTCTTTCCTGGATGAATAAATAATCCCGGGCAGGTAGCATGAAAAAGCCGCTGCTTTTAAACGGCAGTTGCAGCGTATTGACAAGACCCCACTTCAAGTGGGGTCTTGTCGTTTCAGGCCGGTACATTGCTAGCCGCTCCCCTAAACGTGAAACAGCTTCCCAGGCTTACCCAAGCCGGTTAGCAGAATTGGCGCGAACTATGGAAGCTCGCTTTATGTATCTTCTGGAATGCTATTTTTAATAGCCTCTCTTATATACACATCACGTCCTTCACCGAAATTCCGTTCAACGATATAAACTAATTCTTTAGTAGTGGATTTGTCGGCCGATATTCCTATGGTGGCTTAGTGCTCACGTGCCGCCTCATTACTAGAAAAGGCTCAGCGTGAATCAGGCTGCGCATACCCAGGCCCGTCTATAACAACGGGCTTGATAGATAGGCTGACAAGGAAGCGCAATGCGGCGATTAAAAATATGGTTAGTAGCAGGAATGCTGGCGTCGCCTTTGGCGCAAGCAGAGCTTAAGTTCGGTATCGTAGCGCCTGAAACAGGCGGTGCAGCCTCCATGGGACTGGAAATGCAACAAGGCATCCGGACCTATTTTGCCGAGGTCAACGCAGAAGGTGGCGTCAACGGGCAGTCGCTGACGCTCATTTCCCATGATGACCAGTATGACCCTTTACTGGCGGCAAAGCATACGCGTGCCATGATAGCTAATGAGAGCATTCTGGCCGCGATTGGCAACGTCGGCACACCGACAGCGGCCGTTACCGTGCCTATTCATAATGAAGCAGAAATGCTGTTATATGGCGCGTTTACCGGTGCCGGATTGCTGCGTCGATCCCCGCCTGACCGTTATATCGTCAACTATCGGGCAAGCTATGCAGAAGAAGCCGCCACCATGATTAACGGATTGCTGGAGGCTGGCATTGAGCCTGATGAAATCGCGTTTTTCACCCAGAACGATAGTTTTGGAGATGCGGGCTATCACGGTGCGATCAATGCGCTGCATGAAAGGGGAGTAACAGACACCGAGCGCTTGGCGCACGGGCGCTTCACGCGTGGCACACGTAATATCCACCAGGGCCTTGCTACCATTTTGCAGGCACCGGTACCTCCCCGTGCTGTCATCATCGTTAGTACGTTTGGGCCAGCCGCCGATTTTATTCGCGAAGCACGCAAGGACTTGGAGGACACGCTTTTTCTGAATGTTTCCTTCGTGGGTAGCCAGGCGTTGCTTAATGAATTGGGCGATATGGCGGAGGGTGTCATGGTCACTCAAGTAGTGCCTCCGTTGGATTCTGCGCTACCTGCCGTTGAGCGCTACCGCGCGGCCTTGCAGCGCTACGCCGATGGCGCCGAGCCCAGCTTCATTTCCCTGGAAGGCTATCTGGCTGCCAAGCTTTTCGTTGAAGGCGTCAAGGCGGCGGGCACTGCGCCTGATCGCGCTTCCATCGTGAATGGATTGCTTAGCCTTGAGAATGTCGATATTGGACTGGACGCACCCCTGACGCTCAGCGCTGACCTTCATCAAGCCAGTCATGCCGTATGGCCCACCATCATTCGTAACGGCCGTTTCGAGCCCGTGAACTGGGCCACGCTTACACCATAAAAGTGCGTTTTCCTTATCCCCTGACAGCGAAAAAATATGAAAAAATCCTTGAGTATTCGCGCCATGCTGATAGCGCTCTTTCTTGCTGCGGTAGTGGGAGCGCTCGTACTGGCCGTCACCGGATGGGCAACCAACCAACGGCTGATTAACTCACAGCGCTACATTATCAATGACGTGATGCCTTTGCAGAGCGCCAGTCGTAACCTAGTGATGACCATGGGCGAGTTCAGGCAGCGCCATACCGACCTATTGACTGCCGATGCGACTACGATTGACCAGATAATCTCACCAGAACTGCTTGCCTCACGTTTTGACGAAGCGCTTGAAACGCTGCGTAGTGGCCAAACGGCTGTTGAGCAGCGTGATCAGTTGACTACGATTGATACCAGCTATCAGCGCCTATTGGGCAGTGACAGGTTGCTTGAGCAGGTGCGCCGGGAAGCGCTTGTGCTGACTGAACAAATGAGCGAGCGCCTGGTGCAGATGCAGGCGATGATCAAGACGGTGATGCTAAGTGCCGAGGATATTGCTGGCCGTACCGCCCTGAGCCATGTGCGCCAGGAACGTAGCCAACGTGAGCTGATGCAGGCCTGGCGCGAAGATGGCATGACCACACTGCCTACGCCATTGCTGGACAGCATGTTTGAAGTGCAGCCGGATATCGGCCAGCTCAGCGGTAACGTTCGCATGGCCGTTGCGCTGCTGTCTGACTTGGGCAGGCAGATAACGTTAACCAGCGATCAGGATGCATTGGTGCATCTGCGTATCAATGAGATCGCCCAGCAGGTCATGCTGGCACGCCAGTCATTGGCAGCCATTGCCGAGGCGCCGAGTACTGGCTTTGAGCAGCGTGCCCTGATTGAAGACCTGGATCGCATCATTGTCGATGTTGAAGCGTTAATGGTCGGTGATGCGGAGTCGGTCTATGTACTGCGTGAGCAGCAACTGGAGATGGATATTCGCGTACAGGACGTGTTGGGCGAGGTGTCGATGGCGATGGACAGTATGCGCGCCCAGCTTCACGATATCGAAGCCTATGCGGTTCAGCAGGCCGATAGCGCTGCTGGCGAAGCTGAGTCACTGGCCAATGCCGGACGAACGCTGCTGATTGCGGTCACCCTTGCAGTGATTGCACTGTTGGCCATTTTTGGCTGGCGAACCCTGGTTCGCGTACTTGGCCCGTTGGTCACCATGCGTCGTCAAATGGAGAATATCAGCGGCGCCGCGGGCGGCGAGAATGCCGATCTATCCATGCGCCTGGAAATACAGCGTAACGATGAAGTAGGCCAGACAGCGCAAGCCTTCAATTGCATGATGGATACGTTTGAGGGCATGGTGGCACAAATTCGTGAAAGTGCTGAAGCCATTGCTTCAAGCAGCCGCCAGATCGCTGTGGGTAATGAAAACCTTTCCCAGCGCACCGATCAGCAGGCAGCATCGCTCGCCGAAACGGCGTCAAGTCTTGAGCAGATTACCGCGACGGTCAGGCAAACCGCCGATTACGCTGATCAGGCACGGGATGCCAGCCTCAGCGTCGATGGACGTGCCCGTTTGGCCGGTGATGTCGCTACGCGTACGACCGAGGCAATGAGCAATATCCGCGAAGCCAGCGAAAAGATTACCTCCATCATCAAGGCAATTGATGACATTGCCTTTCAGACCAACCTGCTGGCACTGAATGCCTCGGTGGAAGCGGCACGTGCTGGTGATCAGGGGCGCGGCTTTGCCGTGGTGGCCCAGGAAGTACGCATGCTGGCAGGGCGTAGCGCCGAAGAGGCCGCTCAGATTCGCCATTTGGTCGATGACAGCGTTGCCAAGGTGAATGAGGGGGAGCATCTGGTCAAGTCGTCCAGCCAGCATCTTCAGGAGATTATCGGCAGCCTGTCGTCAGTGACGCGCTACGTCACCGAAATTGCTGATGCGACCAAAGAGCAGTCAACGGGGATTGAGCAGATCAATCAGGCGGTTTCACAGCTTGACCAGGTAACCCATCAGAATGCACGTTTGGTTCAGGAAGCCTCAAGCGCCAGCCAGACCCTAGATGAACGTGCAGGCGATATGCATAGCCTAGTGGGGCGCTTTAAAGTGGGCGAGCAGGTAGGCCAGCGCCCTCTGGCACTCTCCGCTGACCGCGCCGGTTAATCTTGGCGCGCAGGGACGAGAAAGCGAGCCATGCGCGCAATCGCAACCGCAACAAAAAAAGCCCGCCGTATCTACGGCGGGCTTTTTTATTGGGCAAGCTTGACGCGTTTTGCCAAGCAGGAGAACTATAGCGTGTAGTAAGTCGCGGAACCCGGACCTACCGGCAGGCCAAGAATAAATACCCAGACAAAGAACAGCAGGCTCCAGCCGATCAGCATAAACAACGTATAGGGCAGCATGATCGCAACCAGCGTCCCGATGCCCATATCCTTGCGATAGCGCGACGCCACCGCAAGGATCAGGCCGAAATAGCTCATCATTGGGGTGATCAGGTTAGTGACCGAGTCACCAATCCGGTAGGCCGCCTGAATTACTTCGGGGGCGTAGCCCATCAGCATCAACATGGGAACGAAGATAGGCGCTGTCACCGCCCACTGGGCTGACGCGCTGCCCAGCGACAGGTTGACGAAGGCACATAGCAATATGAACAGCGCAAACAGGCCCGGGCCGCGCAGGCCCAGCGATTGCAGCAGGTCAGCGCCGGCAACGGCGGTCACCGTACCGAAGTTACTCCAGTTGAATAGCGCCACAAACTGGGCGGCAAAGAAGACCAGAACGATATACAGTCCAAGGCTGCTCATGCTCTTAGCCATGGCGTTCACCACATCACGGTCATTGTGCATGGTGCCCGCCAAGCGGCCGTAGACGAATCCCAACAGCGTGAAGGCGACGGCCACAATAACCACGATGCCGCGTAAGAACGGTGAGCCGCTGACAAGGCCTGTTTCCGGATTACGTAGAATACCGCCTTCGGGCACGACCATGACCGCGATCAGCGCAGCAAGCGCCAGGGCGGCAAGGCCGGTACCTTTCAGCGCGCGCTTTTCTTCCGCGCCAAGCCCTTCCATGCGCTGCTGGTCGATATCGCTCTCGGCGTAAGCTGAGTCGAATTTGCCCAGCTTGGGCTCCACGATGCGCTCAGTGACCAGACCACCAATCAGCGTCACGAAGAAGGTGCTGGCAAACATGAAGAACCAGTTGGCTTCAGCTCCCACGATATAGGCCGGGTCCAACAGCCGCGCGGCCTCCTGGGTAATCCCCGAAAGAAGCGGGTCGACGGTGCCGATCAGCAGGTTGGCGCTGTAACCGCCGGATACGCCGCAGAACGCGGCGGCAAGGCCGGCAAGTGGGTGGCGCCCCAGTGAGTGGAAGATCATGGCGGCCAGAGGAATCAGTACGACGTAACCAAGCTCCGCTGCCATGTTCGACATGATACCGGCAAATACCACGGCATAGGTTACGATACGTGGCGAGCGGTTGAGCACCAGGGCGCGCATACTAGCAGACAGCAGACCTGAATGTTCGGCAACGCCTACCCCCAACATAGCCACCAGTACGGTGCCTAAAGGGGCAAAGCCTGTGAAGTTGGTGACCATTTCAGTGACTAGGCGCCGCAAGCCTTCTGCATTGAGCAACGAGTTGACCGCAATTATCTCGCCCTCATTAGCAGGCCGAGGGTCGGCCACGGACACACCGAGCGCGCCGGCAATGCCGCTTGCGATAACCACGAAGATACACAGCAAGGCGAACAAGGTAACCGGGTGGGGCAGTAGGTTGCCCAGCCATTCGACGCTATCGAGAAAGCGAGTAAAAATGCCGCGGTTGGGACGGCTCTCGTGTGGATTAGGCTTATTCATAAGTTATGGGCCGTTGTTATTAAAAAAGTTGAAGAGGGGTATCGCGCGGAACACTACGGGGACGTGTGGCGCGGTGCAAATGGGTTTGCGTATAGCGGAATCCAAAAAATGAAACGCCGCCCAAGAAAGCTTGGACGGCGCTAAGACTTGAGGGGGCTAATTAAGACGCTAGGCGCTGAGATTTACGGATTCTAAGCGCCAGCAGTAAAAGCTCGATGGTGGCAAACAGAATCAGGCTATAGCCCAGAAGCTCAACAACTTCTTCGGCAACATCCTTGAAGATGCGTGCGTAGTTATCTTCAAGAACGGCACGCCAGAAGATTTGACGTCCATACAGGCGCGAAAAGATATAGGTAGTCAGCACGCCGCCAGCAAACAGGCCAAAGGCAAAGGTATTGCTGTAGTGTGCAAACTCGGCAATAAAGCGACGGCGCTGATAAATCACCCAGCCAAGAACAGGCACAATGATCAACGCCACAATGACCTTCCAACTGTTATCGGCAACGTACACATCCAGAAAGTAGTCCTGTTCGCGAACGAGAGAAGCGGCAATAAAAGCAAATAACAGTAACGTTACATTAGGGAAAACCTTGATTACTTGGCGGATATACAGCAGCAAACCACAGCAGCTGGCAAGCGTTAGCGTTTGGGCAAACTCGGTAAAGCCCAGCTCGGAAAAACGCACGGACGGAAAATAAAGAGCTTCATAATAAGCGCCCTGGGCGATACCACCGATAAAAAGCACGTAAAGCGTAGCCCGCAGTAACGTGGTGCGAAAATCGATGGGCCAAACAGGAGGAGGGAGGTGCATGCTTTTTCCTTCGGTGTCGAGATTTACAGGTCTTGCTGACGAAAAACATTCAGTTGCGAATGTTCATTATATCGTCACCTTTGTATGCTGGCACGCGACACTTGTTAATAATCCATAGGTAATAACGTTTAACCTATGAAACCTTTGATCGCTTTAGCTAGATAGGCCTATCACGTAAAAGCTGCCAGGGCGGCGGGGTCAGCGTGGCTGAGCATCCGGCAGTACGCGGGACATGTTGGCTACCAGGTAATCCACCAACTGGCGAATTTTAGGCGATAGATGACGGTGGCGTGGGTACACCGCCCACACGGCCGTATCGTGATGCTGAAAAGGCTCCAGTACCGCGACAAGTTCCCCACTGGCAAGATAAGGTGCGACATAGTAGTCAGGCAGCTGTGCCAGACCCAATCCCTTGAGCGCTGCATCCAGCAGGGCAGGGCCCGAGTTGCCACTCCAGCAGCCTTCAATACGCACCTCACGGCGCTGGCCGTTCGCTTCGAACAGCCAGTTGGGCCGCGAGCCTATCAAACAGCGATGCTGGCTCAATTCCGCCAGCGTATGCGGAGGCGGCGTTTGGCGAAAATAGGCCTGCGAACCCACAATGTATTCACGTCGCTCGCATAGCCGCCGAGCAATCAGGCTTGAATCCTTGAGCACGCCCATGCGAATGGCAATATCAAAACCTTCTTCAATCAGCTCTACCGGGCGATTGGTGAAATGCATATGAACCTCAAGCTGAGGGTGCAGGCACTGAAAGTCGTTGACCAAAGGCGCTATAAAGCGCTCGCCAAAGGTGGTCGCCGACGTCAGCTTGAGCAGGCCATGGGGCTTGGCCTGCAGTTCACTGATGGCCTGCTCGGCATCCTTTAAACCATCAAACAGGTGCTGGCAGTGTTCGACGTATAAAGCACCCGCATCCGTCAGGCGAATTTGGCGTGTGGTACGGTATAAAAGTTGAATGCCCAGCTGGTTTTCCAGCTGGCTAACCAGCCGACTGATATGCGAGGTGGAGACTTTCAGATGTTGGGCCGCGGCCGAAAAAGTGCCTAAGCGTACAACCTCAATAAACGCTTCAATGCGGTCCCATCGCTGCATAGTGATTCCAGTCAGTTCGTGGATTGTTGCTCAGTGGCAATAATCTTGTGAGTATATCCCGCTTTTTCCCTTACCCCCAGCTAACTTACACTGCCCGCACCTTGACTGCTTAGCGATATGCTTGGTCTATAGTACGGTTACTGTATTAAGGAGTTCATTCATGAAATCACGCGCAGCTGTTGCTCTGGAAGCGGGAAAGCCGCTTGAACTGGTTGAAATTGATGTAGAGGGCCCCAAGGCGGGCGAAGTTCTGGTCAAGATGGCGGCCACCAGCGTTTGCCATACTGATGCCTATACGCTGTCGGGTGCCGACCCTGAAGGCCTCTTTCCTTCAGTCTTGGGCCATGAAGGTGCCGGTGTGGTCCAGGAAGTGGGTGAGGGCGTCACCAGCCTCAAGCCTGGCGACCATGTTATCCCGCTTTACACCGCCGAGTGCGGCAAGTGTAAGTTCTGTCTTTCCGGCAAGACCAACCTGTGTGGCAGCGTACGCGCCACTCAGGGTAAAGGTGTGATGCCTGACGGTACATCGCGTTTTTCGCTGGATGGAAAAATGCTCCACCACTATATGGGCACTTCAACGTTCAGTGAGTACACCGTCCTGCCGGAAGTGTCGCTGGCGGTAGTTTCCAAAGAAGCGCCAATGGACAAGATCTGTCTGCTGGGCTGTGGCGTGACCACCGGTATCGGCGCGGTACTCAACACGGCAAAAGTGGAGCCGGGTTCCACCGTTGCGGTATTCGGACTCGGCGCAATTGGCCTTGCCGTTATCCAGGGCGCAGTCATGGCCAAGGCGGCACGTATCATCGCCATTGATGTCAACGCAGACAAGTTCGAGCTGGCCAAGCAGTTTGGGGCAACCGATTTTGTAAACCCCAAAGAGTACAGTGACCCGATTCAGCAGGTGATTGTCGACTTGACCGATGGCGGTGTGGATTACTCGTTTGAGTGCATCGGCAACGTCAATGTGATGCGCTCAGCGCTTGAATGCTGTCACAAGGGCTGGGGTGAGTCGATCGTGATTGGTGTGGCCGGCGCGGGGGAAGAGATTTCTACCCGCCCGTTCCAGCTAGTGACGGGACGCGTCTGGAAAGGCTCTGCTTTTGGCGGCGTGAAAGGCCGCAGTGAGCTGCCGGGCTACGTTGAACGTTACATGAACGGCGAAATCAATATTGATGACTTCATCACCCATGATATGCCGTTTGAAAAAATCAACGAAGCCTTTGAGCTGCTGCACGCCGGTAAGAGTATCCGTACCGTACTGCATTACTAAGTAGCTACTTGATACGCCCTCCAGGCGCGCGGGTATACCCTGCGCGCCTGCCTCTTCACAAGGAGCCTGCCCATGAGCATGAGTGAAACTCTAGAACTGGTGTCTGCCAACCGCAGCTTTGGTGGCTGGCACAAGCGCTACCGCCACTACTCCCGGGCGCTGGACTGCGATATGGAGTTTGCGGTTTACCTGCCTCCTCAGGCAGAAAGCGAGCGTCTACCGCTGTTATGGTGGCTTTCCGGGCTTACCTGCAACGATGAAAACTTCATGCAGAAAGCCGGTGCCCAACGATTGGCGGCTGAACTCGGCATCGCGATTGTGTGCCCGGATACCAGCCCCCGCGGTACCGATTTACCCGGCGAGCACGAAAGCTACGATCTGGGGTCGGGCGCCGGGTTCTACGTTAATGCGACCGAAGCGCCCTGGAAGCCGCACTACAGGATGTACGACTACATTATCGAAGAGTTACCCTCGGTCGTGCGCCAGCATTTTCCGGTGAACGGGCGCGAGTCGATCAGCGGACACTCGATGGGTGGTCATGGCGCCTTGATTCTGGCACTGCGCCATCCGGGACGTTTCAGCTCGGTTTCTGCATTTGCACCTATCGTCAATCCTATGGAATGCCCTTGGGGGCAAAAGGCGTTCACCAGCTATCTGGGAGACGATCAATCGCGCTGGCGCCAGTACGATGCCTGCGAGCTGGTAGCCAACGGTGCCTCACGACAGCGGCTATTTATCGATCAGGGTGAAGCCGATCAGTTTCTGGAAGAGCAGCTAAAACCTGAACGTCTGGAAGCCGTATGTGAAGAACATGATCACCCGCTTACGTTGCGCCGTCAGCCGGGTTACGACCATAGTTACTTCTTTATTGCCTCGTTCATTGAGGACCATCTGCGTTATCATGCGGAACATCTTATGAAACGCTAAGGATAACGATGCTTAAACGTACGCTGAGCCGCTTTCTTCGTCAGCTATGGCGTCTTGTGTGGCGCGGCGTGCTGCTTTTTGTCCTACTTTCCGTTGCCCTGGTTTTACTGTTCCGCTTTGTTCCGCCACCGGGTTCCATGGTGATAGTGGAACGCAAGATACAGAGCTGGATCAACAGCGAACCGATCAAGGTGCAGCGTCAGTGGCGCAGCTGGGATGAGCTTTCCAGCAGCGCCAAGCTCGCCGTCATTGCAGCTGAAGATCAGCGCTTTCCTGTTCATCGCGGGTTCGACATCGTCGAGCTTCGCCGTGCCTGGAAAACCAGCCAGGATGGTGGCCGCCTGCGCGGTGCCAGCACGCTTAGCCAGCAAACAGCCAAGAACGTTTTTCTGTGGAGCGGACGAAGCTGGACCCGGAAGGGGCTGGAAGCCTGGTTTACGCTGCTGATTGAAACGCTTTGGAGCAAGCAGCGTATTTTAGAGGTTTATCTTAATGTGGCTGAATGGGATAGCGGCGTTTTTGGCCTGGAAGCCGCTTCCCGACACTACTTTGGGGTATCGGCCAGCGCACTTTCTGATCGTCAGGCCAGTTTGCTGGCGGCCATCCTGCCCAGTCCGCGTACGCGCAGTGCATCACGCCCGGATGCCCAGGTAGAAAGGCGCAGCCAGTGGATTGCCCAGCAGATGCGTAATTTGGGCGGTGTTGGCTACTTGCAGCGTTTATAAACCTGAGTTGAGCACTGATAAAATTAATGTTTTATAAAGCTATAAAAAAGAGATAAAATAAAATATAAGGGATTTTAATTAAATTATTGTTTTTATTGAAATTTTTTATATAAATACAGAGGCTATCTAGCGTTATAGGGCGTTTTTTCTTACCTCGTTACATTCTATTACTGAAAAAATTGAACCTGTCCTGAATCATTGCGTCAGACCTTACACATTCACAACGTGTCAATGAGGTTTCTTTCTATGCAACGTTTAACTGCTTTGTTTTCTGCTGCCCTGCTCGCTACCGGCTTAATGGCTTCTACCGCCAATGCCCAACAAGCGCAGGACCCCGCTCAGGATCCTATGGCGACTCAACAAGCGGTACCCGCCCAGGATTTCTCTGACGAGCAGCTACAGCAGTTCGCCGATGCTTCTCAAGAAATCGCCGTGATCTCGCAAGAGTACACACAGCGTCTGCAGGAAGCAGGTGACGAAGCTGCACAACAGGAAGTTCGCGCCGAAGCCAATGATCGTATGATTGAAGTCGTGGAAGATAGCGGCTTGGATGTTGATACCTTCAATGCCATTGGTCAGTCCATTCAGCAAGATCCGGAAATGATGCAGCGTGTTCAAGAGATGGCCAGCGAGTCATAAGTCTCGTTTTTTTACTAGAAGCTGGCTTGATGATTAGCGGTAAGGTTAGTAACAGCTGAATTATCGTTTAGAACATGAAGTAGTTCGCTAGTGATCAATAAAGCCCGGCACGTGAGTGCCGGGCTTTTTATTGCGTCCAGGGTTTACGCTGCTCATTAACAGCTCCAAACTATCTTTTTGCCTGCCGGATATGTCTTAGGAGAATACATGGACATTGAGCTACTCGAAATTCGCCAATTCATGGGCCAGTTTCCGCCCTTTGATGGGCTCTCCGATGAGCTGCTTGATGTCATAGCTGAGCGAGTAGAGGTCAGCTATTTCAAGACCGGCAGCGATATTCTGGTGCTCAACGATATTCTAAACGAGCTATGTTTTATAAGAAGCGGAGCCGTTGAAGTCTATCGTCGACAGGGCGAGCTCTATAACCGCCTGGGTGAAGGGGATATCTTTGGCCACTTCAGCTTATTGCGTAATCATAAGGTGCGCTTTCCGGCTCAGGCGATTGAAGACACGCTCATCTACTTCATCCCCAACGATGTCTTTCAGCGTCTTTGTGAAGAAGATGACGATTTTGCAGACTTTGTAGAGCTTGAACGGCCACGCCTTGAAACAGTTGCCGAACAGCAGAAAAAGTCCAATGACATGATGGTGACGCGTATCCGCAAGCTGGTAACGCGTTATCCGGTTATGGTCGAGGCCAGCACCACTCTACAGCAGGTGGCGAATCAAATCAGCGAGGCGCAGGCATCGGCGGCTATCGTGATCAAGGAGTGCTCGGGAAATCCCCGCTATAGCTTCCAGGACAGCGAAGGTCAGAAATGGCGCATGGAGGGGATTTTTACCGATAGCGATTTTCGGACCCGCGTAGTGGCAGAGGGGCTTTCGCCTCAGGCTGCGATTGGCGATGTCGCATCGTCTCATCTGATTACCATTCAGTCAGATGCCTCAGTCTATGAGGCAATGCTTACCATGCTGCGCAATAACGTGCATCACTTGCCCGTCATCTACCGTCAGCGCCCGGTTGGAGTGGTGCATCTTTCCGATATCATTCGTTATGAAACCCACAGCGGACTCTATCTAGTCAGCAATATTTTTAATCAATCCAGTGCCCAGGGTCTTGCCCGATTGGCGCCTGACGTACGTGCTGCCTTTGTCAGAATGGTGCAGGAAGGGGCTAATTCACAAATGGTCGGCAGTGCGCTTTCAACCATCGGGCGCAGTTTTACCCGTCGCTTGCTGGAACTCGCCGAGGCGGAGCTTGGCCCCCCGCCAGTGCCTTACTGCTTTATGGTTAATGGCTCGATGGCACGTAATGAGCAAAGCATTGTGACCGACCAGGATAATGCGCTCGTTCTGTCTGACGATTTTGTACCCAAAGAGCATGACGATTACTTTTATGCGCTGGCCAAGTTTGTCAGCGACGGCCTGGATGCTTGCGGCTATACCTACTGCAAGGGCGATATCATGGCCACCAATACTCAATGGCGTCAGCCACTGAGCGTCTGGAAAGACTATTTTGAAGACTGGATTTCTAACCCCACGCCTAAAAAGCTACTGCAAAGTTCGATCTTCTTTGACCTGGACAGCATCTATGGCGAGGATCATTTCGTTGAAACCCTGCAGGATCTCGTCGCTAAAAGAGCCGCAGAATCCCCGCTGTTTCTAGCGGCCATGGCGCGCAATGCGCTCAATCGTACCCCACCGCTTGGGTTTTTCCGCACCTTTGTGATGGAAAAAGACGGCAAGCATAATAATTCGATTAACTTGAAGCGGCGGGGTACTGCGCCCATGGTGGATTTGATCCGCATCCATGCGCTGGCCTGTGGTTCAAAAGCCCAGAATACGTTTCAGCGGTTAAACGATATAAGCCAGACGCAGCTATTGGCGACCGGGGTTAGCGATAAGCTGAGCTATGCCTTTGAGTTTTTATGTATGTCACGGATACGCCACCAAATGATAGATATTCAGGAAGAGCGGGTGCCGGATAATAATATCGAGCCTGAAAACGTGGAGGATAGCGAACGGCATACGCTGAAAGATGCCTTTCAGGTGCTCAGCAATGCTCAGAAGTTTTTAAAATTCCGTTACCCCATGCCCGCGCAGCGGCCGAGGCAGTAATATGCTAGGTATTCGTCCACGTCAGCGCGTCACCCAGTCCGACTGGGCCAACTACATGGCACAGCGCGGGCAGCAGGCAAAAGATGATGCTATCAAGCGGTTTTTCTCAACGCCGCTGCCTGCAAGCGATACGCCTATTTCCGATGTGCCCATGGTTGCGCTCGATATGGAAACTACCGGTTTGGATGAAGATCGCCATGCCATTGTCAGTATCGGGGTCGTGCCGTTTACGCTTGATCGCATAAAGCTTGCCGAAAGACGTTACTGGGTCGTCAACCCCACAAGGCCGTTGGCGGAAGCGTCAATCGCTTTTCATCACATCACTCATTCTGAAGTAGCCGAAGCGCCCGACCTGGATATTGTTTTGGATGAGCTGCTGGAAATGTTGGCAGGTCACCTGGTAGTCGTTCACTTTCGTAATATCGAGCGGCCTTTTCTTGATACCGCGATCAAGGCACGGCGTGGCGAAGGAGTGATGTTTCCCATGATTGATACGATGTCGCTTGAGGCAAGGCTGCATCGCCAGACGCTGTGGGCCCGCTTTCGCCGTTGGCTAGGGCGGCCGCCTGTCTCGATACGTTTAAACGCCAGTCGCGAACGCTATGGCCTGCCTAACTATCAGGGGCATCATGCGCTTATTGATGCGCTGGCAACGGCAGAGCTTCTGCAGGCGCAAATTGCCAACCATTACCGGCCCGATACGCCTTTAAAAGATCTGTGGTGTTAACCTATAGCTACAAAAAAACGGGCAGCCAATTGGCTGCCCGTTGATTAAGTGCAAGCTGACAAGGATTATGCGGACCTTGGCTCGCTCATCAAGCCTTTAACAATCGCATAGCAGGCGACCAGCAGAATGATGGTGAATGGGAACCCGGTGGAAACCGCCATGGTTTGTAAGGCTGTCAACCCGCCACCCAGCAATAGCGCAATGGCAATGGCGCCTTCAATAATCGCCCAGAAAACACGCTGTGGCGTTGGTGCATCCACTTTGCCGCCCGCCGTGATTGAGTCAATCACGAGAGAGCCTGAATCGGATGAGGTCACAAAGAAGATAATTACCAGCAGAATCGCGATGAAAGAAGTGATTTGTGACAGCGGTAACTGCTCCAGCATGATGAACAGCTGCAGGTCGACGCCCGCATCGCGCACAGCGCTAATGCCTTGGCTCACATATTGATCAATTGCCGTGCCGCCAAAGGTGGTCATCCAGAGAACCGATACCACTGACGGTATAATAAGTACGGAAATCAAAAACTCTCGAACCGTGCGGCCACGTGATACGCGGGCGATAAACATGCCGACGTACGGTGACCAGGAGATCCACCATGCCCAGTAGAAGGCGGTCCAACCTTGGCTGAAGTTAGCATCTTCTCGGCCAAACGGGTTTGAAAGCGCGGTGAAATTAGCCGCATAGCTCCACAGGTTTTCAAAGAAACCCGTCGCAATGAACAGGGTCGGGCCTACTGCAATCACAAAGAACAGCAGTAACGCCGCCATGGCGATGTTGATTTTGGAGAGCAGCTGTACGCCCTTATCGACGCCGGCAACGATGGATGCGATAGCTACTAGTGTAATACCGACGATCAACAGGATCATCGTGATGTCGCCTTCAGGCGCGCCAAACAGATAGGTTAGGCCTGCAGCCGCCTGGCTAGCGCCTAGCCCCAATGAAGTGGCCAAACCAAATAGCGAAGCAAATACCGCCAGAATATCAATTACGTGGCCTGGCCACCCCCAAACGCGCTCGCCCAGAATAGGGTAGAACACCGAACGCATGGAAAGCGGTAAACCCTTGTTGAACGAGAACAGGGCCAGCGAAAGTGCCACAATTGCGTAAATCGCCCAAGGGTGAAGGCCCCAATGGTAAATAGTCGCTGCCATGGCAAGCGACGTGGCTGCTGCAGCATTCCCCTCAGCGCCTCCCAGTGGTGCCCAACTGTCACCATCAAGCGAGGTTCCGAAGTGGGTGAGTGGCTCATTCACGCCAAAGAACATCAAGCCAATGCCCATGCCCGCGGCAAACAGCATCGAGAACCAACCCATATAGGTATAGTCGGGTTTGGCGTCAGCCCCGCCAAGACGTATTTTACCCAGCGGGGAAAAAATTAAGCCAATACATAAAATAACGAATATGTTGGCAGCAGTAATAAAGAACCAGGACAGATTGCCGGTCAAGAAGCTGAAAATAGCATCATATATCGGCGCAATAGTGTCTTGCAGCGCCAGCGTTAACACTACAAATATCAGTACAACAACCGCCGAGATGCTGAATACCTTGCCATGCAGGTCAAGGTCAAAGCCCATTCTATTGGTCGTAATATTATCTTGGCCGATAACGTAATCGGTATCGATCAGGTTCGCTGCCCCCTCAGGAGCAGGAATGCCCTCTGAGCCCGGTTCATCCGGGGAATGATTAGGTTCTTGCTTATCCACGAGTGCCTCTCCGTTTTGATTAGAAAACACGCGCGTATGCGTCGTGTAGCTTTGATTAACTATATATTAACAAACATTGTATTGATGTTTTTTTGATCGTATTTTTTGTATAACTTTTTTTAAGCAAACGTGCCGGCTACAGCGTTTACTGCAACCGGCACACGATAGATAGCGGTTAGCTATCTAGCCACTGCTCTACAATATCCTGATTATCTTCTACCCATTGCTTGGCGTTATCGTAAGGATCACTGCCTTCTTCCTGATTCATCAGCATGACTTCGCCCATTTGCTCAGGGGTCCATTCAAAGGCATCAAGAATCGCATACGCTTCCGGCATATCGTCTTCGAAACCGCTACGTACCACAGTATGGATCTGTTCGGCACCACCGAACACGTTCTCAGGATCATCCAGATATTTAAGATCCCAGCGGGCGAACATCCAATGGGGTGTCCAACTGGTGACCACAATATCTTCTTCGTTATTAATAGCATTGCTAAGTGCGGCTACCATGGTGGCGTCACTGCCGCTACGTAAGCGAAGATCAAGATCATAGGTATCCACGACTTCTTCGGCCAGCCCCATCAGGCCTGCACCGGGGTCAATACCGATGATCTCGCTATTGAACGAATCGGCGTTATCGTTAAGCTCGGCGATCGAGTCAACGTCTGTGTAAGAGGGTACAACAAGGCCAAGCTTTGTGCCGTCCAGGTTGGGGCCTAAGTCCTCAACCTTGTCGCCAATACGTTGCATGTATTCAGCATGGGTTGTGGGTAACCATGCCGCCACGATGGCATCGGCGTCGCCTGTTGAGAGTGCCTGGAACATGGCAGCCGCCGAAAGAGATGTCATTTCAACGTCAAAGCCAGCCTGCTCAAGTACCGCAGCAATAACGTTGGTAGAGGCCACTTCTGATGACCACTCGACATACGCTAGGTTAACCGTACCCTGATCCTGTGCCTGAGTAGTTCCACTGATGGCTAAACCAGACCCTGCAATGAGTACTGCCGAGGCCAGCCGTATACGACGATTCAACATATGCGTTTTCATTCACTTGCTCCCTTTTGTCATTATCGCCTTGATAAAAATTGTATTAGGCGATTTCAGCATGGTCGTGAAAATCAATCCCATCAAGTCAAGCAGGCTGATAGTGCGCTTAACTCGACGTGCATGGTGCTCTCTAAAGGCTGTGGTCAGCCTATTTGGATGTTTTGCGAACTGACTGGGTCAAACGATCCAGCAGCATGGCCAGAATAACGACCGCAATACCTGCCTCAAAACCGTCGCCGGGGCGAAGACGCTGGATGGCACGCCATACTTCGCTGCCTAAACCATCCGCGCCGATCATGGCAGCAATAACCACCATGGAGAGGGCCAGCATGATGGTCTGGTTGATACCTGCCATTACCGTCGGTAGCGAAAGCGGCAACTGCACTTTAAACAGCTTCTGACTACGGGTCGCGCCGTAAGAGTCGGCGGCCTCAATCAGCTCAACAGGCACCTGGCGAATACCCAGCGTTGTGAAGCGGATGGCGGGCGGCATGGAGAATATTACCGTGGCAAAAATGGCCGATACCGAGCCAATACCAAAAAACGGGATGGCGGGTATTAGATAAACGAACGCGGGCATGGTCTGCATAAAATCGAGGGCCGGCATGATCACGCGGTAAAGCCGTTCTGACAGCGCGGCTGCAATGCCAACAGGAAGCGCGATAATGACCGCTACCAGCGTTGCAATGACCACCAGGGTCAAGGTCTCGATCATCGGGTTCCAAAGACCCAGGTTCCAGATTAATGCCAGGCCTGCCGCGCCACCAATGGCAAGCCGGGGGCCGGAAAGTTTCCAGCAAAGAAGGGCGATAATGGCCAAAAGCGCCCATTCCGGCAGCCACATCAAGCCATCGTTCAAGCTGTTGATACCGGTTTGGGTAAAGCGCGAAATACCCCGAGTAACAACCGAGTACTCACTTGTTAACCAGTTAAGGCCGGTTTCGATCCAACTGCCCAGAGGAAGACGAGGGATTTCCATTACTGCTCTCCTGCTTTGGCCAGTTCATCCAGTACGGCGCCTTTCACCACAACGCCCTGCAGCCGATGCTGTTCGTCTATAACGGCAATGGGAAAGCTCTTTTCACTAAACATGGTAAACAGATGATGCAAGGGCTCATCAGGTGGCACTTTGCAAAAGTCCTGGGTCAGGTAGCCGGAAATGCTTTCAGCACCTTCCTGAATGGCAGTGTTAGCGGCTTCCGCCTCAAGCAGGCCAAGTAATTGACGGTCACGGTCAGTCACGTAGATGGAATCAAGCGCATGCTCGCGCATGCGATGCAGCGCAGTACGCGGGCCGTCGCTATCTCGCGCCGTGGTGCGCAGTGGGCGCATGGCGCTTGCGGCGGTTAACACGCGTGAGCGGTCTACGCCTTCGATAAAACGGCGCACGTAGTCATTGGCAGGTTGAGTGAGAATTTCTTCTGGGGTACCTATTTGGACCACTTCGCCATCTTTAAGCAGCACGATGCGGTCACCGATATTAAGTGCTTCGTCTAAGTCGTGGGTGATAAAGACGGTCGTTTTCTGCATTCTGGTTTGAAGCTGCAAAAGTTCCTGCTGCATATCCTTACGAATCAAAGGATCAAGCGCCGAAAAGGCTTCGTCCATCAACAGTACGCTGGCATCGTTGGCAAGTGCTCGCGCCAACCCAACGCGTTGCTGCATACCACCAGAGAGCTGATTAGGGTAAGCATCCTCCCAACCTTCCAGACCTACCTGTTTAAGAGCGGTATGGGCGATCTGCTTGCGCTCTGCCTTGGCAATACCTCGAATCTCCAGGCCAAACTCGGCGTTTTGCTGCACCGTGCGGTGGGGGAAGAGCGCAAAATTTTGAAATACCATGGAAAAATGCCGACGGCGACATGCTAATAAAGCCTTTTCGCCTAGCGTAGGAATATTCTCCCCATCAATGATGATTTCGCCTTCCGTGGTATCAATCAGGCGGTTGAGGCAACGAATCAGGGTAGATTTGCCCGAGCCCGAAAGCCCCATGATGACCAGTAGCTCACCTTCATAAACATCGAAGGAAATATTGGAAAGACCCAACGTCTGACCTGTTTTTTCCAGAATATCAGAGCGCTTTAATCCCTGGTCGCGTAGCGCCAAGGCTTTTTTCGGCTGTTTGCCAAATACCTTACTCAAGCCGCGTACTTTAATTTTAACAGGACGCTGGTCAACCATTGGCTATGCCTTTTATTAGTAGTAGGCACTTTGTGTGACCGCTTTTCATTACTCAATGCCTGCTATAAAAAGCAGCCACACAAAGTACTCATAAATAAAAAATAGTTTTTTAATAGTTAATTATTAGAAAATATTATACATAAATGCATTGGTTGTGTCACAACGCCTCTTTCAACGCTGCCAACAAATGCCACATGTGCCATTTTTTACCCGGGCTACGGTCTTGGTCAGTATTTTATTTTTTTAATAGGTAACTGTTTTTAAAGTGCTTTATTGATTAATTTCAAGAATTGGTGTGATGCATGCAGAGTATAGGATAGCAGTTCAGGATATTTGCACAGGACGCCATGGAGGTAGAATTTATGGACAAGCATGTAAACGTAAAAATGAAACGCCCGCGTATACTTTCACTGTGCATGGCAGCTACGGCTGCAAGTGTTCTTCTCCTTGCAGGCTGTGGTGACAATGGCGAAGAAGAAATGCCGCCTGCGCAGCAGCCTGAATCTATGGACCAAGGTGCAGTTTCGCCACTCGAGACAGATGACACAGTCACTCAGGAACCTGCCGGTAATTCCCCTACAGGCCAAGCAGGCTCAACAGCTGATGATGCACCCGTTCCGCAAGAGTCTATGCAGCCTGAGGACGAAGCTCGTGAGAACCCAGTAAATGAAGAGCCCGGATTTGGAGAGGGTACGGACCCGATGCCAGGCGCCAATGAAGAAAATGATGACGAGCTAACTAGCGGCCAGTAACCGTTCAACGATCCCTACGATGATAAGCCGCTTCAGCTGTTCGTTCCCTGCGGCTGCTCCACACGGTTTATCATCCTTCCCCCCGCGCTTGCGGGGGTTTTTTTATCTTTGATTCCTTATTTGCCTAATATCGGTCAGCGCCTTGCAACACCAGGGGGCTTGGCTATGTTGATAAGGGTGAATACTCATATCCACTATGATAAGCAAAGGAGAGCGGCATGGTGATACTGAATAAATATCGCATCAAGGCACTATTACTGGCCTTCATCTGTGCCTTCAGTACGGTTTTATTGGTAGGCTGCGGAGAAGATAATCCCCCGAATGAAAATGCTCAACCTGAGCCTGAAGAGCCGCTAAACCAGGGGCCGATGGCAAATGACGATAACAATGGTATACCGCCAACAGAAGATGGCACCTGATCCATTAAGTAAAAAAGGTCCATTAAGTGAAAAAGGCCAGATGAGCGATTGCTGATCTGGCCTTTTAAATGGGTTGGTTCACTTACTCATCGCTGTCTTCAAGCCGACGATAGAGCGTTCTTCGCGCTATTCCCAGCAGCTCCGCTGTACGGCGCTTATTTCCACCTGTAGCTTCAAGTACTTTACGAATATAGCGCTTTTCCACCTCTTCAAGGCTTGGCCAGCGGGTAGGAGCAGGCGCAGGTAGCTGGGTGCCGGGTAGTATTTCACCATTCAAGGTTGGCGTAATTTCAACGCCAGCGTCTTGCGGTGAGTGTTCCCGCAGCCGCTCGGGCAAGTCCTGGTACTGTAAAATACCCTCTTCGCTCAGCGTTACCGCGCGCATGATGGCATTTTCCAGCTCGCGCACGTTGCCGGGGTAGGAGTAGTGAAGCAGGCTGTTGAGTGCATCGGGCTCGATCTGCTCAATCTGCTTATTCTGCGCCTCTGAGTGTTTATCAATCAGGGCAAAAATCAGATGCTCGATATCGCTGCCTCGTTCGCGCAAAGGCGGAATTCGAAGCGAGAAGGTTTCCAGACGGTAGAACAGGTCGCTACGAAAGCTTTCCTGTTCGATCTCTTTGTCCAGGTTGCGGTGGGTTGCGGCAATAATACGCACATCGACGGTTTCTTCACGCTCGCCGCCTACCGGACGCACGGTCTTTTCCTGAAGCGCCCGCAGCAGTTTAGCCTGCAGGTTAATCGGCATTTCACCAATTTCATCCAGAAACAGGCTGCCACCTTGAGCTGTCTGAAAAAGACCCTTACGCGCTTCGTTGGCTCCGGTAAACGCGCCTTTCACGTGGCCAAAAAATTCGCTTTCCATAAGGTCAGCGGGGATACTGGCACAGTTGACGGGCACAAAAGGAGCGTCATGGCGCGGACTTTCCTGATGTATTGCGCGGGCCAGAAGCTCCTTGCCGGTGCCGCTTTCCCCCAGAATAAGAATGGGTGCATTGCTTTTAGCCAGACGGGAGGCGTCATGAAATAGCGACTGCATGGCATCACTTTTACCCACGATGCCATGAAAGTGGCTAAGCTCCGTATCGTGTGAAAGCGATAGGCGCTGGCGTTCCAGTACCCGAAAGACCGCTTCACGAATGGCGTCCAGATCAAGCGGTTTGGTTAGGAAGTCATTAGCACCCAGCTTGAGCGCTTCAACCGCCTGATCGATAGTACCAAAGGCTGTAATAACAATGATTCCAAGCTCGCTGCCACTTTGACGAACCTGTTGTAAAAGCTGAATACCAGTCATCCCTGGCAAGCGTACATCGGTAATCATCATCGCCACAGGCGTATGACTTAGCAGAGCGATCGCCTCCTCAGCACTGGGCACGCCAAGTGTCTGATAGCCCGCATCGTTCAACTCTTCTTCTAAAAGCTCTCGTATAGCGGGGTCGTCTTCCACAATCAGCAAAGGTAAAGGGTGTTCCTGATGGGTCACAAATGTTGTCCTCAAGCGGATGCGGTTTCACTAAGGGGAAGCGTGATTTCGAATCCAGCGCCGCCAAGAGCGCTGTTAAACACGCCAATCGTACCGCCGTGGTCATTGATAATACGGTGAACCATGGAGAGTCCCAGGCCGCTGCCTTGACCCACCGGCTTGGTAGTGAAAAAGGGGTCAAAAACATGCTGATGATTGTCGACAGGAATACCTGGCCCGTTATCTTCTACATAAAGCGTCAATTCATGGTTATTTGTCCGAGCGCACACGCGAACGTGGCTTACATCAGGTGCTTGAGCGGCGTTACGCAACAAGTTGGTAAGCACCTGAACAATTTGCTGTCCATTGGCCAATAAATGGGGGGTAGGGGAGGGAAGATCAATATCCAGTCGAATATTTCGTGGCTCCAGCTCCTCTTCTACCAAGTCACTAGCACTTTGGATCAGTTGGTCTAATGCCAGTTCGCCCTTTTCGACATTGTGCTGACGACCTAATTCCATCAGCTGGCGGACGATTTCTACAATACGCTCCACTTCACCGCGAATACGCCCAAGCTTTGCTCGTTCATCGTCGCCTATGACATTGCGTCGCGCCAGCCTCTGGGCCTGGCCATTGATGACCGTCAGCGGGGCGCCAATTTCATGGGCGACTCCGGCGGCCAGAACGCCTAGCTCAGCCAGTTTTTTAGACTTGCGCAGGCGTTTTTCCAATTCCATCTCGCGGTTTTGACGCGCCTCGATATCGCGATCTTTTTCCGCCATGGCATCCAGCATGCCATTCAGACCTGAGGCAAGCCGGCGGTACTCGGCAGGGCCTTCTATGGTAGCACGCTGGCTTCGGTCGCCATCTTCAACCAGCAGCATAACGTGCAGCAAGCGGTTAAGCGGGCGCTCTATGAAACGTCTGAACCCCCACCAGATGCTGAACACAATGCCAGCAGCACCAATGACAAACACAAGCACGGCCACCACACTGATAAAACCGGTGTAATTTTCGATGCCAGTATTCAGCCGGTTAACCTGAAGCACGCCATGCACGGTACCGTCTTGCGTGCGCAGTGGGGTAATAGCGGAGTAGTAGGTCCAGCCTTCATGCTGGCGGTAGTTGCTATAAAGGTCATCACGCTCAATCACCTGGCGTATCTCCTCGGCAGTAAAGAGATCCTTGCCAAGGCCTAGCCCATACACCTCACGCCCTTGCAGGTCGAACACGTAAGCGCCGTAAATGCGATGAAACGAAAACGCCGACTGAAGAGCTTCTTCAAGCGGGGTAGGGCTGTCCCGGGCGACGGCATAGCTCAATGAAGTGCTGAGCGCCCGGGTGATAATTTCAACTTCGGTCTGTAATTTGGAACGGACATTGTCTTCCAGCGACTTGATCGCCACAAGGCTGAACACCACCAAGACAACAAACAGCGGTACGATGACGGTTAGGATAATTAAATTACGAAGTCGCATGCTGCATCCATGGTGGTGTTAAGCATTTCATCATTGAAAGGCGCCATTATTAAACATGTTAAGGTTGTGCTGCAGGGAGCAAGCGGTAGAGGCTGCCTTGGCTATCGTCGGTTAGCAAGTAAATAGCCCCGTCTGGTCCTTGGCGAACATCGCGGATGCGTCCTATCTGCCCTTCAAGAAGGCGTTCGCTTTCCGTTACTTGGTCGCCATCAAGCGTTAAGCGCAGCAGCATTTCACTGCTCAGCCCGCCTGCCAGCAAGTTGCCTTCCCAGGCGTCAAAGATGCCTCCACTGACTTCTGCCAGCCCTGAGGGGGCAAAGCGAATTTCAAAGTCATGATGGGGGTCGACCATGTCTGGCAACGAGTTTTCGCCCATGGGCTCGTTGGTAGCGTAATCGTTGCCCAGAGTGACGTCGGGCCAGCCATAGTTATTGCCGGGTTCAAGCAGGTTAAGTTCATCGCCCGTTAGTGGCCCGTGCTCCGAGGCCCAGACATCACCGTTATGCCGTACCACCAGGCCCTGAATATTACGGTTGCCCAGCGTGTATATTTCATCAAGCGTGCTGGCATCATCGACAAAAGGGTTATCGTCGGGCACGCCGCCGGTTTCAGTCAAACGCACGGTGGAGCCCGCGTGGTCATCGCTGGCCTGCGCCCTTGATGGGTCAGAGCCTCGATCACCGATGCTCATCAACAGCGTGCCATCGGTTAGCCAGGCAATGCGTGAGCCGTAATGGCGGCCGGGGCCAGAGGCGCGATCCTGTTCAAACAAGTGCTCTACATCGCCAAGTGCGTCACCTTGCCATTTCACCCGGGAAAGCGCGCTGCGGCTGCCATTATCGTCTGGCTTGCTCCAAGTGAAGTAGATCCAGTCGTGCTCGCCGTTACCGTTTCCAAAATCAGGATGCAGCACAATGTCCAGCAGGCCTCCTTGACCGTGATGATTCACACGGGGCACACCCTCCAGTACCTGTGATTGGCCATCTTCTTCAACCAGATTCAATTGGCCATTGCGCTCGCTGACCAGGTAGCGGCCATCCGGTAAAAACGCCACTGCCCACGGGTGCTCAAAACCCTCTGCTACACGCTCAAGGGTAACATCGATATGCTCGGTTTTGATCACATCGCCCACTGCCTCAGCCAGGGCGCTGCCTGCATTTACCGCAAGGCATAGCGCAGTGAACCCGGGCGTTAGCCAGCGAAACGTCATGTAAGCCTTGCTTGTATTATGCATAAAGAGCCCTTTTTGAGGTGAGGTAACCGCAAGGTAAGTGCTGAATTTCCCAGTCTAGCAGTGACTCTTCGCCTTTGGGCAGGGTTCCCCTTTAACGTTACATGAGTAGCGCCAAAAGAAGCGGGAGGTAAAACAGGGCTAACAGCGTCGAGCAAAATACCAGGCTTGCCACGTAGGCTGGTTCACGCTGTGCCCGCTGGGCAAACAGGTAGTTGAACACCGCTACCGGCATGCACATCTGAAGTACCAGAATACTTTGCGCGAGCGGCGGAAGCCCAAGCCACCCAGCAATCAGCCAGGCGGCGCCAGCTGCCAAGGGAATGCGCACCAGGCTAAACCCTAATCCTGAACGTAGGTTTTTTACCTGAATGCTTGCAAGGGAAACGCCAAGTGTAATCAGCATCAACGGCACGGTAAAACCGGACATGAGGCCCACGGTATTGGCAAGCCAAGGCGGTAGTGACGTATTGGTCAGCAGCAGCACCATGGAAATCAGTATGGCGTAAACCGTAGGCGTTTTGACGAGGGTTTTAAGCGGGTTGCCACGGCTGTTGAGGGCGGCTCCCAAGGTGAACTGAAACAGCGACACGGTAATCATCGCCGTAATGCCATAAGCAAAGCCAGCGCTACCAAATGCATAAAGTACGACGGGGAGCCCCATATTGCCGGTATTGGGATACATCATGGGCGCCAATAGAACCCGCCAATCCCGATTCAGCAGTTTGGCAACGCCAAAGGTTGCTACCCCCATCGTGATGATCACCAGTGCGGTGGCAAGCATGGTGCGGCCAAAGGTATTGGCATCGATATCCGCACCGGCTAATGAAGCGAGCACAAGCGAAGGAGTACCGATATTGAAAACCAGACGGGTAACAAAATCGACAGGGTATGGATGCCCTAGACGGATCCATAAAAAACCGAGCCCCGCGCCAGCAAGTACGGGGGCCATCACGGCGAATAGTTCGGCAAGCATTGATAGTCCTTGGCAGCAAGGGCTGGCTATTGTCGTTAATTCGCCACCTTACTGGCAAGTGAATGACCTAAATAGTTAGCGTGCTGGTTTTTCCATTCGTCTGGAATGCTGTTACGCAAAAAATCAAGCAGGGCATGCACACGGCGCGGCTGGTGCCCATAAGCGTATAGCAGCGTAATGGGCATCGCCGCGGGTGACCACTCGGGGAGGCAGGCGATCAGGTCGCCTGGGTGGTGATGCTCGCGCTGCTCTACCAGCCAGTGGGATAGCACGCCAATGCCCTGACCCCGCGCGATAGCGTCCATGTGCAACATGGCCAGGTCAACACGCAAACGTGAACGGGGCGGATGAAAGACAAAGCTTTCCTTGTCAGCATGGTGAAGGGGCAGACCTCCTTGAGTGGTGCCAAGAAGATCCACCCAATCATGCTGGCATAGCTCATCAGGATGTTGGGGTAATGAAGCCCCATCACGGTAAGTCGGGCTGGTATATAGGCCTCGATGGAGTTCCCCTACCGGCTCCTGATGAAGGCCACACTCGCCTAACTCTCCAAGCCAGACGTGTACACAGTGGCTATCCGGCGATGTAGGTAGCGCATCTAACGTTTGCAGCGTTAACTCAATATGCGAATAACGTTGTATGAAAGCATTGATGACCTCGCTTGCCCACCCTCTAGTCAGCGACGTATGCACCTTGAGCGTCAACTGCCCACTGATTTCCTCCTTGAGTTCAGCCAGCGCCTCCTGGCTATTGGCTGCCAACGCTAAAAGCTCTTGACAGTAGGTATGAAAAAGCAGGCCGGCTTCCGTGGGAATAAGACGATTGGCCTGACGGCGCAGTAACGGCTGATCAAGGCGATTTTCAAGTTGACTGATGCGTCGGCTGAGGGTCGATTTAGCTAAGCCCATGGCTTGCGCACTGCGCGTCAGGCTTCCGGTTGCCATTACATTAGAAAAAGCGTTGAGTTCATCAAAGTCGTACATAAGGAGTCGCCAAGGTCTTTACCAAATTTATTATGCCAGTCAGTGTCATGAATGAAAATAATTAGCATTTGGGTTGCGTGTTGATGAACGTAACGTACCGCCCTTTTTAGGAACGAAGGCGTTAAAATGATAATGCTAATAATTATCATTTTTTATTAATGGTTTTTCAATAAAGGAAGTGAAATGCCTGGCCTATTCAACCGAACATTATTTGCAACCGCTATTACCTCCATGTCCGCTGGCTCTGCCATGGCCCAGCAGTCTGAAGCCCTGAATAATATGGTCGTGACTGCCGCTGGGTTCGAGCAGCAAGTAGCTAACGCTCCTGCCTCGATTAGCGTGCTATCTCGCGAGCAGCTGGAGCGCGGACACTATCAAAATGTCACCGATGCGTTGCGCGATGTGCCCGGCGTTATTATAACCGGGGGTGGAGCAGGTGATAATGGAAGCGATATCTCGATTCGCGGCATGCCGTCGCAATACACGCTTATCCTGGTAGATGGCCGACCACAGAATTCCCGTGAGTCTCGCCCCAATGGTTCGGCCGGTTTCGAGCAGGATTGGCTACCACCATTACAAGCTATCGAGCGAATTGAGGTTGTGCGTGGACCTATGTCAACGCTCTACGGCTCGGATGCTATTGGCGGGGTTATCAATGTGATCACACGTAAAGTGGCAGACGAGTGGCACGGTAATGTGCAGCTTGATACTGTTTTGCAGGAAAACAGTGACTCGGGGGATAGCCGTCAAGCAAATTTTTATTTGAGTGGACCGCTGATAGAAGACCGCTTGGGGCTTCAACTGTATGGCCGTGCCTCTCAACGTGATGAAGATGACATCCTCAATGGCTACGAAGATAAAAGCCTGCAAAGCCTGACGGCGCGGCTAAGTTTGGCGGCCAATGACAATCATGATTTTACTTTTGAAGCCGGTATTACCGAGCAGGAGCGACGTTCACTAGTCGGGCGCTCGGCTCCCGCAGAGGACTGCCGGGGTGGGTGTACCGATAATATCGGCGAATATACTAATCAGCATGTGGCTGTGACGCATAGCGGCCGCTTTGATTGGGGGACCAGCGAAACCTTCATCCAGCGCGAGCAGAGTGAAAATAAATCACGCGATATTGAGATAACGAACACGACAGCAAAAACCAGCGTCATCATTCCGCTAGGTATGCATATGCTAACGGTAGGGGCGAACTATGAAGAGGAGTCCCTTGAAGATAGCACAACCAATCAGATTTCTGATCGCTCAAGGATTGAGGGCAGTCAGTGGGCGCTCTTCGTAGAAGATGAATGGATGCTAACGGATGCTTGGGCGTTGACCGGCGGTCTGCGCATGGATGACGATGAAAAGTACGGCAGCCATATTAGCCCACGCCTTTATAGTGTATGGAACATGACACCTGACTGGACACTAAAAGGTGGCGTCTCAACCGGTTTTCGGTCACCCAATTTACGTGAGATCACTCCGAATTGGGGGCAGGTCAGCCGCGGCGGCGATGTTTACGGAAATCCTGACTTAAAACCTGAGACATCGCTTAATAAAGAAATCGCGCTGCTGTATGCCAATCAAGCGGGCTTGAGCGGCAGCCTAACACTCTTCCATAACGATTTTGACGATAAGATTACTCGTATTGCCTGCCCTGAAGGTGTCTGCGCCGATGAGCCTAACCAGTTTGGCAGTAACCATACTTACCGGGTTAACGTTGATGAAGCCATTACCCGAGGGGTAGAAGCCAGTTTTGCAGCGCCGCTTAACAATGCACTTGAACTAATCGCCAGCTATACCTTTACCGACTCCGAACAGAAAAGCGGCGATTACGCGGGCGAGCCGCTCACGCAGCTGCCTCGCCATCAGGTATCGACCTCACTGGACTGGCAAGTGGACAGCAAACTCAGTCAATGGACCAAGGTCACGTACCGGGGCAAAGAGAGCCAACCAACCACGGGGCCCTCTCAAGGTTCGACTGTAGCACCATCTTATACCTTTGTTGATACAGGTCTTAGTTACCAGATTAATGGCAACACAACAGTCAGTGCCGGTATTTATAACCTGTTTGATGAGCGTATAACGTATGAGGAGTATGGCTACGTTGATGATGGCCGACGCCTTTGGCTAGGGCTTAATGTCTCTTTCTAACCACGTATAGCGTATATAAAAGTAGAAGCGGCTATCAGCAGATAGCCGCTTTTTTTATAAGGCATGCTAAAAAAAGCCCCGGCACTGGACCGGGGCATTAAGTCAGTATTGAAACAGTAGCTGGAACGTTGCGAGCTTCTGGAACGAACTATCTTCGCTTAGAAGTCATACGTTGCCGAGACCCAGAAACTGCGGCCATCCAGCGCAACGCCGTCAGTGGAGCGGAACGTCTCGGTGTAGTGGTAGGCAACGTAAGTATCGCTGTCGTATTGATAGGTGTCGTAGGTGGAGAAGTCCTTATCAAAGAGATTATAAATGGTGCCAGCCAAACGAACGTTGTCAGAAACCTGGTAGGAGCTGCGTAGATTAAACAGCGTGTAACCTTTCAGGGTATTGCCCAGTTGATCGACCAGAGCGGCTGACGATCCGGTTACACCGCTGCTAAAGCGCTCACGCGAAGAGTAGTACTCGCCTTCCAGAGCGGTGGACCAGCGGTCGTTGATCGCCCAGTTAAGATCGGCAGTCAGCTTGTGCTTGGGCGCGTTGGTGAGTGCTTGGCCTTCATTCTCGCCGGAAGTAACTTCGGTGTCGGTATAGGTATAACCACCGCTGATCGTCCAGGCAGGCGCAATTTGATAGCTGCTGGTCAGTTCAACACCGCGAGTTTCCGCCCGGTCAACATTGACCGACTGACCGAAGCTGTCCTGCTGAGTGAAGTTACCCACGCTCAAGCAGTTAGCGGCATTGGCAAACGGCTGATTACCATTGGAATCGATGAATTGGCAGTTGGGCAGGGCATCGCCATCGGCGATGCGATCACGGAACTGGGTGAAGAAGGCCGTGGCACCTACAGAGAAGCCATCGAGGTTGTTGTAAATAGCGCCCAACTCATAGTTGGTGCTTTTTTCAGGCTTGAGGTCGGGAGAGCCGAGACTGATCTCCTGACCCTGATTGGTGAAGCCATTGATGCCGTCGTGGAGCTGGTTGAGCGTGGGTGTTTTGTAGCCCTGGCTAATGCCGCCTTTCAGTGTCCAGTTATCAGTGGTTTCCCAGACCAGATAGCCACGTGGGCTAAAGTGACCGCCAAAGGCATCATGGTGCTCGTAACGCCCGCCCAGTGTCAGCGCCAGATCATTACGCAGGAACCACTCATCTTCAAGGAACATTGCCCAGCTTGACTGAGTGAATTTCTCGTTACCTGCCGTGCCGTCCTTGAGTTCGGCATCAATGTACTGGCCGCCAACGGTCACCATGTGGTCATCCAGCGGTGCAACAAATTTGCTGTCGACCACGATATCGCGGTTTTCCAGAAGGCGTGATTCGCCTCCCTGAGCGACATAGCCGTAGTCGGGCGCGTTGCCCGCTGGCAGTGTGCGGCCAAGTGATTCGGTAAAGTTGTGAGTAACGCTACTCTCCAGGGTGCCTGCGGCATAGCGGCCGGTGTGTCCTACGGCAATCTGGTCGCGGTTAAAGCGCAGTTCATCTTCATAGCCGAATGTGGCGCCTGGCTGGGGTGTTGCGCAGTCGTTACGGTTTAAGCCATCTAGGCTGCCCAGGCGGCAGTCTGAGTTGTCGTAAACCTGGCGGGAGCGCTCGGCGTCCAGCCACAGTTCGTTGGTATCGTCCGCTATAAGGTTTAAGCGTCCACCAATCGAGTAGATGCGCGCTTCTGAGGGGCGCGGGTCGCGTCCTACGCTGTTTTCTACCATGCGCTCAGAGCTGTCGCGATCATATACCCGACCGCGAAGCTGCAGGCCCAAGGTATCTTCCACAAGCGGGCCGGAAGCATAGAGATTGATCGCTGAATCATTGCCCGCATCGCGATCCTGTTGGAAGGTGTTCTCGACCGTAACAGAGCCTGCCCAGTCGGTGCCGACGCGCCGGGTAATAATATTGATAACGCCGCCCATGGCGTCCGACCCGTAAAGCGTGGACATGGGGCCACGAATAACTTCGATGCGCTCAATGGCCGAGAGCGGCGGCATAAAGCTGGTGGAGGTCTCACCAAAACCGTTGGGCGTGACATCGCCGGAGGTATTCTGGCGGCGACCATCGATCAGAATCAGCGTATAAGCACTCGGCATGCCGCGGATGGAGATATTGTACCCGCCGGTTTTACCGGTGCCGGAACGCACATCAACGCCCGGTACATCGGCAATGGCTTCGGCAATGTTGGAAAACTGCTTTTGCTCTAATTCTTCTCGCGTTACTACAGAGATACTCGCAGGGGCGCTATTTAACGACTGCTCATACCCAGCGGCGGTAACAACCATATTATTAAGCTGAGTATTCTCCTGAGCATTGGCCGCTCCAGCAGCAAGTCCAAGAGCAACGGCGCTGGTTAAAGCGTTGCGAGTAAAACGTGACATTGCGATCCCCTTGTTTATGACTTATCCGCTAATGATATTGATTATCAAATGAGGCAAGAATTCTAAGAAGAAAAGTTCCCATGCGCGAGTTAATATCAAGGAACGTTATGTTGCAATAGAAGCAACGTAAGAGGTGGCTTTATGCGTTGCTATAAATGGAACGAAAAATTCTATGAATTTCTCTGAAATATGGATGCGTTTGATTTTGAGAATCGTTACTATTAAAGAAATAAATTAACAGTAAGGGTTCACAATGCTGCGTACCGTACTGCGCCTTAGCCTGACCGGTGTATTGTTAAGTAGCTTGGCTGCCAATGCGCAAGCGCGGGAGCTGGATACTGCGTTTGGTGAAGTGGACGTGCCTGATGCACCAGAGCGTATCGTCACGCTTTATGAAGGCGCATTGGATGCGTCGGTCGCGGCGGGTGTCACGCCGATTGGGGCGATTGCTACGCGTGGCGGCAATGAGGTGGCGACTTACATCGGTGAGCATATCGATACCAGCCTGCTGGAAATGGTCGGTGTTGCTCGTGAAACCAATATTGAAGCCATCCTTCGCCTGGAGCCGGATCTGATTCTTGCTGCTCCCCAACTCCCCGAAGAGCAGTACCGTCTGCTTTCACGCATTGCCCCCACGGTTGTGCCCAATACCACAGGCTTCTCACAGGAAGGCTGGAAAGACGAGTCACGCCTTTTCGGGAAGGCGCTGGGTAAAGAAGCCGAGATTGTTGAGGCGCTTGAAGCCGTTGAGCAGCGCGCCGCTGAACTTAATGAGCGCCTCAGCGAGGCCGATGTGGGCGGTACCGCTTATATCGTGCGCTGGATGCCGGCAGGCCCGATGGTCATGTCGTCTGAACTGTTCTCGACTGGCGTTCTTGCTTCTACGGGGCTGACAGTTGATGACGAAGGCCTGGTCAAAGAAGGCAGTGCGCATAGCGATATACTGAGCCTTGAGAACCTCTCGCTAATTGATGGCGACTGGCTGTTTCTTGCCACACTTAACGAAGAAGGGCAGCAGGCCCTGGACGCCGCCGAGCAAAGCAGCGCCTTTACCCGCCTGAACGTGGTGCAGCAGGGCCATGTAGTTCCCGTCAATGGGCAAGTTTGGAGCAGTGCATCAGGCCCCTTGGCCGCTCAAGCTATTCTTGACGATATTGAAGAAGCCTTATTGCCGTGAAGGTTGCCTTCATACCGCAGCGTCTTGAACAGCGTACGCTGCTCGTATTACTACTCACCGCCCTTGTGGCGGTGAGTGTCGTTAGTCTACTCGTTGGCGCGGGCTCCGTTTCGCCCTCCCAGGCGTTTTCGATGCTGTTGGGTAGTGAGGACAGCGAGGCGTATTTCGTGGTGTGGGAGCTGCGTGCACCACGTACTCTGATCGGCATCGCCGTGGGTATGGCGCTGGGCGTATCCGGGGCCCTGTTACAAGCGGTGGCGCGCAACCCGCTTGCCGAACCCGGTTTGCTGGGAGTAAGTGCCGGGGCTGCCTTCGCCGTGGCGCTTGCGTTGGTGCTTGGTGCCAGTGCGGCCTCTTTACGTATTTCAGTCGCCCAGGTGGGCGCATTGGTGGGCTGCCTGTGCGTACTGGGCGTTGCCCGCTGGCGTGGAGTGGGCAACGACCCCATACGCTTGGTGCTCGCTGGGGCGGCTTTTTCAGCGCTGTTAGGCGCGATGACCTCCCTGATTCTACTGTTCGACCAGCGCTCCGCTGACGAAGTGCGCTTTTGGGTAATTGGAAGTCTGGCCGGGCGTCGCCTGGAAGACCTATGGGCCGTTTTGCCTTCCATGGCGTTTTGTACCGTGCTTATCGCTCTGATTGCCCGGCCTCTTTCGGCGTTGGCGCTCGGTGAACGCATGGCCTCTGGGCTTGGCCATCACCCCCAGCTTATTCGAGCGTTGGTCGTTCTTTGCGTTGCTCTGTTAGTGGGCGCGGCCACGGCGATTGCCGGGCCGATTATCTTTGTGGGCCTGGTCGTGCCGTTTATTGCCCGCGCCTTTGCCGGGCCGGATATTCGGCGTACCCTGTGGTTCTGTCTACCCATTGGCCCCTTGATTATTCTGGCGGCTGATATCATTTCGCGTGTGGTAGTGTCGCCTTCTGAGCTGCCGCTCGGCGTGCTGACCGCCTTGTGCGGAGCGCCTGTGCTGATTGCTGCCGTTCGCGCCCGCCGGTTACCGATGTTATGAACTTGCCTATGACGCTGCGCTGGTTGAAACCTGAATTCAGAAAACATGGCGCCGCCGCGCTGGTATCCAATGACTCTTCCATGGGAATAGCGCCGTATGATGATGTGCCAGTAAAGCCACCCAGCGGCTACTGGCGGTGGGGGGAGCGCCGAGGGGATGGGATCAGTATCCTGATCGAGCGACGCGCAGTTTGGGTTAATAGTGGACTGATGATAGTGCTGATGCTCGCCTGTATTGCTTACCTCAGCCTGGGTAGCGTCATTCTTGACCCGCGCGATGTCGTTCAGGCGCTGGCCGGGCAGGGCGATATGATGACCGGATTTATGGTGCAAGAGCTACGCCTGCCAAGACTTGTGGCGGCGTGCCTTACCGGCGGAGCATTCGCGCTGGCCGGCATTCTCATGCAAACCCTGGCCCGCAACCGGCTGGCGACACCAGGCATTATCGGGATCGATAATGGCGCTACTGCGTTTGCGGTGGCCTCGGTGGTGGGCATGAGCGTGTCACTGGCGCCTTCGGCGATGGCGTTGACCGGCGCCGTGACTGCCGCCGTGCTGACCTTTGGGCTTGCCGCAGGCAGCGGCACTCAGGGCTATCGTTTTATCGTGGCGGGCATTGGCGTGGGGGCTGTTTTCGGCGCCATTACCCAGCTGCTGTTGGCACGGGTAGCGATTGATACCGCCAATGCCGCTTACCCCTGGACAGTAGGTTCGCTGAATGCCCGCTCCGGTGGCTCGGTTCAACTGCTGGGCATTGGCCTGGCGCTTGGCTTTGTGGTAGCGCTAACCTTGGCGCGCTCATTAACCGTTTTACGGTTTTCAGAAGCCACGGCCAGCGGATTGGGAATCAACACGAGTGCACGGCGCATTCAAATATTGCTGCTCTCAGTGGCTTTAACGGCACTGGCCGTAGCTGTTGCCGGACCTGTGGGCATGGTGGGGCTCATCGGCCCTGAAATTGCGCGGGCGCTGTCTACTCCGCGCCATGTGCCGGTGGTTGCTGCTACGTTGGCAGGCGCGTTAGTAATGGTGCTGTCTGACCTGGTAGGGCGCACACTGCTGGCGCCTATTGAGCTTCCGGTGGGAATTGTCACCGCGATTATTGGTGGCCCCTGGCTTTTATGGATTTTGATGCGCCCGCAACGGAGCCACGCATGAACGATTTTCGAACTCCGCCGACGCTGGCTACCGAGGCGTTGAGTATGGGCTACGGCGCGCGGCGGGTAATTGATGGCCTGGATGTCAGTCTACCAAGTGCCAAGGTAACGGCCATTGTGGGGCCTAATGGCTGTGGCAAGTCAACGCTGCTGTCGGGTCTGGCGCGCTTGCATAAGCCGGATGTCGGTAGCGTGCTTTTAGACGGCAAGGATATTCAGCGCCTGCCGTCGCGCCAGCTTGCCACGCAATTGGCGTTGCTACCCCAGGAGGCGGTCGCGCCAGAAGGCTTGACGGTCACTGAGTTGATCCGCTTTGGTCGTCAGCCGCATCAGGGTTGGCTTCGCCAATGGTCAGCAGAGGACCAGCGCGTTGTGCAGCATGCCCTCCTGGCCGCAGGCCTTGAGGATCTAGCTGATCGGCCCATTGATGCACTTTCCGGCGGGCAGCGCCAACGCGCCTGGATCGCCATGACCATTGCCCAACAAACGCCGCTTCTTCTGCTGGATGAGCCTACCTCCGCGCTGGATTTAGGCCATCAGATCGAAGTGTTCGAGCTGGTCCGCCACCTGGCAGGCCACGGGCGAACCGTGGTGATGGTACTGCACGATTTGGCCAGCGCCTGCCGTTATGCCGATCATTTGATTGCTATGTGCGATGGAAAAATTGTTGCTCAGGGCGCTCCCGACAAGGTAGTGACGCCCGAGCTAGTACGCAAGCTTTACCAAGTGGAGTGCACCCTGCTGACTGACCCGGATACGGGAAGCCCCCTGCTTGCCAATGTTCGCCGGACCCAGCAGCCTGCCTGAGGGGGCAGACTGTGTCTGTAAAGAGTAGGGAAAAGGCTAACGGTTTATCAGCAGGGCATTCAGAGTGACCGGCACGTGTTCATCAATCTGCTGATAACCCAACATCGATAAAATGGTGCGTACCGTGCCATTGGCCATTAACGCGTTGCCATCCAGCGCCAATGGCTCAGCATGCGTTACGCGCACCTGATCGACGCCTTCGCGGGTAAAGCGTAACGGTACCGATTCCTGCTGATTAACCGCATCGGTCTGCACCCGAAACGTCAGCGTTTCCACCAGTGATTCGCCAATATCCAGCGCATCCAGCCGCTCAGGCGGCATCTGTGCCGTCAGAGTGACCAGCGTGGTATTGGTCAGCAGCCCGGCCCAGGGAGGCAGGTCATTAAAGCGCGAAAGCAGATCGGTCTGGCTTAATTTAAGCGGCAAACGCAGCGTGCCATCCGGTGAAATATCACCCTGCAAATTGCGCACCTGATGGTGATGCGCTTGCGGGGTCGCGCCATCTGTCTGGGTAATGGTCGCTTCTACGCGCGACTGGTCAGGATCAAGCTGCCAATCAGCCTGAACGGGTACCGCCAACAGCAATGGAACTAAGGCAATTAAAGCTTTCACAGCGCGTCTCCGCATAAAGAACTCCCTTCAAGACCCGCAAACCTGCAAAAAGTGCCATTCCTGCATGAAGATACGTTCATAAGGGGGTAGCCTCACCCCCGCACATTCGCTATTATATGCACGCTTTTCGGGCCTATAGCTCAGTTGGTTAGAGCAGGGGACTCATAATCCCTTGGTCGTAGGTTCAAGTCCTACTGGGCCCACCATTTCCAAGTTAGCGCGAAGCAAGCTCATTAAAGAATACTGGGTTGTCCTGAATCGTAGCTAACACTTTGGCTGCAAGGCCCGTAGGGTTGCGACGTTTTCCCTAGCTTTTGATGGTATCCACACTGGTTCCCATAGCTTCAGCAAACTCCGCTTGAGAGACATGAAGATTGGCCCGGATGGTCTTCACATCGGCCACCTTATAGCGTGTGATGCGGCTCGCCTGCGCTTTTCCCTGTTTGATCTCAACGGCTTCCTGCACCGATGTTTGCAGTTCGTCAAAAGTACTCATTAGGAAACCTCCCTCTTTCCACTCATCTTCAGCACTGTCTGGGATATGTTGACTACTACAGACTGCCAACAAAATTGGCTCGTCTAAGATTTAAGTCTTGTTTACCTCGGCCGATATCTACGGACGACCATATGGTCAACATCGGCGTGTCCCTTGATGGTACGCCTCAGTCATAAGGAGCCATCTTGAAGAACCTGACGATAGCCCAGAAGCTTCTGTTCTGCATCAGTCTATCCATGCTGCTGATAGTGGGTGGGGCTACAGTCGTCCAGTACCGTCTTTTTAGTGATTTGGTCACTGAACGAGTCACAGCAGAGGAGCTGCCGGCGACGCTGGAAAGCATTCGCAACGATATCGATGCTACGTTGACCGGACCTATCACTACCGCCCAGAGCTTGGCCCATAACCCTTATCTGCATTCCTGGCTTTCCGAGGGAGAAGTGGAGGAGGGGACTTCCAGAGCGGTAAGCTACCTTCAGACCATACAGAATCGCACAGGTGCAAGTAGTGTCTTCTACATTTCTGCGCAAAGCGGCAATTACTACACGGCGAATGGCATCGCACGCTCAATCAGCCGTGAGAAGGACCAGTGGTTCTATGACCTGGTAGACGCTACCGATGGAGATGCCTATCGGTTGGTTATCAATAGTGAGGATGGCCACGTCCAGGTCTTCATCAACCACGTCGTGGAAATCGACGGGCAGCGTCTTGGTGTCGCCGGCGTCGGTTATTCCTTGGATACCATGGCAGAGATGATACGTAACTATCGACTGGGGAAGAGTGGCAGCGTATTCCTGGCCAGCCTGGACGGAACCATTAGGGTTCACCCGGAGGGGGCCGCCCTAGCCGGGGAACCCATTTCGGCCTTGCCCGGGTGGGGGACTATTACAACTGAGCTGCTGGGTGCCGAGGGGTATCGCTATGCCATGGCACGTGATGCCCAGGGAGCCAAGCAACTGGTGGCCGCTATCGAGGTGCCGGGCACGGAGTGGGCAGTGTTTGCCCAGATTCCTCACGCCGAGCTGTTTGCCGATCTCAACCGAGCTGTGCTGCTCGTCGTATTGATCGTGGCACTGATCCTAGTAGCGAGTCTGTCGGTCATCGCCCTGCTGCTTAAGGCCCTGTTTCGGCCGATACGACGCACGGCCCATGCCATGCGGGAAATCGCCGAAGGAGACGGCGACTTGACGCTGCGTTTGCCAATCGATAGCCGTGATGAAATTGGTGAGCTAGCTACCCAATTCAATGCTTTCGTCGCACGTATGCAGGAAACCCTCCGTGAGGTGCGTACTAGCACTACGAGCGTCTACCGCGCTGCGGGTGATATTGCCCAAGGCAGTGAGGAACTGGCCTCACGAACCGATCAGGCAGCAGCCAACCTGCAGGAGACTTCCGCTTCGATGGAAGAGATTACCTCCACTGTCAATCAGAGTGCGGACTCGGCACAGCAGGCCAACCAGCTGGTGCAGTCAACGACAAAAGTTGCTCGTGACGGGGAGGCATCGATGGCTCAGGTGGAACGCACCATGGTCGACATCAGCCAATCAGCGGACAAGATCAGCGACATCATTAGCATGATCGACTCCATCGCTTTCCAAACCAATATTTTGGCTCTGAATGCCTCTGTAGAAGCGGCTCGCGCCGGTGAGCATGGTCGAGGCTTCGCTGTGGTCGCGCAGGAAGTGCGTATCCTGGCCAGCCGTTCAAGCGATGCCTCCAGCGAGATCAGGAGGCTCATCGATACCTCGGCAGCCCATACCCATGCTGGGGCGGACTTGGTCCGAAAGACCGGTGAGACCATGCGCGAGATCGTCGCCAGCGTATCGCGTGTTACCGATGTAATTGGAGAAATCAGTGCAGCTGCCAAGGAGCAAAGTAGCGGCATCGGTCAGGTGAATACCGCAGTCAGCGAGATGGACACCATGACCCAGCAGAATGCCATGATGGTTCAGCAGACCTCATGTGCGGCAGGGGACATGCGGAACCATGCTGAACGTCTGAACGAGCTGATCAGTAGTTTCGTTCTCGGAGGGGAGACGACCCAGAGTCAGTCTCCATCCTCACCCCGCTCATCAGCTAGGCCTGCCATGGCTTCCCAGAGCCTTTCGGGTAGAACAACAGAGGCTCGGAGGAGAACCCAGCCCGAGGGGGAAGCATGGGAATCGTTCTAAGATAGCTTGCTAGTCGAGCCGGGCAGTATCTCTATCGAGCCTTGCCTTATGGTGGACCCATTTATTTTTTTGTCGACGTGCTAAGGCAGAGTCTAGTGCCGCCATCAATCGGCGCTAGATCCGCATGCCGCCTCTAGTCAGGTCAGGGGGCTCATTTGCCCCCCCTTCCACTCATCTTCGGTTGCTATGACTTGTACCTGACTGCAAATATGGTTGTCATCTGGCTGCTAACAGGGTGATAACAGTGTATGTAGTGTACATCATGGAAAATTATAACTCATTAATAAGTCTTGGTTTACACGTCGCAGGCGCGATCCCAAAGTTTGTTTAGTTGCACTCATAATCTCTTTTTCGTAGGTTCAAGTCCTACTAGGTACACCACCCTTTCATGATTTCTGCAAAATCATCCCGCAAGCGTTACACCTACCAGCACTAACCCAAACACTGCCACACCCGCTGCCACCGGCAATCCCATTGAACGCACGCGCTGCCACACGAGTAGTGTCACCAAAAGCCCGATGGCCGTTGCCCCCCATGAAACAGCGCCGGGATTGACTGGCACGAGAGAAACCCCTAAAACCGCCGCGATCATCAGCGGGCCTAAGATGCTGATCCATTGAGGAATGCTGTTTAGGCCGGTATCGCTTCCTAGCCGGCGCTGCATCCATAGAAAGGGCACGACGCGTATAAGTAGCGTACCCAGTGCCGAGGCGATCACCGCCAACCAAAGCGCTGTGCTCATAAAACGTTCTTCCCTGGATGAAATTTCACCATATAAAAGCAGATAGCCCCGCAGGCGGCTGCAAGCGGGATGGCGACATTGCTCCAGCCATAAAGGGTGAAGAAGAGGGCAGATGCAATGGTGCAGCCCAAGGCTAACGCCCAGCGTTTATCGGTGAAGCGTGGCGCGACCATGGTGAGAAACAGTGCGGGCAGGGCAAAGGGCATGATCTCGCCCAGAAGTGGCCAACGAGCGGTAAGGGCTTCTCCACCGGTTGCACCCACGACGGTACCCGCAATCCAGACTACCCACGCTAGCAGTGCTGCTCCTAAAAACCAGCCAAAGCGCTCAGCTTCGCGAAGCTGAGGCAGGCGCGTATGGGCTAAGGCAAAGACTTGGTCGGTGAGGCCATGCATCAGCCAGAGCCAATGACGGCTAGGGGGGAGCCATGCAGCGAGGTTGGGCCCGTAAACCACATGGCGTATGTTAATCAGTAGCGTCAACGCGATCACCAGCCACAGCGGCGAGCCCGCGGCTACCATGCCGACAAATAGAAACTGTGAGGCGCCCGCATAAATCAATAGGGAGATAGCAGCCGCCTCCCAGGTAGTGAACCCGGCTTGGGTAGCCACTAGTCCAAACGATAGAGAAACAGGAATATAACCACCAAGCAGCGGAATGGCTTCTCGCACCCCTTTTAGCGCTGAGCGGGCGGATACGTGGCTCATGGAGTATCACCATTGTTACCATAGGTGATGGTCATAAGCAGCGTCGCCTCGGCATCTTCGGCGCGGTAAATATGCGGCTGATCAGCAGAAAAGGTGACAGGAACACCCAGCCTAAGCGGCATAGCTTTACCTTCCGGCCCGGCCTCCAGCCAGCCGCTTATCAAGGTAAGGGATTCCCAGGTGCCAGGCGTATGCGCCTCTGCGCGGCGTTGCGTGTGGGGCGCACAGCGCATCCAGTAAACATCTACGTGGGGGGAATCCTTACCCTGCTCAATGAGACGCACCTGTACGCCATTTTCGCCCAATGGTACGGTAATCGGCGCTATCAGGGTGCTAAAGGGGACGTTTAGCTGTACGGCCAATCGCCAGATGGTATCCAGAGTGGGATTGCCGTTACCTTGCTCAAGGCGGCATAAGTTGGATTTAGCCATGCCTGCTGCGTTTGCCAACTGCGAAAGCGATAGGCCTTGCTTCTGGCGTAGTGACTGTAAATGCTGGCCTAGCGTACTGAGTGAAAGCTCATCCATGAAAGACGTCTCATTGTTCGTTATATAGAACGTTCTATATAAAGAACACCTGCATGTCAACTACGTCTCGGCGAGACGTCTTTGGCATTTTATATGCATCTTTTTTGTATTAGTTGATAACTGTTCGCTGTAAGTAAGGAGGTGGGATGCATTCCTTGTCAATGCTTAAGCCAGTTAAGTCCATACTGTGGAGCGTGGCTCTGTTGTTGCTCGGCAATGGATTGCTTAATACGCTTCTGACCCTGCGCGGTACGACCGAGGGGTTTTCCAGTGCCCTCTTGGGTATGGTGATGTCGGGTTATTTTATTGGGTTTATTTGTGGCACTTGGGTAAGTCGACGTTTGATCAGGCGTATGGGGCATATACGCACGTTTGGGTTTTGTGCCGCTATTTGTGCTTCTGTAGCGCTCTTGCACCTGCTGTTCATCAATCCATGGGTATGGTTGCCACTACGCATTCTGTATGGACTCTCGTTTATTACCTTGGTCACAGTAATTGAAAGCTGGTTAAACAGCCAAACGGCCAGTCATGAACGCGGTCGTATTTTTGCGGTTTATATGGTGGTCAACTTGGGCGCATTAGCCGCTGCCCAGCAATTGCTGCGTCTCTCATCGCCGGAAGACTATCTGCTCTTTGTGTTAATCGCGATTTTTATCTGTTGGGCGCTACTGCCTATTACGATGACCCGGCGCGCGCAGCCCCAAATGTCTGAACGACCCAAAAGCAGCCTACGATCATTACTAGGCTTTGCTCCTTTGGCCGTGTCATCGGCTGGATTATCAGGACTGGCGATGGGGGCATTCTGGTCGATGACGCCCATTTATGCGACTCAGCTTGGCTTTGATACCAGCGGAGTAGGGCTGGTCATGAGTGTAGCGATTATTGGTGGGGCGTTGCTGCAGATTCCTATCGGACGGTTCTCTGATAAGCATGACCGTTCCAAAGTGATGACGTGGGTCGTGTTATTGGCAGCGGCAGTGGCCGCGTCCATGCCTTTTGCGCCCAATCATGAGGTGTTGCTAGGGCTTTATTTCGTCTGGGGGGGCTTGGCTTTCTCGCTCTATCCGTTGGCCGTGGCGCAGTTGGTGGATCAGTTACATCCAGATGAAATTGTCTCTGGCTCGGCGGATATGCTCGTTATGCACGGGGCGGGCTGCGCGGCAGCACCTATTTTGGCTGGTTCATTGATGACGTTGGTAGGAAGCCATGGATTGCCGCTCTATATTGCCACTGTTTTCGTTCTGTTGGGGGGCTATGCCCTTTACCGCCGCCGCCGCGTGAGTGACCTGAATACCCACACGGCCCACTTTGAACCTATGGTTCAAAGCAGCCCGGAAGTGTTGGAAATGGTCTTCGACGATACGCAGCCCGATCTCTTCGATGATCCTAGCTTTTATGTGCAGGCTGAGCGATAGAGGTGTTAGGACTAGCTTTTTGCCTCTCGCGCCCGGCAGGCTGCCGCCGTGAACAGTACGTCGGTCGAAGAGTTAAGTGCGGTTTCGGTCGAGTCCTGTACCACGCTAATCACAAAGCCAATCGCGACCGCCTGCATGGCCACTTCGGTCGGAATGCCAAACAGGTTAGCCGCCATGGGGATCAACATAAGCGAGCCGCCAGCAACGCCGGATACCCCACAGGCGGCAAGCGCCGATACCACACACAGTAATAGGGCCGTGGGGAAGTCGACATTGATACCCAATGTGTGCGTAGTGGCCAGGGTGATGATGGTGATGGTAATGGCCGCGCCGCACATGTTGATGGTGGCACCCAGCGGAATCGAGATGGAGTAAGTATCTGGGTCAAGCTTCAGTTTGCGGCATAGCTCAAGGTTCACCGGAATGTTGGCCGCCGAGCTACGCGTAAAGAAGGCGGTAATCGCGCTGCCCCGCAGGCAAGCAAATACCAGTGGGTAAGGATTCTGGCGGGTAGCGATATAAACCAACAGTGGATTACTCACTAGGGCTACAAACACCATACAGCCCACAATAATACTGAGCAGTTGTGCGTAGTTCAGCAGCGCATTAATGCCGGATTCTGCCAGTGTGCCTGCTACCAAGCCAAAAATACCCAGCGGGGCTAAGCGAATGACCAATGCAACAATACGCGAAATAGCGTTGGATAGATCGTTAAGGGCAGTGCGTGTGGTCTCGCTTGCCTGGCGTAGCATCAAGCCCAAACCTACTGCCCAGGCAAGAATGGCGATGAAGTTGGCCTCCATCAATGCGCTCACGGGGTTGGCGACGGCATTAAGTAGCAAGTGGCGAAGAATCTGGAAAATATCCCCCGGTGGGTTGCCGTCTGCCCGCGGGGCATCCAGTGTAAGCTCAGTGGGAAATGCAAAGCTTGCCGCCACGGCAATAAGGGCGGCAGCCAGCGTGCCGACAATATAGAGAACTAGTACCGAGCGAATATGGGTTGGTTGCCCCTGCCGATGGGCGGCAATAGCGGCCGCTACCAATACAAATACCAAAATGGGAGCGACGGCCTGAAGTGCGGCGATAAACAGCTGGCCCAGTAAGGCTACGTCACTGGCAATGCCCGGCGCGAAGGTGGCAAGCAGGGCACCTGCCATGATGCCGATAAGGATCTGAGGGATAAGGCCCAGCTGTAAAAGCGGGCGGAATAAGCCTGTGGCGGTTGCAATCATTGCGCGTCACTCAGGTAGTAGAAGGTGGATTGGCGCCATGGGCGCCGCCCAAAAAGGGCAGTATTCTACCATCTGTGATAATTCTGCGGGCTTTTGGTGAGAAGTTTATGGCGATAAGCCGTGAAAAACGCATAGGGCTTGCAAGCGGCCATGAAGCTGATTGTTCAGGATGCTGTACTTTCGTTGATTGACGTGTGCCGTGCTGCCGTTTTACCGCGGCGCCTTTTATAATTGCGACGGAGCTATCGAGCGCTGGTGGATGCAGGTGCTGATGGTTGGAAAATCAAAAAAGAAGGGAACGTTCTGATGCGATTCATATTGGGCTTGGCGGGGTGGGTACTGCTCTGTATGTCAACGGTGGTCAGCGCTGCCGATTACTATGTCGATATTACCAACCGTACCGGTTATACCCTCTATTACATGTACGTTAGCCCTGCGAATTCAAAGAGTTGGGAAGAAGATGTATTAGGAGAAGACGTGTTGGTGAACGGCGATACGCAGCGCGTCACGTTAACAGGCTATACCAACCCGTATTTTGATATTCGCCTGGTGGATGAGGACGATGATAGCTACACGTTCTGGACAGTGGATGTTTCAACACAGGATATAGTGGTAACGCTTGATCATCTTGATCAATAACAACTTGCTTCCCTTACCGTCCTGTTGGAACGGCAAGGGAAGCATCAAGGTAACGCTGGCCTGGAATAATTAGGCAGCGACCGTTTCGCGTGATGGCTGGTTGGCAGGGACAGATGAAAGCGTTTTGGCTGAGTTACTGGCGCTCATGGTGGCTACCATGGTGTAGCCTTTTTCGGTCAGCTCAATAACGTCAGGTGATGAACCCCATTTCAGCAGCATCTCGTCAAGCTGACGTTCTGCGGCATCAAACTGGCTGCAATGGCAAAGCAACTTGGCAATGGTGTAATCACACTGAGGTGTATCAAACATTTCTTCCTTGATCTCTTGAATAGCAAGTTGAAGACCGGCTTGGGAAATCTCTGCTAGATGGATATGGTGCATGCCACTACTCCTTGTGAATGCTGAGGTTATTTGTACGCAACTTGTACTCTTCGAGGGTAATATAGCTTCTCCCGAGAAGCAAACACCAATTGGTCGTAGCAGTGAAGTTAGGTCCAAAAAAAATCCCTTTACGCCAAGTAAAGGGATTTCGCTGTTCTTTTTTCTCGCTACTACATGATGGGTAATGTTGCGAGCAGTGTCACCACACAGCCTGCCAGAAAAGCCAGAGAAGCAAGTTTTACCATTTCAGTCTCTTGGCTTTTTTCGCGCCTATGCCGCTGTTCCGTAAGGTAATATTCAAGATGTTCGCGGCTGCCTGGTTTTGCTCCATTGTAAAGATGTTGACGTATCATCTCGACTCCTTGAGCGTTGCGGTTAGTGATTTCCCTCGCCCCCGCCTTTTAAAGCCCATGATAATGGGTAACTGCACGACATTTATTGATACACACTATTTTGTTTCAGCATAGACCACGATAAACAGAATTTGCTCAAAAAAAGCTATACAAAAAATTAATAATATTGTCACTGCCGTGTCACTAATGGGGTTAATGAAATTAAAACGACACGAGTATTCGTTAATTTCTTGAGATCATTCAGTAAGTAATAAACGTTAGCTTTGAAAATAAATGTTGGGTAGACAGGCCCCGAAGCGATACCTCGTTACAACCAAAGTTGTTAGACTTTGGTTGTAATTGCGGGTGATTTACTGGACTAATGGCTTATTGCAGTGAATAAAGGGCCCCAAGAAACGGTTGGGCCCTTGCTGATTGAAAGCAAATTGTCCGCTATTTTTCTACTGTGCTTTTTCGTTTACCTGACAAGAGCGGTACTTTTCCAATGCGCAGAACTGCCACGATGACGCTCTGGGATCAGCTTTGGCATTCCCACGACCAAGTCAAAAATCTACTAATGTGTGCGCTGCCAACATCAGGCACTCCGCGTGCGCCCACCTCAACCGGTGAAGGCCACGGGGGCACGGGGTCCAAACCGCCGCGTTCCCCCGCCTATACCACACCGCAAAAAGTTGGCTTGATTCTAGGGCCTGCGCTGTTTGCCTTTGTGCTGATGTTTTTTCACCCGGCAGATTTGAGTTTGGAAGGGCGGATGGTGCTGGCAACCACGCTATGGGTTGCCGTCTGGTGGATCACTGAAGCTATTCCCATTCCGGTTACCTCGTTACTGCCTATCGTGCTGCTGCCGATTACCGGCGCCCTGGAAGGCGGCGCGGTAACGGCGGCTTACGGTAACCCGATTATTTTCCTGTTTCTGGGCGGCTTCATGATCGCGCTGGCCATGGAAAAGTGGGACCTGCACAAGCGCATTGCCCTGACGATTATTTCCGTGCTGGGCACCAGTATTAATAATATTGTTTTCGGTTTTATGGCAGCGACCGGTTTCTTGTCGATGTGGGTGTCCAACACCGCAGCCGTCATGATGATGCTGCCTATTGGTACCGCCATTGTTTACCAAGTGACCCAGGAGCTGAATAAAAGCGAAGGGGACCACACTACCGAGATCGACAAGTTCAGCAAGGCGCTTATTTTCGGGATTGGCTACGGTGGCACAATCGGTGGTCTGGGTACGTTGATTGGTACGCCGCCCAACATCATTTTAGCAGCAGTGGTCAGTGAGCTGTTTGGGGTAGAAATCTCCTTTGCTAGCTGGCTGATGTTTGCCTTCCCGGTAGTGGTTGTTTTGCTGCTGCTAAGCTGGCTGCTGCTGACGCGGATTATCTATCCGATCAATTTCAACAAGCTGCCGGGCGGCAGAGAAATGATCCAGAAAGAGAAAGCGGAGCTGGGTCGTATCTCTTTTGAAGAGAAGGCAGTGCTGGGCATCTTCCTGTTTGCTGCTTTCATGTGGATTACCCGGTCATTCTTGTGGCAAGGGCAAATCATCAATATCCCCGGCATCAGCGATACCATGATCGCCATTGTCGCTGCTATTCTGCTTTTCCTGGTGCCTTCCCCCAATAAAGGCGGTTGCCTGCTGGGTTGGGATGTTGCAAAAGATGTGCCCTGGGGCATCCTCTTACTGTTTGGAGGCGGTCTGGCGATTGCCGCTGGTTTTGGTTCTACTGGCCTGGCCTCGTGGATTGGCGGGCAAATGAGCGTGCTGGAAGGGGTTAACTTCCTTCTGGTTATTCTACTGGCCACCGGCATGGTGCTTTTCCTTACCGAAATCACTTCAAACACTGCAACCGCCACGATGATTCTACCTGTACTGGCATCGCTGGCGCTGGCGCTGGATATCCACCCCTTCGTACTCATGGTGCCTGCCGCCATGGCAGCCAACTGCGCCTTCATGCTGCCGGTAGGTACGCCGCCTAACGCGATTATCTTCGCGACAGGTAAAATCAAGATCATTGAAATGGTACGTAACGGTTTCTGGCTTAATATCGCGGCAATGCTGCTGATCGTGGCCGCCGTGTACTTCCTGTTGCCGATACTGTGGGGAGTTGACCTGACCAGCTATCCGGATGCCTTCCGCAGGTAACGTGCATTAGAACAACATGCTTATCAAAGCCCCTATCATTAGATAGGGGCTTTTTTTACGCGCTTTGTTATTAACAAATAGCTAATTTTCTTGTTTGGTTTTCAGTCTGTTGTGAGGGCAGCTACTTTTTAAGGAGGAAAGCAACTTGATATAACCCACCGTTGGTTAGGAGTACGCAATGGAATTGCTTGAACACGTCACCGACTATCTAAAAGAGCATCAGCTCAAGCTGGCAACTGCCGAATCCTGCACGGCAGGGCTTATTGTTTCTGAGCTGGCGAGCGTCCCTGGCAGCGGGGAATCCATCGATTGCGGTTTGGCGGTCTATTCGCCAGAGGCGAAAAACCGCTACCTATCGGTTAGCTTCGATACGATTGAAAAGTATGGACTTACCAGTGAAGAAACCTCACGAGAGCTGGCAAAAGGCGCGCTGGATAAAAACGATGCCAATGTAGCCGTTGCCAATACCGGCGTGGCAGGCCCTGAATCAATGGATGATATTCCTGCCGGTACGGTGTGTTTTGCTTGGGCATTTCGCCATGACCAGAAAGTGTATCTGATAACGGAAACTCGGCACTTTTCTGGTGGGCGTAATGATGTCCGTCTTGCCGCCGCTCACTATGCGTTGGAATGCATTCCCAAGCATCATCGTGATGTACTGGAAGGCAACGCACCGCTTGATAAGTAGATAGAGGCGCATTTCTGACCTAGCCTGAAAACATGTCATTAATTCTTGATGACTGCTCAACGCTGCAAGGAGGCCAATATGACAGATCAACGGGAAATGCAGTCGCATATCCAAACGGCATTACAGGTAAAACCGAAGATTGATGCTCAACAAGAGGTGGAAACTCGCGTTGATTTCTTATGCCGCCAGATGATGGAATCCGGGCAACATGCTTTGGTGTTAGGAATCAGCGGCGGCGTGGATTCCACTGTTGGGGGGCGCCTGGCGCAACTGGCCGTTGAACGGGCAAGAGAGCAAGGAGTAAATGCTTACTTCTATGCCATGCGCTTGCCCTATGGCACCCAGCATGATGAAGAGGACGCTCAGCAAGCGCTCACTTTCATCAAGCCTGATCATGTACTCACCGTTAACATTAAACCGGCAAGTGATGCGCTGTTAGCCGAGCTTGAAGAGGGTGGTCTTGCGTTTAACGATGAAGGCCACCGGGATTTTGTTCTGGGTAATATCAAGGCACGTCAGCGCATGGTGACCCAATATGCCGCGGCAGGCGCCCGCGGCGGCTTGGTGGTCGGCACTGACCAGGCAGCAGAAGCGCTGATGGGCTTTTTTACCAAATATGGCGATGGCGCCTGCGATGTGGCGCCGCTTACTGGGCTTACCAAAAGCCAAGTGCGAGAAGTAGGCGCAGCGCTCGATGCCCCGGCCTCCCTGGTCGAAAAGCAACCCACAGCCGACCTGGAAACGCTCAAGCCACAGCTTGCCGATGAGGTCGCGCTCGGCGTCACCTATGTGGATATTGATGCCTTCCTGGTAGGAGACACCGTCAGCGATCAGGCATATAAAACCATCATTGATACCTATACGCGCACTGCGCATAAACGCCAACTGCCTATTGCACCTTAATGGCTGCGCCCCAGTCAGCGCTAAACGCCGCTCGCTTAGCTTGTTATGATGCAAACATCTAACCTGCTATTGAGCTTGCCATGCGTTTATTGCATACCGCCGACTGGCACCTAGGGCGTCTGTTTCATAACGTCTCGCTGCTTGAGGACCAGCGCCATGTTCTCGAGCAATTAATCAAGATCATCGACCAAGAATCCGTGGATGCGGTACTGATTGCGGGTGATGTCTACGACCGTTCGGTGCCGCCCGCAGCAGCAGTAACCCTGCTGGATGATGTGCTGGGCGAGCTTTGCCAGGTGCGTGGCCTGCCGGTCGTGATTATTTCAGGTAACCACGATGGCGCCGAACGGCTGCGCTTTGGTGCCCGGCATCTGCGTCAGGCCGGGCTGCATATCCTTTCCGATCTGGCTGACTGTTTTACCCCGGTTACGCTTACCCTCAACGGGCGCGACATCGATATTTTCGGGGTGCCTTACGCTGACCCTGAATACGTTCGCAGCCAATTTGGCGTTGATGTACGCGATTTCGATAGCGCTCACCGCTACCTGCTTGAGTGTATCGACAAGCACCGTCACGCTACCCGCCCAACGGTATTGATGAGCCATTGTTTTGTGGATGGCGGCAGCGCGTCGGATTCCGAACGCCCGTTAACCCTGGGAGGTGCTGAAAGTGTTGCCTGGGCGCCCATGCAACATTTTAATTACGTAGCACTTGGGCATCTCCATGGCCCTCAGTATCGCGGCGGAGAGCATATTCGCTACAGTGGCTCGCTGCTTAAATACAGCTTTTCCGAAGCGGCCCATCGCAAAGGCGTCACGCTGGTAGATATCGATCAGGCGGGCAGTGCACAGGTCAGGCAATTGCCCTTGATGCCACGTCGAGATGTACGCGTGCTGGAAGGCGAGCTGGAAGCGTTGCTGGCACAAGGAAAGCACGACCCCAAAGCTGATGACTATCTGCTGGTCAGACTGATGGACCGGCACGCTATTCTTGATCCGATGGGCAAACTTCGGGCGGTGTACCCTAATGTCCTGCATCTTGAAAAACCTGGCATGCTGGGCAGTCAGCAACGCCAGCAGTTGGACCGCGATCGATTGCGCTTTGATGCGTTGGATATGTTTAGTGATTTTTTTGAACAGACCAGTGGCGAGGCCATGACTTCTGAGCAGGCAAGCGCCATGAGTAAGCTGATTGCCCAGCTGCAGCGTGATGAGGAGCAGGCCCCATGACACCGCTTGCGCTCACCATGCAGGCCTTCGGCCCTTTCGCAGAACAGCAGTCGATCAATTTCTCCGAATTGGGTAAAAACCCGCTTTTCTTGATCAATGGGCCGACAGGCGCCGGCAAAAGCTCGATTCTGGATGCGATCTGTTTTGCGCTTTACGGCCAGACGACGGGCGAGGAGCGTTCGGGGACGCAAATGCGTTGTGACCAGGCTAAAGCCTCGCGGCTAACCGAAGTCACGCTGGAATTTTACCTGCGTGGCAGCGTCTACCGAGTGCGCCGGGTGCCGCAACAGGAGCGACCCAAAGCACGCGGGGAAGGCACTACTACCCAGAATGCGGAGGCCCAGCTATGGCGGTTAACCAAAAAAGGTGAGGAAGATGAATGCCTGGTGGCCCGAAACGTAGGTGAAGCAACCACCCAGGTGCAGACGCTTTTAGGCCTGGATGCCAGTCAGTTCCGCCAGGTGATGGTACTGCCTCAGGGCAAGTTTCGTGAACTGCTGCTGGCGGAATCCAAAGACCGCGAAAAGATCTTTTCCCAACTGTTTCAAACCCATATTTTTCAACGCATTGAAGAGCATTTACGCACTCAGGCTAACCAGATAGAGCGTGCCGTTAAAGATCACCAGCACCGTGTCCAGGGAATCTTGGATGCAAGCGATAGTGAGAGCGAAGCGGCACTTATTGAGACGCTTGAAGCGCTGGCCCCAGAGCATCAGGCTTCTGAGCAGGCGTTAACCATTGCCAAGCAGCAGCGTGAACAGGCCCAGGCAGCCGAGCGTCAGGGGCAGGAGTGCCAGGCGCTTTTTGATCGCCATGCGACACTGGGTACAGAAAAAAACCAGCTGTTACACCAACAGCCGGAAATAGAGCGCGCTCGAGAGCGCTTAAGCGCTCATGAACACACCCAAGCACTGGCCGAACCTTTTCACCGCGTGCAAACGGCGCAGCGAACAGCGCACGCTACCCAACAAGAGCGCGTTCAGGCTCAAACGGCCGTCGAAAAACAGCAGGCTGGCCATCGACACGCTCAGCAAGCGTTGCACCAAGCACAAATCCGCTGCCAGCAGTTGCCGGAACGCCGTGAACAGGCTGGCCGTTTACAGCAAGCTTTGGAGCAGTTTCAGGCACTTAATTGCGTCGAACAGGAATTGTACCAAGCCCAAAGTGCCTGGCAGGGCCTGCACCAGCAGCTAAGCCAACAAACGCAGCAGCGCGATACCATCGCCGAGCAGGGCGAGGCACTTGCCGCCAAGCTAAAAGCGGAACAGGTGGAGCGCAATAACCTTGCGGGCTGCGGTGAGGTGCTAAAAAGCCGCCAGGCGCTGCACGGTCAGCGGCAAACGCTGGCCGGGCTTGAATCCCAGCGCGCTGCGTTGGCCGGGCAGGTGGCTCAGGCGGTAAGGGATGTCGAGAGTCGCCAGCAAACGGTTGAACGCTATAAGCGTCGAGCCACCGAGCAGGAAATGCATTGGCATCAGGGGCAGGCCGCGCTTCTTGCCGCTCGGCTGGAAACTCATCAGCCCTGCCCGGTGTGCGGCAGCCGTGAGCACCCCGCGCCCGCCATACAAGAACAGCCCCCCGTTACTCAGGCTGATGTACAGCGGGCACGCGCGGAGTATGAGCAGGTGCATCAAATGCTGGTGCAGGCTCAACAGTTACAACAGAGGTTAACTCAGCAGCTCAGCCATAACGATGAGCAGAGCGAGTACCTGCGTCATACGCTGGGAGAGTGGGGAACCAAGCCGCTAAGTGCTTTGGAGGCCGCCTGCCAGGAGAGCCAGCGCCATGTTAAACGCTATCAAGTGCTTACTCGAGAACTGGCGGCGCAGGAACGTACACTTGAACAACAGCGCAGCGAATGGAAAGCGCTGGATACCCAGATAAAGTCCCAGCAGCCTCAGTTAGAGGCCGCCCAAAAGCGTTGCCACCAGCTAGAAGCCCAGTGTGAGCAGCTGCGTAGGGCGCTGCCTAAGGCGCATGGATCACTTGAGGCGCTGCAGGCAGAGCTTGGCCGTGTGCAAAGCGACATTCAGCAGTCTGAGGCGGTGTGGCAAGCTGCCCAGGAGAATGCCCAGCACGCGCAAACGGCGCTGGCCCGCGCTGAAACCACGCTGTCAGATACAGCTCAGCGCGCCGCCGCTGCTACGCAGGCGTTAAGCGCGGCCCAGAATGAATGGCAAAAGGCGCTGAGCGGCAGCGCTTTCGACAATGAGTCTGACTTTATTCACGCTCGCCTGGAAGCGCCCGAACGCCAAGCGCTTATTGAAACCGTCACCCTCTTTCAGCAGGCGCTGGCCAAGCTGGATGGTCAGCTTGAAGCGAGCCAGACACGTCTTGAGGGGCTAACGCCGCCTGATTTAACCGCTCTGGCTGAGCAAGTGGCTAGCGCGCAGGCGCATGAACAGGTTTGCGATCAAACCTACCAGCGCTTGGCGGCTCGGATTGCGCAGCTAACCACCACTCAGCAAAAGCTCAAGGCCGCCCACGCCGCCGAGGCGGAGCTTGAGGCCGAGTATCGGCTGTGGGGAACGCTAAGCGAGATCGCCAATGGGCGCACCGGGCACCGGATTAGCCTGCAGCGTTTTGTGCTTGGCGTGCTGTTGGACGATGTACTGATCCAGGCATCCGAGCGGCTAGTGCGAATGAGTCGGGGGCGTTATCAGCTGGTGCGCCGCGAAGATCCCTCAAAAGGTAATAAAGCGTCAGGCCTGGAGCTTGATGTTGCCGATACGTATACCGGTAAAAATCGACCCGTTGCCACACTCTCGGGCGGCGAATCGTTTATGGCTGCGCTGGCGCTGGCGCTGGGGCTTTCTGATGTGGTGCAGGCGTATGCCGGTGGCATTCAACTCGATACGCTATTTATTGATGAGGGCTTTGGCAGTCTTGACCAGGATGCGCTTGATCAGGCCATCGCCATGCTGAGCGAACTGCAAATGGGTGGGCGTATGATCGGAATTATTTCCCATGTCAGCGAACTCAAAGAGCAGATGCCTGTTCGTATAGAGGTACGTGCCAGTCGTCAGGGGAGTACGGTGCAAGTTCAAGGGCTGAGAATGCCCCTCCTGCGCTAAGCTCGGTTTTGGCTGTCCACTTACGTGATTTACTCACCCTGTCAGATCACCCTGTCAGAACAAGGAGTGCAAGGATGAACGCGAGTAAAATTCTTCAGCAATTGATGCAGCAGGCTGGCGGTAGTCAAACAGGCAGCAGCGGGGTCGATGTGAAAGGCATGCTGAGTGGTCTTTCCAAGCAGTTGGGCGGTGCCAGCAGTGGCCAAGGTGGTCATTCCTCCGGCGGTTTGGATATTAAAAGCCTGCTGGGCGGCGGCGCCATGGGCATGCTGGTGGGGTCCAAGCGTGGCCGCAGCATGGGCGGTAAAGCGCTTAAATATGGCGCCATTGCAAGTGTTGGCATGCTGGCGTGGAAAGCATGGCAGAGTTCACAAGCGGCCAAGAGTAGTGACGCCCAAGCTTCAGATGCGCAAGCAGGTAATCAGGAGGGCGAGCGGGTTGAGGTGCTCAGCGGCGAGTTTCAGGAACGGCGTAGCCTGGAACTCTTGCAAGCCATGATCATGGCTGCCCGAGCCGATGGCCATATTGATGAGCAGGAGCAGGCGCTGATAACCGAGCAGATTGACGCCCTGGGGGCGGATCAGGAGATGCATGAATGGGTGGAGCAGCAGCTCAAGGTCCCGCTTAACGCCGAAGCGTTGGCGCGCGAGGCCGACTCGCCCCAGGCCGCTCGCGAGATGTACCTGATGAGCGTCGCGGTCGTTGATGATCAAAATCCCATGGAGCGTGCCTGGCTAGATCAACTGGCGAGCGCGTTGAACTTGTCTGAAGAGATGACCCGCGAACTCGAGCGCCAGGCGGAGCAGGCCGGTTAATACGCAAAGAAAAGCGCCGCACGCCTTAAAGGCGTGCGGCGCATATTTTCAATGCATACAAGCGTAGCGGTTAAGCGACGTTATTCGCTGACCACAATGACGGACTTGGCATTAACAAACTCGTGCATGCCAAAACCGCCGTGCTCGCGCCCGTAACCAGAGTCTTTTACGCCACCAAAGGGCATTTCAGGTGTAGCCACGCCAAAGCCGTTGATGAATACCATGCCGGTATCGAAGTACTTGCTGGCAAGCTCCGTGGCACGTTTTGTGTCTTTGGAAATGATCCCGCCGCCAAGGCCATAACGGCTGTCGTTAGCAATGCGCATAGTGTCTTCATCATCCTTGGCACGAATCAGGGCCGCGACGGGGCCAAACAGCTCGTCATCATAAGCGGGCTGGCCGGGGGTAACGTTGTCCAGTACGGTCACCGGATAGAAAGCGCCTTTACCCGTGGGCTTTTCACCGCCACAAAGTATTTTGGCGCCTTTGCTGACACTTTGCTCTACCTGTTCGTGCAGCGCATCGCGCAGATCCACGCGTGCCATCGGGCCAAGATCCGTATCACTATCGTTCGGGTCACCGACTTTTAGCGATTTCATTTTTTCTACAAAGCGCTCTTTAAAAGCCTCGTAGTTGGCGTCTGTGATCACAAAGCGTTTGGCCGCTACACAGGTTTGGCCACCGTTAAACACGCGCCCGGTGACACAGGTATCGACCGCGACATCAAGGTCAGCGTCATCCAGCACCAGGAACGCGTCGTTTGACCCCAGCTCCAGCACGGTCTTCTTCAAGTTTTCAGCCGCTTTGGCGGCTACCTTGCGTCCGGCGCCATCGCTGCCCGTTAGCGTGACACCCCGTACGGCCTTATGAGCAATCACTTCATCGGAAACGTCGTGAGAAATGACCAGCGTACGGAAAACGTTTTCAGGCAGACCCGCTTCGCGGTAAATCTTCTCAAGCAGTAGGCCGCTGCCGGTCACGTTTTCAGCGTGTTTCAGCAAAACGCTGTTACCCGCCATGATATTGGCAATGGAGTAACGCACCACTTGATAGGCGGGGAAGTTCCACGGCTGAATGCCGTAAATAACGCCCATCGGCGAGTAGGTAATAAAGCCGCGCTCACCGTTGCCGGGCTTGCGCTCTTCATCGGCCAGCTTCTTGGGGCCGTGCTCAGCCGTGTAGTCGCAGATACCGGCACACAGATCGATTTCCTGGCGCGCCTGCTCCGGAGGTTTGCCCATCTCTTTAACAATCAGCTCGGCCAGCTCTTCTTTATGGTCGGTGAGCGTCTTGCCAATGGCTTTAACGATCTTGGCGCGCTGTTCAAGGGGTTGTAACCGCCAATCAAGAAACGCTTGGTGGCTTGCCTCGACAACCTGCTTCGCCTGGCTGGAATCCATCAGCGTATAGGTATTTAGTGTGTCGCCGGTCGTCGGGTTTACGGTCGTGATGCTGTTGCTCATAAGATCTCCTATCTTTAGATCAACGCTTCAATGTCCATATCGGTTAAAACCGACTGGTCTAATTTAGATGACTATCTACCTTAGTAGACAATCAGCCTTTATGCGTAACGGTGGGGCAGTATCATTTTTAAAGAGTTCATAAAGCGCTAATAAAAAGCGCGTACGTTTTTCATCAATGGTTGGCTGGCTTATATTAGCGACGGCTCAGCCCCGCTTTCTTAAGCCGGTTTTTTAAAGCCAGTATTTTAAAGCGAGGGCCATACTTCACTCAGCGTGCGCAGCGCCGCGTCAATGGTCGGTTCTTCTGAGCGATCATGGCGCCAGATCAAGCTAAGTGCGCAGGGCAGGCGAATATTATTGGCAACGACAAGGCCGCTTTCCTGACGCTCGGCCATGGCCAGAGCATCGCGTGCCAGGCTCAAGCCAACGCCCGCGCGTACTAAATCCAGCATGCAGGCTTCCTGATCGACCTGGGCAACGCGGTTGGGCGTGGCGCCACTGCTGGCAAGCGCATGTTGTAAAAGGCGGTGATGGGCAGAGTCCTCGGGCGTGACGATCCAGGGCAACCGGGCCAGGGCCTCCCAGCGTGTATCGGCTAGTTGGGCATCCCAGCCCATTGGGGCAACAACGTAATAGTGAAAATGGGTCAACTCGCGCCAGGCAAGCACCTCTTGGTCGGCACCCAGGCCGGGCGGCGCCAGGTAAAACCCCACGTCCAGGTCGCCTTGCTCAACACGTCTTAACGTACTGCCGCTCATCCCGTGATGAAGCTCGGTTTCAAGCTGCGGTGCCTGCGTCATTAAGCGACGCAGGAAAGCGCCCAGGCGAATAAATTCCGGGTCGACAATCGTGCCTATCTTGAGCCTGCCTCTTGGCGTGCTGTGTAACGTATTGGCCGTTTGCTCAAAGGCATTAGCGCTTGCCAGGGCTTTTTCGGCAGAGGGGAGCAGGGCGTGGCCATCGGGGGTTAGCGCTAAGCCCTGGGGGCGGCGTTCAAATAGGGTAAGCCCCAGACTTAGCTGAAGCTGCTTCAACTTTAGGCTGATAGCGGGCTGGGTAAGGTGCAATTGCTCAGCCGCGCGTGAGACGCTGCCTAGACGGGCGACCGTCACAAATGCCCGTAGTGTCGCGTATTCGTGCATGGAACCTCTTGGTTTTCGTTTTGTTATTAGCTGAGCTTATATCCCAATTTAAATTTACTCAATTGATCGTGCAAGCAATCACGTTAGTCTGGGGAGATACTATTTTTTCTGCTTATAAAGGTAGTCGTGATGACAACAACAGCAATTCAGCACTTTATTAATGGTCAGATCAGCGCAGGTAGCTCTGACGATGTTCAGGATGTGTTCAATCCGGCCACCGGCCAAGTAACCGGCCGTGTCACTCTGGCGTCACAAAGCGATGTGGATACGGCTGTAAAAGCGGCCATTGCAGCGTTTCCTGCGTGGGCTGATACGCCTCCCATTCGCCGGGCCCGGGTGTTATTCAAGTTTCTGGAATTACTGAACACCCATAAAGATGCCCTGGCTGAGGCGATCACCCAGGAGCATGGCAAGGTGTTTACCGATGCCCAGGGCGAGGTGGCGCGCGGGATAGATATTGTCGAGTTTGCCTGCGGCATCCCCCAACTGCTTAAAGGTGACTACACCGAGCAGGTCAGTACCGGTATTGATAACTGGACAACCCGGCAGCCGCTTGGCGTTGTTGCGGGTATTACGCCGTTTAACTTTCCGGTCATGGTGCCGATGTGGATGTTCCCTATCGCCATTGCCACGGGTAACACCTTTATTCTTAAACCAAGCCCGCTCGACCCTAGCGCTTCATTAATGCTGGCAGACCTTCTGAAGCAGGCCGGTTTGCCCGATGGCGTGTTTAACGTGGTGCAGGGAGGGAAAGAGTCTGTCGCAGCACTAATGGATCACCCCGAGGTAAAAGCTCTCTCGTTTGTCGGCTCGACGCCGATTGCTAACCTGATTTATGAGCGGGGTGCCAAACATGGCAAGCGGGTGCAGGCGCTGGGCGGGGCGAAAAACCATATGGTCGTCATGCCCGACGCACATCTGGATAAAGCGGTGGATGCATTAATCGGCGCCGCCTACGGCTCGGCGGGCGAACGCTGCATGGCGATTAGCGTAGCGGTACTGGTCGGTGACGTAGCAGATAGCGTGGTGCCCAAGCTTGCTGAGCGCGCTAAAGCGCTAAAAGTAAAAAATGGCATGCAGCTGGATGCCGAAATGGGGCCGATCGTAACGCGCCAGGCCCACCAGCGTATTACCGGCTACATCGAAAAAGGCGTGTCTGAAGGCGCGAAACTGATCGTGGATGGCCGCGAGTTTGATACTGCCCAGGTGGGTGATGACTGTGCCGACGGCTTCTGGATGGGTGGCACGCTTTTCGACCACGTCACGCCGCAAATGACGATTTATAAAGAGGAGATCTTTGGCCCGGTGTTGGTTTGCGTGCGCGTGCCGGATGTAGCGACGGCCATTCAGTTAATCAACGACCACGAATTCGGCAACGGCGTCAGTTGCTTTACCGAAAGCGGCAGCGTGGCAAGAGAGTTTGGGCGCCGCATTCAGGTGGGTATGGTGGGTATCAATGTACCTATCCCGGTGCCGATGGCATGGCACGGCTTTGGCGGTTGGAAGCGTTCACTGTTTGGCGATACCCACGCCTACGGTGAGGAGGGCGTACGTTTTTATACCAAGCAGAAGTCGATTATGCAGCGCTGGTCAGACTCGATTGATAACGGGGCTGAGTTTGTGATGCCAACTGCCAAGTAATAAGTTGATGCGGAGCAAGGCAAATGACACAACAACAAACCTTGGCATTTGACTACATTGTGATAGGCGCAGGCACCGCAGGATGCCTGATGGCCAACCGGTTAAGCGCCGACCCGAATAATCGGGTACTGCTGATAGAAGCGGGCGGGCGCGATAACTATCACTGGATCCATATTCCGGTGGGGTATCTGTACTGCATCAATAACCCGCGCACCGACTGGCTGTTTCGGACCGAGCCCGAGCAGGGCTTAAACGGCCGCTCGCTGATTTACCCGCGGGGTAAAACCCTGGGCGGCTGTTCGAGCATTAACGGCATGATTTATATGCGCGGTCAGGCGCGCGATTACAATCACTGGGCTGAGGTCGTAGGTGATGATGCCTGGCGGTGGGAAAACTGCCTGTCGGACTTTATGAAGCATGAAAGCCACTACCGGCTGGATGAAGGAGGCGATGCTGATGCCGAGCAGCGTGACTTTCACGGAGATAGCGGTGAGTGGCGGGTTGAAAAGCAGCGCTTGAAGTGGGAAGTGCTGGACGACTTCGCCGAGGCGGCCGTGCAGGCCGGTATTCCACGCACTCAGGATTTTAACCGCGGCAATAATGAAGGCGTCGCCTACTTTGAAGTAAACCAGCGTAATGGCTGGCGCTGGAACACGGCCAAGGCGTTTCTACGCCCTGCGCTTAAACGTAAAAACCTGACGCTTTGGCACTCTACCCAGGTGAATCGGCTCTACTTTGAAAATGATGAAGGTAGCCCACGCTGTAAAGGGGTAGACGTTACCCAGCGCGGGAAAAGCGTTAACGCCCACGCCAGCAAAGAAGTAATTTTGTGTGCCGGCGCCATTGGCTCACCGCATCTTCTGCAACTATCCGGTATCGGACCTAAAGCGCATCTTGAAGAGCACGCTATTAATGTAGTGCATGACCTGCCGGGAGTGGGCGAAAACCTGCAAGATCACCTCCAGATACGCTCGGTGTATCGTGTCACCAATGCAAAAACCCTAAACGCCATGGCAAGTACCTGGTGGGGAAAAGCGGGTATCGGATGGGAGTATTTTAGTAAGCGAACGGGGCCCATGAGCATGGCGCCTTCCCAATTAGGTGCCTTCACAAGAAGTGCCGATGAGTATGAGTTTCCTAATATTCAGTACCACGTTCAGCCATTGAGCTTGGACGCCTTTGGGCAGCCACTGCACGCTTACCCGGCGATTACCGCCAGCGTATGTAATCTGAACCCCACCAGCCGGGGGACGGTACGTCTTAAAAGTAATCATCCAGGTGAGCCGCCAGCCATTGCGCCCAATTACCTGAGCACCCCTGAAGATCGCAAGGTGGCCGCTGACTCCTTGAGAATCACCCGCCGTATTGCCGCACAGCCTGCTTTTGATAAATACAGGCCAGAAGAGGTTAAGCCTGGGGTTCAGTATCAAAGTGATGATGAGCTGGCGCGTTTGGCGGGCGATATAGGTACGACTATCTTTCATCCTGTGGGTACCACGCGTATGGGACGCGCTGATGACCCCATGGCCGTGGTCGATGCCAGATTGCGCGTGCGAGGGATCAAAGGCGTGCGTATTGCCGATGCGGGTATCATGCCGACGATCACCAGTGGCAACACAAATTCGCCCACGTTAATGATTGCTGAAAAGGTGGCGAATTGGATTTTAGAAGAAAATTCATTGCATTAAGTTTTTTTCAAGCATAATGTTGACGTGCGCTTTTGTTAAGTGCATGCTTTCTGCAGTAGGTTAGCAAGTCGAACGTTGTCAGCAGTACCGAACGCCCAAGCGTAAGTCTGGTGAAAGTTTCTTGTTCTACCCACTGCAATTCGGGTATTGCCCGGCTTTACATTAAGTAATATCGAGGATTTCGATCATGGCAACTGGTACCGTTAAGTGGTTTAACGACACTAAAGGTTTCGGCTTCATTTCTCCGGACGACAATGGCGACGACCTGTTCGCGCACTTCTCCGAAATTCAAGCTGACGGTTTCAAAACTCTGCAAGACGGCCAGAAGGTTTCCTTCGACGTTACTCAGGGTAAAAAAGGCCTTCAGGCTTCCAACATCAAGGTTCTGGGTTAATTCTCAGCATTTGATGTTCGCCACTAGCGTTTAACGCTAGCGTGCTAAAACCCCGCTTAAAAGCGGGGTTTTTTGTGCGCGTATGAAAACTTTATATTCTATTTCGATATTTAAATGTTTCTAAAAATAACTTTTTAGAATATGCAGTTGGCGTCACAATAGCACATGCTTTTTTGTTAGGGATGCTGCGTTATGACGCTGGATGCTTGGATTGCGGTAGCCGTAGTTGTCACCATTTTTCCGTTGATGGCCGCCTCGCGTTTGGGGCCGGATATCATTTTACTAGGCGCCGTCATTGTACTGATGACGCTGGGCGTGCTGGAGCCTGCAGAGGCGTTAAGCGGTTTCTCCAATAGCGGCCTGTTTACCGTTGCGTTTATGTACGTGCTGGTGGCCAGTATTCGTGAAACGGGCGGCATCGATTTAATTATCCGCTATGTGCTGGGGCGCCCCAAGACCGAGCGAGGCGCCCTGGTGCGGTTGCTGTTGCCGGTGGCTTCACTAAGCGGTTTTTTAAACAATACGCCAGTGGTGGCAACGTATATACCGGCGGTGATGAGTTGGAGCCGACGTTTGCGGCGCTCGCCCCAGCGCCTTTTGATGCCGCTCAGCTTCGCCTCGATTCTCGGCGGCACCATTACTCTGTTTGGCACCAGTACCAATCTGGTTGTTCATGGGCTGCTGGTCGAACGCTACCCAGACCTGGTCATGGGATTGTTTGATCTCGCCTGGGTAGGCATCCCTGTGGCCGTTGTCGGCCTTACCTATCTAATTATACTCGGCCCTCGGCTGTTGCCGGCCCGGGAGGGGCTGGCCAACGTGTTTGCCAACCCGCGTGAATTCACCATCGAGATGGAGGTAGACCGTGAAGGGGTGCTGGTTAACCGTACGGTTGAAGAGGCGGGATTGCGCCACCTGCAAGAGCTGTTTCTGGTTGAAATTGAACGCGATGGCAACGTTGTCAGCGTTGTCGGGCCTGGCGAGCAGTTAAAAGGCGGCGACCGGCTGGTGTTTGCGGGCACCAGCGATGCCGCGGTCGAGCTGCAGCAGATCCGTGGGCTTGTGCCTTCGCGCGATAGTGCCTCAAGTCTTGAAAAGGAGTTCAAGGAGCGCCGCTTGGTCGAGGCGGTCGTCTCCAACCAGTGCCAGTTTATCGGTCAGCGCATTCGCGATGGCCGATTTAGAACACTCTATGGCGCTGCCGTGCTGGCAATTTGCCGAGGCGGTGAGAGGGTTCGAGGTAACCTTGGGCAGGTGCGCCTGCAGCCTGCCGATGTATTGCTGCTGGAGGCACGCCCGCCGTTTATCGAGCGTCATCGCCAGTCAAAGGACTTTCTTTTGATCAGCGAGCTCAACGGCTCGGCAAGGCCGGTTCACGAAAAAGCCCCGCTTGCCTGGGGTATTCTACTGGGCGCTGTACTGCTGGCCGCCTTGGGGGTGGTCAGCATGCTGAATGCCGCCATGCTGGGGGCTGCGTTAGCGCTTCTGACCGGCTGCTGTTCGGTTGACGCCGCCAAGCGTGGGCTCGATAGCCAGGTACTGTTAACGATTGCGGCCTCTTTCGGAGTAGGCGCTGCGCTGCAAAGCTCAGGTGCGGCAGACGCGATTGCCGGTGGCGTTCTGAATATCGTGGGCGGTAATCCTTGGCTTCTGTTGATAGGTACTTACTGTGTCGTTGCGCTGTTAACCGAGCTTGTCACCAATAACGGTGCCGCCGTGATTATCTTCCCAGTGGTCATGGCTGCTGCCGAGAGCTTGGGGGTTAATCCCATGCCGTATGTGGTGGCGGTCATGTTCGCTGCCTCAGCCAGTTTTCTAACCCCGATCGGTTATCAAACCAATTTGATGGTGTATGGCCCCGGCGGTTATCGAATCAGCGATTTCCTGCGGGTAGGCGGCGGATTGAACGTCATTACCGGTATTATTGCGCTTGTCTTGATTCCTCTGGTGTGGCCCTTTTAGGCGCAATTGCTCGCCGTGAATGCCGGTTTGCGCTAGGGTGCTGTTTTTCAATTAAGTAAGGATGAACACAATGACCGCTCCGGGCGAACTGATTATTGAGCCGCAAAATGGTCAACCCGCCGATGCTTGCGTGTTTATTATTCACGGCTTGGGAGCCGATGGGCATGACTTCGAGCCGCTGATCCCCGCGCTACAACTGCCTGACGATGCGCACGTGCGCTTTATCATGCCCCATGCGCCCCGGCTGCCGGTAACGGTTAACGGTGGGATGGTGATGCCTGCCTGGTACGACATTCTGGCCATGGATTTGGGGCGCCGCGTTGATGAAGTGCAGCTCAAGCGCTCGGCCGAGCGTATTCAGGCGCTGATTCAGGAGCAGATTGATCAGGGAATCGTCAGTCAGCGAATTATCGTGGCGGGCTTTTCCCAGGGGGGCGCCGTGGCCTACCAGGCAGCGCTGTCATTCCCGCAGCCGCTTGGCGGGTTACTGGCCATGTCGACCTACTTTGCCACCGCCGACAGCATAGAGGCGAGCGAGGCAAACCGATCATTGCCCATTGAAGTACACCACGGTAACTTTGATCCCATTGTGGCAGAGACGTTGGGGCGCGCGGCGTTTGATCGCCTGAAAGAGCAGGGCTACACGGCCAATTATCGCCAGTATCCCATGGCTCACGCTCTTTGCCCCCAGCAGGTGGGGGATATCGGCCAGTGGCTCACCAAGCTTCTGGGATAATCAGCGCATCGACAAGTGATGCAAAGGCAGGCACAGTAACCTAACGATAAGCCGGTGCAAGGATAGCAAAGGCAGTGATAGCATCTTTTGATGGTGTAGAAGTAGGTTTAGCGCTCTGTATGGTGACAGCAGCGCTGTTTTGTTTATTTGACCGTCATTTGCTGCGTGCCTGCTGCTTTTTTGTGGGATTCACTCTTTGCATGGCGCTTGCCTGGCTGATACTGGAAGCGCCCTGGCTTGCCGGTGTTGAAGGACTGATAGGGGCGCTTTTAACCGCACCGTGCCTGTTTTATGCCTTGGGCAGCTTTTCGCATGCCGCCAAGCTGCCGCCTTATGATCACATCAAGGAACCGCTTTCTCGCGGTGTCATGCGTACACTATTGGCGCTCGCCTGGTGCCTGATGGTGGGCGCGACCGTGCGTTTTATCTTTCCCGAAATGGTCTATTCGCCCACCGAACACCCACTGCTATTGGCAGGCATTGTAATGATCGCCACGGCGATGGGGGCTTTTGCCTGGCATCGCCACCTGGTGCGGCGTCTGCTTGCCTTTAACGTACTCGGCTCAGGTGTATTTTTGCTTCTGGCGGGGCTTGCGGGAACGAGCGCGCAAGGTCAGGCGCTGGTTACGGTTGGCCTGGTGGTTGCCTGGTTAGGTTCACTTTTGGGCGCCTTGGTGATTCGCAGACTCTACCAGCTGGAAGGGCAGGTCGCCTTGTCGGACGAAAGCGCGCTCAAGGAGAAGGGCAAATGATGTGGCGCTTTGGTCTGGTAGAAAGCACGTTTGCACCCATGCTCACCAGCCACTGGGCGCTGGCGGCGGTTCTGTGCCTACCGCTTCTGTTCGGCGCTCTGGCGGCTATTTTCCCCCCAAAACGTATGTGGCCCGTTGCATTGGCCTGCGTTCCCATTCTCGTCGCCGGCTTATATCTGTTAATCGATACCCTGCAGGCGGACCTGCTACGCTGGCAGTGGGAGTTCTCTGGGGTGAGCATCGCTTTTCGCCTGAATGGATTGAGCATATTGCTTTTGCTGTTAACCCAGTGGCTGGGCGCTGCGGCAGCTCTCTATACACCTGGCCTGCTACGTATTTCAGAACCTGAACGTTTCGCCCGCTGGCTCTGGCCATTGATAGGGACAGTGATAAGCGCGCTGTCGCTTGCCTGGCTGGCAACCGACCTGCTTACGCTTTACATCGCTTTGGAAATGATGGGGCTGGCGGCAGTTGCCATGCTGCTGCTTTCCGGCAAGGTGGCCGCGCTGCAAGCGGGTATGCGCTATCTGCTGCTTACGCTGGTGGGGTCACTTGCCTACCTGTTAGGTGTCGCCCTGGTAGTCGGCTATTGGGGGCAGCTTGATTTGGCCGGGCTCGCCCAAGTGATGGAGCCAGGGCCGGTTGCCTGGATGGCGGCGGCGCTCATGGGGGCAGGGCTTGCCTTGAAGGCAGCCCTGTTTCCACTTCACGGTTGGCTCTCCCCTGTGCACGCCAGTGCCTGGACGCCGGTAAGCGCGCTACACGCCGGTCTGGTCGTCAAGGCATCACTGTTCGTGCTGCTTCAGCTGTGGAGCCTGTTGCTGCCGGATACCTTCTGGGCACCCCGCTTGATTGCCTGGATGGGAATGTTGGCCATTGTGTGGGGAGGGCTGATTGCCTGGCGTGCCGAGTCGCTGAAAACGCTGGTGGCCTCATCCACCGTCGCACAGCTGGGTTATCTAATGGTGGTGTTTCCCCTGTTGATCGGGCCGGATATCAGCCCGCTTGCCCGCGCACTTGCCTGGGAAGGGTTCTGGCTGCAGCTGATGGGCCACGCGCTGGCCAAGGCGGCGATGTTCATGGCGGCTGGTAATCTGATTCTGGCGACCGGCGAAACCACGTTAAAAGGACTTGCCGGTACCAGCCGCCGCCTGCCGCTCTCATTATTAGTTTTTGGGGTGGCCTCGGTAACGCTTATGGGGCTGCCGCCCAGCGCGGGCTTTACGGCGAAATGGCTGCTGTTACACGCCATGGTGGTCTCCCAACAGTGGTTGGCGGTTGCCGCGTTACTGGTCGGCACGCTGTTGACGGCAGCCTACATTTTCCGATTTTTTCGCTATTCGTTTATGGAAACAGCCCCGCGCCAGCGTTATCAGCCCCTTGCCCCCGGTATGGACATGATTGCGCTTTGCCTGGCTCTGGCGGCATTTGTGCTGGGGCTGCTTGCGCACTTCCCGCTAGAGCTCCTTCAAGGAGGTAGTGCATGAATGCTGCCTGGCTACCCCTAACGGCAATAGCTGCTTCATTGCTGGCTGCGGTCATCATCTTTACCCTGCCCGAAGACGCCAGGCGCCTGCGCACCAGCATTAACCTGTTGGCTGCGGTGATCAAGATCACGCTGGTTGCGCTGATGGTGGGGCGAGTGGTGCAGGGTGATGAGGCCATTTTCAGTTTTCAGATAGTAGGAAATATCGATTTTGTTCTGCGTGCCGATGCCCTTGGCGTGATGTTCGCCGGGCTTTCGTCGGTGCTATGGCTGTGTACCACGGTGTACGCTATTGGTTACCTGGAAGGAACCGCGAACCGTAAACGCTTCTTTGGTTTCTTCAGCCTCTGTGTGGCAAGCACGTTAGGCATTGCGCTCGCGGGCAACCTGTTTACCTTCCTGATTTTCTACGAAATGCTGACGCTTTCCACCTATCCGCTGGTGGTCCATTCAGGGACTGACAAGGCGCTGAAGGCGGGGCGGGTTTATCTACGCTATACCCTGACCGCAGGCGTCGTGCTGCTGTTTGGAGTGGTGCTTCTGTATAGCTTCACGGGCGAGCACTCGTTTGCCTCCGAACGCGGCCTGGGGGATTACTTGGGTGATCACCGAGCGTTACTCACCTTTATCTTCGCCCTGTTGGTCGGAGGATTTGCCGTCAAGGCTGCCATGGTGCCGCTGCATGGCTGGCTGCCTCGGGCAATGGTGGCCCCTGCACCGGTCAGTGCACTGTTGCATGCGGTAGCCGTGGTCAAGGCGGGCGCTTTTGGCATCTTGCGAATTATTTACGATCTTTACGGCATTGAGTTAAGCGTAGAGCTGGGGGTTACCACGGCGCTGGCCGTGGCGGCCTGTATTACTATTATTTATGGCTCATTGCGTGCCATCGCGCAGCAAGAATTAAAACCCCGGCTTGCCTTTTCTACCATTAGCCAGGTGTCGTATATCGTGCTTGGGGTTAGCCTGTTTGGCCCTTTCGGCACCATAGGCGCGCTTGCTCACTTGCTGCACCAGGGGCTGATGAAAGTAACCCTGTTTTTCTGCGCGGGCATCTATGCAGAGGAGTTAGGGATTCACTGTATTGATGAAATGAATGGCGCCGGCAAGCGCATGCCGCTTACCAGCCTGGCCTTTACGATAGGGGCGCTGGGCATGATTGGCCTGCCGCCGGTGGCTGGGTTTATCACCAAGTGGTATTTGGGAATCGGCGCCATTCAGGCCGAGATGTACTGGGTAGTTGCCGTGCTGGTGGCCAGCAGTACTCTCAATGCGATCTATTTTTTACCCATTGTGCATCGCCTGTGGTTTCGCGTGGGTCCCGCCCATGGGCATGGCACCTGGCCAAACGAGCAGCGACTGGGGCGCCTGGAAACCCATGGCTGGCTGCTCTGGCCGGCTGTTTTTACCGCGTTCATCAGCCTTGCCGCTGGGCTGCTTGCCGGGCTGCCGTTTAGCCCGCTTGATTGGGCGACCCGGGTTGCAGTGGGGGAATATCTACAATGATCACCCTGCTACTGATATTCGCCCTTTGCTGGCCGCTGTGTATCGCCCTTGCCAGCGCCTGGCAGGCATACCGTACTTCTGCATCCCAGGGGCGCTATTTGTCCTGGTGGTGGGTGAGTGCCGCGTGGCCATCGCTTTTACTGCCTTACGCAGGCGAAGCGCAGTGGGTAATCGAGGCCTGGATGCTGGGCGGACAGTGGTCGCTTGATGCGCTTAGCCGTCCCTGGCTTGCCTTTACCACGCTGCTGTGGAGCTTGGCCGCCGTGCATGCCCGCGGTTACCTTGCTAAAGAGCAGGTCAAGGCGCAGGTGGGAGATAGCAGCGCTGAGCGCCGTTTATTGCGCCTTACACTTTTATGGCCGCTTACTTTACTGGGTAACGTACTGCTGATTATCGCTCAGGATATCGCCAGTTTTTATTTGGGCTTTGCGCTGATGACGTTTGCAGCCTATGCCCTGGTGGTGCATACCGGCACGGATGAGGCGAAGTTGGGAGCCAAGGCCTATTTGATTATGGCCGTGCTGGGGGAGGGATTAATCCTGGGCGGACTGTTATGGGCGGCAGGCGATGCGCAGAGCGTGCTGCTTGAAGGCGTGCGTGAAGGCATCGCCAGTGCTGAACACGGCGCACTTATGGCGGCACTGCTCTGGCTTGGGCTGGGCGTTAAAGCAGGCGTTATTGGTCTGCATGTATGGCTGCCATTGGCGCACCCGGCCGCCCCGGCGCCAGCCAGCGCCGTGCTAAGTGGCGCAATGATCAAGGCGGGGCTGCTGGGCTGGTTATACGTACTGCCTTTGGGGGAAACATCACTTTCGCCTGAACTAACCCGGTTGGGAGACATCATGCTGATCGCCGGCCTGGCCGCCGCGTTTGGCGCAGCGCTCTATGGAGTTTGGCAACGTCATCCCAAGGCGGTGCTGGCATATTCAAGCATAAGCCAGATGGGCATGCTGACTGCCATGGTGGCCATGGGACTCGCCGCGCCCGAAGTATGGCCTTTGCTGCTGCCGGGCGTGGTGCTGTTTGCAGCCCATCACGCCCTTGCCAAGGGCGCACTCTTCATGGGCACCAGCATAAGTGAGCACCTACCTCGTTGGCCGTCAGCACTTGTCTGGATTTTGCTGGCACTGCCTGCCTTGTCGCTTACAGGAGCATTTGGCGCAGGCATGATCAGCAAGTGGACCGTAAAAAGCGCTTTATATGAGATGCATCACGAGTCCTTGATTACGCTGTTAACCTGGGCGGCTATCGGCACCTCGGGGCTGGTAGGCGTGAGTCTCTGGCGCCAGTGGCAGCAGCGCCATGCAGGCGGCAGTCACTCAGCGCAGTGGGGCGCCTGGCTTGCAGCGCTAACGGCAGCTCTTGTGACGCCACTGTGGCTGCCGCTTCCTGAGGGTAGTGTGGCTATACCGCCGCTAAAAGAGTGGGTCAGTCTGGTGTGGCCGCTGCCGGCAGGGGTAATGGCCGTATGGATCGGCGGGTGGCTAACGCGTCATTTACGCGTTGGCACACCGCCCGCCGGCGATTTATGGTGGTTTTATGCTTGGTTTGCGCAAAACGTTTTGGTAGCCATAAGGGGTATCGGACAGTGGTGTAGTGGTATTAAAGCGGCGAGTGTTAATGTCACTTTAGCCATTGAAAAGCGGATCATGGGGCGCTTAACTCAACTAACGACTATGGAAAGCTGGATGCGCCATCATACGAGCGGTTTGATGATGGCGCTAGCCGTCATACTGGCATTGCTACTAATGTGGGAAGGGGCGTAATGAGTCACGAGAATTCATCGAATCATCGAGGGCGTCGAGCCGAGAAGCCAGATGAAATTACGCGCCGTGGCTGGTTTGATATTGTTTGGCGCGTGCTGCGCGCGGCCAAGCGTGACCGTCTTACCATGTTGGCTGCTGGCGTGGCGTTTTACGCATTGCTAGCGCTATTTCCTACCATTGCTGCGGTGATCTCGCTGTGGGGATTACTGTTCGACCCGGTTGAAGCGGGTCGGCAGCTTTATGAGATAAGCCGCTTTATGCCCCCTGACGCTGCAAACCTTATTGACCAGCAGACCCAAGCAGTGGTCGAAAGCACCGAATCCGGCAATGTGATGGCGGTGTTTGCGGGCCTTTTAGTGGCGATGTATATCGCGTCCAAAGGGGTGGGTGTGCTTGTGATTGGTCTCAACGTGGTTTATGGCGAAAAGGAGCAGCGTAATATCTTTCTTCGCGGTGTTGTACTAATACTGCTGACGTTTGGACTGATCGGCATGACGCTTATATCGCTTGGCTTTATCGCTATCGTGCCTGTGCTGGTCGATGCCTTAACCGTGGAACCACCCTTTGATAAAGTATTTAAGTGGCTGCGCTGGCCTGCGTTATTGATCATCATGAGCTTTTTAATTGCCTTGTTGTATCGGTTTGCGCCTTATCGGCGAGCAGCGCAGTGGCGCTGGTTAAGCTACGGCACGCTGTTGGCCACTACCTTATGGCTACTGGGGTCAGGTGGGCTTTCACTTTATGTGCGCTACTTCTCGAGCTTCAGCGAGCTTTACGGCTCACTGGGCGCGGTAGTGGTGTTGATGATGTGGTTTTGGCTTTCAGCCTTTGTAGTATTGCTTGGCGCAGAAGTGAATAGTGAGATGGAGCGCCAGACCTCTCGGGACACCACCGTAGGCGAGGAGCGCCCGTTAGGCGAGCGTGAAGCCTTTGCCGCCGATACGTTAGGCGTCGAAAACCCCTGGAATGGCGATAAAGAAAAAACCCGCCAGTAGCTAGCTGGCAGGTTTACCGTACGTTTGCCGAGGATGTTAACCCCGCTATAAAAGCTCTTCAGCCGCCAGCGCCAGGCGCGAGCGCTCAACGCTTTTAAGCGTAATGTGCCCGGCATGCGGCCAATCACGAAAGCGCTCTACTACCGCCGCCATGCCGCAGGTGTTGGCGGTAAGGTAGGGTGTGTCGATCTGGCCAACGTTTCCCAGGCACACAATCTTGGTGTTACGTCCGGCCCGGGTCACCAGTGATTTAAGTTGTTTGGGGGTAAAGTTCTGTGCCTCATCGATAATCAAAAAGGTGTCGTTCAAGGTGCGTCCGCGCATAAAGCTTGGCGAGCGAATTTGTACCCGCGAGCCAATCAGCTGGCGTGTGGCACCGTTATCCCACGTTGACTCCCCCTCCTCGTTGCGCAGCAGGTTATCCATATTGTCGTGGAAGGCACCCATCCACGGCGACATTTTCTCCTCCTCGGTGCCGGGTAGAAAGCCGATATCCTCGCCCATGGGAATCGGCGCGCGGGTAAACACGATGCGTTCAAACAGCTTGGCATCCAGAGTTTGCTGGAAAGCTGCCGCAAGCGTCATGAAGGTTTTACCCGTGCCTGCGTTACCCGCAATGGTGACCAAGTCAATATCCGGGTCCATCAGCAGGTTAAGGGTAAAGTTCTGGCGGCTGTCGTGGGCGTGAACCCCCCAGACGCCTGCATGATGACGGTAATTGGTTAACAATTGCAGGCGGGCGGAGGAGGGGGAAAGTTCACGGATAATGGCTTCAAACTCGGCACCGTTTTCGCTATCCGATACCAGCATGCCCAGGTGCCAGTGACGGGGCATATCACCACTTAGCTGATAAAACGTCTGGTGATCTACGCGCTCAACCGTGACCTCAACATTCAAGGCTTCCCAGAGTGACGCACCGTCATGTCCGGCATCGGCATACACCTGGGCGCCTTCAATCATGGCATCGCTATCAGAGAACGCCCGGTCGTTATGGTAATCCTCTACGGGTACCTTAAGTGCCGCGGCTTTTACGCGCAGGTTGATATCTTTGGTAATCAGAATGACGGATGCATCAGGGCGTTCATCGCGCAGGCGACAGGTTTCAGCCAAAATGCGGTTGTCGGGGCTGTCGTCTAATGCGTCAAACGGTTTCAGGTCGTTGTAGCACAAAAAATGCAGGCGCCCCGTTTCCCCACTGATCCGGGGAATGGGAATGCCACGTTGAATTTCGTCAAAAGTGACTTGGTTGGTGAGGTCAGAGAGCGTACGACTGATTTGCCGCGCCGTACGGGCAATTTCACGAATTCCGTTTTTGTGCTTGTCCAGCTCCTCAAGAACCGTCATAGGGATAACCACGTCATGCTCGTCAAAGTGATAGAGCGCAGCGGGGTCGTGAATCAGGACATTGGTGTCCAGGACATAAAGCCTAGTCGCTTTCTTATCGAGTCTTACCATCGTGGATATAACTCCTTGGTTGACGGCAACATCGACACTGGCAGTTACATCTTACGCCTTTATGACACTTGCCTGTGTCGTTCCCCGGGCGTGTCCTTGGATCTCCTTGTGTGGCTCTTTTTACTAGCGTGGAAGGCAATCGCGTTTTTTTCCACTGTTATATTTCAATGGGGTGACCGTTAGCGCATATTTCCTAGAAAGCGCGCCACGTTAGCGAGAAGAGCAGTTGCCACAACACCTAGATTTTCACCCTCTAGATAACGGTAATAATGGCTATCCAGCGTCAGGTCGTGGTTCAGTGCGCAAAGCCTGTTACCTTCCAGTGCCTCTTTGACCAAGGGGCGGGGGAGAAGCGCCCATCCCGTGCCGTTAATCACCGCATCCCGGATTACCTCAAACATGGTGAAACCCAGGTAGTTAGCGGAAAACAGTGCTTCGTTTACCAGCTTATCCCCCTGGTCATAGGTGAGGCACACCTGGGTATATTGGGCGAGGTCGTCGCGGGTCACGTTAGGCAGGCGACTTAATGGGTGGCTAGGAGCGGCTACTAAAAACATGCTGACGGGCGCGAGGTTACTGGCATTAATGGAGACGCCTTCAGCGGTATACAGCCCAAAGGCGATATCCACCGTTTGACGAAGCACAAACTGGGGGTGCTCCTGAGGCGGCAGTAGGTAGACCGATATGGCCGTCAGCGGATAGCGCTGTTTTAAATCATGCATAACCTGCCGCCAAAACGCTTCAGGCAGGGCGTCATCGCGGGCAATACAGAGCTGGCTTTCAACGCCCTGGAGGTGCTGTTGGCAGTGCTTATTAATTCGGCTGGCGCTGGTTAGCAATCGGTAACAATCAGGCAGTACGCTTTCACCTACGGCGGTTAGTTGTAGACTGTTCCCTGAGCGCTCAAAGAGCGCGACGCCCAGACTATCTTCCAGCGCATTAACAGCTGCGCTTAACGTGCTGCGCTTGACCCCCGTGTGCCGAGCGGCGGCGGCGAACGAACCGTGTTCAGTCACATCAATAAACGCCTGTATTTGCTCTGCACGCATGGTGTTGCCTCATTGAGTGCCAAAATAGTTGGCGCTGAGCGATTGGTGAACCGTTAGTGTACTCACTATGATGGCTTGCGTTTATCACCTTCCATCGGAGCAACCCGCGTGACCCCCTTTATTGCCGAGCGCCGCGCGCTTAGATTTTCAGCTATTTCAGCAAGCCTTTTTGCATTCTCTGGTCTGGTCCTGGGATTGGCCAGCGGTTCAATCACTATTTTGTTCGATAGTGGCTATTCGCTATTAAGTCTTGTTCTGGCATCGCTTTCCCTACTCGCCTTGCAACATGCCCGTAAACCTGCGGATGATCACTACCCCTTTGGGCGGCTGACGGTAGAGCCACTTGCCGTACTGCTCAAAGGCGTGGTGATCGCGTTGGTGTGCCTGTTTTCAATGGTCTCAGCAGTATGGAGCTTGCTTCAGGGCGGGCGTCCGGTAACGCTCGATCTTGCCATACTGTTTAGTATCGTGAATGTCGGCGGCTGTTTATTGACCTGGTGGTGGTTGAAGCGCTACGCCCGGATTGCCCGCTCATCACTGCTGGCGGCTGAACTTCGCCAGTGGCAGATGGACACCGGACTAAGCGCGGCGGTAATGCTTGGTTTCGCCCTTACCTGGCTGTTAACCCTGACCCCTTGGGCCAGCTACGCTCGGTTTGCCGACCCGGTGATGGTACTGATCATTGCGGGCTACTTTTTGCCCATGCCGATCCGCATGGTGCGCGGGGCACTGCGCGAGCTGATGTTTGGCGAACCCATGGGCAGCATTCGCCAGGACATGGTGGAGGAAGTCGCTGACTTTGATATCGTCAGTGACGATGTGCGCATGGCTCAGGTAGGCAGTTTTCTGATGGTGGATATTCAGCTCGATAAGCAGCAAATGGACGATGCCGAAGAGATTGTGGAAAGCGTTGAGCAGCACTGCATACGGCGTAACTTGCGCCCCATCACCAGTATTACCCTGGTTACTACGTAAGCCACCCCATAAGCCTGCGAGTAAAAAGATTGACGCTATGAGGGAGGAGTGCTATCTAGCGCTACCGACAAACGGTGTCGGTCTTACATTGCACTTTTGAGGGTTTACAAAACATGCCACTGCGCCGCTGTTTGCCCGTGCTGCTCGCCACCATTCTGGTGGCTGGCTGCGCAAGTTCTACTGTTGCTCCCCGCTACACGACGAATAATCCCGATGTAATCCGGATTGGTGGGGAGCGCCCTGCCAATGCCGACCCGCGTACGGAAGACGCCGGTTCCTACTGCATGGAAACCGCCGAACGCTGGAACGAGCATGGCCGCACGCCGGATGGACAAACACTGTGGGCCAAAGATACCCTGCGCCGGGTCGTACCCTGCCAGTAAGGGCAAGTCGGTAGTCAGCATAACGCCAGCTCGATAAGCTGGCGTTATGCTATAAAGCGGCAACATATAAGTAAGGAATTTAATCGCCTTTTTTCTGCGGTTTACCTTTGCGCTGGGTACTTGCCATCTCTTCAAGCTCTTTTTCGCTCATCGAGTCGTACATATCCTTGGATGCACCTTGAAGCTCGCTCTTTTTGGTGTCCCCACGCTTGGCGGAAAGCGCGGCACCTGCGGCTTTTTGCTGGGCTTTCGATGTGGCTGGCATAATAAAGCTCCTGTCAATTGACTTTCCTTTAGGGCTTACGTTATTTAGCCTAGCAGGCAGGGGGAAGCTTTCCAGAGCTCTCCATTAGCGCTGCCCACTTTTATTAATAATTAAGAGAGCACCATGACACCAGCCATCAACACGGCAAAAAAAGCGGGTATCCTGTTTGAAATTCATGAATACCATCACGATGCGGCAGCAGAGTCCTACGGCCTGGAAGCCGCTGAAAAACTGGGGGTGGCTGCCGAGAAGGTATTCAAAACGCTGGTCGTGACGCTGGATGGCAAAGCGCTTGCGGTAGGCATTGTGCCGGTTACCATGCAACTGGGCCTGAAACAGATTGCCAAAGCCGCTGGGGCTAAAAAAGCTGTCATGGGCGTGCCTGCCGAGGTTGAACGTGCAACCGGCTATGTCTTGGGCGGAGTAAGCCCGCTGGGGCAGAAAAAGCGCTTGGCCACCTATATTGATGCTTCGGCTGCAAGCTTTGACACTATATTTGTCAGTGCCGGACGGCGCGGGCTTGAAATCGAGCTGGCGCCAAGTGATCTGGCAACCCTTTGTAAAGCTAACTTTGCGCCCCTTGCGGTATGAGAAGCACGCAGGGATAGGCACTTTCTGGTATGGTGCTTTCCTTTAATATGCATTTTGTTAGTTATCTTTTTACTGGCCGTTGAACGGCCCTGTAGGTCTTATTGTGTCAGACGCTTCCTTCTCATCGCTTGCCTTGCCGGCAGCGCTGCTTACCAACCTTGAATCGCTGGGCTATCATCAGATGACGCCGGTGCAGGCCCAGAGCCTACCGCCCATGCTTGCCGGGCGAGATGTGCTGGCGCAGGCTAAAACCGGGTCGGGTAAAACGGCAGCGTTTGGTTTGGCGCTGCTTGCCGAGCTGCGCGTAGAGGCGTTTGCCGTGCAAGGTCTGGTGCTTTGCCCCACTCGTGAGCTTGCCGATCAGGTTGCTGAAGAGCTTCGTCGCCTGGCGCGGGCCATGGCCAACGTCAAGGTATTAACACTTTGCGGCGGCGCACCGTTTGGCCCTCAGCTCGCGTCACTGGAACACGGCGCGCATATCGTGGTGGGAACGCCTGGGCGTATTGATGAGCATTTGCGCAAAGGGTCGCTGACGCTGGGTTCACTGCGCACGCTGGTGCTGGATGAAGCCGATCGCATGTTGGATATGGGCTTTCAGGCGACGCTGGATGCGATCATTGCCGAAACCCCGGCTGACCGCCAAACGCTGCTGTTTAGCGCAACTTTCCCGGATGAGCAGGAAGCCGGTGGGCTCGCTACCATGACGCGTGGCGTCATGGTGGACCCCGTGACCGTGAAAGTGGCCGAACTGCATGATGCCACTACCATCGATCAGCACTTCTATGAAGTGGCCAACGAAGATGCCCGCTTTGCCGCGCTCAAGCAGCTGCTGCTGGTCAACCGGCCTACTACCAGCGTGGTGTTTTGCAACACCAAGCGTGAAACCCAGACAGTAGCCGATCGTCTGGTGGATGCAGGATTTAGCGCTGTGGCGCTGCACGGTGACCTGGAACAGAAAGATCGCGATCGAATTTTGATACTCTTTGCCAACCAGAGCGCATCGATCCTGGTAGCGACTGATGTAGCGGCCCGTGGGCTGGATATTGCCCAGCTGGACGCTGTGTTTAACTACCAGATTGCCCGCGAGCTGGACGTTCACGTTCACAGGGTAGGGCGCACTGGGCGCGCCGGGGCAAGCGGTATCGCCTGTACCCTGGTCACGCCTCAGGAAACCTATCGATTGGAGCGCCTGGCGGATCTTCTGGGCGAGACGCTAACGACCGAAGCGTTACCCAAGGCAACCCACACAGCACCTTTTGAGCCACCCATGGCCACACTGCAGTTGGCGGGCGGCAAGAAGGACAAGCTGCGCCCAGGCGATATTCTGGGTGCGCTAACCAGTGATGGCGGGCTCAAGGGCGATCAGGTGGGCAAGATCAAGGTGCTGGCGCGCAGTGCGTATGTGGCCGTCACCTATTCAGCCGTTGACAAGGCTCAGGCCAAGCTTGAGCGCGACAAGTTAAAAGGGCGGGCCTTTCGCGTTCGCCGGATTCGTTATTAGACATCGCCGGTATTCGATAGTGTTAGCCGTGCCTACTCATCAAAGGAGCCATTGCAGCTACCCATGAAGACACCCAAACGATTACAGCCCCTGGTCGATGACGGCCTGATCGATGAGGTATTGATGCAGTTGATGAGCGGCAAGGAAGCGCAGGTTTTCGTTGTTCGCTGTGGTGATGACGTACGCTGTGCCAAGGTATTCAAGGAAGCCAAGCAGCGCAGCTTCAAGCAGGCGGTGCAGTATCAGGAAGGCCGTAAAGAGCGCAACAGCCGCCGGGCCCGCGCGATGTCGAAGAAAACCCGCTACGGCCAGAAAGAGCAAGAGCAGGCGTGGCTAACCGCCGAGGTGGATGCGCTTTACCGATTGGCGGCCGCCGACGTGCGGGTGCCCAAGCCTTACGGCTTTGTCGATGGCGTACTGCTGATGGAAATGATCACAGACGCTGAAGGTGATGTGGCTCCGCGTCTTGATGATGTCACGCTGACCCATGAACAGGCGCTGCGCTACCACGACAAGGTCATCACGGATGTGGTGCGTATGCTGTGCGCTGGCCTGATCCACGGCGACTTATCGGAATTCAACGTGTTGGTGGATGCCGAAGGCCCCGTCATCATCGATTTACCTCAGGCCGTTGACGCTGCCGGGAACAATAGCGCCGCCGCCATGCTTGAGCGTGATGTGGATAATATGCGCGCTTATTTTGGCCGCTTTGCGCCCGAGCTTCTGACCACTCATTACGCTAAAGAGATGTGGGCCCTGTATGAAGCAGGCGAGCTGCACCCGGACAGCAAGCTGACGGGCCACTTTACGTTCTCAACTCACACTGCCAATGTTGATGAGCTAATGGAAGTGATCGACGACGCCAAGGAAGAAGAGGCCGAACGTCAGGCGCGGATGCGTGATGATGACGACAGCGACGAGATCCCCCAGCCTTACTAGGCTCTGCTGTTCAAAGAGTAAGCTGGTGCGCTAGGACTCGCTCATCAGTAAGCGGCACTCATAGCCGGCGGCTTTCGCGATACACAAGGAGTGGATGTGAAGGGCATCAAGGTGAGCGCAGGGACGGCAAAAGGGCTAATCTCATCGCTTGGAGTAGGCGCGCTGGGAGGCGTTCTTTTTCAGCTCACCGGCTTACCCCTTGCCTGGATGCTAGGGCCGCTGACGGCCAACTTGCTGGTGTCGTCACAAGGCCTTAATGTGGTCATCCCCGAGCCGCTACGCAATGTCTTTCTCGCGGTCATGGGGCTAGTGCTGGGCAGTCAGGTGACTCCTCAACTCGCCAGCCGGGTGGTGGATTGGCCACTTTCCGCCGCGCTTTTGCTGCTTGGTGTGGCAGCCTCGACCGCGGTCGCGGCAGCGTGGTATCGACGTTGCGGATTTGATTCGGTCAGCGCCTGGTTTGGAGCCGCGCCGGGGGCCATGACTGCGATGATTCTACTGGGCGATAAATGCGGCGGTAATCCCCAGCGCATCGCCATTGCCCAATCGCTGCGTGTGATTTTGGTCATTCTGTTTCTCCCGCCGCTTTTCTGGACCTATGAAGGCGGTAGCGTGGAAGGCGCCACGCAGGTCTCAGGGTTTGAGCACGGTTGGATGTTGCTGTTGATTCCTCTTTTATTGCCTCTTGGCCGCTGGTTACGTTTTCCTACCCCCGCATTGCTGTTTCCCCTGCTAGTCGCCTCGCTTCTCTCGGGGGTTGATATTGCAAGTCTCAAGCTGCCTGACTGGGGCATGAACCTGATGCTATGGGTATTGGGCAGTGCCATTGGCTCGCGCTTCAAAGGCATGACGCGGCGGCTGTTCGGACGCTATCTGTGGCAGTCAGGCGTTGCCACGCTGCTGGCCTTGGGGGCACTTGCGGTATTTGCCGAGTTGATTCATCAGTTGGTAGGCGTGAGGCGCGATGTAGCGCTTTTGGCCCTGGCACCGGGTGGTATTGGTGAAATGGCTATTCTCGCGGTAGCGCTTAATATTGATCCGGTGTTTGTCGCTTTTCATCATCTTCTACGTATGGTGGCGCTGATGGTATTTGCGCCTTTTTGGGCGCGTTGGTTGTTGCGTCGCCAGACCGCTGATACATCCAGCGATAGATAAGTAACGTAAGGAACCCCCATGTTTTCTCGTCTGATGCACCCGCTGTTTCATTACTTTGAAACCCGTGTAAACCCCTACCCTGAAGGTGAGGTACAAACGCCGCCCCAAGGACTTTTGCCGTTTATCTGGCATTTTTCTCGCCCAGTGCTGCCGCTTCTGCTTGTGATGACGCTGTTCACTGCACTGGTGTCATCTGCCGAGGTGTTCTTCTTCAGCTACATGGGCGAGCTGGTGGATTGGCTTGGCAATGTAGAGCGGGAAGGCTTCTGGTCAGCTCACGGCCCTTGGCTTGCGGGCATCGGTGTCATGGTGCTGGTCGGGCTGCCGCTTCTGGTATTGGGTCAGTCGCTGATTACCCACCAAAGCATCTTTGGCAACTACCCGATGATTGGTCGCTGGCTGTCGCACCGCCATATGCTCAATCAGAGCCTGGCGTTTTATCAGGATGAGTTTGCCGGGCGCGTGTCCCAGAAAGTGATGCAGACGGCGCTGGCCATCCGCGAGACGGTCACCAAGGTCATGGGACTTCTGGTCTATGCGATTGTGTACTTCACTGGGGCCGCGATTCTATTGGGGCGGGCTGATCTTTGGCTATTGTTGCCCTTGGGGCTCTGGCTGATCGGTTATCTGGCCATCATGCGCTTTTTCGTACCTCGGCTGCGCGATGTTTCCATGGCCCAAGCGGATGCGCGTGCCCAGATGACCGGGCGCGTGGTCGACAGCTACAGTAATATTCAAACCATCAAACTGTTTGCCGATACCGACCGTGAGCAAGGCTATGCCCGCGATGCCATGGAAAGCTTCATGGTCACCGTGCACCGCCAGATGCGCTTGGTCACTATCATGAGCGTCTGCCTGACGCTGCTGAATACTGCGCTGCTGGTGGGCACGGCTGGAATGGCGATCAGTACCTGGTATTACGACGCTATTTCGCTTGGCGTACTGACCATCGCGATTGCGCTGGTGATGCGGATTCGGTTTATGTCTGACTGGATTTTATGGGAAGTGGCGGGGCTGTTTGAAAATATCGGTACCGTGCAGGACGGCATGAATACCATCGCGCGCGACCCTACCATTCGCGACGTGCCCAATGCGCCTGCGCTTGAGGTTCCTGCGGGCGAAATCCGCTTTGATGCTCTGCGCTTTAGCTATGAACAGGCCAAAGGGGAAAGCCGGACAGTGTTTGATGGCTTGGACCTGACCATCGCCCCGGGTGAGAAAATTGGCTTGATTGGCCGCTCCGGGGCGGGCAAGTCTACCCTGGCCAACCTGCTGCTGCGCTTTTATGACGTACAGGGTGGGCGCATCCTGATTGATGGTCAGGATATTTCGCAGGTCACCCAGACCTCGCTGCGCCACCAGATTGGCATGGTGACCCAGGATACTTCACTGCTGCACCGCTCGCTGCGCGATAACATTCGCTACGGCACACCTCAGGCAAGCGATGAGGATGTATGGACTGCCGTATGCCGCGCCCACGCTGATACGTTTATCAATGACCTGGTGGACCCCAAAGGCCGTCGCGGGCTGGATGCACATGTGGGTGAGCGCGGCGTTAAGCTATCCGGTGGCCAGCGTCAGCGTATCGCCATCGCGCGGGTGCTGTTGAAAAATGCGCCTATCCTGGTATTGGATGAAGCCACCTCAGCACTGGACTCTGAAGTGGAAGCCGCCATTCAGGAACAGCTGGATACGCTGATGGAAGGTAAGACGGTAATCGCCATTGCCCACCGGCTTTCCACCATCGCGATGCTTGACCGACTGATCGTGGTCGAGGAAGGGCGGATAGTGGAAAGTGGTACCCATACGCAGCTGCTGGCGCAAGACGGTATCTATGCGGGCCTTTGGAAGCGCCAGTCGGGCGGCTTTTTAGGCGTGGACATGTGAGAAGAGCAATCCTCTGCTAACGTATCTTTCACTGAATGGCTGAATCAGGAGATCATCAAATGCAAGTTGTAACGCTACAAGCACCCGGCGGGCTGGATAAGCTTAATGTGCAGGATGTTCCCGCTCCGGACGCGCCTGGCCCGGGTGAGATTCGGGTTCGAGTGCACGCAAGCTCCCTCAATTTTCATGATTACGGCGTAGTGGCAGGCAAGATGCCAACCGCCGACGGACGTATCCCGATGTCAGACGGAGCGGGAATCGTTGAAGACGTGGGTGATGGGGTGACCGAGTTTTCCGTCGGTGATCGCGTGGTGTCAACGTTCTTCCCCTATTGGCTAGAAGGGCCGGCGCGCATTGCTGATTTTACCACCACACCCGGCGACGGCGTGGATGGCTATGCCTGTGAACAAGTCGTGCGCCCGGCGCAGTGGTTCACCCATCAGCCCAAGGGTTACAGTCATGCTGAATCAGCCACGTTAACGACCGCCGGGCTGACTGCCTGGCGTGCACTGGTGGTGGATGGCGGCCTCAAGGCCGGCGATACCGTACTGGTACTTGGTTCAGGTGGAGTGTCCGTATTTGCGCTTCAATTTGCGCGTATGATGGGCGCAGAGGTGATTGCCACTTCGTCCTCCAACGAGAAGCTTGCTCGTCTCAAGGAGCTGGGCGCGGCGCATACCATCAACTACAAGGAAGAACCTGAATGGGGCAAGCGAGTGCAAGCGCTGACCCATGGCGCGGGTGTGGATCATATCATTGAGGTTGGTGGGCCCGGCACGCTGCCCCAGTCCATTGATGCAATCAAGATTGGTGGACACATCTCGCTGATTGGCGTATTGACCGGGCGCCAGGGCGACGTGCCGACGGCCAAACTGATGGCCAAGCAGGCTCGCTTGCAGGGGCTGATTGTGGGAAGCCGCCGCCATCAAATGGAAATGATCAAGGCGCTTGAAGCCAATGATATGCGTCCGATCATTGACCGCGAGTTTGCTCTATCGGAAATAGCAGATGCATTCCGCTATCAGGAAGCTGGCCAGCACTTGGGTAAAATCTGTTTAACGTTCTAAAAGTATCTTGCTGCAAGTAGACTCACCAGCAAGCGCTATTGATAGCGCGCTGGTGAGTACGTGCTTATTCGGCTAAACGACTATACACCACGCCTTTGATTTCCAACTCCCAGATAGTCTCGTAGGGTACAGTGATACTGCTGATATCGTCAGACGATTTATCGCTGTTACCTAATTGCTTTTCCGGAATAACGGTGGCATCCATCCCGCGAGCCTGCTGAATACGAGCGCTAAAACGATCACCCTCACGGTCAATCAGTACGCGTTCTCCCGCCATACATTTTTCAAGCTTGGCGTATAGCTCTTTCTCGCTAACATGAACAATGCTCATGATCGCCTCCTGCATAAACTCGAAGTTTGCGGGTAAAGGGTATTACTATAAAGATTGCATTTTAGCTGATAAGTTCGTATAGCCCCCATAACACTTAATATCGGCATACGCATCTTAATCTTGTTCAATCTATCATAAGCCTTGGGGCAGACGATGCCACAGCGTTCAATAAAGGCCGCTTCACCGCCATGGGAAATAGTGGCACTGGAAAAATTCTCAACCCCTCAAAATACCCAGGCAAGCCAATGGCGACGAAGCTGGCGAGCAGCCGCTACCTCGCTGGTTGGTAAGCGCGCTGCCGAGCAGCAGGCCAAGGATGAAGATGAGCTGCGCCTGCTGCCGGAAGTAAAGTTGGCGCACTTGGTGCCCCCCATCGACTGGTCCTCTGCTGCAGCGCTGCTTTCCCAAACGCTTTTTCAGCATAAGCTGGATAATGAGCCGGTGGTGTTCTTTATTACCCCGCCCCATGGCGGTCATGCACCGATAGTCAGTCACTGGGCGGAGCAGCAAGGTATTAACGAAATAGCGCCCCCGACCTATCAGGAACTCACCGGTGGGAGCCTTGAATGGGTGGAGCGCTGTGTGCCGCTCAAACGCTGGGCAGTACCCGCACTTGAACGGCATCTGCTGCGTCATTCTTATGGGCTTCAAGGCGTACGGGCGTTGCTGGAACGCGCCTTCAGCGGCCGCTTAGGGCAGGGAGTGATCGGTTGTGATAGCTGGACCTATGCCTATTTGCAGCATGTGGTAGGTGTCGAAGGAGCGCCCGTGTTTACCCTGCAGGCGCTAGGGGGCGAACAGCTAGCGCACTATTTTGCCGATATTGCCAATAATGGCAAGGATGATATCTGCGTGTATAGCACGCGCACCGGCAACCCAGTGTTGGGTCATTCGGAAGAGGACAATACTGCACACAAGGCATCGGCTCATAAAGAGCTGCAGCGTTTGGCGGCGCATTGCCGTGGGCACATGGGGATTGCGTGGCATTACTGGCGTGCGCGATTACGTGGGGCTGCGGCTGCAAAAGGGGACGATGCATCGCAAGACACGTCTCAAGAGCTGTGGCTGGTCGATGCCTTGGCCGATGCCGAGTTGTCAGCCGATACCGGTGATGTGGCCATGCTGGTACTGCATACGCTGCTGCTTCACGGCGGACTTGAGGATCAGGTGTTGGGCGATGTGCTGCCGTTTTCGCATCATGAGGCGTTAAATGCTCGGCTGGCGCTGGCCCGCCAGGGCATTCTTGCCCGCAAGGAGGATGGCCGCTGGCAGGTGGCACCGCTAAGCTACGCCAGCGTCCGGCAACTTCTGGAAACACGCAACTATCTTGTCGATCCGCTGTAGGAGACCTGATGGACGATCAAAAGCAGTACGCCAAACTCTTCAATGATATCGACAGCCAGGCCCTCATTAGCCTAGGTATTATACTCGCCAGCGTTATTCTGCTGACCGTTGTCAGTCAGCGTGTTTTGAACGGGCTGGCTAACCGACTGCATGGCCAGGTCCGCTTTCGGATATTCGCTCTGGTACCGCTCACCCGGCTGGTAATTCTAATAGTCGCATTGGCGATTGCCGTACCTATCATGATTGAGCCGTCACTGCGTAATATGGTGACGCTTCTGGGTGCTATTGGCCTGGCAATTGGCTTCGCCTTGAAAGATTACGTCAGCAGTCTAATTGCTGGCATGGTAGCTGCCGTGGAGCTACCTTATCGGCCAGGCGACTGGGTGGATATTGAGGGTACTTACGGCGAGGTGAAGCATGTCGGAATGCGCACCGTGGAGATACAGACACCAGATGATGATCTGGTCGCAGTGCCACATCTCAAACTGTGGGACACGGCTATTTACAATGCCAATAACGGGGAAACCAGCCTGCAGTGCGTGGCAAGCTTTTACCTTCATCCAGAGCACGAGGCGCAATGGGTACGCAAGGCCTTGCGGGATGTCGCCCTGACCAGTGCTTACCTCAAGTTTGATCAACCTATTATCGTGGTGGCCGAAGAGAAACCTTGGGGCACGCACTACCGGATTCGTGCCTACCCTGTGGACCCACGCCAGCAGTTTCTGTTTATAACCGACCTGACCGTGCGCGGTAAGCAGGTGCTAAGCCGGGCAGGGATCAAACCGGCGCTGCTGCCGCCTGACGTGGCGCTGGAGGCGCCGGATGTAGCAGGAGGACGCCGCGGATTACGCGACTAAAGCCGCCAGCGCTAAGCAAGCGGCCTTTGTGCACCGACTGACTATTCGCTTTCTTCAGGTAGCTCTGCGCTATGAAAGACGTTTTGTACGTCATCCAGTTCGTTAAGCATGCTTAAGAATTTCTCGAACATGACCACATCATCGCCTTCGATCGGCGTGGTGGTTTGCGGCAGAAACTGAATTTCATCGGCCTCAAAGTCGATTTCACCAAATGCATCCAGCAACGCCTGCTTGGCTTTTGCATATTCGGTATGCGGTGCGAAAACGGTAATACGATCTTCTTCCTGCTCGATATCAGTGACATCGACGTCAGCTTCCATCAGCGCTTCAAGCACGGCCTCTTCTTCTTGACCGGCAAAGGCAAAAATCGCGCAGTGGTCGAACATGTGGCTAACACTGCCGGGCGTGCCGATCTTGCTCTTAGTTTTGGTAAAGCAGCCGCGTACATCGCCAAAGGTGCGGTTGGGGTTATCGGTCAAACAGTCGACAATTACCATGGCATTACCAGGGCCGAAGCCTTCGTAGCGGGCCATGGAGAAATCTTCGCCGCCTGAACCACTAGCCTTGTCCAGTGCTTTATCAATAACGTGCGAGGGCACCTGATCTTTTTTCGCACGCTCCATCAAACCGCGCAGCGCAAGGTTGCCATTGGGGTCGGTACCGCCGGCCTTGGCGCAGACGTAGATCTCACGCCCATACTTGCTGTAAACCTTGGTTTTTGCTGCGGCCGTTTTGGCCATAGATTCTTTACGGTTTTGAAACGCCCTACCCATATTGAAGTCCTTTATTAGCCATGCAACGCCTGTCTTGATTGCAGGCGTCATTTTCATCAAAAAGGGGAAAATTTTACCCAACAGCGTACCATGCTAACAGCGTTATTTAAGCGCTATGGCATTATGCATGGATCAAACCCAGCTCTTGACGGCGTTGGCGTATACTGGCGTTTACCTATTACTAAGAGAATGTGAGTAAACATGCCGTTTTCACTCTGGTTATCGCTGGCGGCAATCTGCGCCATGGGGGCTATGTCACCGGGGCCAAGCCTTGCACTGGTATTGCGCCATACACTCGGCGGCGGGCGGTTGCCAGGCATTACGGCAGCGCTGTTTCATGCCTTGGGGGTCGGGTTTTATGCGCTTTTGACTGTATGGGGGCTAGGCGCCTTGATAACGCGCTCGCCTGAGGTTTTTCAACTGATTACCTGGGGCGGGGCGGCTTATTTGGCCTGGTTGGGTATTCAGGCGCTGCGAGCAGGTAAGGCAGGCGCAATAAGCGCAAGTGCCGTTGTCACCACTAACCGTCAGGCAGCAAAAGAGGGTGTGCTGGTCGCGTTGGGTAACCCCAAGCTAATTATCTTTTTCGTGGCCCTGCTTAGTCAATTTGTTACGCCGGACATGAGCATAATAGCCAAGGCGATCGTGATATTGACCGCTATGCTTATTGATGGCGGATGGTACGTGCTGGTGGCCGTCGGCTTGTCGCATTCACGGGTGCTGCCGTGGCTACAGCGCCATGCCCACTGGGTTAATCGGGTAACGGGCGTGCTGTTAATTGCGCTGGCGTTAAGGGTAGTGGCTGGCCCCATCACGATCGGGTGACGCATGTGAGACGCTGGTGTGCTTTCGAGGAGCGTGGCAAGGTAATGTTTATATTGCCTAAAAGGCCTAAGGCCCAACAATGACGATTTACGATAAAGACTGTTATACCCATCAAGGTCAACCGTTTAATCTGCGTGCCTTACGCGGGCAGGTGCTGCTGGTGGTTAATGTGGCAAGCCAATGCGGATTTACGCCGCAGCTAAAAGAGCTTGAGGCGCTGTACCAACGCTACCGTGACCGAGGCTTTACTGTGCTGGGTTTTCCCTGCAATCAGTTTGGCCGACAGTCACCGGAAAGCGCTGAAGCGTTTTGTAGCTTTGGCGAGCAGACGTTTGGAGTCACCTTCCCACTCATGGAGAAGGTCAACGTCAATGGAGGCAATGCTCATCCGCTTTTTGTGCTGCTTAAAAAGCAGGCGCCAGGGGTGCTGGGGACGCAAGCTATCAAGTGGAACTTCACCAAGTTCCTTGTAGACCGTGACGGCAACGTCATTGCTCGCTTTGGCCCAAGAGATCATGGTCGCCCGCTGAGGCTTGCAGTGGAAGCAGCGCTTGACCAAGGGTAGTTAGGTTTCGCCGCGGGCAACTTTGACCCGGTTCATAAGCTCAACCCAGCGGTGACGTACCATCATGGTGGTAAGCCCTGAGAAGAGCGCCCAGCTTTTACGCCGCCAGCCTTTCAGGCGCAGGTTATGTCTGACAAGCTGTTGCATTAGCTTGTAGTCATCAAACTTTCGCCATTCGCTGGCAATCGACAGCTGATGGCGTGACATTACCGGCGCCAGCTCCAGGCGAAACATCCACTCAAGCTCCACCAGCGACATGTCGTACCGCTGAATGACATCGACCATGCGGGCGTAATCGCGTTCGCTGGGTTCGTGGTCCAGCCATAAAGGGGCCAAGGCAAGCCAAAGGTCGCCGCGCTCGTCGACTAGCTGCTGTGCGTTCATGATGGCCTCATAGGCATTCAAAAGAAGGGGCACTATCGTGCCGTGAAAGGCAAGTAAGCTCAAGAGCGGACAGCGCTCGCTTGGCAGGCTAAAATAGCTGCCATGCTTACAGCAGAGTCATGCTGATAATGAAATCAATCCGATAGTGAGGTCCGATGTGATTATTAAACCTAAGGTGCGCGGCTTTATCTGCACGACCACTCATCCTAAAGGCTGCGAACAGAACGTTCGCGAGCAGATTGAAGCGACCCGCGCGCGTGGTTTGGATAAAAGCGCCGGCCCGAAAAAAGTTTTGGTGATTGGCGCTTCCAGTGGTTACGGCCTGGCGGCACGTATTACCGCTGCCTTTGGCTATGGCGCTGATACCTTGGGCGTGTTTTTTGAAAAGCCCAGCAGTGAGACCAAAACCGGCACGGCCGGTTGGTACAACAGCGCTGCGTTTGACAAGTTTGCCAAGCAAGAGGGGCTTTACAGTAAATCGATCAATGGCGATGCCTTCTCTTCTGAGGCGCGTGAAAAAGCCATTGAGCTGATCAAGCAGGATATGGGCGAGATTGATCTGGTGGTGTACTCACTGGCGTCCCCCGTGCGCAAGCTGCCCGATAGCGGTGAGCTCAAGCGTTCAAGCCTTAAGCCGATCGGCGGAACTTACCGCGCCACAGCCATCGACACCAATAAAGACACGATCATCGAAGCCGAAGTGGAACCCGCCACTCAGCAGGAAATCGACGACACCATTACCGTAATGGGTGGCGAAGATTGGGAACTGTGGATGGGAGCGCTTGATCAGGCGGGCGTTCTGGCCAAAGGCGCGCGCAGCGTGGCCTTCAGCTACATCGGCACCGAGATTACCTGGCCGATTTACTGGCACGGAGCACTGGGTAAGGCGAAGGAAGATCTGGATCGCGCAGCCAGTGCGATTGATGACAAGCTGAAAGTGAGCGGCGGCGGTGCTAACGTCGCGGTGCTGAAGTCCGTTGTTACCCAGGCGAGTGCTGCCATTCCGGTCATGCCGCTGTATATCGCCATGGTGTATCGCATCATGAAAGAGCAGGGTGTCCACGAAGGTACCATTGATCAGTTGAATCGCCTTTTCGGCGAGCGGCTTTACGGTTCAGACATGAGCACCGATGAAAAGGGTCGGCTGCGCCTTGATGACTGGGAGTTGCGTGATGATATCCAAAAGGCCTGTCAGGATCTCTGGCCGCAAGTAACCACCGAAAACCTGTTCGAGATTACCGACTACGCAGGCTACAAGCACGAGTTTTTGAAGCTGTTTGGCTTTGAGCGTGACGACGTCGATTACGACGCGGATGTAGACCCTAACGTTGCGTTCGATGTCGTTAGTCTCTAAGCCACTGCGCTGATTGTACGTCTGATTTGTACGTTTGAGTTGGACATCTGAATTGCCGGGCCTTTGCGCCCGGCAATTTTCTTTAGCACTGTTGAGTCGTGGTAAAAGCCGGTCGCGGCAGGAATAAAATCAATCGCTGTTAAACTTTTACCGCTGGGTATGCAAGGCATTGAAAGTTCTGCCATGGTTAGGAGGAGGGTGTAAACGCTTTGCCAAGGAGGAAATATGACCCGGACAGCACGAGTCGAGCCGATAAGTAAAAAGCAGGAGGACGCGATCATCGTATCAGGGTGGCGCGTTGTTGATGTTACCGAACCCGACGCCCCTCAGGAAATATCCCAGCACGAAACTGAGCCGCAGGCAATTGAAGCGGCGCGCCGCTTTGAGGCCGAAACGTCACATGAACCTGGCTCAGCGCCTGATGACACTCAGGACTACGATGCGTCTGATCCAAACGCAGGCAAGTACTTTCCATAATAAGTTCATTTCAATTTCTGGCCAGGAGGCGTCATGAAATCGATATGGCAAGCAGGGGTAGATAGTCTCTGTAATTTTCCCGAGTTGGCTGACAATATTGAAACGGATGTGGTGATCGTAGGAGCGGGTATTACAGGCCTAACGACAGCACAGCAATTAATTGAGAGCGGTAAACGCGTGGTGATTCTGGAAGCCCACCGCGTAGGAAGTGGTTGCACCGGTGGCGCAACCGGTAATCTCTATAGTCCCGTATCGTCTGGATTGGCACAAACCGGGGTTAAATGGGATGACGATACTCTTCAAGCCATTGTTCAGGCACGAGCTGGTGCTATCGATTTAATCGAAGAGACTGTTCATCGTTTTAATATCGACTGTCAGTTCAAGCGGGTCCCGCTTTATCGGCTGCTTACGGAAAATGATCAGAAGAGCGCCGAAGCATTGGAAGCAGAGCACGAAGCCATGATGCAGGCTGGGCTTAATGCCAAATCCTTTCTAGATATGACGCTGCCTTTTCCAGTAACCCATGGGGTAAGCGTCGATCATCAGGCACAGTTTAATGCCTTTCATTATGTTCAGGGCCTTGCGAAGGCGATTAGCCAGCATGGCGTCACTATCTATGAGCACAGCCCTGTGCGCGATATCGACTATGAGAACTGTATCGTTAAAACCGATAACGCCCAGGTAAAGGCAGCCGATATTGTATTGGCAACCCATACCCCCAAAGGGGTGAACATGCTGCAAACCGGTATGATTGCCTCCCGGGAGTATGGGGTCAGTGCCAAACTCAATGCTGAATCTTTTCCCGATGGCATTTTCTTTGTGCTGGACCCCTTTCATTCCGTACGTAGTTATCGCTTGAATGGCGAAAACTACATCATGGCGATTGGTGAAAAGCATCAAACGGGTGAGGAGAAGTCTGAACGCGAGCGTTATCAAGCATTGCGTAGCTACTTAAGCGCGCACTTTGATGTAGGCGAGTTTGAGTACGAGTGGTCCGCACAGCAGTACAGCTCGGGTGATGGCCTACCTTATATTGGGCGAACTTTTGCCAGCGACCATGTGTATGTGGCGACCGGCTTTGCCGCCGACGGTCTGACCTGGGGTACCGTCAGTGGAAGAATGATCGCCGATATCATCGAAGGGCGTGAGAATGCCTGGTACCGCTGCTTTGATTCGCAACGCTTTACGCCCGTTAATTCCGCCGAGCACTGGCTAAAAGAAAATATCTCCGTGGTGAAACACTTCATTAAAGATCATTTCGGTACGAAGAAGCTCAAAGAGCTTGATGAAGTGGCACCCGGCCAGGCAAAAGTCGTTACCTTGCATGGCGAAAAATTGGCTGTCTATCGCAATGAAACAGGCCATTTATCTGTTCTCTCGGCGGTTTGTCCTCATTTGAAGTGCGTGGTGCACTGGAATGATGCTGAAACAACCTGGGACTGCCCCTGCCACGGCAGCCGATTCGATCTTCAGGGCGAAGTGATAGAAGGGCCTTCCTTGCATCCCTTGGAACATCGCCATTCAAGCTCAAGCTAGGGCCGCCCAAAGATAAGCGTTTGCCCGATATTGGTTATTTAGAGTCCTGTCGTCTAACTTGTAAGAGTGAGCTTAATCAAGGAGAGACAATATGAAACGGACTACATTAGCTATTGCGATTGCTGCTCTTTGCACAGGGATGTCTGGCGGAGCATTTGCCGAGAATAGCCAGGCAGAAGAAGATCGGCCGGAAGGCGCAATGGATCAGCAACAAGAAGCGGTCAACGAACAGGAAGGATCGGAAGGCAAGCGTCCGGCGGCTATGGAGCATGGCTACGCCAGATCCTCTGCAGATGGTGATGAGCAGGGCAGTAATCCCGATGATCTTATGACTCAGCAGATTAGAGATATTGAAGGCAAGTCAGTGGTTAATCAGCAAGACGAGGAAATAGGTAATATTGATCGAATTGTAGAGCATAAAGAGTCAGGCGATCTCTATGCCATTATTTCCATTGGTGGACTTTGGGGGATTGGTGATGAAAAGGTAGCGCTGCCACTGGAAGATATTGTGCTTGAAGATGATCAACTGATCACTAATACAACTTACGGTAGTGATGAGATAGAAGCGTCCGCAGAGAAGTATGATGAAGAAAATTATAGCCAAGTAGACAATAACATGACCTTGAATCAGGCTCAGCAGCATCCTAATTAAAGTAGAGTTAAATAGGCTTAATAAAAAAAAGCGCTACGCTAGACGTTTTTAAATAACATAGAGTAATAAAATTGCCTTATTTTATTCTTCCGAGAATGAAGTAAGGCTTTTTTGTTGGCGTACTAAATTATCAAACAGTTAGCTATTAACTTTCATTCAAAATTTTAAGAAAGGTATTTAAAACTGTTTTATCTTCCGCCCGCTAACTAACTTTAAAAAGTAAGCCAAGCTAAGGAGGACATCACATGAAGCGAACAATGCTAGCCATTGCCATTGGTGCGATCTGCACGGGAATTTCAGTAGGCGTTTTGGCTAATAGTAATGATGCGTCTAGTTCTAGTGGCGATGGTCAGATGACACAGAATCAAGATGCAACGACTGCAGGTCAACAGCAAAGTACCGATACGACAAGTAGCCAAGGGCAGAGTAATACAGAGCGTCGTACAGGTACCCAGGGGCCTCAGCAGGATTCAGAAGGCGATAATCTGGACATGCAGGACCAAGAGGATGTAGACAACTCTGATATACGAGAAGAGCAGAGCGGTAACAGCATGGACACCCAAGATCAACAGGATGCAGGCAGTCCAGATGGCACCGGCAGTACAGGCAGTACAGGCAGTACAGGTAGCGGTAGTACAGGCGGCGGCGGTACTGGGGGGTAGCCTCTCAGTAATATTCAATCAAACGACAACGCCTTATTTTAATTAACTAGTCAATATTAGGCAGGAATAAGGCGTTTGTTATGTAATGCTTTAATTTAGATGAGCAGTTGGCGTTTAATAAATATTAACTTTTATAATAATTGCCTTTTAACTTTGATCTAAACCGATCATGTCTACTAGCCTTTTTAAGTGTAAGCCAACCCAAGGAGAGACATTATGAAACGGACAACACTAGCTATCGCAATTGGTGCCATTTGCACAGGACTTTCAGGTGGCGTTCTAGCTCAGGACAACAATCTGAATGACACGGATGCTTCCGAGCGCATGACCCAACAGCAAGATGCTACGGCGACCACCCAACAGCCAGGTACTGCAGGCAGCGGTCAGCGTCAGGCTAATGATGAAACCATGGATGTTCAGGTGGACCAAGAGCCTGCTGAGGTGAAAGTCGAGCAGGAATCACCGGATATTAGAGTTGAGCAGTCGCAGCCTGAAGTGACGATTGAACAGCCTGAGCCTAAAGTCACTATCGAGCAGCCCGAGCCTAACGTAACGGTTGAGGAAGCTGAGCCCAACGTTACCGTTGAGCAAGGCGGCCAAGCTGATGTAACGGTAGAGCAGGCTGACGATGCACAGGTTGACGTTAACAATGACGACGAGCAGGAGCGTCAGCGCGCCGAGCGAGATACCCAAGGTCAAGGCGGGTCATTAATGACACAGCAGGTTAGCGACCTGGAAGGCATGACCGTGGTTAATCAGGAAGGCGAAGAAATTGGTGATATCCAGCACATCGCCCAACATAATGATTCTGGCGATTTATATGCGATCATCTCGGTAGGCGGCATTTGGGGCTTTGGCGCCACTGACATTGCCTTGCCTGTTGATGAAATGCAGTTCGAAAATGATCAGCTGGTTATGAATACCGATTATGGTAGCGAGCAGATCGAAGAATCCTCGGAAGATTATAATGAAGACAGCTACACGCAAGTCGATGGCGATATGACGTTATCTGAAGCACAGCAGCAGTAACGCTTGATGGGTTAGCCACCCTTTACAGGCTATTGATCGGGGCAAGGCGTTTTCGTCTTGCCCCTTTTTAATGGGCGCTACTGTTTATATTCACGCTATGCGAACCCAGGTTTTAAACCTTTTTACGCTTCTGCCTGTTCTGCAACACTTGAACTGTTATTCAAATGCTTATCTGAGGTGGTTGCTAGAGGGGGATGTTCCGCAGTACTACTGGACGCAGATGGCTTCATGATCTCAACGGGCGCGTCACAGAAGCTGCTTTTCAACAATTCGTTATCGGCGCTCATATCGATACTTCCATGAAAAATGCTGCCATCTTCCAGTACGAGGCATGGAGAAACAATGGTGCCTGTCACTTGGGCACCCTTATGAATCGTTGCGCGGTGTGATGCCACTAGATTGCCTTCTACTTCGCCTGATACATGAAGTGTGTGAGCAAACACATTGCCTTTTAGGTAACTATTTGCGCTCAAAGTAACAGTGTGTTGTTTGCAGGTAATAATGCCGCTAACGCGCCCCTTCACGGTCAAATCTTCATCGCTACTGATATCTCCTTCTACTTGCGTATGACTGCCGATAACGGAGGTGCTTGGTCGTGCATTGCTGCTGTTAGAGGTACCAGATAACAATGCGGCCCTTGAGTCCGATGAGCCGGACGGCGTTGTTTTATGCTCAGCGGTGATATTCTTGGCTTTGCTAAACATCGTTAACTCCTGATAAATGGCGGTATAGCGCTTTTAATACCCGATTCGTTAAGCATAAAATTCACCGAGTACTTTAATCTGCTTACCTATTTGATAAAGCTCAGAGTTAAGCTGAATGAAGGAGGTTATTCGCGCCGCTAGAAAAAATTAAAGCGCGTATAACCTTAGTCTGGACAACAATATTGGCAGTGGCAGGACGGGTGTATGGGCATTGAAGCATGGCTTATTGTCATCGGTGTTAGTGCAATGACACTGATTGTGTGGGATGGCAGATGTCGTAAGGCAAAACAACGCCCTGCAGATCAGCCGACTTTTTGCACCACTCAAGGTGGACTTCAGATGCCTCATGCTGCTGTTTCTTTTGCTCCTGATGAAGTTGTTGAAAATACGCGACCTGAAGCGGGTATTACGCCGGTTATAGCTCCCTTAACAGAGGGCAGCCGGGTCGGAGCGGCAACGCATATTTCAGGTAACATAAAGGCCAATGAACCCGTGCTTATTAAAGGGAGCGTGCAGGGAAGGGTCGTTGTGTATCATCACTCCATTACGGTGACTTCAACCGGACACGTGGGTTCGTATATGAAAGGTAACTGTATTGCTGTTGATGGGCATGTAGTGGGAGCGTTGAAAGCTATTACCAAGCTCACCTTGCTTTCACAAGCGCGCGTACAAGGTGTAATCGAGACTCCATGCTTAGAGTGCGTTGCGGGTGCTTTGCTTCAGGCAAACGTGTCGCATAGTACCAGCCAGCAGGACGTGTGCACGGTTTCTTAAGAACTGCCATCTATCCTTATAGCCTATCCAGTACCCTAACGTTTTATCTAAACGTACACCTGCGCTAGGCGCTGCGACATCTTTTTGTAGCCAGAGTCGACGAGCGCTGCCCAAAATCGCGCAATTAGGTAAGATGGAACCTCATTTCCTGACGGCGTTTTGGCATGCAGCACAGCCTCTTAGCTTCTTCCACCACGTTTGCGCGACAGCGTATTGGCGTATTACTGCTGCCTGGCTTTTCCATGCTCTCCCATGCCTGCGCTGTGGAACCCCTGTTTATGGCCAATCAGCTAAGCGGCCAGCTTCTTTATCAAATTTTTACTCTGAATGGCGATGAACAGCCTGTACGCAGCAGCGCGCAACTGACCTGCAATACGGATTATACCCTTGAGGCTTCGCCGCCTGATCTGGATATGGTGCTGGTCTGCGCGCCTTCGCCATTGCCTTATGCGCTGCCTGCAAAGCTGGTGGAATGGCTACGCCAACAGCCAAATCGTACGGTGTTGGGCGGGCTTGCTGGTGGCGCTGAAGTACTGGCACGCGCAGGTTTGCTGGAAGGTTATCGGGCTACCTTGCCCTGGCAGCGTTTTGCTGCGTTTGCCCAAGCCTATCCGCAGGTAACACTTTCCCAGCAGCTGTTCGAGATTGACCGTAATCGCATGACCTGTGCCAGCGGCACCGCGGCAATGGATATGATGCTGACCATGGTGCGCCAGCAGCAGAACGACCGTCTGGTGGAGCAGGTATCTGAGCACTTCATGTGCGAGCGTATCCGCATGGCTGATGAACGCCAGCATGTGCCGCTGCGCCATCGCTTAGGCCATGCACCGCAAAGTCTGGTAGATGCTGTGACGCTAATGGAAGCCAATATTGAAGAGCCGCTTTCCACCCTGGAGCTTTCGGAACATCTCGGCATCTCCCGCCGCCAGCTTGAGCGTCTGTTCAAGAAGTACCTTCAGGCGGTACCCAGCCGCTACTATTTGAACCTGCGCCTGCAGGAAGCCCGCAAGCAATTACGGGAAAGCGACCGGCCTGTGGGCGATATTGCTTTCGCGACAGGCTTCTCTTCCGGCGCTCACTTCTCGACTGCCTACCGCAATCATTTTGGGTTAACCCCGCGTGAAGAGCGTTTAGGGTAACGCCGTCTAGGTCGCAAAATCTGCAGCCAGGTAACGACCACGCGGATAACTATCCAGAAATAATCTGAAATATGTGCGGCATTTCATAATTTACCGTCACATTGCTGAAAGCGGGCGACTGTATTTGCCCCGTATACTGCTTTTACTGATTGACTCTACTGGAGATATCGACCCATGAGCACGACCCCGACCCGGCCGGATTTCGACCACTACATGACGCCCAACTATGCGCCCCAGCAAATTATTCCTGTGCGCGGAGAGGGCAGTCGACTATGGGATCAAGAGGGACGTGAGTATATCGATTTTGCAGGCGGCATCGCGGTGAATTCGCTTGGCCACTGCCATCCAGTCCTGGTTAATGCCTTGAAAGAGCAGGGTGAAAAGCTTTGGCATCTGTCCAATATCTATACCAATGAGCCGGCACTCAAGCTTGCCAAAACGCTTGTCGAGCGCACCTTCGCTGATAAGGTCTACCTGTGCTCTTCGGGTGGTGAAGCCAATGAAGCCGCACTAAAGCTTGCCCGCCGCTATGCCGTGGATCACTACGGCGAGCAGAAGGACAAGATCATCTCCTTCAACCAGTCCTTTCATGGCCGCACGCTGTTTACCGTAAGCGTAGGTGGCCAGCCCAAATACTCCCAGGGGTTTGGGCCGGTACCCGGTGGCATCCTGCATGCCAATTTCAATGACCTCGAAAGCGTGCGCCAACTGGTCGGTGACGACACCTGCGCCATCATGGTGGAGCCTATGCAGGGCGAGGGCGGCATCATTCCGGCAACGCCCGAGTTTTTACAAGGCCTGCGCGATCTGTGTGATCAGCACAATGCGCTGCTGATTTTTGATGAAGTGCAAACCGGCGCAGGTCGCAGCGGTGAGCTCTACGCCTACAAGAATTTTGGTATTACACCGGACATTCTTACCAGCGCCAAGTCGCTGGGCGGCGGCTTCCCTGTTGGCGCTATGCTGACCACCGATAAGGTGGCGAAGTCGCTGGCCTTTGGTACCCACGGTTCTACCTACGGCGGTAATGCACTCGGTTCTGCCATTGCCCTGGCAGCCATTGAGTTTATCGATACCCCAGAAGTGCTAGAGGGCGTGAAAAAGCGTCATGACCTGTTCCGCGAACATCTTGAAACCATCAACCGCAAGCACGGCGTGTTCAAGGAAATACGCGGCATGGGGCTGTTGATCGGCGCCCAGATGTCGGATGCATTTGAGGGCCGCGCCAAGGATATCCTTCCGTTGGCTATTGAAGAGGGATTGATGGCGTTGATTGCCGGGCCTAACGTGTTGCGCATGGCGCCCTCACTCGTGATTCCTGAAGCGGATATTGCTGAGGGCATGGCGCGCCTGGAGCGGGCGATCGAGCGGCTTGTTGCCAGCGCATGAGTCTGCCAATGGCAGTATCAAGAGAGGGAGCAGCCACCATGCTGGTGATTCGTCCGGTGACAATTGCGGATATCGATGCGCTGGTGACATTGGCAGAGCATGCAACACCTAAGCTCACCAATTTACCCGCCAACCGTGAACGCCTTGAGGAGCGCATTGTGCGCTCCCAGGCAGCATTTAACGGCGATATTGAATTTCCTGGCAACGAGCACTACACCTTTGTTCTAGTTGATGAAGCGCGCGGCGATGAAGTGCTGGGAACAGCCACCATTCGTGCCCAGGCGGGCGCCCAGGAGGCCTACTATACCTATCGCCAGGAAACGCTGATTCATGCCTCCCAGCAGCTAAATGTGCGCCGGGAAGTGCAAACGCTGGCGCTGTCTCATGAAGTGTCGGACGCCACGCTGCTATGCGCCTACTCCTTGAATCCGCGCTATAAGGGTACTAGCGCCGAAAGCCTGCTGCGTCGTGCCCGGTTAATGTTTATTGCCCAGTATCCCGAGCGTTTTTCGCGCATATTAGCCGTGGCATTCCCCGGTTATCTGGATAACCAGAACGAATCGCCCTTCTGGGAAAGTGTGGGACATCATTTTTTTGCTCGTAGCTTTCACGATATCAACCATATTGCCGGGGTGCGTTCGAAAAGCTTTATTGCTGAAGTCATGCCACAGTTTCCGCTGTATCTGCCGCTGCTGACGCCTCAGGCCAGGGCGGCGATTGGTCGGGAGCACCCGGCCCATGAAGAAGCTTTACAGGAAATGCTTGCTGAAGGCTTTGTGCGCTCGCGCCATGTGGATATTTTTGATGCAGGCCCCATCGTTAAAGCCGAGCGCGAGCGCTTGGCGACGTTCAATCGGGCAGCCTGGCATCCGGTGCGGCTTCGCCCGCAAGAGAGCCTGCCCGACGCAGAACCTGCCTTGATCGCCAATCAGGCGCTGGGTAATTTCCGCTGTATTGTGGCTCGCTATGCGCTTTCGGCCACCGGGCAACTGATGCTGTCCGACGCGGATGCCAAACGTTTAGGCGTGGAGGAGGGGCGAGCCGTATTGGCCGCACCGCTGGCGCTGCCCTCGGCAGTGGATGCCTTTGATGAAGGAGAAATCTAATGCGCATTCGTCCCATTGCCCGCGCGGATGTGGATGGGCTGCTGGCGCTTGCGCAGCAGGCGGGGGTGGGCTTTACCTCGCTGCCCAACAACCGTGAGTTTCTGGCGGGCAAGATTGAAGCCTCCGCACGTGCTTTTGAAGAGCGTACCCCTGTCAACAACCGGCTCTACTTCTTTGTGCTGGAAGATGAAGACAATGGCGAGCTGGCTGGCTGCTGCGCCATTGAAGGCCAGGTAGGGAATGAAGTGCCTTTCTATAACTACCGGTTGGGTACACTGGCGCACTCATCGGTACAGCTGGATCTACACCGCACGATCGATACGCTGTTTTTAAGCTCGGATCACACCGGTGATGCGGAGGTGTGTTCGCTGTTTTTGCGTCCTGAATACCGTGGCGAGGCCAACCGGCATCTGCGCAACGGCGCGCTGCTTTCCAAGGCGCGTTGGTTGTTTATTGCCCAGTTTCGCGACCGTTTCCCCGAGAAGGTTCTCGCAGAGATGCGTGGCGTGTTCGATGAGAACAATAGAAGCCCGTTCTGGGAGAGTTTGGGCAAGCACTTCTTTCCCATGGATTTCAGCGAAGCTGACCGGCTTACGGGCCTGGGTCAGAAGAGCTTTATTGGCGAGCTGATGCCGCGCTTTCCCATTTACACCACTTTTATGGCTGAAGAGGCTCGGGCGTGTATTGGTCAGGTACACCGGCATACCCGTCCCGCGCTTGAAATGCTCAAAAAAGAGGGCCTGCGCTGGGAAGGCTATATCGATATCTTCGACGGCGGCCCTACGGTGGAAGCCTATATTGATGACGTGCGGGCTGTGCGCGATTCCGCGCTCTATCACGTTGAAGTGGCAGTGAGCGCGCCTGAAGAGAGCGTTAGCCGCTGGCTGGCAGCCTCGACCCAGCTATCATCGTTTACCGCCGCCTGGGTAGGCCGCGCGCCCAATCGCGACACTATCGTTTTAAGCAGTGCAGAAGCCAAGCGCCTGGGCGTTGCCTCGGGCGATACCCTGCGGCTTCTGGAAACCTGAAACAGTTAGGAGAACACGATGCACGCCCAACAGCAGCAGCTTATCAACGGCGCCTGGGTGGATGGCGCTGCAGAGTCGTTTGGCAAGCACGACCCCGTATCGGGCAATTTTCTCTGGCAGGGGACGGCCGCCAGTGACGCCCAGGTTGATGCGGCCGTGACGGCAGCCCGCGCAGCGTTCCCTGCCTGGGCAAAAGCGGCGTTCAGCGAGCGTCAGGCGCTGGTTGAGCGCTTTGCCGAGGTGCTCAAATCGCGCACTGAAACGCTGGCGGTGGCCATTGCCTCTGAAACCGGCAAGCCGCTCTGGGAAGCGCGCACCGAGGTGGCCGCCATGGTCGGCAAGGTGGCGCTTTCCATCAAGGCGTACAACGAACGTACCGGCGAGCGGGAAAAAACCGTAGGCAGCGCTAAAGCGGTGCTGCGCCATCGTCCTCATGGGGTGATGGCCGTATTTGGCCCCTATAACTTCCCCGGCCACTTGCCCAACGGCCATATGTTGCCAGCGCTACTCGCAGGCAACACCGTGGTCTTCAAGCCCAGCGATCAGACCCCATTAACCGCTGATCTAACCCTGCAGTGCTGGCTGGAAGCTGGGGTGCCTGCGGGGGTTATCAATCTTGTTCAAGGCGGCGTGCCGGTGGGGCAGGCCCTTTCTGTGCATCCAGGCATTGATGGGCTGCTGTTTACCGGCAGCGCCACGGTGGGCGGTATGCTGCAACAGCAGCTTGCCGGCCAGTTGGATAAGATTCTTGCCTTGGAACTGGGCGGCAATAATCCGTTGGTCGTCAAGGATGTGGATGACCAGCGCGCCGCGGTACTGACGATCCTACAGTCGGCATTTTTATCCGGCGGCCAGCGCTGCACCTGTGCGCGCCGCTTGATGATACCCCAGGGTGAGGTCGGCGACCGGCTGATTGATGCGCTTAGTGACGCGATTGCCAAGCTGCATGTGGCCGGCCAGTTTGAAGAAACACCCGCACCGTTCTATGGCGGCTTGGTAAGTGTGGCGGCCGCCGATGGCCTACTCAAGGCGCAAGATGCACTTGAAGCCCAAGGCGGTACGGTGATCAACCGCATGCAGCGCCTGCAAGACAACACCAGCCTGCTCAGCCCCGCACTGATCGACGTAACCGGCCTGGAAGTACCCGATGAAGAGTACTTTGGTCCATTACTGAAGATTCATCGTTACCGCGACTGGGATGAGGCGCTTACGCTTGCCAATAATACCCGCTACGGGCTTTCCGCCGGGCTGATTGGTGGCGAGCAGGCCGACTGGGACGATTTTCTGCTGAAGATTCGTGCTGGCATTGTGAACTGGAACCGCCAGACCACCGGTGCCTCCGGCGATGCGCCTTTCGGCGGTATCGGCGACAGCGGTAATCATCGCCCCAGCGCCTACTACGCGGCGGATTACTGCGCCTACCCGGTGGCTTCCATGGAGGCCGACACCCTGGAGATGCCTGAGACATTGCCGCCGGGAGTTAGCCTATGAGTGGGCTGGCTAACAGTAGCGCGTATGGCGTGCGCGAAGTCAATTTCGACGGCTTGGTAGGCCCGACGCATAACTACTCGGGGCTGGCCGTAGGGAACGTGGCTTCCATGAGCCATGGTGGCCTGATCTCCAACCCCAAAGAGGGGGCGCTGCAGGGGCTTTTAAAAATGAAGTCGCTGATGGAGGCAGGCTACGCTCAAGGCGTGCTGCCGCCCCAACAGCGCCCGGATATCAGCGCACTGCGTGATCTGGGCTTTAGCGGCAGCAATCACGAGGTGCTTGCTCGCGCCGCTAAAGAAGCGCCACAACTGCTGCGGGCCGTATGCTCGGCCTCAAGCATGTGGACAGCCAATGCCGGTACCGTAACGCCCAGCCTGGATGCGCCGGATAGTCGGGTTCACTTTACCCCAGCCAATCTGCAGTCAAGCTTTCACCGCTTTCTTGAACCGCAAACTACTGGCCGCGTGCTGCAAGCCATTTTTCACAGTGAACAACACTTTGTACATCATCCGATGCTGCCCGCCACACCTGCCTTTTCCGATGAAGGCGCGGCTAATCATACCCGCCTATGTGGCGAGTACGGTGAGCCAGGGGTTCACCTGTTTGTGTATGGACGTCAGGCATTTGGTGGCGAGCGCGAACCCAAACCCAAACCCAAACCCAAACGCTATCCCGCCCGCCAAACGTTAGAAGCCAGCCAGGCGGTAGCCCGCCAGCACGGGCTTGTTGAGTCGCAAACGGTGTTTGCCCAGCAGCACCCCGACGCCATTGATGCGGGCGTGTTCCATAACGATGTCATTGCCGTGGGCAATGGCTCCGTGCTGCTGTATCACGAAATGGCTTTCCTGGATGAAGAGGGTACGCTCGACGAGCTGCGCAGCAAGATGACGACGCCCTTGATTCCCGTTCGGGTGCCGGTTGAAGCGGTAAGCCTGGAAGATGCGGTGGCGTCGTACCTGTTTAATTCGCAGCTGCTTTCCAACCCGGATGGCACCATGACGCTGGTCGTGCCGAGCGAATGTCAGGAGCGCGAAGCGGTCTGGCGCACCGTTCAAGATTACCTGCTGGCAGGCAATAACCCGATCAGTGAGGTGGTGGTAAAGGACGTCAAGCAAAGCATGCGCAACGGCGGCGGCCCTGCTTGCCTGCGCCTGCGGGTCGTTCTGTCAGAAGCCGAGCGCGCAGCACTGACAGGTCGTGTGCTGCTCACTAATGATCTTTATGAAGATCTCACTACGTGGGTCAACCGCCATTATCGCGATCGCCTCGCAACACAAGACCTTGCTGACCCGCAGCTCGCAGAAGAATCCCTCACTGCCCTGGACGAGCTGACACAGCTTTTGAAAATGGGCTCGGTCTATCCGTTTCAGCTGGAGTAGGGTAGGCACTAGAAAAAAATTGAACGCCAAGTCATCGCCTTGGCGTTTTACGTTGTATGAGCATCGATATTCATGCAAGGCGGCAAGCGTAAGCACATCACAAGATAATTGGGCGTAAGGACAGTTCTGTCGCGTATAAGACTGAAAGAGCGCTAGGGCGTATAGTGTTGGTTGTTAGTAAAAGGCGGCCGCTCAAGGGGTTATGGGGAGCATCCGTTGGGAAGTCAGGTTTTGCTGGAGAGGGTTGATGTGAAAAAAGTGCTGATGAGCGCCTGCCTGCTTGGGAAAAAGGTTCGTTATGATGGCAATGCGCTGACGGTGGCGGATGAAGTGGTGGCGCGGTGGCGCTCTGAAGGGCGAATCGTTTCCGTGTGCCCTGAAGTGGAGGCGGGAATGAGCATTCCCCGAAAACCCGCCGAAATATCGAGAGGCAATGGGCAGCATGTCTTGAGCGGTGAGGCCGAGGTCATTGAAAAGGGCGGCCACAATGTCACCCACGAGTTTCTGGCCGGTGCTGAACTTGCGCTCGATCTATGCCGGAAGTTCGATATTAATGTTGCCGTGCTCGCCGAGTTCAGCCCCTCTTGCGGTAGTACGATGATCTATGATGGCAGCTTCTCGGGCAATAAAATCCCCGGCATGGGGGTGACGGCGGCGTTACTGCGCGAGCATGGCGTTCGCGTATTTAGCCAGCATCAGATGGTCGAGGCGGATAATACGCTGACGGGTAAAAGTGTTTGAATGCTGCAGGAGTAGTGAGATGACCCCAATCATTCGGCTGACTCATGACAAGGCGTACGCGGAAAACTTAATTCGTCACAACATGTCAGGCTACTACGAGCAGCTGGGCATGCACTGGGATCCTGATTTGTTCGATAAAAACTGGAGCGAGCTTGATGGCTACGAGCTGGTTATCAACGCCTCCAGAGTGGGCTTGTTGTGTTTAAATCATGATGAAAACGCCTGCTATATTCGAGAGCTGCAAATCGACCCGCTGTGGCAGAGGCAGGGTTTGGGAGCGGCAGCCATTCACTATGCACAAGAAACCGCCCGCCAGTTGGACATCCGTTTGCTGCGGCTTCGCGTGTTTTGCATCAACCCGGCGTTAGCGTTCTATGAGCGTATGGGGTTTCGCATCCGTAAAACACTGGATGATACCCATTATATGGAGCGAAGCATCTTGTAAGGCCCAAAAGCCTTCCAGCGTCATGGTGGGTCGATCTTGGCCTGCGGTTTAACTTTACCGATATTGAGCAGGGCAATGCCTGCCCCTATGAGTAAAATGGCGGGCAGCAAGCCCTCGGGGGCGACTTCCCCCTGAAGCAAGATGGCAACTGGCACGCCGACCACTGCCCCGACCGAGCCTAGCAGGCTCAAGAGTACCGGCCCACCGGTTTTCTGAAGCAGGAAAAGCAGTAAAAACTGGCCTGCAAACACCACTGATTGAATACCGATCAGCGCCAATGCAAGGCGCTGCCCCTCAGGAATGCCAAGCGAGAAGCCGGGCAGTAGGCTAACGCAGACCAGCAGGGCGACGGCGGCGACCAGCATGCCGGGGGCGAGGGCATCGCCCGAGACACCTGCCGGCCAGCGCAGCGTGCGATAAAGGTTGCCGATGGCCAGGAGCACCGGCCCCGCCAGGGCGAGACAAATCCACACATAGTCGGCATCCGGCGTAGAAAGCTTATGAGCCGCCAGGGTGATGGCGCCGGCAAGGGCGGAAATAACGCCTGCCGCCCGCAGCACCTGAAAGCGCTCCAGCTTTAATACCAACGCACCCACATAGGTAAGCAGCGGCGGCAGGGTAATCACCAGCGCCACGAAGCCCGCCCCAATATGCGGGATAGCCGAGAAGAAAATCAGGTTAGACCCTGCAACGCCCACAAAAGCGGAAACCAGGTAATACTCCAGCGTGCGGCCGGTGACAGGCGGCAGGTTGCCTCTCAATGCTGCCACCACTAAAAGAATGACGGCGGCGCCTGAAATGGACCAAAACAGAAAGGCGAGGGGGGAAAGCGCTACCTCACCGGCAAGCTTGGCCAGATTGGTCGAAAGGCCCAGCAGCGCGCCGCCCGTGACAAGATAGATAAAGGCGGCGAGCCGCCTACGTTTTAGTGTTCCAGCAGTAGCCTTTGATGATTGCATGGCGTGGCCCATGTGATGTTTGAATACCTTGATATCAAGGTATCTGGTTTTTTACCTTGACGTCAAGCTAAAAAACGGTAAGCATGTGCGGTATGGATCATGTCGATAAAATACTCACACAGTGGCAACGAGAGCGCCCCGACCTGGACGTCGCCCCCATGGGGACGCTCGGTCGGGTCAAGCGACTGCACCAGTGCTTGATGCGGCGCATGGATCAGACCTGGGCGGTGTATGGCCTCAATGATTCAAGCTTTGACGTGCTGGCCACGCTGCGCCGAGAAGGGGCGCCCTATGCGCTATCACCCAGTGATTTGATGGCCTCCACCATGGTGACGTCCGGTACCATGACGCACCGGCTTCAGCAGCTGGAAAAAGCGGGCTTGATCGAGCGGGTCAAAAACCCCGCGGATGGGCGAGGGTTTCTGATCTCGCTCTCGGAAAAAGGGCTGGCGTTAATCGATGAGGCCGTCGCGGCCCATGTGGCGACACAGGCCGAGCTAGTGAGCGGCTTAAGCGATGAGCAGCGCGTACAGCTGGACGAGCTGCTCAAGCAGTTCCTGGCGGGGCTTGAGTCGACATAGCGGGCGCCGGGTCTATCGGGCTACTCGTTTTGCTCGCGTACTCCTTGCGTTATGGCATTCATAAACGCTCGTACTCTGGCCGCATAGCGTAAATCGGGGTGAGTCAGAAACCAGAGTTCGGTGGTGAGCTCTTCAATCGGCTTGCTTAGCCGAATCAACTGGTCATCGGCATCTCCAAGGTAGCAGGGCAATACTGCAATGCCTGCCCCCTGGCGCACCGCCAACTGCATTCCCAGCATGCTATCCAGCCGGTAGCCTGTGTTTTTATCCATCATCCATTTTTCAAGCGCTACATCGCCCATATGGGTATCCGGCCCAATCCAGCTTTCTTCATCCATTGATCCAGTACCCAGCGGCAGAGAAGCCGTTTGCCAGCGTTTTTTCTGCCCGTAAATGGCCAGGCGGATATCGGCTAGCCGGCGGCCCACCAGGGTATCGGGCGGGCAACGCGTTGGTCGAATGGCGATGTCGGCTTCTCTTCGCGACAAGCTTTGCAGCCGGTTGGAGATAACCACTTCCAGCGTGATATCAGGATACTGCTGGCGAAAGGCTGCAAATAGCGGACACAGCCAGCCTGCAAACAGCGTGTCGGTGGTGGTGATACGCAGGCTTCCCGAAAGCTTCAGGTCTTGCCCGATAAGGCGGCGCTCAGCGCTATTCACTTCTGCCTGAACGCGTGTGGCCGTTGCCGCCAGATCCTCGCCTGCCAGTGTCGGGGTATAGCCATGACGATGGCGTTCGAACAGGGCAACGCCCAGGCGTTTTTCAATACCATTAAGACGGCGAAATATGGTGGCGTGGCTGATATGCAAGTGTCGGCCAGCACCTGACAGTGAACCTGCCCGAGTGATCGCCAGTATCACTTGAAGGTCATCCCATTTTAAATGCTGTTCAATCATGCAAGCCTGGTTCTCATATTTTGGGAATGTTGAGGCAAATATGAACAGGGTAGCCTGTCACTGAACCCAGCGACAGGTAAGGTGCTGTATGAACGTATTGATTATCCTGGCCCATCCAGAGCCGCGGTCGTTTAACGGCGGGCTGGTGGATACCGCCGTTGCTCGATTGAAAAGAGCCGGGCACTCGGTTGACGTGAATGATCTTTATGCCGAGCGCTTCGATCCGCTAGAACAGGCTGACCACTATTCCCAACGCGCCGATCAGGACTATTTCGCGCCCCTTGACGAGCAGCGCCACCATCACGAGAAAGCCGCCTTACCGGCGGATATTCAGCGGGAATTGGCAAGACTGGAGTGGGCCGACCTGGTGATTTTTCAGTTCCCCTTATGGTGGCATGCACAGCCTGCCGTGCTCAAAGGCTGGTTTGACCGGGTGCTGGTTTATGGAGGACGTTACACAAGCCGAATGCGCTACGACCAAGGCTACTTCAAGGGCAAACGCACCATGCTCTCGGTGACCGCGGGCTCGCCGGAAGCCGCCTTTCAACCCTTTGGCCGAGCCGGCAATATGGTGGCCTGGTTATGGCCCATTCACTCATCGCTTTATTACGTGGGGTTTGACGTGCTGGCTCCGCAGGTAAGCTACGGTGTTCAAGGAGGCGGAATTGAGTATAAGAAAGAGGATGCCTTACGCAAACATCTCAATGTCTGCAAACTGCGCTGGGCCGAGCGTCTAATGCATTGGGAGCGTGAAAAGCCGATACCGTTTGCCGGATGGGAGGACTGGGACAGCGAAGGTATGCTGCTAGCGACAAGCCCTTGGCGCTGGCGGCTAGGCTAAGCACATATACCGGTTAATACCGTGCTAAAGGCTTCGCTACTCAATCTTGTGTACACTTGGCGTTCGCAAAATAACGCCACGGGTAAAAGGTAGCCGGTATGTCCTTGGATTTTCGCTGGTCGCGGTTTGATGAGCTCAACACGCGCGAGTTTTACGAGATTGTGAAAGCGCGTGAGACAGTATTCGTGGTGGAGCAGCAGTGCGCCTATCAAGAGGTTGATGAGCTGGACCCGCTGGCTTGGCATCTTACCGCCACGGTTGAAGGCCAGCTTGCGGCGTATATCCGCGTGGTGGGGCCGGGCGATAAATTCGACGAGCCTTCCATTGGCCGAGTGATGACCCTTAAAGCCTTCCGGGGCCATCAGTATGGCCGTGCTCTTATGAGCGAGGCGATTCGTTTTACCGAGCAAACCTATCCTGGCCTGGGCATCAAAATTGGCGCTCAAGTTTATCTGACCGCTTTCTATGAGTCGTTTGGATTTAAGCGCGCAAGTGAGCCCTACGATGAAGACGGCATACCGCATATGGATATGACCAAGCCTGCACCCCACGTTTAAATGACAATGAAACAGAAGGCTATACCCGTGACCATTCCAGACGGCTGCTTTACAGAGAGTGAACGCCACGGGCTTTATCGCGCCATCTATGAGCGCCGTGACGTGCGCTCACAGTTTCTCCCCGACCCGGTTCCGGCCGACGTGCTTGTGCGTCTATTGCAGGCCGCCCACCATGCACCTTCTGTTGGGTTCATGCAGCCCTGGGATTTTATTGTCATTGAAAGTCGTGAGGTCAGGGCATCCATTTTGGCGCTGTTTGAGCAGGCAAACCAAACGGCGGCTGAGCGTTTTGACGGTGAGCGTAAAGGCCTTTACCGCAGCCTCAAGCTTCAGGGTATCGTCGAAAGCCCCTTGAATCTATGTATCACCTGTGACCGCAGCCGCGGCGGCCCTCATGTATTGGGACGCAACAGCATTGTGGAGACAGACCTGTTCAGCACTTGCCTGGCGGTACAAAACCTATGGTTGGCCGCAAGGGCTGAAGGGATTGGCGTCGGCTGGGTAAGCATTCTTGAGCAGGCTCAGCTAAGCAAGGTCTTGAACCTGCCTGATCACGTATATCCTGTGGCGTATTTATGCCTTGGTTATGTCAGCGAGTTTCTGGATCAGCCGGAGCTTGAAGCCAAGGGCTGGCGCTCACGGTTGCCGTTAAGCGAGCTAGTACATGGCAATCATTGGGGAGAAGCGCTCATCAATGAGCCGCTTGAAACGGCGTTAAACGAGCAGCCCATTTCCGGGAAAAACGCATAACGTTACGTTAAACGCTCGCTAACTCCCATAGTGATTGACGGTATATATCACTATCATATCTGCCTTTGCTAAATACTCTGGAAACCGTATGCACGATGCGATCACTATTGAGCGCCTGGACACGGATAGCCCGCATGTGCCCATCGTCGCCAGATGGACGTTCGAGACCTGGGGGCAGCAGCTGCACCCGGGGCGTACGTTTGCCGAGGCGGTGGAAGAGACCCGCTTGGAGTGCGGCGAGCGGGGCGTACCGTCGCTGTTCGTAGCGCTTGCAAACGGCGTGGCGGTGGGTACGGCCAGCCTGATTGCCGAGGATATCTCGAGCCGGCCTGAGCTTGCGCCCTGGCTTGCCTCAGTGTTCGTGCTGCCCCAGTGGCGCGGGCGGGGGATCGCATCACGCCTGGTTCAACGCGTGGAGCAGGAAGCGTTTGAAAACGGTATCAAGCGTTTTTATCTCTATACCCCGGATCAGCAGGCGCTCTACCGGCGCCTGGGTTGGCAGGATCTTGAGCAACTTACGTATGGTGGTGAGACGGTGACGATCATGTCGCGCCAGTTGACTGCCGAAAGGGATTGAGGAGGCATCATGATCAGTGGCCGCGCGCTGCACTATTTCGATACCGTGGCCCGCTGCCGCTCGCTGCGCCAAGCAGCGGCCAGGCTCAATATTGCTCCCACGGCCATCAGCCGCCAAATTGATCTATTGGAGGAGCAGCTGGGCGCGCCTTTGTTGGAGCGTGGCCCTAGCGGCATCAGTCTGACCGCCGCGGGCGAGCTGCTCGCCGCCCAGGCGCAGCATACCTTGCGCGACCTGGAGCGCGTTCAAGAGCATATCGCCGACTTGCAAGGCCTGCGCACTGGGCGCGTTCGCCTGGAAGCCGCCGAAGGCGTGGTGGCAGGGCTTTTGGCGCCTACACTGGCCGATATGGGAAAGCGCTACCCGCAGCTGCGCTTTAATATCGGTATCGCAAGCGCCGGGAAAATAGTGGAGCGGCTGCGCCTGGGAACGGCGGATATTGGGCTCTCATTTTTCATGCCACGCCACGACGATATCGTCATCGTGGAAAGCGCCCGGCTCGAGCATCACGCGGTAATGGCACTCGATCATCCACTGGCCGGCGCCCGAGAGGTTTCGCTCGAGTGTCTGGCCAGGCATCGCATTATTTTGCCGGGCGAGTCTTTCGGGGCGCGTCAGGCGCTAGAGCGCAGCGCTCACCGCGCCGGCATCACGCTCGTGCCTGCCTTCGATACCGCGTCGCTCGAAACTCAGAAGGCGTTGGCGCTGAACGGGGCGGGCGTGTTGATTCTGCCGCCCATGGCAGTCGCACGGGAGTGCCAGCGCAAGGAGCTTATCAGCGTGCCGCTGGCCCCTGACGAGCTGGAGCCGGCGCGCATTGATCTGTGCGTTTACCGCCACCGTATAAGAAGCTTCGCTGTCGATGCATGTCTTTCCCATCTCTCCGACTCCCTGCAAGCATTGGATAACCCGCCAACATAAAAGTGCACACAAAAAGTGGACACCATGGGTTTAAATTGGAATAGTGTGTGTCACCTGCGTACGCTATTGAGGCTTACACGCTACGCTGGCCATCTTTCCAATAACTAACGTTTGTGCCGATCGCGACTCGCGAGCGCGCAATTAGGGATCCTTTATGCGACGTCTGTTCGTTCTGCCCACTTCACGTGCCGGGTGGGGGCTTTTAGCTGCCTTCATCTGCTTGGTCGTGGCGGGCACCTGGCCGGTGATCGGCTTGCTCAATCGAGCCATGCTGGTGCTTGGCATACCGCTGATGATCCTGTGGAGCTACGCAATCATCTTTGCCTGCGTGGGCGTCATGCTTCTCGGCAACCGCATCGTAGAGAGGGACGATCATGAATAGCGTCTGGCCGTTAGTCATTACCCTGGGGTACGTGGCCATCACCATGGTGATTGGCTTGAAAGCGCGCGCCGGGCATCGCATGGACACCCTGGAACAGTGGGGTGTGGCCGGGCGCAGCATGGGGCCGGTGACGCTGTATCTATTGATCGCCGCGGGCAGCGTGAGTGCGTATACCTTCATGGGCGCGCCGGGCTGGGCCTACTCCAAGGGGGTGGCGGTCTTTTATGTGGCCATCTATCTCGCCTATCTCGCGCTGGTGGCGTGGTACTTTGGGCCGAAAGTGTGGCAGTTCGGCGAGCAGTTCGGCCACGTAACCCAGGCAAGCGCCATTGCCGACCGCTACCAGAGCCCGGCGCTGGGAGCGCTGGCGGCCCTTGTCATGGCGGTAGGGTCCATCGCCTATGCAGTGCTGCAGACCGTGGGCTCGGCGTACATTCTCTTCGTGATGAGTGGCGGCGCCATTCCCGTCTGGCTTGGCGTGATTATCGTGCTTGGCTGTATCGCGGTGTATCTTTACATCAGCGGCCAGCGCGCAATCGGGCGCACCAACGCTTTTCAGGGAGCGCTGATGCTGGTGGTGGCCTGGGCGGTTGGGCTCTGGGCGGTGCACAGCGCCACCGGCGGGCTCGACATGGGCGCGGTGTTCGAGCGTATCCAGACCGATCACGCCGAGTTTCTGACGCTGCCTGGAGCGCGCGGCGACATGAGTTTCAGCTTCTGGACCACCTCGATCATCGTGTCGATGTTCTCCTTCATGCCGCCGGTGTGGACCCAGTGGATGTGCGCAAGTTCGGCGCGTACGATTCGCCGCAGCGCCACCTGGCTACCCACGTATTACATCGTGATTCTGCCCATGGTGGTGGTCGGGTTTATCGGCATCTACTCGCTGCCGGATCTGGCCCGAGCCGATACAGTGGTGCTGGAGTACGCCATGGCCAACCTGCCAGTCGTGCTGGTGGGGCTTCTAGGCGCCGGAACGCTGGCCGCCTCGATGTCCTCGAGCGAGCCGTTCATTCACTCGGTGGCGCTGTCTACTACCAAGGATGTGCTGCAGCCGTTGTTCAAATTATCAGACGCGTTCACCGCGAAGCTTGCGCGCTGGCTGCTGCTGCCGGTGATGGCACTGGTGATCGCGCCGCTGGCGATTGCCGAGCCGGGGAGTCTCGTGATGATTCTGCTGGTGGGACTGGGGTTTGCCTCTCAGGTACTGCCTGCTTTCATTGGCATGTTCTTCTGGCCCCGGGCGTCAAAGCTTGGAGTAATGGCGGGCATCGTGGCGGGCTTTTTGGTTACCGTTGCATTTACCACCCTGTGGTCACATCCGCTGGGTATTCACGCCGGTTTTTGGGGGCTAATGCTCAACCTGCCGGTCTTTATTGGTGTGTCGCTGATGACGCCCGCCACTCAAGCCGATGTAGTCGAGCGGTTTTTCCGTATCTCGGCGCCGCGGGGCTTTAAGCACTTGGGGAAGTCTGTGTCTTAAACCCTTAATGAAGCCCGGCTATGCTGATGAACTAACATTCATCGACGCAATGTATCGAAAACATCGTCCATTGAAAACGTTCATCGAAAAAGGCAGTGCAATGAGCCAACGGCTAGCCGGGCGCAATCGCCCTCAACAGGTCATCGAGGCGCTCTATAGCGCCAATGAGGCGCTCTCCAGCGCACACCGCCAGGCTAAATTCGCCAGGATGGCCGTCTCGCCGTACCGATTTTTTGGCGACTCCGATATCCTTTACTGGCAGGACGTGTGGCTTGATTGGCGCTTCGCGCTGTTTGGCGGCTGGCCCGATACTCAGACCTGGCTGCATGGCGACGCCCAGGTCGCTCACTTCGCTGCCGTCGGCTACCACCACGAGCCCATTCATTACGGCCTAATAGGTGTGGACCGCGCCTTGATTGGCGACTATCAGTTCGATCTTTGGCGCCTGGCCACCAGCCTGGTGCTAGAGGCGTGCGAGCATACCGAGCTTTCAGCCAAGGCGGTCGATAAGGCGCTCTGGGAGCTGGGCATGGGGTATCTTGAAACACTAAAGGCGCATCGAGAAGGTAAGAGTCTCAAGGCCGAAGCGCCTAAAAGCGCACAGGGGCCACTCAAGGCGTTTATGGGCAAGGTGGCGGACAAGCAGCATCCCCAGCGTGCGCTGGACAAATGGACCGAGCTTACCGAGAGTAAAGGGCGCCAGTTCGCCTTGCGTCCGGGGCAGCTTGCCAATCTGCCGGCGGATGTCGCAAGCAAACTCAAGCGCATCATCGAAAACGAGTACCAGCAGACCCTGCAGGTGAGCACCAAAGAGGGCAATGAACCTCACTTTCGAGTAAAGGATACCGCCCGCCGGCTGAATGCTTCGGGTATCGAGCACTACTACGTGCTGCTGGAGGGCGGTGGGGAGCGCCAGCACGACGATGTGATTGTTGAGGTAAAAGAGCAGCGATCGCCCGAAGCGTTCCATCATCTCGGCAAGGCCGGTCAGCAGAGCTGGCAAAAGCTTTTCCCCAACGAGGGTCTGCGCCACGCGGCCGCCTTTCACGCTCTGAGTCCCCATACCGACTCCTACCTTGGCTGGCTCACCCTGAATGATCGAGTATTTTCGGTGCGTCAGATGCCGGGGTTTCAAAAGCAGCTGCCTACTCACAAGATCAAAGGCGGCAAGGCGTATCGCAAGCTGGCGCGCCAGTGGGGCGAGCTTCTCGCGACCCAGCATGTGAAAGGCGCCAAGGCGCTCAATCATGGGGAAAACAAGTTTGCGGTCGCGGTATGCGAGCGCATCGAAGGGCGCGAGGAGGAGTTTGTCGATAGTATATTCGCCTTTGCACACAGCTACGCCGACTGCGTCGAGCAGGATTACCGCCTCTTTATTGAGCATTTCATGGAAAGCACCGCCTGAAGCAGGGCGTGCTGACGGGGAAATAAAAAAGTCGAGCCAGGGGCTCGACTTTTGGGTAGCGTCTTATTGGCCGGCCGCGCCGCCGACTACGCCGCTTTGAAACGCGTTTGAGCGTTGGCGGCTGGTGGCGTCGCTTTGGCGCAAGTGGCTTGCCACGGTATCTTCCGGCGAGCCTGCCATTTCGCGAAACATGCCCATCGAGCCCAAAAGTGCCGAGGACTCGTAGGGCACGAAGACCCGTTCGCCCTTTTGCGCCATGTTGGGCAGCACCTTGATGTAGCTCTGGCCCAGTAGATAGCCGACCACGGTCCGCTTGTTCTCTTCGCTGTCGCCAATGGCATTAAGCACCAGTTTGATGGATTCCTGCTCACCTTGGGCGCGCAGAATGGCCGACTCTTTGTCACCTTGGGCGTTGAGAATGGAGGATTCCCGCTGACCCTGGGCCATGGCGATGGCGGCGGATTTTTCGCCTTCGGCTTCGGTCACGGTGGCGCGGCGTTTCCGTTCGGCGGCCATCTGCAGGCGCATGGCGGTTTCCACTTCTTCGGGCATGGCGATATCCTGCACTTCTACTCGGGATATCTTGACGCCCCATTTGGATGCCGGCTCTTCCATGGCGGCCTGAATCTCGTTGTTTACCTCCGCACGTGATTCAAACAGCTTGTCCAGCTCCATTTTACCGACGACCGAGCGTAGCGTGGTTTTGGCCAGAACCTCGACGGCCTGGCTCATGTTGACGACTTCATAAACCGCACGCTTAGGGTCGATGATTTGATAATAAAGCGCGCCATTGATGCGTACCGTCACGTTGTCGGTGGTGACGACCGGCTGGCCGGGGAAGTCCATTACCGTCTCGCGGCGGTCGATGCGAATCTCGTCGGTGGTGATCGCTTGGTACTCCTCGCCCATTTTGCGATAGCGCAGCATGGTGATGGCGCGGGGCTGCTCGATAAAGGGAACGATGATATTGATCCCGCTTTCGAGTACGCGATTAAACGAACCGAGGCGTTCAACCACCATGACTTCAGACTGGCGAACAATCACCAGGCCTTTGGAAATGATCACGATGCCGATGACGACAACAATCAAGCTAATCAATAAGCCGGGGCTAATAGGTAAATCCATACTCAAGGCTCCTTATGTAGGATGGTATCGTCTTGCAGAGGGTTAGACGCTGACGAGGGAAGGGCAACCAGCGCCGTGGTGCCTTCAAAACGCTGAAAGATAACGGATGTATCGGGGGGAAGTTCGGTAGTGCCCGTATCGATAACGCGTAGACGGTAGAAGTCGCCGTTAATTTTGATGCCTGTTGCATCGTCAAAGTCGCGTCGCAGCGTGTAGTAATAGTTGCCCTTTTCCACGCCTGTGCCGGTAGTGCCGTAGGCAACGCCACGGGGTGAAAAGCGCGGGCGGATTACCCAGATACCTATCGGTACCAGGACACCGGTAAAGATACCCATGCTTAAAAGCTGCCAGGGTAGCGATAGCCCCAATGCGGTAACGGCCGCAGTCAAGGCGGCGGCTATACCAAGCGCCAGTAGCACCATGGCGCCTGACGTTAACTCCCCCAAGCTGAGAAGTAGCGCCAGCACTAACCACGTATAGGCAGGATTCCAATCCATAGTGCCTCCTTCTAAAGTTATCGTCAGCCTACCTTAAGGCACGGTATTAAGTCTGCTTAATTCGCGCATAAGTAAGCGATAAACGTAAAACGCTTTAGTGCTATTCTGCCTGCTTTAAGAACCATAGCGCACAAAGGGGAATCGCGTGACAGGTGTGGTGTACTGGCTGGATATGGCAGGGGTTATTGTCTTTGCGCTGTCGGGCGTTATTCTGGCGTGCCGCTCCAAAATGGATCCGTTTGGCATGCTGGTACTGGCGGCGGTTACCGGTATTGGGGGTGGCACACTACGCGATCTGGTGCTGGGGGTGCGTCCTGTCTTTTGGGTGACCGATCCCACTTACTTATGGGTCATTCTGGCAACAGTAGGCGTGTCACTGGTGGGCTTTCACTATATTCATCGCCTGTCGCGGGGCTTTCTGCCCATTGCCGATGCGTTTGGGCTTGCCCTGTTTACCGTCATCGGCACCCATAAAGCGCTGTTACTGGGGACCTCTGGGGTGGTGGCGGTATTGATGGGCATGATGACCGGCGTGGCAGGGGGCATGATTCGCGACATGCTGGCCCAGCGCGTACCCATGGTGCTGCGCGAAGAGATATACGCCACTGCTGCCATGGCCGGCGGGATTGTCTATGTCACGCTGCAAGCCCTGAATGCGCCGCTGAGCGTAAGTATTGCCATGGCGCTTGCGCTTACTCTGGGGCTTCGGCTGGCGGCCATTCACTGGCACCTGGCGTTGCCGGTCTTTGCCTGGGTGACACTACCGCCCAAAGAGGTAGATTCAGCCGCCCCGCTTTCGACGCCTGCAAAAGCCAAAGAGCGGGTGAGAATGATTCGGCGCGAGCGCAAGACAAAGCGCTAACGGTGCGGTGGTGCGTCAAGAGTGGGCGATTGGGTCTGGCGCCAACGATCAAACCAACGGCGCGGCTGAAAGATATGCAGCTCCGGCTGGTTGTCTTCAAGCTCTACCGCTACTCCTAACGCGCCTAGGCGTGCATAAAGTGCACCATCTGCACGACGCTCGGCCAGGTTGATATCCGAAAGCAGCAGTAGCGGCCCGCCGGTTAAGACAAGATCCTTCAAGCTGGCGCGTTCGCCGTTAATCACAAGCTCGGCAAAGCCGCTAATATTACGCACGCTGAGTAAACGCCCCAACCATTCCTTTTCACGCGCCCGCTCTAGAAAAAGCCTGGCGAGCAGTCCTGTGTCGCGCATTTCAAGACCAACCTGACTGACTAAATGCACGGGGGCTGCCCAATCCAGCTGGGCTTTGTTCATGGAGAGCTGCACCCACCAGCCGGCATCCGCTGAAATGCCTTCATTCGGGCGAGTGATGTTTTCCAAGCGTAAAAAGGAGTTATCGGCGGTAAAGTGGCGCGTTTCCAGATCGCCGTCCGTCAATGTTAAGGAAAGGTGCAGGTCCCCGCGCAGGCGCTGATCAAGCAGCGCCATATCGGCGCCAAACGCTCGCAATGAAAGCTCTCCCTGAGCCTTCAGGCCGTCCAGCAGCCATTCGCTGGCAAGGCTTGCCTGTCCGCCTAACAGCGTAATACCGGCACTTTCGGGCAGGTAACGGTTATAACGAGTAAAGTCCGGCACTTCGGTAATGGGCAGGGCGATACGCGTAACAAAATACTCCGGCGCAGGCGTCGCCAGCACCTTACTCAACTGGTCTGTCTGGGTGGTGAGCTCAAAATGCCGTCCTTCTACATGAGGGCGCTCGTCATCTTTACGCTGAAGGGCAAATTGCGGAATGCCTAGCGAAAGCTGGGCCTGCTCGGCGCTGTCGATTTGTGCGGTCAGCTCGCCGCGTCCGGTGGCCAGGTAGTCCAGAAAAGCCACCTCAAGCTGGTTGGCATTGATACGCAATCGGGTAGGGGCCAGCAGGCGGTCATCGCGAAACGAGCCTTGGGCAAACAGTTGACCGTTACCTGATAGGGATACGCCGTGGGCAGCGGGTAAAAAGGTATTCAAGAAGCCCAGGCGCTGCACGCTACCCTCCAGTTTAAATTGCCCGCTAGGGGTGTCGGCGCGTCGTTGAAAGTGGGCCTCGCGGAGCACCAGAATACTTTCCAGGCGCTCACCGGGCTGCGTGTTATCGGCTACCTGCCAGCGCAGGCGGCTGCCGCTTATATCCAGAGAAGTGCTGTCGGTAGCAGCCTGATTAAGCAGCAGTGAAAGCTGCATGTCGCTGGTCAAGGTAGTGCGCTGGTCACTGCGCTGCAAACGGGTGGTTAATGCATTTCCCTCCAGTTGAATCTCGCCGCTCAGCTGCTCGCGGGTGACGCTAAGCACCCCCTGGCTTTGCGCCTGACCACTGATCAGCCTCAGCGGCGCCGGGTCGGGCAGGTAAGTGTTTATATAGGGTTGCAGGGCATTGATATTGGGCAGGCGCGCGTTGTGCCAGCTAAGCGTGGCGGTGGCCTGCTCGCGGGCCTTTATTGGGTCAAGCGGACTTTGAGCGGTCAGGTTGAACATCGCGTTATCCAGCAGCGTTCGCTCAAAGTGGGAAAGCGTTGCGTTGCTGAAATCAAGCGTGGCATCAAGGGTTGAAGCGTCGCTCAACTCAGCGTCCAGTGTACCGCTACCCTGAACCGCGACATCCAGCGCTTTGGCCGCGAGGTTCTCGGCTTCAATCCATAAGTGGCCGCTATGGGCCTGAGTGTCACGAACGCTGATATCGGCCACTATGCGACCATTGCCCGAGAGGCGAACTCCTTCGCCTTGCAGTGTATCGGCCAGATAGCGGTCCAGCATATCCAGCCGGGTTATTGTGCCTTCAAGCGTGAGCTTGGCATCCGTGGGCGAGACGAGATGGTCCAGACGCTGATTGGCGATACTGCTGGTCAGGCTTAGCTCGGTATCAACGGCGTAGGGCTGGGTGTCCGCCAGGATGACATCCGTAAGCAGGGTTTCAAACTCAAGTCGATCTTCGTTGACGCCGAGCGTTACGCTGCCTTTACCGGTTGCCGTGTGGCGGGGTGGCGGCGTGTCCGCAATAATCCACGCGGGTGGATGTTCTGGCTGACGAAGCCTCCGTTCATCCAGCGCCAGGTGTAATTCGGGTGCATTCAGGACAAGCTGACTGCCAGGCTCAAGGGTGCCCGAGGTCAGGTCAATATGACCGGCCAATGCGCCTCGGCCATTTAAAGATAGCCAAGGCAGCGCCTCCAGATAGGGCATAAAGACATCCCAGGCATCTGCCTGGGCCTGGATATCAAGCGTTGCTGAAAGGGCCGCTAACAGCTCAGGGTTAAGCTCACCTGTGGCCGGATCGGTGGGCGTGACCTCATCAAGTGACGCCACTGCTTCAAGGTTAATCGCGTTAACCAGCGTGGTTTGGTCACTTAGCCGTACTAAACGTCCCCCGGTGATTGCCAGATTAACCCTGGGTGTGGCTAAGCGTTCCCGACTTAGCGTTGTATCTACCACTTCTAGCGTGCCTTGTGCTTCAAGGGCAATATCGCCCACCGTCAGGCGGCGAATCCCTTCGGCATCCATGGCGTTAATATGCAGTTCGCCACGCAGAAGTGACAACAGCGAGAGGTGCAGCGTGGCGCGTTCAGCTTCAATGGTAATGGGCAGCGCATCATCTTCGCGCGCCAGATACAGGTTCTCTACCTCCCAGCGGCCTGGATGGCGACTGGCACCTTGGCTCCAACGGATTTCAATGCCTTCAAACTGAGAAATCCGCTTGGGTAACCACTGGCTATTGAGCAGCCAGTAGCTGCCCATCAGCCAAACCGCTATGATAAACAGCACACTGATCAACATTGCTAACGCAAAGCGCAATAAGCGTTTTTGGGCGATATTTGTGTTTGGCATACTCGCTTCCTTGCCTTAGTCTCCTGTTAGTGCGCGTTTTATGGCATTATGCGCGACGTTGGGCAGTTATGGGTTTTCGATTTCAACGCTAGGCAGGCAGCAAACGCCATGTTCAAGGATTTTTACTCGCAGAGCGGAGAGTATGTCGTTATCTCTGCAGAGCAGGCCAGCCGTTTCGCCAAAGGCGTGGCCGGCGATTACAACCCGATTCACAATCCGGATGCACGTCGTTTCTGCGTGCCTGGTGATCTGCTGTTTACTCTGATACTTGTGAAATTTGGGCTGTCGCGACAAATGGAATTTCGCTTCACCAATATGGTAAGTGCTAATACGCCGCTGTGCTTTAGTGAAGCGGATAACGGTGAGCTTCACGTATGTGACGAGAGCGGCAAGTGTTATCTCCAGGTGGTGCGCAGTGGTGAAACAACCTTTGATAAAACCGCCATTGAAGCATTTGCCCGTTGCTATGTGGCATTTTCAGGCAAGAACTTCCCGCACTATTTAAAGCCGCTCATGGAACAGCACGGGGTAATGTTCAATCCTAAGCGTCCATTGGTTATATACGATAGCATGGGGTTTTCATTAGAACGTCTGGATGGGTTTACCCCTGACCTTGACTTGACCCGCTCATCGCTGGATGTGCAGGGTAAGCGGGCGGATGCACTGCTTGAGTTTTCCATAGAATCAGCCGGTAACACCGTCGGAGTTGGCTCCAAGAAGCTGGTGGTTAGCGGCCTTTGCCACTATGACGCTACTGAGATGGCCGCGATTGTGGATGAGTTTTACCGTTTGAAGGCCGCTTACGAAGCCGCCTGATAGTGCGATGATGTACCCTGTTGAACGGCCACCCATGTTTAGCGGGTGGCCGTTTTTCCTTTAGGCTAGCTTGAAGCGGCCTCTACCGATGGGCCAGGCTGCACTATCGTTAAACCGGCCGTGGTAATCCGCCCTTCAAGCACGCCTTCAACGGATAGCGTCACGCTACCCAGCCTCAAGGCATCGCCTTCGCTGGGGCTATCGGTCAGGCGTTCGTGTAACAGGGCATCCAGCGTGCGGCTCATATCGTTGTCTAGCGCGATACCATACGAGTGGAGTACTTCACCCACGCTTGTGCTGCCTTTCAGGCGTAAGGTTTGATCGGGAAACTCACGGCTGTTGATAGCGGCGCCTTCGGCAAAAACACAGTCAACAAAGGGGCGTATGTCGGGGCGCAATACGACAAACAGGTGATCGCCAGGCAGCAGCATGGTAGAGCCTCTTGGCGGGATGACATCCTTGCCCCGGGTGACCATGGCAATCACGGTGCCATCAGGCAGCGCTATTTGTGATAAACGCCGGTTGGCAGCGCGGGCAAAATTCCCTAGGCGATACTCCACGATATCAGCATCGACATCTTCAAGGGCGGTAATTTCAAGGCTTGCAGCAGGCACGGCGGGCGGCTCTTCGGTCAGGCCTAATTTTCGCGCCACATAAGGAAGGGTGGTGCCTTGAAGCGTGGCTGAGATCAACACCACAAAGAAGACCACGTTAAAAATCAGCTCCGCGCCTTCCAGGCCAAAAATCAGCGGGAATATGGCTAGAATGATCGGCACGGAGCCGCGTAGCCCGACCCATGCCACTAGGCCCGTTTCCCGGTTGTTAAACCCGAACAGCTTGAGAATGGGCACTACCGCGAGTGGACGTGCCACCAGGATCAATATGGCTGCGATCATCAGACCTTCAAGCCAGACATCCAAAAGGGAAACCGGATTGATCAGCAGCCCAAGCACTACGAACATGACGATTTGGCTCATCCACGCCAAGCCATCGTGAAACAGAAACGTGCTGCGTTGAAAGGCGATCGGGCGGTTGCCAATCATCACACCGGCCACAAAGATGGCCAGGAAACCACTGCCGCCCAGGTTCGCGGCAACGCCGAAAGCGAAAAGGCCGCAGGACGCCACCAGCACTGGATAAAGCCCTGAGGTGACCAGCTGGATACGGTTAATCAGTTGAACGGATGCCCAGCCAACCAGTAAGCCCACCGCACCGCCAACGCCAATCTGCATGATAAAGAGCTTTAACAGACCCACTCCCAACGGCATATCATTGACCAGCACTTCGAGCAGGCCGATGGTTAAAAATATGGCCATGGGATCGTTTGAGGCGCTCTCGATTTCAAGCGTCGATTTAAGCCGCCTGTTGATATGAATGCCTGCGTTGCGTAACTGGGAAAAAACCGCGGCTGCATCGGTAGAGCCGACGATGGCCCCCAGCAATAAACCATCCAGTAGCGGTAGCTCGAGAATGTGGGCCGCCGCCACGCCGGTAATTAATGACGTAACCAATACGCCAAGCGTTGCCAGTAACGAAGCAGGCTTCCAGACCATGCGAATAGAGGACATTGGCGTTTGCAGGCCGCCATCAAACAAAATCATGGCCAGGGCCATGGTGCCCAGGGCGTGGGCTAGAATGGGATTATCGAAATCGATGCCACCAATTCCGGCTTCTCCTGCAAGCATCCCTGTTCCCAAAAACAGTACTAGCACCGGCATACCCAAGCGTGCCGATAGCTTGCTGGAAATAATGCCGATCAGCAGCAGGATGGCTGCCATTAAAATAAGTTGATCCACTTGAAACATACACGCTTCCTACCGAACGATGTAAACGGGCGCCCCGATAAAACGTGGTGCCATTTAGTAATAAAGTTCTGACAGTACGATTAATGCGTTAGGTAGTAGGTGGTGCGCGACTAGGTGGAAGGCAGCCGGGCGGGTTATCTGCCCATTGCGTGATCGTAAGCGGCAGAGCACAACCGCCTGTGCGGGCTATATCAACCGGTGCTAAATGCGCAGGTAAGGCAGCCTCGCCCGTTCCCCGGTCGCTGGCATCAACGGGTAGCGCCTTGCTACTGCGAACCCGTAGTGAATGGCCCTGCGTTGCAGCCGGCAGCAGCGATTCGCGTTGATCGACATGGCTGGATGAGCTGTGGGTACCGGCCGCAAGTGGAGAAGACGAAGACGGAGTAGCACACCAGAGCAGCAGAGTTAGGATGCATAGACCGGCATGGCTCAGCTTTGGGTAAATCACCGTGGTGAATGCGTGTTTCTGATAAGGCAAAGCGCCATCTCCGTAGTTGTACGCTTTATCATCCTTTATTGGTAAGGCAGGTCAAGCGGTTAAGGCAGGCTGGGCGTTATTTTTTATTGACGCATCTGTTGAAGACGCTAGTTCGTCTTAATCGCTAATTGACGTTTACGTTAACTAGCTGATATACCCTGTGCATGCCTTAAAAAGACATCGATAATGGCTCAATAATAAACACAATCTTTAGCAGGAGTAGCGTAATGGCCGTTCGCGAAATTCCCATGATCATTGATGGTCAGGCCGTCATATCCGAAAGTCCGGAGTGGCGTGACGTGGTTAATCCGGCGACCCAGGAAGTCGTCGCCCGAGTTCCCTTTTGTACCCCGGAAGAGGTTGAGCGCGCGATTGCGAGTGCGCAGCAAGCGTTTAAAGAATGGCGCAAAATGCCCTTGGGCAAGCGTATGCGCATCATGCTTAAGCTGCAGGCGCTGATTCGCGATAATACCGATGAGCTGGCTGCCTTGATTACTGAAGAGCACGGCAAGACGCTGCCAGACGCCAAAGGTGAAGTAGGCCGAGGCTTGGAAGTGGTGGAACATGCCTGCTCGATTACCTCGCTCCAATTAGGCGAAGTGGCTGAAAACGCGGCAAGCGACGTGGATGTTTATACCCTACACCAGCCGTTAGGCGTGGGGGCGGGGATAACCGCATTCAATTTTCCCATCATGCTGCCCTGTTTCATGTTTCCACTGGCGATTGCCACAGGCAATACGTTCGTCTTAAAGCCTTCCGAGCAAGACCCCAGTTCCACCATGCGCTTGGTAGAGCTTGCCCATGAGGCCGGCGTACCTGCCGGGGTATTAAATGTCGTGCACGGCGGCCCCGATGTCGCCAACCAGATTGCCGATCATCCGACCATCAAAGCGCTGTCGTTTATCGGCTCCAGCCACGTTGGTTCGCTGCTCTATAACCGTGCGGCCGCGGCGGGCAAACGTATGCAGGCGATGATGGGGGCAAAGAATCACTGTGTGGTCATGCCCGATGCCAACCGCAGCCAGGCGATCAATAATCTGTTGGGCTCGGCATTTGGTGCCGCTGGGCAGCGCTGTATGGCCAACTCGGTAGTGGTGCTGGTGGGTGAGGCGCGCCAGTGGATTGACGATATTGTGGAGGGCACGCGCAATATGAAAGTGGGGCCCGGCACGCAACAGGATGCCGATTTAGGCCCGCTGGTATCGCCCGCCGCCCGGGACCGTGTGGTGCGCCTGATTGAGGCAGGCGAGAAAGAGGGCGCCACACTGCTGGTCGATGGACGCAACTGCCAGGTAGCCGACTACCCGAAAGGCAACTTCGTCGGCCCTACGTTGTTCACCGATGTGACGGCCAATATGGCCATTTACCGCGAAGAGATATTTGGCCCGGTACTGTGCGTGGTGAACGTGGAAACCCTGGATGAGGCGATTGCCTTTATCAATGAAAACCCTAACGGTAATGGCACGTCTATCTTTACCAACTCGGGCTGGGTGGCGCGCTGTTTTGAAACCGATATCGATGTGGGGCAGGTGGGCATTAACGTACCGATTCCCGTGCCGGTTGCTTATTTCAGCTTTACCGGTTCAAGAGGTTCCAAGCTCGGCGATCTAGGACCTAATGGCAAGCAGGCCATCGCCTTCTGGACACAAACCAAAACGGTGACCGCACGCTGGTTTGAGCCGGAAAACGTGTCAAGTGGGATCAATAGCACCATTTCATTAAGTTAAATCTGACAACGTCCAGGCGCCGCTTGCTGGCGTCTGGACGCTGCTAGTAGCTCGGGCCTTCCGCTTAAAAATCGTGTAGCAGGCTGACACTTTCCTCAAGCAGCTTTTCAATCGGCTGAAGCTGACTTTCATGCAAAACCAACAACCCCGGCGCCTCTTTGGCGTTGGCGTCACTGCTTAACGGAACCAGAATCGCGAACTCGCCTTCTTCCAGGTGAAATTCATGAATTTCACGCGGGCCATGGGGCGTTTGGCACTGCGAGCAGCGATAAGCGTCGTCTTCCCCATATACCAGGCGATGGTACATTTTAAACAGCGTATAAAGAGCGAGGCCGCCTTCAAAGGCTGGCCAGCGCGCCGGGGTCGTTTTGATTTCATCCGTCACTATCTGCCCTTCAGCCTGCGCTTCGGCAATCGCGTTGGCCAATGGCGTGGCTAGAATGGCTGAGTCTTCGGCGGGTAGCGGAGCGTTTTGTTTCGCCGCCTGCTCAAAATCCCTGACGGCGCGCTTGAAATCCTCCAGCGTGTCCAGAGGGTAATCAAGATGCTGTAGGTCTCCTGGCTCAAAACTGCCGTTTTCCCAGCCATGAATCACGCGAAGCGTCATGGTGCCGCGTGCCATGGGGCGAGCCAAAAGCATATATAGCATTACGTGAAGATGAAGTTGGCGCTCATCCGTTTCGTTTTCAAAAGCGCGGTAGGGGTCAGCAAAGAGGGCGTTAAGACGGCCCTGGGTATGCTCCTTGGCTTCGGTGTATGGCATGGTAGTTTCCTGTAAGTGAGCCATCTATTCAGTAGGGCTCTTTTGGCATAGGTGCTTATCCGCAGCAGGCATTAACAAGCGTCGGTATTACCCCATGCCTCTATTAATAATATTCGAGCTTTGATTAGTCTAAGCAAGCTTGCAGATAATGAATAGCTGAAGTAGGCCGGTTTCCGCTCAGTTATTTAATTCATGGGATAACGGCACATGCGTGACATACCTTAACAGTCAGATAACAGATATTTGAGCGCAATAGTGGATTTTGACCGCTGGCTGTTTTTCGCTCAGGATACATGCCCTATCAGCTATGAGTAGTGGATTACTAAATGTCACTAAAATATCGTATTCCGGCCTGAAGTGTTTCCTGATTTATTTACGGAGCTTAGCGTGTCGCGCAGTAAAAATAGTTTAGCGCTATGATGAATAAAATCACCTGACAACTTGCGTGAAGAATTAAATGAGCTATCCCATACCGTCAGACGAAAAAGAACGCTTAGAGGCGCTATATGAGCTTGAGTTGCTCGATACGCCCAGCGAACCAGTGTTTGACCGTATTACCCGACTTGCCGCGAAGCTGCTTAATGTACCTGGCGTCACGGTTACCCTGATTGATGCCAAACGTCAGTGGTTCAAGTCACGTGTTGGCCTGGATATCCAGGAAACGCCCCGCGATGTCGCTTTTTGCGCCTACCCGGTTGCCGAATCTGCCCCCTTAGTGGTTGAGGATGCCTGCCTCGATAGCCGGTTTGCGCAGAACCCATTTGTTACCAAGCCTGGCGGGATACGTTTTTACGCTGGATTACCGTTAAAAACTACGCGGGGCCTGGTGTTGGGCACTCTCTGCACCATAGATACTAAACCGCGAAAGCTCAGCAAAGACGATTTTTCTGCGTTGCAGGACCTTGCCGATATTGTGACCGAAGAGATTCAGCTTCGTGAACGACTCATCCGTGAGCAAAAAGAAAAAGAGGCCTCCCAGAAAGCCTTGGCTAAGCTTCATCGTAGCCTTGAGCAGCAAATTGAGCAGCGTACTCACGAGTTTAAGTTGGTAATCGAAACGGCTTACGATGCCTATGTGAGTGTTGATGCTAACGACTGTGTGTTGGACTGGAACTTGGCCGCCACCACCATGTTTGGTTGGTCACGCGAGCAGGCATTGGGGAAGCCGATCAGCCAACTGATGCTGCCTGATGGCTTGCCCTGTGAAGCTGAAAACGTGCCGGTTACCTACCATGCGTGCCGTCGCGACGGCAGTCTCCTGCCTGTTGAAATCCGCTTTAAATCACTCACTTTCCATGGTCGCCAATGGCGCAGCCTATTCATTCACGATATTAGTGAGCGCCATCAGCTTGAGCGGCTAAGAGACCAGCAGGCCCGTGAAGATGTGCTGACCAAGCTTGCCAACCGCCGTGCACTGGATGAGCGACTGCCCGATGCCATGGCACGTGCCCGGCGGTTACAAAAGCCATTGGCGGTACTGTTTATGGACCTGGATGGCTTCAAGAAAGTTAACGACAGCCACGGCCACGCCGTTGGCGATGAGCTTTTACGTGAAATTGCCAAGCGCTTGATCGCCTCTGCCCGGGAGACGGATTTTGTATCCCGCTGGGCAGGTGACGAGTTCGTTTTGATTCTGGAAGGCGTTGAGCCTGAGTCGGTTAAGCCATTGGCGCAAAAGCTTATTGGCAAGATTGAGCAGCCATTGGTGATTGGTGAAACCACGCTTGAAGTCAGTACCAGCATTGGGGTCGCGATGTATATGCCGGGTGCGCCTGAGACAGCGCAAGAGCTGATTAAACGAGCCGATGTTGCCATGTACGAGGCAAAGAGGGCGGGCAAGGCCCAAGTACGCATCGCCTGAGTCGTACATTACGTTGATTAAACCAGGGGCGACTATGATTCGCAGTATTTTGGCAACGCCTAATGGGAACATTCAGGAGGGCGATGAGCAGCTGTTTGATCAATGGAAAGTGGTCCCCGATAGTCATATCTGGGTCGATATGCAGGGTGAAACTAACGAGTGCGTACAGCAGTTGCTTGAACGCTTTGAATGTCATCCGATGGCGATTCAGGATGCTCAGAAAGAGCGTCATCCACCCAAGATCGAAGAGTTCGATAACCATACGCTGATTATTTATCGCGGTATTTCATCCTTTGACGCCAAGCTTAACTTTGTTCCTCAGCAGGTCTGCTTTTTTATTGGTGAACGCTTTCTGGTGACACTGCACTCCGGTGTAGCCATGAGCATCGAGCGGCTTTTCAACGAACATGGCAGGACGCTCTTGGCGCTCTCGCCCGAGCAGGTAGCGCTTAAAATCATGTACACCTCGGCAGGTTACTACATTGATAGTCTGCTCGAATTCGAGGAGGAGTTAAGCGATCTTGAAGATGAGCTACTGGATAATGGCAACGACGTACTGATGCGCAAGATCACCGCCTACCGTTCTCGACTGGTCAAAATGCGACGGGTGTTTAGCTATCATAAGGGTATTACTCAAGAGCTGACGGCCTACGATTACAACCACCTGCCGCGTGAAAACAGTGAAACCCTGCATGCCATTACCGATGTGGCCGAGCGTTTTGAGCGGCTCTATACCCTGACCCAGATGTATTACGACATTTGCGGTGACCTGGTCGATGGTTATATTTCGATTTCATCGCACCAGCTTAATATCACCATGCGGGTTCTAACGGTGATTACTGCCGTCTTTGTTCCCTTGACGTTTATTGCCGGTATTTACGGTATGAATTTTGAATACATGCCAGAACTTGGCTATCGCTACGGCTACTTTTTTGTCTGGGGGGCCATGGTCGGAATCGCTGGCGTACTGATCTGGTTATTTAGGCGCAAGGGGTGGTTCTAAGCTGATAGGCATTTGAGTCACTCCAAGAGTTTGTTATGGTCGGCCAGTGGTTTTATTCCTTTACCAAGGAGCCTGTCAATGGCCGAATCTGCTACTGCCGTTCCTGCCACGATGGCCGCTATGCTGCTGACTGGACATGGGGACGTCGAAAAACTGCATTATCGTGAAGATGCCAAGACACCCACTCCGGGTCCGGGTGAAGTGCTGGTGCAGGTGACCGCAACGGCAAAAAATAATACGGACCGTAAAGCCCGTGAAGGGCTATATCCCACGAAGGAAAAGGGGGACGTTACCTCCTTTGCCATGGGGAAAACGCCAACGCTGACGTTCCCGCGTATTCAGGGGGCCGATGTGGCTGGTCGTATTGTAGCGGTCGGGGAGGGCGTGGAAGCCGAACGTATTGGCCAGCGTGGCCTGCTCGATTTCAATATCTATGCCGATGAGCGCCGGGATATCAATCTGACGCCCGACTATTATGGCCACGGCTCCGACGGCGGGTATGCCGAATATATTGCCGTACCGGCTGACCAGTTTCACCATGTGCCTAACCCAGAGCTGCGTGATGCCGAACTGGCTTCCATGGGCATGTGTTCGTACCAGACGGCCTACCATATGATGACCTCGGCACGGGTAAGTGCGGGTGAGCGTGTGCTGGTAAGTGGCGCGAGCGGCGGCGTGGGCACGGCATTGATCCAGCTCTGTCGAATTGTGGGCGCCATTCCTTACGCGGTCAGCCAGCCAGATAAAGCAGAAGCCTTGATCGCACTAGGCGCCGAGGCGGTGATTGATCGAGGCAACCTGCCGACCTTTGTTGAGCGCGTACTCGAAGCTACTGGCGGTCAGCCGATTGATGCGGTCATGGATCTGGTCGGTGGTGAAATGACTGATCTGTTTATCGATACCATGATTGTGGATATGCAGAGCCGTCAAACCTATCCGCGCCTTTCCATTGCGGGTGCCAGCGGCGGTAATCTCAGTGAGATCATGTGGACGCGTATCTACCTTTACCAAGTGCAGATTTTCGGTGTTTCCCACGGCACCCGGGAAGAAGCCGAGCAGCTCATTGACTGGATTCGCAGCGGTGAGCTCAAGCCCGTACTTCACGCCGCCTTCAAGCTTTCCGAGCTGCATGCCGCCGAGCACTACTTTGTGAAGCGGGGCAGTAATTACCTGGGTAAGATCGTGATTGTTCCGGATGCCCAGTGGGAAGCTCACGGTGTCCCCTTTGCTCTCACCTCTACTCAGGAGTCGCGCGCGTGAAGAATATCCATACCCTTCAACTGATGGATACCCACGCGGGCGGCGACGTTAGCCGTATCGTGACCGGTGGGATTGATGCGCTGCCAGGCGCCACCGTGCGTGAGCAGATGGAGTATCTGCGTGACGATGCCGATGGCCTGCGCCGGCTGCTGCTTGAAGAGCCCTACGGCATTCCTGAAATGTCGGTCGACCTGTTAGTACCTGCCACCCACCCTGAAGCGGTAGCAGGTTATATCATCATGGAAGTCATGGGGTACCCGATCTACTCGGGCTCCAATACGTTATGTACCGCGACCGCCGTGCTCGAGTGCGGGATAGTACCCAAGCAGGAGGGCATTCAGCGGTTTGCTCTGGAGGCACCGGCAGGCTTGGTTCAGATCGAAGCGCGTGTGCATAACGGGGTAGTGGAGTCGGTGACCTGTGAAGGGCTGCCAAGCTACATTGATACCTACCGCGATACCATCCAGGTGCCGGGGATTGGGGAGGTAACCTACTCGGTTGCCTACAGTGGCGGTTTTTATGCATTGGTGGACGCCACCAAGCTTGGCTTCAAGCTGATTCGCGAGGAAGAGCAGGCGCTTTCTGCGTGCGCCCATAAAATTGTGGAGGCCATTCAAGCCAAGCGCGGCTTCTCACACTATACGTTGGGTGATGTAGGGCCTTTGCCGTTTTTGCACTTTATGGGGCCGGAAGAGCAGGTGGGGGAAGGCTATGTGCGATCACGCTCCACAACCTATGTGCATCCCGGTGTAATCTGCCGAAGTACGACCGGGACAGGTACGTCCGCCCGGCTGGCGCTGATGAACTATGAAGGCCGCCTCAACGTAGGCGATAAGCTCGAAACGATATCGCTGCGTGAAACCGGGTTTATCGGCACTTTTACCGGCACTCACCAGGAAGGCGCTTATCAGGTAGTTGAAAACACGATCACCGGACGCAGCTACGTGCTGGCCCATTCTGATATTGTGATTAACTGCGATGATCCACTGGTGGCCTGTGGCGAGCTGCACCATATTCTGAGCGATCGCCATCACGCTAATGCGGTTAAGGAGAGTTCAATCAGGAGCGCTTAAGAGGTGGAGACCTTGCCTCGCAGCGACTTGGTCTTGCCTTTACGGGTTTTATGATCCACCCGGCGGCGCTGGGAACCTTTGGTCGGCTTGGTGGGGCGACGTACCTTCTGCGTCTTGGCAGCACTTACGATAAGGGCTTTAAGGCGGGCAAGGGCATCCTCTTTATTAAGCTCCAGCGTGCGGTAGCTCTGGGCCTTGATAATCACCACGCCCTCCTTGCTGATGCGCTGGTCATTGAGCATCATCAGGCGCTCTTTATAAAACGCAGGCAGGGTGGAACGCGGTATATCAAAGCGTAAGTGCACCGCTGAGGCCACTTTATTGACGTTCTGGCCGCCCGCACCTTGCGCGCGGATCTGGCTGATATCGATTTCCCAGTCGGCCAAGGTTACATGAGTGGAAATAGTGAGCATCCAGTCCTCTGTGTCACGGGTAAGTTATAAGGCTAGCACAATTGACGCAGAGGACGGCGCAATAAGCAGGCTACGCGGCGAGGTTATCGACCGGCTCACCATTAATAAACGCGACGAGATTGCCAAAGGCATCGCCAAAGTAGAGCTCATAACTATCTTTTTCAACGTAACCCAAATGAGGGGTCGCGACACAGTTGGGCAATGTAAGCAGTGGACCGTCACAGGTTGGTTCGCTCTCGAAAACATCGACTGCTGCACGCCCCGGCTTACCTGACTCAAGGGCATTAACCAGCGCGCCGGGCTCTATAAGCGGTGCACGACTGGTATTGACCAAAAGCGCGCTGGGCTTCATGCAGGCAAGATGCTCTGACGTGACGATTCCTTGGGTGTCCGCGTTCAGGCGCAGATGAAGACTAAGCACGTCGGCACGCTGAAAAAGATCATGCTGGCTCTCGGCCACCGCTAAACCTGCCTCAAGCGCCCGCGCTCTTGTGCCTTCACGACCCCACACTAAAACGTCCATTTCAAAGGCCCTACCGTAACGGGCTACCAGGCTGCCAATTTTGCCGTAGCCAAAAATACCCAGCGTGCGGCCTTTAAGGCCCGTGCCAAGAGTGCGCTGCCAGCGGCCAGCCTTGAGGTTTTCCACCTCCTCAGGAAGGTGGCGCATGGCGGAAAGTATCAGACCCCAGGTTAACTCGGCGGCTGCATAGGGCGATCCTCTGCCGGTCATGACGGTTATCCCATGGCGACGACAGGCGTCCAGGTCTACATGGGCTGCTCCGCCGCCGGTTTGGCTAATCACCTTTAAATTGGGTAAACGCTCAAGCAGCGCTGCGGTAATAGGCGTGCGCTCGCGAATTAATACTAACGCGTCGGCTGAGTGGAAGCGTTCAACCAGCGAGTCCATGTCGGTCAGCGTATCGTGATAAACCGTTACCTCATGACCCCTGAGCGCCTCAAAGGCATCCAGTTGGCGCACACAGTCCTGATAATCATCGGAAATCACGATCTTCATTGGCAGGTCCTTGGTAGGTATGAAATAACCAAAAAAAGCAGCATCAATACAGCCCTGTTATAAAGTGATACTACTCTCTAGCCCGGCAATCAAGGAGCAATACATGAGCGACTATCTGTTGGATGAATCACCGTTAAGTGCTGGAATTATCTACCGGCTGCTCTCGGGAAGTATCTGCCCCCGGCCAATTGCCTGGGTAGCCACTCAGAGCCTAGACGGTCAGGCCAATCTTGCGCCGTTTTCGTTTTTCAATGTGGCAAGCGTTAATCCGCCTGTTTTAGCCTTTTCACCGTTGCTGGATGGCAACGCGCAGCCCAAGGATACCGTACGTAATCTTGAGGAGATGCCTGAATGCGTAGTGCATATTGGCAGCGAAGCGCTTATTGAAGCGCTGAATACCACCAGTGCCAGCCTGCCTAGAGAAGAAGATGAGTTTGAATTGGCAGGTCTGGAAAAAGCTCCCATGGCGGGCATCACGGTGCCGCGTATTGCAGCCTCGCCGGTTGCCTTTGGCTGCAAGCTTTATGAGCTGATTCGGTTCGGCGATCAGCCGCTGGCGGGTACGCTGGTGCTAGCGCAGGTAGTGTCCATTCATATTGATGAAAGCATATGGGATGGTCGTCACGTGAATATTGACCTTTTAAAACCTATTGGACGCCTGGCGGGCAACGACTACGTACGTGCGACCGACCGTTTTGCTATCGAGCGGCCAGCCTAACGATAGACCTGGCACTAACAAAAAATAGTAAGCCATTGATATAAAATATTTTTTTTAATGAAAGTAGTTGCTAAATTAGTCTAAGTATAAATAAGCTTTAGTTGCGGCAATTTCTGCCGATACTTCTGTTGCGCATTCTTAATAGAAATAGCGTTTCAAACGCCCAAGTTGTTAATTTCTGTAATTTTTATTGGGAAATAGTGCCTGGTTTAAGCGCTTCGAGGTTATCCTTAGCTGCCTGAAAATGTGCTTTTTCTCAAAAAAATCAGACGTTACCTGCATGCCTCTAGACACAAGCGAACACGTATAATGAAAAAGACTTTCAGTATCCGCGCCATGCTAATCAGCCTTTTTATTATGGCCATGCTGGGTGCGGTTGCCCTTGCCGCGACCGGCTGGTTCACCAACCAGCGGCTGATCAACTCTCAGCACTATATTACCGGTGACGTACTTCCCTTACAGGATGCTAGCCGCCGCTTGGTGCTCACCATGGCCGCCTATGGCCAGCGCCATAACGAACTTCTAGCAGCAGAAAATGAGTCTGCTCTGGAAAACATCGTCTCTGAAGAAACGCTTAACCAGCGCTTTATGAATGCCCGCGAAGCACTTGAAAGGGAGGGCGCCGAGACGCAGCTGGCAACGCTTGATAATTACTATAATGCTCTACTCGATGGTGATGCCGAGCTTGAAATGGTGCGCCAGGTGGAACTTGGTTTGAAAGCGGAAATGGCGTCCCAGTTAAGTAACATGGAAATGTTTGTCAGCAGTGCGATGAGTAGCGCCGAAGAGATCGCCAATGTCTCAGTACTTAATCAGCAACGCTATGAGCGGGAACAACGAGACCTTATGGAGGCGTGGCGTGAAGATGAAATGACCACGCTTCCCACCACGATATTGGATGGCCTGTTTGTTCAGGGGGCCAATATTGGCCGTTACAGTGCGGATGTGCGTACCGCTCTGGCACTGTTGGCAGGGTATGGTCAGCAAATGGTGCAGGCACCCAATAGCGATGCACTTTCCATGCTGCGTCAGCAATTTATTGAAACTCAGTTCAGCCAGGTGCGCAGCTCTTTAGCGGCTATTCTCGATGCCCCCGATTCCGATCCAAATCAGGCGCGTATGGTGAATGCGCTGGCCGAGGTAGTCGATGAGCTTGAAAGCATCATGCTAACCGGGTTCATGTCGGTATCCATGCTGCGTGAACAACAGCTGGAACTTGGCGAACAGGTTCAGACAGCGCTTGCCAAGGTTGCAGGTGCCATGGATCAAATGCAGTTAGCGCTAGGCGAAGTAGAAAGCTATACCGTTGCCCAAGCGGATAACGCCGTTAATCGGGCTGAAGCCTTGGCTGCTACCGGGTTAACGCTATTGATTGGCGTAACGCTTGGGGTTGTCGCACTACTGGCTATTTTTGGCTGGCGTACGCTGGTACGTGTGTTGGGCCCGCTAACGGCCATGCGCCAACAAATGGAAAGCATTAGTGGCGCGGCTGGACAAAATGCGGACCTTTCCATGCGTCTTGCGCTACAGCGTAATGATGAAGTGGGTCAGACGGCCCAGGCCTTCAACCGCATGATGGATACGTTTGAGGGTATGGTGGCTCAAATTCGCGAAAGCGCGGAAGCCATTGCCGCCAGTAGCCGACAGATCGCCGCAGGTAACGAGAACCTGTCTCAGCGCACTGACCAGCAGTCTGCATCCCTGGCGGAAACGGCGTCAAGCCTTGAGCAGATCACCTCGACTGTGAAGCAAACGGCCGATTATGCAGACCAGGCAAAAGGGGCCAGCGGAAGCGTGGATCAGCGAGCTCGCTCAGCGGGTGATGTAGTCAAACGCACCACTACGGCTATGAGCGATATTCGCGAAGCGAGCCAGAAAATCACGTCGATCATCAAGGCAATTGATGATATTGCCTTTCAAACCAACCTGCTGGCACTTAACGCTTCCGTTGAGGCAGCCCGGGCAGGGGAGCAGGGACGCGGCTTTGCCGTAGTGGCCCAGGAAGTACGTAAGCTGGCCGGACGCAGCGCTGACGAGGCTGCCCAGATTCGCCATCTAGTGGACGATAGCGTTGCCAAGGTTAGTGAAGGCGAGCATTTGGTCAATGCGTCCAGCGCGCACCTGCAAGAGATCATCAGCAGCCTTTCAGAGGTTACCCGCTACGTAACGGAAATTGCCGATGCAACGCAAGAGCAGTCCACGGGCATAGAGCAGATCAACCAAGCGATCTCGCAGCTAGATCAAGTGACTCATCAGAATGCTCGGCTGGTTCAAGACGCTTCAAGCGCAAGTCAGGAGCTGGATGAGCGAGCTGGTGACATGCATACGCTTGTTAGCCGTTTTCGGGTAAGTGATGGCGCGGGCCACCAGGCGCTTTCCTTACCGCAGCAAGAGGAACCTGCCCAACTAACCTGACGCTATCGTTGGATCCTTACTCAGCGAACGTGCCTATGGCGCGTTCGCTGTTTTGCGTTTCAGGGGGTTGTTTTATGTACTCGGTGCCTGCACTCATCAATAAGCTGTAGTTCAATCCAAGCATTTACAAGGGGGCAAAATGACGACATTGGTGATTGGTGCCAACGGACAGATCGGCAAGCAGTTTTGTGAGCTTTCCCAACAGGCGGGTGAGCCTGTCAAAGCAATGATCCGCGATGAAAGTCAGGCTGAGTGGTTTGAAAAACGCCATATCTCAACCGTGGTAGCGGACCTTGAAGGCGAATTGGAGCATGCTTTTGATGGCTGTGATAATGTGGTGTTCACTGCCGGCTCAGGCCCGCATACCGGCCCTGATAAGACCTTGATGATTGATCTCTTTGGGGCTATTCGCGCGGCAGATATTGCCAGCCAACGCGGGCTTTCCCGGTACATTATGGTGAGTGCCATGCGTGCCGAGCAGCCGTTGGATGCACCGGAAAACATGCGCCCCTATATGGCGGCAAAATTCGCAGCTGACGCCCACCTGCGTCAGAGCGGTGTGTCCCATGTAATTCTTAAACCGGGGCGGCTTAGTAATGAAGCGGCCAGCCAGCGGTTTGCAAGCTCCTTTGAAGAAGCCGGAGATAACCAAATCTCCCGAGCGAACGTTGCTCACGCGCTGCTTCATGTAGTGCAAACGCCAAGCATTGTTAATCAGGAGTATTTACTGTTGGATGGCGAGCGCCCTATCGGCGATATCATCAGTTAGTGATGATGCCTAATGACGATGAGTGATGTGATGGATATCGACTTGCCGGTAGGCGTTATCGCCGATACACACGGCCTGCTGCGTGATGACGCCCTTATCTGTCTGGAGGGATGTGGGCTGATTCTGCATCTTGGCGATGTGGGGCAGGCGCCTGGCGATGAGGTAATTCTTGCCCGTCTGGCATCCATCGCGCCTTTGTATGTCGTTAAAGGTAATATCGATACCGCCCGTTGGGCCAAGCAGCTGCCTGAGGTACAAAACCTTACCGTCAATGGATGGCGACTGCATATGGTTCATCGCTTGGTTGATTTTGATGACGCCACGCCTTGTGATGTGGTATTACACGGCCACTCCCATAAACCGCGCAATGAGTGGCAGGGCGACAAGTTGCTGTTCAATCCAGGGGCGGCGGGCAAGCGCCGCTTCAAGCTACCTATTACGCTCGGCAAATTATGGCTTGAAGAGCATCAGATAAAGCGCGCCATTATGCACTTGCCGCTTTGATGGCGCGTTTTGGGTCGTAAAAAGCATTGTAGTAATGGCGTACTACCTCTGATGGAAAAGCGCTTGTTAGGCTTGTGTTACACACTCAGCGTGTGCTCGATGATAAAACAATAAGGAGTACGGAGATGAGCAGCAAGCGTATCTTGATGATTACCGGCGACTTTACTGAAGATTACGAAACCATGGTTCCCTTTCAGGCGTTGATGGCGGTCGGCCACCAGGTTGATGCCGTTTGCCCCGGAAAGACATCGGGTGAAACCGTGGCCACGGCGATTCATGATTTCGAAGGCGATCAGACCTATTCCGAAAAACCTGGCCATCGCTTTGCGCTCAACGCTGATTTTGAGCACATCAATCCCGCCGATTATGACGCCCTGGTGGTACCCGGTGGGCGTGCCCCGGAATACCTGCGTTTAAACAAAGATGTGTTAACGATGGTGCGGCACTTTTTTGAGGCCAATAAGCCTGTCGCTGCGATCTGCCATGGCGCACAACTGTTAGCCGCTGCAAAGGTGCTCGAAGGAAGGCAGTGTTCCGCGTATCCGGCCTGCCAACCAGAAGTTGAGCTGGCGGGCGGGTCTTTTGCCAGTATCGACGTAAGTGAGGCGGTAACCGACGGCAACCTAGTGACGGCCCCCGCTTGGCCAGCGCACCCGGCCTGGCTTGCTCAATTTATGGCGCTGCTAAATAAGTAATCGCTGGGTCGTCAACGTAAGCATATAAAGCGAAGCATACGCGCCTAACAGACATTGGGCGCGTAGCGTATTTGCCCACTATGCTAACGGCTTATCTGAACGTTAAGAGATCACGCCCATGTGTAAACTCTTTATTCACGCCAATCCTGAACTGTGGTCCAGCGCTACGCATTCATTGCGCATCGATGGCATGGTGACTAGCGTGTGAATGGAGCACTACTTCTGGCACATTCTGGAAGAAATCGCCACGCGTGATGGTATGAATACTGCTCAGTTGATTACCCGCTTGTATCATGAATCTATCGACGCTGGGCATGACTTGGGTAACTTCACCTCGTTTTTACGCGTCTGCGCGCTACGTTATCAAGCGCTTCAACTAACGGGAGATATCCCCACTCAGCATGGGGTACCTATCGCAACCCTGGATGCTGAGGGGATTTTAGCGCGTGAAAGCCGCCCCAAGCGCAACCAGATGCATTAGATGCATTAAGAGCTATCTCTCTAACGCCGAGAGAGCCGTATGGTTTAATAGCATTCTGATAACCGCCGTTCGAACGTTATAGCGAGTAGCGGTTGCGATGATAATGAAGGCCATCACTGGATAGTGGCGGATGTAGTAACTAACAGGATTTTCATGGCAGATATAGCAACAGCCGTACGCCAATTGCTAACCGCAGCACCTGACAAAGCGCTACCGATGACGTATCAGCAAGTGGCTGCATCAATGGGATTAACGCCTCCAGGAACAATACAGCGTGTTACTCAGGCGCTAGAGCAGCTTATGCGCGATGATGCCGCTACCCATCAGCCGTTTATCGCTGCATTAGTGGTAAGCCGCCGGGGTGATAATATGCCCGGCGCTGGATTTTTTGAGCTGGCCGTGGCGCTGGGTCGTTTTCCCGCTGACTCCACGCAGCATGCCAAGGCGTATCGCGCTGAATATCAGCAGGCGTTGGCATTGCGTTCAAATACATAATCTTATTTAGACGGCTTGCGTAACGGGTCAAGCAAATCGCTTAAGCCATTATGATCAATTTCCTGCATCAGTTGCAGCAGTTGACCAATCTCTCCCGATGGAAAACCCTCCCGTGCAAACCAGTTAAGGTACGGCCCAGGCAGGTCGGCAATCAGGCAGCCCTGGTGCTTGCCGAACGGCATCGTGCGAGTTACCAGTTTTTCAAGGTCTTCAGGTCTCATGTCTTACTTTCCTTTGGGCTTATCTATCGCGCTGGTTTCCGAAAAGATGTAATTTTGTTAGACTTTGGTCGACGAATAATACCCCCTCGATGCCGGGCATTTACAGCTTCGGCAAGTTATTTCTGTATCGTCAGGATATGACATGCATAAACATTTAAGTTTTTTACTCTGCACACCGCTTTTAGCGTTTGCAGCGATGCCCGTTGCGGCGGATGAGCCTGTTGATGTTGTATTGATTGGTGGCGGTATCATGAGCGCCACGCTAGGTACTTACCTTCAGGAGTTAGAGCCCGATTGGGATATCCATCTTTACGAGCGCCTGGGCCAGGTAGCTGAGGAGAGTTCCAACGCTTGGAACAACGCGGGCAGCGGTCACTCTGCCTTCATGGAAATGAACTATACGCCGGGTGATGGCGATCACGTTGAAATTGAGCGTGCGGTTAATGTTACCGAACAGTTTGAAATTTCTCGTCAGTTCTGGGCTCACCAGGTTGACCAGGGCATCCTGAGCGACCCCAAGGCTTTTATCAACTCGGTGCCACATCACGCGTTGGTGTGGGGGGAAGACGATGTCGCTTTCCTGCGCGAACGCTATGCACGCATGACCGAAAATCCGCTGTATGAAGGCATGGAATACTCGGAAGATCGCCAAGAGATCGCTGAGTGGATGCCGTTGGTGATGGCAGGTCGTGATGAAAACGAGCCCGTTGCCGCCACGCGCATGCAGATGGGTACCGAGGTCAATTATGGCGCCCAAACCCGCCAAATGATTGAAGGTTTGAGCGATAGCGATAACTTCACACTCTCGCTTAACAGTGAAGTGCGCGGCCTTGAGCGTAATGACGATGATACCTGGCACGTGACGATCAAAAACCTGGAAAGCGGTGATGAATCCACCGTTGACGCGCGGTTTGTGTTTATTGGTGCTGGCGGTGCCGCGCTGCCGCTGCTTCAGGAAGCAGGTATTCCCGAAGCTGATGCCTACGCCGGCTTCCCGGTGGGTGGCCAGTTCCTTTACACCACCAATCCTGAAGTCGTAGCCCAGCACCAGATCAAGGTGTATGCCAAAGCGGGCGAAGGTTCTCCGCCGATGTCAGTGCCTCACATGGACTTCCGTAATCTGGATGGCCAACCTGCGCTGTTCTATGGTCCGTTTGCCACATTCTCTAGCAAGTTCTTGAAAGAAGGCTCCTGGACTGACCTGTTTGGCTCCTTGACGTTTAGCAATATTTGGCCGACAACCCAGGTAGGGCTGCATAACTTCAACCTGGTGCGCTACCTGGTCGGCCAGGTGATGATGTCTGACGACGACCGCTTTGAGGCGCTGCAGGGCTTCTATCCTGAAGCAAACCGTGATGAGTGGAAACTTTGGACAGCTGGCCAGCGGGTTCAGATTATCAAGAACGATCCTGAGCGTGGCGGCCTTCTACAGTTTGGTACCGAAGTAGTAAGTTCTGAAGACGGCTCAATTGCAGCACTTCTGGGTGCTTCACCTGGTGCGTCAACCGCGCCGCCCATCATGCTGCATTTGCTGGAAAACGTGTTCTCTGAGCAGGTGCAAAGCGATGCGTGGCAGGAAAAATTGACGCAAATCGTACCGTCTTACGGCCAGCGCCTTTCCGAAAACCCGGAGCTGTTGCGTGAAATGCGTGTGTATACCGCAGAAACGCTCAAGTTGAACGAGCCGATGAATGCTGCTGAAACAGGCACAGATGCTCAAACAGAAGTGGAAAACGTACAGCCTGAATCTGAAGCCGCTGATGCCGGTGAAGAAAGCAGCGCTGACGAAAGTGCCGATACGCAAAGCGAAGAGCAGGACGCCGAAACACAAGAAGTTGCTCTGTAAGGTTTTGCCTACTCAAGCTTGAATGCACTGATGTGTCATATCAGGTGCAGTCAATAACGCTAGCTCCTTTCAAGGGGCTAGCGTTTTTTTTGGCTTCAATGATGAGGATTGGCAGCTTCACAAATCAGCTGGGCAAGGGCGCGGGCTGGAGTGCTCAACTGGCTACTGTCGCGATGGATCAAGCCTACATCGCGATGAAACGTATGCTCGCTGAGTGGGATGGCGCGTACCGCGGTTGGCCAGGGCTGCAGTGCGGCCACTTCTGGTACCAGGGCAATGCCCACGCTATTGGCAACCAGTTGGATAATTGTATCCAACTCGTCCACCTCACACAGTTCACGCACGTGACAGTGCTGGGCGCGTAAAAAGCGGTCGACCTGGCGGCCGCCAAACGAGGTGCGGTCGTAGCGGACAAAAGACTCACGGGCAAGCAACTCACGCCAGTCGTCGCCTTTAATAGCGGCTGGAACTATCAGCCGGTAAGGCTCATGGGCAAGCGTCGTCCAGCGTAAATCGCTATGCAGCGAGAAAGACGGGCGAATAATAGCCGCCATATCAAGCTCACCCGCATCCACCTGATTGACCAGCGCCATGGAAAGCCCTGGCAACACGCGGCTTTGGCAGCCTGGATAAGCACGGTGAAAGCGGGCCAGGGCACTGGGCAGTAGCGAGCGCTGAATGGAGGCGATAGCGCCTATGTTCACCGGGGTGCTGGTAGGCTTACCGGTATTGGCTTCGCCAAGCGTCCGGTAAAGGGCTAATAAGGTATGCGCCTGTTGAAGGACTTCCTGACCTTGCGCCGTTAATACCGCCGCGCGACCTTTTCGAGCAAACAGGGTAACGCCCAGCTGCTCTTCCAACCGCTTCATCTGTGCGCTGACAGCCGCTTGTGTTAAACCAATTTTTTGGCCTGCCGAGGCAAAAGTGCCTTCTTGAGCAACGGCTGTTAAGGTTTTCAATTCTCGTATCATTGATAAATAATATTTGTGAGTTGGCAAAAAAGATATTGATTTTATTTTTATATGGCTCGGCCTAGGATAACCATTACAGGTTGGCACTCTGTGTCACTCATTACATAACGATAGCGAGCAGGAGACCACTATGAGCCTTTCCCCTTTCCATCTGGCCATTCCAGTTTACGATGTGGCATTAGCCCGGGCTTTTTACAACGACGTTTTCGGCTTGGAAGAAGGGCGCTCCAGTGACAACTGGGTCGACTTCAACTTTTTTGGCCACCAGCTGGTCATTCATGGCCACCCTAAAACACCTAGCCAGGAAAATGCTCATACTAATCCTGTGGATGGTCATGACGTGCCGGTGCCGCATTTCGGCGTAATTCTGGAGTGGGATGAGTGGGAAGACCTGGCTGAGCGCTTGAAGTCACGCAACACCGTCTTTGTTATCGAACCTTACGTGCGCTTTAAAGGCGAAGTGGGCGAGCAGGCCACCATGTTCCTGCTCGACCCCTGTGGTAACGCATTAGAGTTCAAGGCGTTCAAGGACAAGAGCCAAATCTTTGCCAAGTAAGCGATAATTACCCCTGCAGCATCTGCTCCTGGCGGCGATGTTGTAGGGGAGATTCGCCAAAGTAGCGTTTATAGTCGCGGCTGAATTGCGGCACGCTACGATACCCCACCGCCAATGCCGCCTGATTGACGTTATGCCCCTGCTGCGACAGAAGCTGCTGGGCTTTTATCAGCCGCAGCCGCTTCAGATACTGGGTTGGGGAAGCGCGAGTGATCTGCTTGAAATAGTGATGAAATGTCGAAACGCTCATGCTGGCCTGCTGGGCCAGCTGCTCGACCCTAAACTCATCAGCGAAACTTACGTGAAGCTTCGACAGCACCTGCACTATTCGTGAGTAGTGCCCTTGGCCGTTCACTAGCGCTCTAAGTGCTGGCCCTTGCTCCCCTTTCAGCGCCTCGAAAACCACCTCACGAATGCGTGCTGCTCCCATGATGGCGCATTCTATTTCGCACGTCAGTGTACCGGCTAGCCGATCCACCGCATCCTGCATGCCTAATGTCATGGCAACCGACGCCATGGGTTTCGGGGAAATAGTCGGTGCGCTGATATCGCCCATGGCCATAACCATTTCGCTTAACAGCGCCGGATCCAGCTTTACCGAAATACCCAGCAGCGGCGCTTCGGGTGAACCATGGGTTTCACACTCAAACGGCAGCGGTAGGGTCTGTACCAAGTAGTGCCCGGGGTTATAGTGAATTTCACGATCGCCCAGATAGCCCACTTTCCGGCCCAGGGTAATAACGGTCAGGCTGGGCTCGTACAGTAAAGGAGTACGCGCTTGATGGCGCCCCAGACGAAGCAGTGAGACGCTCGGTAAGTGCGTCGGGGTGATGCCGTCTGCCTTGGTTAGCGCTGCAATAGTGTGTGCCAAGGACGGGTAGGTATGAAGCAGCGTGCTCATGAAGACCTGCCTGAAAAGTTTGGAAATGGATGGCTTCGGATAATAGTGTCAAAATATCGGCTATTTTTTGTTATTTTATCACACTTATATGGAGGAATAGGCAAAAAATACGGAGCTTCGCTCATCGTTATTGCAGCTCAATCGGCGAATAATGGTCAGGCGTCCTCATGGTCAAGAGGATCACCGATTTAAGGAGTTTTATCTGATGAGCCAAGCTAAATCCTACGCTGCCTTTGCGGCGGATAAACCGTTAGCGCCTTTTTCATTTGAGCGTCGTCAACCGCGTGCTGATGATGTCGCCATTGAGATTCTTTACTGTGGGGTTTGCCACAGCGACCTGCACTTTGCCCGTAACGATTGGGGCATGAGTCAGTATCCGGTCGTGCCCGGCCATGAAATCGTGGGTCGTGTCACTGCAGTAGGCGACAAGGTGAGCCGCTTCAAGGAAGGCGACCTGGTGGGTGTTGGCTGCATGGTCGACTCCTGCCGCACCTGTAGCGCCTGCAAAGATGGCGTGGAGCAGTACTGCCTGGAAGGGTTTACCATGACCTACGGCAGCCCTGATCGACAGGACGATACTATTACTCAGGGCGGTTACTCGGACGCCATCGTTGTCAGCGAGCACTTCGTGCTAAAAATGCCGGACGATATTGATCTTGCCTCCGCCGCGCCGATTTTGTGTGCCGGTATTACCACCTATTCACCGCTTAAGCATCACGGCGTGGGTAAGGGTCACAAGGTAGGCGTGGTCGGCATGGGCGGCCTTGGCCACATGGGTGTGAAGCTTGCCAAAGCGCTGGGGGCGGAAGTCACCGTATTTACCCGCTCTGATGCCAAGGTGGAAGAAGCCAAGCGCAACGGCGCTGACCACGTGGTGGTGTCGAGCGACCAGGCACAAATGGACGCGGTGGCGGAAACCTTCGATTTCATGCTGGATACCGTACCGGTACAGCACGACCTGAACCCTTACCTTACCTCACTCAAATACGACGGCACGCATATCATTGTTGGCCTTTTGGAGCCTATTGAGCCGGCTATTGAAGCCTTCAACCTGGTGTTCAAACGTCGAGTGGTAGCGGGCTCGCTGATCGGCGGCATCACTGAAACTGAGGAGCTGCTCCAGCTGTGCGCCGAGCAGAATATTACCTGCGATATCGAAATGCTGGATATCAACAACATCAACGAAGGCTTTGAGCGCATGGAGAAAGGCGATGTGCGCTATCGTTTCGTGATTGATATGGCAACGCTTAAAAATACCACTATTTAGAAGCGTGGATATTTATCTACCCACCCTGACCTCGGTCACGGTGGGTTTTTTTATGCCTTTTCGTTATACATAAGTCGATAGCACCCCGCAAAGCGCTTAAGCTTGGTTTGCTCCGGCCGATACCCATAAACGAACTATAAAAAAACAAAGGGATCAACAGGATGAGACATCTTTCAATTAAGTGGAGTTTAACGGCGGCGTTAGCCTTGATGGTGCTCATGATCGGATTGATCAGCGGGCTCGGGTTCTACGCCAATCACACCAGCGGCAGAACTCTTGAAGAGTTAACCGATATCAACGTGCGGTTAACCAATCTGGCTAACCGCACTCAGGTAAATGCGCTACGAGCGCAAACCTTCCTCGATCGTTTTGCAAGTTTCAGTACCCAGGGAAACCCTGAAAAAGGCCAGGAAAACCTGCAGCTAGCCATTGAGGCCGTGGCGGCGGCCCAGGCGAACTTTGACGACTTCAAGACTTTGCCAGTGCCTGTGGAAAGCGAGCTTGTCAGCTACCGTGAGGCTATCGTGCTGAGCTATGCAGCATTTATCACTGAAGGCATTGTGCCTTTGCTGGATGCGCCGCCATTTCAGGTGCAGCGCCGCCAGGAAGCATTAGGCGAGATTGGTGTGCAGTTAGACGAAGCCATGCATGATTTTATCGCCTACACCGAAGCGCAGGGGCAGCGTGTAATTGAGCAGGTGGAGACCCTGACCCAAACCATCGGAGTGATTGCGGTCGCTTTACTCATTCTTTCATTAACTGCCGCCATCATTATCCGCATGGCCATGATGCGCAGTGTTGTGCGCCCCCTTAATCAGGCAATCGCCCACTTCGCCACTATTGCGGATGGGAACCTGACTGACCGTATTGAAGCGCGCGGGCGTAACGAAATAGGTCAACTATTTAGAGCGCTGGCTGACATGCAAGCCAAGCTGAAAACCCTGGTACTTTCCTTACGCAGTAGTAGTGAAAGTGTTTTTAGTGGTGCAGGCGATATCTCGGCGGGAAGTCAGGATCTCTCTTCACGCACCGAACAGCAGGCGTCTGCACTGCAGCAAACGGCTTCCAGCATGGAGCAGATGTCGACCACCGTCAGTAAGAATGCGGAGACAGCGCAAACCGCTGATCAGCTATCGGGAGCGGCTTCCCAGTCAGCAGCGGCAGGGGGCGAGGAGGTTCAGCGCACGGTAGCTCTGATGCGTGAAATAGCGGCCAGCGCAAACCGCATTAACGATATTATCGGCGTTATCGACTCGATTGCTTTCCAAACCAATATTCTGGCCCTCAATGCCTCGGTGGAAGCGGCCAGAGCCGGTGAACAGGGACGTGGATTTGCGGTGGTGGCCAGTGAGGTTCGCTCGCTGGCTACACGCAGTGCCGCCTCGGCAAAAGAGATCCGTAGCCTGATTGAGCAGACGACCTCACAAATCAATAGCGGCGCTGAGCAGGCAGAACGCAGTGGCTCGACCATTTCACAAGCGGTGCAGGCAATCGGGCAAGTGACAACGTTGATGGGAGAAATATCCACCGCGAGCCGCGAGCAGAATGGGGGGATTGAGCAGATTAATGCTGCACTGACAGAAATGGATTCAGTGACTCAGCAAAATGCGGCACTGGTGCAGCAGACCAGCAGCGCAGCTAGCGCGCTTGAAGACCAAGCGCGCCAACTGGCAGAGCTAATGGCTACCTTTCGTCTTGATGAGCAGGCAGGCAGTGCTGACCAGAAAGCGTTAGTTACTCCACCTCTACCTGCTTCACATGCCATGCAAACGAATAGGGCTTCCGGTGCTAACCCTTCGCGGAAGGTGTTGGTCAAGGAAACCGATGATTGGGATGAGTTCTAGACCGACACTGCTGACCACCTACCCGTCTTGCTTCAGTCTTAATGCGTATTGGCAGGTGGGTGGAAAGCTTTATACGTGAGCGGATACGCGCAGGCGTACGTAATCGGCGGTCCAGTTGCCCTGACCGTCGCTTAAACTGTGGGAAAGGAGCACTAAGGTGTTATCAATAATTGAGTGGCGAAGATCCTCCTCCAAGCCGCTCAAAAACGGATTGGCGAAGGTTTCAAGCCAGCCCGCCATGCCGGTTGGCAGGGGGGTGGGTCTTGGGATCAGTTCAATTGTATCGACCTTGAACCCTACGGTTTGCAGAATGTTGGCGTACTCTTCAGTAGTGGGGAAGTACCATGGGTGACGCCCGCGAGAACTAATACCCCGAAACTGCAGGGAGGCAATCAGGGCCGTGCAGATAGCTGCTACGTTGCCGTGCCCCCCAAACTCTGCCACAAAGCGGCCGCCCGGCTTCAGCGCCCGCTTTACGCCAGCCAAAACCGCTTGAGGGTCAAGCATCCAGTGAAGCGCGGCGTTGCTGAAAACGGCATCAAACTCATGGTCAAAGGGGAGCTCATGGGCATCGACAACGCGTGCGGTAACACCCCGTTCGCGGGCAGCGGACACCATGTCTTCTGAACTATCCACGCCTAATACGTCAGCACCTAATTGGACCAGACGCTCGGTTAGTGCGCCATCCCCACAGCCCAAATCCAGAATACGCTGCCCCGGTTGAGGTGATAAAAGCTTAATCAGCTCGTGACCTAGTTTTGGAACAAAGGGAGCATTTTCAGCATAGTGGCTAGCATTCCATTCCTGGCCAGACGCGTGAGACGTAATATTATTCATGGCAGCTTCCTAGCATCGTTATATTTTGCACGGGGAGTATAAAGAGTATAGCTCGGTGCAACCTAACGTCTTCTCTCGCTAAAGAATATTTTTTGGCTGCATCACCTGACGTTATACGGGCAGGCGACGAATGACATTAGCCACTAGGAATCAGTTTGATTTATCGAATCCCTCCACCCTTATCCATGCAATGCAGATCCTTGTGCCGCGCAGCGAGAACGCCGTCGCGCCAGCATTGATGACTATTTAACGGCGCTTTATTCCAGCTAACCGAGGCTTTATCGCTTACTCAAAAGCTTCTACTCTTGGTAGATAGGCAATCAAATAGGAGCAAAGTGATGGCCGGGGGATGGGCAAAGGATGGTGCCGAGCAGGAGCAGATTGAAAGAACGCTGGATGATGCCGTGGAGCGAGCCCGTAGCCAGCTTCCACGTGGGGAAAGTCGTCGGTACTGTGAGGAGTGCGATGCCCCCATTCCTGAACCGCGGCGTCTCGCTGTGCCCGGCGTTCGGCTGTGTATAGCGTGTCAGAGCGAGCAGGATAAAAAACAGTCTAATGTCAGCGGTTATAACCGACGGGGGAGCAAAGATAGCCAGCTGCGTTAGCAGAGGTTTACTTGCATTGAGTAAATTTGCCCTCATTAGGTAAAGCGTCAGGTTCGTTATTTAGATAAGCGAGGTATCATGAACGACGTCATCAAGCTGCTGAAATCCCATCGCTCCATTCGTAAATTCAGTGACCGTCCCATTCCGCATGAATTACTGGTCGAACTTATCCGGGCAGGGCAGGGGGCGGCTACGTCCAGCCATGTTCAGGCCTATACCGTCATTCATGTTAAGAATCCTGCCAACCGAGAGCAGATTGCCGAGTTGGCGGGTGGACAAAGCTATATAGTCAACTGCTCAGACTTCTTGGTCTTCTGTGCGGATATGAAACGCCCTACCGAAGCATCAGAGCGGACCGGCGCCAATGTCATCCGCGGCATGACTGAACAGCTTCTGGTAGCTACCGTGGATACCGCCTTGATGGCGCAAAATGTCGCTACAGCGGCTGAGTCCGAAGGGCTGGGCATCTGTTATATCGGCGGTATTCGCAATAATCCTCAGGCCATCAGCGATCTATTGAAACTGCCTGAACACGTCTATCCCGTATTCGGGATGTGCCTGGGTTACCCAGAGCATGAGCCTGAAGTGAAACCCCGCTTACCGGTTGAGGCTATTTTAAAAGAAGACTACTACAGCGACGACGGCGAACAGGTCGAGGCATTCGATACCACCATGCAGGCTTACTATCAGTCGCGCAGTAGCAGCAATAAAAATACTGACTGGTCACATAACCTTACGCCACTGTTTGATAACAAGCTGCGACCCCACATGCGTGAGTTCTTGATTGAGCGGGGTTTTGAAATGAAGTAAGCGCCTTACAGGCGTAACCCTCGCTCTCGCTTCTGTTTTGACGTAATTTACTTCGTGAACGGTCTAATTCACTGTGGCCAACGGGCTGCAGTGATAACCTGTAAGTTGCCGTTGTCGAGGAAGCATAATGCATAAGCTACACACAGGTTTTAGCCTGATACTGGTGTCTTTATTAGTGCTCGCTGGATGCGGTGGGTCGGAAGAAGAGCCGCTACGTGAATTGCCAGAGCAGACATCTGCTCCCGCTCAAGTGGATGCGCCGGCCGTTGTAGATGAGCAGGTCGACCCATTGAATGTGACGATTTCTACATCCGTTTCACTGCGCAGTGACCGCCGCCTGATGGTAGAAGGCGAGACCAATTTGCCTGACAGTGCCCAGGTGCAGGTTGTTGTCGAACGTGAGTTGAGCCGCGTTCGTTGGCAGTCACGCACCGCGGTAAGCGATGGGCGCTTTAGCGCTGGGCCATTTGGTTCAGGAAGTGGTCTGCCGGATGGTGGGTACATGGTCCATGTACAACTCTCTGAAGCAAGTGTTCAGCCGGAAACTGTGCGCGAGCGTATTGGTGATAGAGGCGAGTATTTGGCGGGAGAGCTGGTCAGCCAGTCCCGCCATGGGTTAGGTCAGGTAGCCACCTACTCACGCCGTTTCTTGGTGGGGGATGAACCAAGACGTACACGTGACCAGGTGGAAGTTCATTAAACGATAGGGGAGAGATGCTTTAGACAGAACGCCAATGCGCTAACAGTACCGCATGAATTGCCGTATCAGAAGGCGCTTTTGCAAAATGCTCAAGAACAAAACGCTCATCGCGCAAAATGAGATAATGCCCTGCTTTATGGAATACATGCGTTGGGCCAAGTAGCAGCAGATCATTAGCCGCGACTGGTGTAAAGTCCGTATCAGGGCCGGGGGTAGCCATGACGCACGGCGCCTTCCAATCAATATTTAAAGACAGGTAGTGCGGAACAGTTATCGTGGTTGCCTGTACTTGCTCCCAGGGGAGAGGGCCAGTATGGGTCAACGTCAATAGCTGAGGAGCAGTATCACCTTCCAATAGGGTAGCCAGCGAGCAATCCAATGCCTCGGCAAGCGCAACTAAGCGCTCATGACCGATTTGCTTGATTGCCCCAGACTCCCAGTAAGAAATGGTGACATCAGACACACCAACTTTGCGCGCCAAGGCAGCCTTATTAAGCTTGGCCCTAAGCCGCAATTGCTTGATACGTGAGCCTAGCGATTCCATTTCGATTTCCTATAAATGAGCGTTATCAGCTCGTTAAGTTAACTTTTACCACTTATACGGTGATAGAAGCATTCTAGATGCATTTAAAGCTCTTTTTTATGCACAATCGCCAATTTTGGCGACAGCACAATTCTATGCGATTGTGTAAAACCGCGCATCCTGAAATCTATAACCTTATTACGTTTACTTTGACGCTTATATACGTAAGACGTTCCCTCCATGACGCTGTTGGTTGTGCGTAGGGTAGGTATAATATTGCTACGCTTTCTCGCTATAAGGATGTCTTGATGACCGTTCGCACTCGCATAGCCCCTTCCCCCACGGGTGACCCCCACGTTGGTACGGCTTATATTGCGCTGTTTAATTTATGCTTCGCGCGTCAGCATGGCGGGCAGTTTATCTTGCGTATCGAAGATACGGACCGCGTACGCTCAACGCCTGAATCCGAACAGATGATTCTGGATTCCCTGCGCTGGCTAGGACTTGAGTGGGATGAAGGTCCAGACGTAGGCGGCCCGCATGGGCCATACCGTCAAAGTGAGCGGGGGGAAATCTATGCCCAGTATGCTCAACAACTCCTGGACGCCGGTCACGCTTTTAAATGCTATCGCACTACCGAAGAGCTGGATGCGCTGCGCGAATCGCGCAAGGAAGCCGGCCTGCAGCTTGCATTCAAGCCGAGCGATTTAGCGCTGGATGATGCGGAAGTAGCTCGCCGTGAGCAGGAAAACTGGCCCTATGTCGTGCGCATGAATGTGCCAAGCGAAGGCGTCTGCGTTGTGAAGGACATGCTGCGAGGGACGATTGAAGTCGACTGGGCACAAATTGACGCTCAGGTGCTGCTCAAGTCCGATGGCATGCCGACTTACCATCTGGCCAATGTGGTTGATGATCACTTGATGGGCATCACCCACGTACTGCGTGGCGAGGAGTGGATCAACTCGGCGCCCAAACATCAGCTGCTGTACGAGTACTTTGGCTGGGAAATGCCCGAGCTGTGCCATATGCCGCTGTTGCGCAACCCTGATAAATCAAAACTTTCCAAGCGTAAAAACCCTACCTCGATCAATTACTATCGTCGGATGGGCTTTTTGCCCCAGGCGGTTACCAACTACCTGGGACGCATGGGCTGGTCGATGCCCGATGAGCGCGAAAAGTTTAGCTTGCCCGATATGATGGAAGAGTTCGATATTCAGCGTGTGTCACTAGGTGGACCGGTATTTGACCTTGAAAAGCTGACCTGGCTCAACGGGGTGTACATTCGCGAAGATCTTGATGATGACGCCCTGCTTAACGCGCTACGCGAATGGGCGTTCAATGACACTTATATCAAGCAGATACTGCCTCAGGTGCGTCCGCGGGTAGAAACACTTTCACAGGTAATGCCGCTGGCGGGGCACTTCTTTTCAGGGTTGCCTGAACTGAGCGAGGATGACTTCAATAGCGTCAAACTTGAGAAAGAAGAGCTGGTGAAACTGCTGCAGTTCTTGGTATGGCGCCTTGAGGCCGTGCCGGCTTGGAATAAAGAGGCATTGCTTGAAGAGGTGAAAAGTCTTGCAGTCCACTTTGAGCTAAAAATGAAGGCGTTCCTGGCGCCTGTGTTTGTCGCCATTACCGGAAGCACGTCCAGTACGTCAGTAATGGATGCAATGGCGATTCTGGGCTCGGATGTAACCCGGGCACGCCTGCGCAGTGCCATTGATGTGCTGGGTGGGGTTTCCAAGAAGCAGGCGAAACGCTTCGAGAAAGAGTATCGGGACCTGTAAATCGTTAAGCTGATCGCTCTGGGAAACGCCATTTTCCGTAGCCCTTATGAATTTGGCGTTTTCCTGTGTTCGAGAGGGTTGACGAAGGCGAGGGTAATCAGTACTATACGCTCCGTCTTCAGGACATGTGGGGCCTTAGCTCAGCTGGGAGAGCGCAACACTGGCAGTGTTGAGGTCAGCGGTTCGATCCCGCTAGGCTCCACCACTATTGTTGATGATTCGGTTACAGTCATCGCAATGAGGTTGCTGACTAATAGTCGGTAGCTTGATCGTTCAACGTCCCATTCGTCTAGTGGTCCAGGACACCGCCCTTTCACGGCGGTAACAGGGGTTCGAACCCCCTATGGGACGCCATCACTTTGCATGCTTCCCCATTTTTTAATACAGCAATGATCTCATTCATTTGCTGTGTTTTTGCCTGTCCGCTGCTTCTTAAAAGCAAGCTAAATTCTCTCTTATTGCGAGGATTTTCGCTTGACTTGTCCACTTTTTGTGATCTTTTAGGCGAGTTGTGCACAACTCGTTATATCTGCTCAAAAAAATATTCAAAATAGATTATTTTGTTTAAAATCAATTACTTATGCAAGGTCAAAAAATAACCAATTTAAGGCTAGGCCACTGTTCATGGCGATTGCGGGACGTTTTCGAGTGGTTATAAACAAGCTTATCCACAGATAGTGTGGAAAACATTTTTCTAAACCCGCTGGCGAGAATGTCAAGCCTTATTGCCAGTATCAAGCCGCTTTTTTAAGTGGTGCTTTCGTCTACTGCCGTACATTAAGGTTGGGGTTCTGTCGCGGCTATAGAGCGCTGTGGAGGTGCTAGGAGGCAAGGCTATGGCTAGGGTGTTAATGGGACATAAAAAGCGCTAGGGCGAAAGACAAAGGGGCATTGGCTTGAGGGTATAAACCAAGAAGGCCACCCGTGGGTGGCCTTCTGAACGATTAAACGTCGAGCAATTACTTCTTTGGATAATCGCGCTGATCGTGGCCCGTGTACAGCTGGCGCGGACGACCGATCTTGTAGCTTTCGCTGAGCATTTCGTTCCAGTGGGAAATCCAGCCAATCGTGCGTGATACGGCAAAGATGACCGTAAACATGTTGGTGGGGATACCCATGGCTTTCAGAATGATGCCCGAGTAGAAGTCGACGTTCGGGTACAGCTTGCGTTCGATGAAGTACTCATCTTCCAACGCAATCTGTTCAAGGCGCTTGGCAATCTTGAGCTGCGGATCATCGGCCAGGCCCAGTTCGGCCAGTACTTCATCGCAGGTCTCTTTCATTACCTTGGCACGCGGATCAAAGTTGCGATAAACGCGGTGACCGAAGCCCATTAGCTTGAACGGATCTTCCTTGTCTTTAGCCTTGTCAACGAACCGCTGAATGTTCTCTTCGGAATCGTCGCCGATTTCGTCAAGCATCATCAGTACGGCTTCGTTGGCGCCGCCGTGCGCCGGGCCCCAGAGTGCGGCAATGCCTGCGCTGATGCACGCAAACGGATTGGCGCCGGTCGAGCCTGCCAGGCGTACGGTAGAAGTGGACGCATTCTGCTCATGGTCGGCATGCAGCATGAAGATGCGATCCATGGCTTTCGCGTAAACCGGATTGATTTTGTACTCTTCGCAAGGGTTGCTGAACATCATGTAGAGGAAGTTCTCTGCATAGTTCAGGTCATTGCGCGGATAGTTGAACGGCTGGCCGATGTTGTACTTGTACGACATGGCGGCAATGGTAGGCATTTTCGCGATCAGACGAATAGCGCTAACCGTACGATCTTCTTCCTTGGTGATGTCCATATGGTCATGGTAGAACGCCGCCAGGCCGCCAACTACGCCACACAGAATGGACATCGGGTGCGCATCACGGCGGAACCCTTTGAAGAAGTTATTAATCTGATCATGCACCATCGTATGGTTACGAATACGCGCAGCGAAATCAGCGTACTGCTCGTCATTAGGCAGTTCGCCAAAGAACAGCGTATAGCACATCTCAACAAAGTTGGACTCTTTTGCCAATTGATCAATGGGGTAGCCGCGGTGCAGCAGTACGCCCTTGCCGCCATCGATATAGGTAATGGCAGATTGGCAAGAAGAGGTGGCCATAAAGCCGGGGTCGTAGGTGAACAGGCCTTCGGCCCCCAGGCCGCGAACGTCAATAACGTCGGGGCCAAGAGTGCCGGAGTACATGGGCAGCTCGATCGTTTTGTCTAGACCGTCTACCGTCAATGTTGCTTTCCTGTCAGCCATGCTGGCCTCCTTTCGGATTCGGGTTGGGACGTAAAGTCATTGTTTCGCTTACCGCGCCGGCGAAAAGGTTTGCCCACTATAGAAGCGTGCGACATTTTGTCAATTGGGCAAAACGCTAGGCATGGTGAATGCAAACAAGGTTATGCAGAGCTTATTTTTGTGAATAATATTTGTATATGGACGATACTGATCATAGTAGCGAAGTGTTAGAGCTTTGACGACTTCTTAACAGGCTTATCAAATGATCTAAGCTCTGTCACTATATCGATGCTGCATCGCAAAATCGACTCGGGTTGGCCGCTTTTTTTTGCACCATAGTCGAGTTAGGCCCGAGTTCGGTTTGTCAGCAGGGGCGAAGGTTCTTATAATCCTCGGCGCGCGACCGGGAGGTAGGTGGTCGTGCTTGACTTGGCAAACGGCCGAGCCCCTTCCAGCAACCACTGCCCGCTCGGGCTATGCCCGACCTGTCGCAGAGCGGGCCAAGAGAGTGTGTATAAGCCGTGAATAGCAAACGACCCGTAAATCTAGATCTAACTACGATACACTTCCCACTGCCGGCCCTGACGTCGATCACCCACCGTGTTACGGGTGTCATCCTGTTCGTTGGCCTGGTATTCGCTTTTTGGGCGTTGGGCAAGTCACTGTCCTCTCCGGCAGGCTTCGATGCGGTTAGCAACGCACTGGCCAACAACTTACTGGCCAAGTTTGTTGCCTGGGGGCTGCTGTCCGCTCTGGCGTTCCATTTCGTGGCAGGGATTAAGCACCTGTTAATGGATGCGGATATCGGTGTGACTCTTGAAGGTAGCATACAAAAAGCACAGATCACCGTAGTGGTCAGTGCGGTTCTGATTATTCTGGCAGGAGTCTGGGTATGGTAACCAACATCACAAGTTTTGGCCGCAGCGGGCTGTCTGACTGGTTGATGCAGCGCGTTTCTGCGGTTGTGCTGGCCGTTTATACGGTCTTTATGGTTGCTTACCTGCTGTTTAATCCAGATCTTGATTACTACACCTGGAGCAGCCTTTTTAACCAAACGTGGATGCGGATCTTCTCGCTGCTAGCCTTTATTTCCATTGCAGCACACGCGTGGATTGGCCTGTGGACCGTAACTACCGATTATCTCAAGTCCACTCGCCTGCGCGTGGGTGCCCAGACGCTGATCATTCTGGCCATCTTCGTCTATCTGGTGTGGGGCATTCAAATTCTGTGGGGAGCTTGATACATGTCTAACCTTCGTAGCCTGACGTTTGACGCCATTATTATTGGTGGCGGTGGCGCTGGCCTGCGCGCTGCTCTGGAGCTGGCCAAATCCGGTAAGAAGACAGCCGTTCTTTCCAAAGTGTTCCCGACACGCTCCCACACCGTTTCTGCTCAGGGTGGTATTACCTGTGCTATCGCCTCCGCCGACCCTGAAGATGATTGGCGCTGGCACATGTACGACACCGTTAAAGGCGGCGATTATATTGCCGACCAGGACGCGTCGGAGTACATGTGTTCTGAAGGCCCTAAAGCCGTATTTGAGCTTGAGCACATGGGTCTGCCGTTCTCCCGCTTTGATAACGGTCGTATTTACCAGCGCCCATTTGGCGGTCAGTCCAAGAACTTTGGTGAAGGCGGCCAGGCAGCACGTACCTGTGCGGCGGCTGACCGTACCGGCCACGCGCTGCTGCACACGCTTTACCAGAACAACCTGAAGAACAACACGACGTTCTTGAATGAGTGGTACGCGGTTGATCTGGTGAAGAATGGCAGCGGTGATGTGGTGGGCTGTATCGCCATGTGCATCGAAACCGGCGAAGTCGTTCACGTTAAATCCAAGGCAACCGTGCTGGCGACCGGCGGTGCTGGCCGGATCTTTGCTTCGACCACCAATGCCTTGATCAATACAGGCGACGGTATCGGTATGGCACTGCGTGCTGGCTTCCCGATGCAGGACATGGAAATGTGGCAGTTCCACCCGACCGGTATTTATGGTGCGGGCACGCTGGTCACGGAAGGTTGCCGCGGTGAAGGTGGCTACCTGATCAATAAAGACGGCGAGCGCTTCATGGAGCGTTACGCGCCCAACGCGAAAGACCTGGCGGGTCGTGACGTTGTTGCGCGCTCCATGGTTATGGAAATTCTCGAAGGCCGCGGCTGTGGTGAGAAGGGCGATCACGTCTTCCTAAAGCTTGACCACCTGGGCGAAGAAGTCCTGAGCAAGCGCCTGCCGGGTATCGTTGAGCTTTCCAAAACCTTCGCCCATGTTGATCCGGCGAAAGATCCGATTCCGGTCGTACCGACCTGCCACTATATGATGGGCGGTATTCCGACCAATATTCATGGTCAGGCGATTCTTCAGGACGAAAGCGGCAACGACCAGATCATCAACGGTCTGTTTGCCTGTGGTGAGGCGGCGTGTGTATCGGTTCACGGTGCTAACCGTCTCGGTGGGAACTCTTTGCTTGATTTGGTGGTCTTTGGACGTGCGGCCGGCATGTTTATTGAGGGCGCGCTGAACGAAGGTATCGAGTACCTGGATGCCTCCGAGTCTGACATCGAATCCGCCATGAAGCGTATCACCCGTTGGAACGAGTCTGAAGGTGGTGAGAGTATTCCGGCGCTGAAAGCGGAACTTCAGGACATCATGCAAACTTCTTTCGGTGTATTCCGTGAAGAGAAAAACATGGTGGAAGGCGTTCAAAAGCTTGCCGACCTGCGCGGTCGTATTGCCAACGCCCACCTGCCTGACAAATCCAACGCTTTCAACACTGCCCGTGTAGAAGCGCTGGAACTTGATAATCTGATGGAAGTGGCCGAAGCGACGGCAATTGCCGCCCTTGAGCGTAAAGAGAGCCGCGGTGCCCATTCACGTTACGATTACCCAGACCGTGATGACGTCAACTGGCTGAAACACTCGCTCTACTTCCCGCTCACCAAAGAGCTGAAGCAGCGCGACGTCAACTTCAAGCCGAAAACTGTTGATACGTTCGAACCCAAGGTTCGTACCTACTAAGCTCCGTATTGACGAGAGGGAGTTACAATGTCCAATCTTCAGGTATCCGTATACCGTTATAATCCGGAAACCGACTCCGCACCCTATATGCAGGAGTTCCAGGTCGATACCAAGGGACGCGACATCATGGTGCTGGATGTTCTGCACCTGATGAAAGAGCAGGATAGCGGTCTGGCGTTCCGTCGCAGCTGCCGTGAGGGTGTCTGCGGCTCTGACGGTATGAACATGAATGGCAAGAATGGTCTGGCCTGTATCACGCCGTTGTCAGACGTTGTAAAAAACAACAAGCTGACCCTGCGCCCGCTGCCAGGCCTGCCGGTTATTCGTGACATGGTTGTGGATATGGGAATCTTCTATAAGCAGTACGAGCGTATTCAGCCGTACCTGCAGAACGATACCCCGGCGCCGGCCATCGAGCGTCTGCAGTCACCTGAAGACCGTGAGAAGCTTGACGGTCTTTATGAGTGCATTCTGTGCGCCTGCTGTTCGACATCCTGCCCGTCGTTCTGGTGGAACCCGGACAAGTTCGTGGGGCCGGCCGGTCTGCTGCAGTCTTACCGCTTCCTGGCCGACTCGCGTGATAACGCTACCCGTGAGCGGTTGACCGATCTGGAAGACCCGTTTTCGGTGTTCCGCTGCCGTGGCATCATGAACTGTGTGGCGGTTTGCCCTAAAGGCTTAAACCCGACACGCGCCATCGGTAAAATCCGTGACTTGCTGCTCGCGGACGCAACATAAGTACCTTATGAGTAAATAAAATGCGATTGCCACGCAACAAGTCGCGTTTTACTACTTAAATCGTGGCGCTTCGCTTGTTATCATAGGGTTTGTCACAAGGTGCGGCGACGCGTCGCACCTTTGACCAGTCAAGTTTAAAAGCCGGTGCTGTGCGTACCGGCTTTTGAGCATGAACTGATAGAGAAACACTAGATTAGTAGGGCTTCCGGCCTCAGGTCGGCGCCGCCGGCAAATGTCCCGCCCCGCCGGCAGGGCAATAGCGATGTCGCTGTTTTTTGCAGCGATGCCGATACCACCCCATCAGTGCAGGGTGACCGAGAGATGCAACAAGGCATAATGGAGTTAATGTGGCGTTCCTCTCACGTTAGTGGTGGCAATGTCCACTACGTGGAAGCGCTTTACGAGCAGTACCTCGACGATCCTGATGCTGTCCCTGATGAATGGCGTAGCTATTTTGACCAGCTACCGCGTGAGGGCAGTGCCTCCCACGATGTTCCACTAAGCCCCATTCGTGATCAGTTCTACCAGCTGGGTCGAGAAAGTCGTCCCGGACGTGTTGCGGCGGCAGCCGACAGCGGTGAGAACAAAAAGCAGGTGAAAGTCCTGCAGCTGATCAACGCGTATCGCTTTCGTGGTCATCAGAAGGCTGACATCGATCCGCTTGGGCTGCGCAATCCCACCCCCGTCCCTGATCTCGATTTGTCATTTCATCAGCTGACAAAAGCTGATCTTGATACCGAGTTCCAGACCGGTTCGTTTTTCCTGGGTATTGATACGGCCCCGCTGCGTGACATCGTGGATGCGCTGGAGAAGACATACTGTCGCTCCATCGGCTGCGAGTTCATGCACATTGTGGACACCGAAGAGAAACGCTGGCTACAGCGCCGCTTCGAATCAGTACGCAGTGCGCCTAAATTCAGCGACGATGTGCGCAAGCATGTGCTTGAGCGTTTGACCGCTGCTGAAGGGCTGGAAAACTACCTGGCGTCTAAATATCCAGGCACCAAGCGTTTTGGTCTTGAAGGTGGTGAGGTCTTTGTACCGATGATGGACGAGCTTATCCAGCGTGCCGGCGGTTACGGTACAAAGGAAGTCGTTATCGGTATGGCGCACCGCGGTCGTCTGAATCTACTGGTCAACATTCTGGGTAAAAACCCCGCTGACCTGATTGACGAGTTCGACGGCAAAAAGGTGATCGAACGTGGTTCTGGCGATGTGAAGTATCACCAGGGCTTCAGCTCCAACGTCATGTCACCGGGTGGCGAAGTCCACTTGGCCATGTCGTTTAACCCGTCGCACCTGGAAATTGTCGCACCGGTAGTCGAAGGTTCCGTACGCGCGCGTCAAGACCGCCGCAACGATCCGGATGGCGACAAGGTACTGCCCATCAATGTGCATGGCGATGCAGCCTTTGCCGGCCAGGGTGTGGTCATGGAGACATTCCAGATGTCCCAGACGCGCGCCTATAAAACGGGCGGCACTGTGCATATCGTGATCAACAACCAGGTGGGTTTTACGACATCCAATCCGATGGATGCACGCTCGACCGAATACTGCACTGATATTGCCAAGATGGTTCAGGCGCCGATTTTCCATGTAAACGGCGACGACGCGGATGCGGTCTTGCACGTTACGCAGGTAGCGCTGGATTATCGTCAGCAGTTCAAGAAAGACGTGGTGATCGACCTCGTCTGTTATCGCCGTCGTGGCCATAACGAAGCGGATGAGCCGTCAGGCACCCAGCCGCTCATGTATGCCAAGATCAAGGATCATGCCTCTTCGCGCACGCTTTATGCCAAGCGCCTGGTTGAGGAAGGCGTTCTTTCTGAAGACGACGCCAAGGCGATGACGGAAACGTATCGCGATGATCTGGTGGCAGGTAACCATGTTGCTAATGCGCTGGTGCAGGAACCCAACAAATCCTTGTTTGTGGATTGGGCGCCGTATCTTGGGCATGAGTGGTCCGGCGATGCCGATACTTCAATTGATATGAAGCGTCTGCAACAGCTGGCGGCAAAGATGTGCGAGATCCCTGACGGGGTCGAAGTACAGCGTCAGGTTTCCAAGATCTACGAAGACCGCCGCAAGATGCAGGCGGGCGGCATGCCGATGAACTGGGGCTTTGCGGAAACCCTGGCCTACGCCACGCTGCTTGACCAAGGCCACCCGATCCGGATTACCGGACAGGATGTTGGCCGCGGTACGTTCTCACACCGCCATGCAGTAGTGCATAACCAGAAAGATGGTTCTACCTACGTACCGCTGCAGAACATGGCCGATGGTCAACCGCGTTTCACCATCCATGACTCCTTCCTGTCGGAAGAAGCTGTTCTGGCCTTTGAATACGGTTACTCGACAACAGCGCCCAATGATCTGGTCATTTGGGAAGCTCAGTTCGGTGACTTCTTCAACGGGGCTCAGGTGGTGGTCGACCAGTTCATCTCCTCCGGTGAAAGCAAGTGGGGCCGTCTGTGCGGCCTGACCATGCTGTTGCCCCATGGCTATGAAGGTCAAGGCCCAGAGCACTCATCAGCACGTCTTGAGCGCTTCCTGCAAATGTGTGCCGAGCACAACATGCAGGTATGTGTACCGACAACGCCTGCACAGATTTTCCATTTGCTGCGTCGTCAGGTTATTCGCCCGCTGCGTAAACCGCTGATCGTCATGTCGCCCAAGTCGCTTCTGCGTCACAAGGAAGCGGTGTCGAGCCTTGAAGATCTGGCCTATGGCAAGTTCCAGATGGTACTGCCCGATCAGGCGGATCTAACGGCTGAAAGCGTCACCCGCGTTGTGCTGTGTTCGGGCAAGGTCTATTACGACCTGGCTGCCTGGCGCACTGAAAACGAGCGTAACGATACGGCTATCATTCGTCTTGAGCAGCTCTACCCCTTCCCGAAAGAAGAACTTCTGGAAGTACTTCAGGCGTATACCAATGTGGAAGATATCGTCTGGTGTCAGGAAGAGCCTTTGAATCAGGGCGCCTGGTATTCAAGCCAGCACCACATGCGTACAGTGGCTGATATGCTCAAGGATGGCCTGGGACGCGAGTTGAAATTTGCAGGACGTCCTGCCTCTGCCGCACCGGCAGCGGGCTACATGTCCGTTCATACTGAACAGCAGCGCCAGCTGGTGGAAGACGCTTTTAATCTATAAAGCGCCCACCGGATTTAGAGAACATATAAGGGAAACGACATGGCTATCGAGATCAAAGCGCCGACCTTTCCGGAATCCGTTGCCGAAGGTAGTGTGGCAGCGTGGCATAAAAAGCCGGGTGATAAGGTCGAACGCGACGAGCTGATTGTTGAAATCGAGACCGATAAAGTGGTGCTGGAAGTTGTTGCACCGGAGGCGGGTGTCCTGACTGACGTGATGGCCGAAGAGGGCGATACCGTTCAGTCTGATCAGGTACTTGGCAAGATCGGTGAAGGCAGCGCTTCTGGCGACAGCGAGAAAAAAGAAGAGAAATCTTCTGGCGATGACAGCGCTGAAAAGTCTGAAGAGAAATCTGACGGCCAGAAAGAGCAGCAAGCCAGCGCCGGTAAGCAGCATGACATCAAGGCCCCAAGCTTCCCTGAGTCTATCCAGGAAGGCACCGTGGCTACCTGGCACAAGAAGGTCGGTGAGCCAGTTAAGCGTGATGAAGTGCTGGCCGATATCGAAACCGACAAGGTAGTGCTTGAAGTGGTAGCGCCGGCTGACGGCGCGCTCCAGGAAATCAAGGCCGAAGAGGGCAGCCAGGTAGAGTCCGAAGCGATTCTGGCGACCTTCGTCGAAGGCGGCGGCAGCGATTATGCTAACGCCACCGACAATAGGCCTGCAGCTTCTGCCGACGATGGTGCCAGCGACGAGCAGATCGGCGACAAAATTGTCGCTCCGGCAGCGCGTAAGCTGATTGCCGAACATGACCTTGACGTTGCCAAGATCGAAGGCACTGGCAAGGGCGGTCGCGTTCTGAAAGAAGACGTTCAGAAAGCGGTAAAAGATGGCTCTGCCAAGAAAGCGGCGAAGTCTTCTTCCGCACCGGCCAAGGCAGCCGCTGCTCCGGTTGCTGAAGGTGAGCGCACTGAGAAGCGCGTACCGATGACCCGCTTGCGTCAAACTATCGCCAAGCGTCTGGTACAGGCCCAGCAAACGGCCGCCATGCTGACCACGTATAATGAAGTGGACATGACTGAGATCATGGCCCTGCGTGCTCAGTACAAGGATACGTTCCAGAAAGCTCACGATATCAAACTGGGCTTCATGGGCTTCTTTGTAAAAGCCGCTTCTGAAGCACTCAAGCGCTTCCCGGATGTTAACGCCTCAATCGATGGCACCGACATTGTTTACCACGGGTATCAGGATATCGGCGTTGCAGTATCCACCGACCGTGGCCTGGTCGTGCCGGTTCTGCGCGATACCGACAGCATGAAAATTGCTGACGTTGAGCGCAAGATTGTCGACTTCGGTAAGCGTGGCCGTGATGGCAAGCTGGGTATGGACGACATGATGGGCGGTACGTTCACCATCACCAACGGCGGTACGTTTGGTTCGCTGATGTCGACGCCGATCATCAACCCGCCGCAAACGGCCATTTTGGGTATGCACAAGATCCAGGATCGTCCGATGGCGGTTGACGGTAAGGTCGAAATTCGTCCGATGATGTACCTGGCGCTCTCCTATGACCACCGCATGATCGATGGGAAAGACGCTGTTCGATTCCTGGTAACGATTAAAGAATTGCTGGAAGATCCGGCACGCCTGCTGCTGGACATCTAAGATACACAGGTAAAGTATCTTCGCGTATTGATATTATCGTACGCGCCACCATTGTTATGCAGTCGCACACAGCTTTCCTCCTGGTGTTTTAGACGGGAGGGAAGCCACCAAGCTAAAGGAGCCAACATGGCTGACAAGTTTGATGTGATCGTTATTGGCGCTGGCCCTGGCGGTTACGTTGCTGCCATTCGCGCAGCTCAAATGGGTTTGAAAACGGCCTGTGTTGAAAAATGGGTCAATAAAGAAGGTAAAACCGTTCATGGCGGCACCTGCCTGAACGTGGGCTGTATTCCTTCTAAAGCGCTGCTTGAAACATCACATAAGTTTGTTGAAGCGCGCGACCACTTTGCTGAAGTGGGCATTGAGGTCGACGAGCCGAAAGCTAACATCGCTAAAATGCTCGAGTTCAAGAACTCGGTCATCAACAAGAACGTGGGCGGCATCAGCGCACTGTTCAAAGCGAATGGCGTTACCTCGCTGGAAGGTAAAGGCAAAGTTACTTCTTCAACAGAAGTTGAAGTGACCGACCATGATGGCAATGCCACTACCTACACTGCTGACAATATTGTTATCGCCGCAGGCTCCGTGCCGGTTGAAATTCCGCCGACCCCGTTGACCGATGACCTTATCGTCACCTCTACCGGCGCGCTTGAATTCACTGAAGTACCCAAGCGTCTTGGCGTAATCGGTGCCGGTGTTATCGGCCTTGAGCTGGGTAGCGTGTGGAAGCGCCTGGGCGCTGAGGTTACCGTTCTTGAAGCCATGGACAGTTTCCTGCCGATGGTTGATAGTGCGATCGCCAAAGAAACCCAAAAGCTGCTTAAAAAGCAGGGCCTAGATATCAAATTGGGCGCAAGGGTTACCGGTTCTGAGGTCAAGGACAGCGAAGTTGTCGTCAAGTACACCGACGGCGACGGCGAGCAGGAAATGACTTTCGACAAGCTGATCGTATGCGTCGGCCGTCGTCCCTACACCCAGGGCGTGATTGCCGATGGCGTAGGCGTTGAGCTGGACGAGCGCGGCTTTATCTTTGTCGATGACCAGTGCCGCACCAACGTGCCGAACGTCTATGCGATCGGTGACTGTGTGCGTGGCCCGATGCTGGCTCACAAAGCGTCAGAAGAAGGCGTTATGGTGGCTGACATCATCGCTGGCCATAAGGCCGAAATGAATTATGACGTCATTCCCAGCGTTATCTATACCTCGCCTGAAGTGGCTTGGGTAGGGATGACCGAGCAGGATGCCAAAACGAAAGGCATCGAAGTCAAAACCGGCTCCTTCCCATTCTCGGCCAACGGCCGTGCGCTTGCCAACAATGCGCCTGAAGGCATGGCCAAGATTATTGCCGATGCCGAAACAGACCGCATTCTGGGCATGCATATCGTCAGCCAGCACGCCGGTGAGCTGATTGCTCAGGGCGTTATCGCTATGGAGTTCGGCTCCAGTGCTGAAGACCTGGCCTTGACCTGCTATGCCCACCCGAGCACGTCAGAAGCCATTCATGAAGCCGCTCTGGCGGTGGAAGGCCACGCTATTCATATGGCCAATCGTAAAAAGCGTTAAATAAGTTCAGCGGTAACCACCAAGCGCCACCACCAGGTGGCGCATCGCTTTCGGCTGTGTTGTAAAATAGCCGCCGAAAGTACAGGGATGGCCAGGTCAATTGATCTGACCATCGTTCGAGTCACATGCAACCAATGGCATGAATCGATGAACCTTCACGAGTATCAAGGCAAACAGCTGTTTGCCGATTATGGTCTGCCAGTGTCCAAAGGCTTTGCCGTGGACACTCCCGAAGAAGCAGTAGAAGCCTGCAAAAAGATCGGCGGCGACATGTGGGTGGTTAAAGCCCAGGTGCACGCAGGCGGCCGTGGTAAAGCGGGCGGTGTTAAGCTGATTAAAGATCCGGCTGAAGCAAAGGCGTTTGCCGAGCAGTGGCTGGGTAAGAACCTGGTAACCTATCAGACTGACGAAAAAGGTCAGCCGGTTGCCAAGATTCTGGTTGAAACCTGCACCGATATCGCCGATGAGCTGTATCTGGGTGCCGTGGTTGACCGTACTACCCGTCGTGTGGTCTTCATGGCCTCGACCGAAGGTGGTGTGGAAATCGAAACGGTTGCCGAGCAGACACCGGAAAAGATTCTGAAAGCCGAGATCGATCCGCTGGTAGGCGCACAGCCTTACCAGGCGCGCGAACTGGCCTTCAAACTGGGCCTGAAAGGTGACCAGATCAAGCAGTTCACCAAGATCTTCCTGGGTCTTTCCAAGCTGTTCCATGACAAGGATCTGGCACTGCTGGAAATCAACCCGCTGGTCATCACCGACGAAGGCAACCTGCACTGCCTCGACGCTAAACTTGGCCTCGACAGCAACGCACTGTACCGTCACCCGGACCTGCAAGCCATGCGCGATCCTTCTCAGGAAGATCAGCGTGAAGCCGATGCAGCGAAGTGGGAGCTTAACTACGTAGCGCTTGATGGCAACATCGGCTGCATGGTTAACGGTGCTGGCCTGGCCATGGGTACCATGGACATCGTCAACCTGTCTGGCGGCAAGCCTGCCAACTTCCTGGACGTTGGTGGCGGCGCGACCAAAGAGCGCGTTGCAGAAGCGTTCAAGATCATCCTGTCTGACGACAATGTTAAAGCCGTTCTGGTTAACATTTTCGGCGGTATCGTTCGTTGCGACATGATTGCTGAAGGCATTATCGGTGCCGTTGAGCAAGTGGGTGTCAACGTGCCGGTTGTCGTTCGCCTGGAAGGTAACAACGCCGAGCTGGGTGCTGAAAAACTGGCATCTAGCGGTTTGAACATTATCGCTGCTACCAGTCTGACCGATGCGGCTCAGCAGGTCGTTAAAGCGGCGGAGGGCAAGTAATGAGCATCCTGATCGATAAGAACACCAAGGTCATCTGCCAGGGTTTCACTGGTGGCCAGGGCACGTTCCACTCCGAACAGGCGATTGCCTACGGTACGCAAATGGTCGGCGGTGTTACGCCGGGCAAAGGCGGCCAGGAGCACCTGGGCCTGCCCGTTTTCAACACCGTTGCTGAGGCGGTCGAGAAAACTGGTGCAGAAGCCAGCGTTATCTACGTTCCGGCAGCGTTCTGTAAAGACTCTATCCTTGAAGCCGCTAATGCCGGCATCAAGCTGATTGTCTGCATCACCGAAGGTATCGCTACCCTCGATATGCTTGAAGCAAAAGTAAAATGCGACGAGCTGGGCGTTCGCCTGATCGGTCCGAACTGCCCGGGTGTTATCACTCCCGGTGAGTGCAAGATCGGTATCATGCCGGGTCACATCCACCAGCCGGGCCGCGTAGGTATCGTTTCCCGTTCTGGCACCCTGACCTACGAAGCCGTCAAGCAGACCACTGACCACGGTTTCGGTCAGTCTACCTGTGTGGGCATCGGTGGCGACCCGATTCCGGGTTCCAACTTCATCGATATCCTAGAGATGTTCGAGAAGGATCCGAAAACCGAAGCGATCGTCATGATCGGTGAAATCGGCGGTACGGCGGAAGAAGAAGCGGCGGCCTACATCAAGGATCACGTTTCCAAGCCTGTTGTTTCCTACATTGCCGGTGTAACTGCACCTCCTGGCAAGCGTATGGGCCACGCCGGCGCGATCATCTCCGGCGGTAAAGGCACCGCTGACGAGAAGTTTGCTGCCCTGGAAGACGCCGGTGTTAAAACCGTTCGTTCTTTGGCGGAAATTGGCGATGCGCTGAAAGAAGTGACTGGTTGGTAAGTCACGTTCTACCTGGCGCGTCAAAAAAAGCACCCTTCGGGGTGCTTTTTTATTGCCTTCGTGTTGGCGTTCTACGCCAGCCAGCCATGCAGTTAGGGCTTAATCATTACCCGGGGCGGCCAATGTCAGACTCAAGTGCTAAAGAGCGCTGCCGTAGGCTTCGAAAACCGAACCATAGCAGTACCGGCGCACCTGCCAGAATGTAAAGATGATAAGAGACTAGCCGCCAGATCAATACCGCGGCGCCAACCTGGGCCGTCGTTAAAAAGGGCATCAACAAAGCGCTGACGCCGATCTCGGCAGTACCGGCCCCGCCTGGCAGGAAGCTGAACTGGCTAGCTGCCATGCCTAGCATTTGGGTGAAGAAGGTCCAGAGCCAATCAATATTTCCTCCCACACCGGCCACCGCGAGATACAACAGGCTATAGCGAGCGAACCAATGCATCATTGTCAGTACCAACACCGTACCCAGCACACGCTTGGGAAGCTTGAGCGTGCGCAGAAAGGTGTGGCGAGCCCGTAAATAGCGGCGAAGCAGTTTACGTTGCCACGCGCGCCCAAAAAGAGACCTGCGTCCAGGCGATCCAATACGCCAGCGAGGCAATGTCCAAAGGCAAAGTGACACCAGCACAATCGCCGCCAGTAACCCCGCCAATGACCACCGAATCAGGGCCTGATAAGGCCAGCCCGTATCAACTGACAAGGTATACACGACCAACCCGCTCAATAAACTGATAAAAAATAGTGAGTCGAATCCTTGGTCGATCAAAAATACGCCAGCCCCTTTGGAAGGAGAGAGGTCTCGCCGCGCCAGAAGCGCCAGCAGGACGGCAGGCCCGCCGCTACCACCGGGTGTTGCGCAGAGGGCGCATTTGGAGGCAAGTTCGATGCCTAGAGCGCTTCGCTGGTTCATAGGACCGGCACGGCCGTTCAGCAACAGACGTAGCCGCCAGGCGTTCAGATTCCAGCACAGCACTGCCAGGGCAAGCATGGCCAGAAAGATGGAAAAGGGAAACGATGACAGCGCGCTCCAGGCAGCATCCCCCCCTATCCAGTGAGTAAGCAACAGTGGCGCCGCCAGCGCCAGAATAACGAAGAGCAAATGCAAGGGCCATCGTTGCCACGCGCGCTGCTTAACCGATTTTTGCATGATGAGTTAGTGTCTCGGGCTGGTGTAGCGTCTGATAATGATCCATCAGATCGCGGACCACCTTATCCCAGTTGAAGTTACGCTCGACATGACGGCGCGCATAGTGGCCGCTGGCGACAATATCGCGACGGAAAAGAGCGCGGCAAGCATCCGCCATGGCGCCAGGGTCAAGTGGTTCACAAAGTATACCACCCCCCAAAGGGACATTTTCAGCCAAGGCTCCGGTATTGGCTGCAATAACAGGAATGCCACAGGCCATCGCTTCCTGAGCCACCAAACCAAAGGTTTCACGGGTGCCAGCATGCAGGAAGGCATCACTACTGGAAAGAGCCCGGGCAACCTCATGGGCGTTACAGCAACGATCAATGACCGTCACGTTGGCAGGCACTTGGCGCGGCATGCCTGGGCCTATCAGTAAAAGGTGATAGTCGTCACCCAGTTGACGCATGGTGGCCAGCAGCACATCGATATTTTTTTCGCGCGAATAGCGGCCCACAAAGATCAGCAGACGCTTATCGGGGTCGATGTCCAACGAACTGCGCATACGAGGGTCATGGGCGCTGGGATGGAAGCGCTCAATATCAACACCCAGCGGTTGCACCCGCACATTAGCAACGCCCCATTCCATTAGTTGGTTAGCCAGGGCTTGAGATGGGGCCAAAACACTATCAAAGCGCGAGTAAAGGTCCACGACATAACGTTCAAGTCGTTTACATACCCGTTTGCCAAAGCGGTCACCCATCAGGCGCGGCAAATCAGAATGATAAAACCCCACCACCGGTACCCCCAGTTGCTGGCCCGCTGAAAGGGCTGCCCAGGCCGTTACATAAGGGTCGCCCGCTTCGATAAGGTCCGGTTTCAGATCTACCAGTGCTTGATGCCATGGCGTACGACGTACGGGAAAGCGGTAACCCTGGCCAAGCGGAAGTCGCGGTGCAGGCAGAGTATGCAGATCACCCAGGCTATCGCGTTCGGCGCCGGGAACCAGCAGGCTGGCGCGAAAGTCAGGATAGCGGCTCATGACGCGATGCTTGGCCTGAAGATAGGTGCGTACGCCACCACTGGAGGGTGCATGAAACATAGTCACATCGGCAATGTGCAAAGTAACCTCCAAGCCATAAAGGTGTCATGGGTTTACCATAAAGTAGAAATAAGTCAGTAATACGACAAGTGCTGATGGCTATTAACCACGCTGGCAGCCGTCAGCATTGTTTTCAAAAGTACCGTTCAAGCTTACGTAACAAGTAGTTTATAAGACTGTTTTTTCTCATCTTCTTACGCTTTTCCTCCTTTTTTTAGCGTATTTAACCTCCCGCTTATTAATGAAATATTTCTTATACCTTGACGTCTGCCAAGCAAGGTCTATTATTACCATCTATTGACCATCCATATAGATGGTATATGGATGGCATAGTTGGTTGGCTTAATATCGTTATTACGCTGTTAACCGGCAGTCAGCCGCTGTTAAAAATGAGGAAGTAAATATGAGCGTGCATGAACTGCGCCGTAAGTCTGGCGACTCCAGTGAAAAGATCACTATCAATCTAGGCGTTATCGATCTGGGTCAAATCGATCTTCTTGTTCAGGAAGGGTTCTATTCCAATCGAACCGATTTGATTCGTACGGCCATTCGTAATCAGCTAGCGACCCATTCTGAGGTCGTTAAAGAGACAGTAACCCGCAAGGCTTTCGTACTGGGGCTTGAACACTATAGCCGCGAGGATCTGGAAGCTCTGCAGGCAGCGGGAGAGATGTTGCAGATTCAGGTGTTGGGTATGGCCAGCATTGCTAATGACGTATCACCCGAGCTTGCCATTGCTACCATTGAATCGGTGGTAGTGCTAGGCGCTCTGCATGCAAGCGCAGCGGTGAAGGCCGCTCTTGCTGATCGCATCCACTGATGTACTGAAGAGGGGCTTTGATAATGATCGATGCCACCATGACCAAACGAATGGAAGAAGCGACGCGGCTTACCCGCGCCGGAAAATTGAGTGAAGCCATGGCGCTGCTTCAAGGTGCTGGGGATAACGTCAAAAGCCAGCAGGCACCAAAAGCTTCTTCTCAGCCGGGTAACGTGTATGAAAGTACCTGCCAGGTTGTTGACGAAGATTTTTCAACAGTAAAACCTACGCCTTCCTCTTCCTCCTATGAGCGTACCCGTAAAGCATCAGCCTGGGCCGATAAATGGTCCAGCTTTCAAGGCATGGCGCAGCCCAGCCCTACACCTGGCCGTTCTGAAGAAGCAAGGCCGGGTGCCTTTACCGCAGGTAGTTTCAGCAATCGAGCGGGTTCGCGGGATTACAAGCTTTTTCTGCCGAGTAGCTATCACGGCCAGGCGATGCCTCTTGTGGTCATGCTGCATGGCTGTACGCAGAACCCTGATGATTTCGCGGCCGGAACCAATATGAATCAACTAGCCGAGGAGCAGTCATTTTGCGTGCTTTATCCGGCCCAGCCGATAAGTGTCAACAGCTCCAAATGCTGGAACTGGTTCAAGGCTGAAGACCAGCAGCGTGAAGGTGGGGAGCCCGAAATTCTGGCAGGCATGGCCCGGCAGATTATTCAAACCCAGGGACTTGATGCCTCACGGGTGTATGTGGCGGGCCTTTCTGCCGGGGGGGCTATGGCGACAACGCTGGCGATGAATTACCCGGATCTCTTTGCGGCAGTGGGTGTTCACTCCGGGTTGCCTCATGGCGTGGCCAAGAGCCTGCCCGATGCCCTGGCCGCCATGCAGGGAGGCACGTCAACGCAGGCGGGACGCTTCTCCTCAGACGTGCCAGCCATCATTTTTCACGGCGACCGCGACACGACCGTTCACCTAAGCAACGCCGAACGCGTGGCGGCGCAATACGCCGTCACAAAGACCAAGAGGGATATTAACGCGGAACAGGGGCGGGTGGCGGGCGGCCATGGTTATACACGCACGGTCTATCACGATACCCTTGGCGAGGCGCGCCTGGAGCAATGGCGCATACACGGTGCCGGCCACGCTTGGGCCGGGGGAAGCGCGAAGGGAAGTTACACTGACCCGAAGGGGCCTGATGCAACAAAAGAAATGCTGCGCTTTTTCATGCAGCACCGTCAAAAAGATACTATGTGCTAATCAGCTGTGGTCACGATGATCATCAAAAAAACGGCGACGCCTGAGGGCGCCGCCGTTTCTATTTCGAGTGCTTGGCCTGTTTATTCGGCAGGCTTGGCCACCAGCGAGCGAGTTTCCTCGCGAGCTTCCACCAGTGCGACGCGCAGGCTGTCACCCAGCTTATAGCGTTCTTCGCCTTCGATCTGAATGCGTCCTTCTTTATCATCGATAACGACTTTGTCACGGTCGCTGTGCATCAAGGGGGCAGGCACGAACGCGGTTGCGCCATTTTCAATCAGGCGCACGCGCATACCGCCGCGGTTGATCGCCATGATATCGGCCTCAAACGTATCCTGATTTTGTGCAGCCGGGGTCAAAAAGCGCACGTAGAGCCAGTCTTTTACATCGCGCTCGGCCATACGGTTCAGGCGGCGACGCTCGGTGAGCTGCTCGGTTAACGCCTGGCTTGCTTCAGCCGGGGCCTGCTCACTTTTCAGCACGCGTTTGATCAAACGGTGGTTGACCATATCGCCATACTTACGAATTGGCGAGGTCCAGGTAGCGTAAGCGGGTAACCCAAGGCCAAAGTGCGGGCCGGGCTGAGCGGACATGCTGGTAAAGCCTTGGAAACGGCGCAGGCGGGCATCTAGCCAAGCGTCGTCACGGCTCTCAAGCGCGCGCTTAAGCTCTTTATAATGAGTGAGCTCGGTCAGTGCTTCACGATCAACGGTGATTTCCTGGCTGGCCAGGAACTCTTGCGCCGCTTCGGCCTTTTCCGGTTCAAAGGCACGGTGCACGTTAAAGATACCGTGACCGATATGGCTTGCCAGGAAGTCTGCACAGCAGGCGTTGGCTGCAATCATCGACTCTTCGATCATGCGGTTGGCAATGCGCCGCTCTTCGGTATTGATCGCCAGTACATTGCCCGCTTCATCCAGCTCAAACACGTAGTCCGGGCGGTCCTTGAAGACTAGAGCGTGCTCGTTACGCCATGCGGTGCGCGCTTCGGTCAGCTCGCGCAGGGCAGTCAGCTGCTCGGCAATGTTGTCCGCCGGTGCCCAGTCGCCCTGACCTTCGATCCAGTCGGAGACGTTGTCATAAACGAGTTTGGCATGAGACTTCACGTTAGCCGCGAAGAAGCGATAGTCACCCAGGCTGCCATCGGCATTGATGTTCAATGTGCAGGCCAGCGCCGGGCGCTCTTGATCTTCCCACAGCGAGCACAGGTCGTCGGCCAGCTGCTCGGGCAACATGGTCACGTTCTGCCCAGGCAGATAGACCGTAAAAGCGCGGGTACGGGCTCCCAGATCAGCGGCATGGCCCTCTTCCACATAGGCCGTGGGGTCGGCGATGGCGACGCTCAACTGCCAGCCGCCTTCGGGGCGCACGCTTACGTGTAGCGCATCGTCCATATCGCGGGTTTTTTCACCGTCGATCGTAAAGAAGGGCTGGGCGGTCAGATCTTCGCGCGTCAGGCCTTCATCGCGCAGTGGCCAGTCGCTACCGGCATCCGGGCACTCCTGTTCCAGCGCATGACGGGCAAGGGTTACACGCCATGGCACGGCGGGGTTATCCGCTTTGGCCACCAGCTCATCAATCTGAGCAAAGAAGCCGCGATCGTTCTCTTTAAGCGGGTGACGGACCAGCCGGGCAACGACCCAGTCGCCGTCGCTGATGCTGTCTTCATCCAAGCTGTTCTTAATACGTGACTTGAGCACGTTGCGGATGGAGGGGTGATCGGGCACCACGGCCAAGCGGCCTTCGCGCTTTTGAACCCGGGCGACAAAGCGATCAAGGCCTGCTTCGATCAGCTTTTCGGGCTCGACCGACTTTTTGTCACCGTTTTCGTGAATCACCGCTTCTACGCGGTCGCCATGCAGCACCTGCTTCATGGCGGGCGGCGGCACGAAATAGGATTCACCGTTATCGGTTTCGAGAAAGCCAAAACCTTTCTCGGTAGCTTTAATCACCCCTTCAGCGCGCGGGGTGGTGTCACGAATCTGTTGCTTGAGCTGAGCAAGCAGGGAATTATTCTGAAGCATGAGGTCAATCAGTTGGCGAGAGTAGCTTGCCACTATACGGATTCCCGAAGGCCGCGCCAATTATCCGCTGCGGAAGTTGGTGATGGTTAACCCACATCAACGCTTTACCTCGCTAGAGCGGGATCGGTTAAGCTAACCATTCATTTATGGGGAGCATGCTATGACACCGCGGCTGATTGTTTCGGATCTGGATGGCACGCTGCTAGGCAGCGATCATCGATTACACGCAGACACCATTGAGGTACTGAGAACACTTGTGAGCCATGGGCACCATCTAGTGCTTGCCTCGGGCCGCCACTATGCCGACATGCGTGTGTTCCGAGATGAGCTTGATGTCCCCATTCATCTGATCAGCAGTAACGGCGCCTACACCCACGACCCGGCCGATAAGCTGCTGGATGCCAACCATATAGACCCCCGCCAAGCCGCAGCGCTGATCCAGCTGCCGCGCCCAGAAGGCGTGCGTTTAAGCCTGTATATGGACGATGCCTGGTATATCGATGCCGAGTCGCCAAGACACCTGGAAATGCACGCCGCCACGGGCTTTGTCTATCAGGTGGTACCGCCTGAGCAGATGCCTACTGAAGGTATCGGCAAGATTCTTTACGGCGGCCATCCTGATGCGCTTTTCAAGATCGAAACCGCGATCCGCGAGAGCAGTGACGGCTCGCTGCACGTCACTTACTCAACCAGCGATTCGCTTGAGATCATGGCCGGCGGCGTCAATAAGGGCGTGGCGCTGGCGGCTCTGCTCAAGCGTATATCCATTGCGCCTGAACACTGCCTGGCCTTTGGCGATAACCTGAACGATGTCGAGATGCTCAGCCTGGTGGGCGAGCCGCATTTCATGCTCAACTCGCACCCCGACATGGCCGGGCACCTGAGTGCCGCGCGGCAGATCGGCCACCACGGTGAAGCGGCGGTAGCGGTATTGCTACGCGAGCGTTTTGGTCTGCCTGCCAACGGCTGAATCAGCGTTCCTGATGAGGGCGCGGAGCGGAAGCAGGCTCCTTATCCAACCGCTTGATCTGGCGCCAGAGATCCTGGCGCAGGTCAGCCATTCTGGGCTGCTCTTCAGGCGTGAACGCGACTGGGCGGCACAGGCGCTGGGCGCGTAGCCCCAAACGGGCGCTTAAAAGCCCGGTGGCCAGCCCCTGACCTGCCCGAGCGGAAAGCCTGCCGGCCAGGTGCAGCGATAGCATGTCCATGCTGGCATCGGTGGCCAGCTCGCTGGCGCCGGCAAAGGCCATGTTGCTCAGCACGTTGCGAAACAGGCGCAGGCGGCTGGCGTAGCCAAGCTCCAGACCATAAAGCCGGCACAGCCTGTCGACCATGACCAGGCTGCGCCAGGCCACCAGGGCCATGTCCACCAACGTCAGCGGGCTAATAGCCACCATGATGGCGGTTTCCCCGGACATTCGAGTGACCAGTCGCTGGGCTTCGCGGTCGCGTGGGGCGAGCAGGTGATGGCGCAGCAGGGCCTGGATCTCTTCACCGTTATGGTGCGGTTGGCAGGCGCGCTGAAAGGCCTGCCAGTGTGGATCATCTTCAGATAGCTTTAACTGCTGGCGCAGCTGCTCGGCCATCTTCTGGGCTTGGCTGGGCGAGCGCTGGGGCAGTTCGGTCAGGTCGCGGCGCAGCCGGTCGTGGCGCTTCAGGCGCTTCAACCGCCACAGCTCCTTGAGCAGCGACATTCCGCCCAAGCCAATCAGGCTGATACCGAACAGCTGCCACGCCACGCTCATCCACGCTGATTGCGACAGCGCCTCGGGAATGCCGGTGGCAAGTTCGATGGTGCCGAGCGTGGCACCACCGGCCAGCGCAAACATCAGCCCCCAGCGGCGCTTGCGCGGCGTGCCTAGGCTCGCTGCTGGAAGCGCCTGCTCCTCAGCGGCGGTCACCAGCGGCTGGTCGTCGTCGGTTGCCGCGAATATTTCGCGCTGGCGCAAGCGTTCGCGCTCGGTGACGCTTTCAGGGGTGTCGTCCAGGCTGAAGTGGCGCCGTGGCTGCGGGTCGGTCATGCGAGTTTATCTCCAATCAGCCAGTCAATGGCGGCATCCATGCGGATATGCGAAAGCGCATCAGAAGAGGACGGCATCGGTCTGAAGCTCGGGAAGTCAAAGCCCTGGTGCTGCCAGAAATCGGCGTTGGGCAGGCGGTTGGGTACATCGCCCGGGTAGACCAGCACGTCTTCGCCTTCAAGGGTAGTGCCGCGCAGTGCCGAGGAGCGCTTGCCGTCGTGCACCACTTCACGCGCCTCGGTGGCGCGAATGGCTGCAAGCGAAAGCGCCTTGACCGGCACGTTGGCGAAGCGCAGGTCTTTAAGCGGCTCGGCCAGAAGCGCTTCAAGCAGCTGCACCACGTGGCCGTGCTGGTCGGGTGTTACGTGATCCGCCTTAGTGGCGGCGATGGCAAGGCGGTCAATCTTGGGCGCAAACAGCCGCGAAAGCAGGCTGCGCTTGCCGTAGTCAAAGCTCTGCATCAACTGGCGCAGCGCGCGGGACAGGTCTTCAAACCGCTCAGGCCCGGCGTTAAGCGCGCCCAGCACATCAACCAGCACAATCTGGCGATCAAAGCGCCTGAAATGATCGCGATAAAAGGGGCGTACCACCTGCTGCTGATAGTAGCGAAAGCGTGCGGCAAGCGTGGCGTAAAGACTGCTGTCGGGCAGGGTGTCGAGCATTTCTTTTGGAGCATCCAGGTGCGGCAGAGGGAAAAACTGCAGCACGGGGGCGCCCGAAAGCTCGCCGGGCAATAAAAAACGCCCTGGCTGAAGATCGGAAAAACCGGCCTGTTTGGCGCGGCGTAATCCCTGTGCATACATCTCCGCCAGTTGCGCCAGTTGCGCTTCGTCGGCATCCGAAGCGGGGTCTAGAGATGCGACCGCGTCGAGCCATTCGTTAAACAGCGCACGCCGCTGCTCGCCTTCAAGCAGCGGTTGCGCCTGGCACCAACTGTAAAAGTCGTGCTGCAACAGCGGCAAGTCGAGCAACCATTCGCCTGGGTAGTCAAACAGATCAAGCGTCAGGTGGGCGATGTCCGGCGCAAACCAGCTGCTTTGGGCGGGGCGGTAGCGTAGCTGAAGGCGTAGTTCGCTAATACCCCTGGTAGGCTCAGGCCAGCGCGGCGGCGTATCGCGCAGAGCCGCCATGCCTGGGTCGTAAGGAAAGCGCGGCACGCCCAAATCCGGCTGGTTAAGCCGTTGGGCCCCCAGCAGGCGGCCATCCCGTGCGGCGGGCAGCAGGTCCAGCTGTGCTTCAACCCCTGCGTGACGCAGCTGGTTTACCAGCGAGGTTAAAAACGCCGTCTTGCCTGCCTGGGATAAACCCGTTACCGCCAGGCGCAGCTGACGGTCGCGTCCCCGCTCCAGTAAATTACTCAGTTCGCGGCTTAACGGCTGGCGCATCCAGGTACTCCCTTTTTTCTCATCATAACGCCATCAGGTGGTTAAGCGCTTTTTCAATACCGGCAGTCGAGCCGGCTATGCCCGTTAACAGCATAGCCAAAGGTTCGTGAACCGTGCATTAACCGCGACTTAGCGTGGTGCCCAGAAGATGCTGCGCACCGGGTACCAGCCAGACCGGGTCGAGGCGCGTGTTGGCGGCTTCAACGCACACAAAGTGACGCGCGGCGTCTGCGGGGGTATCGCCTGGCAGTGCGGTGTCGGGATGCCATACAACCGTTGAGTCACTCGACTGCTTGGCAATACGCAGACTGCGCACGCCGTCATTGAGCAGTACCGCTTCGTTGCTGTGATAGATGCGGTCGATTCCACCGCGTATCGCCAGGATCCCTTGCTGCTCGGCTTCGGCAAAATCACGCAGTTTATCCAGATAGCGCGCGCCGGAAAGGCCCTCAAGGCGGCAGTTATGCACCTCGTTAACAGCCAGGTACGTGTGCAGCGCGCCGCTGGTCTTCACCGGTGTATCGCCAATGTTTTCGCTGATCAGCTCGACATTCAAGCGCTGGGCGTTAGCCTGGATGACCACGCGCGCGGTTAGCTGGCTGTGCAGGCGCTGGTCAGGGGAGAGGTGGACTTCGATACCTTCAGCGTGCTCATCGACGGCGTCCAGGCGCCAGGCCGCCTGACGCGCCAACCCATGGAACGGACCGTTGCGCTCGGCACTTTCATCGGCATAACGCTCGTCGGCAAACCAGGGCCAGCATAGCGGGATGCCACCGCGTAGGGTGCCCGGCAGAGCCTCAGGTGTCGGTGTTACCCACAGCCAGTCAGTATCATTTTGGGGCTTGAAATGAAGCACCTGAGCACCTTGCAAACTGATCGCAAGCTCACCCCAGGGCATATTGAAAAGCACTACATCACGTCCTTCCCAGTTAGCCGTCTGCTGGCCTTCTGTATGGGCGATGAGGTTGGCAAGAGAATCAGGGATCATGGGTTTTCCTTAAAAGGGATGACATCAAATTAGGCAGAATTGTCGCGCTGTGTGCTATGGTAGGACAAGCAAGACGAATAGGTAAAACCCTGACTAAAGTGGATATCAAGGAGGCACTATGGGCTTTATTGCATGGTTGATCATTGGTGGTTTGGCTGGCTGGATCGCTGGCAACATCATGCGTGGCGGCGGCTTTGGCATTTTGGGCAACATCGGCGTAGGTATTGTCGGTGCGCTGCTGGGTGGTTTCATGTTCAGCCTATTAGGCCTTCAGGCTGGTGGTTTTATCGGCTCACTGGTCACCGCGACCGTGGGTGCTGTTGTCCTGCTCTGGATAATAAGTAAAGTTAAAAAAGCTTAGCACTGCCTAGCTTGCGTGTTAATTGCTGCCCGGCCTTGTGCCGGGCAGCGTCGTTTTACGCCATTAGATCAGTTTAGCTATCGGTCTTGGACCTACTTTCCGTTACACTAAGCCGCTTTATTCTGGCGCATTGCTGGTGGATTTTTGCTTTCGAGGTGTCTCTTGGTCGACGCGTTAAATGCCTGGTGGGCCCAACAGCTGGTGCTATGCGATTGGGCATTTACCCCTCATCCTCTTTCAGTGGATACAAAAGCGGCGGAACAGCGCCTTTTGCAACTGGGTATTACCAGCCGCAATGAACTGGCTGAACAGCTTTTTCATGCGTTAGGGAGTTCGACAGGCCAAGCTGACCGCTTGCTGGGGGCGCTTGAGTGGACAGCGCTTGCAGGCGCTGCCGGGTGGCTTGACGCCAAGCAGGCTAACACCTGGGCGCACCACGTGATTCGGCGTATCACTTCCGATTATGGCGATTTGCGCGCTTGGCTTTCAGATCTGCGCCGGGTGCTGGGTGCCAAGGGCTGGGAGATAGGCGCAGATGATCGTTTTATCGACGCCTGCCAGGCGCTGTCGGCCCTGGAAAATGAAGGCGAGGGAATCACTTGGGCAGTGCTTGAGGAAACGCTTTCGCAACTGCCAGCTCCGTCCTCTTTATGGCCTGAGGTGGCGCAAGCGCAGGCATGGCGTTTGTGTGCCCTGTTTCGCCCGGTCATCAGCTATCCGGCAAGTCATGCCGACTGGCCGGATGCCAGCCAGTGGCTTGAGCGTATCTGGCAGGTCAACGACCGTGAGCAGCTTCTGGAAGTAGCGCTATGGCTAAGTGCTCAGGGTGAGCGTCAGCGCTGGGATATCGAAGCCCGTGAGCTGCTGACCATGGATAACGCCCAGCGGCTTGCTTGGCAGCGCGATTCAATCCAGGATTCACCCTATGCCGGGGTTTTGAACGCCTTTGTAAGCCAGGGCGAACCGCTTGAATGGGCCGCCTGGGACTGGCTTCGGCTGGTTGAAATTGCCTGGGCGGGAGCTTGTTGCGGCTGGCTGAGCCAGGCCGAAGCGGATGATCTGGCGTGCCACGCGGCAGACCTTATCAGCCATCGCTACCATGATTGGCGCGCCATATTGAAAGCCTATATGCGCGGGCAAAGCCTTTTTGAAGGTGTCGATCGGCGCAATATGACGCCGAATGCGCACCATGTATTACTCATTAATGCCTCGCATAGCCCGTGGAAGCTTGCGCCTGCCAGTCTGCTTGATGAGACAACGCGCAAAGCCTCTCAGCAGCGCATCCGACAGTGGCGCAATACCCCACACCATTGGCTGCTGGCGATGGCTGGCGTCCGTGAGCCGGATGTAATGCTTCGCCAGCATGATCCCGCCGCACCCGTTGCCGAAGAGCGCCGCGCGGATGCGGCGCTTTACCTACAGGAGTCACTTGGCCTGCATGCCGATGAAGGCCCGCAGGTCATGGCCCGCTATTGGCTGCCTGCCCAAGCGCACCATCTGAATCAGCTGGCTGCCGATGCGGTGCACGGTGTGCTGCCGCCCTCGCAAACACTGTTTGGCCAGCCAACGCCTGATGAATTGAAGCAGCGTAATGCGGTCAAGGGTGTGAGCCGGCATGCGGCCACCATTCATATGGCGGAAAAATTCGCCTTCTACCTGCATATGGCGCTGGACAGCGGGCTGTTTGAACGCGAGCCGCTGCTGGCATACGCCAGCTCGCTGCGTAGCTGCCTATGCCGTTTCTATCCAAGCCCCAAGCGTCTGCTGGAGGCGTGGTTCGCCTGGGAAAGCTGCCTGCCCGAACCTGAGCACGCCTCTTTAATCAATGAAATTGCCTGGCACCTTGAAGACCCAGGCAGCCTTTTCTACTGGTTGGATTGGCGCCCTGATGCCTGGTGCGAGCCGGGCGGGCGGCCAACGCTTACGCACTTTACCGCTATGTCGCTGGTAGGGCCGCTCAATAGTGCTGTGTGGAGCGAGCCTCAGCCGGAAAGTCAGCGTGAGTGTACCGATATCCGTGAGTGGGTGGAGAGCCACTACCACCTGACTAATGCCGCCGATATGCAGGAATTTATAACCTTCATGTTGGAGGCAGGCGATCGGCAGGAGTACCAGATCAATTACGCCCCCTATACGCTCAATCCTGAGCGTCTGGAGGCTGAAATTGCCATTCTTGAGTCGGGTGACTGCGCCGAAGAGGAGCGCCATCACCTGCTTCGCTTGCGCCGCGTTCAGGGCAATGAAGATCGTTGTAATGATGTCGACATGGCCGCATGGGATATTGCCCAGCTGGTGGATCTGGCGATTGCCGCCCGCCAGCTTGGCTGGCTGGAAAGTCAGGCGTTTGCCGATGTGCTGGACCGTGCCTATCAACTGGCCGCTGATCACTATGCCGGTTGGCAAGAGTATGCCGCAGGCATGTATGCCGGGTTCTCCTTTTTCATGGGCGACACGCCTGAGCGTGAAAGCTTTTTAGCCGGATTCCGTCAAGCGATGGTGGCCTGGGTTTGCGGGGCACCGATTCTTGCCGGGCCTTGGGCCAGTCTGGATTTTCCGGGTAACAAGCCGCGCCATTTTGCACCGCTACATATCGATACCCTGCCGGGTGATCAACGAACATTACATTGAGGCTCGCCAAGCATGCATTATCTAGCTTATAGTCTGACATTTGTTGCCCATTTTACTTTCCCAAAAATGTTAAGAGGTTAAGCGCATGGTTGCGTTGCCACACCCTGCTGTGACCGCTGTCCGTGTTGTAAGTGTTTGTATTGTCGTCTCTTTTCTTGCTGGCTGCGCAGGCTCTTCTAATCGACCCATCGAGCCGCCCGAAGATTATTTTGCGATGACGCTACCTAGCATGAACAATGGGTTTAGCCCGCAAATGTCGCCCGTGAGCAATTCGATTGCCCAGTTGCGCAGTTTTCAGACACCGCCACCTACGTTGGTACGCCAAGCGCTACTCGAACAGCACCAGCGATGGTCGGGGACGCCTTATCGGATTGGCGGCACGACGGCGCAAGGGATCGATTGTTCAGCCTTGGTACGCAATGTTTTCCGAGAGACGTTTAATTTAGAATTGCCCCGTTCCACCTACGATCAGGTACATGAGGGACGCTCGATCGACCGCCAAGAGCTGCAGGCGGGCGATCTGGTTTTCTTCCGGCCCCCAGGACGTTACAACCATGTGGGGATTTACGTAGGGGATGGTTACTTTCTCCACGCCTCGACTTCCCAAGGCGTGATCATGTCCAGTTTGGATAATAGCTACTGGCAGCGTTATTACTGGCAGTCGCGCCGCGCGCTGGAGCCTACCAATCTGGCGTATTTAGGCAGTAACTTCATGCCGTGATAGCTAGTGGGCCGCAGGGCCCGCTATTAGGAATGGCATGATTGAAGACAAGACACGCGCCTGGTGGCGAGCCACAATGGCCCTATGCTTAGGGTCATTTTTGGTTTTTATCAATCTGTATGTGCCTCAGCCGTTACTCCCTGAGCTCAAGACCCTTTACGGTGTATCGACATTAGGCGTTAGCCTACTGATGTCGGTAGCTACTCTGTCACTGGCTTTTGCTCTTTTAGTATTCGGGCCGCTTTCTGATGCCATCGGCCGCGAAGGCATCATGCGTATTACCCTGTTGCTTGCCGGAGGCTTGTCGCTTGCGCTGGCGTTTGCGCCGAATTTTGAAAGCCTGCTGTTGTTGCGCTTAGTTCAGGGATTCGTGCTAGGGGGGCTGCCCGCCGTGGCGATTGCCTGGATGGGGGATGCGTTTGAGAAGCCGGCCTTGCTGAGCGCGGTAGGGCTGTATATTGGTGCAAACTCCTTGGGTGGTATCAGCGGGCGTATCGTGGGTGGGGCCGCCGCCGAGGTTGGCGGGCCGCAGGCGGCGTTCATTGCCGTTGGCGTGATGACGCTAATCGGCTGTGTGGTGTTTTGGCGACTACTGCCCAATAGCCGTACCTTTGTGCCCAAGCGTTTTCAGCTGCGCCGTGCGCTTGCCGATCTCGTCGGCCATTTACGCACCCCGGTACTCCTTGCTGCCTACTGCCTGGGTGGCATCAACTTCCTGATTTTTATCAATCAGTACAGCTACATTACCTTTCGCTTAGCCGCCGAACCCTACCAATTGGCAGCGACCGGCCTCGGGCTGATTTTTTTGACCTATCTTGGTGGTACCTTCGGCTCCACTATCTCCGGGCGTCTAGCCCAGCGATTTTCGCCCGCGACCTGCATGATGGCCGGCATCATCATCTTGATGGTGGGCACTGGCGTTACCCTGAGTAAATCGCTGGTGCTGATTATCCTGGGGCTGACCATCAACGCCTTCGGCTTTTTCATGGCCCACTCGCTGGCTTCCAGCTGGGTGGGTCGCTACGCCCAAGGCGCCCGCGGCAGTGCTTCCGCGCTGTATCTGGTGTTCTACTACGTAGGGGCAAGCCTCGGTGGCTTCTGGCTGGAGCTTTTCTGGCAGGGGGCGGGCTGGTCCGGCGTCGCCTGGGGCTCGTGGGTTCTACTGTGCATCACGCTGATGATCACCCTGGGCATGCGCCGCTTCGAGCAGCGTCAGGGTAGTTGATGATGTTCAGCGGCGTGCAGTCGGGCGTTTTCAAGATGGTAGCGGCGTTGGCACAGCCTTTTAAGCAGGGCCGCATCGTGGCTGATCACCAGAACGCCGAGCTTGCGCTTTTCGGCTTCCGCCTTTAACGCCTGCCAGAGGGCCAGCTGAGTTATCGGGTCGAGCATGGTCGAGATCTCATCGGCGATCAGGTAGCGCACCCCGGGCGCCAGCGCGCGCAGCACGCAAATGCGCTGCAGCTCGCCACCGGAAAGTGTGCGCACCGGGCGGTTCAGCCACTGAGACTTTATCCCAAAGGCGCGGCGCAGTGCTTCGGGCGGCTCCCAGGCTTCGTTCAGTACGCGGACAACCTGCCAACGCGGGTTGACGGCAAGCTCAGGGGATTGCGGCAGCCACTGCACCGGCCTGAGCCCCTTGGTGGAAAACCGCTCACCCTCTATTCGTATACGGCCAGCGGTCGGTTCGTCATACCCGGCAAGCAGCCGGCCTAGCGTTGATTTGCCGGCGCCGGAATTGCCGCTCAGCCCAACCCACTCTCCTGCTTCAATACGCAGCGATACATCCTCGAACAGCGGCGGCTGAGGAGGAAAGGCGTAACATAGCTGGCAGGCTTCAAGCAAAATGCGACTCCCTTGCGTATTCGGTATCTATTGTAAAGGCGTTATCCGGCAGGGCTTGCCAGAGTGCTCGGGCGTAGGCGCTTTTCAGCGTCTGGCCCGTACCTTGAAACGCGCTCGCGTCGGCGGTTTCCACGCAGCGACCTTCGTGCATGACCGTGACGCGGTCGGCAATGTTCAGCGCGTGACGCAGGTCGTGGCTAATCAACATCACCGCCTTGCCTTGCCGGGTCAGGGCAGCCAACGCATCAAGTACCCGGCCGCGCTGGGCCGGATCAAGCCCGACGGTAGGCTCATCGGCAATCACCAGCGATGCCTGGGTCACATGCGCCATGGCGGTAAGCACGCGCCGCGCCATGCCTCCGGAAAGTTCATGGGGGTACGCCCGGCGGGCGCGCTCATCAAGCTGGTAATGGGCCAGCGCCTGGCAGACCGTCTGCCGAGCAGAGGCCGGGGCAAGACCCGCCCGGCGCGCCGCCCAGTTCACCTGGTGCTGGCTGCGAGCCAGTGGGTCAAGGGCGCTTAGGGATTGCGGAATCAGCGCAAGCTCTCGGCCGCGCAGCGCGCGTTTCCGCGGCTCATCAAGCGGTGTCTCCTTAAAGAAGCAGCTGCCGCCTAACTGCGCACCCTTGGGCAAAAGCCCCATGATGGTATGCGCCAGCAGACTTTTACCGGCACCCGAGGCGCCCACGACAGCGTGCACGCTGCCCGCCGCCACGCTGAAGCTGAGCTGATCCAGGTGCGTGGCATAGCGGCGTCGCCAGAAGCGCGGATAGTAAGGCAGGGCAAGCGACAGTTGCTCGATACGTAGCATCAAGGCCTCCAGGTAGTCAAAGCGCACGCCGCAGGCCGCTGGCGATGCGTTCGATACCCAGCACCATCAGCAGTAGTCCAAGCCCCGGGAAAACGCCCAGCCACCAGTACCCCCCGCTCAGGTAGCGCATGGCGTCGGCCAGCAAGATGCCGATGGCCGGCTGGCTGGGGCTCAGGCCAACGCCCAGAAACGTGAGCGCCGCTTCATGCAAAATGGCGTGAGGAAACAGCAGCAGCGCCCCGACCAGGCAGTGGGGCAAAGCGTGGGGCAGAAAGTGGTGCAGCAGGATAAACCCCTGGGATTTACCCAGCGCCCGGGATATGCCGATATAGGGTGCTGCGCGCAGTTGCAGCAGCTCGGCGCGCAGCACGCGCGCAAGGCCGGGCCAGTGAGTGGTGGCCACGGCAATCACCACTGCCTGCAGCCCGCCACCGAGTGCAAAGGCAATCAGCAGCAGCAGGATAAGATGCGGCACACTGAGCAGCGTATCGATCAGTAGCCTGACCAGCGCGTCCAGGCGCGGCGAAAGGGTCGTCAAAAGTGCCAGACCAAGTGCGATGGCGCTGCCCAGCAGGGCGGCTAGAAGGCCTACCCGGAAGCTCAGGGCAAGCCCTGCTAGTGTGCGTGCCCAAAGCTCACGACCCAGGGCGTCGGTACCCAGCCAGTGGTCAAGGCCGGGCGGGGCCAGGCGGGCATCGAACTGCATGCGCCCCGGCAGGTCGCCGAGCCACCACTGACCGGATAACAGCGCCAGCAAAAGCAGCACCGCAAGGCCTGAGCAGGCAAGCGCGCGCAGCCGCGGCTGGGCGGCTTTCATGACGCGATTGACCCCGGCTTCCGGGGCCTGCGCATGCGCGGGTCAACCATGTGGTAAAGGCTGTCGGCCAGCATATTGCCGATACTCACAAATAGCGTGGTAAACAGGGCAATGCCCAGCAGCAGCGGCACGTCGCTGCGCAGCCCGGCCTCTACCGTTGCTTGGCCAAGGCCCGGGTAGGCGAACACCTGCTCGATCAGGATAGAGCCGCCGAACAGCTCGCCGAGTGACGCCAGTGCCAGCGTCAGCGCGGGAAGGCTTGCATGGCGCACGCCGTGGCGCCAGGCGATATCCGCTCGGGTGGCGCCTTGGGCAAAGGCGTGGGTAGCGATATCCGAGCGCATCAGCGCCACCATGCGCGCCCGGGTGTGCAGCGTGATCGAGGCCGTGCCCAGCAGCGTCAGCGTGCTGACCGGCAGTACCAGATGGTGAAGGCGGGTGGCCAGGTGGATATCCTGACTTGGCACGCCGACAGGCCCGGCGCAGCACGCCGGGGCCCAGCCCAGGTAAACCGAGAACAGCAGAACGCCCAGCAGCGCCAGCCAGAAGGTAGGGGTGGAGGCGGTCACGTAGGCGTAGGCGCTGATGACCTTGTCCAGCGGCGAGCGCTCCTTGGCGCCGGCCATCACGCCTAATGTGAACCCCAGCAGTAACGACAGCAGCCAGGCGCTGCCCAGTAGCGCAATCGAGCGCGTGAAGCGCTGGCCGATCACTTCCCCAACGGGCTGGTTGTAGACGTGACTTACGCCCAGGTTGCCGCTCATCAACTGCTGCAGCCAACGGCCAAACTGAAGAGGTGCCGGGTCGTCAAACCCCCAGCGTTGGGCGATGAGTTCGCGCTGCTCCGGGCTTACCTGGGCAGCCAGAGGACCGAGATAGGCATCTACCGGGTCGACTGGCGAGGCCATCATCAGCCCGAATGACACGCCGGCCACGCAGAGCAGTATCAGCCCCAGCCGCAGCAGGCGGCGTAGCGTGGCGAGCGCTAGTCGCACGTCCAGCGCCACTCAAGCAGATTGGCCGTTACCGGCCAGCCATGACCATGCGGGGCCACACCTAGATCGCCAACGTCCAGGCATGTATCTACCGCATAGACATGAGCCAGATTGACCATCCAGGCCCAGCTGGCGTCACCGCGCACGCCATAGCCGGTCTCCCCATCCCACTGAGCAGCCTGCCAGTGCCGGTTGGCTTCATGTGTATTCGCCGCCGCCTGAGCCGCCTCCAGGTGACGGTCCACGGCAGGGTTGGCGTAGTAGCCGCTGTTGTAGAAGTCGTTTCCTGCATGCTGGCTGTGGTAGAGGTAGTAGATCTCTTGGGGGCTATGACTGCCAAAGCCCATCACGACGGCATCCTGGTGCAGTGCCAGGCGCTGAATCTCGTCCCAGTGGCGCCCGGTTGGCTGCATGTCGATACCCAGCGGGCGCACCATTTCGGCGCTCACCTCGGCAAGCAGCTGCCGGGTGCTGTCACCGGCGGGGTAGGTCAGCCTGAAACGGGCGGGCTGGCCCTGCTTGTGGCGCAGGCCATCGCCCTGGCGCTGCCAGCCAGCAGCATCGAGCAGAGCTTTGGCCTGCTCAAGGTCAGGTGCCTGGATATCTTCATCGCGACGGCTCCAAGGCAGCCCGTCTGCCGGGCCGAACGCGGGGCGGCCGAAGCCGTTGAGCACAACGTCCACCAGCGTCTGGCGGTCAAGGGCTAGATTGATCGCACGGCGAATGGCAATGTCCGCGGTTACACCGTTGCCGATGGGCGCGCCGGAGGGCGCGCGCTGGCCCTGGGCGGGTTGCATGGGAAACATGATGCCCCGGTTGTCCACGCTCTGCATCGTGACGGCGCGCATGTGTGAAGGCAAAGCGTTTGCCAGCGCCGGCGGCAGGGCGGCCAGGTCGACATCGCCGGTACGCGCGGCGTTCAGCGTGGTGTCTTCGCCGGTAAACAGAAACACAAGGCGTTCAAAGGCGGGCGTTTGCCCGTAGAAATAGGGGTTGCGCTCGACGATCAACTGCTCGCCCTCCTGCCACTCCACCAACTGGTAGGGGCCCGAGCCAAGAGGATGGCGGCCATAATTCTCGTCATAGCCGTTTTCACGGCTGGCTGCGGGCACGATACCCAGCGTCACCAGCTGGTCGGCAAAGGTAATGCGCGGCTGGTGAAGCGTCAGCGCCACGCGATGGGAATCAAGAGCCGTGGCTTCTTTCAGCGCGCTGAGGTCTGCCCGCCCACCCGCCTTGGCCGCTGTATTGAAGGTATAAGCCACATCACTAGCCGTGAGCGCGCTGCCGTCTGAAAAGCGCGCATCGTCGCGCAGGGTGATGGTCCAGGTCAGTTGGTCGTTCGAGAGAGTCCAGGCGGTTGCCAGCTCTGGCTCCAGGTCAAGGTCCGCACGGCGGGAAAGCAGGGTCGACTGAAACAGCGGGTTGCCGTACTGCCCCCAGCCCAGCAGTGGGTCGAAGCCCTGCTCGGGCTCACCGCCAATGGCGAGTACCAGTTGCTCTTTAGCGCTGGCCGGGTTGGCAATCATAAGGCAACCGGCGGCTGCGCCGAGTATCAGGGTGCGAAGAAGTGATAGCATGATAATCGTCTGCTTATAATAAATAGTATGACCTTTTTACAATAACATCATACTCGAATCGTCAAAAGCCAATACGCACGCCATCATTTAAAGGAGACAGGTATGCAGCGCGTCACAGTCACATTGGATGAAGAGTTGCTGAACGCAGTCGATGAGCTGATGCGCACGCATGGTTACCAGAACCGATCGGAAGCGATTCGTGATTTAACGCGCAGCGGCTTGAAGCAAGTCAAGGAGCAGGCGGTGCCCGAAGTGCCCTGCATGGGCGCGCTTGTGTATGTGTATGATCACGCCGCGCGGGATCTGTCCAGGCGCTTGACCCGCCACTCCCACGATCATCACGATCTGACACTTTCGACGCTGCACGTGCATATCGACCAGGATAGCTGTCTGGAAGTCGCCCTGTTGAAAGGCCAGGGCCAGGAGCTCAAGCGGTTTGCCGATGAAGTGACATCATCGCGCAGCGTGCGCCATGGCCAGCTTGTGCTGATTCCGGATGCCTGAAAGTTCAGCCGGTGTGCTGCAGATACAAAAAGGGCGACCCGCAGGCCGCCCCTCTCGATAAGCGTAAGCTGGGCTGGATTGGCCAGCTCGCGTTGGCAATCAGTGCTCAACGCCGCCTTCACCGTGCACATGGCCGTGCTCGGTTTCTTCCTGGCTAGCTTCGCGAACGCTTGCAATCTCAACATCGAAGTTGAGGTGCTCACCGGCCAGCGGATGGTTGCCGTCAACGATAACCGTATCGCCTTCAACACTTTTTACTGTAACCATCAGCGGACCGCCTTGCGTCTGGGCCTGGAACTGCATGCCCGGCTCGATACCTTCAACGCCTTGGAAGGCATCACGCGGTACTTCTTGAACCAGCTGTTCCTGAACTTCACCGTAACCCTCTTCAGGCGTTACTTTGACGTTCAGCTTGTCACCGGCTTCGCGGCCTTCCAGTTCTTTTTCCAGACCCGGAATGATGTTGCCCGCGCCATGGAGGTAGGTCAGCGGCTCACGGCCTTCAGAACTGTCTAGCACTTCACCTGCATCGTTAGTCAGAGTGTAGTGGAACGCGACAACCGAGTTTTGTGCAATTTGCATTAAATAACCTTTCGGTGAGTGCATGTCCCAACATGGTAACGCGTGAGGCGTGGCTTGTCAGGGGATAAGAGCAGTTTTTACGCGTATCCGTCTTTTGCGGTATTGCGCCTCAAGATGACCAGGGATACCCTACACCCACCACTTTTCCCTCTTTAAGACCCTAATTCATCGGAGTTTGCTATGACGATCTTTCTTATTTGGCTGATTGCGTTTGGTCTGATTGCCTATTTTGTCGACCAGCGCTGGAGTCGTGGCGTTAGCCAAGGTCTTGACCGGTGCTTGCCTAATGTATTGAAAAGCCATGGTGAAAACCGCTTTCTATGGATCATGACACTCGCCGTGTTAGGCGCGACTACATTGGTTTTCCCCGTAGAAATGCTGCTGGTCGTTATCCTGATGGCGTTAATTGGTCTTCTGGTAGTAAAGCTTGCCAATTGGGCCAGCACTCTTACCCATTAAGCGCATTTGAATACATGTTAAAAAGCCCGGCCATCGCAAGATAGCCGGGCTTTTTGATATAGATCACATCAATAAAATACGCTACAGCATTAAATTAATAGGGGGCAACGCTCAGGTTGCCGCCGCTACCAATCAATCGCACGCGCTGGCCAGCTTGGTATTGATGGTCAGCTCGTTGTACAACGACGACATCGGTGCCGTCGTCACGACGAATTTCCATTTCCAGGGCACTCACGCGGTTGGCGCGATCTTCCGCTGCTGAACCAGCCACCGAGCCACCCAAGGCGCCTGCAACAGTTGCCAACTGACGGCCTGAACCGCCACCTACCTGACTACCCAAAAGGCCGCCGATGATGGCGCCGCCGCCGGTGCCCAGCAGGCCTCCCGCACGGCTGTCAGCCTGGATTTGCACTGGGCGAATAGCCACGATGGTACCGTAAGCAACGCTTTGGCCAGTTTGCGCTTGATTGCCGCGGTACACATCACCCGAATAGGGCGACGTGTTGGCACACCCAGCTAAGGTCAGGATGCTTAACGCAGCAACAGGTAGTAAACGTTTCATTAAAACCTCCATGATATGGCAACTTAAAATAGCAGTGACAGGACGCTTCAATTACAGAACAGTGTTCGCTAAAAGATAGCTGAAGCTACTCGCTATGACCAGCACTTGATTAAAAAGGTCATAAATCAAAGGGCATAGTTGTAGTGTAGACAGGGAATAAGAAAACAGTGTGCACATATAACGATAAAAACCAGGAGCTCAAGAGCTCCTGGTAGGCAGAATTTTCCGATGGCTGAGTAGGGGGCGTTAGCCAAACTGGTTCATCGTATTATCCTTACCGCCTGCTTTAAGCGCGGCATCGCCGTGGAAGAACTCCTTATGGTCATCGCCGATATTGGAACCTGCCATATCCTGGTGCTTCACCGTAGCAATCCCTTGACGAATTTCTTCTCTCTGAACGCCGCGCACGTAGGCCAGCATTCCTTCCTCACCGAAGTAGCCTTTTGCCAGGTTGTCTGTGGAGAGCGCCGCTGTATGGTAAGTGGGCAGGGTGATCAGGTGGTGGAAAATGCCCGCCTCGCGCGATGAGTCACGCTGGAAGTTGCGCGTCCACTCATCTGCCAATTGGCCAAGCTCGGTCTTGTCGTACTCGACGCTCATCAGCTTATCGCGGCTATAGGCCGATACGTCCTTGCCTTCCTGTTCCCAAGCATCAAACACCTGCTGGCGGAAATTCAGTGTCCAGTTGAAGGAGGGCGAATTGTTATACACAAGCTTGGCGTCCGGGACTACTTCACGGATACGGTTGACCATGCTGGCAATCTGCCCAACGTGGGGTTTTTCGGTTTCGATCCACAAAAGATCCGCGCCGTTTTGCAAGCTGGTGATGCAGTCAAGGATGACGCGGTCTTCACCGGTGCCGGGCTTGAACTGGTAAAGGCCGGAAGCAAGGCGCTTAGGCTTGACCAGCTTGCCGCCTTGCTTGATGACCACGTCGCCATTATTGATATCAGCGGCATTCTCGATCACGTCGCCATCCAAGAAGCTGTTGTACTGATCGCCCAGGTCGCCCGGCTGGTGAGTCACCGCGATTTTCTGAGTCAGTCCGGCGCCTAGTGAGTCAGTTCGCGCAACGATGACGCCATCCTCCACGCCAAGCTCTAGGAACGCATAACGCACGGCGTTGATCTTGGCCAGAAAGTCTTCATGGGGAACCGTTACCTTGCCATCCTGGTGGCCGCACTGCTTCTCGTCGGATACCTGATTTTCCAGCTGGATGCAGCAAGCGCCGGCGAGGATGAATTTCTTGGCAAGCAGGTAGGTGGCTTCGGCGTTGCCAAAGCCTGCGTCAATATCGGCAATAATCGGCACGATATGGGTTTCATGGTTATCGATCTTGTCGATGATTTCCTGCTCTTTGGTCCTGTCGCCAGCAGCCTTGGCATCATCCAGCGCACGGAACAGATGGTTAAGCTCCCAGGTATCGGCCTGTTTCAGGAAGGTGTAAAGCTCTTCGATCAGGTTGGCGACCGAGGTTTTTTCATGCATGGACTGATCGGGCAGGGGCCCAAACTCGGAGCGCAGCGCGGCGACCATCCAACCTGAGAGATAGAGGTAGCGGCGTTTAGTGGTGCCGAAGTGTTTTTTGATTGAAATCAGTTTCTGCTGGCCAATAAAGCCGTGCCAGCAGCCTAGCGACTGGGTGTACTGTGCAGTATCGGCATCATAAGCGGCCATATCGTTACGCATGATCGTGGCGGTGTAGCGCGCAATATCCAATCCGGTATGAAAGCGGTTCTGGGCGCGCATACGAGCTGCGTATTCAGGTTTGATAGCCTCCCATTTTCCACTTTGCGCTTCGCGTAACTGGGCCATGGCTTTAATATCGTTGAGCAATCCGGTCATGAGATACCTCCAAGGTCGTAATAGCGGTTCGCAAGTGGGTTAATAGGTTTGCTGCGCTTGCGAAGTGTTTTTGGCATTGACCAACATAAAGCTGATAGTTGGCGACGTTATGAGCAGGCTCGCTGGCGCTGCAGTGCAATAACTATTGACGACAATAAGGGATCCAACAATTGACACTTGGGGGCAGACGGGGTTGTAGCTCGACGACAACGGCTTAGCAAAACGGCGGGTTTAGGTAGTCGTTTTTCGTCAGGTATATAAACAGAAGACAAAAAAACGCCGCCCTAAGGCGGCGCTCTGGCGTCGTCAGCTGGCTAGGCCAGAAGATAAATCGAGGCCAGCTACTCTGGGTCTTCCTCACCCATAAAGCCCAAACTGCCTGAATTGACCAGCTGGGTCAGCAAAGAGGCGGCGCCTTCAAGCTCAAGCACTTCTTCGTACATCGGCTCGGTGTCTGCCAGGCGTTTTGCAAGCGCCTCTGAGCAAACGTGGCCATCGCCATCGACAAACAGCGTGGTACCGCTTGTATCGCTGCGCCAGGCAAAGCGTGATCCGGGCATGTGGAAAAGCGGTTCACCCTCTTGCAGATGCGCTACCACTGCGGCTTCTTCCATGGATGTATCCAGCGGCACAACCTGATCCATGTACTTAGGCTGAGTCATCACACGGCCAAACCACTGGGCGATTTGCTCAGGGTTGTCGAGTGTGGCCAGCATGAACTGTCGCATACGCTCAATGGCCGCATCGTCAAGCTCGCCGGTCTGGCTAGCAGGCGCCATGCCTGCATCGCTGTAGCGCTGAGAGGCAGGCAGCTGTTCGCCCAGGTAGTCGGCGTAAGAGGTAATCGACTCGTCCGCAGACGGCGCCCTGAAGCCTACCGAAATGGTCATGCAGTCATCGGTCTGGCTAACGCCGTGATGCGCCCAACCCGGCGGCAGGTACAGCATGTCGCCAGGCGCCAACGTCCAGTCGGAATCGGGCTCGATCTCAAAGGTTTCCAGAATGCGCAGGTCAATGCCCTGAACGATTGGAGCATCGTCCGGCTGCTTGCCACCCAGCTGCCAGCGACGGTGGCCGCTGGCCTGTAGTAAAAAGACATCGTACTGGTCGATATGCGGACCCACACTACCGCCGGGAGGGGCGTAGCTGATCATGATATCGTCCAGCCGCCAGCGGGGCAGGAAATCAAACTCGTCCATCAGCGCGGCGATAGAGGGTACGTAGTGATCTACGGCCTGAACGAGCAGACTCCAGTGGCCCTCGGGCAGGCGTTCAAACGTTGCTTCATCAAACGGGCCGTGGGAAACCTGCCAGGCACTGTCCGGGCCTTTCTCTTCGACCAGGCGTGCTTCTACGCCGGGTTCGCAGGCAAGCCCGGCAAGCTCGTCGGGCTCGATGGGGCTGACAAAATCGGGGATAGCACCACGAATCAGCAGCGGCTTCTGTTGCCAGTAGTTGGCCAAAAAATCTGCAGGCGTGAGATCGCCCAGCAGGGTGAGTGGCTTATCGTGTTGGCGCATGGTGATATCCTAATTGAGTGGCCGTCGCGTTTGTGAAAACGCTTATGACAAGCTGCCAAGGCGTTGGGTAAGCGCTTCTGCCTGGGCTTGTGCATTACCAATATAGCTTGCCGGTGAAAGCTCTTTAAGCTCTGCTTTAACGTCATCCGGCAGTTCAAGGGTGTCGATAAAGGTAGCAAAGCCTACCTGATCGATCCGCTTGCCGCGTGTCAGTTCCTTGAGCTTTTCGTAGGGCTTTTCAATACCGTAACGGCGCATGACAGTCTGGATCGGCTCGGCGAGCACTTCCCAACTGTTATCTAGGTCCTCATTCAAGCGTTCAGGGTTGGCTTCCAGCTTGCTGATACCCTTGAGGCTGGCGTGATAGCCGATCAGACCATAAGCCAGGCCCACACCCAGGTTGCGCAGCACGGTAGAGTCGGTCAGGTCGCGCTGCCAGCGGGAAATTGGCAGTTTCTGCGCAAGATGGCCGAGTACCGCGTTGGCCAGCCCCAGGTTGCCTTCAGAGTTTTCAAAATCAATCGGGTTGACCTTGTGAGGCATGGTGGAGGAGCCAATTTCACCCTCTACCGTGCGCTGCTTGAAGTAACCCAGCGAAATATAGCCCCATACGTCGCGGTCATAATCGATCAGGATGGTATTGAAGCGGCAGATGGCATCGAACAGCTCGGCAATGTAGTCGTGGGGTTCGATCTGCGTGGTGTAGGGGTTGAAACCGAGGCCCAGGCCTTCGACGAAGGAGCGTGCATTGGCTTCCCAGTCGATATCCGGGTAGGTGGCCAGGTGGGCGTTGTAGTTGCCTACTGCACCGTTGATCTTGCCCAGAATTTTGACGCGCTCGATCTGCTTGAGCTGGCGCTTTAAGCGATACGCCACGTTGGCCATCTCTTTGCCCAGCGTCGTGGGGCTTGCGGTTTGGCCATGGGTGCGCGAAAGCATCGGCTGTGCCGCATGGGCAATGGCAAGCTTGGCCACTTCATCGGCCACTTCGTGCATGGTGGGCAGCAGCGCCTTGAGACCGTCGGCCAGCATAACGCCGTAAGAGAGGTTGTTGATGTCTTCAGAAGTGCACGCGAAGTGAATGAACTCGGTGACCGCATTCAATTCGGCGTTACCGGCAATCTTTTCCTTCAGAAAGTACTCAACGGCTTTTACATCATGGTTGGTGGTGCGCTCAATCTCCTTGATGCGCTCGGCGTCCTCAAGGGAGAAGTCACGAATCAGCTGCTCAAGAAAGGCGCCTGCCTCGGCGGAAAGAGGCGGCACTTCGACGATCTGGTCGTGCTCGGCCAGACGCTGTAGCCAGCGGACTTCCACAATGACACGGGCGCGGATCAGACCAAACTCGCTGAAATGTTCGCGCAGGGCTGCGGCTTTGGAGCCGTAGCGTCCGTCAACGGGGGAGAGAGCAGTCAAGGCGGAGAGTTGCATGGCGTCGTTTCCAAGTAGTTCGAGAGTAAGTGATTCAAGAGCAAAAGCAGTGAGAAAGCCTGAAGTGGCACGCTAAGCGGGCCTAGCCGAGGCTGTCCAGCGCGCGGCGCAGCGCCTTACGCTGAAAGACCAGTTTCCAGCGGCGCCCCCCTTGCTGGTGCCATAAAAGCCCGAAACGGATACCGGCCAGCAGGCAGGCCCGTACGCGCTCCGGCATCATGCGGCTTTGCAGTAAAGAGGGGTCGCCCTGTACCACAATGCGCGTTTTAAACGTTGAGATGGTCTTCTGGTAGGCTTCACCCAGGCTTGCAATCACGTTTTCATGCGTGGTGCCAAAGTGCTCTGCCTGTCCCTGAATACGGGTCAGGTGCTGGCCAAGGGAGTCCATCATGGCGTTGTTGGTGCGCAGCTTGTTCATGACCAGCAAAATTGTGAAACCGTAGCGCAGCACCACCGGGTTTGCCTGTTTGCGGCCCACCAGAGCTTCGAGAGTTTCAAGACCCCGGCGCAGGTTGTTGGGGTGGCCGCCATAAATCGCTTCGAAGCTTTCCGGGTTGGTATCTACGGTGGCTTCAATCAGGGTATCCCAGGCGCGGGTATCTACCTGGCCGGTGCGGGCCAGCTCATCGACCAGGCTTGCAGCTTGAAACACGCCCGCCAAGGCAAGCGCCTGGCGCATAGAGGGAGAGTCCGGGGCGCGATGAATCGGCGTTGGCGTATTCATGCGCCTGTCTCCGCGGCGTTCCAGGTGGCGCGGATAACGCCGCCGCCCAAACAGATATCGCCATCGTAAAGCACCAGCGATTGGCCAGGCGTGACCGCCCACTGCGGATCGTCGAACGTGACTTCAACACCACCATCGGGCAGGGTGCGCATTTCACAAGGGCAGTCGCTCTGGCGGTAGCGGGTCTTGGCGGTAAACCGGCCTGACTGAGCCGGCGGCTCGCCCGCCACCCAGTCCATGGCTTCGGTCGCCAGCGTGTCGGAATAGAGCAGTGGATGATGCTTGCCCTGCACAACGATCAACACGTTACGTTCAAGATCTTTGGCTGCCACGTACCAGGGCTCTTCCGAGTAGTTGGCAAGCCCGCCAATCCCCAGGCCCTGACGTTGGCCCAGAGTGTAGTACATCAACCCCATATGCTCGCCGATGGTATCGCCTTCAGGCGTTTCGATCGTGCCGGGCTGGGCAGGTAGGTACTGCTGTAAAAAATCGCGGAAACGGCGCTCACCGATAAAACAGATACCGGTGGAGTCTTTTTTCTTGGCGGTAATCAGGTCGTGCTGCTCGGCTAGGGCACGGACGGCCGGCTTTTCAAGCTCGCCAACGGGAAACAGCGTGCGGGCAATAGCCGCTTCGGGCACCGCGTGCAGGAAATAGCTCTGGTCCTTATTGCCATCCAGCCCTTTAAGCAGGCGTGGGCGAACATCGCTAGTGCCTTGGCGGACCCGTCCTTCACGAACATAGTGGCCGGTGGCGATTTTCTCGGCGCCCAGCATTTCCGCATACTCGAGGAACACCTTGAACTTGATTTCCCGGTTGCACAGGATGTCGGGATTGGGCGTGCGCCCGGCCTTGTACTCTTCCAGGAAATGCTCGAACACATTATCCCAGTACTCGGCGGCAAAGTTGGCTGTATGCAGCTTGATACCCAGCTTGGCACATACTGCCTCGGCGTCGGCAAGGTCTTCCTTGGCCGTGCAGTATTCAGTACCGTCGTCTTCGTCCCAATTTTTCATGAACAGGCCTTCCACCTCGTATCCTTGCTGCTGCAGGATCAAGGCGGAAACAGACGAATCGACGCCACCCGACATGCCGACAATCACTTTGCCGGCTGCGGATGACTCGGTGATGGGTGAGCCATTGGTGGATGTCATTGGCATCCTCGGTTGAAGTGGTATGCAATTGGGCGGTGATTATACACGATGGGGGGTTGGTGCTTCGAGTGCTTCACTCTTGAATGACGTTCAATGGATAGCAGCGTTCGCTGACAGCGTCCTCAATGCGCTTGAGTACCAGCGGGCTTCTTAAACGGTTTTCGGCATTCAAGGCGCGGATTTCGTCAAGCGTCAGCCAGTGTGTCGCGACAATATCGGCATCTAACGGCGTGTCGAGAAAGCTCGCCGGTTCGGCTAAAAAACCGTGGCTATGAAAGGTTTGCCCGCCGGGGGCGTGAAAAACATACAGCCCCAGGTAGCCGGTGAGCGTGACACGCCAGGCGGTCTCTTCCTCTACCTCGCGAAGAACGGCGGCCATGGGCCCTTCGCCGGCTTCGACATGCCCGGCCGGCTGATTGAATACCGTTTTGGGGCCGCCCTTGGCTTCTTCTACCAATAAAAACCGGTTATCCCGCTGAATGACGCAGGCGGCTGTACTGTGAATGGCGATGCTTCGGGTAGTGCTCATGAGGTCTTCCTGTGGCGAGATACGGCCGGTTTGCCCGAGCGCCTGGTACTTTGCGCTTGGCGTGGGGCGTGCAGGGTTTCCTTGCGCCACTGGCCGAGTTGCAGGTCGCCCAGTTGCCAGGGGCCGATCGAGGCGCGAATCAACCTGAGTGTGGGAAACCCTACGTGGGCGGTCATGCGGCGTACCTGGCGGTTGCGCCCTTCGCTGATGGTAAGTTCAAGCCATGAAGTAGAGGGGTGGCGTTTCGGGTCTATGGCAGGCTCACGAGGGGCTAGAGCTGGCGGTCCTATCAACCGCGCCTTGGCAGGGCGGGTAGGGCCGTCTTTCAAGGTAATACCGGTGCGCAGCGCGTTGAGCGCCTTGTCATCAATCTGGCCTTCCAGTTGCACCCAGTACGTTTTGGGCTGCTTGTGACGTGGGTGAGCGATACGGTGAATAAGCGCGCCGTCATCGCTGAGTAACAGAAGGCCTTCAGAGTCATAATCAAGCCGGCCGGCCGCATAAACACCGGGTACATCAATAACGTCGGCCAGGGTTGCCCGCCCCTCGGTATCCGTGAACTGGGAGAGCATGCGGTAGGGTTTGTGCAGTAAATATAGGCTGCTCATAAAGTCTCTTACATCTTGCGCCGGATTTGTCGACAATCTCTCATGCGGTTAAAGTGCAGCGCTGGTATACTCCTGCGTGACCGCTGGAGTCGTCGTCAACACCACCGAAGTGATAGTAAAGCAGCGCGTTAGCTGCTTAGTGCGCTTCGCGGCACGGGCTATCGTCGAATGAGCCGCGTAGCTTAGGATTTTATAACTAAAGCGACAGAGAAAAGAGGTTAACGCAAAAATGTCCCAAACGCCGAAGATCATTTACACGCTTACCGACGAAGCCCCTGCGCTCGCGACATATTCCCTGTTACCGATTATTGATGCCTTTACAGACTCTGCCGGTATTGAAGTCGAGACTCGCGACATTTCCCTGGCGGCGCGCGTGCTGGCCCAGTTCCCTGACCTGCTTAACGACGAGCAGCGTGTCAGCGATGACCTGGCCGAACTTGGCAAGCTTGCCACCACGCCTGAAGCCAATATTATCAAGCTGCCCAATATCAGCGCCTCCGGCCCGCAGTTGAAGGCCACGATCAAAGAGCTTCAAGGCCAGGGCTACCCGCTGCCGGACTACCCGGAAGAGCCTAAAAACGACGAAGAAAAAGCCATCAAAGCGGCTTACGACAAAGCCAAGGGCAGCGCCGTTAACCCGGTGCTGCGTGAAGGTAACTCTGACCGCCGTGCGCCCAAGTCGGTCAAGAACTACGCCCGTAAATACCCGCACCGCATGGGTGAGTGGAGCAGCGACTCCCAGTCCCACGTGGCTCACATGAGCGAAGGCGACTTTTACGGCAGTGAGCAGTCCACCGTTATCGAGAAAGCCGGCAAGCTAAAGATTGAGCTCCAGCAAAAAGATGGCACTACTACCGTCTTGAAGGAAGGCCTGGCCGTTCTCGAAGGCGAAGTGATTGATGCAGCCTGCATGAGCAGCCGTCGCCTGCGCAGCTTTATCGACAGTGAAATCAGCGATGCCAAAGCGCGCAACGTGCTGTTCTCTCTGCACCTGAAAGCCACCATGATGAAGGTTTCCGACCCCATCATGTTCGGCATCGTGGTTGAAGAGTTCTACAAGAGTGCGCTTGAAAAGCATGCAGATGCGCTTAAAGCCGCTGGTTTCAACCCCAATAGCGGTATCGGCGATCTCTACAGCGCGATTGAGTCGCTGCCAAGTGACCAGCAGGAAGCAATCAAAAACGATATCGACGCGCTTTACCAAGAGCGTCCACCCTTGGCGATGGTCAACTCCCACAAGGGAATCACCAATCTGCACGTGCCAAGTGATGTGATTATCGACGCTTCCATGCCGGCGATGATTCGTGACTCCGGCAAGATGTGGGGCGCTGACGATCAGCTTCACGATACCAAAGCCGTTATCCCGGATCGCTGCTACGCAACCATCTACCAAGCGGTTATCGAAGATTGCAAAAAGCACGGTGCGTTTGATCCGACCACCATGGGCAGCGTGCCGAATGTGGGCCTGATGGCACAGAAAGCCGAAGAGTATGGCTCTCACGATAAAACCTTTCAGATCGCTGCCGACGGTACCGTGGTAGTGAGTGATGAGAACGGCAATACGCTGTTCAGTCATGACGTTGAAGCGGGTGATATCTGGCGTATGTGCCAGACCAAGGACGCGCCGATTCAGGATTGGGTGAAGCTTGCCGTTACCCGCGCGCGTGAAAGTGGCGTTCCCGCTATCTTCTGGCTGGACGCTAACCGTGCCCACGATGCACAGCTGATCAAAAAGGTAGAAACGTACCTTAAAGACCACGATACCAACGGTCTGGATATTCGCATTCTGGCGCCGGTAGACGCCATGGCGGTATCGCTTGAGCGTATTCGCAAGGGCGAAGACACCATTTCGGTCACCGGCAACGTGCTGCGCGATTACCTCACTGACCTGTTCCCGATCATGGAACTGGGCACCAGTGCGAAGATGCTATCTATTGTTCCGCTCATGAACGGTGGTGGCCTCTTTGAAACCGGCGCAGGCGGTAGCGCACCCAAGCACGTTCAGCAGTTCCTGGAAGAGAACCACCTACGTTGGGATTCTCTGGGTGAATTCCTGGCGCTTGCAGCTTCTCTTGAGCATCTAGGCAGCACGTTCGGCAATGCACGTGCCACAGTGCTTGCCAAAACGCTGGATGAAGCCAACGGCAAGTTCCTGGACAGCAACAAGTCTCCTTCACGCAAAGTGGGCGAGCTTGATAACCGCGGCAGCCATTTCTACCTGGCCCTTTACTGGGCACAAGCACTGGCCGCACAAAATGATGACGCCGAACTGAAATCACTGTTCGCCCGCCTGGCAGAAAAATTGAAAGCCAATGAAGAGACCATCGTTGCTGAACTCAATGATGTTCAAGGGAAGGCCGTTGATATTCAGGGCTATTTCCGTCCGAACGGCGAATTGGCAAGTCAGGCAATGCGCCCCAGCAAAACACTGAATGAAGCCCTGGCCATGGTTGCCAAGGGCTAACGTCGCATCGCCTTGGGCTACCGGGGCGTTGTAGCATAACCCTCGTCCCTGTAATGGGCGGGGGTTTTTTGACTTTTGCGGTATGCTATTTTTAGTACCGTGTGAACCCTTGTAGAACTTGAGCGTCATAGCTATTGACTGGTCACTATTGCGGGTTGCAATTGCTGAGTAGCACAGGCTGGGTCGTTCCTGAGTCTTTGAGATAACCAACAGTGCAATCTATGTCCAAGTTAGCGTTTGAGGTAACAGCGGCTTCCCATGGGATGGCCGGTATGACACGACCTGATATGCCCGATGATGGGGATACTGCCGTTCAGCAGGCTAAGCCCGAGCTGGCGCAGCCGCCTCTATATAAGGTCGTGTTACATAATGACGATTACACACCCATGGATTTTGTCATTGAGGTGCTGCAAGAATTTTTCAGTATGGACAGCGAGAAGGCTGTTCAGATAATGCTTGCTGTACATACCCAGGGTAAGGCGACCTGTGGCATTTTCACTCGCGATATCGCAGAAACGAAAAGTCATCAGGTAAATGAATACGCCCGTGAATGCGAGCATCCGCTGATGAGTGATATTGAGGCTGCAAATTAACAGCATTGATAAAAATTTGTCAGCGAAGGCTTGCAACCCTGCCATTTGTACCCGATGTTGAAAGTACCGGTCGATTAAACTGATCCGACGCAAGTCCTAGGGGGCGATACGCCCTAGGTAGTAGCTAAAAGGGGACTGCCATGCTGAGCAAAGAACTTGAACTGACCCTGAACACGGCCTTTACCGTGGCCCGCTCAAAGCGCCACGAGTTCATGACGGTTGAACACCTGCTGCTGGCGTTGCTGGACAATGCCTCGGCAGTGGATGTGTTAAAGGCGTGTGGGGCAAACCTCGACAAGCTGCGATCCGATCTGCAGGATTTTATCAATTCGACCACACCGTTGATTCCTGAAGGCCATGGGGATCGTGAAACGCAGCCTACGCTCGGTTTTCAGCGTGTGCTGCAGCGTGCGGTGTTCCACGTTCAATCGTCGGGAAAAAGTGAAGTTACCGGCGCCAACGTGCTTGTCGCTATTTTTTCTGAACAGGAAAGCCAAGCGGTCTATTTCCTCAAGCAGCAAAGCGTTGCTCGAGTAGATGCCGTCAACTACATCGCCCACGGTATTTCCAAGGTGGCAGGCCATGGTCCGTCACAATCAACCTCCTCCCAAGAGGGTGAGGATGTTGAAGAGGGCGCGACTGAAGGCGGCACACATCCGCTTAACGGATACGCCACCAACCTTAACGAGCAGGCACGGCTAGGCAAGATCGACCCCTTGATTGGGCGTGATCATGAGCTTGAGCGCGTGGTACAGATTCTCGCTCGGCGGCGTAAAAACAACCCGCTGTTGGTTGGCGAAGCTGGCGTAGGTAAAACCGCCGTAGCAGAAGGGCTTGCCAAGCGTATTGTTGAAGAAGATGTACCCGATGTCATTGCGGATGCAGTTGTGTATTCGCTGGATATGGGCGCCTTGCTTGCTGGCACCAAGTACCGCGGCGATTTTGAAAAGCGTCTGAAAAGCCTTTTAGGCGAGCTGCGTAAACAGCCAAATGCAGTACTGTTTATTGATGAAATCCACACCGTCATCGGCGCGGGTGCGGCCTCAGGTGGGGTAATGGATGCGTCCAACCTTCTGAAACCGCTGCTCTCTTCAGGCGAGTTGCGGTGTATTGGTTCGACGACTTTCCAGGAATTCCGCGGTATTTTTGAAAAGGATCGCGCGCTCGCGCGTCGTTTCCAGAAGGTGGATGTGCTGGCGCCGTCCGTTGACGACACCATCAAGATTCTCAAAGGTCTGCGTTCGCGCTTTGAAGAGCATCACGAACTCAAGTACACCGATGGGGCACTTGAGAGCGCGGCGCGTCTGGCCGATCGTTATATCAACGACCGCCATCTGCCCGACAAGGCGATTGATGTGATCGATGAAGCGGGCGCTCACCAGCGTCTATTGCCGCCGGAAGTGCGTGCTAACACCATTGATGTTGAGCAGGTGGAAGCCATTGTGGCGTCCATTGCGCGTATTCCGCCGAAGAGCGTTTCAAGCTCTGACCGTAAGCTGCTTGAGAAGCTTGACCGCGATCTGAAGATGCTGGTATTTGGACAGAACGAGGCAATCGACACGCTTTCAGCTGCTATCAAGCTGTCGCGTGCCGGACTCAAGTCGCCGGATAAGCCGGTGGGTAGTTTCCTGTTTGCTGGGCCTACCGGGGTGGGTAAAACCGAAGTGGCCAAGCAGCTTGCCCATATCATGGGTATCGAGCTTGTACGCTTTGACATGTCCGAGTACATGGAGCGTCACACCGTATCACGCTTGATTGGTGCACCTCCTGGCTACGTTGGTTACGATCAGGGCGGCCTGCTGACTGAAGCCGTTACCAAGCAGCCCCACTGCGTGTTGCTGCTGGATGAAATCGAAAAGGCGCACCCGGAAGTCTTTAACCTGTTGCTACAGGTCATGGACCATGGCCGCTTGACCGACAATAACGGGCGTGAAGCCGATTTCCGCCACGTGATCCTGATCATGACGTCTAACGCGGGCGCTGAGCAGGCATCACGTCGCTCGATCGGCTTCCAGAATCAGGATCATTCGACGGATGCCATGGAAGTCATTCGGCGGACCTTCTCGCCGGAATTCCGCAACCGCTTGGATGGCATCATTCAGTTCCATGCGCTGCCGACGTCAGTCGTGCGTAACGTCGTCGACAAGTTCCTGATCGAGCTGCAAGCGCAGCTGGATGAGAAGCGCGTGCAACTGGATGTCGACGATACCGCGCGGGACTGGCTGGCCGAGAAGGGCTACGACCCGGACATGGGTGCTCGCCCCATGGCGCGCCTGATTCAGGAGAAACTCAAGAAGCCGCTTGCTGAAATGATTCTGTTTGGCGAGCTGGCGGATAATGGCGGGATTGTGCATGTCAGTCTGGAGGAGGGGGAGTTGCATCTCTCCACCGAGACTGAAATGGCGGATGCGCCCTGAAAAGGGCGCTAAGATCGCCTTGATGCGTAGCGCCTAAACATGCAGTAGATTGCCACAGCGCCCTGTCTTCGACGGGGCGTTGTCGTATACAGGTGATGGCACCGACTGCTGACTAGCTGAATAGGCGTTATAAAGGCTTAGCGCGAGCGGTAGACAATACGGCCTTTGGACAGGTCGTACGGTGTCAGTTCCACTTTCACCTTGTCACCGGTCAGGATGCGGATGTAGTTTTTACGCATTTTTCCAGAGATATGCGCAGTAACAACGTGGCCGTTTTCAAGCTCAACACGGAACATGGTGTTGGGAAGGGTATCAACAATCACGCCTTCCATTTCAATATGATCTTCGCGTGCCATATAGGCAGATCCTCACTTATTTAACGTAGTTAGCAAACCAAAACCGTTTCAGGATTCAAGTGCCAGATCGCTGGCCCATAAGAAACAGCGCTATATTGTGCCGTAAGCCCGTCGTCAAGGCAAAAAAGCTGGCCCAATTTACGCATATTAGCGAATCAGCGGCCGCCAATGCCCCCCATCCAACAGCTCAGTAGGCGAAAAATCCTGCTTGTAGCGCATTTTACGACACTCCTCTATCCAATATCCCAGATAGAGATGCGGCAGGGATTTTTCAACACAGAGTTCAATCAGCTTGAGCACCGCCAGTGTGCCCAACGAGCGTCTATCCAGCGTATCGCCAACTCCAAAGAAGGTATAGATGGCGGATAGGCCGTGCTCCAGCTGATCGAACGCCGATACAGCCACCAGCTCTTCACCCAGGTACATCTCCAACAGGTAGGCATAGGGCTCTGACAGGGTTAAAAAGGTCTGGTACTGTTCGCGGCTAGGCGGGTACATATCGCCGTCAGCATGGCGTTGACGAATATACTCTGCGTAAAGCGCATAATGGCGTGCTTCATAGCGCGCAGGCACGATACGCGTGGTAATGTCCGCATTACGTCGCCAGACCTTGCGTTGCGAGCGGTTGGCAGTGAACTGCTCAACCGGAATGCGTACAGAGCGGCAGGCGTTGCAGTTTTCGCAATGCGGTCGATACAGATGCCGTCCGCTTCGCCTGAAGCCAAGCAGGGATAGCGAATCATAGACGCCGCGGCCAGGTGACTCCTGTGGATCCAGAAAAAGCGTTGTTGCCTCTTTATGGGGTAGATAGCTGCAGATATGCGGCACGGTAAGAAAAAAGCGCAGATCCCGCACTGGCCCACGAGGAGCATTACTACTCACAGCTTTCCTCCCGTATAACGTAGCTTAACAGCGTAATTTAAACCTACCAGCGTACAGAATTACCCTTGCTGGGTATGGCGCTTAACCAGGGTGATGCCGGCACTTGGGGAGCTTCATCGGATGATGAGACACCAAATGCCTTTTCAGGCAGCCACTGTTCAAGATAGTTGATGAACGTCTCGCGAGCGACTGTTGTTGCCCCAAGGCTTGCCAAGTGCGGTGTATGCATCTGGCAATCTATCAGCTTGCCGCAATGAGCCTGCATGGCGCCTGCCAGATGGGCGAGGGCTACCTTGGAAGCATCCGGCACATTTGAGAACATGGACTCGCCAAAAAACACCGGCCCCATAGCCAGGCCATAGAGACCACCTACCAGTTGGCCCGCTTGGTGTACCTCGATACTATGTGCAATACCTAGACGATTGAGCGTGACGTAGGCATTGTACATCTCATCGGTGATCCACGTGCCGATGTCTTCGGCTCGTGGTGCGGCACACGCATTAATTACGTGCTCAAAATGTTGATTCAGGGTAACGTCAAATCCCCCATTACGTAGCCGTTTTGCTAAGCTACGGCGCAGCTTGAACTGCTCAGGGCGAAGCACCATGCGCGGATCAGGACTCCACCATAAAATGGGATCGTCATCGCTGTACCATGGGAAAATTCCGCGTCGGTACGCTTCCACCAACCAGGGCGGTGAAAGGTCGCCACCGGCGGCCAGCAGGCCATTGGGCGAATCCAGCGCAATGGCGGTAGACGGAAATGTGGGATATGGCGATGAAAGCCAGGGTAGCATTATTTGCTCCTGTTACTGAGCACTTGATGAGAAGCTCTGTGACGGCGGAAGGATGCTCGGTATGATGCAAACTCGCAAGTAGATTAAAGACGCCATTGAGGTGTAAGGGGAGAATCGCTTGAAAGTGAACAAGGCGGTAGACAAGCGAACGCAGCGTAATTCGCGTCAAGCACCATCTTCGGCCTCTTCTGCGCGGGTAAAAGCCGCGAAAGATAAAGCGCGCCGGTTTGGCCTGCGTTTACAGGGCTCGGTGCGTGAAGGCGTAGTGGTAGTACTGCTGGCGCTGTGTGTATTTTTATTATTAGCACTATTTAGCTACCACCCGGAAGACCCCGGCTGGTCCTATCAGGGGCCAGAAACCGATGTGCGTAACTGGATGGGGCCGGTCGGCGCCTGGCTGGCTGACGTTCTCTATTCTCTTTTGGGGGCAAGCGCACTTTGGTGGCCGGGCATGTTTGGTTTTGCCGCCTGGTGGCTGATGCGCTCGCGTCAGGTACGTTTTGAACTTGACCCGGTGGCCATCGCCGTGCACGCCGGTGGTCTGGTGCTGCTGATGTTCGGCACTACCATGCTAGGGGCGCTGCATTTTTATCATCCCAACAGCATCTTGCCCTATGCCTCGGGCGGCATTCTGGGTGAAGGATTGGTTGGCACCTTAAAACCGCTGGTCAGTAGCGGTGGGGTAGGCTTGATTGCGGCGGCTCTGATCCTGATCGGGTTTCCCCTGTTTAGCGGCATGTCGTGGTTACAAGTGGCGGACGAAGTGGGCCGGCGTCTTTGCCGTGTGGGCAGCTGGTTTAGCGCGCGTCGGGAAAAAAGCCGGGAGAAACGTCGTGAGCGCGCTGCGCTGCGAGCGTCTTTGAAGCCTGCCCCCAAGGCGGAAGAGCCTCCTCGTGCGCCAAATCCCAAACGCGACAAGAACCGTGCGCGCCGCGAACCTGAGTTCTCTGCATCGGCTGTCGAATCAACTGATACGTCTATTCCCTGGGAAGATACCAACCTGTCTGATGAGGCGTTGGCGGATAAAGCGGCGCCTAATAAAAAGCCGGTTGACGACGCAGGCGTCGATGAAGCGCCACTCAATGAAGCACCAGTGCAGCCAGCCGTAGCGGTTGCGCCAGCTGACCCAGAACCCAAGCCGGTGACTGCTGCGCCAAGCGCGCAAGCGCCTGATGTTCAGGCCCTGGTAATACCTGAGCCTGAGGTTGCACCTGAATCCGAGATTGCGCCTGAAAAAGCTCTGCGTGCGGACGCCTTCTCAGCGCGCGTTCATGATGAACAAGCGACACCTGCTACGCCGCTATACACTCAGGATACCCCGACGGAACCGGTCGCCCAAACCCAGCCGCCGCGTGAACCTGTCGAGGAGAAGTCCTTTGCCGCTGAAGCGTCGCCGGTATCTGAAGCATCAACTTCAAGGGCTGTGGAAGATGAAAAGGCCGCCACGCAGGATGACGCGCCACTCAGCCTGCGCGCTTCTCGCGAAGAGGATGCCGCTTTCCCTATGGCGCCACATTTCTTTGCCCAGGAAGAGGCTGACGCCGAGCAGGATGAGTCAGGCAGCGAGCTGGACGACGAATGGCAGGATGAGCGCGCCCAGGAACTTGAGCGCCAGGAGTGGCACAGCGAAGAGCCTGCCGTTCAGGCGGAAAAGCCGCTTCGCCCTGAGCCGACGCTTAGCCCAACGGTCATCGCTGAACCCGCTACCTCGCGTGAGCCTTCGCTGGATACTGAGCCACGTTATGCCCCTAGATCTGAGCGCGTACCCGAAGTAGTCCCCGAGCCGGTTTGGGAAGATGACGAAGCTGAATTGCCCGTGCAGGTGACAGCACCCACGCCTTTATCTCAGTCCCAAGCTCACGCTCAGTCTCGCGCTCAGTCTCAACTACACCAGCCACAGCCGGTAAGCGCCGCTCGCCATGAGCCGACCTTCTCGGCGGATGATGTGGCTAATGAAGCCGACAGCGGGCCTACGCTCTGGACCGTTGAGCACCTGCAGAATCAGCGCCCGGTGTTTGAAACCCTGCCTGAGCCTGAAGGCGAGGTGCCGAGCCTACAGCTGTTGACCCCGGCCGAGCCGCATCAGCCCAACTACACAGAAGAGCAGCTTGCCGACATGGCCGAGCTTCTTGAAGTGCGGCTGCGCGAATATGGCGTGAAGGCGGAAGTGGTGGATACCTGGCCCGGGCCGGTCATCACGCGTTTTGAAATCAAGCCCGCAGCAGGCGTCAAGGCCTCCAAGATCAGCAATCTGGCGAAAGACCTGGCACGCTCGCTGATGGTGAAAAGCGTGCGTGTGGTTGAGGTCATTCCCGGACGCCCGACCGTGGGGATCGAGATTCCCAACCCGCACCGGGCAATGATTCGCCTGCGTGAAGTCATCGACTCCGAGAGGTTTCAGCAGGAAACCTCACCACTGACCATGGCACTTGGCCAGGATATTGGCGGTGGCCCGGTGATTGCCAACCTGGGCAAGATGCCTCATCTCCTGGTGGCCGGTACCACAGGGTCGGGCAAGTCGGTGGGCGTTAACGCGATGCTGATCTCAATGCTGCTCAAGGCCAAGCCCGATGAGCTCAAGCTCATCATGGTGGACCCCAAGATGCTGGAGCTCTCGGTCTACGACGGTATCCCGCACCTGCTGGCGCCGGTAGTGACCGACATGAAAGAGGCCGCCAACAGCCTGCGCTGGTGTGTAGCTGAGATGGAGCGCCGCTACAAGCTGATGGCCGCCATGGGCGTGCGTAATATCGCGGGCTTTAACGGCCGGCTTGACGAGGCCGAACGAGCAGGCGCTCAGGTGGCTGACCCGTTGTGGGAGCCGCAGCCTTGGGAAATGCACCAAACACCCCCGATACTCGAAAAACTGCCCTATATCGTGGTGGTGATCGACGAGTTTGCCGACATGTTCATGATTGTCGGTAAAAAAGTGGAAGAGCTGATTGCCCGCCTGGCGCAAAAGGCGCGGGCTGCAGGTATACATCTGATCTTGGCAACTCAGCGCCCCTCGGTGGATGTCGTGACCGGTCTGATCAAGGCCAACATCCCATCACGCATGGCGTTTCAAGTGTCATCGCGAATCGACTCGCGCACCATTCTTGACCAGGGTGGCGCCGAAAGTTTGCTGGGCCACGGCGACATGCTCTATCTGCCAGCAGGCTCAGGGCCACCCAACCGTGTGCATGGCGCCTTTGTGGATGATGATGAAGTGCACCGTGTTGTGGATGATTGGAAGCGCCGCGGTGAGCCTGAGTACATTGAGGAGATTCTCTCAGGTGGGGTATCGGCCGATGCCTTGGCCGGCCTTGAAGCTGAGGGTAGCGATGGGGACGATGCCGAACAGGATGCGCTCTACGATGAGGCTGTTCAGTTTGTGACGGAAACCCGCAAAGCCTCCATTTCGGCGGTACAGCGACGTTTCAAGATCGGCTACAACCGTGCGGCGCGTCTGGTGGATGCCATGGAAATGGCAGGCGTTGTGTCTTCAATGGGCACCAATGGGGCGCGAGAGGTACTGGCACCGCCGGCAGCGGGTCACTAAACGCCTGTACGAATCATGCAATAAGCGTGAAAGTCGCGCCGCGGGTGAAACCCCGCGGCGCGTTTCGCGTCTGAAGGACCACATGGATGTTGTTAACGATCCTCAGCTATTTTTTGGCAACGTATGTCTATTCAATCTGACAGCGTATGTCTAGGGAGAACACTATGCGCGATACGCAAACTCTGCTTTCTTCACCCCTGTCTCTGGCGGCAGCGGCACTTGGATTAACCTTTGCTACCCCTGTCTTGGCTAATGATGCCGCCGAGCGCTTGACCGAACGACTTGAACCGCTGGAAAGCTATCAGGCTACGTTTGAGCAGAGAATTCTGGACGGTAGCGGCGAGCGTCTGCAAAGTGCCACTGGCGAAATGTGGCTCTCGCGCCCTGGCATGCTGCGCTGGGAAGTGGAAGCGCCTTACTCTCAGATCGTGGTATCCGACGGCAGCGACGTTTACCTCTATGATCCAGATCTTGAGCAGGTAACCGTACAGCCCATGGATGACCGCGTCACCCACACGCCTGCGCTGCTGCTTTCCGGCAATATCGGCGATCTGTCCAGTAGCTACGATGTGGTTTACGATCAGGAAAATGGCGAAGACGTGTTTACCCTGATCCCAAGCTCCGCCGATACCCTGTTTGAAGAGCTGAGCATGGTATTTGATAACGATACCCTGACCCAGCTTTGGATGATGGACAGCACCGGCCAACGTACGTTGATCACGTTTAGCGATATTACCCAGAACGGCTCGATCAACCGCAGCCTGTTCAACTTCGATATTCCTGAGGGCACCGATGTTATTCGGGAAGAGTTTTAGTGGTGAATAGTGAGTGGTGAACAGTGAATGGAGAGCGGCGGTCAGTTGATATCGCTCGCCACCGTAACCATCAGGCGCCCTAGGGCGCCTGATCTGCTTCTTGGTCAAGGTTTTCCCGCCACGCCATTATCTCGCCAAAGCGTTTTTCCTGGCCAAACGGGCTGGGTTCAAAAAAGCGTGTCTTGGGTAGCTTTTCCGGCCAGCAGTCATGTGCGCTGCCGGCTGGGTAGCCGTCGGGCTCCTTATGTGCGTAGCGGTAGCCCTCGCCGTGGCCCAATTGCTCCATCAGCTTGGTGGGGGCGTTGCGCAGGTAGGTGGGCACGTCTACTTGGGGTTGCTGACGCACGTACTGCTTGGCGGCATTCCAGGCACGGTCGATCCGGTTGCTCTTGGGTGCCACGGCCAAGTGGATGGCCGCATGGGCAATCGCCCGCTGACCTTCGTAGTCGCCCAGGCGCAGGTAAGCGTCCCACGCGGCAATCACTAGCGGCAGGGCGCGCGGGTCGGCGTTTCCGACATCTTCCGAGGCAATCGCGGTTAGCCTGCGCACAACATCCAATGGGTCGCCGCCACCCTGTAGAAAGCGCGCCATATACAGCAAGGCGGCGTCAGGGCGTGATGAGCGGATGGATTTGTGAATGGCTGAAAGCAGGTCGTAGTAAGCGTCGCCCTGCTTATCAAATGCGCTTGCCTGATGGCCGATAACATCCGCAAGAACGGATGCGCGCAGCACTTCCTGGCCATTTTCGACCTCGGTAAAGTCGCAGGCGGTTTCCAGTAGGCCTAGCGCCCGCCGGGCGTCTCCTGCGCTGGCGTGAGCCAGTGCGCCGAGAACGTCGTCTTCAACCTTTATGTCCCGCTTGCCAAGGCCGCGCTCGGCATCGCCAAGTGCTTGACGCATGACGCTAATCAGCTCGTCTTCCGAAAGCGCCTTGAGCACATAGACCCGCGCACGCGACAGCAAGGCGGAGTTGACCTCAAATGACGGGTTCTCGGTAGTCGCACCGATCAACGTTAGCAGGCCCGACTCTACGTGAGGTAGCAGGGCATCCTGCTGGCTCTTGTTTAACCGGTGTATCTCATCCAGAAAAAGAATGACCTGCGAAGTGTGCTGCTGGGCACGCTCGACTACCGCGCGTATCTCTTTAACGCCTGCCATTACCGCGCTTAAGTGCTCAAGGTGGGCGTTAGATGCCTTAGCAAGCAGCTCAGCCAAGGTGGTTTTGCCGACACCGGGAGGACCCCATAAAAGCATCGAGCGGATTTGACCCGCTTCCGCCATGCGCCGAAGCGGTTTGCCCGGCCCTACCAATGCTTCCTGGCCAACGTAGTCATCAAGTGCTTGCGGACGCATTCGATACGCCAGAGGAGCGTCGTCGCTGGGTGTCCGCTGTGAGTCAAAAAGGTCCATGTAAACTTCCGTTGTAAATCGAGACGTTGAGCAACAAAGTAACCACAAGTGTGTATGGTAAACGGCGTATTGTCAGGCTACCTTTTGCAGAGTCCTTAAAAATATCCTCTTATAACCTGACAAAAATTGTCTATTCAAAAAAAGGTTGTATTAAAAAAGACCCTTTCAAAAGCTATGGGCTTGCTAGAGTAATAGTGAAAGGGCATGGTGAAACACGGCCGTGGCGATGTTAATAGAACTTAGTGATGGAGCTGGATCAGACAAACAGCGCCATACAAAGGCGTCAACACAGCGTCATCGACTGAATCACATAATCTGGCATTAGTGTAGTGATGCGCCCATATGATTGCTTACCCGCATCACCCTAAGGAAGGCGGCCAGCACGACCCATAAAGGAGACGGCACGATGTTAAACCAACTGCGTCTAGATCATGCCAACATGGCGCGAATGCTCCATGTCTTGCAGCTTAAGCACAAGACCCTGGCTCAAGGCGAGCGACCCAATTTTCAGCTGATGCGCGAAGTGGTGGATTACATCCTGTCCTACATGGAAGGTTTTGCCGCGCCTCTAGAGCGTATCTGTGTCGACCGCTTGGAAACCCAAGCGCCCGAGCATCTCGAACTCATGGAGAAAATGGCCAGCGACTACCTTGAGCTCAAGCCGCGCCTTCAGCAGCTTTCAGATAATATCGATATGATTCTGATGGACAGCGTCCTGCCCATGGATCGCTTTGCCGAAGACTTAAAGGATTATCTGAACGCGCACCGGGCGTATCTTCGCCAGGAGCGTGAAGGCCTCTTCCCGCTTATCGATCAATATTTCACCCAGGAAGACATGCAGGAGTTGCTGCAAGCGCTGCCGGAAGGCGCCGAGCAGGAGCTTGAACGCCTGCAGCTGGCTTACCCGGAGCTTTACGCCGAGCTGCGCGGGGCGGAGGTACCCGTGGTTTAGCCTGGAGCGTGTTCCTTCAGCAGCGAGCGGGGCGTGTTAAACTAGCGCCCCGTGGAAGAGCGGCTGAAGGAGAAACAGGTGCACTTATCAAAGCAAAAGGCGAAGGGGCAGTAATGGCAGGCCCCGTGCTGATTTTTGACTCCGGCGTGGGCGGGCTTTCCGTGGCCCGGTCGCTGCGCCAGTATTACCCTGAAACAGCCATGTGCTACGCCTGCGATAACGCGTGGATGCCTTATGGGCTGCGCGATGACGTCACGCTTTCGGCGCGTATCGTGGCCGTTTGCCAGGCCGCTGTACAGGCCTGTCAGCCAAGTGTTCTGGTTGTTGCCTGCAATACCGCCAGTACACTTGCACTCGATAGCCTGAGAAAGGCGCTTGTGATTCCCGTGGTCGGCACGGTCCCTGCCATCAAACCCGCCGCTGCCATCAGCCAAACGCGCCATATTGGCCTGCTGGCTACCCGGGCTACCGTGGGTAGACCCTACACCCAAAAGCTGATCGAGAGCTTTGCCAGTGACTGTATCATTACCCGAGTCGCGGCAGATGCACTGGTGCTGGAAGCCGAGGCGCTGCTTGGCGGCATTTCTCCTAACAGTGAACGCATTCAGCAGGCTCTGGCGCCCCTTTGGCAAACGAAGGACTCCCAGCCTCCCGTGGATACCGTTGTGCTGGGCTGCACCCACTTTCCCCTGCTGAAACCCTGGCTTGAAGCGCTTGCCCCAACGCCTGTGAGCTGGATTGATTCCGGCGATGCCATCGCCCGACGTGTAGGCCAGATCGCGCCGGCGTTAAAAAACGGGCAGGATGGCCGCTTTTTCACGACAGCATCTGCTGAGGCACTGGGCAAGGGCTTCGCGCAGTATGGCTTTTGCACACCAGGTCGGTTGGAGCTAGGCGCCTAGTGCACGCCTTTTCCGACTGAACTGATACCCATATTGATACCTTTATTGAAAGAGGAGCCGACTTGGCCATCCCCGATATTCAACCCGAACGTTATAACGAGCAGCTGGCCCAAAAACGCGCTTACCTGGAAAGCACCTTTGCGCCGTTCAACCCGCCAGCGCTTGAAGTGTTCGAGTCACCACCGAGCCACTATCGCCAGCGCTGCGAGTTTCGGATATGGCATGAAGGTGATGACCTCTTCTATGCAATGTTTGAGGTAAACCCCGCCAACCCTAAAGAAAAACAGGTGGTGCGCCTGGATCAGTTTGCCGTGGCCAGCGAATCGATCAATGCGCTGATGCCGCGCCTGCGTGAGGCCTTTCTGAAAAGCGACGAGTTGCGTCGTCGGCTGTTTCAGGTCGAATTTCTGACCACGCTTTCAGGCGAAGCGCTGGTTACGTTGATTTACCACCGCCCGTTAGGAGAAGCCTGGGAGCAAGAGGCCCGCGCCCTTGAAGCCGAGCTTGGCATCATGATCATTGGCCGCTCGCGCAAGCAGCGCCTGGTGCTTACCCGCGACCACGTGTGGGAGCAGCTCACGGTCGACGGAAGAACGCTTGATTACCAGCAAGTTGAAAATAGCTTTACCCAGCCGAATGCGCATATCTGTCAGAAAATGCTGGGCTGGGCGCGTGAAGTCACCGCCGGCCGCCAAAAGGAAGATCTGGTCGAGCTTTACTGTGGCAACGGCAACTTCACCATTGCGCTGGCGGATAATTTTCGCCGTGTGCTGGCAACGGAAATATCGCGCACGTCGGTTGCTAGCGCCAACGTGAATCTGGAAGCTAATAAAGTAACCAACGCCTATATCGCACGGATGTCAGCCGAGGAGTTTGCCCTGGCACTTAAAGGGGAAAAGGGCGGGCGGCGCGTTGCCGAAATGGCGCTGGATGATTACCGTTTTTCCACGGTGCTGGTTGACCCGCCCCGGGCGGGGCTGGATGAGCAGAGCTGCCAGCAAATCAGCGAATATGATCAAATCGTCTATATTTCATGCAACCCGGCAACGCTTGCCGAAAATCTGCAAGTGCTTGGCAAGACGCATCGGATAGAGCGGTTTGCGTTATTTGACCAGTTTCCTTTCACCGACCATTGTGAATGTGGTGTATGGCTCACGCGGCGCGAGATTGGTCAAGAGGGCGCATAATGCGAAAGTGGCATACTCCATGAGAAACATGCCAGATGAATAGAGTGGCGGCCATGGGTAGCGTAAGCTGGTCGTCATAGTGGCCTAAAGGCCTATTGTCCCACGTATTTTTGGCCAGGTGTGGCCCCGGCAGTCGAGGTGATGGATGCATTACGTTGCGAGTGAAGAGAGTCGGCAAGACCTTTTGAAGCAGCTGTTCGAGCGCTTGGAAGCGCGGCTGGAACCGGACCGGGCAGCAGCGATAGCGGCGTTTGCGCGGCGCTTTTACGCAAGCGTGCCGGTAGAAGATCTGGTCGACCGCCGGCTGGACGACCTTTACGGTGCGACGCTATCCATCTGGCAGTTTTTACAGCACCACGATGCAAAGCGTCCCAAGGTACGTGTCTTCAACCCCGATTTTGAAGAACACGGCTGGCAGTCGACCCATACGTTTGTGGCCGTGCTGCACGAAGATATGCCGTTTCTGGTCGACTCGGTGCGCATTGAGCTCAATCGCCGAGGCCTGACCGTCCACGCGATCCAGAACTCGGTATTTGCCGTAGCCCGCAACGACCATTACCAGCTGCAGACATTGGCTTCACCGCGTGATGCCGATGCGCCTGAAGCGCGTGAATCACTGATCGTGATTGAGGTTGATCGTCACACCGACCCCGAAGCGCTTTCCAATATCGAGAAAAAACTTCATCAGGTACTGTGCGATGTGCGCACCGCCGTTGACGATTACGATGCCATTTCTGGCCAGATCACCTCTGCGATTCAGGAGCTTGAGAAGAACTGCCCGCCGCAGATCGATCCGGACGACCACGAAGAGGCCATCGCTTTTCTAGAGTGGCTGGTAAAGGACAACTTCACCTTCCTGGGCTACGACGAGTACCTGCTTGAAGGCAGCGAGCTGCAGCGCGACCCCAACAGTCTACTGGGCGTGTTTCGCTTGGACGATCCGCGCTACGACGAGCGTATCCGTACCGAGGAAGGCATCAACGAGCAGGGCGACTATGAACTGGTGCCGCAACTGCTCTCGTTTGCCAAGAGTGCCCACCACTCGCGCGTGCATCGCCCCACCTATCCGGACTACATTACCGTTGATCGCTACGACGACGATGGCAATGTGATCGGTGAGCGTCGCTTCTTCGGCCTGTTCACCTCAACGGTGTACAACGAGTCGCCGCGTAATATTCCGGTGCTGCGTCGCAAGCTCAAGGCGATCATGGACATTGCCGGGTTCAATCCGCAAGGCCATAACGGCAAGCAGCTTCTTCAGGTGCTTGAAGTCTACCCCCGCGATGACCTGTTCCAGATCAGTACGGACTCTCTGGCCCAGACCGCGCTGGGTATCCTGGATATTCGTGAGCGCCGTCAGGTACGTCTGTTTATTCGTGCCGATGTTAGCGGCAAGTTCTACTCCTGCCTGGTGTTTGTACCGCGCGATGTGTTCTCGACCGACCTGCGCCAGCGCATCCAGAACCTTCTATGTGAAGAACTGGACGCTCACTTTGGCGACTTCAACACTTACCTGTCTGAGTCGGTGCTGGCACGTATCCAACTGATTCTGCGCTTTAACGGCGATACGCCGAGCCAGTTCGACCTCAAGCGGCTGGAAAGCAAGGTGGCCCGTCTGTCACGCAGCTGGCGCGATGATCTAATGGCCGCGATGATTGAGGGCTTTGGCGAAGAGCGCGCCAACCACCAGATGGAGCGGTTCCAGGACGCGTTCTCAGCAAGCTATCGCGAAGAGTTTTCCGCTCGTACCGCTGTCTTTGACGTACAGCATTTGCTGACGCTGGATAATGGCGATGACCTGTCGCTGTCGCTTTACCGGCCTCTTGAAGAGCAGGGTAGCGGCGTTAACCTCAAGCTTTACCATCCCGCCGCCCAGATCCCGCTTTCCGATGTACTGCCCATGATGGAAAATCTGGGGCTGCGGGTTATTGGCGAACATCCCTACGAAATCAATGCCCACCATCAGCGTTACTGGATTCATGACTTTGAGCTCGAGCACAGCAACAAGGATGTCAGCCTGGGCGAAATGCGTGACACCTTTGGCGAAGCCTTCAAGCGTATCTGGGCGGGTGAGGCCGATAACGACGCCTTCAACCGGCTGATTATCGCCGCCGGGCTTGATTGGCGTGAAGTGGCCATGTTGCGCGGCTATGCACGCTACTTAAAGCAGATCCGTTTTGGTATGTCGCAGGACTATATTGCTGCGACACTCGCCAACTATCCGGCCATCACCCAGGAACTGGTAGAAATGTTCCGCCTGCGCTTTGATCCTGAGCTTGAGTCTCATGACACGGATGAATGCGTGACGCGGATCAACGAGCATCTGGAAGGCGTTGCCAGCCTGAACGACGACCAGTTGCTGCGCCGCTTTATGGAGCTTATTCAAGCAACGCTGCGCACCAACTACTACCAGCGCGCCGATAACGGTCGTTTTAAAGACTATATCGCCTTCAAACTTGAGCCTTCCAAAGTGACGGGCATGCCCAAGCCACGGCCCATGTTCGAGATTTTTGTCTGCTCGCCGCGGGTAGAAGGTGTTCACCTGCGCGGTGGCAAGGTCGCACGCGGTGGTCTGCGCTGGTCTGATCGTCATGAAGACTTCCGCACCGAAGTGCTGGGGCTGGTGAAAGCACAGCAGGTCAAGAATGCGGTTATCGTACCGGTAGGCGCCAAGGGCGGCTTTGTGTGTAAGCGCATGCCGGAAAACGCTGACCGCGAAACCCAGCAGAAAGAAGGCATCGCCTGCTATAAAATCTTTATCCGCGCGCTTTTGGATGTTACGGATAATCTGGACGGTGGCGACGTCGTACCGCCGGAAAACGTGGTACGCCACGATGAAGACGATGTCTATCTGGTAGTGGCAGCCGATAAAGGCACGGCGACGTTCTCGGATATCGCCAACGAGATTTCCATCGAGTACGGTCACTGGCTGGGCGATGCGTTTGCCTCCGGCGGGGCCAACGGTTATGACCACAAGAAAATGGGCATTACCGCACGCGGCGCCTGGCAGTCGGTCAAGCGCCATTTCAAGAACCTGGGCGTGGACACCCAGCAGGATCTGTTCAGCGTGGTGGGCATTGGTGACATGGCCGGCGACGTGTTCGGTAACGGCATGCTGCTGTCCGACAAGATTCAACTAGTGGGGGCCTTCAACCACCTGCACATCTTTGTCGATCCAAACCCCGATGCCGAAGCGGCCTTTGCCGAGCGTAAGCGGCTGTTTGATCTGCCACGCTCCAGTTGGGAAGACTACAGCCAAGAGCTGATTTCCCAAGGCGGTGGCATCTTTAGCCGCAGCGCCAAATCGATCTCGGTCACACCGGAAATGCAGCAGGTGTTCGGCATTCAGGAAGAGCGCCTGTCGCCCAATGAGCTGATTCGCGCCATGCTGCAATCCCACGTGGATCTGATCTGGAACGGAGGTATCGGCACCTACGTGAAAAGTTCTGAGGAAACCGATGCCGACGTAGGCGATAAAGCCAACGATGCGCTGCGCATTAACGGCGCTGACCTCAACTGCCGCGTGGTAGGTGAGGGCGGTAACCTGGGCCTGACCCAGCGTGGTCGGATGGAAGCCGCCGCCAAGGGCGTGCGCGTTTATACCGACTTTATCGACAACGCAGGCGGGGTTAACTGCTCTGACCACGAGGTCAATATCAAGATCTTGATCGACGACGTGGTCAAGCGCGGCGACATGACCGATAAGCAGCGCAATGATCTGTTGGCGGAGATGACCGACGAGGTGGCCGATCTGGTTATCCTGGATAACTACCGTCAGGCGCAAGCGTTGGATCTTTCGGAAATTCTCTCGCACCAGGGGATTGGCCCTTACCGCCGGTTTATCAGCGAGCTGGAATCCGCCGGGCAGATTGACCGCGAGCTTGAGTTCCTGCCTTCTGATGAGGTGCTGAAAGAGCGGGCAAGTAACCAGCAGGGCATGCGCCTGCCTGAGCTTTCCGTGCTCATCTCCTACGCCAAGAGTACTCTGAAAGGCGATTTGATTAACTCTGACGTGCCCGATGATACCTACGTTCATCGTCACCTAGAGCGTCTGTTCCCCTCGGTATTGACCGAGCGCTATCAGACCGAGATGTACGAGCACCGCCTGAAGCGTGAGATTGTGGCCACTCAGGTCGCCAACGATCTGGTCGATCACATGGGCATCGTATTTGTACGCCGGCTGATGGATTCAACCGGCGCCGGACGGGCGGCTATCGCCTGCAACTACGTGATTGCGCGGGATAGCTTTAATCTGCCCTCGCTGTGGGCGCAGATCGAAGCGCTGGACAATCAGGTAGCCAGCGAAGTACAGCATACGATGATGCTTGATCTGATGCGCCTGATTCGTCGGGCCACGCGCTGGTTCCTGCGTCAGCATTTCAATCTTTCCACCCAGGATACGATTGAGTACTTCGCCCCGCGCCTGGCCCAGCTGCAGGAAGAGATGGGTGAGCTGTTAAGCGGTGAAGAACTTGAGGCCTGGACGCAGCGACGTGATGAGTTGCAACAGGCCGGGGTGCCGGAAGCGCTGGCCTCTACCGTTGCCGCAGCGCCCAGCCTGTATGCCGGTCTTGGGATTATCCAGGCCGCACGTGTTACCAACGAGAAGCCCAAGCACGTAGCCGAAGTGTTCTACGAAATCGGCAGTCGCCTGGAGCTACCCTGGATGATCCAGCAGGTTACCCAGCTTGAAGTGCGCGATGCCTGGCAAGTGCAGGCACGGGAGACTTTCCGGGACGATATCGACCGCCAGCAGCTGGCGCTGACCACCAGCGTACTCAAGCTGGAAGCCGGTAGCCGTGATACGCCGGAACGCGTTGATCAGTGGCTTGAGCAGCATAATCATTTACACCGCCGCTGGTGTCATTTGATCAACGAAGTGCGCGGCGGAAGCGAAGGTGGGTTTGCGCTGTTCGCGGTGGCCGTGCGCGAACTGGTTGACTTGGCGGAGAGCGATAGCGAAGCCTGAAGCGCTCTGTTTTAACCAAAGCGCTGCTAAAGAAAACCGCGCCTGGAGCTTTCCAGGCGCGGTTTTTTTGCAGGTGGATTGCATTTGGTACAGGCGAACGACTGATAAGAGCCTGTTGCGGTGCGTTGGGTAGGAAGTTTGCGCTATACTTTGCGCCGCTCAGTACTGCCCACCTACTAAAAGAGACCTAGTTGATGTACTCACTTGCCCGCTCGTTGCTCTTTCGTATTGACCCCGAAACCTCGCACGGCATGGCCTTGGGCACGTTAGATGCGCTGCATCGGGTAGGGGGTGTAACGCCTTTGGTAGGTAAAGCAGTCGATGATCCTGTCGAGCTGATGGGGCTGCGGTTTGCCAACCGCGTGGGATTGGCGGCGGGGCTTGATAAAAATGCCGACCACCTGGATGCGTTGGGCGCACTGGGTTTCGGGTTTGTGGAAGTGGGAACTGTCACTCCCAAGGCCCAGCCGGGTAACCCTAAGCCACGTCTGTTTCGCCTGGCTGGCCATGACGCAATCATCAACCGCTTCGGGTTCAACAACAAAGGGGTGGAGCACTTGGTGGCGCAGGTAAGAAAGCGCCATTACACGGGCGTGGTCGGTATTAATATCGGTAAGAATTTGACCACTTCGGTGGAGAACGCCTTGGATGACTATCTGGTTTGCCTGGACGTTGTGCACCCGGTAGCGGATTACATCACCGTCAATATCTCCTCGCCCAATACGCCAGGGCTACGCACGCTACAGTTTGGCGAGCAGCTGGATGCGCTGCTTGGGCCTATTCGTGAGCGCAGCCGAGTGCTGGATGCCGAGGCAAGCCGCAAAGTACCGCTGCTGATCAAGATCGCCCCAGACATGAGTGAAGACGAAGTGGCGCTTGTGGCCCAAAGTATTGACCGCAATGAGCTTGATGGTGTGATTGCCACCAACACCACGGTCTCCCGCGAGGCGGTGCAAAGTGACCCGCAGGCTGAAGAGGCCGGCGGGCTTTCCGGCAAGCCGGTGTTTGAGGCTTCCAATGTGGTGATACGCCTGTTACGCCAGCACCTGCCTGAGCTTCCGATTATCGGCGTAGGCGGCATTGATAGCGCAGAAACCGCCATGGCCAAGATAGCGGCAGGTGCGGATCTGATTCAGCTCTACTCAGGGCTTATCTATCAGGGGCCCAAGCTGGTCAATGCATGCGCCAACGCATTAAAAACACGCTAGCCGGGTTTGAAACCAAAAGCCTGAAGGCTAAAAAGCCCGCTTATAAAGCGGGCTCCATGTTCCAAAATGTAAAATTAAGGAATATATAACTAATTAGGTCATGACCGAGGGATTTTTATGAATACCGGAAATGCCGGTCATTCCATCCCACTGGTCTCCGCGACCTTCACGCCAACCGCTCATCCAGTATTCGCGTAAATTAATATCCTGACTGGGACAATCATCACGGGAGCGGCCTATAACACCTGCTTTGTACCCGTGGACATAGGCCCGCTGGAAGCGGTCACGTTTTTGTCGTTTCATTGGCTAACCTCTTTTCATGAAAGCCTTTAAAAAGAAATAGAACGCCTTATCCATGCATTAAACATGTAATTGACATGGATAAGCCCTACTTCGAGAGCTTACTTCAAGAGCAGGTTAACCGCCTGACACTCATGTTTAGCACTCACGTGCTGAACCGGCCGGGTGGTAACCTTAACAAGCCTTAGGTCAAGAATGACCTAGACAAGCAACGCATGCGTTTTCAGTAGCTACCCTTTTATTCTTAGATCATGATGGGGGCACTTGTCGACCCCCAAATTGTCATAAGATGTAAATACATTTGCCATATATAGGAATATTGCGCGGTTACGCGCTGCCATGACTATGACCGAAACGAGTCAAAATGCCCCCCTGAACCTGCTGGCCACCTGCCCGAAAGGCATTGAAGGCCTACTGGCTGATGAGCTGGCAGCGTTAGGTGCCACGCCAGGAAAAACCACCGTAGCTGGTGTGTACTTCACCGCAAGCCAAGCCACTGCCTATCGTGTATGTCTGTGGTCGCGCCTTGCCAACCGCGTGATTCTGCTACTAGCCCGCGAGCCAATGATTGAAACCCCCGAGCAGTTGCGCGACGCCGTCGCCCGCATTGCCTGGACCCAGCATTTGAGCGTTGGCAAGACGCTGGCGGTGGATTTTCATGGCCGAAGCGACCATATTCGTCACACTCGGTTTGGTGCACAAACCGTAAAGGATGGGGTAGTCGACTCCCTGCAACTTGCCGGGCAGGAGCGGCCTTCCATTGATACTAAACTGCCGGATTTGCGCTTGTATGCCCATTTGCATCGCGCCAACCTGACACTGGGTATCGATCTTTCCGGTGACAGCCTGCACCGGCGCGGTTATCGCCGCGATGTCGGCCACGCGCCACTCAAGGAGAACCTGGCGGCCGCGCTTCTGGTGCGCGCGGGCTGGCCGGAACGCGCCAAGGCCGGGGAGCCGTTGATTGACCCGCTATGCGGATCGGGCACGCTGCTGATTGAAGCCGCATTAATGGCCGCCGACCAGGCGCCTAACCTGGACCGCGAGCGGTTTGGCTTCAAGGGGTGGAGCGGGCACGATGAGGCGATCTGGCTTGAGCTGAGACGCGAGGCACAAGCACGTGCCTCCATTGGCCGCAAGCGGTGCAAGAATCAGCTGCTCGGTTTTGATCAAAGCCCGGCGGCGCTTTCCGCCGCCAAGACCAACGCTATGCGAGCGGGAATCCCGGCATTGATTACCCTGCACGGCCAGAGTCTGGGTCAGCTAACTCGACCAGAAGCGCTTACGGAAACTAGCGGGCTGCTGATTACCAACCCACCCTACGGTGAACGGCTAGGCGAGCTGCCCGAACTTGTGCGCCTTTATTCGCAGCTGGGTGAAAAGGCCAAGGCGCTGTTCCCCGGCTGGACGCTGGCACTATTTACCGGCAACCCGGATCTGGGCCACCGGTTGGGGCTGCGGGCGCATAAGCAGTACGCGCTCAAAAACGGTGCCTTGGATGCCAAACTGCTGCTGATGGATATCGGCGTTCAAGCCGTAACACCTGAGGGCCAGGCGGATACGCAGGACGCCGGTGTATCGCAAAAGGCAGTTTCCAACGTATCTGAAAATGCGCAGATGTTCGCCAACCGACTGGCTAAAAACCAGAAACGCCTTAAAAAATGGCTAAAACAGAGCGGTGAAAGCTGTTACCGGGTGTATGACGCCGACATGCCCGAATTCGCCTTGGCGGTAGACCGCTATGGCGACCGTGTGCATGTGCAAGAGTACGCAGCACCCAGCTCCGTCAATCCCGCCCAGGCACAAAAGCGTTTGTTCGATGCGCTTGAAGTACTGCCTGAAGCGTTGGGCGTTGACTCAAGCAAGGTGTATATCAAACGGCGCGAGCGCCAGGCGGGCAGCGCCCAGTATCAGAAGCGCGAGGCCAGTGGCGAGCGCTTTGAAGTGCGTGAAGGGGAGGCGCGGCTATGGGTGAACCTGCGCGACTATCTGGATACCGGGCTCTTTCTGGATCACCGACCGGTACGCCGTATGCTGGGGGAAATGGCCCATGGCAAGCGCTTCTTGAACCTGTTCTGCTACACCGCCACGGCTACCGTTCAGGCAGCCTTGGGTGGGGCCAGCGACAGCGTTAGCGTGGATATGTCCAACACCTACCTTGAGTGGGCGAAGGACAACTTTGCCCTTAACAAGCTCGACCCGCGGCTTCACCGCGTTACTCGCGATGATTGCTTCCAGTGGCTGGAAACCGCCAACGCCGAGTTTGATCTGATCTTCATGGACCCGCCGACGTTCTCCAACTCCAAGAAGATGCGCGATACGCTCGATGTACAGCGCGACCACCCGCGTTTGGTCGAACTTGCCATGGCAAGGCTTGCCCCTGGCGGCACCTTGGTATTTTCCAACAATCAGCGGCGCTTCAAGCTTGATGAGGCACTGAGCGAGCGCTATGCGGTTGAGGAAATTACCTCACGCACCTTCGACCCCGACTTTCAGCGGCGCACCAACCTGCACCATGTGTTCCTGCTGCGTCACCGCGACTGACGGCCGGTGATTTCACTGACGCTCTACACCACTCTGGGCTGCCACTTGTGCGCCCAGGTGGAAATGCTGCTGGGTAAGCTTGCCAACCAGCCGATCGAGATCAAGCGCATCGAGATTATCGAGGATGAAAGGTTAGTCGAGCGCTATGGCAGTTTGATACCGGTGGTAATGGATAGCCAGGGCGGCGAGCTGATAAAAAGCTTTGAGATCGAGCGCCTAGCGCACTGGCTTCGCGCCCGGGGCTGGCTTGACGAGGGCGCGTTAGACGCGCTGGTAGCCATGAATGAGACGCCGCCGAAGAGCGCTTATCGGCAGAATGGGCGGCGTTTTCTGGGCTAGTGAGCACTAACCTTCGGGTTGGCTAAAGCAAATCAAGCAGCGAAAGCTGGCGCATGGCTTCCTGGCCTTCCGGCGTGTTGTCGGCCACATCCAATACCTTGCGAAACCCGCGTGATGCCTGAATGGTCGTTTCGTCCTCAAGCCACATCTGCGCCTGTTCAAGCGTGTCGGCCAGTTGATGTTTCAACCCGCCAAACTGCGTACCGATCTGCCCCCAGGCGCGGCTGAATATCCAGTCCCCGAACATGTCCTGATGAATATGGACCAACACATAGTCGTGGTCAGTTTCCCACCTTACGATCACAAGCCTACTCCCACGATTTGTCCTGTTGCCGGTCTACTCATGTACGGGCTCTTTGATGCCACCCTTCAAAACCTTAAATAGCATTTTCCAATTCTGGTCGGCGGGCGGTATTGTAAAGCTCATTATCGCAAAAAGGATACCGCTGTGAAGCTGATTGTGGACGCCAATATACCCGCTGCCGAGCGCTGCTTTGGTGAGTTTGGCTCGATCACCCGCGTGCCCGGGCGCGAGATAAACGCAGAGCACGTCAAGGATGCCGATGCCCTGATTGTGCGCTCCATTACCCAGGTCAATGAAGCGCTGCTTGCAGATAGCTCACTGTGCTTTGTGGGTACCTGCACTATTGGCACCGACCATATCGACCACGCGGCGTTGGCGGCTCGCAATATTGAGTTTGCCAGTGCCCCCGGCTGCAATGCCGAGGCCGTGGTGGATTACGTACTGAGCAGCCTGTTGACCCTGGCTGAGCGCGCTGGCTGGCCACTGCTTTCGCGAACAGTAGGAGTAGTCGGGGTCGGCAATGTGGGCAGCCGCTTGCTAGCTCGCCTGAAAGCGTTGGGCGTTAACACGCTTGCGTGCGACCCCCCTAGAGCTGAGCAGGAGGGCGAGCAGGGCTTTGTCTCCCTGGATACACTGATCGATCGCTGCGATATTCTTTGCCTGCATACGCCACTGGTGAAGGACGGTCCCCATGCCACTTATCAACTGCTCAACGCCCAGATAATCAATGAGCTTGCGCCAGGCACGGTGCTGCTTAACGCTGGCCGGGGTGACTGTATTGATGAAAGGGCCCTGCGCGGACGCCTGATGGGTAAGGGCGATATTACCGCCGTGCTGGATGTGTGGGAGAACGAGCCGGGAATCGATGCTGGCTTACGCGACCTGGTGGCGCTGGCTACCTCGCATATTGCCGGGCACAGCCTGGATGGCAAGCTGCGCGGCACCTGGATGATTCAGCAGGCACTGGCGCGCCATACTGAACGACCCATTCACAATACGTTTGCCGATATCTGCCCGTTACCGGTACTGGGATCGCTTCATTTGCAGGAGGCACTACCGGTTGAGGATGCGCTGCGCCTGTGTGTGCGTGCGGTTTATGATGTACGACGGGATCACGACAGCCTGCAGCGTCAGGTACTTCAGCAGGGCATCCGCCAGGGCTTTGACGACTGCCGGGCGAATTACCCTCTGCGCCGCGAGTTTGCCACGCTAAATGTACAGCTATCGGGCAATGCGGTGGCGCTTGAAGCGCCGCTAAGCGCGGCGGGCTTTCGCGTTTCCCGAATGTCATGATGCACCGCGCGCTGGTATGGTTTGTCATGCCTATGGATACGATCAGGCCCGCTTGCGCGGGCCTGATCGGTTTGAGCGGTTTTTGATGTACCGTGAGGTGTTGCTTACTGCCGGTAGGCGGCTTCTTTCAGTGCGCGTATACGGTCATCCAGCGGCGGGTGGCTGGCCAGCAGTTGCTGCATCAGCGAGCGGGTCTGGCCCTTGGTGATGGCCATGGCGCGCATGGTGTCCGGCATCTGGTCCGGCATTTCGGTTTCCGCCTTCAGGCGGGCCAGGGCGTTGACCATGGCCCCCGTGCCGGCAAGCCGCGCACCCGCTTCATCGGCGCGGTATTCACGAAAGCGCGAGAACCAAGCCACGATCGCTGAGGCGACGATGCCAAAGACGATCTCGGCTACTATGACTACCGCAAAGTAGCCCATGAACCCTAGGCCGCCTTCACCGCCGCTGCGGCTTTTGAGAAAGCCATCCAGCAGTTGAGCCACCACGCGGGCAAAGAACATGACAAAGGTGTTCACCACGCCTTGAATCAGCGCCAGCGTTACCATGTCACCATTGGCCACGTGGCCGATTTCGTGAGCAAGAACAGCGCGCACTTCCTCCGGGCGCATGCGGTTCAAAAGTCCGGCAGAAACCGCTACCAGCGCATCATCCTTGTTCCAGCCGGTCGCAAAGGCGTTTGATTGCTGGGCGGGGAAAATGCCCACCTCGGGCGTTTTAATACCCGCCTCGCGGGAAAGTTCGGCAACCGTATCGAGTAGCCACTGCTCGGTGGAATTGGATGGCGCTTCGATAACCACCGTGCCGGTGCTGCGCTTGGCCATCCACTTGGAGATAAACAGCGAGATCAGCGAGCCGACCATGCCGAAGATAAAGCAGAAGATCAGCAGGCTGGTAAAGTTGATCCCCTGGCTGCGTAAGTAACCCTCAACGCCAAACAGGCGCAGCGTAATACTGGCGACAAGCAGCACCGCCAGGTTGGTGGCTAAAAACAGCACTATTCGCATCATGGTGCAGGTTCTCCCTAAGAGGTCATCAATGCGTCAATGGAATACGGGTTAGATACGTACGCATAAGAGCAGTTTCAAGCTGCCTTGCGCGTTATTGACGGTAGCGCGATAAAAAGTTGGCAAACCGGTCCAACGCATCGCCCAACTGGTCTGCCCAGGGGAGCGTTACGATGCGCACGTGATCCGGCTCTGGCCAGTTGAACGCGGTTCCCTGAACCAGCAGGATTTTCTCCTGAAGAAGCAGATCAAGTACCAGCTTCTGGTCATCCTGGATATTGAACACCTTGGGGTCCAGGCGCGGAAAGGCGTAAAGCGCGCCCTTAGGCGTGACGCAGGATACCCCAGGAATGGCATTGAGCTTCTCCACTGTGATATTGCGCTGAGCCAGCAGGCGACCGCCGGGCAGGATCAAGTCATTAATCGACTGATAGCCGCCCAGGGCCGTTTGAATGGCGTGCTGTGCAGGGACATTGGCGCACAGGCGCATGGAGGCCAACATGGTCAACCCCTGAATGAAATCGCGGGCGCGCTGCTTGGCAATCGTGCCGGAAATGGTCATCCAGCCTGAACGAAAGCCCGCACAGCGATAGCTTTTCGACAGCCCGTTCATGGTAATCACCAGCTGATCATCATCTGCTAACGCGCCGGTGGCGGTATGTTCTACGCCGTCATAAAGAATCTTGTCGTAAATCTCATCCGAGAACACCACCAGATTGTGCTCTTTGGCTACCGCCAGCACGTCGCGCACCACGGCCGGTGGATAGACTGCCCCGGTCGGGTTGTTGGGATTGATCAACACAATCGCGCGAGTGCGGCTGGTGATCTTGTTACGGATATCGGCAATGTCCGGCGTCCAGTCCGCTTGTTCATCGCACAGGTAGTGAACGCCATGACCGCCGGAAAGATGCGCCGCTGCGGTCCAGAGTGGATAGTCGGGGGCGGGAATCAGCACTTCGTCGCCATCGTTCAATAGCGCCTGCATGCACATCACGATCAGCTCGGAAACCCCGTTGCCGATGTAGATATCCTCAATGCCGACGCCCGGGATCTCCTTGCGCTGGCACTCCTGCATAATGGCTTTACGGGCCGAGTAAAGGCCCTTTGAATCGCAGTAGCCTTGTGCCGTAGGCAGGTTGCGCATCACATCCTGCAAAATCTCTTCAGGCGCTTCAAACCCAAACGGTGCGGGATTGCCAATATTCAGCTTTAGAATCCGCTGGCCTTCATCTTCCAGGCGCTTGGCGTGATCAAGTACCGGGCCGCGAATGTCATAACACACGTTATGCAGCTTATGGGATTTCCTGAGCTCAGGGCGTTGAAGCTGAGTCTCTTCTTGCGTGCCTTGAAGCTCAGTGGGCGTTTGAAGCTGAGAGGTTTCCATGAGTGATTTATCCAAAGATGTCCAATGGCCGTGCGACGGCGCCGGGCGATGAATCCATTATGCGTCGGAAGGTGCCTGATTGTCTTCGTCATCGTGCACGATGGGCAGCGGAATATCGTCAGGCGTTTCCAGCGTCAGGCGTCCAAGCTTGCCATCGCGAAGCTCGTGCAGCAGCACTTCTGCGCCGCGGTGCAAATCCACCTCGCCGCCAGGGCGAAGGCCGCCCCGTTTACTGGCAATTTCTTTCAAGATGGCGTGGCCGTCAAACCCGGCGATGGCAAGAAAATCCGGCCTCTGCGGCCCGTCGGCGTCAACGTCCGTATTCACAGGGGCTTCATAAGTGGGTAGCGCTTTTAGCTTGTAGCGCGCGGTCAGCTCGGCCGGGTAGCGTTTGGCAAGCTCAGCGCTGGCAACGATTCCTACATCGGTATATTCAATAGCGGTATCGCGAATCGCCCCGCTTGCTGCTAGCCGGTAGGCGCTTGCCTGGTCTTCAATCTTGGGCCACAGCACCCCAGGCGTATCAATCAGCGCCACACGGCCATCAATACGCACCTTCTGCTGGCGTTTGGTAACCGCCGGCTCGTTGCCGGTTTTGGCAATCTTGCGCCCGGCCAGGCCGTTAATCAGGGTAGATTTACCCACGTTGGGAATGCCCATCACCATCACCCGAACGTCGCGGTCGGCGCGTACGGCACCCGCCAGTTCATGACAAAGCTTGGGGATCTTCTTTAACTCACGGGTATTGGTCGTGGTAATGGCGAGCGCCCGGGTATCTTCCTGGGCATCGAAAAAGGCCACCCATTCGGCGGTACGCTCAGGATCTGCCAAATCCGCCCGGGACAGGATCTTCAGCACCGGCTTGTGACGGGTCAGCTCGGCCAGCATCGGGTTGGCGCTGGAGTAGGGCAGGCGTGCGTCCAGTACTTCAATGACCACGTCGATTTCCGGCAGCGCATCCTTTATCTGGCGGCGGGCCTTGTTCATATGTCCGGGGAACCAGCCGAGCATGAGTTTCTCCTACAAGCACAAAAAAGCGGGCATAAAAAAAGCGAGCAACCATTCTACCAGATGGTGCTCGCCTTGCCGGAGTCCGTTATACGTTTATGCCTTAACGTTTACTCGTCAGGATGGAACTCAAGCGATACGGAGTTGATGCAGTAGCGCAAGCCCGTGGATTCCGGCGGCCCATCAGGAAACACATGCCCTAAATGGGCATCGCAGTGCGAGCACACCACTTCCGTGCGCACCATACCGTGAGAGGTGTCCTGATGCTCTTCGACACTGTTTCTGCCCAGCGGCCTGTCAAAGCTTGGCCAGCCGCACCCGGCATCAAACTTATGCTCGTTTTCAAACAGCGGCGCATGGCAGCAGATGCAGTGGTAAATACCCTGGGCGTCGCGGACCTGGTAATCGCCGGTAAAAGGGCGCTCGGTACCTTTCTCACGCGCTACCCGGTACTGCTCGGGGGTCAGCTGTTCGCGCCACTGCTCGGGGGATTTTTCGATTTTGGCCATCAGATGTCTCCTTTCCCTCTATCACTCGCAGGCTAGCGCACTCTTGTCAGTAAAGACAGCGCGACTAGAGGCGGTACCCGTAAAGACTGTCAGGTGTCTTATGAGTTCAGCGCTAGGCAGCAGGTAATAACTGCCGGTAATGCCATAATAGCACTAGGGAAAGCAGAGCAATATCAAGAACAAGATCAGAGTGCTTGACACAAAAGAACCGGCTGAGTAATATACGCGCCACCTCGACGAGGCAATGAAACGTCCCATTCGTCTAGTGGTCTAGGACACCGCCCTTTCACGGCGGTAACAAGGGTTCGAACCCCTTATGGGACGCCAATTACATCGTTAAGGTATCGGAATGCGGGAATAGCTCAGTGGTAGAGCATCGCCTTGCCAAGGCGAGGGTCGAGAGTTCGAATCTCTTTTCCCGCTCCATTTGGTCGTGTGGTTAAGCAAGTGCAGGTCGAGAGCTGGAACGCCAGCCCGGTCGAATCTCTTTTCCCGCTCCAATACGTCCCATTCGTCTAGTGGTCTAGGACACCGCCCTTTCACGGCGGTAACAGGGGTTCGAACCCCCTATGGGACGCCAATCCGATTTGCAAAATTGATTAAGCGGGAATAGCTCAGTGGTAGAGCATCGCCTTGCCAAGGCGAGGGTCGAGAGTTCGAATCTC
>NZ_RZHE01000009.1 GCF_003989825.1 Vreelandella populi
CCGTTGAGCAGCTTGAAATTGTCACCGTTGCCCATGCCGCGGCCACCGGAAATCACCACCTTGGCACCGCCGAGTTCGGGGCGGTCAGACTGCGCCAGCTCTTCCTTCACAAAGCGCGACTGGGTGTTCTCGACCACCACGTCCACGGCTTCCACCGTGGCGCTGCCCGTGTCGCTGACGGCATCAAACGCGGTGGTACGGACCGTCAGCACCTTGAGGGTGTCGTCGCTTTTCACCGTGGCAATGGCGTTGCCCGCATAGATGGAGCGCTGGAAGGTATCCGCGCTTTCCACCCCGATAACGTCAGACAGCTGGCTGACATCTTTCAGCGCCGCCAGACGTGGCAGCACGTTTTTACCCGTCGTGGAGGCGCTGGCCAGCACGTGGGTGTAATCGCCTGCCAGCTCCACCAGCAAGGCGCCCAGGGGCTCGGCGAGCTGGTGGGCGTAGACCGCGTTGTCCGCAACGCGCACCGTGCGTACGCCTTCAAGCTTGGCGGCCGCATCCGCTGCCGCCTGGACGCCTTCACCGGCGACCAGTACGTCAATATCGCCCCCAATCGCTTGTGCAGCAGCGACAACGTGGGCGGTCGCGCCCGCCAGCTGGCCTTCATGGAGGTCGGCAAGTACCAGAATGCTCATGCGTTCCACTCCTCTTAAAGCACCTTGGCTTCGTTTTTGAGTTTATCGATTAGTTCGTCCACGGAGGCGACTTTGATGCCACCTTTACGCTCGGCCGGGGACTCCACCTTGAGCAGGCTGACCTTGGACGCCACGTCCACCCCGAAATCGGCGGGGGTTTTGACGTCCAGCGGCTTTTTCTTGGCCTTCATGATGTCCGGCAGCTTGGCGTAGCGGGGCTCGTTCAGGCGCAGATCGGTGGTCACGATGGCGGGTAAAGTCAGTGCGATTGTCTGCAGGCCACCGTCGATTTCACGCGTGACATGGACCTGGTCGCCTTCCACGACCACTTCCGAGGCGAAGGTTCCCTGCGGCAGGTTGGTGAGCGCGGCGAGCATCTGGCCGGTCTGGTTGTTGTCGGTGTCGATGGCCTGTTTGCCCAGGATCACGAGACCCGGCTGCTCTTGCTCGACCACTTTGGCCAAGAGCTTGGCGACCGCCAGCGATTCTGCCCGCTCGTCGGTTTCGATCTGGATGGCGCGGTCGGCGCCCAGCGCCAACGCGGTGCGCAGCTGCTCCTGAGACGCCTTGGGGCCGATGGTGACCGCTACTACTTCGGTGGCCACACCTTTCTCTTTCAAGCGCACCGCTTCTTCCACGGCGATTTCGCAGAAGGGGTTCATGGCCATTTTGACGTTGGTAAGGTCAACGTCGGAGTGATCCGCCTTGACGCGAATCTTGACGTTGTAATCGATGACGCGTTTAACCGCGACAAGAATTTTCATAGAGACATACTCCTTTTTCACAGCCGCCTGTTATGCAAACGGCTGGTTCGGCTTACGCTGTATAATTATGCTGCAAAATAACATTTATTTTGCATAGCGAAACTAGATTTCAATATATATAAACACCTTAAGAAATTGCCCAGCGTAAATCAAGTGTTTACCCGGTCAACCAGTAGTCTAAAAAGGCGACCAGATGAACCAGAGGGCTAATATAGGAATAGCAGTCGCTAAAAATCTACCATTCCAGCGATAACCGATATGTGTAGCCGACACGCCTGTAAACCGCGAAAGAATCAGCATGGAAGCCGTCATTGGCGAGGACATTAATGCCAGCGCCCACCCCACCATTAATGAAGCACCGATCATTGGCGGCGAAAGCCCTTCAATGGCTAAGGAAGGCAGTAAGCCCACAAGCAAGGTAACCGTGACAATGGGGTTAATGCCTAACTGAGCCAGCCCCACGACCATAAGCATGGCAATGACAGCGTTAAACGCCCCCCACTGATTCAGAACGCTTAATAAAGGTGCCAACTGATGACCATCTACTAGGCCGACACATAAGTGCCCGAGATAACCCGCCGCTCCCAGCACCACGATTTCATTTGCACTTGGAGAAAGCAGCCACGGTAACTGGCGATGCACAGCACTAATGGCAGCTGGCAGCCCTGCATAACCAAGCCGACGTCGCTGCCAGGCAAGCCAGACAAGCGCTCCCAGGGGCGCGCCTAATAGCGCGGCGATAGGCAATCGCAACGTTAGTAACCAGGCAATGCAAAAAACCAATGTGACGATGCCAAACAGCAACCCGCTGAACTGCACCAACGGCTGCAGGGATGGGGAAAGAGCTGACGTTTTGAGCCTACCGGCAGCGGGATGAGGACCCGTCAGAAAATCAACGACCCAGCCTGTCAGGAAAATTAATACGGCGGCTCCCAAAATATAGGGGGCCAGTTCAAGCCAGGTAATCTGCGGAAGACTTGAGAGCACCACAGCGACACCAATACCCATTGGCGAGATCAGCGGCGCCAGCGAGAAGCCACGTAAAAGCCCCAGCATCATACGCCGTTGGCGCGCCTCACGGACCCAGGTGCGCCCTTGCGCAGCTTCCAGGGTATTACTCTTTTCAATCATGCCGGCAAACAGGCTAAGCACGCCGATATTGAGAATAATGCCAAATAGCGCCGATCCCAACGACAAAATAGGATAGCGACGGCTTGGCGGCTGCAGCAGCATACATTGCCCACAGCGGCGCACTAAGCGTGAACGATAGGCTGGTAAACGCAGCATGCTGAGCGCCACGACAAAGGTGGCAAAGAATGCAAAACGCCCTCCGGCTTCAAATAACAGTAAAGCGGGCATTGAAGCGCGCCACAGAGCGATCAGGCTTAGCGCCCCGGCTGCAAACAGTAGCCCTTTGGCCATTGTCGTCAGCTGACCGCCAAGTGTCAGCAGATAAAGTAGTAACGCGCCTACGCCAATGGCTTGGCCCAGGTTACTGCCTATCACTAGGTGGATCAGCGTTGAACAGGTGACGACCAGCAGTAAAGAGACCCGCAGGCGGGCTAATCTCACTCGCCGGGCTTCCCTGATGTTTCTTCAGGCACGCCTTCAGGTGACTCGCTACCGCCGCGACGTCGAAACGAGCCTTCGCCGATAGCGACTAGATTCCCCTGAGTATCTCTAATTTCACCGCTGGCCATATACGTTTTCTTCCCGCCGCCGCGTAATGTTCCTGTGGCCGTCAAAATACCCTTACGGGCGGGGCTGACAAAGGTGGTGGTTAACGAGAGCGTCATTCCCTTACGGATATTGCCAGGCACGCTGCAGTGCAAGCCCGCTAGGCTTAGTGCGCTATCCAACATGGAGGTCAGGACCCCACCGTGAACATTGTTACTACGATTGAGGTGCTTGGGTTCGATCGTCAATTCGATCATGGCTCGGCCCGGCTGCCATTCAACAACTCGCATACCCAACAAGTCGTGATAGCCCATTAGCGCATCGCTTTTTTCAGCCTGGCTCATAAGGCACTCTCCTGCTGAGCTAAATCCCGCAGCCGACCCTTGAGGATTTTGCCACTGGCAGTGGAAGGCAACGCATCCATCAACACAATCTGGGTAGGCCTTTTGTAGGGCGCCAGCCGTTCGGCAATAAAAGCCTTTAACTCTGCCATATCCAGTTCCACGCCCGGCTCGCACTGAACAAACGCCACGACTTCCTCGTTACCGGCAACCTGACGCCCCACCACTGCGGTTAGCGTGACCGCGGGGTGCTCATTGATGACCGCTTCAACGTCAGGCGGATAGATATTGAATCCCGAGCGGATAATTAGCTCCTTGCTACGCCCGACAATATACAGCTGATCGTCATGGTCGAGCCTGGCGATATCCCCGGTATTGAGCCAACCATCATCGGTCAGCGTTGCTCGGGTAGCATCGGGCTGACGAAAGTAACCTTTCATGATATTAGGCCCGCGCACCCATAGCTCACCCACTTCATCACCGGGCTGCTCGGACGCTCCGCTATCACCCAATGGCTCTAGGCGATACTCCAGTAATGGCAGTACCCGGCCGACGGTGCTGCTGGTATGGCGATCATCAATACGCGTTTGACTGATAGTTGGACTCGCTTCGGTCAACCCGTAGCCGTTATGCAGCGTTAATCCAAAAGCGGCTTCCACCCGCACCTTGGTGTCACTATCCAGGGGCGAGCCACCTGCCGAGATATAAATCAGCTCGGGCGCTTCCAGCGGGCACTGCTCGCGTTTTAAAAACTCCAGCGCGCGGGCGTACATCGCGGGCACCCCTTGGAGAACGGTAATGCGTTCTTGCTTTAAAGTGGCAAGTAAATGGGCGGCGTCAAAACGCGGCACGGTATAAAGGCAGGCACCGTTATACAGCGACCCCATGCATACCGATGAAAGACCAAACACATGGGACATGGGCAGCACCCCGTAAACACGCTGCCCCTCACTCAAATGGCGCATACCGCCTGAGATAGAGGCAATATAAAGGATGCCCCGATGAGTCAGCATGACCCCCTTGGGCGTGCCAGTTGTCCCCGAGGTATAGATCATCGCCGCTACCTGCTCGGCACCGCTGGCACAAACAGGCTCTGGTTCGCTGTCATATAGCGGTGAAATCGCAAGCCCGCCCAGCTGAGGATGTTGATAGCGATCAGCCGCGTGTCGCTCGGCATGCTGGCAGGATTCGAGAGAGGCTTCGCAGGTATAGAAAACACGCCTTGGCAGGCAGTTGTTTTGAATAAGATCGACCTCTTGCGCCGATAAGCGCGAGTTGACGATGGCCACCCATACATCCATTTCACTGGCTGCGAGTAGCAAAACCAACAGGGCCCGACAGTTTTCACTCACAGTCATGATGCGGTCGCCTGGGCGAACACCCAATTCGGCAAGCCAGCGACAGGCAGCTTTTATCTCGTGCCCAAGCTCAGCGTAGCTCCAGCGTACATCGCCATCCACAATCGCTGCATGGTCAGCCAGGCGCCGTGCGTTTTCAAGCACGCGCGTGCTCAGCCGCTCGGGAATTTCTGCCACCAGCTCACTGGCGAGGCGTCCAAAAATCTGCTCATCCGGCGCTTGGTAGGGTACCGACAAAGCCATCAGGATGCCTCCCGCACCATATTACGAGCAATCACCAGCTGCTGAATTTGCGTGGTACCTTCATAGATACGAAATAACCGTACATCGCGGTAGAAACGCTCCACCGCATACTCGGACATATAGCCTGCGCCGCCATGGACCTGCACGGCGCGGTCAGCGACACGGCCTACCATTTCAGAACAGAACAACTTGCAGCAGGAAGCCAGCGTCGAGACGTTTTCGCCATCGTCCTTGCGTCGTGCGGCATCCATCACCATGGTCCTGCCCGCATAAGCCTCGGTCTTACTATCGGCCAGCATTGCCTGAACCAGCTGATGCTCGGCAAGCGCGGCACCAAACTGCTTACGTTCCATGGTATAGCGCAGCGATTCTTCTACCAGGCGCTCGGCCACTCCGACACATACCGCCGAAATATGCAGCCGCCCCCGGTCCAGCACTTTCATGGCCGTTTTGAAGCCCTGCCCCTCTTTGCCACCAATAATGTTCTCGGCAGGTACCCGGCAGTTATCAAAAATGATATCGCAGGTGTGAGCGCCCTTCTGGCCCATTTTCTTGTCTGCCGGGCCACGTATTAATCCGGGTGTATCACCTTCCACAATAAAAGCAGATATGCCGCCTGCGCCCTTGTTTTCCGGGTTGGTACGCGCCATTACGGTAAACAGGTCGGCTTCCGGCCCATTGGTGATATAGCGTTTGGTGCCGTTTAGGACATAGTAGTCGCCATCGCGCACAGCAGTGGTACGCAGGCTGGCAGCATCCGAACCTGAATCCGGCTCGGTGAGACAGAATGAGCTAAGAATCTCACCCGTCGCCAGGCGGGGAACGTATTTGGCTTTTTGCTCCTCGGTACCATCAATCAAAATTCCCTGGGCACCAATACCGTTGTTAGTACCGAACACAGAGCGAAACGCGGGCGAGGTTTTGCCAATCTCCATCGCCACCAGCGCTTCTTCTTCCATGGTCAGGCCAAGCCCGCCGTACTCTTCCGGGATCGATAGCCCGAACAGTCCCATTTCTTTCATTTCCGCAAGCAATTCTGGTGGCACAGCGTCCTCTTCAGCCAGACGTACCTCGTTGGGAATTAAACGTTCACGGACAAAACGGGCGATAGTATCGACAAGCTGATTGATCAGTTCGGGGTCACGAATCATGACGGCTCCTGGCGGTAAAAGGTTTTTATCGTTAGAAATAGAGCTTAATAAAAAGGGCTACCAAGTAGCGTGAGCAGTGGTATGGGCAAGCTAGTTTCGCCATGCGAAATTAACGCCCGCATTGCTTGTCAGGCACTTTTGCATAGCCTAGGATGGCAGTCAATAATCGAAATGCTATTTTGCAATGCAAAACTATAAGCTAAAACAATCGTTCTTTTGCAGAGAGGATTTGGCCTATGACTAACACGTCAACACCTTCCCCATTCACTACGCTGGGTATTGTCGGCACCGGCGCCATGGGGCGCGGCATCGCTCAATTGGCAGCCCAGGCAGGCCTTGAGGTCATGCTTTTCGATGTAAAAGAAGGAGCCGTGGAGGAAGCCAGAACCTTTATTAATGGCTTATGGCAAAGAAGTGCTGACAAGCAGCGCATCACCACCCAGCAGGCCCAACAATATAGCGAGCGGTTGATAAAGGCAGACGAGCTAAACGCACTCGCTCCCTGCGATATCGTCATTGAAGCCATTGTCGAGAAGCTGGAAGCCAAACAAGGCCTTTTCAGCGATCTGGAAGCTATCGTCAGTCAGCAGGCTGTGTTAGCCACCAATACGTCATCGTTATCGGTAACCGCCATTGCTGCTGCCTGCCAATACCCAGAACGGGTCATTGGGTTTCACTTTTTCAACCCTGTGCCGCTTATGAAAATCGCGGAGGTGATTCCTGGGCTGCGCACTTCAAACAAGGTTACCCAGCGCCTTAATGCACTGGGCGAGGCCATGGGGCATTTTACGGCCCAGACAACCGATACACCGGGGTTTCTGGTCAACCATGCCGGTCGCGCCTTCGGCACCGAAGCCCTACGTATTTTAGGGGAAAGCGTGGCCGACCCAGCCACCATTGATCGGATCATGGTAGATCAGGGCGGATTTCGAATGGGTCCGTTTACCCTGCTGGATCTTACCGGCCTGGATGTATCGCATGCGGTGATGGAGTCGATATACCAACAGTATTATGAAGAGGCGCGTTTTCGCCCTTCTCCTTTGACACGTCAACGTCTGGCTGCGGGCCTGCTGGGCCGCAAAACCGGCGAAGGCTTTTATCGCTATATTGAAGGCCAGCAGCAGATGCCGGATGAGCCGGTCATTGCCCCGGCACCTCCTTGTCCGGTATGGATCAGCCGGGAAGACCCCGAAAGTGCAGAGGAACTGGCTGCATTGGTAAACGCGGCAGGCTGGCCTCTGGAGACAGGCGCAAGACCTACTGACCAAGCACTTTGCCTGCTTACCCCCTTTGGTGAAGATGCCACTACCTGCGCACTACGCCAGAAGCTGAATGCCAAGCAGTGCGTGGCTGTCGACATGCTTGCCGGGCTTGATAAACGCCGCAGCCTGATGACAACGCCGCAGACCCAACCCAACGTCGTTGATGCCGCTTGCAGCCTGCTTCACCACGACGGCACGCCGGTAAGCCGTCTGCAGGACAGTAACGGTTTTGTTCTTCAGCGGGTTATTGCCAGCATCGTCAATGTGGGTGCCGATATTGCCCAGCAAGGAGTAGCTGACCCGGCCACTATCGACCGGGCCGTTGAGCTTGGCTTGGGTTATCCCTTTGGTCCGCTGCGCATGGGTGACCATTACGGCTCCACACGCATCATGACCATCCTCAACAACCTGCTTGAGGCCACTGGCGACCCGCGTTATCGCCCAAGCCCCTGGCTACGCCGCCGCGCCGCGTTGCACATGTCCCTGACTACTGCTTAAAACATCGCTGACAAGATCAACTGCGCATAAAAGCAACCTTTGATCTGGAGAATCCACATGCAAGATGCCTATATCTACGACGGTTTACGCACGCCTTTTGGTCGCCACGGGGGCAGCTTGGCGGCCATTCGGCCTGATGAACTGCTGGGCCTTACGTTAAAAGCGCTGGTGGCGCGCAACCCTTTCGCGCCAGAAAGTTATGAAGAGGTGCTGGCAGGCTGTACAAATCAGGCAGGCGAAGACTCGCGTAATGTGGCCCGTCACGCTGCGCTACTGGCAGGTTTACCCATTGAAGTGGCAGGGCAAACCGTCAACCGCCTGTGTGGCAGCGGCCTTGCGGCGATGATGGATGCGGCTCGGGCGGCCCGGTTAGGCGAAGGCGAACTTTTCCTGGCGGGCGGCGTGGAATCCATGTCGCGCGCGCCCTATGTACTTGGCAAGGCAGACTCCCCCTATGCCCGTAATCAACCTATGTACGATACGGTTATCGGCTCGCGCTTTCCCAACCCATGGCTTGCCAAGGAGTACGGTAGCCACAGCATGCCGGAAACGGCTGACAACATTGCCCACGACTTGAACATTGGCCGTGAAGCCAGCGACGCCTTTGCAGCCCGCTCTCAGGCGCGCTATGCCAAGGCGCTAGCGGCCGGTTTTTACGACGGTGAAATGTTTGCCGTTGAAGTCCCTCAAGGACGTAAACAGCCGTCTTTACTAGTTGATAAAGACGAGCATCCTCGTCCACAGAGCACTGAAGACAAGCTGGCCAAGCTAGGTGCGCTGTTTGAGGGTGGCGTTGTTACCGCCGGGAATGCCTCGGGCTTGAACGATGGCGCCGCCGCCCTGATTGTGGGCACCCAGGCCGCCGGTGAACGCGTGGGCCTGGCTCCTCGCGCACGTATCGTGGCCAGCGCCGTCGCCGGAGTGGCACCACGCGTCATGGGCCTGGGTCCGGTACCCGCCTCGCAAAAGGCGCTGGCACGCGCCGGCCTTTCCCTTGCACAAATGGATGTCATTGAAATTAATGAAGCGTTTGCCGTTCAGGTACTTGGCTGCGTGCAACAGCTTGGTCTCTCGCAAGATGATAGCCGTTTGAATGCCAACGGTGGCGCTATCGCCATTGGCCATCCGCTGGGTGCTTCCGGGGCACGTCTGGCGCTGACCGCACTACGCCAACTAGAAGCCACCGGCGGCCGCTACGCGCTGGTCACCATGTGCATTGGTGTTGGCCAAGGTATCGCAACAGTAATCGAGCGCCTGGATAGTTGATACCTTTGCTTTAATGGTATGAAAGCCGCGGCTAAGTAGATATGCGATACTGCACGCCATTAGCCACTTAATGTTGGGACATTGAATGCAACCCACCGACACTGAAGCTGACGACCCGCAGCTACCTGGAAAAGATCGTAACTTTGTGACCGCGCTGGCGCGCGGTCTGGAGTTGCTGCGCGCCTTTGGGGCTGGTGAAGAGTATCTGGGCAATGCTGAACTTTCTAACCGTACGAGCATTCCCCGCCCGACGGTCTCGCGCCTTACCTATACCCTTACTCAGCTTGGCTATCTGCAGCACAATACTCACTTGGAGAAATATCGGCTAGGGCCAGGCGTACTAGCGCTTGGCTATCGCTTTCTCGCCAACATGGGTATTCGTGAAATTGCGCGCCCCCATCTGCAGAAATTTGCCGAAGTCACCGACTGTAATGTGAGCCTGGGAGGTGCGGACCGCAGCGACATGGTGTATCTCGAAACCTGCCATGGCAGTGGTCCGCTCATTATTCGTCTGGACGTTGGCTCGCGCTTGCCCATTGCGACCTCTGCCATTGGCCGGGCCTGGCTATGTGGCTTGCCCGACTCCCGCCGTCAGCAGCTATTAAGCGAGCTGGCAGAGTTTCATGGCAAGGAGTGGCCCGCCCTCGAAGCCGGCATCAAGCAGAGCATGGAGGACTATGACCATTATGGGTTCTGTTTATCCGAGCAGGATTGGCAACGTGATATCAGTGCCGTGGCGATGCCTCTTATTTTAGAAGATGGCGCTGAAGTCATGGCAATCAACTGTGGAGGCTCGAGTTTACGCTTGGATCGCGATCGTCTGGTTAATAATCTTGGCCCCCGGCTCAAAGAAGTTGCTGCCCAGATCAAGCAGGAATTAGCGCCAAAGTATCGCTTAATGCGCTAAGAGTACTTTACCAACCTTCCCCTAACGCTCGTTTGAATGCATCATAGACGCTACACATGAGGTAGGCGTATAGGAGCAGGGATGCCAAGCGAATGGATTACGCGTCAGGATGAAAAACTCGTATTAAAGGGTGAGTGGACACTCGCCCATTACCAGAGGCTTAAAGATGCTTGTGCCCCTTATCTAGAAGCGCAGTCAGACGATATATCGCTGGTCGATATTGAGCGCCTGGATACCGCCGGCGCCATGCTGGTGATAGATATTATCGGTCCTGAAAAAGCTCAAACGGTCAGTGACTGGGCGAGCGAGCTTCCCAAAGAGCAACAGGCGCTTTTAACGCGTATTGCCGAAGCCATGGAAGCGCCTCTTGACGTTGACCAGCAGAATTCAAAGCGAATAACCGATGCGCTGGCCAACATTGGTGAGCACATGGTCGGGCTATGGTCACAGCAGCGCCAGCTATTAGGCTTTATCGGGCTGGTGCTTGCCACCTTGTCGCACACCCTGTTACGGCCACGCCACTGGCGCTTAACCGCGACCGTTGCCCATATCCAGCAAAGCGGCCTGAATGCGGTTCCTATCGTTGCTTTACTGACCTTCATGGTAGGTGCAGTAGTCGCGTTTCTGGGCGCCACTGTGCTGGAAGATTTTGGCGCTACCGTTTATACCATCGACCTTGTAGCCTTTTCATTTCTGCGCGAGTTTGGCGTCCTGCTGGCGGCTATTTTATTGGCGGGGCGTACAGCAAGTGCCTTTACCGCTCAACTTGGGGCGATGAAATCCAACGAGGAGATCGATGCTTTGCAGGCCCAGGGCCTTGATCCCATCGAGCTTCTGGTTCTGCCCCGGGTCATGGCCCTGCTGGTCAGCCTGCCCTTACTTGCCTTTGTGGGAATGATCAGTGGCTTGGTGGGTGGCGCTCTAGTGGCGGTGCTATCCCTGGATATTTCTATTGGCCAGTTCATGACCACCCTGCAGAAAGATGTGTCGGTGGTGCATTTTTTGGTTGGGCTAAGCAAGGCGCCCGTATTTGCCTTTGTGATTGCCGTAATCGGCTGCCTGGAAGGGTTCAAGGTCAGCGGCAGCGCCCAGTCGGTAGGCGCGCATACGACCTCAAGCGTTGTCCAGTCCATCTTCATGGTGATCTTGATTGATGCCCTTGCCGCGCTCTTTTTCATGGAGATGGGCTGGTGAGCAACGAAGATCATAAAACCTCATCTCAGGATAACGCGCAGCCCGCCCCGGCTATCAAGGTACGCAACCTGGAAAACCGCTTTGGCGATCATGTCGTGCATGAATCTCTGGATCTTGATCTTCTAAGTGGCGAAATACTCGGCGTAGTGGGCGGTTCGGGTACAGGCAAGTCGGTACTGTTACGCAGTATTGTGGGTTTAAAACGCCCCAATGGGGGCAGCGTTGAGGTGCTGGGCACCAACCTGAGCGAACTAAACGATAAGGAGCGTAGCCAAATAGAGCGTCGGTTTGGCGTTCTCTTTCAGCAAGGCGCGCTGTTCAGCTCGCTCAATTTGCAGGAGAACGTGGCCCTACCGTTGATCGAGCACGCCAAGCTTGCCAGGGAAGATGCTGAGCGTCTTGCCCGAGTAAAGCTTTCATTAGTGGGGCTTGAGCCGGAAGCGGCCTTGCAGTACCCCGATTCGCTCTCCGGCGGCATGATCAAACGCGCCGCCCTCGCCCGCGCGCTGGCGCTGGACCCGGATATCCTGTTTCTTGATGAACCTACCGCCGGGCTTGACCCCATCGGCGCGGCTGCCTTTGATCAGCTGCTCGTCACGCTCCGGGATGCTCTAGGCTTTAGCGTCTTTCTGGTAACCCATGATTTAGACACACTTTATGCTGCCTGCGACAGGGTTGCCGTGCTTTCTCAAAAGCGTGTTCTGGTGGTGGATACCATCGACAACGTCGCCCAAACCGATGATGAATGGATTCAGGATTACTTTCATGGACCTCGTGGCCGCGCCGCTGAACAGTCCGCCGCCACGTCTTCAACATCCAAGCCCAAGGAGTGAGTAGCACATGGAAACGCGCGCTCATCACGTTTTAATAGGTTTCTTTACAATATTAACCGCCGCCGCCGCCCTGCTGTTCGCGCTATGGATGAGCCAAGCCGCAGGACAGCGTGACTATCAATCTTATCGCATTCTGTTCGAGCGTAGCGTCAGCGGACTTTCGGTTGGCAGTACCGTGCAATATAACGGTATTGAAGTGGGTGATGTGACGAAGCTCACCCTCGACCCGACGGATCCACGCCAGGTGATTGCCAGAATCCGGGTGGTGGATGATACGCCGGTCAAGATGGATACACGCGCCAAACTTGCGTTTGCCAGTATTACCGGCAGCATGTCGGTGCAGCTTCACAGTGGCACACCGGAAAGCCCGCGTTTGATTGATCAGACCGATGATGATGCGCCATTTATTCGCGCCGACCCTTCGCCTATCGCTACCCTCTTTGAGGAAGGCGAGGAATTGATCGACAACATCAACGCCATTATGCAAAACGTCAACGAACTGTTTAATGATGATAACCGCGAAAACGCCGGCAGTATCCTGACCAATGTGGCGCAGATCACGGAGATGATTGCTTCACAGCAGCAGGCGCTGGATGAAAACATGGCACTGTTTGGCGATGCGTCGCGTCAGGCAACCGCCACACTTGAAAGCATTGATGAACTAAGCCAGGAAGCAATCCAACTGCTCAAGCAGGATGGTCAGCAGGTCATGCAAAGTGCTGCCGATGCCAGCCGTGATGTGGCACGCGCCGCTCAGCGCATCGAGCAGTTGATTGATCAAAATGCAGGTGCGGTCGAGAGCACTCTGCAGGGAACACGCGATATAGCACCGGCGCTTTCTGCACTGCGTTCCACGCTAAATACGCTAGACCGTATTACCCGCCAATTGGAAGAGAGCCCCAGGGATTTTTTACTGGGCCGTGATCAGGTAGAGGAGTTTCGTCCATGAGTATGCGCCCCTTTTTCGTCACGTTGACCTCATTGGTACTGCTAACCAGCGCAGGGTGTTCAATACTGCCTGAGAACGATCCTCCATCGCTTTACCGCCTGCCCTCCTCTGAGCGCTCTTCTTCTGAGTCATCCCACCACGGGACAGCTTCCTCCACCTCAACGCAGCGTTTGGGCGTGGCTACCCCTGAAGCCGGTTATCTGCTGAGCAGCAACCGGATTGTGGTATATCCCGAAAATACGCGGGTCAACGTCTATGAAGGCGCTCGCTGGCATGAAGATACCCCGGATCTTATCCAAGCGCGCCTGATAGAGGGATTACAGCAAAGCACACTTTTTGCCAGTGTGGGCAGCGATCATCTGCCGTCTGATTTGTTGCTGCTCAGCGAGCTGCGTCACTTTCAAAGTGAGTATGACAATGGCAGACCCCGTGCAGTCATTCAGATAGATGTACAGCTGGTTGAGGCCGACTCGCGCGCCCCACTTGCATCAGAAAGTTTCAGGACGACCAGCCAGGCATCCAATGTGGAAATACCCGCCGTGGTAGATGCTTTCGGGCGCGCCAGCGATGCCCTGGTTGAGCAACTTACCGCGTGGCTTGCCGAGCACTCAAACACCCGATCTGCACGCCTCACTTCTGGGTAGCAGACGCTGCCGTTTTTCTGATGTACTCCCGCGGGTCGCGGGGGTAAAAACGCTCCGGCTGGCGTTCCAGGTGGGTGAAAAAGCGTGTGTCCTTATAGGGCATCTTCATAAAACCTGAAACACCCAGGCCCTCGATCTGGTTCACGAAAGCCAGAATGCCAGCCAATAACGTACGAAATTCTCTCTCCTTAGCGGGATCTAGCAGGCGATAGTAGCTGTGGATTTTAAGGTGCTGAGGCAACGCCTCAAAAATGATCATGCCGGTATGATGAATTCTATTAAGCTGCTCTAAAAGTCCCATGATTGACCCTGGCAGTATCAAAAGCTCCTCGGGGTCTGGGCCATCCTCAAAGTAGCTATGCAAACGAGTGCGATTTTCAAGTTCGGGCATCGCACTGAGTTCATAACCAATGGTCATCGTGGGCCCCGGATAAAAGGATGCCTCAGGCGAGGCCCGCTCCAAGTGCAGGGTTTGCCGTGCATTGAACAGGCAGCTTTTGAATACCCCTTGACGATGAATTGCTCGGGCCAAGTACACCATATTGTTCACGGCCTCAATAAAAGCTGGCTTCAAGCTCGGGTCGTGAAGATTCAACGATGAATCAATATAGATACCCTCACGCTCCCAGCGCACGGCAAGCCCCCCCACCACAGGATATTTTCCCAACCGACTCACCGAGGCTAGAAATGCTTTTTCAGTTTCGCCCATTCCCTGCATGAACTGCTTGTAGTAGCGATCCAACTGGACATCGTTGACGTCATTCAGGGTTTCTTGAGCATCGGCTTCCCGTAAAAAAGCTTTACGCGAGCTGTAAACGACCGTGTCTATTTCCTGACGGGCAGAGCGCGCCCATACCGGCACCAGCGGCACCGGTGGGGCAACTGGCAGATCAATCATGACGGTGCGTGCCATACGCGGCATGGCCTGCAGGAAATAATCACCGGCGTTGCGCCGCACTTGTGGATCGGGGTCGAGCATGCCGTCCAGGGTACGAGCAAACTCCACCGGCAAGCCCAGCGAACTGGCAGGAATAGCCCGATGCCCAAACCGGCAGGACTGAGCAGAAGCCAACGCATACAACGTGCCCGCAACGCCCTGCTCATCAAACCGCGGTGAAGACAGTGCGCCATTGAGCTGCTCTTCGCCAATAAAGTACACATCCCCTAGCCGGGCATTGGTTTGTTGCAGGTTATCCGACATAAGCTCCATCACGTTAGCGCCGACAAACTGAAGCCTGGCATCCAGCTGGGCAAATACCGATGAACCCCAGTCGATCAGAGCAACCGATTCTGTTGCCGGGTCGAATACCAGGTTGGAAGGTTTGATATCGCCGTGTACTACCGGCCGGGCATTAGGGCCGGTTTCCTGGCGCAGAGCGTCGAGGAGTTCGCCAAGCTGTCGGGCAATATGGATGACAAGACGTGGCGAAAGACGCCCCTCTTTCAGTGATATCTGCTCAAGGTTCCAGCCGGGTGCACGCTCCATCACCAGAATGGATTGCCCTCGCGCACGTTGATAGGTAATCAGGCGGGGAATGCGCGGGTGCGAAACCTGATCCAGCATGAACGCCTCGTCTTCGAGGCGCTCCTGCAAGTGGGTCGGTAGCGTAATACGGGAGAACTTGAAAACATAATGGGCCGCAGTACTGCCCGTCGAGGTACTCCCGGCAAAGACAAAACCGTAGGCGCCTTTGCCAATCAGCTCGATATCTTGATACCCCAGTTGGGCAAGCTGTGCCTGACAAAGCGCTACCCAATCCTTGAGCTTCTGCGCGTCCTGGTGATTCAGCAGGTAGACCGACTGCTCCTCGGGTATATAGAACTGCTGTAACGGCGCCTGTGGCATGCTGGTCAGGCGAGATGAAGCAGCATGGTTTCGGGGGTTTCCAGGAATCCCTTCCAGGTGTTACAAAACCGTGCAATGGCCCCGCCATCAATAAAACGGTGATCACCGGCCCAGGTAATCGTCATGATGGCGCGCCTTTGAACAGTACCCTGGTCATCGAAACGCGGCAGCCACTGGGTTTTGCCTATCGCGACAATGGCGGCTTCTGGGGCATTGATAATAGGGGCCGCGTAAGTACCCCCTAAAGCGCCAATATTGGAGATACTGATGGTACCGCCTTTAAGATCGGCCTGATCCACACGCCCCTCACGGGCCGCAGCGGTTAAACGACCTACCTCGCGGGCGACTTCCAACAGCGTCAGATGCTCTACACCTTTAATATTCGGCACCATCAAACCCGCCTTGCCATCTACCGCCATCCCGATATTGCACTGAGGGTAATAGTGGAGCTCATCGCCCGACTCGTTTAACTGGGCGTTAAGGATGGGGCTTTCAGCGACAGCCAATGCCAGTGCCTTCATGAAAAATGGCATCAAGGTAAGCCGCTCCCCTTGGGCATCGGCCTGGGGTTTCAAACGCTCGCGCAGCGCCAGAAGCTCGGTGACGTCAATTTCTTCACCGTAATGAAAGTGCGGAATCGTGGTGGCAGACTCGACCATTCGCTTGGCCATGACGGCGCGCACGCCCCGCAAGGGCTCAACGCGGGGAGCAGACGCTGAGCCGCTAGCGTGGGACTCAGAAGATGCCGATAGAGCCGGTGCCGCTGCGCTTTTTCCATCCACATGCGCCAGCACATCCTCTTTCAGCACCCGGCCAGCTTTACCGCTACCGGCGATGGCGGTGAGCGATATGCCATACTCGCGCACCAGGCGGCGCACGGCGGGACTCGCCGGCACTTTACGATGATGAGCTTCGCCATGAAGCGCTTCTCCACTGCCACTCGCCGCCGGGGAAGACGGCTTGCCAGGCGATGTCTGGTCAATCTCGACCGGCGTTTCCGCTTCTCTGACAAGAGATGTGTCGGGCGCTTGCTCGTCAGCGGACGCATCCTCTTCGCCCTGCGCCTGATAGGCGTATAGAGGTGCGTGCACTTTGGCAATTTGCCCTTGAGCAACATACAACTTGGTGATGACTCCCGCTTCAGGCGCAGTAATTTCCACCAGCGCTTTATCTGTCATCACCTCGACAATGGGCTGGTCTTCTTCAATGGTATCGCCTTGGGCAACCCGCCACTCCACTACTTCACATTCGACAATGCCTTCGCCAATATCCGGTAGTTTAAAATCGCTCATTGTTCTTCTCCTTGCGCTAAAAGTTAACGCTTTCGCGAATCGCTTCAAAAATTTTCAGGTGATCGGGAAAATACTCTTTTTCCAATACGAGAGGAAAAGGCGTATCCAGCCCGGTTACCCGCCTGATCGGCGATTCCAGGTAGAGAAAACAACGCTCTTGAATGGTCGCGGCTATTTCACCGGCAAAGCCACCGGTCAGTGGTGCCTCATGGCTAACCACCAGACGACCTGTCTTGAGGACAGACTCAACAACGGTATCGGCATCCCAGGGTAGCAAGGAGCGCAGGTCAATCACTTCGCAGGCAATACCCTGCTCTTCAGCAAGTTCCACTGCCTTACCGATTACTTCCATTTGAGCCCCCCAGCCCACGACGGTGATATCACTGCCCTCCTTGATAACTTCAGCCTCGCCCAAGCGCAGCTGATAATCCTCTTCGGGCACTTCCCCTACAGCGGCGCGATAAAGCCGCTTGGGTTCCAAAAAGAGGACCGGATCCGGGTCTCGAATAGCCGCTAGAAGCAACCCTTTTGCCTGATAAGGATTACGCGGCACCACCACTTTCAAGCCAGGCGTATGCGTGAAGTAGGCTTCAGGCGATTGGGAATGGTACAGGCCGCCGGCGATCCCCCCGCCGTAGGGCGTGCGGATGGTCAGCCCACCTACATTGAACAGGTCACCCGAGCGATAACGGTACTTGGCGGTTTCATTCACGATCTGATCAAAGGCAGGAAAGATATAGTCGGCAAATTGAATTTCCGCTACGGGTACCGAACCTTGGGCAGCAAGGCCATTGGCGAAACCGATAATGCCCTGCTCTACCAGCGGCGTATTGAAGCAGCGTGTTTTGCCATATTTTTCTTGAAGATGGCTTGTAGCGCGGAAGACTCCACCAAAAATACCCACGTCTTCGCCAAAGCAGATGACTTTTTCGTCTTCGGCCATGGCAATATCCAGCGCATTATTGATCGCCTGCAACATATTCATGGTGGGCATGTTACGCATCTCCCTGCGAGTCAATATGGGTCTCAACGTCCAGATCCAGAGATCGCGCGCCCCGCGGGTAGGCATCCGGATAGCGGCGGATATGCTTTTTCAACTGATCAAACTGGCGCTGGAGCTCAGGGGTAACATCGGCGTAGACATCGCTCACCAGACTTTCCAGCGGTGGAGAGGTACGTTTTTCCGCACGCTTCATGGTATCCAGCACTTCCCGACGTAGTGTTTCCTGCTGCTGGGTTTCTTCCTCTTCGCTCCACCAGTTTTTCTTTAGCAACCATTTCTGCATACGCAGCACGGGGTCTTTAAGCCGCCAGGTCTCCTCCTCGCTTTTCAGCCGATACCCCGACGGGTCATCTGACGAGGAGTGAGCGGCCAGCCGGTAGGTCATGGCTTCAATAAGGACGGGCTGGTTTTGCTCAACCGCGATTTGGCGCGCCTGACGTGTGGCTTCATAGACTGCCAGCACATCATTGCCATCCACACGCAAGACATGCATGTGATAACCAAATGCGCGCGGCGCAATGCCGTCGGCGGCAAACTGCTCGACTGCCGGTGTGGAAATGGCATAGCCATTATTGCGGCAGAAAAAGATGACCGGCACCTTATGTACCGAGGCCATATTCAGCGCAGCATGGAAATCTCCCTCGGACGCCGCTCCTTCACCAAAGAAGGTCAGTGTACAAAGGCCATCACCTGCCAATTTCTGGCCGTAGGCGTAGCCTGTAGCCTGAGGAATCTGAGTCGCTAAAGGAGAGGAAATCGTCATGTAGTGGAGCTTGCGCGAGCCATAATGGACCGGCATCTGCCGCCCCTTGCCATAATCCAGCTCATTGCCGAAAAGCTGGTTCATGAACTCGTCGATGGAGAAGCCGCGATACATCAGCGCGCCCTGCTCGCGGTACTGGGCCATGATCATATCGGCATCATTCAAGGCGGCGGTCGCTCCGATAACAGCCGCTTCCTCGCCCATGCACTGCATGTAAAAACTGAGTCGTCCCTGGCGCTGGGCCGCCATCATCCGTTCATCGAGAATGCGCGTGGCCAGCATTGACTGATAAAGCCTGCGCGCATGCTCACGCTCAAGCGGTGGCTCTGTAGCGCCGTTGTAAAGCTCCCCTTCTGCGTCAAGCAGGCTGAAGGTGGCAATAGAGAACTCATCGCCGGTCAGGAAGGCCGGCTGGTGTACGTGGTTCGTCATCATTATTATCCTTGTTTTACCCCTTTTGAGGGCAGTGTTGTTCGTGATGACCGTTTATGCCAGTGGATTTATCTGGTTTGAGTCAACGCAACTACTGCGACGATAACGCAGCACAAGGACTTTAGGGATACCACTTAAGACGAATAGATCAGCTATATAAAGACCTGATCAGAAAGACTTGCCAGCAAGATAGCTAGGACCAAGTTCTTAATGCCAGGCTCTAAGAATGAACGCTTTGAAGACGTACGCTCAAGATAAACGCTGAGAAGAAGACAGCCGTTGGCGTAACCTGCCTTGTAGCCCCTCAAACAGGCTATCAATAGTCAAAGCGAGCAAGGCAATAATCAGTGCGCCCTGCACCACATAGGCCATGTTACCGTTGATGATACCGGCAATAATCGGGTCGCCCAGGTTGCTGGCACCAACGGTGGCACCAAGCGCTGCGGTTGCAATATTGATTGTCACCGATGTACGTATACCGGCCAGTATGACCGGGGCGGCCAGGGGCAGCTCTACCTGATAGAGCGTTTGTAGCGGCGTCATCCCCATTGCGCGAGAAGCCATCTTGATGTCTTCATCCACAGCATGCAGCCCGGCCAGGGTGTTGCGTACAATAGGCAACAGGCCATAGAGCATTAACGCCATGATAATCGGCAGCGTGCCGAACCCAAGGACCGGCACGGCAAGCGCCAGTACGGCTACCGGCGGAAAGGTCTGCCCCAGGGACGACAACTGCGCCACTAGGGGCAGAAAGTCGCGGCCTTTTTTGCGCGTGACGGCAATCCCTGCGCCTACGCCAAGGAGAATAGTGACCAAAGCGGCCACCCCTACCACCAGTAGATGGCGCCCAAGCAGCTCATAAAACTGGGCGCGCTGGTAGATAACCTGTCTGGCATCCGGCTCCAGCCAACGAAAAAGCCCTTCTGCATGAGCAATACCCATAACGCAGACAACGAGCAGCAAGCCCCAGAGTAATGAGCGTATCCATAGGCGCCTATCTGCGTGCTGATCGCTATGCTTCACGCATACTTCCTTTTTCCAGCTGAGCTTCCTTGACGATTTTACGCAGCGACAGCTCACCGATTGGCACATCGTGCTGATCGACAACGGCAAGGCGGTCGGTATGATCGCGCAGCATCATGGAAAGTGCCTGGCGCAGAGAAAAGTCGGCCGAAATACGATACTGCGAAGGCAAGGTGGGGCCCAGGGATGACATATGGTCTTTTACACGCGTCAATGCCGCCTGCTTCAGACCGCGCTCAAGCCCGCCCAGCAGAGATTCTACGAAGAGATCCTTGGGATGCTGCAAAAGCGCCAGCGGCGTGCCCTGCTGCACAATCCGACCGTCACGCATCACTACCAGATGATCGGCAAGTTTTAGTGCTTCATCCATATCGTGGGTAACAAATACCACTGTTTTATGCAGGCGAGACTGAAGGCTTGCCAGCTCATCCTGAAGCTTGATGCGGGTAATCGGGTCAAGCGCCCCGAAGGGCTCGTCCATCAATAAAATATCCGGATCGGCAGCCAAGGCGCGAGCCACGCCCACGCGCTGAGCCTGCCCGCCGGAAAGCTGGTGAGGATACTTGTGGGCAAACTCCTCGATGGGCAGGCCAAGCAACGCCATCAGTTCATCCACCCGCGCTTGTATATCGTCAGCTGACCACTTGAGCAGCCGGGGAACCAGGCCGATATTGCGGGCTACTGTCCAATGCGGAAATAAGCCGGTGCTTTGTATTACATAGCCTATACGACGGCGCAGCTTGACCGGGTCGTAAGCTTCAAGCGCCTGACCATCCAGGATGATATCTCCGCTGCTACGCTCAATCAGACGGTTGATCATACGCAATGTAGTTGACTTGCCGCAGCCCGAGGTACCTACCAGCGCGCAAAACTTGCCCTTGGCCACCTTGAGGTTGATATCATCCACGGCAGTTTCATCACCAAACCGCTTGGACACCTGTGAAAGCTCAATCATTGAATGCCTCCGGGGCGCAGTGCCTCTGCCAGCGCTCCCAAAGCAGCATCCACTAATAGAGCTAGTATGAGAATAGGTAGTGCACCAAGTAGCACCATATCCATGGCAGCTTGCCCCAATCCTTGAAATATAAACGTGCCCAACCCACCGGCTCCAATTAATGCCGCTACCGCCGTCAGGCCAATTGCCTGAACAGTCGTAATGCGTACACCTTCAAGCAACACCGGCAGCGCTAGAGGCAAGCGCACCTGCCAGAACTGCTGGCCACGCCGCATCCCCATGGCAGTGGCTGCTTCAAGGGTGTCAGGGCTTACCTGTTCCAGCGCAATATAGGTATTACGTACTATGGGCAGCAGGCTGTAAGCCACCAGGGCGATCAGCGCAGGCGTATTGCCAATACCACTAACACCCAGTTGCGCCAGCACCGGCACGTTGGCGGCCAGCCAGGCAAGTGGCGCCAGCAGCAAACCAAATAGTGCCAGGCTGGGTATGGTCTGTAGAAAATTGAGCATTGCAAACGCACTTTTTTGCAGCCGTCTAAAGCGGCGCATCAGCATGGCAAGCAGCACCCCCAGTACAATGCTTATGCCTACAGCTACGCCTACCAGGACAATATGCTGGCCTACCGCGCGTATAAATTGCCGGTCACGTGCATTGAACTCCTGAACCAATGCCAGATCGTCCAGCCAAAGCGAAGCACATAGCCACCATAAAAGCCCTACTCCCGTCAGGATAAGCACTGGCCAGAGTCGCGTCAGAGCAAGCCGCAAACGCAGCTCAATCAAGCACAGCAGCAAGATAAACAGTATTAACCAGTAGCTAGCCCCTATTCCCAGGCGCGCCTGGGGTAGCGTAGGGTCTATCAGAAAATGGCTGGCCACCATCAGGCCAAACGGCATAAGCGCCAACAGCAGAACCACCACACCCATGGCCGCTGCATAATTGGTGCGGCTTGGCTGACTCGCCAGGCCGCCGATGGCCAATATCAGAAGAGACGCCAAAAGTGCTCCTGGTAAACCGATTGCCCCCAGCACATCGACACCTGTGCCTTGAACAATGCGGTTAGGCGCTACGCTGACAGCATCCATCCCCCAAATTACTGCCAGCATCACGATGCTCAGGCTGGCTAAAACAGCATTAGGGCACCCACCACGCCTTAATTTAGGCGTGGGTAGCGCATCCAGAAGCGACATTAATTAGTTATCCAAACTGTCTAGATAGTCGTTGGCCACTTGATCGGCCGATAAACCGTTAACCGCCACATTGGCATTGAGTTCTTGCAGCGTTAGCTCATCGAGAGTTGAAAAGACATCACGAAGCAAAGTCTCAATGTCGGGGTAGGCTTCAAGCACACTCTCGCGTACTACTGGCGCTGGCTGGTAAACCGGCTGTACGCCTTTGGTATCTTCAAGCACCACCAGGCCTAGAGCGCTCAGGCCACCGTCGGTGCCGTAAGTCATTGCCCCATTCACACCACTGGTTTGCTGGGCCGCCGCACGCATTGTGGCAGCCGTATTACCGCCGGAAAGCACTAACAGCTGGCCATCGCTCAGTTCAAACCCGTAGGCTTGCTGAAACGCTGGTAGCGCCTGGGCAGATTCAACAAACTCGGCACTCGCGGCAAACTTGAACTCTCCACCGTCGGCAATATAGGTCGCCAAATCATCCAGTGTTTTCAGGTCATGCTCGCTCGCAACGTCTTCGCGGATACTCATTGCCCAGGTATTGTTGGCACTGGCCGGTGTTAACCACACCAAGCCGTTTTGGGCATCAAGCTCGCGCACCGTTTGATAGGCTTGCTCGGGATTTTTCCACACATCGCTGTCGGCCATATCAAAGAAGAACGCACCGTTGCCGGTGTATTCGGGATATAGATCAATCTCCCCCGCACTTAGCGCGGTCCGTACGACATTGGTTGCCCCTAGCTGGAGGCGATCTTCGGTCGGGATACCATTGCGTTCAAGTGTCTGGATGATCAGCTCACCCAGCACAGCGCCTTCGGTATCAATCTTGGAAGATACCACCACCGGGTCATTGGCGTTTGCAGTCGATAACGTCACAAGCGACAGACTGACGACAGAGAGTAGAGGTTTCAGTGTAAAGCGCATCTGGGCAATCCTTTAGTAGACGTCTTTTCTGGAAGAAATACTGCAAGTATAAGAGGCATTTAAGGGGCTGCCAGACGCCACCTGTTGGCGCCTGGCAGTTATGCCCTTACTGAGTGGCTTCGATGACCCAGGTAGTTCCTTCCCTTGAGTCCTTGAGAATAATCCCCAGGGCGGCCAGCTCATCACGAATAGCGTCAGCCTGGGCAAAGTCCTTATTGGCTTTTGCCGCTTGGCGCTGGGCAATTTTTTCCTCAATCGCCGCTTCGCTTAGCGCGACACCTTGCTGTTGAGAGCCTTTCAGAAAGACCTGAGGCGACTGTTGAAGAAGGCCCAGCACGGCAGCAAACTGCCTAAGCGCCGCCGCCAAGGGCAAGGCGTTGTCTGGCGCCTCGCTCTTGGCTCGGTTCACTTCCCGCGCTAACTCAAAGAGTACCGCGAGTGCTTCCGGCGTGTTGAAGTCGTCATCCATGGCAACGGTGAAACGCTCACGGTAGGCGCTTGCTGCCTCCAGCGGCGCTGAGCTTTCGCACTCAACACCTTCCAGCGCCGTATAGAGGCGTGTCAGGGATTTGCGCGCCTCAATCAGCGAATCCACCGAGTAATTGATCGCACTACGATAGTGGCTCGCCACTAACAGATAGCGCACTACTTCCGGGTCATGCTCGGCCAGCACATCTCGAATAGTGAAGAAGTTGCCCAGGGATTTAGACATCTTCTCCTGATTCACACGCACCGCCCCGGCATGCATCCAAGTGTTGACGTAAGTTTTACCCGTAGCCGCCTCAGACTGGGCAATTTCGTTTTCATGATGGGGAAAGGTCAGATCAGGCCCGCCGCCATGAATATCAAAGGTATCACCCAGGCAGCAGGTCGACATCGCCGAGCACTCGATGTGCCAGCCGGGCCGCCCGTTACCCCAAGGCGATGGCCAGTGTGCCTCACCTGGCTTGGCGGATTTCCAGAGCACGAAATCCAGCGGGTCCTCTTTATGGACATCCACCTCAACGCGTGCACCTGAGCGCATATCATCAAGCTGGCGGTTGTTGAGCTTGCCGTAGCCGGCGAACCTGCGCACCCGGTAGTACACGTCGCCGTTCTCGGCCGGATAGGCAAACTCTTTCTCGATCAGGGTTTCAATCATGGCAACGATATCGCCAATATGCCCCGTTGCCCGGGGCTCCTGGCTTGGCGGCAGCACGTTCAGGCGCGCCTCGTCCTCATGCATGGCATCAATCATGCGCTCGGTCAGCGCCGTGATGCTTTCACCGTTCTCGTCGGCGCGCTTCAATATCTTGTCGTCAATATCCGTAATGTTGCGCACATAGGTTACGTCATAGCCACGATGGCGCAGGTATCGGGTGATCACATCAAACGCCACCATGACGCGGGCGTGGCCAAGGTGACAATAGTCATACACCGTCATGCCGCAGACATACATGCTTACCTTACCCGCGACCAGCGGCGTAAATGGTTCCTTGCGACGTGTCAGCGTATTGTAAATTTGCATATGACGATTCCTTAACCCTTCTGTTTGATTTTCGCCCAGCTGTCTTTCAATCCTACGGTACGGTTGAACACCAGTTGACCCGGCTTGGAAAGGTGACGGTCAGCGCAGAAGTACCCCATGCGCTCGAACTGGAAGCGGTCTTCCGGCGCGGCATCGGCAAGGCTCGGCTCACCGATTGCCTGGCAGATGACCAAGGACTCCGTGTTCAAGTGCTCAAGGAAGTCGACATCTTTGTCACGGTCTGGCTGCTCGACCATGAATAGGTTGTCATATAGACGCACTTCCATAGGCACGCCATGGGTCGCGCTGACCCAGTGCACCACGCCTTTTACCTTGCGCCCTTCCGGGTTCTTGCCGAGGGTGTCGAAATCTACCGAGCAGCGCAGCTCGACCACTTCGCCGGCATCATCCTTAATTACCTCATCGCAGCGGATGACATAGCTGTTGCGCAGGCGCACTTCTTTGCCCGGCGCCAGGCGGAAGAACTTCTTGGGGGCATCCTCCATGAAGTCATCCTGATCGATGTACAGTTCGCGGCCAAACGGCACCTTGCGCATCGCCATGTCGTCACGCGCGGGGTGACCTGGCACTTCGTACACTTCCTCGTGATCTTCAGCCACATTGGTTAGTACCACCTTGAGCGGTTTCAGCACGCACATGGCGCGCGGTGCGTTGTCTTCAAGGTCCGAGCGGATCGCGTGGGTCAGCATGGCTATATCTACCAATCCGCCATCCGCCCGGGTCACGCCAATCATTTCGCAGAACTTGCGGATAGAGGCAGGCGTATAACCGCGGCGACGCATACCGGAAATGGTCGGCATACGCGGGTCATCCCAGCCGTCCACAATCTGCTCATCAACCAGCAGCTTCAGCTTGCGCTTGGACGTCAGCGTGTAATCCAGATTCAGACGGGCAAACTCGATCTGACGGGGTTTGCTGGGTACCGGCAAATTGTTCAAGAACCACTCGTAAAGGGGGCGGTGGTCTTCAAACTCCAGGGTGCAGATCGAGTGCGTGATGCCTTCGATGGCATCTGACTGGCCATGAGTGAAGTCGTAGGAAGGATAAATCTTCCACTTGTCGCCCGTCTGGTGGTGGCTTGCGTGACGGATGCGGTAAAGAATGGGGTCACGCAGATTGATATTGGGCGAGGCCATATCGATCTTGGCACGCAGCACTTTTTCGCTTTCGCCAAATTCGCCGTTGCGCATGCGCTCCAGCAAATCCAGGTTTTCATCGACGCTACGCTCGCGATAGGGGCTTGGCTTACCCGGCGCGGTCAGCGTGCCGCGATATTCGCGGATTTCGTCAGGCGAGAGGTCATCCACGTAGGCCTTGTCTTCGCGAATCAAATGCTGCGCCCAGGCGTAGAGCTGATCAAAGTAGTCGGATGCAAAGCGAACCGGGCCTGTCCAGTTAAAGCCTAGCCAGCTGACGTCTTCCTTGATCGCATCAATATACGCCTGCTCTTCTTTTGCAGGGTTGGTGTCGTCAAAGCGCAGATGACACTCACCACCCATTTGCTCCGCCAACCCGAAGTTCAGGCAGATCGACTTTGCATGACCGATGTGCAGAAAGCCATTGGGCTCAGGGGGAAAACGCGTCACGATTTTTGTGACCTGGCCGCCCTCAATTTCGTCGCGTACTTGGTTACGAATGAAATTCGGCGCTGGGGTGGTCTCGTTGGTCATGGTGGTGTTGAAAACCTCGTGGTGGATGGCGTGCCAGGCAACCAACGCCTACGCTAAGAGGTTAGCGCTTCGCGGTGCAGGGCAAAACCGCTATTATAGCGTGACGCCGATGCACAGCGCCAAGGCGAACGCCTTTATTGAACAGGAATTTATCTATGATCGTATTACAGACAAACTTTGGTGACATCACTATTGCTCTCAATCATGAAAAAGCGCCCGTAACGGCGGCCAACTTTGAGCAGTATGTGCAGGAAGGATTCTACGATGGCACTCTGTTCCACCGGGTCATTGACGGGTTCATGGTTCAAGGCGGTGGTTTTGATCAGGATTTCAACCAGAAGCCGACCCGCGACCCAATTGAAAATGAGGCCGATAACGGTTTGAAAAATACGGTGGGCACGCTTGCCATGGCGCGCACACAGGACCCTAACTCAGCCACTGCTCAGTTCTTCATCAACGTGGGTGACAACAGCTTTCTGGACCACAGCGGTAAAAGCCTGCAGGGTTGGGGTTACGCGGTATTTGGTGAAGTGGTTGAAGGCATGGATGTCGTCAATACCATTAAAGCCGTAAACACCACTCGTCGCGGCATGCATGCCGACGTACCCGCTGAAGACGTAATTATCGAACGCGCTTATATCAAGGACGCGGAATAACCCGGGAGCCTTATGCGCACTCTGCTTGTAGCTGATATGCACCTGAGCAGCGACACCCCTGAGATTAATCAGGGGTTTTATCGCTATTTGGATCAAACCGCACAGGGAGCGAATGCCCTTTATATACTGGGCGATCTGTTTGATGCGTGGATTGGGGACGATCTGCTCGATACTCCCCATCCACTCAGCGCAGTAGCTCTAGAGGTAATTCAGCGTTTACGAAAACTAAGCGATAGCGGTACCGCTATATACTTAAGCCACGGTAATCGGGATTTTCTTTTAGGTGAGCGGTTTATCAATGCCTGCCAGGCGACGCTGATTGCGGATGTCCAGGAAGTGGAACTTGAAGGCGTACCCGTTGTTCTGCTTCACGGTGACAGCCTGTGTACACAAGATGACGCCTACATGGCCTTTCGCCAGCAGTCGCGTAATCCTGAATGGCAGGCGCAGATTCTAGCGCTCCCCCTAGAGCAGCGTCTTGAATTGGCCAAAAGCCTGCGCATGCAGTCAGGAGATGCGAACGCCAGCAAGGCCGAGGCTATCATGGATGTGACCCATCAGGAGGTGGTGAAACTGATGGAGCGCTACGGCGTTATTACCATGATTCACGGTCATACGCATCGCCCCAAGGTTCATGACCTTACGGTTGAAGACGTGCCCGCTAAGCGCTTTGTACTGGGTGATTGGAATGCTCAGCATGGCTGGGACATCGTTATTGAACGCACTGAGCGCAATACCGCACCGCGGCTTCGCCAGTTTTCCTTGGCGACACCACCGGCAGCCTAAACCGACGCATTACGGCTCTCTTATTGGCAGCATTTGTTCAAATAGTACCTTTCACAATCAGCGCCCATTAAAAAAGCCGATCAAATGATCGGCTTTTTTGCGTTAGCGGTATGGCTTAATTCTAACGTTCGATATCAGCATCGCGATGCAAGTCATCAATCAACCCTTGGATTACAAATTGAGCACGTAGCTGTTCGGCCATTTGAGCAATAAAGCCCTGCATTTGCTCATCCGCTTCACCATCCGAGACCTCATCCAGCGCAACCAGAGCAGCCCCCTGGGGTAGCGCGATGGCACGATAGCGGCTTTCACCCTCTTCAGGGTGCGGCATACGGAAGACTTCCTGTACTAAGGCCTGGGGTAAAGCAGTGTCAGACTGACGGCTAACGTTGGTGGCTTCCTGCCAGTCGGCGTCTACGGCGTTGCCTGAGGCAAGTTCGGCAGCCATCGCCCGGGCCTGCTCTAGTAACGCTTCCTGACGCTGCTGTAAGGCCACAGCCTGCTCTACTTCTTCGCGTACCTCATCCAGGCTAATCAGTGTTGCGTCACGCTGCTCGGCAACCCGCAACACCAGTCGACGATCATCATCCAGCTCAATTACTTCACTGTTGTAACGCTCTTCCAACACTTCATCACTGAATGCTTCGTCCAGAACGCCAGGCTCTGAAAGTACGCCCTCACCTTCGCCGCGGGCAAGCCAGTCGGTCTGGTTAAGCGTTAAATCCAGATCGTCAGCTACGCTTTGCAGGTCGTCAGCAGCAAAGCTTTCATCAATGAGCTGCTGCACCTTGGTATTAAACGCATTGTTGACGTCATTCAAGGCAACGTTCTGGCGCAATACCTCCCGCTGATCTTCAAAAGAAGGCGCATCAATTTCCGTTACCTGAAGAATGTGAAAAGCACCGTCAATTTCAACGACCCCAGATGTCTGACCCTCTTCAAGCGCGAAAGCGGTATTATCAAATTCACCGCCGAAAATACCGCGTGAGATAACCCCAAGGTCGCCACCCTCTTCAGCGCTTGCCGTATCATCAGAATAACGCAGAGCTGTATCGGCAAAGGACTCCCCTTCATCGAGCGCCTCGCGGGCAGTATCGGCAATATCGCGCGCTTGTTCACGAGTACGCTCATCGCCAAACGTCACCATGATGTGCGACACACGTCGATCAGCATCCCGGTTCTGCTCACGCCAGGCGCTACGCAGGGTATCTTCATCAACATCGCTTTCTGCCGCCATGGCCTGACGATCAATCAGCACATACTCGACGCGCACCTGCTCAGGGCGCTCAAAACGCTCCTGGTTGGCATCGTAGTACGCCTGCACCTGTTCATCGGTAACATTGATATCGATATCGGCATTGTCGCTATCCAAGAGCACGTAGCGGAAGCTGCGCGCTTGGCGCTGAAGCTCGGCCAGGCGAGCCTGCTCACTGGGCAGGCTGAAATCGCTGAACGCCAGACCTTGCTGTAGCTGCTGGCGCATGATATCTACCCGCAAGTCCTGACGGAATGAAACCGGCGAATAACCCGCACCCGCTAGACGGTTGCGGAAAATATCGGCAGAAAAACGGCCGTTTTGATCATGAAATTCAGGTAGGCCAACAATAATTTGGTCTAACTGGGCATCAGAGACGTAAAAACCGCCATCGTCTGCATATTGAGTCAGCAACTGTTGAGTGATCAGTTGATCGAGCATGTCGTTGCGCAACGCACGCTCTTGCTCAGGAGGCACCTGGCCCGAGCGTAGCGCTCTTTGTACTTCAAGCTCAACCTGCTGGCGCATGATGGGCTCGCCGTTAACGCTTGCGACTTCATTGGGATCACTGCCAAAAACACTGAACAGGGATTCCACTCCAAACAGCGCCATGGCAGCTACCATGAGACCGATAATAATTTTGGCGCCCCAGCTTCTGGAGCCATCTCGAATACTTTGCAGCATGCTAGCCTCAGATCAACACAGCCATACAAATAAACCCTAACGTTGCCCGAAAAGTTGTTTTCGGATAACCCCTTAAATACCAGGCCAGAAAATAACATGGGCGCATCGCGGATGCGATGCGCCCATTAGCTTACCGTAAACGCAGGTCAATTAGTTGACGGCGTCTTTCAATGCCTTGCCTGCTTTGAAGCCAGGTACTTTTGCAGCTTTGATCTCGATCGGTTGGCCCGTCTGCGGGTTACGGCCAGTACGTGCAGCACGCTCTTTAATTGCGAAGGTACCAAAACCTACCAGTGAAACGCTTTCACCTTTCTTGAGGCTATCGGTGACAGACTCCACCATGGCATCCAATGCGCGGGTTGCCGCTGCTTTAGGAATATCGGCAGACGCGGCAATGGCTTCAATCAGCTCGGACTTATTCACACTTCACCCCTTAACTGTTTCAAAAAATGGCTCTGAACGGCATGGCCACCAGAAGGTACAACCTCAAAGCATAGCTGCGTTTTATAGCAATGCCTTGAAACCTCTGTCAAGCAACCACACCGTGAAATGCCCGTTGCACAAGGCATTGGGCAAATTCACTATGTAAAATTAAAGACCGATGGCTTTAACATTAATGGGTATTGGCGACCGTGGTAGCGCTCAACGATGCATCAGTGCCTTTCAGCGCGGCACCACCATCATTTTCATCACTTACCAAAGCTACCGCCAATACATCATCTATCCAGCGTACCGGGCGAATATCTAGAGGTCCTTTGATATTTTCCGGTACTTCCTTGAGATCACGGCGGTTTTCTTCAGGAATCAAGACGGTCTTTATACCACCACGACGGGCTGCCAGCAATTTCTCCTTTAGCCCACCGATCGGCAAGACTTCACCGCGAAGGTTGACTTCACCTGTCATGGCAACATCACATCGCACTGCACGCTGCGTATAAGCCGACACCATGGCCGTTACCATCGCAATGCCCGCGCTCGGACCATCCTTGGGCGTCGCCCCTTCTGGCACATGAATGTGCAGGTCTTCGGTCTCAAAACGCGCAGAATCAATACCGAGGCTTTTAGCACGCGCTTTAACCACCGTCTGCGCGGCACTCACCGACTCCTTCATGACATCGCCAAGCGAGCCTGTCTTGTTGATACGTCCTTTGCCCGGCGTAACCACTGACTCAATACTTAGAAGCTCACCGCCTACCGATGTCCAGGCAAGCCCCGTTACACGACCCACCTGGTCATCCTGCTCGGCCAACCCATAGCTGTAGCGCCGGACGCCTGCATAGTCCTCGATCTGCTCAGCCGAGAGGGTCTGCGTTTTATCAAGCTTCTTCTTCTCGAGGCGCTCGCGCAGCACCTTGCGGCTCACCTTGGCAATCTGACGCTCAAGCTCACGCACACCGGCTTCACGCGTATAGTAACGAATCAGCTCAAGCAAGGCGTCTTCATTGAGCGCCAGCTCGCTGTCTTTAAGGCCGTTAGCTGCCAGTTGCTTGGGCAACAGGTAGCGCTTGGCAATCGCTAGTTTCTCGTCTTCCGTATACCCCGGCAGACGAATAATTTCCATACGGTCCAAAAGCGGGCCAGGAATATTCATCGAGTTGGCAGTACAGATAAACAGCGTCTCGGAGAGATCGTAATCAAGCTCCAGATAGTGATCGCTGAAACTGTTATTCTGCTCAGGATCCAGCACTTCAAGTAGCGCTGATGCAGGATCGCCACGGTGATCCATGCCTAGCTTATCTACTTCATCGAGCAGGAATAGCGGGTTCTTCACGCCCGCCCGGCTCATGCGCTGCATCAGCTTACCAGGCAGCGAACCGATATAGGTGCGTCGATGGCCACGAATTTCAGACTCATCGCGTACGCCGCCCAAAGCCAGACGGACATACTTACGGTTGGTCGCCTTGGCGATCGACTGCCCCAGCGAGGTTTTACCCACTCCAGGCGGGCCTACCAGGCATAGCACTGGGCCTTTCATCTTGCGTACGCGCTTTTGTACAGCCAGGTACTCAAGAATCCGGGCTTTAACTTCTTCCAAACCGTAATGATCTTCATCAAGTACTTCCTGGGCTTTAACCAGGTCGTGCTTGACGCGGGTACGTTTTTTCCAAGGAATAGCCACCAACCAATCAAGATAAGAGCGCACCACCGTTGCTTCAGCGGAATTGGTCGCCATCATCTTGAGCTTGTTAAGCTCTTGATTGGCTTTATCGGATGCCTCCTGGGGCATGCCCGACTCTTTGATAGCCTGTTCGTACTTTTCCGCTTCATTAGGCACATTATCAAGCTCACCCATCTCTTTCTGGATGGCTTTCATCTGCTCGTTCAGATAGTACTCGCGCTGGGTTTTTTCCATCTGCTCCTTAACACGCGAGCGGATGCGCTTTTCTACCTGCAGCAGATCAATTTCGGACTCGATAAGCGCCATCAGATGCTCGATACGATCACGCACCCGATCCATTTCCAGCAGCTCCTGCTTATCGCCAATCTTGAGCGACAAGTGAGCGCAGATGGTGTCTACCAGCCGGCTCGGATCTTCGATGCCCGCAAGAGAGTTAAGCACCTCATTAGGTACTTTTTTGGACAGTTTGACGTACTGCTCGAACTGATTGAGCAGTACGCGCACTAATGCTTCCTGCTCACGGCTAGTCAGCGGCTCACTCTCACGCGGTGAAAGGTACGCTTGGGTATAACCCGCCTCGTTTTCTTCAATTTCGAGCACATCGGCACGGAAGCTTCCCTCGATCAACACCTTAACGGTGCCGTCAGGTAGCTTGAGCAGCTGCATGATATCCGCCACGGTTCCCATGGCGTAGAGGTCAGCATTATCGGGCTCGTCTTGAGAGGCCTCACGCTGAGCCACTAGCAATACACGCTTATCCGCCTCCATCGCTGCTTCAAGCGCCTGGATAGACTTTTCGCGTCCAACAAACAGCGGAATGACCATTTGCGGGTAAACCACAACATCCCGCAACGGCAATAAGGGTAGACATTGAGTCTGTTCGGCGTTCTGCTGCATCGCAGACGTTCCTCAACAATCGGATGAGCACTTGATGTAGACATCTGATCAAGCACATCACTGTATGAAAAGTACTACGCAGTGTAGGGCATGCTACGCAGTGACACCTTATGAACAACAAGGGGTCGCATAGGCGACCCCTTGGTTTGGCGCAGGCGGTTGAAGCTAGGCCGTAGCTATCAATCCCTCTCTAGCCATCAGTCCCATCAACGCGTGCCTCTTCTTGCTTGGAATACATCAAGAGCGGCTCGCTTTCACCGGCAATGACTGAACCATCAATCACCACCTTGCTGACATTTTCCAATGATGGAATCTCATACATGGTGTCAAGCAGAACCGATTCAAGTATCGAGCGCAGGCCACGAGCACCTGTTTTACGCTCCATTGCCTTGGATGCCACCGCACGCAGCGCGTCATCTCTGAACTCGAGCGTTACGCCTTCCATTTCGAAGAGCTTGGCATACTGCTTGACCAGCGAGTTTTTCGGCTCTGTCAGAATCTGAATCAGCGCATCTTCGTTAAGCTCGGTCAACGTTGCGATAACCGGTAAACGCCCCACGAATTCCGGGATCAAACCGAATTTCACAAGATCCTCAGGCTCAACGTCGGCTAACAGCTCGCCAACACCGCGCGATGACTCTTTGCTTTTCACGCTTGCATTAAAGCCGATTCCGCCTTTCTCAGCGCGGTCACGAATAACCTTATCAAGCCCTGCGAAAGCACCACCCACGATAAACAGAATATTGCCGGTATTAACCTGGACAAACTCCTGCTGAGGGTGCTTTCGGCCGCCCTGAGGCGGTACAGAAGCAGTAGTTCCCTCGATCAGCTTGAGAAGCGCCTGCTGTACGCCCTCGCCCGACACGTCACGCGTAATTGACGGGTTATCGGATTTACGCGAAATCTTGTCGATTTCATCGATGTAGACAATGCCACGCTCGGCCTTCTCTACATCGTAATCACATTTCTGCAGCAGCTTCTGGATGATATTTTCAACATCCTCACCCACGTAACCTGCTTCAGTCAGTGTTGTTGCATCCGCAATGGTAAAAGGTACGTTCAATAAACGCGCCATGGTTTCCGCCAGCAGCGTTTTACCGCTACCAGTAGGACCGATGAGCAGAATATTAGATTTACCTAGTTCAACATCGCCTTCACGCACGTCCGTTTTCAGACGCTTGTAGTGGTTGTAAACCGCTACAGACAGCACCATCTTGGCACGGTCTTGTCCGATGACGTAATCGTCTAGTGTATGGCGAATTTCGCGAGGCGTAGGTAAACGCTCTTCATCGCTCTCGGCATCGGCTTCGAGAACTTCCTCGCGAATGATGTCATTACACAAGTCGACACACTCATCGCAGATATATACGGATGGGCCAGCAATTAATTTACGCACTTCGTTTTGATTTTTTCCACAAAACGAGCAGTAGAGTAATTTACCACCTTCATCCTTGCCTTTGCCGTCGGCCATTCGCGTACCTCTGTCACTGCGGCGGCTTACACCGCCATAAAAGCTCGTTAGAAAAGCAAAACCTCATCACGCTATCAGGATGTAGGCCGCTTATCCAGCACTGCGTCAATCAAGCCATACTCTTGAGCTTTATTGGCGCTCATGAAGTTGTCGCGATCCGTATCACGAGAAACCGTTTCCAGGTCTTGACCAGTATGATGGGCCAGAATCTGGTTCAGTTTTTCGCGAATACCCAAAATTTCGCGGGTATGAATTTCAATATCAGACGCCTGGCCCTGATAACCGCCTAACGGCTGATGGATCATGACACGGGAATTAGGTAAGCAGTAACGCTTGCCTGCTGCACCTGCAGTCAATAGCAGTGCGCCCATGCTGGCTGCCTGACCAATACATACGGTTGACACATCAGGCTTGATAAACTGCATGGTGTCATAAATCGACATGCCAGCTGTCACCGAGCCGCCAGGAGAATTGATATACAGATGAATGTCCTTATCGGGGTTTTCCGACTCGAGGAACAGCATCTGGGCTACCACCAGATTGGCCATGTAGTCTTCAACAGGGCCAACCAGGAAAATCACACGCTCTTTCAACAAGCGCGAGTAAATATCGTAGGCTCTTTCCCCTTTGGCGCTTTGCTCAACCACCATAGGCACTAAACCGCCGGCATTTTGAATATCAAACTCACTCATTCAGGTGATTCCTTGCGTCCGGTGAGGGAAAGGCGCACCGAAAACGATGCGCCGCGCTGACGGGTACTTAGGCGCTCTCTTTCTCGCCCTCTTCGGCACCCTCGTCTTGTTCAGCTTGCTGCTGAGCGGCAGCCAATGCTTGCTGATAAGACATTTCAACGTCTTTAACGTTCGTTTGCTCAAGCAGCTTATCTACTGCTTTCTCTTCGAGAATGGCAGATTTTACCTGAGTTTTCAGCTGGTCGTTGCTCATGTAGTACTCAACAACCTCGGAAGGATCCTGGTACTGCTCGGCCAGCTCTTCAACCTTCGCCTTAATCGCATCGTCGTTGGCATCAAGTTCGTTGGCCTTGATAACTTCAGCCAGCAACAAACCTACCTGCACACGACCCTTGGCCTGCTCTTCGAAAAGCTCGTTAGGCAGCTGGCTGACATCGAAGTCCTCGCCCAGGCCGAACTGCTGTGCCGCCTGACGCTTCATAGCATCAGTCTCTTGCTGAACCAGAGCGCTGGGCACGGGAATATCATTGGCTTTTTTCAACGCATCCAGTACTTGCTGCTTGACACGATTATCAACCGCCTGGGTTGCTTCACGGGTCATATTCTTCTTGATCTCGGCGCGGAATTTTTCCTGATCTCCGTCTTCAACACCGAAGCGCTCGATGAAACTAGCATCAACTTCCGGCAGCTGCTGAGTACTGACTTTATGAACCGTTACCTTGAAGCTCGCCTCTTTACCCGCCAGGTGTTCGGCCTGGTAATCTTCAGGGAAAGTGACTTCAATAGTTTTCTCTTCACCGGCTTTGGCGCCAATCAGTTGTGCTTCAAAGCCTGGGATGAAACTGTTTGAACCGATAACCAGCGCATGGCCTTCAGCGCTACCGCCTTCAAACGGCTCGTCGCCAATGAAGCCCTGAAAATCAATTGTTACTTGATCGCCATCAGCAGCTGCTGCATCGGTTTCCTGCCAATCGGCGTTCTGCTTGCGCAGAGTTTCGATCATTTCGTCAACGTCAGCGTCGCTAACATTAACGACCGGGCGCTCAACCTCAGTACCTTCTATAGAGGTAAGCTCAACCTGCGGGTAGATTTCCATGATCGCCACGAACTCAAGATCCTTGCCCTCCTCGTTTACCTGGGGTTCGATCTGAGGGTAGCCAGCAGGATTGAGGCTCTCTTCGGTGATCGCACGAACGTAGCGCTCGCGCATTACTTCACCGACTACTTCGCTGCGAACGCTGTCGCCGTAGCGCTGACGCACTACTGCCATCGGTACCCGGCCCTGGCGAAAACCATTCAGGCGAACGTTTTTCGCAGTGTCTTTCAAGCGAGTGCTGACAGCCTCGTCGATTTCGGCAGCCGGTACCTGAATAGTGATACGGCGTTCGATCTGGGAGGTTGTCTCGACGGAAACTTGCATGAATTGTCCTCTAGCGGCTGGGCGTTATGTTGACTGTGTTTAATAAGATCAAAAGGGCAATTTTAAGAACCCTGACGCACGGTGGCAAGCGCCATGCTCGCAAGATGGGGGCATTGCGATTAATTACAAGGCAATTAGTGACTAATTTATTACTTTTAAGTCCTGAATTACAGCAATCATTATTTGAAACAACTTATGTTTGGTGTTTAGGCCCCCACCATAAACTGACGGCATGAATCAGCAGTCCGCAGGTAGCTGCATGGGAAATAAACACCTGCCAACTAATCCAAGCGGTAAAAAGAGTGTGCCAGAGGCCCATAATCGCAGCTCCCGCTATCAACATGAGCACAAGCCGCGCGCAGAGTCGAGGCAGCTGCTTTCGCTCATCAACTGAAAGTAGGCGCCATTGGGCCACCGCAGCCGTGGCTACCAGCGCCACTCCCATCAAGATAAGCGTTTGCCTCGTACCATGGCCACCGGCCATAAAGCGCGGCAAGGCGGCCAGCATTACCACACATAGCCCAAGCGCTACGCTGACCCGCTCGGCTGAATAAGGCTTAGGTTGCATTGGCTAACTTACCTTCAACTGCTGCTCTTCGAGCCACGCCTCGACCCAAGGAATGGCCGCATCATCTGCCATAAAGGTTTCCATGGCATCAATTTCCAAGCGCTCACCCAAACGACGTGCACCGTGATCCTCAAGTAACATATCCAGCTTTCTGCCTGCACCACAGAAGGTATCGCCGTAAGAGCTATCCCCCAAAGCAATCAACCCATAACGCAGCTCGGTAAGAGAGGGGCTTGTATCGCTCAAACTGCGTACAAAGGGCACAAAATTACCCGGGAAGTCCCCGCTACCGGTCGTGGAAAGCACAAATAAAGAAATACTTTCACCGCTGGTTAAATCATCTAACGTAGGCTGTTCAGCGATATTTACTTCGAATCCTGCTTTTTCGAAAAGTGGTTTTACCTGCTCTGCCACATCCAGCGCACCACCATACATCGTACCTACTAATATATTCATTTGAGGCATAGCTGTTGTCCCCCTGCTCAAAATATTCCGGCGCCTACCCGTTAGCTGACTAGGGGCCATTGCATTCGCTTGATATTAACATAACTGGCTTATACACCGCATTTCAGTGGCCGAGAGCACGCTAAATTGCACGATCAACATTGAACGCTTCATATCATTTACGCTGTTTTTTTCTAAATCGGGCATAAAAAATGGAGCGCCCAGGGGCACTCCATTGGTATAGCTAAAACGGCAGCGTATTAAGTACTACTTGTTTTGAACGTAGTGCTCAACCTGTTGCTTCAATTTTTGCCCTGGACGAAAGGTCACCACGCGGCGAGCCGAAATGGGAATTTCTTCGCCGGTTTTCGGGTTACGCCCAGGCCGTTCACGCTTATCACGCAGATCAAAGTTGCCAAAACCAGACAGCTTGACCTGTTCGTTTTCTCGTAAGCAGGCTCGAATCTCTTCAAAAAAAGCTTCGACCATTGCCTTTGCTTCTCGCTTAGACAGCGCCAGCTCGGTATGCAAATGCTCCGCTAGTTCTGCTTTGGTCAACGCACCCATAAAGACCCTCCTTGTAACAAACGCATTGCCAAGAACGTGATAAGCGTCGTGTCGCGTATTATTATCAGCCGCGCAGCTCAGCCTCAAGCTGGACACGCACTTGTGTCACGATGTTGTCTACCAACTGATTGATTTCTTCATCGTTTAGCGTGCGCGAAGGATGCTGCCAGGTCAAGCCTAATGCAATACTCTTATGGGCTTCCGCCACGCCTTTACCAGCATAGACATCAAATAGCTTAATGTCTTTTAAGTAATCACCGGCTTTTTCGCGGGCACAATCCAACAGTGCCTGTACGGGCACTTCATCTTTGATGATAAACGCCAGGTCACGGCGAACTTCTGGATAGCGTGACAGCGCTTCAAAGGCGGGAATCTTGCCTTGACTTAATGTATCCAGACGCACTTCAAAGAGTACAGCATCTACTTTAAGCCCAAGCGTTGCACGTACCCGGGGATGTAGCGTGCCAATCCAGCCCGCATGCTCGCCATTGAACAGAATCTCCGCACTTTGACCTGGATGTAGCGCCGGATGCTCGGCGGGTTCAAAGCGCCAGGCATCAAGATTTCCACCTAGGCCCAAGAGACTTTCAAGATCCCCCTTGAGATCATAAAAGTCGATACGCTCTTTAGAACCGCTCCACCCTTCTGTTTCTCGGCTACCGCACGCCAAGGCGCCCATCATGGGTACCTGTGAAAGCTGATCCAGCTCTCCATTGAACACCAGCCCGGTCTCAAACAGCCGAACGCGAGTCTGCTGGCGATTCAGGTTGTGCTCCATGGCACGCACCAAGCCAGGGAACAAGCTCGCTCTCATTACCGATAAATCAGCAGAGATAGGGTTGGCAAGCACGGGCGATACGGCATCAGGCAGCAGAGCCGCCTGCAATTCAGGCGCGACAAAGCTGTAGGTGACTGCTTCCTGGAACCCACGGGCAACCATCTGGCGACGCAGCTGCGCATGGGTCAGGGTAGCCTCATCAGCCGAGCGCAGTGCAAGCCGCGCTGCCGGGCGTCGCACGGGCAAATTGTTGTAACCATGAATACGCGCGATCTCTTCAATCAGATCCTCTTCAATGGCTACATCAAACCGCCAGCTGGGTGCCACTACCAGCCAGCCTTCCGCCTTCTGGGTAACATCAAGCCCTAGACGCTTGAGGATATCGGTGACGTCATCGCTTGCCAGCTTTTTAGACAGCGCACTTTCTAGCCGCGCTTCGCGCAGCAAAATGGTGCTTGGCGCAGGCATATCAGCATCGCTTTTGCACTCAGTGAGCGGACCAGCCTGGCCTCCGCAAATATCGATCAACAAGCGCGTGGCACGCTCTATAGCGCTGCTTGCAAGCTCTGGATCAACCCCACGTTCAAAACGGTGTGATGCATCGGTATGCAGGCCGTAGGAACGTGCTTGCCCGGCAATGGCGAGCGGCGTAAAGAAGGCTGACTCAAGGAATATCGTCTCGGTGGATTCACTTACCCCTGAATTTTCACCGCCCATGATACCCGCCATGGCAAGCGGCCCGGCCTGGTCGGCAATTACCAGTGTTTCAGGGCGCAGAGCTACTTTCTGTCCATCCAAAAGCGTCAACTGCTCACCACTCTGAGCAAGACGTACAATGATGTTGCCGCTCAAGTTATCGCGATCAAACGCATGTAGCGGTTGACCCAGCTCCAGCATCACGTAGTTGGTAATATCAACTACTGGGTCAATTGAGCGAACGCCACTACGCCGAAGGCGTTCGACCATCCAAAGCGGTGTTTCTGCCTTGACATCAACCCCCTTGATGACACGACCTACGTAACGCGGACACTTTTCCGGCGCTTCAATATTCACCGTAAAAGTGTCTTCGATTTCTGCTGTGACAGGCTCGTCTGCAGGTTCGTTCACAGCCAAGCGATTGAGTACACCCACTTCGCGCGCAAGACCTTTGATGCTCAAGCAGTCACCGCGGTTAGGCGTCAGATCAACCTCGATGGTCATGTCATCAAGGTGCATGAACTCACGAAAGTCGACGCCAACTGGCGCAGACTCAGGCAGCACCAGAATACCAGGCGAGGTTTCTTCCTCAAGCCCAAGCTCTGACGCCGAACAGATCATTCCTCGAGACTCAACACCGCGCAGTTTGGCTTTCTTGATCTTGAAATCGCCTGGCAGCACTCCACCCACCTGGGCAAAAGGAATCTTCTGACCAATATCCACGTTCGCCGCACCGCAAACCACCTGCACCGGCTCATCGGAGCCATCATTAACGGTACACACGTTTAACTTATCGGCATCGGGGTGCTTTTCTTTGGTAAGCACTTCGGCCACCACAACACCGCTAAATGAGGCGGCAACCGCTTCGACCGCATCAACTTCCAATCCGGCCATGGTGATCTGATCGGCCATTGCCTGAGTACTTAGCTGCGGTGATACCCATTCGCGCAGCCACTGTTCTGAAAATTTCATGATCGTTCCTGTATTCGGCTGCGGTGTTAGGCGAATTGGCGCAAGAAGCGCAGGTCATTTTCAAAGAACAAACGCAGATCGTTGACCCCGTAACGCAGCATGGCCAAACGCTCTGCTCCCATGCCGAAGGCAAACCCGGTATAGCGCTCGGTATCGATACCTGAGTGACGGAATACTTCTGGGTGCACCATGCCGCAGCCCATTACCTCAAGCCAGCCGCTGTGCGAACAAACCCGACACCCTTTTCCACTACACATTACACACTGAATATCGACTTCTGCGGATGGCTCAGTAAACGGAAAGTAAGAAGGCCGAAAGCGCACGGAAAGATCGTCACGCTCAAAAAAAGCCTGAAGAAAGTCTTCAATGGTGCCTTTCAGGTCGGCAAAACTGACTCCTTCGTCAACCAGCAGCCCTTCCACTTGGTGAAACATGGGCGTATGGGTCAAGTCGGAATCACTGCGATAAACGCGCCCGGGGCACACAATGCGCAGCGGCAGCTCGCCGTTTTTCATGGTGCGCACCTGCACCGGCGACGTATGGGTTCTGAGCAGGCGAGTAGCGTCAAAATAGAACGTATCGGCCATGCCCCGCGCCGGGTGATGGGCAGGAATATTTAGCGCTTCGAAATTGTGGTAGTCATCTTCAATCTCAGGACCTACCGCCACGTCATAGCCAATACGCGTGAATAAGCCTTCAATACGCTCAAGAGTACGCGTTACCGGATGCAAGCCGCCTTCAGCCTGACCGCGGCCGGGCAAGGTAACGTCGATCCGCTCAGCGGCCAGACGCTCATTTAGAGCGGTGTTTTCAAGCTGCTGTCGCTTGGCATCAATTTCACTGGCAAGCGTTTGCTTGGCCTGGTTGATTCGTTCACCGGCGGCCGGGCGCTCTTCTGCTGACAGTTTGCCCAGGCCTTTCAGCAAAGCGGTCACTTCGCCCTTTTTGCCCAGGTAGCGAACTCGCAATTCTTCTAGCGCAGAAACATCATGCGCAGCCTGAATGGCATCACGAGCTTCAGATACCAGAGTAGGAAGGTGGTCCATCCGTTTCACTCCGAATTAAGCGATTCCCTCTTCATGAGGGCGTGGCGTGTTAAAGGTGACAAAAAAACAGGGGAAGAGCGGCTGCTCTTCCCCTGTAGGGTCACACTAAAATGACCTTGGTCATCTTATGCTGGCATAGTGCTCAGCATAATGACCTTATTGGGCAGCCTTGGCTTTTTCCACGATAGCAGCAAATGCTGCTTTTTCGTGTACTGCCAGATCAGCCAATACTTTACGGTCAATTTCAATACCGGCTTTCTTCAGACCGCCAACAAAACGGCTGTAAGACATACCGTTGATGCGCGCACCCGCATTGATACGCTGAATCCACAACGCACGGAACTGGCGCTTGCGGTTACGGCGGTCACGGTAAGCATACTGGCCGGCTTTGATAACGGCCTGTTTAGCTACGCGGAAAACACGCGAACGGGCACCGTAGTAACCTTTAGCCTGCTTCAATACTTTTTTATGGCGACGACGGGCGACTACGCCACGCTTAACACGAGTCATAACACACTCCTGACTTTATGGCTGAGGCCAATGGCACTCAGAAAAGAAAATTCGACCTTACAGATTCGGCAGCATGCGCTGGATTAGCGCTTTATCAGAAGCATGGATCTGCTTCATTCCACGCAGCTGACGCTTACGCTTGGTCGACTTCTTGGTCAGGATGTGGCTACGGAAAGACTGCTTGTGCTTAAAGCCATTTGCGGTCTTTTTGAAGCGCTTGGCAGCGCCACTGTTGCTTTTGATTTTCGGCATGAGAAAACTCCGCTCGATATTTTTTAGAAAACCCAGGGCCAACCACCGCTTAAGCGGTGGCCCGTTGACTTCGCCGTTGGATCACTTCTTTTTTGGGTTAAGGATCATGATCATCTGGCGGCCTTCCATTTTCGGAAAAGACTCCACCGCACCGATCTCTTCCAGGTCTGCCGCGATCCGTTCCATCAGCTTGCGGCCGATATCCTGGTGCGCCATTTCACGACCACGGAAGCGCAAAGTGACCTTACCCTTGTCACCACCTTCCAGAAAGCGCGTCAGGTTTTTCAACTTCACCTGATAATCGCCTTCGTCAGTGCCAGGACGGAATTTGACTTCCTTGACCTGGATTTGCTTTTGCTTCTTCTTTTGAGCCGCTTTCTGCTTCTTCGTCTCAAAAACGAATTTGCCGTAATCCATAATCTTACAGACGATGGGATCGGCATTCGAAATTTGCACGAGGTCTAAACCGGCAGCTTCTGCACGCTCTAGCGCTTCGGTGGTGGGCACAACACCCAACTGCTCACCTTCAGCATCAATTAGACGCACTTCTTCTTCGGTAATCCGCTCGTTCATTGGTGGGCGTTTGTCTGCTGGACGCCCGCGCTGGTTGCTTCGCTTGATTGCTCCGTCTCCTTAGGCAATTGACGATGTCGCCAGGGCTGCTCGCTCTGCAGTTAGACGCTCAATAAGTTCGTTGATCGTCATTGTGCCGAGGTTTTCGCCGCTGCGTGTTCGAACGGCCACCGAGTCAGCTTCGACTTCCTTATCTCCCACCACAAGGAGATAGGGAATTTTCTGTAACGTATGCTCACGGATTTTAAAGCCGATCTTCTCATTCCTCAAGTCCGCTTTAGCTCGTAAGCCACTTTTTTGCAGGCGTTGCTCTAATTCAAGCGCATAATCACGCTGTGCATCGGTGATCGTCATGACTACCGCCTGCTGAGGTGCCAACCATAATGGCATAGCGCCCGCATAATGTTCAATCAAGATACCGATGAAACGCTCCATGGAGCCCACAATAGCACGATGCAGCATTACTGGCGGCTTGCGTTCGCCTTCTTCAGTTACATACTGTGCACCAAGACGCTCTGGCATCATGAAGTCGACCTGCATAGTGCCCACCTGCCATTCACGCCCCAGACAGTCTTTCATATGGTATTCAATCTTGGGACCATAGAAAGCACCTTCGCCAGGAAGTTCCTGCCATTCAACATCACAGGCTTTTAGAGCACCACGCAACGCATCCTCTGCACGATCCCATACCTCATCACTGCCAATTCGCTTTTCAGGGCGAAGAGCAATCTTGATAGCAATATCTTCAAAGCCAAAATCGTTATATACCTTCAGAGCCTGGCGATGAAAACTGGTTACTTCAGGCTCAACCTGGGCTTCCGTACAGAAAACATGACCATCATCTTGCGTAAAGGCTCGTACGCGCATGATACCATGTAACGCACCCGACGGCTCGTTTCGATGGCATCCGCCAAACTCGCCAAAACGAACAGGCAGCTCACGATAGCTGCGCAGCCCAGAATTGAACACCTGTACGTGACCTGGGCAGTTCATTGGCTTAAGGGCATACTCGCGTTTTTCAGACTCGGTAAAGAACATACCGTCTGCGTAGTTATCCCAATGACCTGATTTTTTCCAAAGCGAGACATCCATCACCTGCGGGCAGCGAATTTCCTGGTAGCCGCCCTCTTTATAAACGCCACGCATATACTGCTCAACCTGCTGCCACAGCGCCCAGCCATTGGGGTGCCAGAATACCATTCCCGGTGCTTCTTCCTGCATATGGAAAAGATCCAGGCGGCGAGCAAGCTTACGGTGGTCACGTTTTTCGGCTTCTTCAAGACGTTTTAGATAAGCTTTAAGCTGCTTCTTGTCACCCCAGGCCGTTCCGTAAATACGGGTCAACATGGCGTTAGACGCATCTGCACGCCAGTACGCACCTGCAAGCTTGGTTAGCTTGAAGGCCTTGAGGTGGCGAGTATTGGGCACGTGAGGGCCACGGCACATGTCCGTGTATTCTTCATGATGATAGAGACGAATCTCTGCACCCTCAGGTATATCGCGAATAATTTCCTGCTTGTACGTTTCGTCACGCTGCTGAAAAGCTTGCATTGCCTGATCGCGATCGACGTACTCACGAACTACATCATACTCACTCTCAATCAGCGCCTGCATACGCTTTTCGATAGCATCAAGATCTTCAGGCGTGATCGAACGGCCAAAATCGATGTCGTAGTAGAAGCCATTATCGATGACCGGGCCAATGGCCATTTTGGCATCCGGGTATAACTGCTTGACCGCATGACCAATCAAATGCGCACAAGAGTGACGAATGATCTCGACGCCTTCAGGATCACGTGCGGTAATGATCGCGACGTTTGCGTCCTGCTTGATAAGGTCTGCGGCATCGACCAATACACCATCGATTCGACCTGCAATGCAAGCCTTAGCCAAACCAGGGCCAATGGACTCAGCAAGTTGCATGATTGAAAGTGGCGATTCAAATGTTCTTTGGCTACCGTCAGGTAGTGTAACAATCGGCATTCAGATATTCCTTGAGCGCAGTGGTGATCCATACCAAGGATCACATTTCGCTATCAATGATCGTAGGGTATACGTAAAACAAAATTAAAATACGCGCGTAGCCTAGCAGACTTGTACCCAGTGGAAAATAAAAACGGGAGGCCGAAGCCTCCCGTCAGTATCTATTTCGAAGTTTTCAATAGCGTTTTAATATTTACGCCATGGAGAAACTACGAATTAGTTCCACTCGTCCAGTTCAACGCGACGGTTCTGTGCACGGCCCTGATCGTTCTCGTTAGAGGCGATCGGACGCTCTTCACCGAAGCCAACTGCACGCATGCGGTTCGCACCTACGCCACGCTGGGCAAGGTAAGTAGTAACAGATTCGGCGCGACGCTGAGACAAGTCTTTGTTGTACTCAGCAGAACCGCGTGAATCGGTGTGGCCTTCAATGCTAACACGCACGTCCGGGTTGTTGACCAGACGCTCAGCAACGCCGTTCAGAATGTTACGGGCATTAGCTGTCAGCTCAGCTGAATCAAATTCGAAGTTTACGTCGTTAAGTACAACGCTATCCGGACAACCCAGCGCGTTCACTTCGGTACCAGCGGGTGTGTTGGGGCACTGATCACGGTAATCCGGCACGCCGTCGTTATCGGAATCAAGCGGGCAGCCAACTGCATCTACTTCAACGCCTGCAGGGGTGCCTGGGCACTGATCGCGGTAGTCAGGAACGCCGTCACCATCGGAATCCAGCGGGCAGCCTTGCGCATCTACTGCAACACCAGCAGGCACTTCGCCATAGCTCGGGCACTGAGCTGCAACAGGCTCGGGCGTACGATCTGCACACAGCAGGCCGCCGATAGCTGCGCCCGCAACAGCGCCAGTTGCCGCGCCACTTTCTTCGTCAGATGAGCCGCTAGTGGCGTAGCCAATGCTTCCACCGATAACACTGCCGGCTAAACCACATACGAACGGGTGCTGATACCAGCTACGCTCGCCGTTGCTAGCACTAGCTTGAGCCTGACCAGATGATTGGTTAGCCGAAGTGGCACAGCCTGATAAGCCCACTACTAGAGCGGAACCGATTAGCAAGCCAGTCGTTGATTTTTTCATGCAAGACTCCTTCTTGATCCAATGCTGACATGGCCATATGACCAAATCTATCCAATGCTTCTTATTGCGAGAGCATCCATTTTTCGCTTGTTCAATATTACCTTGCGGGCGTTCCCCTGCTTGGCATTGAACAGTTTGCCTATCATTAACGCATCGACGCTTGAAGGCAACAATGCCGAGATATCAATTTGTTGGCAATATCGACATCTCAAGCATAGCAAAACTGCCACAATCGGCACTAAAAAAACATACCAATGTACTACTTTGCTTATTATTTGCTACTTCATCACACCATCAATGTAGCGCAGAAGCGCCCTGCGCACGCCATTTAATCACAGCTTCTGCAGCTGCCAGAACAGCGGGCCGCATTTCATTTTCAACGGCCAAACGCTGTTTATCTTCCGACATACGTTCACGAGGTGTTAATGCAGCACGTGCGGAATGCGTCTTTAAGTGCCTTGTGCGTTCATAAACTTGAGCAAATGCTTGAAACTCGGCACGCTCTGAAAGGCTTGGATCTATAATTTCAAGCAGCACCTTGCAGCGCCAGGAGCCTTCAGTAATATCAACCTGCTCCTGAATCAATGCGCTTGTTACAAAATCCAGATTTTCCAAACAGTTTTGGTGGGCTCTTCGATCCTCATCGATACGAAATGCTTCACGTCGCTTTACCTCTTTGCGCAGTTTGATCGCATAAACCGACAAACCCACAATAATGGCTAAAGCCACTACAAGAGATATAAGCGCGACAGTCGAATTCATAAAGCCCCTCAAAACATGAAAATAGCTTAACAGAAATTGTACACCCTTTTGCCTTTTTACTTCTAATTTCTTCAAGATTTATATTTATTTAACTTGCTCCATCCCTTACAAATCAACCTACATAGGCTGAACGTGATGTGCTGGATAGCCATTCGGCTGAGTTATAACAATATTTTCATGACTTAATCGCCACTGCCACCATGCCCACAGCATACTGACTGTTAACAAGACAGCGCCTGCGGTATGTATAAGTGCAAGCCATAGAGGTAACCATAACAGCACATTTGCAGCGCCGAGTAAGGCTTGCAAAAAGAAAATTGCGACAACTATATTAAGCGCTCGAAATAAAGCCGGATGATGGCGATACCGATACCAAAGAATTACTAGTGACAAACCCAGTACGACAGCCCCCAAGCGATGTATGAAATGAATAGCCGTGCGCGCTTCAGCGTGCAACTGCCCATGCAGGTAGTTAGGCCCTACCGTTTGGGTAAGATGGAACCCCTCACTGATATCCATATTTGGCCACCACTGTCCGTTACAAGCTGGTACTCCCTGGCAGGCAATACCCGCATAATTGCTGGTCACCCAACCACCCAGGCCAAGTTGCATGACCAACAGCCCTGCAGCTAGCCCCCACCAGATAGTGGAACGTCTGGCGCTAAGCTTTTTTTGCATGGCAACACACTTTAATCTTAAGTGCAGCCAGAAAAATAACAGTAGTACGCTTATCCCACCAAGCAAATGCAGCGTAACAACCTGCGGCCAAAGTTTTAAAGTAACGGTGAAAGCGCCGAAGGCACCCTGAACTATAATAGTCGCTAGCAGCAACACACTTATACGCCATGGGTATTGGTCGGTCTTTCTTAGCGGCCAGCCGAGAATCAAGGTACTAATGACCAGTACCCCAAGCAGGCTAGCGATATAGCGATGGATCATTTCAACCCAGGCTTTTGAGGCATCCAGGGGTACATCAGGGTGGCGCAGAGCAGCATGATCACTGTCCGGCACTAGCAGGCGCCCATAGCAGCCTGGCCAATCAGGGCAGCCCAGTCCTGCATCAACCAGCCGCGTCCACGCTCCTACCAATATGACGACAATAGTCAGTAGTGTTCCTAACAACGTTAAGCGTATAAGCCATTTTAAGCGTTGTTCTTTCGATTCTTTCATGATGTGTCCTTACACTTTTTCGCTAGCCATATCCTTGGTTTCACTATAAAAACGCAGATATGCCGCTCAGCGGTTTTCCCAGTATTATATTAGCACCAAACGAAATCACTGGCCTATTTGCCAAGGGCTGCGGGCGCTAGGCAACGAAGCCTTTTTACATAGCAGTAAGTATAGAAACTATTGAGCATTCGTTACGCTTTTACACCAATTAAGCAATTAGTTTTTAAAATAAACGCACCATGGCAATTGGCGATTTACAACTAGCCATTCGGCACCCTATAGTCCCTTCATTACGATTCTGGCCGTTCTAGAAAAGACCATGCAAGCAGGGAGTAATATATGCAGATACACCGCCTCAGGGCAGGAACGATAGTATTTCTGGCGTTGATTTCGCTGGGTTCGCTTGCAGGTTGTACTACCTATACGTGGCCAGATGGCTCCAAGAAAACCGTATTGGGCGTTGCTCCTGAAGATGAAAACAAGCGCTACGAAGAGCCACAGGCCGAAGGCGTTCGGTATCGCACTCCGGGCGAGATTCCAGAACAGCAGAACTAGCGCTTTTTTGTATAGGCCGTTGCCACAGCAGTCAAGGGATCCTCGGGCCAGGGGTGCTTTGGATAACGGCCGCGCATTTCCTTACGCACCTGCGGGTATCCATTCAGCCAAAAACTACGCAGGTCCTGCGTGACTTGAAGAGGTCGACGCGCAGGTGAAAGCAGGTGCACCATCAAGGCAGCACGTCCCTCGGCAACAGCTGGGGTATCAAGCCACCCAAACGCCTCTTGTAATTTCAATGCCAGTACGGCAGGCCGCTGTTCCAGACATGGAATATAATCCAGGGCTATCTGTTTACCACTTGGGACTAACTGAGTTTGGGGTGCTAGCCGTTCCGTCTCATTTTGCTGCTCCCATGGCAGGGTATCGAATAGGTAACGGTGAAGCGACAGTTTTTCTATCTGAGCCAGCCGCGTAATATCGGCCAAGTAAGGTTCAAGCCATACCTCCAGAGTATCCAGAAGCGCCGGCGTCGACCAGTCGGGCCATTGATCGCCTAGCGTTTCTCGCAGCAATGCCATACGCCCCTGCAATTGCTGTAACTGATGGGATGTCAATAACGTTGGCCGCTGGCGTATAGCGTTCAATAGCGCCTTAGTGACAGCTTCTTGGGGTAGCGTGGTTATGGGGTGCCTAGCGATTATTAATGCCCCGAACGCCTGAACTTTCTCACCGACTAATTTACCTAACTCATCGGACCAGGTGACTCTGGACTGCCATTGCAACTGATGAGCATATAACTGTGTTAACGCTTCCAAGGTGAGAGGTTCAGCTGCAACGATTTTGGCTTCGTTTGAGGCACTGCTCTGCAAACCTGCAGCTACTAGAAAAGGCTGGTGGGCCAGCGGGTCATTCAAGGACATAACGGCCGTTTTACCGGACGCCAACTGGAACCGCCCAGCACTTATTTGGTGGCCAATTCGATCGGGGTACGCCAAGGCCAAGAGCTTGCCCAAAAACGCCAGATCAACCTGGTTCAATGTCACGTCGGCGTGTCTGGCAAGCCGCTTGGCTTCTCGCAACCAAGATGGAAACTGCCCGGGAGTAGCAAGGCGTTGAGACAGCGCTTTTAGCCAAGAACGCTCGGTATTGTCACGGCTTTCCAACAGCGCGGCAACCGTGCAGGCGAGCGGCACCGCCTGAAGTTCCCTTGCCCGTTCCAGCATAACCGCCAAGCGTGGTTCAAGGGGCCAGCGAGCACACTGATGGCCTAGCCGGGTCAGCTTGTGCTGATTATCCAGTATACCCAGCTGTACAAGCAGTGCCTTAGCGCTCTGCCAAGCCCCTTGGGGAGGTGACGTTATCCAACGTAGCTTATCCGGAGAGTCAACGCCCCACCGCGCCAGCTCTAGCACTACACCCGATAAATCCGCCTGCTGAACTTCGGGCTCACGATGGGCAACCAAGGGCTGTTCTTGCGACCACAGGCGAAAACACGTCCCCGACCGCTGTCGCCCTGCTCTCCCACGGCGCTGATCGGCACTAGCACGGTTAACGCGTCTGGTCGTCAGTCGCGTAAGCCCTGTTCGCGGTTGAAACATTGGCACACGCTCAAGGCCTGCATCAATAATAACGTTAACGCCATCCACCGTTACGCTCGACTCGGTAATAGCCGTTGAAACAATGATCCGTCGCTGGGATGTATCTGTCGCTAACGCTGCCCTCTGTTCAGCAAGCGTCATGCGCCCGTGCAGCGCTCTGGGAGCTACCTCGGGTAACGCCTTACACAAGGTTCGTATCAACCGCTCTATCTCGGCAACGCCTGGGAGAATAACCAGTATATCCTGGGTAGTTTCTTCACCAAGGGCTTCCTGAATCACCCGAAGTGCTGCCAACTCATCTGTCTCATTTGGCAGAATCGGCCGGTAATAGGTATCAACGGGGAATTGGCGCCCCTCACTGATAATCACCGGCGTTTGGCTACCTAGCACCTGCGTTAATGCTTTAATATCCAGCGTTGCCGACATCACTACCAAGCGTAAATCATCGCGCACACTGGTTTGAACATCCAAGGCAAACGCCAGCCCAACATCAGCATCCAGGCTACGTTCGTGAAATTCATCAAATATAATCCCTGCAACCCCCTCCAGGAGAGGATCCTCCTGCAACATCCGCAGTAGTACACCCTGAGTAACGACTTCTAGCCGAGTATGTTCGCCTGTGCAGCTATCCCCACGCATCCTGTAACCGACGGTGTGACCTACCGGCTCACCCAACTGTTCGGCTATAAAACTTGCGGCCAAACGGGCAGCTACCCGGCGGGGCTCAAGCAGTAAAAGCTTTTGATCAGCCACCCAATTACTTTTTAATAACGCCAGCGGCACACGGGTTGTTTTACCCGCTCCCGGCTGAGCCATCAGAATTAGGCGATTATGATCTTCAAGCCCCGCCCGGATGGCCTCAAGATGTTGATCAATGGGAAGAAGGCTCATGAATCAGCCGTTTTCTGAAGCTCAGATACTGGCTGAGAAGCGACCCCGCATCCCTTTAAAATGACGTGTTCAAGAAACTGGGTAATAGATGCCAGATCTTTGTCATCAAGCGCATCCTTACCAATGACTCGCGTCACTTGAGCACTGTATTCCGTGTAATGTTGAGTTGCGGACCAAATTAAAAAAATCAGCCAGCGCGGGTCGACATTATCCATCTTACCTTGTGTCGACCACTGGCGAATGATGGCGGCGCGAGAAGCGACCCATTCACGTAATTCAACCGCCAGATATTCATTTAGAAATGGAGCACCCGCTAATATTTCGGCGGCAAACAGCTTTGAGCCCTCTGGATAACGCTGCCCAAGCACCATTTTAGTGCGAATAAATTCGCTGAGTACCCTGCCTGGATCGCTAGCTGGAGTGATATCTTCAAGCACCGCATTCCAGCGCCGCATCATACGATTGAGTAGCCGTATATAGAGCGCCTGTTTACTTCCCATGTAGTAAAGTATGTTGGCTTTTGGCAAAACCGCCTGATCGGCAATAGATTGGAGGCTCGCGCCACGGTAACCGTGCTGTGAGAACACCTGCTCTGCGGCATTCAAAATACGCTGTTCGATTCGCTCGCGATGGGCGCTTTCGTTTGGCGCAGCTTCCAATGACATATAATTTTCCTGGATGACTCGTTATTTAGGCACGCCATAAAGCGTCAGATCGTACTTATTGAATTGTATTTGCTGCACCAAAAGTTAGCATTTTCCACATGCTTGCCCCATCTCAGCGCACCTAGTAAATACTTGCATGACCTGCCTTTTTGTCTCAAGCTCAAGCAATGCTGACCGTTCGGTCAGAACAATTATAATGGAGTCGGGTATGGCTAGTATTGAGTTCCTTTTCAATGGCGCTCCGCAACAGTGCCATGTAACTCCGGACACCAGCATTTTAACGTTATTACGAGAGCATTTGGGGGCCACAGGGACAAAAGAAGGCTGCGCCTCAGGCGATTGCGGAGCATGCACCGTAGCGATTGGTGCCATAGGCAGCACGCCTGGGTACCAAAGCGTCAATGCCTGTATTACACCCGCTCATCAGCTACAGGGTAAATCACTGGTTACTGTTGAAGGGCTTGCAGTGGATGGGCAGCTGCATCCAGCCCAAACCGCCATGATTGAATGCCATGGAAGCCAGTGTGGTTTTTGCACCCCGGGTGTTGTCATGTCGTTATTTACCCTCTACGAATCGCTAGCAGCTGATACACCACCCTTAACCAGCCAGCAACTGGAAGCAACCCTAGGAGGCAATCTGTGCCGCTGTACTGGCTATCGCCCCATTCGCGGTGCGGCTTTACACATGCAGCAGCATGGTTACAAACGCCCCAGCCGGTACCATTCGTATTCTGCCAGTTTCAGTACTGAATCTTCAGCACAGCCGCTGGCTGAGGCAGAAAGCTTTTTTATACAGCCTACCTCACTTGCCGATTTAACTGTGGCCCGAGCGCGCTTTCCCAACGCTTATCTAGTGGCTGGCGGAACAGACTTATGGCTGGAAACCACGCAGCGTTTAAAGCCGCTAAATCAATTAATTGATGTTAGCCGAGTAGAAGAGCTGTTAACGATTGAGGCCGCAGAGCTTAACAGCCAGGCCGGTTGGTGGGTGGGTGCTGGGGTTACCTATACTCAGCTTGCCCCCTTCTTAAAAGCCAACTTTGCGGCCTTTGCCCATTTACTAGACCGTTTAGGCTCTCAACAAATTCGTAACCGTGGCACGCTTGGGGGAAATATCGCTAACGCCTCCCCCATCGGCGATACACCACCGGCACTGCTAGTGCTCGGGGCCTGGGTAGAAATAGTCAGTGTTAACGCAACTCGCCACTTACCGCTGGATAGCTTTTTTGTTGATTATAAAAAAACCGCGCTGGGTGTTGACGAGGTGTTATCCCGCATCTTTATCCCCCGCCTACCCAGCTCTTATAAACTACACATATGGAAGCTTTCCAAACGTCGGGAGGACGATATCTCGGCCATACTGGGCGCCTTTAGCTATCGAGTAGAAGACGGCAGATTACATGATGTACGCATGGCGTTCGGCGGCATGGCGGCTATACCCAAGCGTGCTCTGGCAGCCGAGAAAGCGCTAGATAATCAATTAATCACACCAGAAAGCTTTCGACTGGCTCAAGCCGCTTTGAGAAGCGAATTTTCACCAATGGACGACGTTCGCGGTAGTAAGAATTATCGCCAGCAGGCAGCGGCCAACCTCATCGAGCGGCTCTACTTGACGCTTTCAACGCCGAATCAGGAGGTGATGCTTCATGCGTACGCTCACTAGGTTGGATACGGATAGCCGTCGCGCTCGTCGGGAGCTTGATGATCATATTCAAGGCGATGGCCCACTGGCACGCCACACAGTGAAAAGCACAAGGCAACGCCATGCCGGGCAGGCCAGTTTTCATGAAAGCGCTGAAAAGCACGTTACTGGAAAGGCGGCCTACATTGACGATTTAAAAACGCCACCTGATACGCTTCATGTAGCATTGGGCTTATCGCCAATAGCTCATGGCCTGCTGACCCGCCTAGAACTCGAGGCTGTCAAACAGGCTCCGGGCGTGATAGATGTCATTACCTTTCACGATGTGCCTGGCCATACGGATATTGGTCCTGTGTTTCCAGGGGACCCCCTGTTTGTCGAAAACGACATCAGCTATGCCGGGCAGTGTCTATTTGCAGTAGCAGCTACCACCCTGCAAGCCGCAAGGCGTGCAGTAAAGCTCGCTGTAATTGCCATTGACGAACAGCCCGCCAGCCTTGATCCTGTGGCTGCTGTTCAACGCGAAGAGCTTGTAAGACCTACCCACATGCAAGAGCGTGGCGATTGGCAACAAGCCTTGCAGCAAGCTAGCCAAGTAATTGAAAACGAGCTTTTCATTGGCGGGCAAGAGCACTTTTATCTGGAAGGTCAGGCTTGTATGGTTCTACCGACCGAAGATGAAGGTGTCATTGTTCACACCTCCAACCAACACCCCAGTGAAACCCAAAAGCTGGTCGCTGAAGTATTGGGCATTCCTTTTCATGCCGTAACGGTTGAGGTTCGCCGCATGGGCGGCGGGTTTGGTGGTAAAGAAACTCAGGCCTCGCCATGGGCTTGCATCGCCGCCATTATCGCTCGGCGCACAGGCAAGGCCACGCGCCTTCGTTTGCCACGCAGTGAAGATATGCGCGCCACCGGAAAGCGTCATCCTTTTCACAGCCATTACAAGCTGGCCATTGATGCCAACGGCATTATCGAAGGAGGAGACATCAAGCTGATCGGCGATTGCGGCTACTCACCCGACCTTTCGGATGCAATTGTGGACCGTGCCATGTTTCACGCCGATAACGCATACTCGTTGGGCAAGGCTCGCGTTACCGGCTATCGCGCCAAGACACATACGGCCTCCAACACAGCGTTTCGGGGTTTTGGCGGCCCGCAGGGAATGATGATTATTGAAGCGGCCATGGATGATATTGCCCGTAAAATTGGCGTCGACCCTTTGGTTATCCGTAAGCGCAATTTCTATCGTGATGGGTATGACATAACCCACTATGGCCAACATGTTGATCAACTTAAGCTGTTGCATGGTCTTGTCGAAAAGTTGGAAATGGATAGTGAGTACTGGGCGCGCCGTCAATCCATTGGTGAGTTCAATACGGCAAGCCCAGTTGTCAAAAAAGGCCTCGCTCTAACGCCCGTCAAGTTTGGCATTTCGTTTACAGCGCAGCATTTAAATCAAGCTGGCGCCCTGCTTCACGTATATACCGATGGCAGCGTCATGATCAATCATGGTGGTACGGAAATGGGCCAGGGCCTGCACACTAAAATTTGTCAGGTGGTAGCCCGTGAGCTGGGCCTTGACCTTGAACAGGTGCGTATTACGGCAACAAGAACTGACAAGGTTCCCAACACCTCCCCCACAGCCGCCTCTAGCGGTGCTGATCTTAACGGTATGGCTGCCCGGGATGCGGCCAGTAAATTGCGGGAACGGCTCTTTGATTTTGCTGCCTCGCATTTTGATGGCGGGCTGGACCGTGAAGAAATGCGCTTTGAAGACGGCATGCTGGTCGCAGGTATGGACGAAAGCGAGCGTCGGATACCCTGGGGGGAACTGGTTCAAACCGCCTATCTGAACCGTATCTCTTTATCTGAAAAAGGCTTTTATGCCACCCCGTTGATTCATTACAACCGCGCGACCGGCCAGGGCCGCCCTTTTTATTACTATGCGTTTGGGGCCGCTGTCGCCGAAGTCAGCGTTGATACTTTAAGTGGTGAGTATCAGGTGGATCGCGTCGATATTCTCCACGATGTGGGCAATTCACTTAATCCTGCCATTGATATTGGCCAGGTAGAAGGCGGTTTTATTCAAGGCATGGGATGGCTAACCACCGAAGAGCTAATATGGAATGATAAAGGTGTACTCGTAAGCGACGGTCCGGCAACCTACAAAATTCCCACGTTCGGCGACCTGCCCGCCACTTTCAACGTCGCGTTACTTGAAGGACATCCCAATTCCATGGCTAGCCTCTATCGCTCAAAAGCAGTAGGTGAGCCACCCTTCATGCTGAGTATCAGCGTATGGTCTGCATTACGGGATGCGCTTTCTAGCTTAACGCAGTACCAGCTTTCACCCCGCCTGGATACGCCTGCAACACCTGAACGTGTTTTGCTCGCCGCGCAAGCGTTAAGAGAGAAAGCCCTGTGAGCGTATGCGAAACATGGCATGGCGCCCTGCATCGCCTGCAGAATGAAGGCGAGGCGCATGTACTGGCGACACAAGTGACCAGTCAGGGGTCAACGCCTCGCGAACCCGGCGCCCGGATGGTAATTACTCTAACAGAATGCTTCGATACTCTTGGCGGGGGTACTTTCGAGTGGCAAACCATTGCAGCTGCGCGCAGCCTATTACAAGCGCGGCAGTATGGATTTCATGTAGAAGCTTTCTCCTTGGGTGGGCGCAGCGGCCAGTGCTGCGGCGGATATTTGAACGTTCTACTCGAGGCTTTTCCCGGAAGTAGTGCGAATATAGCGGTATTTGGAGCAGGTCATATAGGCCGCGAACTTATCTCTCTGTGTGCACCGCTTCCCTGGAATGTGCAATGGTATGACAGCCGAGCTGGTGTATTTGACGAACATTTCAAACGCCAGGTACGCCTTACCTGCCACTCGCCTTACGAGTTACAGTCAAGTGTAGCAACCCTACCTCCCAACACCCATGCACTGGTATTGACTCATAGCCATGACGAAGACTATGCCCTTATCGCAGCACTTATTGAACGCGATGATGTGGCATCAATTGGGCTCATCGGCTCTGTAAGCAAATGGGCAAGCTTTGAAGGACGATTGAAACGAGAAGGTTACTCTGATCAACAAACGGCTCGAGTGCGAAGCCCGATTGGACTCGTCCATGGCGCCAAGCTTACTGATAAAACGCCCTATGCTATCGCCTTAACGGTAGTCTCGGAACTGCTTTGGCTGACGGATACACCTTCTTCTCAGGAAAACCGTGGGCTTGATCCTCACGTACTACGAACACTGATGACCGACTCTACGACAACCACGAGTTAATATGAATTCTTCTACTGAAACGCTTATTCGTGCCGAATTGATTAGCTTTACTCGCGATCCAGGCGATGGCAATACACCCCAGCCTAGCAGTGTAGAACACTATGGTGACGGGTTACTTTGGCTAAAAGACCAGCATATTCATGCCGTTGGTCACTTCAACGAATTAGCGCAATCTTTACCTGAAGGTTATGAAGTACTGGACTATCGAGATAAACTTATCATGCCGGGGTTCATTGATGCCCACGTGCACTATGTGCAGCTAGACATCATGGCCTCGTATGGTCGCCAACTGCTTGACTGGTTAAACGATTATACCTTTCCGGAAGAGTGTCGCTTTACTAGCCATGCCCACGCAGAAGCGCTATCAAACGTCTTTCTGGATGAAATGCTGCGCGCAGGAACTACTACCGCCCAGGTATTTGGCTCTAGCCACCCTGGCTCCGTAGATGCTTTCTTCACTGCCTGCAAAAAGCGTCACTTACGCATGATGGTTGGTAAGGTATTAATGGATCGTAATGCGCCTGATGACCTGTTGGATGGAAGCTCAGGTATTACCGATACCGAACGACTGATCGAAGACTGGCATGGCAAGGACCGATTAGGCTACAGCGTGACGCCACGCTTCGCGCCGACGTCAACTAAGGCCCAAATGGATGCTGCGGGGGCCCTTCTACGCAATGACCCAACGCTTTGGTTGCAAACTCATTTAGCCGAGAATAACGGTGAATTAGACTGGGTAGCAGAATTATTTCCTGGCAGCCGCGATTACCTAGCGGTTTACGAGGAGGCAGGCTTAGTTGGTCCTCGCAGCACCTTTGCACACGGCATTCACCTTGATAATGGCATGCGTAAGCGTTTGGCAGATCGAGGCGCGAATATTGCTTTTTGTCCCAGCTCTAATCTTTTTCTTGGTAGCGGCCTTTTTGATCGTCAGGCGGCCCATGAAACAGGCATGGCATTTACATTGGCTAGCGATATCGGTGCAGGAACCGATTTATCAGGCTTCGCAACGCTCAAGGCAGCTTATCAGGTAGGCCAACTAAGCGGCCAACCGCTTACTGCTTGGCAAGGCTTTTATGGCTTAACCATGGGCAACGCAAAGGCACTCTCACTGGATAGCCACATTGGCCAGTTAGCGCCTGCTTGTGAGGCTGACTTCGTAGTGATAGACCCTAACGCCACACCACTCTTATCTCGGCGTATTAGCCATTGTAAAACATTGGGTGAGCGGCTTTTTGCATTAATGATACTGGCTGACGACCGCGCCATTTATGAAACCTGGGCCGGCGGACAGTGCCAACACCAACGCGATACAGCCTAATCAAGTAAATCCCATGTATCACGATGATACAAAAGCATTATTTAAGCATCGCAGCTAACAATAGCGAGGGCGGCGAAAGTCGCCTTTTTTGTCGACTGTTTTTCTTTCACGCATAAAAAATCCCCCGAGGCGCAAGCCCCGGGGGATTTTTCACAATAAGTGCCTGACGATGACCTACTCTCGCATGGGGAGACCCCACACTACCATCGGCGCTAAGCGGTTTCACTACTGAGTTCGGCAAGGGATCAGGTGGTTCACGCTCGCTATGGTCGTCAGGCGTAACTGGCAATGTACATCATGCTGTGTGACGGTGTTTTGTGTCGTCTCTCGTGCC